>CAZLGW010000006.1:0-227995 GCA_964559125.1 uncultured Cytophagales bacterium
AAAAACACTATATGGCCTATAAAAAACTCTAAAAAACATTAAGTCAACGACATTGACAAAGTAGACCTAAGCTCCTCAACACCGGTCGTTACCGTTCGTAATACAGCTCTTGTCAAATTTATGGGGACAATAGTTAACAACAGACGCTATTTTGTCGACGACTGGCCGGTATATCGTGAAGCAGATCGTTTGTTGATGCTAGCAGAAATAAGTAATGCTGAAGGCGCCGACCCTACTCCCTACATCAAAGCGATCCGGGACCGGGCATTTGGAGGAGAGTCGAACGATCCTGCACCGTTTAAGAACGGAAGCCGGGATGAAAATGAACTTATTATATTTTCAGAGCGGAGCAAGGAATTTGTTTATGAGGGGAAACGGTGGTATGATATTCGACGGATGAAATACAGCAATGAGCCATTGGTTTTTAAAAGTACGGCACATCCTTATGGAGTCCTGGATAAATCAAACTCTGACGAAAATTATAAAATACGCTGGCCCATCGATATCGTAGTATGGACAAATGACCCGATAGTAGAACAGACAATAGGCTATGCAACCTCTAAACCATGAGAAACAGAAATATCGTACCAGCTGACTACCGGTTGAGAGCCGACCTGGTCCAAGGAAGTAAACTTAAGTTTTCCGAAACAGATTTTATCTTATGAGCAGAATATTTTCAGCGTGGATCCTCCTCTTATTCATCACAATAGGAGCGAATGGACAGCATCTTATAAAGAACAGCAGAAACATCACCATTCCTACTATTGATATTTCCGGGGATTCTTCAAGACAAGCGGTCATTGCACAGGGTACGGCCGAAATTCGTAACGGGCATCCGAATGCAATCTTTTTAAAAAAAGACAGCATGTTATACGTTACATGGACACTCGGACACGGAGGTCCTTGTGGATTTCTAAAAAAAAGCGGCGATTTGGGTAAAACGTGGAGCGACCTGTTGGAAGTTCCGGACAATTGGAAGTACCACTCCAATTGCCCTGCCATGTACAATTTAAAAGACAATAACGGAGGGGAAGCGGTGGTCAATTTTGTAAGCAGAGGACCTTTCGGGAAGAAAATGTACAGTTCCTTTTCGTATGACGGAGGGAAGAAATGGTCTTCCTATGAGCCTGTCAGGATAAGCGGCTCCCAGGATACCTTAAGTGCCGAGGTAATGCCATTTACTTCCATTGTCCCCATTGAAAATGGAAGCAAGCTGTTGGGAGTTACCAATACGCGAAGGCCTTATGAAGGAGGTCTTACCAATATACTAGTTCAATCCGTTTCGACTGACGGCGGGAAGACCTGGGGGCATTGGCGATTTATTTTAGATCTGGGAGACCCTTTTATTCCGTGTGAGCCTGAGATAATCCGCTCTCCGGATGGCAGGCAACTGCTGATGCTGATCAGGGAAAACAACAGATCGTACAACTCATGGATAATGGTATCTGATAATGAGGGCACAACCTGGTCAGAGCCCTATCAGGCTGCGGCGAGCGTTACCATGGACCGGCATCAGCATCGGTACTTACCCGATGGCAGGTTGATCGTGGTCGGAAGGGATGTTGCAGAGAACAGCCAAACCAAGGGGCATTTTGTAGGATGGATAGGCAGATATGAAGACCTCCTTCACACCAGGGAAGGTGAATATAGGGTCAAACTGCTTCATACATTCAAAACCACTGAATATCCATCCGTTCTTCTGCTGCCGGACAATACAGTTTTAGCCATTAACTCAGTTGCTTACAGAAAAGGGGAGAATTATTCCGTTGTCGCCACGAAATTTAATATTTCCGAATTGGATAAGGCGTTTAACGAACGGAAGAAATGAAGCAACCTCCTGCTTTCTATCTTTCCTATTAAGCTTCGGTGATCCGTTTACTTCACTTTTAACTGTTCAATCTCGTGCTGAACAGTGAGGGAAAATTCTTTTGTCTTTAAAATCAGACCTGTATTGCATAACTAAATAATCTACATGAAAAATAAATTGAACTATACCGGCCATCTTCCTGTATACGGCAACTACGATGTGGTGGTCTGCGGCGGAGGGCCATCAGGATGTGCGGCGGCGCTATCGGCGCGGAGGGAAGGATTAAAAACACTTATTATAGAAGGGATGAGCCAGTTGGGCGGCATGGCGGTAACCGGGTTGGTTTCTCAATGGCTGGGAGGGAGAACACAGGAAGGAGAATGGGTGGTCAGAGGCCTGTTTAAGCACATAGCTGAAAAAGCCGCGGAGAAGGGGTTTGCTTTAATTCCCAAACTTCAGGAAGGAGAAAAATATCATCCCTACGGATGGTACAACTGGTTCATACACGGCGTACCATTGGATCCGTTTGGAGTAGATCTGGTATTGGATGAGGTGATGGAAGATTTCGGTGTAGAGGTTCTTTATAGTACGTATATTGTAGACGTTGTTACAGTCAATAACCTTATAACTCATTTAATTCTGTATAACCGGAGTGGATTGTTTGCTGTAAGCGCAAAGGCCGTTGTGGATGCTACCGGCAATGCGGATGTTGCCGCCCGAAGCCAATGTGAAACTGTATTAGGAGCCAGAAATGACGGAAAAGTAACAGCGCCATCCTTGATTTTTCATGTGTACAATGTAAATGAAAAGGCTCTGAAAGAAGGCGTGGAAAAGGCCCGTGATCCCAAGTTCAGAAGCCTGATCCAATCTTTACGGAAAAAAGGAGAATGGAATTTCCCTTTTAAAATATTTGTATGTACGAAACTGCCTAATGAAGGGGAGTTCTACATTAACACCAATCAGATGGTTGGAGTTGACGGAACAAACGGGACGGCGGTTTCTGATGCGATGATAAGGGGAAGAAAGCAGATTCATCAGCTACTGTCCTTGTTTAGCAAGTACTTCCCGGGGTTCGAAAATGCGAGGATTAAGTCGATTGCGCCCCAGCTTGGCGTAAGAGAAACGAGACGCATCATCGGATCGTACATGCTTACTGAAGAAGATTTAAGGACGGAAAACATTTTCCCGGATTGTATAGGGTTCAGTATGTACGGATGGGATTTGCCCGATCCTCTTGATCCGAGCAAACAACCTTATGCAGACGATAAGACAGGTGGTTTGCAGTACACACGGAAAAAGGGCTTATACACACCGTTGCCCTTCCGGATCATGATACCAAGACCTGTTAAAAACCTGATCTGCCCCGGGAGAGCGGTAAGCGTGGAAGGGCAGGTTCTGGGACCGGTCCGGGTCATGGGCCCGTGTATGGCGATGGGAGAAGCTGCCGGCATGGCATGCAGGCAGGTTGTTGATGACCAGATCTCCTTCAGTGAAATCGATATGGAAAAACTACGAAATAATCTTCGGAAAAATGATTGTATCGTGGACGTGGAGCAACTCCCTGCTATATATCCGAGAGTAGATCAGGTTTAAGGTTATTAACAAGGGCTTTGTACCCTCCGGCTGTTAAAAGCAAATACCGCAGCCGACGAAAAGCAAAAAATAGTTTTTAGATGAAGAATAAAATCATTTTTCTCCCGGTAATAACTTGTATGTTAATTGTCGGGCCGCTGATCTCTTTTGGGCAAGGACGAACCAGTACCGGCCTGTTTAGTTGGCAATCCTCTCCGCCTCTCCCCGTAGAGCAGGGCTTAAGCGGCGGTTTCAGTGGGTTTCATAAGAACACGCTGATTTATGCCGGCGGAAACAATTTTACCGCGCCCAGATGGGAAGGAGGAGTAAAGCAATATCATCGTGAGATCTTTATATTAAAACAGACAGGTCAGCCGGAAAGCGGCTGGGAAAAAGCAGGTAGGCTAGCAAGCCCGATTGCTGATGGAGCCACAATTGAAACTGAAGACGGGATTTTGTGCCTTGGGGGAAGCGATGGTGAAAACGTATCCAGTTCCGTGTTCCTGCTGCGTTGGGAAAATCATCTGGAAAAAGTAGTCATTGATTCTATCAGGTATCCAAGGCTTCCCGTGCCCTGTACCCAACCTGCGGCTGTCAGACTTAATAATTTTGTATATCTGGCTGGCGGCAAAGACACTCTTGGAAATGCGCTCCAAACTTTCTGGAGACTTAACTTGAATGCTAAGGACGGATGGGAAGAGCTGAACTCATGGCCCGGTCCTGCCCGATACGGAGCCTCTCTAATCGTTCAGAATAATGGCGAAGAGCCATGTATATATCTCTTTAGCGGCAAATCCGATAGCAGGTATCTAAGAGATGGTTACGTCTATAATCCCGAAAAAAAACACACATGGGAAGCAATAGCCCAAATGCCGAGAGCTGCATACTGGGCTCCGGCTACTTCCATCGGACCATCCCATATTATGGTTTTTAGCGGATCCGATGGTCACAGCCTGGATCAGATACCTCAAATGACTGCTCCCGAAGATTACCAATTTGTCCCTGATATTCTTTCCTATCACACCATTACCGATACCTGGGTGACAGCCGGAGAGTTGCCCGAAGGCGGGTTGGTGGGAGCCCGGGCAATAACTAAGGATAACAAGTTATGGATTGTTGGTGGTGAAACCGCCCCGTCTGTACGTAGCGCCGAGGTACAGCTTGGTTTCTTTGAGCATAAAGAAATCAAAAGTCTGTTTGGTTGGCCTGATTATATAGTACTGGTAATATATATGCTGTTGCTGGGTGGAATTAGCTGGTTCTTTTCAAGGCGTAATAAGACTGCAGATGATTTTTTACTGGGAGGACAACGGGTGCCGGCTTGGGCAGCAGGGATTAGCGTAATGGCTACACAAGTAAGCGCTATCGGCTTTATGACTATACCTGCCAAAACGTATGCGGTCAACTGGGCTTATTTCGCAGGAGTATTTACCTGGTTCATTGTAGTGCCAGTCGTGGCGGTGTATTTCATTCCACTTATACGTAAAATAAAGATCACCAGTGTTTATCATTATCTTGAAAGCCGGTTCAACCCGGCTGTCCGGCTGTTTGCTTCCACGTTGTATCTCGTTTTTCAACTGGCCAGAATGGGGCTGGTACTCTATTTACCCGCGCTGGCACTTTCTGCCGTAACACCTCTTGATACCTTGCTATGTATTTTGGTAATGGGAGTGCTCAGTACTTTTTATACAGTGATAGGAGGAATAGAAGGGGTGATCTGGATAGAAGTTGTCCAGGCACTCCTGCTTTTTTTAGGTGCTATAACCTGTATATATATTGGGATCAACGGTATTAATTGTGGATGGGGAGTTTTTTTTGATACCGCAATGGAAGACAATAAACTTAGTCTGGGTAAATGGGACTGGGATTTAACAAGTTCTACGTTGCTCGCTATCATATTGGGAAATATTGTGACGCGATTGGGCAATCTTACGACCGACCAGGCGGTAGTGCAGCGCTATCTGACGACCTCGACGACAAAGGAGGCTCAAAAAACGGTCTGGACTGATGTTTGGGCCTCCATACCTTGGGCAATAATAGTTTACCTGTTAGGAACGGTACTCTATGTTTTCTATAAACAACATGCCAATGAACTACACCCGTTAGGAAGCACAGACGGCATTTTACCTTATTTCATAGCCTACAATGCACCAATGGGAATCAGCGGATTAATTATTACAGGAATTTTTGCGGCCTCAATGAGTTCTTCTCAAAGTCATATCCATAGTCTGGCAACGGTTATTACTACAGATTTTTATAGCCGTTTCCGAAACCTTACCCCCGAACAAACTTACAAAACGGCTCGGGGTTGGACTATTGGACTTGGCGCAGTCTCAACATTACTCGCGGTGGGGCTGCTCTATCTGGACATTTACTCTCTACTGGATTTCTTCCAGGAGCTGACCGGACTGTTTATCGGCGCTTCGGCGGGCTTATTCATGCTCGGGATATTTACGCAAAAAGCGAACAGCACAGGAGTTTTATTAGGAAGCTTTTTGAGTGTAGGGATCCTGTACTACGTGAAAACATACACCCCTCTGAATTTTTGGCTATATGGAATGATTGGCCTTGTGGTATGTCTCAGCTCAGGATATATTTTTAGCTTGTTCCTTCCAGGGAAAAAGCAAACAGAAGGTCTGACGATTTTTGATGGTCTTAGAAACAATAGGGATATGTAATCCAATAGCCTCACCTGCCGAAGCAGATCCCATCATCGCTGGAACAGGCGCACAAAATGATTCTCGAGGTGATTACGCATCCCGTTTCGCAGTTTTTCCGGGTTGCCTGTTTCGATGATATCCACCAGGTCTTTGTGGGAAACAAACGCATCGTTTAACGGCGCGTTTTTCAGCACCCCGCTGGTATGCACATAGTCAAAAACAGGAAGGAGCATCCGTTGGAATTTTTTCATGGTTTCGTTTCTGGTGATCTCATAGAGCTTTCCGTGAAACGCAATTTCATGGTTGATTTCAAACACCACATTTTCCGAAGCCACGGGCTCATTCACTACGATCTTCCGCAATTCAAGAATATCCTCCGGCTGCACACGTTCCATAATAAAATCGGCCATCCCGATCTCCAGGGATAACCTCATTTCGAATATTTCCTTCAGGGTCGCTTCGTCCAGGATTTTCGGGTTCATGCTTCTTTCCAGGATCGAAACCAGGTCGGGACTGGTAATCACCGCACCTTTTTTCTTCTTTGACTCGATCAGGCCCATCAGTCGTAACCGGAGCAATGCCTCACGCACCACCGTCCGGCTCACACCCAACACCTCCGCCAGCTCCAGTTCCTTCGGGATAGAGTCCCCTACCTTCAGATTGTTTTCGATCAGCAGCGCAATGAGTTTGGTTTCCACCTTATCAACCAGTGAGCTGGTATCAATTGTCTTCAGACCGTTAAGTAATCCCTTCATGAGATCAAAATTGCATTATGTGTGACAAACGTGACCGTTCAATTTCACTGAAGACAGAACTGTCTGTAAATTTTTCAGGAACTTAAAAACAAATTTTTTGCCCTGGCGATGAATTTTTGAGAATTCTCTTGCAAAGATAAAAGTTTACACACTTATTTGTAATAAGGATTATGTTATACATAATTTTCCAGTAAGCCCATTCTTTGAAACTATTTTACAAGAGGGATATGGTACGACGAAATTGATAAAAGGCACTAAAAAATGAATTACAAAAAAATAAAAGGATTAATCGCAGCACCGTTTACACCCATGAATCCGGACGGGACTATACAGCTTTCAGTCATCCCGGATTATTACAGAAGGCTTAAACAAAATGGCGTCATAGGCGCCTTCATTATCGGTTCTACCGGAGAAGGCGTATCGCTTTCCATGTCCGAAAAAAAGCAGGTCATCACGAGTTGGGCGGACTTCACACGCGAAGATCCGGACTTCATGCTGATCCCGCTGCTGGGCGGCACCTCCCTGACAGACTGCATAGAGCTGGCCCTGTTTTCAAGGGAAGCAGGGGTAGATGCCGTTTCGTTCACAGCCCCCTTCTATTTCAAGCCTTCGTCGGTGTCCCAACTGGCCGCCTGCTGTAAAAAAATAGCGGATACCGTCCCCGAACTGCCGTTTTATTACTATCATATCCCGGTACTGACAGGAGTCGGTATCCCCGTTTATGATCTGCTGCAGGAAGTCGATGGCCTGATCCCCAACTTCGCCGGGGTCAAATACACTCATGAAGATTTTATGGATTTCCTCTCCTGCATTCATTATGCAGACGGGAAATACGATATGCTGTGGGGCAGGGATGAAAACATGCTGCCGGCCCTTGCTATAGGAACCCAGGGGGCGGTAGGAAGCACCTACAATTATGTCCCGGGCCTGTACCTGGATCTGATCCGGGCCTTTGAAGAAAAAAACCTGCAAAAGGCGGCACAGCTTCAGCAGCTTTCCATCGACCTCATCAGGCTCCTGGGAAAGTACGGGGGTATTTCTGTGGGCAAAAGCTATATGAAGCTGGCAGGCCTCGACTGCGGAGAATTCAGGTTACCCGTAAAAAATATGGATGAAGTGCAGTGGGAGCAGTTCCGGGAAGACGTCCGGGCTCTTGATCTCGGCCCCTATTTCCTGAAGTAAATCCATCCCAAACCTGAATCCAGGCCATGAGTAACTCGAAAAGATATCCGTGGGTGGTAGTGGCTCTCCTCTGGGTAGTGGCGCTGCTCAACTATCTCGACCGGCAGATGCTGGCTACCATGCGCCCTTCTATGCAGGTAGACATTGAAGAGCTGCAGATGGCCGTTAATTTCGGGCGGCTGATGGCGGTATTCCTATGGATTTACGGGTTTGTGAGCCCGATAGCGGGAATCGCCGCGGACCGGTTTAACCGCAAGTGGCTGATAGTCGGCAGCCTGTTTGTATGGAGCGCTGTAACATTGCTGATGGGCTATTCCAGCACATTCGAAGAGCTATATGTATTGAGAGCTATTATGGGCTTTAGCGAGGCGCTTTACATCCCGACCGCCCTGGCGCTGATTGCCGACTACCATAGTTCCAAAACCCATTCGCTTGCGATAGGGCTGCACCTGACCGGCTTATACATCGGCCAGGCACTGGGCGGGTTCGGCGCCACCATTGCATCGACCTTTTCGTGGGAAGCAGCCTTCAGGGGATTCGGGGCTCTCGGGATGGCTTATGCCGTTATACTGATACTTTTTCTAAAGGAAAAGCGGCCAACCATTGAAACAGATTCCGGGAACCAGCAGCCGGAAAGGGTGCCTGTAGTAAAAGCGATGAAACTCCTCTTTTCCAATATATCCTTCTGGATCATCCTGTTCTTTTTTGCTATTCCGAGCCTTCCCGGTTGGGCGATAAAAAACTGGCTGCCTACTCTCTTTGCCAATAACCTTCAGCTGGATATGTCGATAGCAGGACCGGCCTCTACAGTTACCATTGCCGTTTCGTCGCTCATCGGCGTGGTATTGGGCGGAATCCTGAGCGACAAATGGGTGCAGCGGAATATCAGGGGCCGTATTTACGTGAGCGGGATCGGGATGGGCCTGGCTATCCCGGCATTGGTCCTGATCGGCCTGGGTGATTCGATTACCGCAGTAATCGGAGCCGCTCTCTGCTTTGGTTTCGGCTTCGGGTTGTCCGACGCCAACAATATGCCGATACTCTGCCAGTTTGTACCCGCAAGCTATCGCTCTACCGCCTATGGCATCATGAACATGACAGGTGTCTTTGCAGGCGCCATCATTACCGATATCCTCGGAAAATCTACCGATTCCGGCAATCTTGGCCGTGACTTTGCCATACTGGCCGGGATCGTGGCAGTGGCGCTGATCGTTCAGCAAACCTTTCTACGTCCAAAACAAAATGGCTAAGATGACCTACACCATCAGCGAACTGACCGCGCTCAGGGATTTCTATCGCGACAGGCTTCTGGGAGATACTGTTCCCTTCTGGTTCCCGCGCTCCTATGACCGGGAGCATGACGGGTTCCTGCTTATGCGTGATGCCGACGGTTCACTTATCGACGATGACAAAGCTGTCTGGATACAGGGCCGGGCCACGTGGCTGCTGGCAACACTCTATGACACCATCGAACCCAGGCAGGAATGGCTGGACGGCGCCGGGCTCGGGTATGATTTCCTGAACAGGCATTGCTTCGATGCAGACGGGCGGATGTTCTTCCATGTCACCCGCGACGGACGGCCTATCCGGAAAAGACGGTATTTCTATTCCGAGACCTTTTATGTCATCGCCGCGGCGGCCTACGCAAAGATCAGCGGCAGCCAGGAAGCAGCAGACCGGGCGAGAAGGATATTCGGGGAGTGCATTCGTTTCGCCACAACTCCGGGCCTGCTCCCTTCAAAATTCACGGATACCCGTCCGGCGATGGGCATCGGTACCCCCATGATCATGATCAATACGGCACAGCAGCTACGCGAAACCATCGGAGACCCGCGCTGCGACGAATGGATCAGCACCTGGATAGACCAGATCGAAACGTATTTTGTAAAAGACGACATCCGCTGCGTCATGGAGCAGGTCGCGCCCGACGGCAGTATCATTAACCACATAGACGGCAGGACCCTCAATCCCGGGCATGCCATCGAAGGCGCCTGGTTTATCCTGCACGAGGCGCTGTACCGGAAGGACGACCGTCTTAAGGCGCTGGGCTGCCGCATGCTGGATTATATGTGGGAAAGAGGATGGGATGAGGAGTACGGCGGTATCCTCTACTTCCGCGACGTTTTCGGTAAGCCGGTCCAGGAATACTGGCAGGATATGAAATTCTGGTGGCCGCAAAACGAAACCATCATCGCCACACTCCTGGCTTTCCTGGCAACCGGCGACGAAAAATACGCGCAACGGCACCGCCTTATACACCAATACGCCTACGAACATTTCCCGGATAAGCTGCACGGCGAATGGTTCGGCTACCTGCACCGCGACGGCCGCATAGCGCAAACAGCAAAAGGAAATCTTTTCAAAGGCCCGTTCCACCTTCCCCGGCAGGAATGGTATTGTCTCCGGATACTGGACAACTACTTAAAATCGTATTCCAATACATAAAAGCGCTTATCCGAAAACCTATGCATCCCGATATATCCAATTTGTTTGACCTGGAAGGGCAGACCGCACTGATCACCGGCGGCTCCTCCGTATTGGGTTACGAAGCAGCGTCCATACTGGCGGCGGCCGGCTGCGCCGTGGCGATCACATCCCGGAAGCTTGACAAAGCGGCGAAAGCCGCAGAACAACTGCAAAAGGACTACGGCGTAGAAACATTGTCTCTCGAAATGGATCACACCAATCCGGAGCAGGTAGACGCCTGTGCAAGCCGGGTAAAGGCATGGCGCCCTACCCTGGATATCCTCGTGAATAACGCCGGAGGAGGATCCGGTTCCAGCATCGCCTATCTTTTCGAACGCAACCCGAAAGACATCTTCAACGGTGTTCAGAATAACCTCACCGGCACGATCTATTGCTGCAAGGCATTCGGGGCCATGATGATGGAACAGAAATCGGGTGTTATGATCAATATTGCATCTATCGCCGGGCTCATCGGCCGCGACCGCCGTATGTACCAGGCAGCGGGAATGCTGGGCCAGCCCGTAGATTACGCAGCAGCCAAAGCCGGCGTAATAGGCCTCACCCGCGACCTTGCGGGATTTTTATCTCCACACGGTATCCGCGTAAACAGTATTTCTCCGGGCGGCTTTACCGGTCCTGAGCGCGGTCATCATCCCGCCTTCGTAGCGGCATACAGCGATCGCACCCCCCTCGGGAGGATGGGCCGCGACGGCCGGGATCTGAAAGGAGTCATCCTTTTCCTTGCCTCCGCAGCTTCAGGTTATATTACAGGTCAGAACATCGTGGTAGACGGAGGATTTTCGACATGGCAATAAAATACAGAATCGTAGTAGTAGGGCTGGGTTCCATAGGACTACGCCACGCAAGACTGCTCAAAGAGAGAGAAGACGTCCGGGTTGAAATACTGGAAGTGAATCCTGCTACCGCCGCCGCCGCGAAAGAAACGCTTGGAGAGGTGATAAACCATACTTCCTTCGACGATATGCTGGCGACCAAACCGGATATCGTCTGGCTGGCCACCCCCACTCCGCTACATGCGGAACAATCGATCCGGGCGCTCAAGGCCGGTATTCACGTGTTTTGCGAGAAGCCGATGACGGCTACGCTGGAAGAAGCCCGGGAAGTTTCCTCGCTGGCAGAAGAGACGGGACTTGCTTTCGGAGTCGGTTTCTTCCTACACTTCGGGAAGGGAATACAACTACTGAAAGAACTCATTGACCAGGGAAAGCTCGGGAATGTGCTACACCTCCATGCACGAGTAGGTACTTACATCACGCTCGTTAATTCCCTTTCAAAATACCAGGCCTCTCATCCGGGATCCCTATTTTTCGACTATGCACACCAGGCGGATCTTGTGTACTGGCTGCTGAACCGTCGTCCTGAAAGTGTCTATGCACCAGGATTCCAGGGCGGTAACATGGAGTTCAGCGCTGCTCCGAATGTGGCCGATATTGTGCTCGAATATGATGCGCAGCTGAGTTCCCACATCCACCTGAACTACGTACAAATGCCCCAGCGCCATTGTTATGAAGTCACCGGTGACGAGGGATGGGCCGTGCTGGACTACGAACAAGGGACGCTGCGGGTAGGGTACAAAAAGTCTCAGTCGGTCGACACGATCAGTTTCCAGCAGGAAAGGGACGATATTTTCCGCGCAGAACATGCCGCTTTCCTGGAGGCAGTCGAAGGGCGGCGACGCCCCGAAACCTCTGCAGCAGACGGGTTGGTTTCCACGGCTATCTGTGAGGCGATAATGAAATCCTGGCAGAGGGGGATGAAAATAGGGGTTGAATATTGACTATATTGAAACCCAATACGACATCGAAGAACATAGTTTTCAGGGCGTCAATAAATACAATTCCATTGCCACTTTTTTCAATGCCTCAATAACTGCAACCGTTATGCGGTCTCCTTTTTCCGGAGAGGCAAGCGTGGGATCTCCATATACTCCGTTCGGAGTCATTGATTTCATAGTTCTGAAATAGGATGCCCGGGGACTGTTCAGCATGTCGCCCTCCGCCCACTCAAAAGTTGCTACCCTATCCCCCTTTACGATTTCTGCTTCGTTTACCAGATGAGGAGCGATTATCTTCATAAGGGCAGTTTCGAATTCACAGGCATGGCCCGTCGCTCCAAAACCGCCCTCCGTAATACCAGTCAGCTCGTCGCGTGCTACGGTCCACCACGTAAGCCCTACAAGGTGGATTTCAGGGTACTTGTACCCGAGGTCTTCCAGCAATAACTGCATTACGGCCTGATTTCCACCGTGACTGTTGAACAGGATGATCTTACGAAACCCGTGGTGCATTACGGATTCGACGAGATCACTTACTACCGCTATAAATGTTGAATGCTTGAGAGTTAGACTTCCTGAAAATGTAAAAAGAAGATTTATCAGTTAGTAGCTTCCCCGGTAGCACCCGGCGATTCCGCAGCAATAATGGGAGGCTTACGCGTGAGAAAATGAATGATAATCCAGGCCAGCAGGTACATCCCGGAACAAATGACGAACAGAAGATGATAGCCACCAGTGAGATCCCCGACTGCCTTATATTTGTCAAGAACAAACCCAACAACCATTGGGAACAGCATTCCACCCACTGCTCCGGACATTGCACCGACAAAGAGTATCCCACTTTGATCCCGATACGGTCGATTAGCCAACCCCACGATACCAAACCCAACGCATAGGCACCCGTAAAGGCCATTACGATGTAGGCAAAATCGGTCTCCGACCAGCCGAACTCAGGCTCCAGAAGCGGCTTCAGCAATCCCAGTATCTGCCGGTCAAGGTAATTGATGGTAGTGGCTGAAACGAGCAGAAGCAACAGCCACCACCTGTAGTTATGAATTTTCCGTTTACCCATTTGGTATGACAGGATTTCAGGTATTAAAAATGCAGCAACACCCACCATAGGGTTGATTACTATTTTGCTCCCCGGGGTTGCGGAAGTGCAAATGCGATGTAAACGTCAGAGGACTTAGAATTCATCTTCCCACCTCCGCACGCCAATACTACATATTGCCTCCCTGCAACGCGATAAACTGAAGGTGTCGCATAGGCGGCAGCCGGCAATTGGGTTTCGAACAGCAGTTTCCCGGTTGTTTTGTCAAAAGCCCTGAATTTCTCGTCTGGGGTTGCCGCGATAAAAAGCAGTCCACCCGCCGTTACCACACTTCCTCCCATGTTTTCGGTTCCTGTTTCTGGCTTTCCCTTTTCCAGTCCCTTATAATTTCCTAGTACATTCTTCCATAGGACTTTCCCCGTAGCGGTATTGATCGCCGTAAGCGTTCCCCATGGGGGAGATACGGCCGGGAATCCTTCTTTCGTCAAAAACTTCTCAACACTGGCCAGTTCATAGGGCAGGTCAAAAAACGGGTGCTTTTCTTTCTCCTGTACATGAAAAACCTCTTTCTGCTTCCCGGTGAGATTGAGAAGATAAGAAGATAGCGCCCCTACTTCTCCGGCGTTCAGATGTCCGAAGGCAGGCATCATTCTCCTCCCGGACGACAACAAATGCGAAAAGCTCTTTTCATCATATTTTTTATCGAGCCCGATCAGCGATGGAAAATTTGCATTACCCGTCAGGGAAGCGCCATGGCAACTTTCACAATGTTTTGAATACAGCTCCTTTCCAGCTTCCAGGTTTCGTTGCGTCCGGCTGCTGCGTACTTTTTCCGGCTGCGTTTTTTTCATCGTCACGATCCAGGGAACCTCGTTCGCATTGATATAGAGAATCCCTGTGGCAGGGTCGAAGGACGGCCCTCCCCATTCCGCTCCTCCCAGAAGCCCTGGAAATACAATGGTTCCCTCCAATCCCGGAGGCGTAAACATTTTACTTCCGTTGTACCTCCTGTATCGCTTCAGAATGTCCTGGTAGGACGAATCCGGAATATCCCGGTACAGCATTTCTTCCGTAAACTGGTGGCGGACAAAAGGTTCATAGAAAGTAGGAAACGGCTGCGTAGGGGAAGGCTCATCTCCCGGCAGAGCATTGTCGACCGGAACAGCCCTCTCTTCAACCGGGTAAAGCGGTTTTCCCGTCTGACGATCCAGGACGAAAATCATTCCATGTTTGGTTACCTGGATTACCGCTTCGCGCTTTTTTCCATTTTTCATGACTGAGACCAACGTTGGGGCCGTCGGGAGATCCCAATCCCAGAGATCGTGATGGATTACCTGGTAATGCCACTGCAGCTTGCCCGTAGTGGCATCCAATGCGAGGATACAATCCGAAAACAGGTTATCACCCTTTCTTTTCGCACCGTAATAGTCGGGATTAGAAGTTCCGGTAGAGGTAAATACCCATCCGCGTTTTTCATCCAGGCTAAATCCTCCCCAGGCGTTTGCTCCTCCTACGTAGCGGTAAGCCTCCGGGTCTTTCCACGAATCATAACCCGTTTCCCCGGGGCGCGGTATCGTATGAAAAATCCATTCTATGCTGCCGGTAAACACATTATATGCCCTTATATGGCCAGGCGCAGCCTCCGCTCCTTCAGAAAGACTCGTTCCGACAATAATACGATCCTTAAAAATAATCCCCGGAGTTGTCGAGGTGACCCGGAGTTTGCGTACATCCCGGTCGATGTCAAGCCCGTCGTGAAGCGAAATCTTTCCGTTACTTCCGAAAGATCTGACCGGTTTGCCGGTTTTACTATCGATGCAATAAAGGAAGGATCCGACCGTGTAGAAAAGCAGGTCATTGCCTTTTGTATTCGGATACAACGTTAAACCCCGGCAAGCATTGATACCGTAGCTCACTTCTTCATTCCGTCCTGCCGTATCCAGGGCGGGGTCGAACATCCAACGTTCTGCCCCGGTAGCCGCATCAACAGCAAACAATTTCAACTGTGGCGAGACTCCATACAACACATCATCCACTACAATAGGATTCACTTGTATCTGGCTGGTCGAGTCGGCATCCCGGGTGTGATAAACCCATGCAACGGTCAGGTCTTTTACATTAGCAACTGTAATCTCATCCAGACCCGAATATTGTAAACGTTCACTACCTCCTCCGTAAATCTTCCAATCCTGATAAGCAATTTGCCGACACCGGGTAAACATAGCAAGACTTCCGGCCAATATCAGGAAAAGAAAGGTAGGGGAATAACCCCTTCCTTCTGAGAAATTGAATATCATTATCAAGTTAAGGTAGAATGAACGGCGTTGGACCCATAGTCAAAGTAAGAACCGAGAGGGCGTCCTCTATGCGGCATTGCCAGCACGATCGTCACCACTTCTCCTCTTACACGCACATCCCTTACCAGCCCCAAATCGACTATACTAACATCAGCCGTATACAGCTGTGGATCTTTTACAATCTGTAACGCCTCCCAGACAAGTTTTTTGGATACGGGCATCCCGTCGGTATCACCCGGCCTGGCAAGCTTGCCGGAAGCCGTAACTACATCGCTGTTTTTAAGCTTTCCCGCGGATACCACCAGGGGAGTAAGTAATTTCTTCCTCAGTGCTTCTATATCTTCAGCCCCTCCATCAGGGAAAAAAGGTGCTACGGAATACGCATTTTTTTCGTACAAAGTGGTTCCCTCTTTCAACTGCACATCTCTGACCGGGTACCGGCTCCATAACTGGCCGTGCCACTGATAGTGGAGGGTAGGAGGGGTATAGTCATGAGCCCAGTCAATCCCGGCGGGCTCTCCGTGGCCCTGTCCTCCGGAATAATACTCCATGCCATGCTCGCGCTTCAATATCAGTCTTTCTATCTGCCCGGTTTGTTTCGATAGGTGTACTTTGTAAAATTCATTTTCCAGGGAAAGCCCGAACCCTTCTCCCGTCGTGATGAGATCGGATGGATAAAGCGGGAGTTCCGCATAGGCAGCAGCATCCAGAACCGGTGTCCCCGGAGACGATTCTTCCGCCTGGGCCTGGAGCGCTGAATTCCGGAGCGAATCCGTCAAAGCCCTTACCATACGATAGTTCTTTTGCTCCCAGGCTTTTTGCAAAAGTGCCACTTTCTCCCCGAAGCGCTCGGTACGACTCCAATAACGGGGTCTCTCCGGATCTGGCGGAATGCCGGCTTTATGATTAGAGGTGGCAATTGTCGGGAAGGATACGCCCGCCACTCCGGTCAATCCCATTCCCAGGAATGCCCTTCGCTTTATGCCGGAAGATCCATTTTTATTTTTTTGATGAAAGGTCGGTTTTTTCATAGGGTCAGCTACTCCGTAGGAATATTATTTATAAAAATGAAATCTTCTCCTACCTGAGTTCCTCGCCTTCCGTCATCAAGGTTATCTGTGCCCTCGGATTGGCTTCTCCACCGGCAGCACAACTGAACGCTATCTCGTTTGCTCCGTTCTTTAGTTGTCCTAGCACCCCTTCAGGTGTAATTTCTTTTAAAAGCTCGCCCTTGGCATTATATAACTTACAATCACTTAATGAATTAAACTCGATATACATTCCCGACTCCATTTCTACCGGCAACATGATGCTCTCCCCATTCACAGTCACTACCGGATTCCGGATAGTACCCGATACCAACGGCAACGCCTTCACCGGGCCTACTACCGCACTGACTTCCCTCCCGGCCGGCAGATTGTTGTACCACATCTGTAGTTTTTCCACTGAGCTAAAATTCAAACGGAAGAAAAACGACTGGTACAAATTGTCACTGAACGGCCACCGGTAATCTCTTGACCGATCTGATTCGAACTCGACCAGTTCGAAATATTTCCATCCGGAAAAATCGATCTTGATATAGCGATCGGCTCTTGCCCCGTAGGAAAGGTGATGAGTTCCCTGAAGACTCAGGTTGAGCAGTTGTCCGCTTCCGTCACCTTTAATCCATACGCCCAATCCCTGGTACTTATCCAGGTCGAGTATCGAATCGAAAGGGGATTCCATCTTCACCCACGATGCATTTATGGCATTTCTCCCCTCATTCCTGGCAGAGAAAACCCAGGCCGGTTCACCTTTTCCCGTTTTTTCGGACGAAACCTTCAAAGCTGCCTCAATGCCACCGGAGGACTCCTCCGCAAACTGCTCCGGTTTCAGGGAGGTAGTGAGTGTTACGTTCCCGGAATCATCATAAGGCTTCACCGACATTAAGGCCTCAATTCTGAATCCGGGTTGCTGTGGTGCAAATTCATTCTGTACGTTCCATTTGGAAGTGGAGGCATCATTTCCCGAAACTTTGTGCCGTTGATATACTACCGGCTTGAATCCCCAGGAACCGTCCGCCCGGTTAAACAACCTGAACTCTTTTCCAGGCTGTCTCAATGCCGATTTTATTTCCTCACTGAAATAGTTTTGTTGCCGCAGTTCTTCATGCTGTTTAATTCTTTCAGCCAGCTTTGCCAGTAGCGGGTTTTCTTTGTAAGTCTCCTTATCCACACCTTTTAACATCGACAACCCTGCATTATTCCCGATCATTTTGGCGCCGAGGTAGTCGATATGATCAGGAAAGCTACGTTCTGTCTGAGGCGGATCCCAGGTTTTATTCTCCCACCAGCCGAGATGGAGCGGCAGCATCATGTTTTGCCCCTTGATCGATTCCAGATGTAGATCGACAAAACGTTTCTGTCCTCTGATGGGTTTGTCCCACGCCTGCCAGCGGGTTCGGTAGTGCCAGAAATGGTGCCACATTGCACTCATTTCCATCCCTATGGGCCGTTTTAGATGTTTGGCAACCTCAAAAATAAACTTCGTACCGTAGTACCATGCGTAATCACCACCCCCAAGTATATCACTCCCGTCGATTGCATCAAAATATAATCCGCCGAAATGATTTTCTTCGGCAATTCTGGCTGTTTGTTGCGCTACTTTCGTAAAAAGAAGGCTGTCGGGGTCAGGCAGAAAGAGTCCGAAACATTCTTTCAGGTGGTACGTTTGTGTCCCCGCTTTATAGGCTGAGGCCTTCGTTCCATATGCGCCCCGTTTACAGCCGGTAAAGCGGAAGGGCGCCGTCCTGGTGACACCGGTAAACGTAATCAGCTCATCTCCTATTCTCAAGGAGACACTGTTCCGCTCGAAAAAACCGGTTATAGTGGAAATATCGGCGGTGGATTCCTTTACCTCGATTTCTTCATCGCTATCGGTAATCGGGCGCACCAGCGTAAAACGCCCGGAAAAAGCCAATCCTTTATCCGGAACAGGTGTGACGTACACAGACTTCTTATCAAGAAAAAACGCGTAGGTATGCAGGATAGGCATTATACCCTGTTGCAGCAGCCGTTGGTTAATCCGTTTGAAACTATTCCATCCTTCAGGCCATTTCTGCGCATTCAGCTCAAGATCTCCGAACCTGAAAAAGTCACTCCCCCCATGATAGTCAATTTGATTAAAACCAAGCGCACGGCAGTTATTTATCCAATCGTCTACGTTCTCTTCATGAATAGAACCGAAGTTCATCAGGTAAGAACCGTAACCTGACTTGCGGGAAAGCGCCCAGGCACCCCCTTCGTCTGAAAAAGGAATATTTTTTGCCTTTTTCATAATCTCCTGCAAAGCAGGCAACAGGTTCTCCCGGGGTTGTGCGACTCCCAGTACCGTCACTTCCCCCCCCTTTATTCCAAAACGCCGGTGACAGGTGGCCGTAAGGTGGCTCTGAAGCGGCGGAAGCGCGGTAACCTGGGTTTCGAGGTTCATAGAGAGGGCGCAAACCCCGAATGGCTCGTCAGGCGAAGCTTTTAAAGTGAGGGGAATATCCAAAAAAGTAATCGTTTCCGGAGAGCCACTTACCGTGAGAATCTCCCACGAAAAACTATTTCCGGATACCTGGCTGAGAATCTCGGCCGAAACACCCGCCTCTTCAAACCGGATCGCCAGAATTTTCCCTTTCAAAGAAACCGAGGTTGCCGGATAATCCTTCCCGTTTTTCCTGACAGTAGCTACGTAAGTCGGTTTGCCGCCATCGTAATAGTCAACACCGGAATAATTGTCTCTGAAACTGATATTCCGGCCGGAAGGCGCAATCTCATATGAAAAACCCGCTGTACGTATGACGAGGTTACCCGGAGATTTTTGTGCCGGCATACCGGTTACTGATATCAGCAGTAAAAAAGAAAACAGGAAAAAGCGCCGGTACCCTCCAGGATGCATCATGCCCGGACTACCCGGTGCGTTTCTACCAATTGTATTTTTATCAAATGAATAATACATTTCAATCGTATACCTTAATATTTTAAAACAATACGCCACGCTTACCATCCTTCATTCTGCCCGATAGCCTTGTTGATAAATAACTCGGACTGCTCGACAGGGTAAAGATTCATTTTCTCAGCCCATACACGTTTCTCCACCAGTTTTTCAGTGAATGACAGTTCGTCCCCCATTTTCTGAATACTAACGCCATAGATATCTGTTGTGGCAGCCCCGATTTTCCATCTCCGGACATCCCAGAACCGGTGATCTTCAAACGCCAATTCTACTCTCCGTTCGTTCCGGAGCTTGTCTCTGAACTCACTTTTTGAAATATCGGAAGGAAAAGCCGGTATTCCAACCCTGGTTCTCACCATGTTGACTGCTTCAATGGCGGTCATGCCCAGTAAGCCGGGACCGGTTACCGCAGGTCCGTAGGCTTCATTCATAGCCTCCGCATAATTGAGAAGTGCTTCGCCAAATCGGAAAATAACCCAGGTATGTTCTCTTGGGACCGGCGCCGTAGGATTTAGTGAAACTCCTTCGATTACATATTTTTTTAGGTAGTAGCCGGTCTTGGTAGCTCTCTCGCGGGGAGGTGCATGTAGTCCGCCATTCCAGATCTCCAGCGCTGTACCTTTCCACAGCACTCCATTATAGAGAATAGTCTCCGACAACCGCGGATCTCTGCCGGCATAGGGATTCCGCGGATCGCTTTCCTGGAGGCAGTCGAAGGGCGGCGATGCCCCGAAACCTCTGCAGCAGACGGGTTGGTTTCCACGGCTATCTGTGAGGCGATAATGAAATCCTGGCAGAGGGGGATGAAAATAGGGGTTGAGTATTGAGGTGTCGACTTTAAAGCGCTACCGGATCGATTTCCCTGTATGCCTGTAGCGTTCGTAGCTCCCCTTCTTTCCCAGGCTTGCTGGTACCATGCTCCATTCCTACGAAACCGCGATAACCTTTGTCATAGATATACTGCAGGACATTTTTAAAATTCACTTCTCCTGAAGTCGGTTCATTTCTCCCAGGCGTATCCCCTATCTGGAAATAAGCGATCTCGTCCCAGGCGTAGTCGAGCGTCGGAATGATGTTGCCTTCTTGTATCTGTACATGATAAAAATCGAACAGTACCTTGATACTCGGGCTACCTGCTCCTTTGGCAAGGGCATAAGCCTGCGGGATCGTATGCAGAAACATCCCTGCATGGTTAACTTTATGATTCATCGATTCCATCACCATTGTGATACCATACGATTCGTAAATATCCCCTGCTCTTTTTAAGAGCTCGATCGCATTGGCCATCTGGAAATCCCACGGGAGATTCGGATCTGCTTTGCCCAGCACGTTATGTACGATTTTGGTATTCATTCGCTTGGCTACTTCTACCGAAGCCCGTATGTCGGCCAGCACTTTTTCCCGGGCATCTTTATCTCTACCGGCAAAAGTGGCCTTATCGAAAGAAAATACACCTACGAATTGCCCGAATTCCATTCCAAGCTTCTGTATCGTCTGGCTGATACGCTCCTGCTCGTCTACAGGTCTTCTGATCAGGTAGGTGTTTTCCCAGGCCCGGAAGCCATTGTCATAGCCCCATTTGATCTGGTCTGTTACATCCTTCCCTGCTATATCGTCAAAAATGCCGAATTCCGGAGAGAATTTCATTTTAAAAGGCTGAGATGCAGGAACCTCTTTCAGGCTGGCTGCCACGGTATCAATCCCGGTAAGCAAAGCGCTTCCAGCCAGGAAACCGGTTTTGAGGAATGTTTTTCTGTTCATAATTAATGTTTTCTTTAACTCTCACTTCACCCGGCTGTTCCGCAGGAAAGCAATCAGATCGGCCATTTCCTGGTGATCGATTGTACCCGCAAAACCCGGCATAGGAGACATATTAAGGGTTTGGATAGACTTAATATCCTGCCGGTTTACCGTCTGGTCAACTCCCGGAGCCAGTCTTAGCTGAATAGCCGAAGAGGTTTCACTTGCGATGGTGCCCTGGATCGATTCTCCGTTGTTAAGCGTTATTCCCCAATAGTCGTAGCCCGGTGCCATCGACAGCGCAGGATCCAGGATATTGGCCAGCAGGTCTTTGGGAAGCCAGTTGTGCACCGTCCCCAGGTCGGGACCGAATACTACCCCCATTTCTCCCCGTACCTGGTGGCATATCGAACAGTTTTTCACAAATACTTCCATTCCTTTACTCACGTTTCCTTCCAATTTCAGCGACTGCTGGTAATCGGCAATCGCTTTTTCGGTGCTGGTTCCCCCTGCCAATAATTCCCTGGCCCTGTCTCTAAGCGCATCGTCGGAATGGCTCATTAAACGTACTCCCCTGAAGTAACCCAGTCCCGACGCCTGTACCTTTCCCGATTCAATAGCATCAAGCAGTAAAGGAACCCGTTCTTTGTCAGATATATACAGATCCAGGGCAGCATCCCTTACTTCGGGGGTCAGGCTTTCCCATTTCGACAGGATATAACGACCCGTTTTTGCCCCGGGAAGCTTATCCATTACCCGGATAGCGGCTTTCTGTACCTCCGGCTCTTCTTTCGGATCGATGAGCGCTTTCAGAAAGTCGAAGTGTTTTGACAGGTCTTTCTCAAGGCTGAAAAACTCTACGGCAAGACTTCTCGCCTCAGCTGGCAATGCGGTATTCTCCACGACGTCCCCGGCTTTTCGTATGCTGGCAGCAAGTAGGCTTTCCTCCATCGGCATCCCCGCTTTCAAAAGCTCCAGGGCACCTTTTCTCACTTCGCCGGATCGATGATTCATCACTGTTTCTGCCAGAAGCGGTTGCTCGCCGGCCAGGGTATTGAGTGTGTCTTTCCTACGCCTGACACCCTCCGCTAATCCTTCCAGCAGGGCTGCTTCACTTTGTTTGCCTGTTCCGGATATGGAGCTATGCACCAGCTCGCTTATCTGGGGCAAATCCTGTCCTGCAGCCACCATCTCTGTCAGCCTTTTGACCAATGATGCATAAGCCGGCTGGTCTGGATTATACTTTGCCAGCACCTCTTTCAGGAGAGGGACTGTTTGCGATGAGTCTGCCGATAGCGCTGCCACTTGTACCCATTCATCTTCTATATCTTTGAAAAGCAGCCGTTGTCTTACAGAAGCTGCTTCCGGCGTAGATACAAAGCCAAGCGTACACAGCAACTGGAACCTTACCTTCGCATCTGGATCTTTCTCCAGTTTCAATAGTAACTGCACCAGTTCCTGCGACGTATTTAATTGTAATTCTGCCAGCCTGATTGCATTTTCCCGCACGCCTGCTTCTTTATCTTTTAATGCAATAGCAATGACAGGGATTGTCAGCTTATCCAAGCCCTGTAAGGTCCACAAGGCATGGAGTCGTCCGGTTGCCTCGACAGAAGCACGTACCAACACTTGCAGGTCGTCAATAACTGAGTAATCCTTCCTGTCTACCAGCAATCGCTGCGCATGCTGCCGCCACCAGATGTTTTTACTTTCCAGTTGTGCTACCAGCTCTTTTGAGGAAGCGCTTCCGAGAGTCAGTCCATTGGTCCATTCCGGCCTACCGGTTCCCGCCGGTGTGATCCGGTAGACTCTTCCCATATCATGCCCGTCGTATAATCCGCCCGCTTCCACTGCTTCGTCCGACATCCATTCGGGATGCTCTATAATCCTCCTGTAATAATCCAGGACATAAAGCGCGCCATCCGGTCCGATGTACATATTTACGGGTCTTGACCAGGAATCTCTGGAAGCCAGGAACTCCCGGTCAGAGTGTAGTCGCCCACCTTTAAACGTGGCCCCTTTGGCCGTGAGAATGTCCACATGCACCAGATTGCTGACCGATTCTGCCACAAATGTCACATTCCCGTCGTAAGGAGCAGGAAATAGTCCGCCAAGGTAAGCTGTAATTCCACTCGAAGCCGTCGTTACACCGACTGGCGTAAACAATTGCCTGTCAGGGTTGGTCGTAATCTGGAACACTTCGGTGGCATTGCCATGGTCAGAAACCGGCTCAGTTGCATTGGATACAACCTGCTCGGGGTTTCTCGCCAGGTAGCGATCGGCTATTACTTCGTGATAAATATGGTTCTGGTTGTGGGTCAGGATATGGTTCCCCCACCGATCGAAGGTATGCCCGAACTGGCTGCGTGACGAAGCGGTTTCCAACTGGTAGGATTCAGGCCTGAAGCGAACATTATTACTATTTGCATTTTTGGGAAGCCTGGGGCTGTGGGGCTGGTCTGTAAAGTGCACCTCACTCCCGGTATCACCAAATTCTGTCCCGTACTTCCGGGTCCCGATGGCTCCGAGGTGAGAAAGATAAATCCAGTTGTCAAGACCATAGACAGGATTGTTGACATTCACGTGCGGATTAGATAGAGAGAAGCCCGTGAGCAGGGTTTTCCTGATATCGGCCTTCCCGTCGCCATCGGTATCTTCCAGGTAAATTACGTCCGGAGCATCGGTGACGATCACCCCTTTTTTCCATCTCATAATCCCGTTGGGCAAAACCAGGTTTTCGGCAAATACCACGCTTTTGTCCATCACGCCGTCTCCATCCGTATCGCTCAGGAGCTTGACTTTACCGGTACCACTTTTATCGAGCGGATAGCCGGGCATTTCCACCACGTACATTCGCCCGTACTCGTCAACTTCCATATCTACCGGGCTGGATATCAAAGGTTCCGACGCCAAAAGCTCGATCTGAAAACCCTCCTCCAGTTCGAAGGACGATAATGCCTCTGCCGGTGATAAAGAGCCTTCATGCGAGGTAGTGTCGATAGCAGGATTGTACTGGCAGGAAATTGAGATATTCAGAATAAGTAACAGAAACCAATACAAGAAACCATTGGTTCTCTCTTTCCGTTTTTCTCCGACAAAAGTGGTTGTTACCATAATAACGTATACTGTATTCTCTTAAAACTCTCTTATGAATCGCTATAAGAAGTTTTCCTTAATCAGGCCAGAGCATATTGATCATCCTGACAGTCTTATCTACGAGTACCTGTCCTCCTTCAGGCCCGATACGTGAGCTGTGGATTACCGCACTATAGGCTCCCCCGTTAACAGCTTTTTGTGAGGGAAGATAGGCCCCCCATTCAGGGCTGCCAGCCAATTGAACAACAAAAGTTTGCAACGCTTTACTCCTGGCCTGTATCCGGATCCCATAATCTGAAAAAAGCTCGAATTCATTAGTACAGACAGCAATATCTCCCAAACGTATCACATGCAGATCCATCACATAGTCAAGCTCCGGATTTTCTTGCTGTCGCTCGTAGCGTTTGAGAGTTTCTTCTTCCCAGGTCATTCTTCGATACAGCCCATCTGCTACTTTCGGCTTTTCCAAAATCTGACTTTTGGCATCAGAAACAAATGTCCTGGCATCAGCAAAATTTCGCTCAGTTACCTGCCTTTCGGGTAGTCGTAGCGCCTCTGTTTTATGTATAAAAATCGCCTCCGAATAAAAATCTGCTTTTACAGCCTCATAGGCCTCTTCCACGGCCATCAGAATACGACGTGCCAGTTCGTTAAGGCGACTAAGGCCCCTTAGCTCACGCATACGGTCATCGGCCGATTTACGGTACCGCAGATGGGGAGAAAGGTCACCAGCAGCACCAACCCACCCCAATACACAGATTCCATTTCCGAAACGCCTACGAATCTCTTCCCGGATGGGGTGCCAATAATCGGCATTAACAGCGCTACGTCCTTCTACTTCCTGAGCCGGGCTTGCCACCCCAATTACAATTGCAACGAGTGTACCCGCTTTATCCCGGAAGAAAAGTGTATTGATGTCATGATCTTCAGGCCCCTCCAGGTTACGAAACTCCTGCAAATTGGTTTTGCTGTTCATTCCGGCAGTACCGTCGGCATACGACACCCGGCGATTATAGCCGACTACAGCATAACTAAATCCCCAGGCAACGCTTCCCTCACTCCGCTGATTCCAGGCACGAATAATTCCTTCCACCACCTGCTTTACAAAAAAGCGACGATAATCTTTCACCTGCGTAACTCCTTCTCCGGGGATGAGATATTCCCCTTCTTCCCGCAGTACCGGCGCTGTGTGCGTATGGGTAGCATTCAATATTATTTTACTCACATCCAGCGCCGGAAGTCTTTCCTTTACACCCCGGCGAACGAGCATCACCAGATCCGTAGGAACATAGAGTACATCACAGGAAACCATAATAGCAAGATCAGATAAGCGATTGTTCTCCCTGCCTTCTATCACCAGGATATTCGCAGTCAAGGGAGTTTCAGCCTCTGTCGCAATTCGTAAATGAAACTGTCCGGCAAGCGCAACAGGAAGTATTGGGGTAATATCAACTGTGGCACGACCGATGTAAAGTCTGGAAGATTGTATCTTTCCGGGTTCGGCAAAAAGAGATATAGTTTGAAACAGGAGGTATATAAAAATACAACTCCCGCTTAGCAAAGACCTGGCACAAAATATCTGGACTGAACGGTATTTAATAAAATTCTGCATTGGATTAACTATAAAATGTTTGCCTGCCAAATTTTTTCTCTATTATGTTCTGCCAGGCTTCCATACCTCTTCTATCTCTTCCAGGCTTAGTCCTTTAGTCTCGGGCACCATTTTCCACCCAAATAAAGCTCCCAGTAAACAGATCCCGGCAAAAACAAGGTACATCCCTGCCGGGCTCCCATACTCGGTCGAAAACCAATCTGTCATTACCGGGAATAACTGCGTTATCCCGAAGGATGCTCCGTAAAGAAAGAAGCATACTACCGCCATGGCCTTTCCCCTCACACGTGTCGGGAAGAACTCCGAAACAATTATCCAGCTTAACGGAGCCAAACCCAATGTAAATGCACCCGTCGCAATCAACATCGGAAACAAAATAAACAGGACGGGATAATTCTTGTATAAAATGAAAGCCATTAACAAGTGGCCGCACGTCATAAACAATACGCTTGCAATCAGCAAACCACGTCGGCTGAAATGCTTAATCATGGGGAAAGCGACCATTGTGCACACAAATATGAACAAATACACAGGGATTGAGCTCAGGATCGCGCTTGATCCTACATTTATGCCCGCCTCCGACAAAATTGTCGGGCCATACAGCAACAGCATATTCACCCCATTGATTTGTGACAGGACCATCAAAAGAGTCCCTGTTACCAGAGCTTTCCGGACGCTGCCCCCTAACAACTCTCCGAAGTTCCCTTTTTCTTCCCCGAGCTTCTTTCGAATCTCTGCCAGCTCGCGTCCGGCTTTTTCTTCCCCGTTAATACGGGAGAGGATCTTCAACGCGTCTGTCCAGCGGCCACGTTCTGCGAGCCAGCGCGGGCTCTCCGGAATCAGCATAAGACCGATAAATAAAAACGCTACAGGGACTCCCTGAGAACCGAACATCCATCGCCAATCTCCGTCAAAGGAAAAAAAGTAGCTTACTATCACAGCCATATTAATCCCGATTACGTTTGACAACTGATTCACATTTACCAGGCGGCCACGTTGTTCGGCGGGAGACAGTTCGGCAATATAAATAGGCGAAGACATCATGGCCAGCCCAATGCCAATCCCTCCCAGAAACCGCCAGAAACAAAGGCCCCATACAGTAGAAGCCAAAGCACATCCGACTGTAGATATCAAAAAGAATAAGGCTGCAGCCATCATTGTCATCCGACGGCCAAGACGGTCCGTAAACCAAAGCCCTATCAACGGGCCTGATATTGCTCCCAGGACTGCGCTGCTCACCACGAACCCTTTCATTCCTGCCGACAGCTGAAAGTATTCTTCTATAAAAAGAATCGCGCCCGAAATAATTACCAGGTCATACCCAAACAGGAATCCGCCTACGGAGGCCACCAAAGCTATCCGGTAAACATACCAGAGACTTCCCTCATTTTTTTTGTATTCCTCTTTCATAAACCTTTGTTGATGCTGCCCCGTTATTTCAGTGACCAATTGAGCTGGATACTCCGTTCGGGATCGCCCTGCATGAATGAGCATACATATACCGGGACGTCGAAAAAGTCATTTCAGAAAATGTCATTGGCAAGGGAGATCAATTTTACTTTTGGGAAATACGATAAGAAGGTTGCTGCGGGGAGAAAAGAGAAGGTAGCCAGGCAGCACCGATACCAGGCTTATCCGGAGCCCGGACCTGACCATTTTCTATATTTACAGAATAGTCAATCAAATGTTTGTACGTTGTTCGAATATGAGCACGGACACTTTCCTGGAAAACCACATTAGGGCACGAAATACCAACATGCACACCGGCCAGTAGCGTGAAAGGGCCTGTACAATCATGTATGGTAACCGGTATATTGTACGGAACAGCCATCTCTGTAATCCTGCGGGTTTCAGAAATCCCGCCCACCCAGGTAGGGTCGATCATGATATAGTCTGCTGCCTGCTTTTCCAATACGTGACGATAATCTTCCCGTGTAGTAAACATTTCACTTACAGCAATGGGAACACCTGCCTTCTCGTGAAACTTGCGAAGCTGGTCAATATTATCTACACGCAGAACGTCTTCCATCCACAGCGGCTTTATCTCCCGCATTACTTCGGCTATGCGCATGGCCGCCGGCCATTGAAAAAAACCATGGCCGTCCAGCATAATCTCTATGTCGTAGCCTACCCTATCGCGGATAGAAAACAAGGGCTGTAAAGCTTTTTTTATCTCGTTCCACGACAGGTACAATGAGCCGCCTGCCTGATGGGCAAGGGGATCTAAAAGCCAGACTTTCATCCCCTTGTACCCTTCCCTGATCAGCTCTTCAGCATACGCCGCAGGGCGATGGATGCTGGCCCAGTTATCTTCCAAGGGACCGTCGAAACCGCTACTTCCGTAGCCTGGCCATAGAAGCTTTTCCGGATTATGGGCGTATCCTGTCGATGTAGGCCCGTAGCTAGTACCGCCGGCACTGTTGTAGACCGGTACTTCTGCCCGGGTCCTGCCTCCCAGCAACTGCCACACCGGCAGGCCGCATGACTGTCCGAGAATGTCCCACAGGCATAAATCCAGTGCCGATAGCGCCCGCAGTTCAGCACCCCGACCTCCGAAATTGATAAACCGTTCATAGAAAAAACGCCAGTGGCGTTCGATATCCAAAGCATTTTCCCCCAAAAGCCGGTCTGACATCCAGTCGTGAAGCACAGAAGCTACCGCTTGGGGGGCATAGTAAGTTTCACCGTTACCTGTTATTCCGGCATCGGTGTGAATCCGAAGCAGCAGCAGATGAGAATGGCAGACCGTTTCGATCCGGGTGATTTTTATTGACGACATCTCAATACAATGAAATTATACTTGTCTCCGTTCACATGCAGGTCCTGTCCTGTGATGAAACTATCAGTTGCTCCATCAGAGAAGGTACCTCCCCCATTACCGAAAAGGAATCGGAGGCTTTACTACAGGATCGGTATTTTTTGTTGTATGATATATTTTCATCAATTCTTCAAAGCCCTGCAGCGCCCGCTCATTAGGAACTCCGCTATTCATTTTCAGCTCTGCATCCAACATCGTTCTGAGATAGAGAATTCTCCACCGCCATGAATCTTTCGCCCAAGCCGGCAAGTTTTCATCCATCCTCTTAACCGTATCATAAGCTTCTTCTGCACCCGGGTCTTCCTGCTGCGGAGTATTTTTGGAGGGAAACCAATCCATCAACAGTTTTACACCTTCCAGCTTTCCCGGCCACCAACGGTAATGATGATTTTTCTCCAATACAGAAATTACCTTCAGCAAGGGATCCGGGCTGTCCGGTGCAAATTCGTAATTAATGTATTCCTTTATCACGGAATCCGGAGAGGTTTCGTTGTTCCAATACAATTGAGCACATACTACTTTACTGATATCTTCAAATACACCTTCCGAATATGGAAACCCGCCATCGAGTTTATTATGCACCTTTTCCCATTGTGCTTTTACCCGGTTGGGAAGGGGGGTAGCACCAAACCCTCCCCAGGGAAATGTCTGATGCATACTGATCTCCGGGAAACCGACTACCGGAAAGTCGTGAGTACTTCTCTGACTAACAATGTCATAATATCCATCTATGGACTCGGCAAGCAGCAAGTCTGCCCAATCTGTATATTCAGGTAGTTTGTCTTTTATCCCTTCCCATTCCTTCTTATCAAAATACCAGGTAGATAAAATGGTCTTAATACCTGGTATTTTTTTCTTTGCCAGGCTGGAAATAGCTTTTGCACATTTCATAAACCCGTTAGCCCCCCATGGCTGACAGCAATCAGATCCACAACCTCCCTGATCGTAAGGCCAGATGCATATATAGTGTGGTTGGAGATACTTTATCTCATCAAAAAAAGCGCCGGAATTAGAAAGGATATATTCCATACCCCCGGGCTTATTGGGGCATATTGCACTTGAATAATAGCCTCCCCTTCCTCCTCCCGGAACAGCCCGAAGCTCCTCCGGGCTATTTGAATACCCTTCATTGCCGATAGCAATAAAGCCGATAGCAAGATCAAGGCTCCTGGCCGTCTCCATATAACGTTTAAGGCGAGTTAGCAATATTTGGGCTTCCGGGTCTTTTATCCCGTTAAAATGATTCATATCAAACCAGACCATCAAAGAATTAACCCCCCAAAGAGCCAGGTCTTCTATATATCGCTGTACTTCCTCTATGGGAGCCGTTTGATAGTAATTGTAGAAGTGTGTGGCAAAATAAATCCCTCTTACTTTTTTTTCGGGAACAGAGGTCCCGCGCCACTTTCCCGGCACAAAACTATCCTGGATATACGCAGAAGTCCGGAGGAACTTCCCAACCCCATAAAGAAGCCCTTTGTAATCGTTCCCCCGTATTTCTACCCAATCTTCCCCTTTCGATGAAATGCTAAAACCATCTGCCCCCAAACCCTCTTTTACAGTCAGCTCGATCGTAAAATCACTCTTCTGATTACCGCTTGTGAAGGCGACTTTCGAACGCTCTGTTAATCTCGACTTCAGCAGCCCGAGAATTCTGTTCATGGTACTGCCGGAATCACCTGTTGTGACATAAATCGCCTTCCTGCTGCTACCAACATGTGGGTCATACGGCTGCGACTTACAAGGTATCGGGAGAGCCAAAGCCAACACAAAAGAATAAAAAGAAATCCTGCTTATGATTTGCATAATAATATAGCAAAAGAATTTTGGGGAATATTGGTATACAAACACATTTACCATCCTGGGTTCTGCGTCAAACCGGAATTCAGAACGAGTTCCTGCGTCGGCAGCGGGCGAAAATACAATTTATCATCCCACGTTCTGGTGCTGAATCCCGGATAAACAACTCTGTATTGCTTGGTTGCAGGGTCACGAGCTCCTAAAAAAGTTAACGGATTCTCAATTAATTTCCCTGCCTTCCAACGTACCAGATCATCCCACCGGCTGCCTTCGGCGCACAACTCTATACGTCGCTCACGGCGAATCTCGTTAATAAGAGGCGACACAGGGATTTCCCAATCCGGCCAATCCGGATCAACAAATCCGACCTCGACTTTCAGATGAGGCATTGCAACACGATCTCTTAAAAGATTAATACTCTTATCAAGAACTTCCTGCGTACACTCTCCTAGCTCGGCTTTCGCTTCTGCATAACCGACCAGTAGTTTTCCATACCGGAATATAAAGTTATCCATTATCATTCTGCCTGTCTGAAGATCCGTCGCATAGGGCGAATATCCTTTGGTAATATAATAGCTGGTAGCGCAATAAAGATCCCAAACCGGTAGGCTAAGATAGGATACAGAGCCATCTGGAAATATTCTGTAGGGGCGTTCCGATGTCAGCATAGATTGCTCCATACGCGGATCTCTGTTTATAAACTCGTCTCCAAAATCCGAATCACCTTTGTAAAGAGGGCTAATGGATATCGGCAAGCCGTCTTTACATAAATATCCCCGGACAAAATCCTTCGTATATCCCGCATGCATTCCAGCCAGCATATCTACGTTATTGTGCATTCGAATATTCTCCAAAAAGCGTTCTACCATTATTCCTTCCGGGTTCCCCTTCAACTCATGCTTTACAAACAATTCAAAGTAGTCTTTATCCGGGTTCCCCGTCGTGTAAACAGAAAACAACCCGGAATTAATTATGCTTTCGGCTGCACTGACAGACTCCCTCAACACGGCCTCATAATCTCCAATGCCGTGATACTTTCTGAAAGTACCTTCATACAGACAAGCTTCCGCTTTCAAGGCAAGCGCGGCATACCTGGTCAGGCGATCATCAGCAGACTGCTCCGGCAGATTGGCTATTGCGAAATCCAAGTCCTTTACCAAATTGGCAAAAACTACTTTCCTGGAATCCCTCCCTTTGTACAGCTCCTCGGAATCAACCTGCAGATCGGTTTCAAACCAGGGCACATCACCAAAAAGCCTGATCTTTTGAAAGTAAAAGAAAGCTTTGAAAAAGCGTATTTCTCCTTCGTACTGCTGGAGCAGTTTGTTAGGCTCCATAGCTTTAATTGAAATAAGAGCGAAATTGCACCTTCGTATCTGCAGCCAATCGCTCTTAGCCCATCCGCCACCCGTAGAAGGCACGGCATATTCATTCCATAGATAAGGATGACGAGCGTTATACACATGGTCATCGGAGTCCGTATCGTACCTCCAACCTCCTATATGCGGATAAAACTGGTTAGCATACATTTCGACATCAGAGAACGAATTCCAAAAAGATGCATTACTGATTTCATCCAATGGATACTTTTCCAGATATTCATTGTTGCATGAAGAAAAAAGGAACAATGATGTAATTACTATATATGAGATATTTTTCATAGTTGCATATATTAAAAACTGATATCTAAACCGAATGAGATTGATCTGTTTATCGGATTATTCTGGATATTATTCATTTCAGGATCTGCAACTCTTTTATATATATTGCTGATTTCCCAAACGTTATTCCCGCTAAAATAGACTCTCAGTCTATCGATACCCAGCCTTCGGGTTACATCGGCAGGTATCCTGTACCCCAATGTCAATTGTTTTAGCCTCATATAGGCTCCATTTTGCAAATAGCGGGTTTGGGCGGCAATTACATCGCTTCCTCCTACAATAAGAGGCCTGGGAAAATATGCGTCCGGGTTCTCGGGAGACCACCAATCTGTAATCACTTTATTCTGGACAGCCCATTCATCAGCGTAGGCATTTACCCAGAATGTGCCGTTCAACTGTAAATCACGTTTTGCTATTCCCTGGAAAAAAGCAACTAAATCGAATCCTTTCCATTCAACCTCAGACCTTAACCCAAAGCTGTACCGGGCAGTATTGTTTCCAATAACCTTCCGGTCGCCCGGATCATCAAGGGTGTTCCTTCCATAGGTAATTTTCCCATCTCCATTCAAATCTTCAAAGAACAAATCTCCTGCTCTGCGCTGTCTGCCAGAAATATTAGTCTGATCTAATGCTCTTGCCTCCTCATCTGTCTGGAAAATTCCTCCCGTAGAGAACCCCCATATTTCTCCGATACTCTTACCTACGTAATAGTCAGCAATAAGGCCTGTAGGATTACTGAATTTGGTTATTTCAGAGGTGTTGTCAGATAATAAAAATGTAAAAGCATAATTCACCTTTTTACCTCTCTCCTTCCATGAAAGCGAAAGATCAAAGCCGGTAGTTTTCAAATTTGCAGCATTTTCCAGTGGTTCTCCCACAGCCAGTACTGCCGGTAGTGTCTGAGATCTGGTGAGCATATTTTTTGTATCTCTCCTATAAAAGTCCAGAGAGCCATTCAGCCTGTTATCCCAAAGTGAAACATCGAACCCCAGGTTACGCTGAGTAACAGTCTCCCACGTCAATACAGGGCTTACCAATGCAGGAGCATATACTGTCATAGGGCGTCTCCCGCCTATAAGGTAGTTGACTTCCCCGGAGCCATACGAAGCGACGTAAGGATAATTGCTCGCTACGCTTTGATTTCCTAATTTGCCATAAGAAGCCCTTATTTTGAACATAGAAATTACACTTCTCAAGCGAGCAAAAAATGCTTCGTTATCTACCCTCCATCCGACCGACGCCGACGGAAAGAATTCAAATCGGTTGCTTTTAGGAAATTTTGAACTGCCGTCATACCGGCCGTTATACTCCAGGAAATAGCGGTCATCGTAGTTATAGCTCAGACGGGAAAAGGCACCTCTTATTGCATATTCCGATGCATTATCGGTTGCAAACTGCTCACCGGAGGCTAATCTCATAAAAGGGATATCCTCTACCGTCAGATTAGTTCTTCTGGCTGAAAAAGAACTATTTAAAGCATTTTCCTGGTTAAACCCGATAATTGCATTCAGTTCATGTTTGCCAAACTTATTTGTGTAGTCAGCAAACGCATTGAATACATAATACCTATTGTCATGAGTTGTTCTGCCCACCTGGCTGGGATTTGTTCCCGGATAATAGTCGTAGATCGTACCGTCTACATAATATTTGGGAAGACGCTTATAGTAATTCAATAGCCCAATATTTGTTGCATTGAACGAATAATCTATGTTAAAGGAGAGATTCCTGATTGGCGTCAGCTTGGCTTTACCCGTTAACCACAGGTAATTCTTGTCTCTGGATTGGTATCCCCCTTCTCTCTGCAACTGCACCATATTGGGAACACCTGTCCCATCAATTGCATAATTTCCGTCCGGAGCAAAAACAGGCCAGTTCGGCCATTGAAAAAGCTGGTAAGACATATCAGCTTCCGGGAAAAGAGGACCCCATATTTTAGATTCTTTGGAAAACATAATATTCGTTCCCACACGAGCCCATTTGTTAATATTATAGTCTATATTGGTTACAAAATTGTACCTGTCGTAATTTTCGTTGAACTGCTTCGCCATGCCCTTCTGGTTGAAGTACCCTAGGGAAGAATAATAATCTATTTTATCGGAGCCTCCTGAAACGCTGACCATATGCTGTTGCTGGGGATAACTATCTCTTAACAGCCATTCCGACCAATCAGTATTACCACTCATCAGCCATTTATTGGGATTATTGGGATCAGGAAATGCGGCAGGCTGCGAAGGGTCATGATAATGAGCCAGGATCTTCTCCTTGTACATATCGGTAAACTGATAATAGGGAACGCCATTTGCTGCCATATTTGCCGTATTCATATAATCCATCCTTTCCAATACGTCCATGGCTTTAAAAATGACTGTAGGCTTATTTACAGAATAGTTGGAAGACAACGAGATCCTGGGTTTGTCGCTCTTTTTACCGGTTTTTGTAGTAATCAGAATCACTCCATAGGCCGCGCGTGCTCCATAAATAGCTGCGGAAGCCGCGTCTTTCAATACAGTAATGCTTTCTATATCATTTGGGTTGATCAGGTTTATATCCTGGGGAACATTGTTCACCAATATCAGAGGCTCTCCACCATTTATCGAAGTAAAACCTCTGACGTTAAAAGATGCTCCTCCACCAATTGTCCCGCTGCTCTGAGTAATATTAAGATTGGGAATCATCCCCTGAAGACCCTGGCCTAAATTAGGGATCGGCCGGCTTTCCAGAACTTCCGAACCGACAGATGAAACCGCCCCGGTCAGGTTAACCTTCTTCTGCGTCCCATACCCTACCACCACGACTTCCTCCAGACTCTTTTCATCTACTATCAGAGAGACGTCCAGGTTAGTCCTGCTTCCCACCACTATTTCCTGGCTTACATATCCCACAAACGAAAACACCAGCACAGCTTCATCGTTAGAAACCGTAACCTTAAAAGTACCTTCTGCATCTGTCGTAGTTCCCTGCTGCGTCCCCTTAAGTAGGATATTCACTCCCGGCAACCCCTCCCCGGATACAGCGTCGCTTACCCTCCCGGCGATCGTACGATCCGGAACAACCGCCAGTTCAGGAATTTTTAATTCATCAGCCGGAGGTACAACAGATTCTTCAGCACGAGCTCCGTCCGTCCGGGGAACTTCTACTCCATGAGATTGTTGCCTTCGTACAGACCTCTTTTCCCGGATTACAAACGTCCGGGCATCAATTTCCACGCAGAGCAATTCCAATGGCGCTAATAACTGATTCAACTGTTCGGTCATTCCCTCATTGAAGTAAGCCATCGGACGCGCAGAAACCTTAGCGGAACGAACCACCGCAGCCCGGTAGTTGAACCGGACCGCAAAATTTGATTCCAGCTGGACGAGCAACGACTTTAAGCTTACCTGATTGGGTTCGGTCGTAACGTTTGCAGACGGGGATCGCTGTTGCACTGAGGCAAGCGCCTGCGCGGAAGCAGGGATCCCCATGGCCATTAAAAGGCCCAGACTGAGGCATAAAGAATGAAGAAGTTTAGGCATTTTGGCTTTTTTTATTGGGTTTCTAAAAATTTGACATGTACGGTCTTAACAAAGCCCTGGCTTTTGAATTGATACGCTAAAAGAGAGTATTTGCCGTGCTCGTACTATGGGTTCGATATGAAGTAGATCCGGTCCTGATAAGGCACCGCTTCAAGGCCAAAGGTTTCAGAAAGGATGTTCAGCGCTTTCTGTGTATCATCGAGGGGCAGCTCGCCGGTAAACTGCTGTTCCTTAAATTCTTCGCCTTCCATTACCAGTTCTATGCCGTAAACCTCCTGAAACCGTTGCTTCAGCTCAGCTATCGGGGCGTTTTCAAACACCAGGAGGTGTGAGCGCCAGGCGGTGAGAGGTCGCTGCTGCTTCGTGTCGGCGTTCTCCACCCGGTAGGTCGTATCCCCTTTTTTATAAGAAGCGACCTGACCCGGTTCCATTAAAAACATTTTCCTGGCTACCGGATCGGTTAAAGCAATCCGACCTTCTTCGAGAAGTACGCGGGTTTGCTGAGATCGGTTATAAACCGTAAAACGGGTTCCGAGTACGGCCACTTCGGCGCGTTCTGTATGGACCGTAAATTTACGTTTGCCACCGGTCTGGTCGTCCTGTTGCTTTTGAACTGCGAAAAACCCTTCGCCGGTAAGCCAGACCTCCCTGGTAGATCGCCATTTGAACCGGGATGGGATCCGCAACTGACTGTTGGCATTGAGCTTGATTTCCGAACCGTCATAGAGCGTTAGCGTCCTGAGCTCTGCATTGCCGGTGTGAATCAGCTTTTCCCGGAAAAAATAATCGTATGTCAGCAGTCCTGCCAACAGGGGCAATAACACGGCGGCAGCATACGTCCAGGTAAATCGGGACCGGAGCGGCCGGCGGACAACGGGAGAATCAACCGGCTCAACCGGCAAATTGCTCAGTGTTTTTCGATATAGTTCATCCACGTAGGTTTGTGAAAACGGGATCCAGGTAGACTCCAGCCCCTGAGCAATTAACCGGGCTTGCTCAAACGGTTGACGCAGGTGAGGATGGTTTTTCAACAAACCCTGCCAATAAGCGGTCATTTCAGGTGTCGGACCGGCTATCCAGGCACGAAATGACGGGTCTGCTAAAAAAGCCTCTGCGTCGTAGGAGATATAGTCACTGTACGGTTTCATACCATGTGGTTTTCAACTATACAGTGAAGCGGGGAAGCGATTTTGTAGTATAAAATTTCGAAAAAAATTTCTCAGGAAAAGAACAAAAAAGGCAACAATAGCGATAACGAGCTGTCTTTCAATTTACTACGCAATATTTTCAAACCACTATAAACTTGCGAACGGGCGGTCTGGTAGTTAATGCCCATCAGTTCACAAATCTGGTCGTAGGTCAGTTCATTGAAATAACGCAGGTAGATGATTTCGCGCTGCCGCGGTGATAATAAATTCATTGCCGTTTTAATCTGATGCCGGCGTTCCAGGTCAATTTCAAGCTGAATCAAATGTTGTTCTGCGGAAGGTTCAAGGTTAAAATCGGGCTGAATAAGTGTATCGCTGTTATCATCCCACCCCGCAATAAACGGCTGTTCACGCCGGTACTGGGCCCTCAACTTATTTCTGACTGCTTTCAGCAAATAAAAGCGCATCGACGCAGGCTGGACAATACTTTGCCGGTATATCCAGAGCTCAGTAAAAACATCCTGGACACAGTCTTCAACAGACGATATTGACCCGCAAAATCTCAGGCCATAGTTGAGAAGATGCCGGACATGCTCGTTGTGCAGTTGCTGAAATGCCTCGTTATCACCGGCCTGTACCAGTTGCCAAATTGAATCTCTCATGCATTAGGGGTAGCAAGCTTATAAGCCAATTTTTTCTTGCAAAGAAACAAATTTCGGATAAAAGAGGAAATTTCATCCCCACCTTACACGAAATCATACTTAGCTGCCGGCTTGATCAAACCGGCTTTTCCACCAAAATTTATTATGTTTCGTCGGCAGAATGCCTGTAGTCCGAAAAGCATGTGCTGACCGGGGATGGGATATGTGAATCTAGATAAAACATTATCTTTACCCTTGATAAATTGAAGTTAAAGATTCCATGCACACCGGAAAACGATATTCTCCTTTAGAGTTTTTTATCTGGACAATAAAAGACGTATTAATTATCACTGTCTTAACAGCGATTCCAACCATAGTATATAAAGTTTTCGGCTGGACATTCCTGGCTATTTCTTGGCAACCAATTGCTATACTGGGTACGGCTCTGGCATTTATTGTCGGGTTTAAGAACAATGCAAGCTATGGACGTATCTGGGAAGCACGACAGATTTACGGAGCGATTATCAACGACAGCCGTAGTTTTGCCTATACACTTCGCGATGCGGTAGGAGGCCGGCAAAACGAAACCGTAAAGCGAATGTTTTACCGCCATTTTGCGTGGCTTACGGCTTTGCGTTTTCAACTGCGGGAGCCAAGGAACTGGGAGAATATGACTAAATACAGTAACCGCAAGTTTTTCGATGGAAGATATTCCGTACCCGAATGGGACAATAACCTTGAAGATGAGCTTAAAAAATACTTACCTGAAAATGAACTGAAATACGTATTGTCCAAAAAGAACCGGGCAACCCAACTCACGGCTTTACAATCTGAAAATCTGGCAGAGCTGAAGGACACGGGCGTCATCAATGATTTTCAATGGAAAGCCTTGCAGGAATCCATTACGAAGTTCACAGACGACCAGGGGAAAGTCGAGCGTATCAAAAACTTTCCCTATCCCCGCAACTTCGCTTCTATGGCGACCTATCTGATGTTCATTTTTGTAACATTGGTACCTTTCGGCTTGTTGGAAACAATGGATAAATTAGGCAACGGTACTTTTATGGAAGGTTATACGATTTGGTTCAATATCATTATTTCGTCTGTGGTCTGCTGGGTGTTCCATACACTCGATGTGGTCGGCGAAAGTGCTGTAAATCCTTTCGAAGGCGGAGCAAACGATATTCCCGTTACCCAGATCAGCCGGATGATAGAAATCGATATGCGGGATATGCTTGACGAAAAAGAACTGCCTGAACCCATTGTGGCAAAGAATAATATTTTGATGTAAGACTATATCTTTTCCCCTCGTAACCATCGCCGGCCCGCATTCTTTAAAACCGCCCTACTACTCTGATACCCCTATCCGTCATACTAAATATCTCCCGCGTAAGCTGCGAATCTTCACGGCGAAAAACCTCAGCAAACATCGGTGAAAGCAAATCCATCGCCTGCCTGTGCTTTATGTTTAGGAAGAAGCAGAACTCACGGGTCGGCATGGTAAAATAGATGGGCCATCCAATCAGTTTTTCGACTTCCTTTTTAAAGTTCTCCGTGAATAAAACGGCAGAGTTCAGCCAGCTTATCTCTGAATCTATGCAGCCGAACTTTACATGATCAGGCGTTTTCCCCGTATGAATTTTACATGCATCGAGCAGAATGTCCATATTGTAATTGCACCGTTCCTTAAGTGTTTCCAGGCTTACATTCCAATACCGGAGGACATTGTGACTAATCCATATATAACGGCCCTGGTGATGATGTACAAATATTTTAATGACACCATCGGCTATCGGCTCACTGATATACTCCGCCTGGGCTACGTGAGCCGGCTGGCTGAGCATGAAGAACAGGTTAGGGGCTGCTTCATCCCAACCGGGCAGCGGCATTCCCATAAGGCTTTCGTGCAATGAATCGACAATCCTGTCGAGATGCGTCAAATCACCATGCTGCACATAACTTCTCCTGGCGTTTTCCAGGTTTATGGTTAAGTGCGTTTCGCCATAATCGATTTGAATATTGCCATCCTGGTCTTCCGGGCCTATTGTGATTCCAAAATCCTGTACCCGTTCTTTAAATTGTTCATATAGTAAGTCACTCATTCAGGAAAATATTTAATTAAGTATAATACGCGGTATAAAGTTACAAAGAAATATAAGCGTCGCTACATCTTTCCCTGTTCATCTTACTTGTCATTTGGGATTTTAACAACAATCCCGGGTAATACAAACAAACTGCCCTTCCGGCAATAGCTCACTGCACTCACTCATGGTCATCCTGCTCAGAACCTGCCGATTGCCCGACACAAAACTGACATACATAGTTCCCCTTGGCGTCCAGGTAATCTAAAAGTCGCTTGTAAATCGGGAAAAAGACCCTGGCAGCCTGACTGCTAATTACTTCCCGCGTTATTGGTTCGTCATCCGGGGTGACTGCAATTCTCTGCTAAAGATATTTTTCCAGCTGTCTTACAAGGCTCTCACCGTCACTCGGTCTTTTGACCTTCTCATCAATCAATCTGCCATCTTTATCAAAGATAAAATAAGAAGGATAATGGCCATGCAGACTTTTGTTCTCCGGTAGCAATTCAGACCATAGCGCCTGTATATCAAGGTTATTCTTTCGCAGATGGATCCCGGTCAACTCGCTAACCCGAATGTATTCCCTCCACTTCCCATCCTTATTGTCCTCATCCATAGCCAGGTAAATGAACGTAATATCTTTTCCTTCAAGCCGCCGCTTTAGTTCAGGAACATAGCGCATTTCAACTTTGCAGGGGCCGCACCAGGTGCCCCAGAAATCCAGATAGATCACTTTTCCACGATACCGCTCCACAATCGTTTTTATATCCGCAAACGTCCTGTAGTCTTCCGGGATTATGATATCATCACGTTTCTTGTTCGTTTTAGAAACGAGTGCGTTCCTAACGGCTGCAAGCGTATCTATGTAAATATTATTGCTGTTGAAAGTAACCAGTTCGTCGAAAAGGTGGTTTCCTTCAGAAAGTTCCCCCGCCGAATACTTAGCCTTTACCTGTCCTGCCAGATAACGTTCGGCCGGAGCCGGGGGAAGGATACGTTTGACCGCCTGCCAGTTAATAAAAGCACTTCCGTATTGATCGTTTAAACTTCTTAAGGTATCAAGGCTACTCACCCCATATACGCTATTCAGCTCTTCAGCAAATTTTTCCGGATCCTCCTGACTTGAAAATACCCGCGTTCCCAGAAAGTCAAGATAAGCGTTGATAAACGCATCATACATCGGCCCTTTCAGCTCAGATCTGGGTACCGTAGTTTCTGTTTTCATAAAATCCAATATGAACGCCGACCAGGTTTCAAGGGGCCAGCGGGTAGTTCGTACATAGAAATCAACGTAAGCGATAAAATGATAATGGAGTTCCGCTTTTAAAAACTCCTTCTCATCCTTACTCAGAGAGCTTGCATCAACCCGGGCGATTTTAACTGCCAGTTCCCGTTTGCCGGGATTAATCACGCTGTCTGTCATCTGCCCGGCCTCTACCCTCTTTTTTTCAGAATAGAAGGCCGGCGATTTGTGTAGTTCCAATTCCATCAGCAAGGTGTTCGCGGCTGCGGTTGTTCCGCTAAAACGGATTGGTCCGCCCAGACTGTCCGATTCTATCGTCAGATCCTCTCCGGGCTTCATCCAGAGGGAAAGGTTGCTGTTTCCCCAATAGAGATAGCCAATTTTTTCTTCACTGACCGGCAATATAATCTCAAACCGACCGTCTTTACCCGGGGCCAACTGCCGGTTTTCCTCCTCGAATCGCCCGTAAACAAGGGGAACGTTCACACTTAACTTAGCGGTCTCCCTGTAATTACCGATAGTCCCGTTCAATCTGAACTGTCCGTACGACAAAAAACTATGCAGAAGGGCTATAACTATCAGGATGTGTTTCATATTTCTTTTAGCGTGATCGTCAAAAGTATCTATTTTTGTTTGCTCAATATCAGTATTCCATACTGATTTAGTTATCAACCGGACTACCGGCAAACAAATGTGATGGAACCGGGGAATTGTGGGACAGACACCTGAACAACCGGACAATACATATAATACCGTTGTCGAAGAAATGCATCGAATTGCCGGATGCAAACGAATTTCTACGTCAGAGGCTCAGGAAGCTGACTGGCTTTTTTCGTGGGTACAACATTTCGAGTTGCCAACCCTCGCCTGCTACCGATCAGGAGGAATCCGGTATTTCTATTTAGAAAATAATTTTGCCATTTTGGAGACCGGATAGCCAAAATTCAGGCTTAAAGTGCGGTTTTGGATTTTCCCGGACGTTTCCAGCGGATCAATATTGACAAGTCCCAATTGATATCCCAGCCTCACCCGAAGGCCATTCGGGAGCTGATAGCCCGCGGTGAAAGCCAATCCGGAATCGAAACGTTTAAAGCCTCCGTTGTCCTTATCAAATGCTGAAAACTCTTCGGTTACATTATAGATGTATTTCAGCTTGCCAGTCAGGCCGTAAGCAAAATAGGGCCCCAATCCACCTAAGATTTCACCATGATCATTCGGTAACGGATATCTGTAAAGCATATAGACCGGCAAATTAAGGTATAACATCCTGGTTATTTCTGTCCCCACCTGGCCTTTGGCCTTCGTCCCTTTTCCAATCAGTTCAATGCCCGGCATCAGTTGAAAACGATCCAATGCAAACGCAGCCGGAACCGGACGCTTTCTATCATTAAAAGCCAGGGAAGGTTCATTCTTTGCGGATGCCAGCAAAGCGGTGGAAGAAGGTTGTGACCGGCTAAACTGCCCTAAACCTGACTTCGCTCTAAATTCATCCAGGCCCCAATGATAATTAATCATTAGGTTAGCCATTACGCTGCTATTGTCAAAAAAGCTGTAAAGCTCCTTACGGTGATGTTTGCTAAAATCTATTGAAGCTTCGAAATACGACTTATTGCACGATTGTAAAGAAGCTACCACGATGATGTAAAGCAGGATCTTTGGCAGAGCGGTTTTCATAAAGATCTGGTTTTAGTACAACCAAATTTAAGATCCGATTAAAAGCAATAAAATAGTTAATGGTAACTACATCGCTCTTGCGCATAGTCTGATAACCCAGCGCTACGTTATCCATTTGTTATTTCGGCAACAGGAGCTGTGAGAGGGAGCGGAATATTTTCTATATATAGATTACACTTCATTGGCTACCTTTGCAAACTTATTCCGATACTCAATCGGGGTAAGCCCTGTAATCTTTTTAAAGATATCCCTGAATGCTTTCGTGTCCGTATAGCCTACATCAAACATTATCTCAGTCACATTCTTCCTCGATGCTTCAAAGAAATTCTTGGCGGCTTCTATTCTCACCCGCTGTATATATTCTATAGGAGTGTTGTTGGTAGCTTCCTTAAACCTTCTTTCAAAAGTTCTGCGGCCGGTATTAACTAAACCTGCCAACGTTTCTATGGTTATTTTATCCTGGTATTTTTTTTCAATGTAATCCTGTACCTTTTGAATACCATCATCACCATGATTCCGCTGACCTTTGAATATGGCGAACTGAGATTGACTGTCTCTTCCGATATCCAATGCAAAATATTTTGAAATCATGATGGCTGTTTCCCTGTCGGCAAACTTTTCAACCAGGTATAATATCAAATTCCATAAGCTGCTTGCCCCGCCACTGCTGTAAATATTATCGTGTTCTGTGATGATAGCTCCGTCTTCGACTTCCACATCAGGATATCTTTCCCTGAATTCGCTAACATGAGCCCAGTGTGTGGAGCACTTTTTGCCCTTGAGCAATCCGGTTTCGGCCAAAAGGAAGGCTCCTATACATAAACTGGCAAGACTTGAACCGTTCTCGTGCAATTTCCTGAAATAAGGTATCGCTTCCGCATTGGCCTGAATCCCTCTGACGATATCGCCAAATGTAGGCGGAATGATCAGCAGGTCCGTTTCAGCTACATCTTTCAGCAGCCTGTTGGTTTTTATCATGTATTCGCCATTGTTGGCTGGTACATAGTCTTTCAGGCCCACATACTCAACTTTAAAAATGGCCCTTTTGCCAAATGCGGTTAAAAACTCATTGGCAGTATGAAAGGTCCTGAACGGTGGTGTAATGGCTTCAATTACCCCATACTCGGGAACAAAAACAGAGATCTGCATATCAACGAAACGGATTAAATCACAAGATAAAGAAGTTATTGTCATAATCCACCCCTATAGTTGTCGTTTTCACAACAGCCGCTATCCTGTACTCCGTCGTAATTTTGAGTTGTAAAATTTAACAGACAAAAATTAACCAACAATGGCACAAGCAACAAGAATTACCGTAGAAGCAACAGCAAATGCTTCCGTAGAAAAAGTTTGGAAGGCCTGGAATACACCGGAGGACATTATTCAATGGAACACGGCTGACCCAAGCTGGCATAGCCCGAGCAGTGAAAACGACCTGAGAGAAGGCGGCAGGTTCAAGACCCGGATGGAGGCTAAAGACGGCAGCTTCGGTTTTGATTTTGAAGGTATTTATGACAAGGTGGAGCTGCATAAGGAAATTACCTACACCATGCCTGACGGAAGAAGGGCCACTACACTGTTTACCCCGCAAAATGGTAAAACCCATATCGCCACCACATTTGATGCCGAAACAGAAAATGACCCTGAATTTCAGAAACAAGGATGGCAGGCTATCCTGGACAACTTTGTAAAGTATGTTGGATAAGCTTTCAGCTATCGGAAGTCATAGCGGTAAATTGGGGAGCGCTGTTTTCATTACATTTCCCGGCAATTGCAGGAAAGCGCTCACCCATTACCAAACCTGCTTCGGCGGGAGATTGCAGTTTGAAATTTTTGAAAAAGAATTAACGGGTTATAAAGAAATGCCTGTCGTCAGCGGGTCGCTTGTTTCGGATAGCATCATTATTCACGGCTCGGACCTGGTACACGATGAGGGAAGAACGCTCGGGAATTATATATCTGTTTTTCTGCACTGTAAGAACAGGGATGACAGGCAGGCGCTTATTGAAAAATTGAATTTTAACAAAGAGCATTTTCCCGCCAGGAATAATGATGACCAAAAACTGGTTGAAATAACCGATGCTTTTGATGTTAGATGGATTTTGGGTGTTTAGAAGTAAGATCGCCTCTCATTTACTTTCGGCCAGGTACTTTATTTCCGACGCGGTCAGAGAACGGTTATAAATACGCAGTTCTTTCATATTCCCCCGAAAATAATCATTGGGCCCGAAGCCGATTTTGAGTGACCCGCTATTCTCCAGGTCGTAGTCTCCGGTGGTAAACCTTTCGGATTCGCCTACAAGCTTTCCATCCATATAAAGCTGCAAACGATCTGTTGTCTTTATTGCCGCAACATGATGCCAGCCTGCAGGCACCGGCTGATCCCACGTCACATTTTTACCCGCTTCATAGGCATAAATATGTCCGGATGGAAGTGTCGTACAATATACCTTTCCCTTATGCTCAGCCAATGTCCATGCCCGGCGATACTTTACGTCGGGAGTCCGGTCAATCTGGTCGACGCGTTTCCAGGTAGTATCGCCTTCATACGAATAAATTTCGGCAAGCGGCAGCGTTCCGGCCAGAAAACGGCCGTTATGCACCAACATACCCATTACTTCAAGCTCGTTCCCAAGCCGCCCCACATCCGCCCATTTACCTATCCCGTCAAACCTGAATACACGTCCGCTCGGCCATGTAGCAACATACAGTTCTCCCTCATATACAGTAAAAGCATAGGTCTGTGTATTGTCTCCCACTAACCCACAGTCGGTCCAGCTTTTCCCGTCATAACGATATACTTTGCCCGTATCATAGCAGGTTGCGTACAGGTGATCGTTATAAACCGCCATCCCTATAACCCGCTTACTGCCGTTATCGTCAGGTGTGCCACAGTCAATCCAGGTATTGTTCTTTTTATCGTAGCGGAAAAAACCCGGACTATAAAGCGAGGAAGCATACAGCTCCTTTTGAAAAACAACCAATCCGGCGATGGCTATACTACCCGGAAGTTGTCCGCAATCTACCCAGCGGTTATCTGCTTCATAGCGAAATATGCGGCCGCCCGGAGTCATATTTTCCGATTCCGGCAATGCTGAGCCAGATACCCGGTACTTTCCCGTACCCACATAGAGATCTCCTTCATAGACCGCCATCCCTAACACTGCATTGGAACTATCCGGATTGCCGCAATCTTCCCATTGCTTATTCCCGCCGTAGCGGTACACTCGACCGGTTTCATTAATCCCCGGCTCACATGTCCCCGCATACAACTTCCCGTTATACTCGGCCAGCCCCCAGGCTGTGAGCGCATTGCCCGGCCGGCCACAGTCTATCCACCCTGATGCCTTATCGTTATCTATTCCAAACGTAAGCTGCCTGGAATTGGCATGTGATAGCGTAACGGCATTATCCAGAAAACCTAAGCGGAACCCCCTGCGCAGACGACGGTCGTATTTACTCAGCAAATCGCCAAGCACGTCGTTTATAGAATCGCTGGTATGAACCCACAGGGAAATACTGAAATCTCCCTTTCCCAATGATAATGATTTATCTGACGGAATTTCAAGCCACTGATCTTTACCGTTAAAGCGCAGGGAACTCTTCTGGGGTTCCGAATTCTCATAAAAAGGTTTGCCATGTACCCGGCTCTCCCGTTTGTATGGAGATTGGTCATGGTTGTTCCCTGCTAATTTTAAATAAGCGAGGAGCCCTTTTTTTAAACTGGCGGGAGGTGTCCCGGTTCTTTGTGTAGCCGACGAAAAGACGAAGCCACCTCCCAGGCAAAGCAGAAAGCCGGCCAGAAATATTTGATTTCTCATTCTTATACGAATAAACGTTTTAAACAATTCATGGCTATACCCGGGTCATCCCTCCGAGGTTTCCCTGATCACTTGCAGATGACAGGCTCGGTGGGATGACAGGTATAAAGCTACAGGCAAAGGGCCCTGCAGACAACTACTCAATTGTTTCAAGCGGCGGAATATTACGCTCCGAACCGTTATAACCCTTATTCTGGTTAATGATTCCAAGTGTATTGGCCGTGATAATATTATCGTCAATAGGCCAGAGATAATGATGAGGACCTATTTGCGGCGTATTGCCCAAAATATTGAACGTCATTTTATAATACACGTTCAGCCGTGTGACCCTGTCATAAAACCAGTTTTTTTCATGAAGCGTGTTTAGCGAGTAGCCGTTCAGACCCTGCCTGGCCATCATACACGAGACCCTGACCAGCTCCGAGTGCCGCGGTTCTTCTGCAAAGAGCTCACGTACGCGTTCGTCAAAAATAAAATCGATGGTCACCTGGGAAGGAGTAATAAGTAACGCTTTTGCGCGGCTTCTTACTTCGTTGATATCATCCGCTGCCGCAGCGGAATTTCCTTTCCAGTAATGAGCCTCAGCCCGCAGGAGGTAGGTCTCAGCCAGGCGGAATATATACCAGTCGCCGTTTCCTCCCATAGGCATTGCAGAGGGATCGTGCTGCGGCGCAAAAAGTTTGTAATGCGGCGTAGCGTACATGAGATAAACACTATCGGCAGGATTGGGAAGATTCATGCCGTTCCAGGGCTTACCGAAATCGGTCGAAGCCGGGTTGTTATACAAAAACTCGTGCTTGTCGACCCAGTTGATATCTGCCCGGCGCAGGTCAGTTGTATTTCGCCAGGTTTGGTTTTCATGCGTCCATATATCATAAGTATAGTAAGGCGAGAGCATCACGTCGGGATTACCCCGGCCCAGCGAATCATACATGGGTCCCTGGTCGATCATACCTCTGAATCCCTGGCTATCCCGGTTATTGGAATGCCACCACGAAGGATTATAGATACGCATGGTATACAATCCGGTCGTCTTTGCACCTTCAGGCGCTTCAAACCGGTCTACAATCGCCAGAATCGTTTCCGTGTTGGCGGCAATATTAGCATTCTGCGGACGATGCAGATCCCATAGCACATTGCGTACCGGATCATTGGCGGTAGCGCCAAAACGCCCTTTCATTAAAGAATAAGGGCCGTTTATCACCTCTGTTGCCGAGGCAATCGCCTTATCAAATTCCAGGTTAGCCAGGTAGATCTTGGTCAGCAAGTGATTGGCTGCGCCCTTTGTAGGAGCGCCGGGTTCAGTTTTTACGGGCAGCCATTGAACGGCAAATTCCATATCCTTCTGGATTTTGGTCAGTATTGCCCAGCGACTATGGCTCTGGTAATCCAGCTTGGCGTCGGTCACTTCCTCTCCCAGAAAAGGCACATCCCCATAGGTATTAGCCAAACGATAGTACCAATAGGACCGGTGCCAGTAGGCCTCGGCAAGAATAAAGTTCCGGTCGGCCTCATTTGGCCAGGAAATGTTGTCTACACGCGAAATAATCACATTGGCATTCTTGATATAGCCATAAATGTCATTAATCAACCTGAAGAAGCGCTGATATTGGTCTGCATTGGGGGTAAGCTTATAAAAATCCAATTGCAGAAGCGGGTTGGCCGCCTCAGACGCCATCCATTCATGGGAGAAATAATGTGTCGGTCCGGCGCATTCTCTTATCAGGTTCTTCCGAAGGGTGATCAGGATCGATTCGAAGCCCTTTTGGTCGATATAGACGTTTTCGGGAGCAAAGAACGAATGAGGTTTCGGAGCCAGCCAGTTATCGGAACAGGATGTTTGAAAAACCAGCAGGGTGATGAGTGTCAGAGATATATTTTTAAAGGATTTCATATTTTTCACATTTTACCGTCTTGCTGCTTCTCTACTTTAAGGTGACATTTAAACCGAACGTGTAGGTTCTCGGCATCGGGGTATGCGTCGATTCAGGATCCCAACCCGGCCATTTGTCAAAGCTGTGCAGGTTCCGGATCGAAGCAAAGATACTGGCATCGTTCAGCCGGAGGTGCTGAAGCACTCCGCCCTGAACCTGGTAGGCCAGTGAAACATCCTGTATCCTTACAAAGGACCGCGGCTTATAAAGCATGATTCCGCCGCCAAAAGGTGCGTTGTCCTGTGTAAGACGCGGCCATTCGTTTGTCCGGTTGTCGGCTGTCCAGTACGGCACATTGGAAGTGCTGTTCCGGTCATATGTCGACCAGCTATGCAAGGCCTGAGGCATATCGGCGATATGTCCCAGATCGGCTCTCAGGAAAAACGAAGCGGTAAAGTTTTTCAGAAATGTAAAATCATTGCGCAATCCCCAGCGATAGCGCGGCTGCGAATAGCCGATAAACGTCTTATCATGCAAGGCTTCGTATCTGCCGTTACCGTCTATGTCCCGGGCTTTGAAATCGCCCGGGACCAACCGGTATACCTTAGCGGCTTCTTCCTCCTCTACCTGCCAGATGCCTTGTATGTCGTAATCCCACACTACATCCAGCGGCTTCCCGGGAAACCACTTATTGGAATAATCCGGCACCTCCCGCCGCACGGTCTGCCCGTCTATTTCGACTTCTTCATAATCACCGAACAATCTCTTTATCTCATTGCGGTTCATGGAAAATACAAGATTCGTTCTCCAGCTGAACGCTTTGGTATTCATATTTACGGAGTTAACCGTCAGTTCGATCCCTTTGTTGTCGAGCCGGCCAAGATTCGTCATGATCGTCGAGAACCCGGTGATTTGCGGAAGCCTCCTGGACATGAGCAGATCGGTGGTATAGGAATGATAAAGATCGGCCGTCAGGTTGAGCCGGTTGCTGAAGAGGTCTACGTCAAACCCGAGATTGACCGATTCTGTCCGCTCCCAGCGCAGGTTGGAGTTGGCCAGGGAATTATTAAATAATCCCACCTGGAGATTTGTGCCGTTATAATACAAATTCGATCCCAATTGGGCCAGCGCCGAATACATCCCGATATCGCGGTTCCCGTTCACACCCCACGATGCCCTGATTTTGAACTGGCTGATCCAGCTGACGTCAAAAAAGCTCTCCTCTCCCAGGTTCCAGGCCAGCGCGAGAGCCGGAAACACGGCCCGGGGATTTTTCTGTCCGAAGGCGGAGTAGCCGTCCCGCCTCACTGAAGCCGTAAGAAGATACTTCCCAAGCAGCGAATAGTTCAAACGCGCCATGAGCGCATCACCTGTTACCTCCGTATCGTTGCTGCTGACCGTCGGGTTGGTCCCGAACTGCATCCCGGAGAATCCCAGTACCGGACTGGGCCGGAAGGTGATATTGGTGCTCGTGGATGTCCAGGTCCGGGTATGCTCGAGGTTATGCAAAAGGGTTACATCGAAACCGTGGATCCCGACTTGCTTGTTCCATTTCATCAGGTTATCCAGCATCCAGCCAAACTGGGAATAGTCTTCCCTCGATGCACGCCCGTCAGGATAGGTTTGCCCGCCTATAACGGTTTGCGGAGACCAGTAGTTATAATCTTTCAATACCTCATAGCGCGGTTGATAGGAAACGCGATGGGTAATACCGAAAGGAAGCCGGAGCTCGGCAAATAAAGCGGAAAAGACACTTTGTATCTTCCGGAGACGGTCTTGGCCGTAGTAATCCATCAACGGGTTCACGGCCCCGATGTAATCGCCGGGATACCACCTTACCGAGCCGTCGTCGTTCCACATAGATCCGAAAGGACTGACCATGTACATCCTGCCCAGGTTCGCCTGTACAACACTCTCATCCCGATCGGCAAACTGGGTATTCATTCCTACATTCAGCCAGTCGGCTACTTTAAAATCCACGTTCAGTCTTGAACGAATGGTCCCGAACTGATCTCCTTTGATAATCCCCTCATTGTTGGTATAGCCTATTGACCAATAGTATTTCAGATTTTCTGTCCCTCCGCCCACGCTGACGTCGTAATCCTGTCTTACCCCGCGCGTAAGTACCTCGTCCATCCAGTTCATCGACTTGCCGGCCAGATAATTTTCCTGTTCGATGGGGAAGAAGTTCAGCCTGTTGAGCCATTCGATCGTATTGTCGGCATGCGGGTTTGCACTGGCAGTCCGCCATTGCTCAAGCGTAATGCCCGCGGGAAGCTGTTCGGGGGAGAAATAGTAGTAATCCGGCAGGGGTCCTCTCATAAACCGGTACATATCTCTTCTGTAGTCCAGGTAGCCCTGCCCGTCATACGATCCGAATTTTTTCCTGGTTACTTCGGCCACACCCACCTTGGTTGAAAACTGGATGGTCGGCTTACCGGTCTTTCCCCTTGAAGTTGTGATAATGATCACGCCTGAAGCCGCCTTCGCACCGAAAACAGCGGCAGAACTCGCATCCTTCAGAATGTCGATCGTCTCGATATCGGTCGGGTTAATATCCCGGATACTCCCGTTATACACCACACCGTCCAGCACAATCATCGGCGAAGTGCTCGCGCTGAGCGAGCTGGGCCCCCTGATTTCCATGGAGGCTCCCCCTGCTGCTGCCGGGCTTTGGTTGGCATAAAAGCCCGCCACGTTGCCGGCAAGCATGTCGGTAACCTGTGTGATGGATTGAGTCTTGAAAGCATCGCCGTTCACCCTGGCAACCGACCCTGTCAGGTCGCTCTTTTTCTGCGTTCCGTACCCTATAACGACCAGCTCTTCCAGGTTTTTCTCATCCACTTTCATTGAAATCTCCATGAAACTCCTGTTCCCCACCACCTGCTCCTGGGTCAGGTATCCTACAAATGAAAATACGAGGACAGATTGTTCATCCGGGGCTTCAATAGAAAACTCTCCATTTATGTCCGTAGTCATCCCCCGCTGCGTTCCTTTCACCAGAATGCTCACCCCCGGCAGCACATCTCCCTTTTCGTCAGTCACTCGTCCGCTAATTGTCCTGTCTGCTTCCACCGGCAATACCGAAGCGCCCGGTTCCCGTGTATTGATCCTGGGAGGCTGAGGGATCGCCCTCTTCAGCAAGATCCTGTTGTCAGCTACAGTAAAATCGATTGCAAGCGGCGGAAGGAATTCCTTCAGTACATTTTCCAGCTTCCTGTTGGTAGCGTTTATCGTTACTTTCTGCCGGATGTCGATCGCACTGGGACTATAAATAAACCGCACATTTGCCTGCTCCTCAATCAGGGAAAGCACCTTCATGAAACGGAGATTTTCTGCCTGGATGGAGATGTTCCTTTCCAATACGTTTTGTCCACTTGTTTTATGGGCATGTGCTATCCCGCAACATAGTGCAAACAGCGCAAGCTGGAGAAATGAGATTTTCATAGTTTTCCAGACCCATAATGGGATCAGTAGTTTTTTGTTCATAATTTAGCAAGGTTTGAAGGTTGCAAGACTCGAAAACAGGTGTACAATGCGGACTTGCTAGTCCGGGTAAGAATCTCAAATAGACGTTTGAGCGTACATGACAGACCGGTAATGTAGGCGCATTGCCGGTTTTTTTTGGTTAAGTGATTTGCTTATTTTTTTATTTCATGTAGTAAATAAGGATTTAGTTATAAAAGGATCGTTCATATCAATGCCTGCTAAAGACCATGGCAGCTCTCGCCGTTGACAAACACCGCAGCGCCCCTGATCTCATAACGGGCTCCCATCACTTCGCAGACAAAATCCAGTTGCCGGTACAGGTCCAGCCCGTTGAGATCACCCGTAAATACACAATCGTTCAGCACAGGATTCCCCACGATAATTTCGATCTTATACGCCTGCTGCATCAGCTTCAATACTTCTCTTAAAGGTGTTTCTTTAAAGTCGAAATCAGGAATCACGGCGTTCGGGGCTATCATCTGGGGCGCATCCATCAGATCATGCCTGAGCGTCTTCAGCTCGGTGTTATAAATAACTTTCTGATTGGGAGTCGCAATTACACCGTTCCGTCTTTTGTCATACCCTTCTGTACCGGTATACACCGACACTTTGCCCGTCATCACCGACACTTCTATGGTATTTTTGTCATCCTTGGACCTTATACGAAAACTGGTTCCCAATACTTCGGTAACGAGGTCTCCGGTATAGACAAAAAAAGGCACCTGTGCATTCGGCTGGACTTCAAAAAAAGCTTCGCCTGTAAGATAGACCGTCCGTGCTTGTCTCCCGTAATTCTCATCAGTAACCAGACTCGCCCCGGTTTCGAGTATTACAGTGCTTCCATCAGGAAGCGTAACATGCCGGGGCGTCTGCGCAATATTTTTTGTTTCAACTCCGGTTGCAGTTATCTGGGGAGTTTTTCCACCTGGCTCCTTCAAAAGAAACCAGGCAAAGGTCAATACGCCAATAAGGGAAGCGGCTATACCTGCCAGGTACTTTCCTTTACTCCACCACGGCCTGCCTTTTCGCATAATTTCCGTATCGACCCGGATTTTCTTCCAAACCTGCATCTTCGTTTTCTGTGCCTCATCTTCCTGCATAAAAACAGAATGATCAGTGTATTGCCTGAAATGCATATCCGCCCATTTATCCAGCAACTCTTCCTCTTCAGGAGAGCTTTTTCCGGCGCAATACCTTTCTACAATCTCGTCAAATTTATGCCGTTTCATTTGTATATACTGACTTCAAAATACTTAGTTATCAGAAGTAAACCCGTGAAGATATTGCCGCAGCACCTTCATTGATTTGTAGATATGGTATTGGACTGCCTTATCGGAGAGTCCCATTTGAGAAGCTATTTTTTTTACAGAAATGTCGTCCAGTTTGTGCATTCTGAATATAGTCGCCGTCTTTTCAGGTAATTGCTTAAGCGCTCTTTCAATGGCTTCCGAGAGCTGACTTTCGTTAAAAATCTCATCCGTATTGATAAGGTCGGATACTTCGCCCATCAACTGGTATTCACGGTACTTGCGCAGATTGATCTGTCCTCTGAAATGCCTGTTGGTCAGGTTCCTGGCAGCGATAAAAAGGAAGGTCCTGAGATTGCGGATCTCACTTTGTTCGCGATTCTGCCAAAGGCTCAACATTAACTCCTGTAAAATGTTTTCCGCATCCTCCCTGGATCCTATCTGCAGATAGACAAAGCTGAACAACTGGCGCCAATAGCGATCATATATCGTCTCAAAAGCAAAGGTGTCCCCGCTTTTGAGCAAATCTACCAAAGAACCGTCTGTTAGACTTTTTCCCTCCATTTAGGTCCTGATTAGGTCCGTTTTTGTTAAAGGTTCCAGACAAGTGGTATTTTGCTAAAGAAAAATCAATTTTTTTTCAAAAAACTTAATTGTGAAGAGATAAGTCCCTCGTTGATATGCTTTTGCAGAGGTGATAGCGTATGCCCTGATACGGGAAACTGTGGGAGAAATATATTCGCTATTCTAATTTTTTAATCTCAACAACCTCACTATCAATATATTGAATACAATTCTCATTCTTGCCGATTTCTTTGTATTTAACATTGACCCTGTCTCCGGAGCGGAAGGAAAGTATATTCTCTATAGAAACAACCAGCGTATCTCCATTATCGAGCCGGATTTGCTGGGCACAATAGTATAAGCCGCCGCTAAGCCACACTTCTCCATCTCCCTGCTTAAAAAGAATTTCATTGTCGTCTTTTGTACAGGATAAAGCAAACAGTAAGATCAATCCGGATAGCAGCGTCTTTTTCAGGATAGTCATAAGCTTTTTACCAGGTTTTCTTGATTCGTCTATCAAATTTAGACAAAACCGGCAAGATATTGAACCAGTCTATTGTTAAATTCTCAGCTTTTCCTCCCTCGCAATATCAACTATCAACTTACTCCGGATCAATGTTCCGATACGCTTCAAGCGTGAGAAGCTCCCCCTCTTTACCCGGCTTACTGGTCCGGTGTTCCATGCCTACAAATCCCCGGTATCCTTTGTCGTAAACATGCTGAAGAACATTCCTGAAATTGACTTCTCCCGATCCCGGTTCGTTTCTGCCGGGTGTGTCTCCGATCTGGAAGTAGGCTATTTCATCCCATGCGTAATCGAGAGTAGGGATAATATTTCCCTCCTGTATCTGGACGTGGTAAAAGTCAAAAAGTATTTTAATACCGGGGCTGCCGGCGCCTTTTGCCAGCGCATAGGCCTGTGGTATCGTATGCAGAAACATGCCCGGATGATTGATCTTATGGTTCATGGATTCCATCACCATCGTTATACCATGCGGCTCGTAAATATCGGCAGCTCTTTTCAGCAGTTCGATCGCATTTGCCATCTGGAAATCCCACGGTAGTTTCGGGTCTGCCTTTCCCAGTACATTGTGGACAATTTTTGTGTTCATCCGTTTCGCTACTTCCACAGACGCCCGTATGTCGGCCAGCACTTTTTCTCTGACGCTCTGATCCCTGCCGGCAAAAGTAGGGTTGTCAAAAGAAAACACTCCGACAAACTGGCCGAATTCCATCCCCAGCTTCTGTACCGTACGGCTGATCTTTTCCTGCTCCTCCACGGGCCTCCTGATCAGGTAGGTATTTTCCCAGGCGCGAAACCCATTGTCATATCCCCATTTGATCTGGTCGGCCACATCCTTGCCGGCGATATCTTCAAAAATACCGAACTCGGGAGAGAATTTCATTTTAAATGGCCTGCCGCCGGACTTTCCGGAAGCCCATAGGGATTTGCCGGTAAGAAGGGCGCTTCCCGCCAGCAAACCGGTTTTGAGGAATGTGTTTCTGTTCATGATCAGATTACTGGTTTGATTAGTCGCTCAACCTGCTGTTTCGCAGGAAAGAAATCAGATCGGCCATTTCCTGGTGATCGATTGTACCCGCAAAACCCGGCATAGGCGAAATATTAAGGGTTTGAATTGACCTGATATCCTGCCGGTTAATGGTACGCTCCACTCCCGGCGACAGGCGGAGCCTGATCGCAGAAGACGTTTCACTGGCAATCGTCCCCTGAATGTTCTCTCCGTCGTTAAGCTCGGCCATCCAATAGTCATAGCCCGGAGCCATTGAAAGAGCGGGATCAAGAATATTAGCCAGCAGGTCTTTAGGCAGCCAGTTATGTACCGTGCCGAGATCGGGCCCGAAATCAACTCCCATCCCACCTCTTACCTGGTGACAAATTGAACAATGTTTCACAAACACAACACTGCCGTTCTGCACATTCCCTTTGAGTTCCAGCGACTTCTGGTATTCAGCAATCGCTTTTTCCCGGTTCTCTCCGCCTGCCAGCAATTGCCTGGCCCTATCCCTGAGGGCGTCATCTGCGTGACTCATCAGGCGGGCACTCCGGAAATATCCTAGTCCTGACGACTGTACTTTTCCCGACTCAATTGCATCGAGCAACAACGCAACCCGCTCTTTTTGAGAGATACACATAGTCAGGGCGGCATCCCGCACATCGGGGGTAAGATTTTCCCACTTGCCAAGTACAAAGGCAGCAATTTCAGGGCCGGGTATCCTGCTCAGAATCCCGATTGCCTGTTTTTGTACTTCCGGTTCCTCACGGGGATCGATGAGGCTCTTTAAGAATCCGGTATGCTGATCCGGATCTTTCCCCAACTCCAGGAAGCCCACTGCAATACTTCTTTCCACTGTCGGCAACGAGCCGTTCCTGACCACCTCGATAGCTCTCCGGGCTCCTTTTTCCAGCAGCTCTGCATCCGGTGCCTTCCCTGCTTTAAGCAATTCAAGTGCCGCCTCGCGGATTTCCAAAGACTTGTGTCCGAGCGCCGCATCGATCAGTAAAGATTTTTGCTCTCCGGGAATATCCAGCGAACCTTTACGCCTTTTCACGCCCTCGGCCAGCCCGTTCAGAATAGCTGCTTCCTTCTCCCGCCCGCCTGGTGCGAGCGACCGGTCTGCGAGCGTATGGATCTGTTGAATATCCTGCCCTGCAGCTACCATAGCCGTTAGTCTTTTTACCAGAGAGGCATAGGCCGGTTCATTTTTATCATACCGGGCCAACACTTCCTTCAGGAGAGGTACGGTTTGGGAGGAATCTGCCGAAAGCGCCGCAATTTGCACCCATTCGTCGCCGATATCTCTGAACAAGAGCTTTTGCCGCACCTGCGCAGCTTCCGGTGTAGCTACAAACCCCAGGGTACAAATGAGCTGAAATCTCACTTTGGCATCCGGGTCACGTTCCAGCTTCAGCAGCTCGCCGGCCAAACCGGGATCCCTGTCAAGGTGCAGCTCGGCTAACCTGATTGCATTTTCACGCAGACCCGCATCAGAGGCTTTTAGTGCGCGCGCTATTGCTTCGCTCGTCAGTGCACCTAACCCTTCCAGCGTCCAGAGCGCATGAAGACTCCCCAGAGACTCACCGGTATTGCGCGCCATTGCAAGCAAATCTTCCACTACCGATTCGTCCTTCCGATCTACCAGGAGTCGCTGTGCGTGCTGACGCCACCAGATATTCTGATCGGCAAGGCGTTCCACCAGTTCCTTGCCTGACGCTTTACCAAGAGAAAGACCTTTTGTCCATTCTGGTTTACCGGTGTCCAGCGGGGTAATACGGTAGATCCTCCCCATATCATGACCATCGTATAATCCTCCCGCCGCCACGGCTTCATCCGACATCCACTCCGGGTGCTCGATAATCCTCCGGTAGTAATCCAGCACATAAAGCGCACCGTCGGGCCCTATGTACATATTCACCGGTCGCGACCACGAGTCGGTAGACGCCAGAAACTCCCTGTCTGCGTGCTGTCTTTCCGCGGTAAAGGTAGCGCCCTCGGGCTTGAGGATATCGACATGCACCAGGTTACTGACCGACTCTGCCACGAAGGTTACATTTCCATTGTATGGAGGCGGGAACAACCCGCCGAGATACGCCGTAATACCGCTGGTTGCCGTCGTAACACCTACCGGGGTAAACAACTGCCGGTCGGGGTTGGTGGTAATCTGGAAAACTTCGGCGGCATTACCATGATCGGATATCGATTCGGTAGCGTTTGGAACTACCAGCGCAGGATTCCTGGCCAGGTAGCGGGCCGCAATCACTTCATGATAAATATGGTTCTGGTTATGGGTCAGGAAGTGGTTGCCCCAGCGGTCGAAGGTATGACCGAACTGGCTGCGGGAAGACGCCGTTTCCAGCCTGCGCGTGTCGGGACGGAACCGGACATTACTACCCCCGGCATTCTTAGGAAGCTTTATTCCTTCAGGCTCATCCGTAAAATAAACTTCACTCCCCGTATCCCCGAATTCTTTCCCGTATTTACGGGTACCGATATGCCCCAGGTGAGCCAGGTAGATCCAATTATCCAACCCGTACACAGGGTTATTTACATTCACATGGGGATTGGATAACGAGAACCCGGTCAGTATTTTTTCCCGGATATCTGCCTTGCCGTCGCCGTCGGTATCTTCCAGGTAAAGCACATCCGGGGCGTCGGTAACGATCACGCCGTTTTTCCATCTCATGATCCCGTTGGGAAGGATCAGGTTTTCGGCGAAGACAATGCTCTTATCCATCACACCATCGCCGTCCGTGTCGCTCAGCAACTTGATCTTACCTGTCCCGCTTTTATCCAAGGGGTAGCCCGGCATTTCCACTACGTACAGCCGGCCATATTCATCGATTTCCATGTCTACAGGGCTGGCTATCAATGGTTCGGAGGCAAGAAGCTCGATCTTAAAGCCTTCTTCCAGCTCAAAGGTCGATAATGCTTCTAAGGGCGGGACGGCACCGTCCCGGTATTCGGGTGAGCCCGACTGCCGGCAACTGAATATCAAGGTGATAGCACCTATCAAAAGGCTTTTAATATATCGCTTCTGTGGCGTTATTTTCATTTTTGAGATCCGGAGAACCAGCTTGTTCATAATTTAATATTTGAAATCCGTCAGTTAATACGGATTTATCGATGGCTTTTTCATCGAAGTGTATTCAGTTTTCCTCGCAGAGAGTATTTACTTATTGCTCAGCTTTTCCAGCAGTCTTGCGGCGGAGACCCTGATTTCAAAAACCTGGATTTTTGCATGGCTATACAACAGGACCTCTTTGACTTGTTCCAGAGCGGGAGTGGCATCATTTCCCATAGTTTCGAGAACATCCATGGCATTCAGTGTAGCGGTGATATTGCCGGTCCGTAGTATATCGATCAGTGTATCCAGCGCAGGCTCGTTATTTGTCACCGTAAGCGCCCAGGAATGGACTGTTGTCTTCGCTGACAATCCATAGGATATTCGGGAGAGTATCTTCCACCGGCGTCAGGCCGAAGCTATCGAACGCGGACAGGATTGTGATCAGCAATATGACGCGCAGCATGTTTATCATCTGAGTAATATGTTGACTTTGCTATTGTGGTAACACTACTTTGTCATGAATTACTATTTCGTCAACCAGCCCGTCAAAGGGGCGGACAAGGGAGTTCTGCTCCGAAGAATGGCCTAGTACCAGCCGGTAGGCAGGGTCCTGGTTCATAGATTTGCCTTTCCATTTGCTTTCAGCCGCAAGGGTATCGTTTATATACAGCCTGATCCGTTGACGCACCCCGTCTACGATCCCTGTCACGCTCCACCATTCGCCGGGAAGGGGTTGCTTCACTTTCGATTTTGTACGCCTGACCCTTCTGCCTTCACCGACCTCCCAGATCAGTACGGCTCCGTCGTACCACAATCTGAATTTCCCGGTTGGCCCCTCTGCGCCGCAACTGAGAATTTCCTGCGGCGTCTGCGCCTGTATTTTTAGTTGCAGGCTTATCGTGGCAGATCTCCAGTTCATTTCCGGGGTATACGGTGCATTGAAAACGATGCGACTTTGGGTATCCCGGAGATCGAGAGAACGGCCTTTCCCCGAGGGGGTGTCTTCCGAATACCGGATTTTTCCAGGTCCTTCATAAGTCCCGTAAGGACTCCCGTCTTCTCCTACCACAAATTTGTCGTTGTTGAAATCGTAAGTTTTATCATGGTTGAAATCCCAGCGGTACCTGGGCTTTACAGGATCTTCAGGAGCTGGGGGTACGAGGTGCGGTCCGGAAACGATGGCAGGACCCTTTCCGTTTTTGGCCGAAGCCGGACATATGAATTTCTTACCCAGGGGGACTGCCCATGCGGTTTCCGGAACCCAGCCGATAGGATGGCCATCCTTTGACCGGTGTATATACACATTCAAGAGGGCTTCGTCTGTCCCCTCACGGAAAGTAAGCATACGGGTCATCTGGTTAAGGCCTCCGGCATGGGAATCGGTCAATGCACCTATACTGATAAACGTCACGCCATATTTACGCACATGCGGCCCTCTGCCGTTGACCGAGCTTTCAGGGGTATGGATGTGGGTATGCCCTCCTATCCATGCTGCGATGGCGCCGGGGTGATCCTGCAGATAATTAAGGAACGGTCTGGTTTGTGCATACTGGTTGATTTCCTCTCCCTTCTGATTGTATTCACGTATCCAGTACAACTGCCCGCCGGTTTCTCCATGAGGGCCCATAGACCCGGACTTGCCGTGATAATTTCCCGGCTCCCCGTCATCGGTGGTAATAGTGGTATGAGCGGGCATGTGGTGATGCGCGGTGATCAGGATGTCGTTTGAGAATTCGGGGTCCTCCACAACCTTTTTCCACCAATAGAAGGTGTCAAGGGTGACGGAGCCGGAGGGGTAACCACCTCTCGGCATTCCTGCGGCGCTACCTCTGCCGGCCTGGAAGGTTCCTGACAGGTCTCCCCTGGAAAGAGCCAGGTTATCGAATTCATTCCGGTCGCCCAGCATGATCCATATCACGTTCCCGGTCCTGACCAGGTAGCGGTCCCACCGGGTGCCTGGGTAGTCTGTCAGCTGGCGGAAATCCGGCTCATCAGGTCTTTGGCTGCGACTGAACCGCGAAGTCTGTACATACGCTTCTTCTCCCAGCGGATTTACATATTTCCGGGTGAACTCCCCGGGCTCCCAGTCTTTTGGCTCGCCGTCATGATTGCCGCTTACGGTAAAAAAACGGCCGCGGTCTCTCCCCAGCGACGCCTCCAGGCATTTCGCCAATGCGATGCCCTCTTCATGATCGGGAGGGGCCTGACTGGCCGTCCAGTCTCCTACGTCGATCAGGACATCCCAGTCAAAGGCCGGAGCGCCGGGATATTTACCGCGGGATTGGTCTACTGCGTGTCCCAGAGTATTGGGGTTCCCGGTAGGGCCGACTAGGTGGGAGCATGTGGACAGCCAGGCATGGAAGCTCTGCTGCCCGTACAGGTCCGTGAAGCCTAACGTCAATAATAATATCCAACCTGTCATCGCCGACAGGAATCTCCTGCAATATGTTTTTCCTGGCATTACGGGGTTATTTAAGAGGTTAATCCCGAGCCCAAAGCCTGTTCAGCAGCCGGGAGGCGGTTTCGACAATTTTATAGCCGGCATAGGGTTCCAGACGCGTCCAGCTGATCGGCGCGCCCGAATAACCCCCTCCAAGCAATCCGTAGATTGTGGGGCAATAGCCGTTGTAGCCGTCGGTCATTCCGACGACGATAGTATTCCCGACCGGGCTTCTTCGTTTAATGTCCAGGCCGAACTGGCAGAATAATTCACAGGGTTGTGTCACAATGGCCAGTTCCCCTATGCGTATACCGTGAACGGGCAGGATATCAAAAGGATGATCTCCGAAGCGTTCCTGCAAATGCACTGCTCCGAAGGCCATAATCATTTCCATACCCCTGATATTTTCTCCGGCGTCGATGCGCTGAAGAATATTTTTACCTTCCAGCAATGCCATAGCATCGGGGAGCCGAACGCTCACCTTTAGATCCTCGTAGGCATGTTTCAATACAGGACTAGTATCAAATGTGACGTTTTCATAAAGAGAAAGCGTTTTGTCGACGATCATACGGCTGATCCGTGCTATTTTCTGCTCTTTTGTCTCGGTTTCGGGCTTCAGCGAATTTTCCATTTTGATGTCCCCTTGTGCTCCATTCAGGAATAAAACCGGGAGCTGCTCCCCGAGCTTCTTGCGCAAGACTTTCCGTACTTCTCCGGGAAAGTCGGCAGAATATAAACCGGCCCCGTAAAAGGTTGTTGGGTGTGTGGTGTTGTGGTACAGGACAGCCAACAGCTTGCCGTCAGTCGTCGCCGCGAACATGCCCGTATGCTGCGGATCGTCCGGGCCTTCGAGGCCCGTAAAATCAGCTCTCGCGGCATTACCGCCCATAGTATGCGAGCCGTCTGCCCAGGTCAGCCGCCGGTTGTACCCGATCCGGAGCTCATCTTTTATCCACCCGATTTTGCCGGGTCGGGCCGATTTGACGGCTTCCTTCGCCAGTACGATCAGTTCTGTGGTAAGCTTTTGCATGTAGAGGGTATCCAGCGGCATCAGATAGTTGGTCCGTACCAGGGAAGGGCCTCCGTGGGTATGTGTACAGGAAATCAGCACGTTACGTGGAGACAGTCCGGCCGATACCCCCATTGCTTCCCGCAACTTTACATTAAATTCCGGTTCCAGGCCTACCAGGTCGCAGCTGACCAACAGAATATCCGTCTTTTCATCAGACAGGTATATAGCGTTGGCCTCAAGGTCGTCTCTGATCCCGGTAGCCTGGCGAGGGACACCGGCCCCCTGCACCCATCTGCCTATCTCATTGTTGATCACTCTAGATGCCACACCGATCCGGAACGGGCCTGCATGTAACAGGCCGGTCGTATACCACATAAAGAATGCAGTAGCCAGAAGACCACGTTTTATAAAATTCATCATAGCTGTTTACACCAGGTGTCTTTTGTTAAAAAGAAATACGGTCACGTGCGGTGAGATGTCTGCCGAGCTTTTCGCTTAATTCAGAGACAAGTGCTTTCGAAGCCGGTAGTTCCGCAATGTTGTTATTTTCACCGGGATCTGTCCTGAGATCGAAAAGCACACTTGCATTTACCTTTTTGTCACGGTCATAGAACTCGGTGTAAGTGTGGGTTTGGGTCACAATCGTTTCCCCCTCCCGGGGTGCTCTGCAGAAAACGGCGTCTTTACCCTGGGCTGCGGGATTGTTCAGAACAGGGACGAAGCTACTACCCTGGATGTGAAACGGCTTTGATATTCCCGCAAGCTCGCACAAGGTCGGGAAAATATCTACCGATTCCACTAGTTGGGAAGACCTGACGTTTTCGCCTTTTCCGGGTACTTTCAGGATAAGCGGGATTTGTAAGGAAGTGGTGAAACTCTTGTTCTTGCTCCATAGGCCGTGTTCCCCAAACTCCTGGCCCTGATCTCCCCAGAGAATTACGATGGTGTTCTCCAGCATACCAAAGTACTCCAGCGCATTCAGGATCTTCCCTACCTGGCTATCGATATAGCTTACGCAGGCATAAAAACCATGCAGAAGCGTTCTGGCCAGACTATCCGGAAGCGGGCCGGTTTCGGGAATCCCGAGATGAGCCCTGATCCCTCCCTGATCAAGCCTCATCGGGTCCGGTACATTTTTCGGTAGGTGGAGGTTCCCGGGCAATGCGATCCTGTCCGGGTCGTACAGCTCCCAATATTTGTTGGGGGCATTAAACGGCCAATGCGGTTTGTAGAATCCGACTGAGAGGAAGAAGGGCTGCACGGGGTTTCGGCAAAGTTCCTGCAGTTTTTCGATTGTCTTATCGGCGGTCTTACCGTCCATATAAGCTGCATCTTCTACCTCCGGCCGTTCGAAAGCAAATCCTTGTCGGGGCAGATGACTGCTGGTTCTCGGCCTCGTATCCGACCTTCTGTCGAGATTGCGCGCTTCAAAGGCCTGGTAACCGGATTTAGAAAGATATTCCCATGCGATCATTTCCGTCGAAGCAATCACCGGTCTCCATACTTCATCCCAGCTCCCTTTTCCGTCATCCAGGTTATTGTAAACTTTCCCCAATGAAATCGTCTTATAATGATTATTCCGGAAATGCATCGGCAAGCTGACTACTCCCGGAACATCTTCATCCAAAGCACAATTCCAGCCGTTGAAACGAGACCGGCTGGGGTAAAGACCGGACAGGACTGAAGCTCTGGAAGGACCGCAGGTCGGATAGTTGGTATAAGCCCGCGTAAACAGCTGTCCCATTTTTGCCAGCCGGTCAATGTGGGGGGTTACCATATGTGCTTTTCCATAGCATCCCAGTTCCGGTCTCAGGTCGTCTACCATGATGAACAGAATATTGGGTTTCTGAAGATTTTGCCCGCTCATATGGGTTACACTGAACACTGCAATTAAAAGGGTGATTTTTAAGTTTTTATTCATACCGGATATGGGGTTTTGTGAGCAAAGGCTAAAAATAGTCTTAAACCTGTATCCGAAGTCTACCATCCCGGATTTTGTACGAGATTGGGGTTCAGTGTAAGTTCCTCATTGGGAATCGGGTCGAGGTAATCTTTGTTTTCCCTGAACTGGTAGCCGGCCGGCAAGCGGTTCTGAAAATAATCGATAAGCCCGTTTTCGTCCAGGGGCGGATTATAAGCCGGGAACTCACTTTTGTTAAAGGGATATCCCTTTGGACGGCTGTCCTTAAAAAGCTTGTGAGCGGCCCACCTCCTGTAATCCGAGGCCCTGTGCGTTTCCAGTGCAAGCTCCACACGACGTTCCCTCCGGATTTCGTACAACGCATCCGGAATGGTATATCCGTAATCCACCCTGTTCGGATCCAGCGCCTGGGAGTTAATCTTAAAATCAGGCATACCGGCGCGCTCCCGCAGACGGTTGAGCTCCGTATAGGCCACTGTCTGGTTCTGCTCGTAAAGCGCTTCTGCATAATTCAGGAGCACTTCGCCGAAACGGAAAAGGATATAACCCGTTTCACTGTTTCCTCCACCTCCTTTCCCCGCTCCGGGCGACTTTGGGTTAGAGAATTTTTTGACCTCGAACCCTGTCGGATTCAGCATTACCTCCACGAGGTCTATTCCCGGCTTTTTGAAGGTTAGGCCGGACGATGCCACCTCCAGGTCGCCCGGGATCCAAACCGTATGACGAAGGCGTGGGTCTGCATCCTCGGCAACTCGTATCAGGAAATCATTGCCCTTTGCCGTGGATGCCAGCTTCAGGTAATCATACGGCTCCCCGTCTATACCCAGGTAAGACGATACGAGGTCCCAGGTAACACCCATTTCCACCGTAGCATAGGTCGTGACATACTGCACATCGTTATTCACGCCGTCCGAAATGTTGTAGGCCCGGTAAAGGAGCACTTCGTCTGCATTGTTCATATTGTCCAGGCCGAACAGATCATAATAACTGGCATGGAGCCCTACTTTGTAGCTGCCGTTGATTAGCTTCGAGGCTGCATCTGCGCTGGCTTGAAAATATTTTTTCGGGTCGGCGCCGGCGGTGCTAAAGGGTGTATTTGCATGGTACTTCTGCCAGGTACCTTCAAACAGGGCTACTCTCGATTTGAAGGCCAGCGCCACTTCCTTGCTGAGCCTGGTATTGCCGGCTACCGTGCGCAGGTTGAGGTGCTCAAAGGCGTGGTCCAGGTCTGCAAGTATGGAGTCCACTACCACTGTGCGCGGGTCTCTCGGCCGTTGCAGCTCTTCCTCGTTAAAAGGGAAGAGTTGTGTGTTGAGCCAGGGGACATCGCCGTATCGCTTTACGAGATCGAAGTAATACCAGGCCCGGAAGAAATAGGCTTCGCCCAGGTACTGTTTGTAGGTGTTGTAGGGATCAACACATTTTTTGTAATTGTCCATGAAGATATTCACGCTCCGGATCCGTGACCAGTCGTTGGTCCAGCGCCCAGTTGCCATGCCCCTTTCCCCGTTCAGCACCGTATTAGGGGTTCCGAGTATGAGATTGTCCGAGTTGGACTCCTCACGGGGCATCCCGCTGTACCATAATCCATGTGTTGGAAAGTTCTCGTAGTGCTGCAGCACATAATTCTCCAGATCTTTGGAGGTTTTCCAGTAGTATTCCACCCCGATACGGTCCAGGGGAGGGCGATCCAGGAATTTGGCGTCGCAGGCTGCCAGGAGCAGGAAAGGAAGAAAGTATATCTTTATTAATAGCCGGTTCATTGGGTCTGGATTTAAAAGGTCGATAAGATACCAAAGGACAGCATCCTGTCCGCGCCATACGTATTCCCGATGCCATCGCCCCAACCTATCAGGGCAATCGGATCTATACCATTCAGTAACTTCGTGTTTGTGAACAGGTTCTCTCCCGATACATAGAGCCTCAGCTTCTGGAGCTTCAGCTTGTCGAGCATTCCTGAGGGAAGCGAATACCCCAGCTGCAAGTTCTGGATTCTCCAGTAGGCTGCGCTGAGCAGGTAACGGGAGGAGGTTTGCCTGTTTTTCGTATTCTGGTTGCTGTTCAGGTATTGTTTCGGGAAATAGCTGTCGAGATTGATATTGGCTTCGCCTTCATACAGGCCGCTGGTTTCCGTACCCGGTTTGTCCCTGAAATAGTCAAGGTGTTTAGGGGTCATGGCGGTAAATAGCCAGGCGTCTACCCCCCAGAAGCGGATGTTGCGAGGCCCGTCAGGAACAAACAGGTCGCGTTTGGCAGTACCTTTTACCAGAAAAGAAAAGTCAAAGCCTTTCCAGTCCAGGCCACCGCTGAACCCATACTGGTAGCGCGGGGAGGAATTACCGATGATCGACAGATCGCCCGGATCTGACAGGGATCGGGCTCCCATATTTATCCTGCCGTCGCCGTTGATATCCAGGTATTTTACATCGCCCGGATTCCAGGTTGAATTAATAAAGGACATGTTGACCTTGCTGAGGTATTCAGTTACTTCTTCCCTTGTCCTGAAAAGGTCGTGCGCGGTGTAGCCCCAGATTTCGCCAACCTCTTTACCTTCATACCAGTCGGTGATCAGCCCGGTAGGATTCAGATATTTGGTCACTACCGTTTTGACGTCATACAGGTTGATATTTACAAAATATCGCGGTCCGTTCAGACCGATGCGGTCATTCCAGCGGAGTATGCTTTCAAAGCCCCTTGACCTGAGAGAGGCGTTGTTGGCTTTTGGTACGGAGGAACCGAGTATCCCCGGCATGGGTTCGGACGGGCCGATCATATTGCGGGTGGTACGGTCATAAATATCCAGATCGAACAGGAGTCTCCTATTCAGAAAGGTAAGATTAAAGCCGAGGTTTCTGGTCGTGGAAGTTTCCCAGGTGAGTTGAGGGCTTACCAGGCTGGGTGTTCCTGTGAAGCCCACACGGCGGGTATTCCCGTATTGGAATATCCAGTTCAGCTTTTCGTTTTTCAAAGGGATCAGGGCAAGATCCATATAAGGGTTGACCTGCTGGTTGCCGAGTTGCCCCCAGGAGGCTCTTATCTTAAAGGTATTGACGTAGGGTTCGACAGCTTTCCAGAATTTTTCCCTATCTACATTCCATCCGGCGGAAAAGGAAGGGAAGAACCCCCATCGGTTGCCCGGCAGGAATTTGGAGGTGCCGTCATAGCGTGCATTGGCCTCAAACAGGTACTTCTGATCAAAATTGTAGGTCAAACGACCGAAATATCCCCTGGTGGCCCAGTGCGCCATGGATTCGCTGGCGGTAATATCTCCGTTCGAGGTCTCCAGCGACGGGACACCGCTCACAATCAGGTTGGTTCTTGTTGCCTCAAGCACGTGTATTTTGTCGAGTTCATACTGCGTACCTGCCAGGACGGAAAGTTGATGTTTCCGCCATTGCAGGTCATAGGAAGTAAAGAGGTTGGCAGCCCAGTAAGTATTGCCGGATATGCTTTGTTCAATGCCGCTGGGAAGGGAGCCGGCAAATTCGGATCTGCTGCCGTCGGTCATTACTTCATACACAATGGTATTCACGTTAGACCGGTCGATACCGGCAGATTTATGAGCGAAATCCGCATTGATTTTCCAGCCCGGCAAAGGCCGGAGCTCAGTGGCCAGCGTATGCCAGCTTTCGGTAGTTTCCCACTTGTCGGTGCCTCCGTTTTCAATCATCGGGATTTTTGACTGAATACTATAATTGCCGAATCCGTCGTATTTGGATTGGGTAGGTGCAGTTCGTGGGATTTGCCGGAACATCTGTTGGTATCCCAAATCGTTGTCATCGATTGAATTGAAACGCTCGCGCGGGCTTTTCATCAGGCGTGATTCGTACCGGACGTCCCACCATTTGGTAAGCGAGGCGTTCACCTTGCCGATCAGGTTATAGCGGCTGTAAGTATCGACGCCGTATTTGAGGATCCCGTTTTGGGTGATCAGGCCACCTGAGAGGTAATAGGAGAGCTTTTCGGATCCTCCCTGCAGCGACAGGTTCTGCTGGGTATTTAAGCTGGATCCGAAGAACTCTTTGTACCAGTCGTAGTTTGCGTGGCTGTCGGCATTATGACCGAAGCGGCCGTTGGCCAGGGGCATCGCTTCGTAGTAGGTATATTGATCGCCGACTACCGATTTCAGGTAATCCCAGTCCTGGTTCTTATAGGCGATCACCCGCTTGATTGCGGCATCGGAGTAAGGACGGCCCCCACCGTTGTCTCCCATTTCGTTCATCACTTTTGCAAACGTGTAGGAATCCAGCATTTCCGGGAGGCGTTGCGCAGAGCTCCGCGTCATGCTTCCGGTATAGGTTACCGTCATCCGTTGATTTTTCTTTCCGCTTTTGGTAGTGATAAGGATGACGCCGTAAGGCGCCCTTGCCCCGTAGATGGCAGAGGCCGCAGCGTCTTTCAGTATGGAAATGGATTCGATGTCGTTCGGGTTCAGCCGGTCCATATCACCCGGGAATCCGTCTATCAGTACGAAAGGCCCTCCCCCGTTAAGAGACCCCATTCCCCGGATATTGATATTCATGGAAGCGCCGGGTTCAAACCCGTCGCTTCCAACTGAAAAATTGAGACCTGGAGACTGCCCCTGCAATATCTGTGAAACCGTCGATGCCTGCCTGTTCCCTATCTGTTCATTGGAAATCACATCCACTGCTCCCGTCAAATTCACTTTTTTCTGTACGCCATAACCCACCACCACAACTTCCTCCAGGCTCTTCTCATCTACTCTCAAAGACACCTCCAGGTTTGTCCTATTCCCCACAACCGCTTCCTCACTCACGTACCCCACAAACGAAAACACCAGAACCGAATTTTCATCGGGTACTTCTATTGAAAATCTCCCATCGGCATCGGTAACCATTCCCCGTTGAGTACCCTTCAGCAGAATATTCACACCCGGCAGGGGTTCGCCCTTTTCATCGGTTACCTTCCCTGAAATTTTTCTTTCTGCTTTTAAGGCCGTCGGTGAGGATAAACCCTCGCGGCTTTCGGATATCTGCTGAGGCGATGCATTCAATAATAATACTTCCGACACCACCTCCGGCGCTTTCCCCGGAGAAAGATCGGTCGACAAAATGATGTAATTATTCTTTTTCTTCTTGTAGCGAAGCCCCAACGGCTCGAGTAACGCCTTCAGGGTGGCTTCAAGCGAGGTATGAGATTTTAATACATCGGGAGAAACAGAATAATTCTGGAGGTTCTTTTCCTCGAAGAGAATATTAACCTTGTACTGTATTTTCAATTTTGTCAGCGCTTCCGCGATACTCAGGGGAGAAGACTGCTGTACGGACGGCTGGGAAACCCTGTCCGTTTGTGCCAGTAACTGGGCGGATACCGGCGATTGCGCCAGCAGCAGAAGGCTCAAAACAGGTTTCAACCATTTTTGCCCCCGGCAGATGCTTGGGAAAATGCATATCATTAGTAAACAGGTTAAAAGTTAGACAAAGGATATTCGGCGGTAATCGAGACGTCTTTGCCTATTACAGATACAAAAAGGAAGAGTTACCCTAACGGTTTTATCTTTTTTTAATGGAGTACCTCGTTAAACTTTGCTTTAACCTTTTGATTTTCAGCAAAATAAGCAGAAAATAGCTCTGCAAAAATCACAACAAACCCTTGACAATCAGCACCTTAATGGCAAAAGTTCTCGCCCGGCAGGCCCTGGTCAAAAACGCTCTCCTTCGGTGGAGATTCGGAAAACTTCCTGGTTATTATACCCGATTGCGCGATAGGTCTGATCATCGGTAAGGATGAGAGGCCGCTATTTTTGACATCGCGATTATTTGCTCAGTTCCGGCGGCTCGCAGTAGGCCACAAATTTTTGCTCCAGGCTCCAGGATTCCGGTAGCTTGCCGGCGAGCGGGTGAGTGCTTTCAAAGACATCCAGCAGTTTTTTCTGCAATTCGGTCATTATCTTTCGATAAGCCGGGTTCCCGGACTGGTCGGTGGTTTCCCCGGGGTCACGTACGAGATCATACAGTTGGTGCGTAATGCCTGGAGGGCCGAAACCGGTTGCATATCCCATTGAGAGGTCCTCTTTTCCTGTAGAAAATACGTATTTATACTCCTTAGTCCTGATCATCACCTTGTTGTCGGGCAAAAATTCCGAGAAGACGTAGTCCCTGTGTTTGTCAGTTTTCCCGAGTAAAAGGGGATACAGGCTTTTTCCATGTATGTCGGCCAGAGGCTTTTCCCCCAGGGCCTCTACGATAGTGGGGAACAGGTCGACGAATTCTGTCAAAGCCGGTTCTACCTTCCCGTTTTGAAAAGCCTTTCCCCCCCGGACAATCAGCGGGGCCTTTACGGCTTCTTCCCACATCATGTGCTTTTCAAATCGTTTGTGATCATTTAATAAATAACCGTGATCCCCTATATAGATCACCAGGGTATTTTCACTTAAATCCGCCTTGTCGAGGGCATCCAAAACGAGGCCTACATTTTTATCCAGGTATTCCACCGAGGTATAATAAGCAGAAATGATCCCCTTCTTTTCTTCGTCAGTCAGGTCTTTAAAAACAGCGGGTATCCATCGATCATCCTCCGGGCTGCCGGTTGGTAGCGGCATCTTTTCAGGATCGTATTTATTGGCATATTCGATCGGGAAATTAAAGGGAGAATGGGGTTCTTCGAAGCCGAGCCACAGGCAGAACGGGGCATTCTGGTTGGCGTTGATAAATTCCACCGCTTTTTTGGCATAAAATGTCCCCGGCTCGTCTTCGTCATAGTAGGCCGAAGGCAGGGCCTCTGCATTGAGCCAGATATTGGCGGGGTCTGTGAAAGGCTTCCATTTCGGTCGCGATCGTACCGATTCCGGCGCGATCCTGGGCGGATGCGCTTTTATACGCTCCATGTAGTCTTTCCTTTGAATTTTCAGTTCAAACCCATGGTTAGATTCCCCGTTGAAGTGGTTTTTCCCGATAATAGCGGATTTATAGCCCAAAGGCGTCAGGTAATCCGCGATCGAAACCTGCTCTTCGGGAAACGGGGTGGCCAGTAGGGATACCCCGGAAGCATGCGGGTATTTGCCCGTAATGATCGACTGTCTCGACGGGGAGCATACCGGCGAATTGACATAGGCATGGCTGAACAATACGCCTTGCTCCGCCATTTTATCGAGGTTCGGCGTCCTTATGATTTTGTTGCCGTAAGCCCCAAGGACTTTCGTGCTATGGTCATCTCCTATAATGAAGACCACATTGCGGAAGCCGGTATTTCCGGGCCGCTCCTCTTTTTTTTGCACCGATGAATTGCCGTAGGAAGCGGCGGCCAAAGTTATAAAGAGAATTGGGATGTGGATTTTCATACTCAATAGTTTGTTAAACTTTGCTTTGGTCTTTTGGATTTCAGTAATTTCCGGCCGTCTATCTATTCAGCCCTGTTTCCGACTATATATCCCTTCGGCGTTTCCTTTACGGCCAATCCCATCATCTCTGCAATCGCATCCAGCAATTCTTCCGGCGTTTCGGCCTGGAAAGACCCGGAAACAGCCCTGTTTGATATGTCAGGCTGAAGTATTTTAACCTCGATCCCATAAGCATTCCGGAGCTGCTCTGCAACTTCTTTCAAGGGTGTATCCTTGAATTCAAAATTCAGTACTTTCCACTTGAATTCCTCAATATCGACATTGCCTGCAAGTTTTTCCCTATGAATTTCCTTTTGCGGAGAAATGGTCACCAGTTCCCCCGGCTCCATCAATAGCGGCTGCTCCGCGACAGGGTGAGTCAGCATGATCCGTCCTGTCCTGAGCATTACTTTGGTAGCCTTCGGACGGCTATTTACTATAAATTCAGTGCCCAGTACTTCAATACCGACTCCGTCGTTTGTATAAACGTTAAAACGCCGGTCATCGGGTTTATGTTCTACCTTAAATTCCGCATCACCGTTCAGCCATACTTCCCTGTTCCGGCGGCCAAACCCGAATCTTGGATACTTCAGGGAGGAATTAGCGCCCAATCTTACCTCCGAACCATCGTCCAGCATAATGGCTACTACCTGGTTATTACCGCTTGTCCGGGTTTTGTAATACCAAAGATCTTTGGAAAGCCACAACCCGGCCAGCAAAACGACCGATGCGACAGAAAGCCAGCCGAACACACGCTTTAACCGGCCCTGCGACACATCTTCACCGGGCTGATTTAGCCGCAACATATCTTCTTCTACAGACGCAGGCGAATCCTGATGCTTATGTATAAAAGAGGCAAATCTATTCCTACCCCGTTCCAGATCCGCCTGAAACTGGGGAAACTGCCTTTCCCATTCGTCGAGGTAGGCAAAATAAGTATCGGTCGCTTCGCCCGTTTTGAGCCAGGCTTCTATCTGCTGCCGTTCCAGCGGAGTAGCCTGATGCGCAAAATAGGCGAAGACCATGGCCTTGGTTATATGAAACTGAGATTTATTCATGGCGAAGCGCTTTACGAAAAAAAGCGAGGGCCTTTGTAAGATGGGCCTCTACTGTTTTTAATGAGATTTCCAGTTCGTTAGCGATTTCCTGGTTCCTGAGCCCTTCAAACCTGCTCAAAAGAAATACCCTCCGGACAGGCGGGCTTAATTCACGTACCACTCTTTCTATGCGTTCCAATAATTCTTCATACTGTATTTGATCAACGGGAGAGGAATTTCCTGCCGGCAGATCCCTGGATAATTGCTGGTCGGCGAAAATAGCGATGCCCGTTTCCCGCTGCAGGTAAAGCAGGCAGTTCTGCCTGACTGCCTGGTAGAGATAGGCCCTGTAAGAATAGGCGATCCGCTTATATACCTGTTTCTGCCAGAAAACCTGGAAAAGGTCCGAGACGATATCCTCTGCTACCGCTTTATCATAAACGAAACGTGCCGCATGACTGCAGAGCGGCTGATAGTAGCGGCGGAACAACAAGTCGCACCCCTGATATACGTCGGCATCAAACGCCCTTCTGATCAGGAGCTCATCGTCAATCGGCGTCGATGTTTTAACGACTGCCGGATCTGCCGGTCCTCTCTCAAAACCATCGCTCAGCGGGTCGACCGAACTATTTGAAATCATAGGCAAAATAATTCGTGCTACTGCGTAGATACAAAAAGGCCGTTCTACCCTAATCCTTTTCTGAAAAAATTATATCACTACCCCCTTCCCATGAACGGATCCGTTACACTCTCCTTACCTGTTTCAACATGTCCTGCATACCGTTTGATAGCGGCCGACCGGTCAATCTGAATGCTGGCATCATACCAGTTGTGACTCTTACCAAGTTTTAAAAGTCCCGATGACTGTCCTCCTGCGGGGATTTTCAGGTTGAGCGGTTTTTCCCCGTATACATTGTCAATAATGGAAACTGCAACCGCCTTTGCCCCGCTATTGCTTATCCTGAATTGCAGGTCACCGGTCGGCTTGCCTCCTTTGTCGAGGGCATAGGTCCCGGATATGACCGTATCCGGATCCCGGGCGTCACCGGCGAATTCCCGGAAAAATCCATTCGGGCCATAAACTCTCAAGTGATACTTCCCTTCTTCGAAATCGGCTACATTCCAGGTCTGCCTTAACGTATCCCCGGCTTTGACGGCATAATTCCAGACGCGGAGCACTTCGCCCTGGTAAGTATTGATAGCGTAAATGATAAACGGCGCTCCGGCAGATTTCTTACCAAAAGCTTTATTGCCCGCATGCAGGGATATCTCAAACGTCTTTTTGTCTTTGGACAGGTTGCCTTCCGCATACAGTTCATACGGGATCGCGCACGAAGGCCTGGTGCCCGGCTCCTGACCGGGCAGAATGGGACTGGTGGAAGTATTCCTGTTCACCTCCGCAATTTCGCCGGCCGACAAGGGTTTGAAATTCGAAGGCGTATCACGGAATTGTGCTTTATGGATCGTAGCCACGAATTCGTCGCGATCAACCCGCTGCGGCTTCTTATAGGAAGAAGGATCATAGGGTTGAAAAACCGAGCTGATATTACCACAGATCGTCCTCCTCCACTCAGATATATTCGTTTCTTTTATCGTTTTACCCGATTTATGGCTCGTAAATTCCTCCAGGAACTGGATGATAGACGTATGGTCAAAAACCTGCGAGCAGACCTTACCCCCGCGCGACCAGGGCGAAGCTATAACCAGCGGTACCCGGAAACCCAGCCCGATAGCACCTTCCCGGGCATTGGCTTTAGGCACCTGCGACAGGTCCTGTTCCAGCGTTACGTATTCGGCCCCTATATCGATGCCTTCGGAAACTTTTCCGGAGTCGGGTTTGAACGGGTTGGGGATTGAAAATGGCGGAACATGATCGAAGTAACCGTCATTTTCATCATAGCACAAAATAAAGATCGTCTTTTTCCAGACCTCCGGGTCTTGCGTAAGGATATCGAGTATTTCCGAAACATACCAGGCGCCGTACCAGGGCGCCGAAGGGTGATCGGAAAAGTTCTGCGGTGCGGTAAGATAAGAAACGGTCGGCAGTTTCCCTTCGCTCACATCTTTCCGGAACTGGTAGAAAATGTCGCTCTTGGGAACCTGCACTTTCCTTTTCTCACCATTCTCCTCGTAGGTGATCGTACTGAGCTTAAGGTAGTCAGGATCTTCGCGGTTGGTTACGAATGCGCGTTTATGCAGGTCGCGCTGCATCGCTGAGAATTTCCTGAGATTCTCCCCGCTATACTCGGCCAGGTCTCCCTCATATTTCTCCAGCAATGCCGCCTGGTTATCGTAGGTCTTGGTAAGCTTCGCTTTTTCCTCCCCCGAAGCTGCCGCCAGCTTCTCCTTCAGATCCTGCAATTCATTTTTGAGCTTTTCTACTTCCTGCTTAACAAGCCGAATATAATCTTCCGAAGATTTGACGTGGTATTGAGCGTGCCTTTCCAGCGGGTTGCAACCAAAATTGCCCAGCCAGGAGCCCAGTCCCGGATAGAACTGCATGACGGGACCGATTTCGTTCTGGTAAAATTTCCAGGAAACGCCCGCTTCCTGCAGCCGCTCCGGGAATGTCTTCCATTTGACCGGCTTATTAAAAGAAAAATAACTGTTCCGTACTACTGCAAGCGAATTTATATCCGGTGTTTCACGGATAGTACCCGACCACAGGTAATAGCGGTTGGGATGCGTGGGGGTCATTGAAGAGCAGAAATTCTGGTCGCAGATAGTAAATGCGTCGGCAAATGCGTAGTAAAACGGCAGGTCTTCACGATCATAGTAACCAAGCGTAAGCGGCATCTCCGAATACTCCTTGCGGGTAGATCTCTTTGAAGTAAGCCACTTGTCGTATTTACCCCCGTTGTAGGCATCTACCTGCGATTCTCTCGAATGCGGCAGATCATGCATCCAGGTTGCTTTCGTATTCTTTATATCGAGCCGGAAGGGCGCATAGGTATCTCCCTTCCCGTCCGTCTGCAGCCATACCTTATTCTTGTTGGGTAAAGAAATCGCACGCGGATCATTGAAGCCCCGTACACCCCGAAGCTTACCGTAAGCATGATCGAGGGACCGGTTTTCCTGCATCAGGATCACCACATGCTCTGCATCGAGGTATGTCGTGCCCGGATCAGGGTGAATGGCCATGGCGCGCTGCACCGATTCGGGTAAAAAACTGGCTATTCCTGCGCCGCCGGTCAACAGGGCAGCCTTTTTTAAAAATTCTCTTCTTGAATCCATGGAAGTGGTCCCGGTTTATCTGCTACTTTAAAAAGTAACCCGGCAGCATAAACTACCGGTCAGGCTTGTTCCCAGGTTTGGGTCCTGATCAAAAAAACCGGTATTTCTCCTCCGTTTTCATCCTTCGCTGTTTAAAAACGACAGCGGTCTGCAACAGCGCTGGCAACACGCCAGTTTCCTGCTTTGTCACATGCCGCATAATACATACGGCATCTGCCATCTTCAAGCTCAATCAGCGACATATCCTCTGCATGTACTGCATCGATCCCGTCGGCATCGTACCCTCCTCCTTCGATGGCGACGTCTGCAGTTATCCAGTTCATTCCGTCTTTCGAGCAGGCGCGAAGGATACGGGAGCGGTATCCCGACATATCGGCAGCGATCGAAGCCGCGGCAAAATCAGCGCTGCTGCCGTTCCCGACCGCATTTGTGTCCAGGCTCGGATGCACCGGCACGATCGTTCCCGGAGGTACGTCCTGCCAGGCCGAAAAATACATCACCCAGAGATCCCCGGCGTTGGCGGGCGGAATTACTTCCGCTGCCGTAATCCCCGCGCTATCAAGATAACTCGTCTTATCCCGTAAATGGTGTCCCGGATCGAATGTAAAATCCAGTCCATTGGTGGTTGAAGCACTGATGACGAGGGTAGAAGCAGACCCGAAGCCGTCCACTTTATGGTGCCCGGCGATGGAGTTGAAGCAGAATATACGGCCCCGCCCTCCCGGCAACCGGGTATACCGGGGCCCTCCGAGACTACCGGCGTTTGAAAGACGGATGCCCTCCTCAACCTCCCAGTGAAACTGATCTTTGGAAAAGGCGCTGCATATAACAGTGGGCTGCCCGGCGCTTCCGCGCGCCTCGAAATACATTCGCCATCCCCCGCCGGGAACAGCTGTAACACTCGGCGCCAGAACGCGCAGCGATCTGTAGGGAATTTCAGGGTTCGGGGCTACCCGGATACCGGGTTCGGGTTCAAACTTAAGGCCGTCTTCCGATACTGCGCTCAGGATATACCCCTGGCAATCGCGAAACGGTTTACCCGGTCCTACGCCGGTGTAAAATAACCTGTAGCCTCCTTCCGGCGCTCTTACGATACACGGGGCCTGCACTTTAGCGTTATCGAGCGCCCGGCTTCCCTGTATCCTGGCGTCTTTCTCTACTTTCCAAACGGACATTTTTTTCTCAATTGTCGGGATCGCGCATCCGTAATATAAAAAGACTCGTCACGGCGCGGCTCTGAAGCTGAACAGGTCTCCGCTACCCTTAAAGAAGAACTCCAGGCGAATATCCCGGCCCTTCAAAGCACGCATATCCCCGTTTTTCCAGCTTACTTCGTGGCGTACACCATCCCCGGTTACAGCAATACTCTGTTCCGGATCAAACCCGTTCAGGGGTTTCCTGTCATACCCGGTAACACGCACCGTCAATCCTTCCGTGCCGGCATCAGCATTCAGATAAAGCTTACCTCCGGGCCAGCGGATCATACGTGTAATGATCTTACCCCCGCCGGGCGGGCTTTGCAATGAGATGAACCCTTCTTTGCGTACCCGCATCATACCGATCCCGTACGTATTATTCCTGGAAGCATGATTTTCATTGGCACCCATATAGTAGATCCACCATTCGTCGCCGACTTCCACCCAGTTAGGCGAAGCAAAAATCATGCTATGATCCCACGAGCCCTCTTCGCCCAGGTCAATCAGCGGCGGGCGACCGGGGAATCTTGTAAAATTCCTCCCGTCGCGGCTGGTCACCAGCTCGGTATGAATTTTCTCCGTTATTTTACTGTACGGCCATAGAAAGCCCCAATAGATCCCGCCATAGTATTGCGAGGGCATCCCGTAAAATTTCCAGTATCCCTTCCCGGCATCTTCTGAATCGGGCAGCAGGATATTTTCAGGAAAAACAGGCCATTCGCTCCATAGCTTGTCGTGCTGAAGGATGCCGACTTTCCTCCTCATTCCTTTTTCCGGCACTTCGCTGGTTCCCTTTTCTTCACCTCCGTAGATATTCGTCGCTCTTGTATAGCAGGTGTATATTTTTAATTTAGGATCCCAGACGATGCTATTCAGTGTATCTGCGGCATAATCGACGGTAATCCGGAATTTACTGGAAGGGTCCCAGTTGATACAGTCATTGGAACCGATCAGGTACATGCCCTGCGGGGAGGTTCTGTAGAGCATAATATACTTATAACCCCGCTTCTGATCTTCCGGCAGGTCAAGCAGGAAAGGGCACCCGGCCATACTCCCGTCAGGTCCTGCCAGCACGATGTTGTTATCTTTCGTACCCTTGAATGAGTGCTTCCCGATCCTCGGAAGCTTCCAGTTAACCCCGTCTGTCGATTCCGCATAGGCAATCGCGTAGGTGTATTTGAAGGGCTGAAGGCTTGTTATCCAGAAATCCTCGTAAACCATCCTGAAGACCGCCGCTTCTTTGTCATATACGACATTGACAAAGCCTCCGTCTTTTTCCAGGACAGGATTGGCAGAACTCCTGCGAGGGGTATGAAACGCCCGGGTTACGGTTTCCCGGGTATAGTCAATTCCCCAGAAGTTGTCGACCAGGTAATCATCGGCAAACATCTGGGGTTCATGCCCGATCTCTATAACACGGGGAGGGCCCGCCGGAGACGTTTGCCGGTTATCACCGACGGGAATGGTGCCCTTTGGAAAGCCGGCGATACTTTTTAACCCCGGCAGCATCCCGAATCCTAACATACCGGCCATCCTGAACCATCTGCGACGCGACTTCGAATACATTTTATGTTTCACCATTTCTCAATTTAAATCAATAATTCCCTTTTAGCAAAACACCCTGCGGTACGCGGTACGATATCTCCGGCCCATGCTAGTTATACCCCGGGTTCTGAGTTACCCTGGTTTCAAGGCTTAACGTTGACTCCGGGATCGGGAATAACAGCAGGTGGTTCTGGCCCTTCCGGCTCTGAAGCGAAGGAACAAGGTCAAAAGCCTTGTCAAAACGGACCAGGTCCCACCAGCGCTTGCCTTCAAGTGTGAGCTCAAAAAGACGCTCTTTGAGAATAGCCTCGTCGTTCTGCTCCCTTGTCCCGTTAACAAAGGTATGCTGATCAAAATGATCTCCGTACGCCCTTTTCCTTACCCGGTTGATCTCCCCGGAAGGGTCCTGCCCCAGCGCATTCCTGGCTTCGGCTTTCAGCAGCAGCACATCGGCATACCGGTAGATCACCACATCGTCTAAAAACAACCGGATCCCCGCGTCTACCATTCCGTTGTATTTGGTACAAAACGTTCCGTAGTAGCCTCTGACCCCGTCAATGACGGTGTACATTTCCCAGAAAGTAGCGTTCCTCCGCTGATCGTCCGATGAAAACTGGTCCCTGGCCACTGCCGAAACGGCAAACGTACCCCCGAGATTCGTCGGCAGGGCGCCTATGGCGTCGCGCGTGGCCTGTTCAAAATAAGGCGACATCAGTACGGGGTTCATATAGGAAATGCCTCCCCAATTGTTTCCCGATTCAAATTGCTGGAACTTAATGGCCATCAGGATTTCCCTGTTCCCTTTATTGTCATAGTCAAATACGCCGGCATAATCATCCAGAAGCGCCACATTTCCGTTATCCGACTCTTCAAGAGCCGTCAAAGCAACTCCAAAATCCGCCGCTCCGCCATTCAGTCTTTTGCCTGTCCACAGGTAAACATCCCCTTTCAGCGCGTTGAGGGCAGGTTTCGACCAGACGTTTCTCCCCGAAGGAAAAGCGTTGTCGGGATACAGCTTGAGAGCGGTCTCCATATCCTCTTTGATAAACCGGAATACCTCTTCTACCGATGCTCTTTCCTTTTGTATCTGATCCGAGCTGTAACCTTCGGTAGGCTCGTCGACCAGCGGAACTCCTCCCCAGGTCCTGGCAAGAATAAAGTATACGTATGCCCTCATCGTATGGGCCTGCGCAAGAACGAGGTTCTTCCTGTCGGCAGAAGTAAACGGGATACCGGGCACATACCTGATCAGCAGGTTGGCGTGATGTATCACGGTGTACAGACCCTGCCAGTTCGGCCCGTTGTTTGAGTCCACGATGTTTTCCCAGTAATACCTGGGGCCATCACCCAGACCGGCGCCGATCGCTTCGCTCCTGCCCTCTCCCAGGTACAGTAACTGGGTATTCTCGGCCAGCGCCCGCAGCCGGTCGTACATGCTGTACATCACGCCCGTAGCGTCGCTTTCGGTCTTCCAGAACGATTTATTCGAAATAGAGCTTACCGGTTCCAGGGTAATGTCGCGGGTACACGACGGCACCGTCAAAACGGCGATTAACGCAATGATTGAAATCCGATATATATTATTCATGTCTCAGGTTCTGTTAGGTTTATTCTTTTTTATCATTCCCATCCTCTGCCGGCTATAGTGTGATGCTTGCTCCGAAAATGACATTCCTGGGAATAGGATAGCCGCCGAAGTCCTGGCCCCCGTCTTCCGGGCTAAGCCCTTTGTAGCGGGTAAAGTAATGCAGGTTATTCCCTGTCAGGTTAAACCTCAGGCTTCTCACTTTAAGCCTGCTCGTAAGAGCGCCGGGCACGGTATAGGAAATGGTTACCTCTCTTAAGGAAAGGAAATCGCCCGGCTCGAAGAACATGGAGTTTCCCCCGTCGATAGTGGCATTTCCCCTTGCAATGTTCCGCTGGGTCTCCTGGTCTGCATAGTAGTATCTCGGTATATCCGTAATGTCACCCTGGTTCTGCCACGACCTCAGCACTTCCTTTGGAATCCCGCTGTTGGTCCCGTACTGGGCCAGCATCAGCGCCCTCGACCAGTTGTATTTGGTATGCCCGGTGATATAATCCATCCTGATCGTGAAATTAAGTCCCTTATACCCCAGCGAGCTCATAAACCCGCCTGTCCATACCGGGTAGATATTGCCGATATACACCCGGTCGCGTGCATCGATTATCCCGTTATTATCCGTATCCTGCCAGTTTACATCTCCACCGTATTTGGTTTTATCGGTCACGCTGATCAGCATATCCACCGGCGCATTCGCCGCTTCCTCATCCGTAGCATAAATACCGATCTGCTTATAGGCAAACAGATCTCCCATTCTTCCCCCTTCCTGCAAGCCTCCCTGCCAGCTATGGTCGCCGATGACCGGGTCCCACAGAAGATACCCGCCGATGCGGTTATTTTTGGCGCCATTGTAAGGTAGTGTCAGTATTTTATTCCTGACTTTAGCCGCATTCAACGAAACATTCCATTGCAATGCGGACGTATTGGGCAGCAGACTGGCCCCTATTTCCAGCTCGATCCCTTTGTTTTCCAGGCTCCCCAGGTTGGTCAGGATATTCGCAAAACCGGTAGAATGCGGCAGCGAAAGGGTTGTCAGCAGGTTGTCCGTCACTCTGCGGTAAACATCAAACATCACATCGATCCGGTGGTTGAACAATCCCAGGTCCATTCCCAAATCAAAAGTTTTCGACCTTTCCCACTGCAGGTTATCGTTGGCCAGCACGGTATTCTGGATCACCGCGTTGTTGTCATACCTCCGGCCCACACCGTATTCTCCCTGCGACTGGTAATCGCCCAACCCGCTCAGGTTTCCGTTCACCCCGTAACTTCCGCGCAGCTTGAGCGTCAGCATTCGCTCCACCATACCGCTCCAGAATTTTTCCCTGTGCAGGTTCCACCCCAGGGAAATACCCGGGAAATACCCCCACTTATTCTTATCTCCAAGGTTTGATGCGCCGTCGTATCTCATATTCAACGTCATCAGGTATCTTTTGTCGAAATCGTAATTGATGCTGGAGAAATACCCGGCGATCACCTGGTTGGATTCGTTTCCGTTGATCGACACCGGCGAAGCCGAGGCGTTCAACGTGGGGACCAGGTCGGAGGCAGCGCCCTGTCCGCTTGCGCTTAAATTGGTGATCCCCCTGTTAAAATAGGACAGGCCCGCCTTTGCGCTGATATGATGGAGGTTGGCAAATGATTTGTTATAAGAAAACACCGCATCGGCCTGGTATTGGATGTGTTTAAAAAATGACGCGGAAGCAGCCCTCGTACTGATCAAATTGGGGCCGTTCCTATATGCTTTCCGGAATTCCCTCCTGTCGGAATAAACAGAGTACAGGGAGATCTGCGGATCAAAAGATAATCCCGGCAGAATATCCCAGGTAGCGCCCAGGGATACTGTCCATTTATCATTCACCCTCTTGCGGACCCAGGTACCCAGGTTGTACTCCGGGTTATTTCCACCCCTTCCGGGAACCAGCGTCCCGTCTTCAAACCGGTATTTCGCGGTCGGGGAGATGGACTGCGTTCTGTCATAAGGCCACTGGTCGCCGTCCTGCCAGCTCTTCGAATACAGAAGGCGCCCGAAGACTTTCAGTTTGTTATTCACCTTCAGATCGCTGTTTAAATTCAGGGACAATCTCTCGTATCCCGTTCCGATGGCGATTCCTTCGTTGCTAAAGTAGCCCAGCCCCGCATTGAATGCCGCACTCTCCGTCCCGCCGGTAACGGAAACAGAATGGTCATGTGAAATTCCTGTCCGGTAGAGCATCGACTGGAAATCGGTATCCTGGAAAATAATCGTCTTCGTGGGATCGAGGGGGTCCGGCATACTTTCCCACCCCTCGTTGAGCTTGTGCTGGTTTTCAGGCGTCAGGTACTGCGTGGTATATTCGGTATTGTTGGTCAGGTCGTTGCCGGTTCCGGCCGGGGAAGCGGTAGTCAGCAGGTTCAGATTGGAGGGGATCTTGCGGCCGTTCGCTACGAGGCCCAGCCGGTAAAACTTAATAAAATCCCGCGCCGAAACCAGGTCATAAGTTTTGGCAACCTGGGATCCCATTAAGCTGTAGTTATATGAAACGGAAGGTTTGCCGGCCTTTCCGGATTTGGTTGTAATGATCACCACCCCGTTTGATCCCCTGGAACCGTAGATGGCCGTAGATGCGGCATCTTTAAGCACCTGCATGGTTTCGATATCGCCCGAATTCACATCATTCATATCTGCGCGTATGATCCCGTCGATAATAAAAAGGGGAGTCGCCCCGTTCGGGTCATTGATGGAGGTTCCGCCGCGGACGATTACGCGCGGCGCCGCCCCGGGCTGTCCTGTGGTAGTCTGCACGCGAACCCCGGCGATGGTTCCCTGCAGCGCAGAAGCGGCGTTGGCATAGGGCACATTCTCAAGAACTCTTGCATCCAGCTTGGAAATCGAAGTGGTAATGGTCTCCCTGGATTGCGTCCCGTACCCTACTACCACTACTTCCTTCAGGGCCTTGTTATCTGCTTCCAGTGATATGGTCAGGGTACTTGTATTGCCTGCTACAACCTCCATGCTCACATACCCCACAAAAGAAAAGACCAGTACCGCTTTTTCGTCGGCCACTTCTATATGAAAGACCCCTTCTGCATTGGTGATCGTCCCGAGCTGCGTACCTTTTACCAGGACGCTTACGCCCGGTAAGCCGTCGCCTTTTTCGTCCAATACCCTGCCGGTGACAGTCCGCGCCGGTGGAACTGCTGAAAGTAAAAGGGGACCGGCATCCCTGGGAGCGACGCCTCCCTGCGGGTCGGTCCCGGTCTTCTCCCTGATCAGCGAGGTCTGACCTTTGACGGGGATTGGTTTCTCTTTCTTTTCAGAGGCTTTCGCTTTTTGGGCAATAATATATCCTCCCGATTTCCCCTTTTTATAGTCGAGCCCTAGCGGCTTCAGGAGGTTACCCAGGCTCTGTTCCAGGTCGGGACCGATCTTCACCTGGTCGGGCGCTACGGTATACCCGGCTACCATATAGTCGAAATACATAATATCGACCTGGTAGTGGTCTTTGAATTCCTGCAACACTTCTTTCAGGCTCCGGGACGGTTTCGACGGCGCTTTGGTTTCCTGCATCAGCTTGCCTGCCAGCAACTGCGGGAACCCCGGTTGAGCGCAGCTCAGGAATACAGTGAGCAGAAGCAACACCCTCGTACAACTTCTTGCATTGGAATGATTTTTCATGTAAGAAACGGGATTAGGGATTGATAATAAGATTATGATAACTACTCCGGCCTACCGGTCGCTGAGGACGATGCTGTTGTCGTTCAGCTTCCTATAGTCCAGCCGTCCTGAGGCATCGCAAAGCAGTTGGAGCAGATCTTCTGCTTCCAGGGCCGTAAAGGCGCCTGATATGGTAAGCGCTGCAAGGTGCGGACCGGAGATGATCACCTTCACTCCGAAACGCTCTTCAAGCTGCTGGCTTATTTCGAGCAGGGAAGTCTCGTCAAAAACAAACCGGTGAAATTTCCAGGCCGAGTGAAGCGCCGGCTCTTCGGTTTTCCGGACGTCGACTTCCCCGTTCTCCTGTAGTACGGCCAGGTCGCCGGGGTGCATCGTCCATTGTCTCGTCCCGATTCCCTGACGGTATTTCAATTGTACTTTCCCTTCGCTCAAAACGACCCTGGTTCCCCTCGGTCTGGCATATACGTTAAAGCTGGTACCCAGTACGACTACGTCCAGCTTTGAGTCTGTTTTCACGACGAAGCGCTTTTTATCCGGAAGGGGCATTATATCGAAACCGGCCTCTCCTTTCAGGTAAACTTCACGGCTCCGGGGGCCGAAGCCAAAACGCGGAACTTTCAGGACGGAGTTGGCATTGAGCATTACCCGGCTGCTGTCGGTGAGTACGATTTTTCGTATTTCCCCGTAAGCAGTTGAATAGGTCCTGAAAAGAATAGGGTCTTTAAAGAACCAGCCGCCTGCGCAGACCGCCAGCAGGAGGGTTGCTGCCACCAGGCCTTTGCGCCATCCGGCCAAAAAAGAGACCGGCTGTCTTCTCTTTCCCCGGGATACGTTTTCCGGGGCCGACGCCTCGTCCATTCGTTTCCAATGACGCCTCAGGCCTTCTTCCGGGTCTGCGGGATACTGGTTGTTGCGCCTTTCCCATTCCCACAGCCATTTGAAAAACAGCTCCCGGTTTTGGGGATCGGCCGCCCATATTTCGATCTGCTGTTTCTGGAAAGCCGTGGTCCTTCCCGAGAAATAGTCGAAAATAACCGCTTTGCTTATTTCTGGTTCCATCATCTGTTGGTTCCTGATGATAATTGAAAATGTCTTTTTGTAAGCCTGACGCTACCTGAGTGATAGACGACTGAGTAATAGTTGACGGTTGAGCGCCCATAGCGCACCACTTTTTTTCCTGGTTAACCTGAAAACAAACCCGGCAGCAGCCACAACCACCACCTGTCGTTCAGGAGTTTCCTGATCTCGTGGATAGCCTGGTACATATGGGTATCTACCGTCCGGACCGACAGGTTCATTTCTTCTGCAATCTCCTGGTATTTTTTCCCTTCAAACCGGTGCATGATGTAGATCTGGCGCCGTTTTACGGGCAGCATATTAATCGCCCTGGTTACATCATGGTACATGTCTTCAAACTGGACGATGCTGTCGGGCTGTTGTTCTTTCCGGATGGAAACGTATTCGGCATATTGCAGGGAGGTGCTGCGTTTCATTTCGTTCCTTACATAATCGAATGCTTTGTGCCGGACGGAGGTAAACAGGTAGGCCCGGTAAGAGCTCCCGATTTTCAGGAAAAGCTGCTGTGAATGAAAGGTATAAAAGACGTCCGACACGATGTCTTCCGCCACTTCCCTGGAAGAAACATACCGGACTGCATGGCTGCATAAAGGCCGGTAATACCACCGGAAGAGCAACTCTATACCGGCGGAGGGATTTGTCTCAAAGGTCTTGCGGAGGACCACTTCCGAGTCCAGGACGGAAGCATCCTCGTTGTCCGTAATATCCGGTTCCGGAGGCAGGTTCCCGCGGGAGGAACGCCCCTCCTCCTCACCGTTTTCATAATACCCGGAACTACCGCCTTGTCTCATCTCATTGCTTTTGCACAGCTTACCGACCGCTGCTTATAATAGAGACGTTTAAGCAGTAAAAAAACTCGTAGTCTGCAGGGGGCTTTTTTCTATTCGCCTGTTTTTAACCAGCTACCGTTTAATAAATATTTCCAACATATCCTACCTTTCTATTTGTAAATCAGCCGGATACTTACAATCTTTCATTCAAACCCTTCACCCTGACTAATCTGACATGAAACCTCTCTATTTCCTGACGGCAGGTCTTTGCCTGTGTACTTTTTCAGGCTATGCCCAAAAAGATGCCCCGGTTGCAGGCCACGCCGCCGCCTTGGTTGATCTTCTCAAAAAAGACTACAGCGCCATTAGCCCTGACGTACGCGACGACGAAATAATAAAAGATCGCGCACAGGTGATCTCGATTTTCAAGGCGTATCTGCCTGAGAACACTATAGGCTTTTTTGACAAAAACCCGTCGAAAACCCTTTTATGTGATGCAAACGCACGCCTGGTGGAAAGCCTGAAAAAATTCAATGTAGCGAAGAACAGCCTGGCTGTATTTCTCAACACGACCGTATCACTTAGCGGCGCCAATATCACAATAGAAAAAAAAGACACTGTAAACCTCAACAAGATCCTGATAGACGACCTTTCTACAAAACGGGATAAATTGGCGAAACAGCTCGAGGAATCGAAAAAAGGCTATTACGATGCAAGCCTGGAAGTAGATCTGATTCTGCTCAGGGAAATAGAAAAGGTTTATACCAACTCAAACAATGCCTTTGTAGTCAAAGTACTGAATGATTTCATCAATAAATACGAAGCCCTGCACAATCTGGGATCAGATACCTTTGCCGCCGTCAACTACAACTCATCCGTTCAGAAGAGCATCCCATTCATCGGCGGGGACCTGGCGTTTGAAACTGTAATAGACGGCCTGAGCCGGTTTCTGGTGAAACGCATTAAAGAGGAGCTCACCAATTATGTAATAGAAGTGGTCCAGGAATGGCTTCAAAACCCGGAGGAGGCCAATCCGTTTACGGAATTAAAAGTCCTCCTGCCAATCACAACAGAGTACCTGATCGGTTTCCGTGCCGACAGGGTGACCAGCTTTCCAGGAGAGTTCAAACAGTACATCGAAAAGGATCTCAATAACCTGCTGCCCAACACTGCTAACCTACGCAATACGCCCCGGATCAGAAAACTTGTTGCCCAAAACCCTGAACTTGATTTTGCTTTTGAAGCTTTGGAAACCATTCCCAACCTGAGCAAAATCAAAAACCCGGTCGACTACTTCAAACTGGTCGAAAATAGCCGGAACATCAGCAGGTGGCAAAATCTGACGGATACCGACCCACCAACCATAGTAAGGAAAAACATCGCCAACCTGATGAAGCTCTCATGCCTGTTAGCACAAAGCATGACGTTTATTGACAATGGTGAGCTACGGTTTGCCGGAGCCGATTTTATGGGATCCTATGCCTCTGAAAAAAACTTTCAATTATTGTTCTGGGGATTTATTACACAGCAAAGCAGAAAATATCACAGTATCAAAATAGATGCAAGTGGTAGCCCTTTGGAACTGACAGATAAACTAAATGACTTGGTAATAACCGCAAACAATCTGGATCCCCTGGCGCGGAAGAATAGTTTTATCGATCTTTTGGTTACAATGGGCAACAATGCGGAGAAAATTTCCGTTTATGCAGCCGAAATCAGGAAGGCCAATAAAACCGGCGCCAGGATAGGCGCGGACACGGCATACAATTTTGTAGATGCGATGATTGGCCTTAGTGAAAACCTGGTACAAAGTGCAGAGGGTTTACTTGAGCTCGTCGTAGATTCATCAATTTCCTTGCATAAAAATCTCGACTCCTACTTTGCCATCGCACGTTCGTCCAACTCCATGCTGTTCGACATCAGGCAGAAAAGGTATGCCTCCGCCCTGCTGACGGGTTTAAAACTAGCGGGCAACCCAGATTCGGCCGCATCGGCTCCCAGTCAGTTGCTGGGGCAACTGCATCAGCTGGGCGATTTGAGATTAGACAAAAACCTGAAAGCATGGAAAACAGTTCTGGGGATCATAGACAGGACACCTACCGGTACGCTGACCGATGATCCCCTTGACAATGGTGAAACGGATGCGTTTCTTCTGCTTTCCAATGAAATAACCAGGGCCGGTATCTTTTCGGCATTAAACTACAATACTACCGATACCAGACTTAATGACCTTAAACTTTTTTTCGACCGTTGTGCGGACGATAAAAAATTCTACCGCACCGAATGGAATACCGGAGATCTGTCTATATATGTTTCCGAACCCGAATTTAAACAGTTGATCGTCGGTTTTTATACCAATGTCCCATTGGAAAAATTTCTGTCAACTTTAGCAAATGAACTAAGAGAGATAACATACACAAATACTGCCGGCAGCCAGGTTAACTTGCTGGGAAGCTCGGGTATAACAAATATGAGCGGGAATATCGGGGATTACGCTAACGCACTGTTTGATCACTATATCAGGGGTGCGAACAAGAGAGAGAGTAATTTCCTGGCTTCTAATAGAAAACGGCTGGCTAACGAAATCAATACCTATTTTTCACTGGTCGCCCCGAAATTTAACATCGCCAACAATCCCAGGGTCGTTTCGCTGGTGCATTTCGTCAACGATCTGGCGCTTGCCGAAGATGCCGAAGACGTGGAACACGCAATAGAAGCCTTCGCCCTGCCGTCCGGCAGCTTTTCCATCAAACGCGAAGGCGTGTTTAACGTGTCGGTCAACAGCTATCCGGGGCTGCTTTTAGCATACGACAATCCCTTGGGTGTAAAAGCGCCCGCCGATACGTTAAACCCCGCCTTTTCCACCGGTTTTACGGCGCCCGTCGGGTTAAGCATAGCCAAGGGAACAAGGAAGGGGCGTTCTATGGGCGTATTCATCCCCTTGATTGACGTGGGGGCCGTTACCCGGTTCAGGTTTGACGATGAAACCAGTAAACTTCCCGAATTGAAGTTTGGCAATATGTTTTCGCCGGGTGTGTTTTTCCATTGGGGTTGTTTTCGGAAAAATCCGCTGTCGCTCAACGTTGGCGTACAATATGGCCCTGAAATACGAAAATTGAACGACCAGGAAAAGAGCTGGGAAAGCATACGGATAGGCGCGGGCCTGGTGCTCGATATCCCTCTGTTCAATTTGTACAACAAGCCGCGTTTTGCCCATCCATGAAGAAGCTGATCGTATTCGTCCCTGTTCTGGTTTTTGCATTAATGGCGAGAGGCCAAAGTGATACGCTGGTGAACAGGAAAGGTGCAATAACCCCGGAGCAACCCACTCAGGAAAGGGAAATAGCGGAGCTAATGGAAAATGAGATCAGATTCAAGGCAATTCAATACCACCAAGATATGAATCCGCAAAGCAGTTATTCAGAGCGGTTTCTAAGGCAGATAGATGGATATCACTCCGGAGCCTTACCGCCACCCCAAGAAACATCCGAACAGGGTCTTCCCACGCTATGGGTACCTCCGCAAGTCGATCAGTCCGATTTACAAAAGCAAGTAGATGCGCTTTTAATGCCGTTATCCGCCTACATTGATAAGAGTGAAGAAGACAAAGGAATTAAAATAAAAACAATTGTAGCAGGAGAAAACGAATCGGATGCCCCGGTCAAAAAAAGGAAATATATTCCGGGCCCGACGCAATACGACAGCAGAATAGAGCTCCGGTTGCTTAACCCTTCGGTCGATTGGGAGCTCGCCATACTGAAGAATGCCGCATCGGTAGCGATCGTTGTCGAACGAAGCAAATTGCATGCGCTTACCGACAGCTTGTACCAACTGGATGTTGGGGCTACATTGGGAGAGCTGTATAGTTTGTGCCCCGGCGAGCCTTTCAGCGGGCAGCCGGTAATAGGTGTCGGCACGGCATTTGTCGTAGGAGAAAATACCATGATGACCGCCGCCCACGTATTCGAAGGTAACCTGCACGATTACGTGATCATTTTCGGCTTTGAAATGGTCAACCAGGTGGGCGCTTATGAAAAAATTATTCACAGGCGCGACGTTTTTTTCCCAGCCAAAGCAGAAGCATCGCGCGAAGATCTCGACCTGGTATTGTTCCGGGTAGATCGCCCGTTAAACCGGAGTCCTTTTTCATTGTCCCTGAAGAGCGGGTTGAAAAAAGGTACCCCTGTATATATGATCGGGCATCCGACGGGGCTGCCTAAAAAGGTAGCGCTCAACGCCAGTATTCTTTCGTCGGATAACGCCGGATTCTATTACACAACGTTGGATTCGTTCCAGGGCAATTCGGGGTCGCCAGTATTTGATTTGGAAACCAATGAAGTGATAGGCGTACTCGTTTCGGGCATGGTTGACTATGCATGGAACGGAAGCTGCAACTATTCAGCCCTCTGTAAGCCCCCCTATTGTTTGGGAGAGAAGGTAATCAGGATCAACGGTTTCCTGGAAAGTTCCGATGGCTTGGAGTACCGTACCGGTGTTGTCATTAAATAACTGCAAGCAATCAGCTATCGGGAAACAAGCCGTCGTTTATACGCATTTTTTTAAAAAAAGCTATTACTCAAAACCCAAACCGACCTGTACAATGTATTATGTTTCAGCCAATCAGTTAAATCTGCGCAGCACTCCTGTCGCTCAGGCAAATGGTCACAATATCCTGGCTGTTCTGCCCAACGGACTGCCCGTAACCAAAATAGAAGACGCCGGGGCTGCCGGCTGGTGGAAAGTCTCCGTTAACTTACAGGGAACCGAGTTTGGAGGCTATGTCAATTCGGCCTACCTCACACAGGTTTTCCAGCCGGTAACCCAAAGAGGGGTAAGCGAGGTTTACATGCCATTTGAAAAATCGGGAGCAGCCCGGAACAACCGGAATTCACCTGCTTATCAGTTGGCGGAACCCGACATGCCGCGCCGGGACCTGACAAGCGCTCTATCGAAAGTAGCTTCTATCGGTAACATTCTGAACTGGCTGAACGTTGAACAGAGCCTCCGTTACCAGAAAATAGGGCTTAGTACATTCTGCAACATCTATGCTTTTGATTTTTGCTTTCTGGCGGGTGTTTATATTCCCAGGGTATGGTGGAAGGGCGATGCTATTGCAAAGCTGATCGCGGGACAACAGGTTCCGGTAAGCTATGAGGTCACGGTCGAAGAACTTCTTGCGGAAGCAATGCTGAACTGGCTGAACAGTTGGGGAAGCACATTTGGCTGGATCCGGGCGGCCAGCTTAACCGATCTGCAAAACCGTGCCAATGAAGGCAAAGTGTGCCTGCTGGCGGCAAAGCGCCGGTTATCCGGTCTGAGCGGCCATATTGTGGTGGTCGTGCCGGAAACCAATGCACACCAGGCAAAGAGAAACGCCTCAGGAGAGGTAACCATACCGCTTCAAAGCCAGGCCGGGGCTTCAAACAATAAGTATTTCAGTAATTCAAGATGGTGGCTCTCCCAGGAAGGCGGCTTACCGAAATTCAGCGAATTTGTCTTATATAGCCATGATTGAGATCCGGCTACTTAATACCTGATCACTGCTTCTTCCTCCCCGTATTGATCCCGAAAGGAAGATACAGCGGGCAGAAGCTCAAAAAAGAGGTAATTACAAAAACGACGGCAAGTACCCCCAATATAAGCGCGGTAGTACCCGAAATCACGTTAGTGTAATAGAGTACCGCTACCGCAATAGCAGCCAGTATGCGGAGCGTTTTGTCGAGTGAACCCATATTCTTTTTCATAATGCTGTTGTTTGTGTAAGGGAGACTATAGTTAATAATACAAAGTTCGGTAATCGGCACGACATACACCGCTACTTTTGTTACATTCCGTTTCAGGAAAATACCCTGTGTTTTTTGGCTTCCGGTATAGTAGTTTTCGGGGCGTGGCGGGTTATGATAGTATAGTTAAGACAACTATACGGTCGTTATGAAGAACAGACTTACAATCTTACTATTTTTCTATCTCCTGCACTTATCGATGATCTGCTCCGGAAAACAACCCGGGGAAAGCCCCGTACCGGGCGGTACGGCTGAAGAAAGGGTCATGGCACTTTTTAACCTGGTGGACACAAGCGCGGCCCTGAGAAGCTCGCCTGCCGCTCTCGAAACTTTCCTGGCAGACGTGGAAAGCTGGTCGGCAAACGGGCGTGACCCCCTGCTGAAGAGGTACATCGACTATTTCAGGGATGTCAGTCCCGTTTTTTTCGAAAACGACGGAGAAGAAAGGATCCGGATCTATGAAGCGGCATACGCACATTTCCGAAAAACCCGGAACAACAGGCTGCAGGCCGTGTGCCTGCACTATATCGCACAGGAAAATTTCATATCGGGAAATTACGGGATCGCGTTCGACAAATCCCTGCAGTCGCAGGAGATCATGAAAGACATCGGCTATGAAAATATTCCCGAAATCGGGAAATACCTGCACGACATCGCCCTCAACTATTATTATTTCCGCGATTACGAAAAAGTGATCGACCTGATGTACAAATCACTGAAATACAGCCCCTACAGTCCAAACCTGGATATCCAGCGGTATAATACGCTCGCCCTGTCTTACCGCCAGACCGGCAGCATCGACAGTGCCGTGTCTTATTTCGGAAAAGCGGCGATGCGTTCGGAATTCTACCGCGACTCTACCTGGATCACACTGACAGCAGGAAATCTCGGAACTGTGTATACCACCCGGAAACAGTACAAAGAAGCGCTTCCTTACCTGTTGCTGGATTATCATCACAATAAAAAAAACGAACAGTTCCCCGATATGGCCCGCAATGCCGCCCTGGCAATCGCCGATGTCTGGCTGCAGCTAAGCAGGCCCGACAGCGCCATCTACTACCTGGAAGAAAGCGAAAGACTTCACCTGAAAAACCCCACAAAAGACAGCTTTGGCAGACAGCAGCGGGATGAACACTTCCTGAATTCGTATTACGACATACTGGCCCGGTACTACCGGCAGCTCGGGAATTATACCCTCGCCTATCTCTACCTCGACAGCCTGAGCAAGACCAGCCTGGAACTCGACCGGAGGTACAATACGATGCTTGCCAAAGTAGCCGAAGACAAGCTGAAGATACAGCAGTACGTTTCGGATATAGAGCTCGAACGGCAAAAGCGGAGGATCGCCCTGATCAGGTGGATGCTCATCCTGGCAGTGCTGCTGTTTTGTACCGCCCTGCTCGGACTGCTGTACTTCCTCAACCGCGCCAGGCAGGCGAAGCAAAAGGCGCTCTCACAGCTTAAGGAGGCGGAGATCCTCAACCAGCAAAGGCTTACAATGGCTGCTTTCGAACGGGCTAAAGATCAGCTCAGGTACCAGCTGGGACTCCTGGAAGAAAAGAACCTGCTGATCGAACGGCTGAAAAATGATCTTGAAAAGCTCCGCTCCGACCGGGAAACTTCTCCCGAACTGCTGGAGGAGACGCTGGAAAAGCTCGCCGGCGCAAGGCTCCTCACTCAGGAAGACTGGGTTAAGTTTCGTCGCCGCTTCAACGCCGTTTTTAACGATTCGCTGGAAAAGCTGAAAAAAGCACACCCCAATCTTACACAATCGGAAGAAAGAATATATGCCCTGATCCAGCTTGATGTAGGGACTATGCAAATGGCCGCTATGCTCGGGATCTCCCCCGAATCGGTACGCAAGGCGCGATATCGCCTCAATAAACGGCTGAAAAGCATGTAAACCGGCATTTGTCCACGTTCTGTCCACAGCCTGCTATTGTAATTTAGCATGGTTGCAGGTTGCTTTGCGTGAACGTTAGTAACTTCTTTCCCTTAACATTCTCCATTATGAAAAAACTCACAGTATTTTTCCCGGCAGCGCTGGCCCTGGCTTTGTCTGCCGTTATTATTTCCTGCCGCGACAAGGAGGTTGCTGCCGAGGAAGAAACCTGGTCGGAAATAAGCAATCTGAATTCGCCGATGGGCATAGCCAAAGATTCCAAAGGACGTTTATGGATCACGGAAGCCGGCACAGGCTCCAACGACGCCCGCCTTTCGGTCATTTCTCTCTCCGGGCAGAAAACCGAGGCGCTGACCGGCCTGCCGTCTGTCTTTGCAAACGGCGCCATAGAGGGCATAGGCAGGCCGCATATCAGGAACAACAAGCTCTTTTTCTCGCACGGTACCGGCGGCCTTATCTATAAGCTCAAAGCGGATGCAGGCTCTCTCGGCGAAACGGATTTCCCTTTAAGCCTAAGCGATTTTGAAGTCTGGGATATTAATTCCTTTGCGAGGGGACTGCCTACATCCGACGACAGCAACACGAACGTAGTAGATCTCTACCTGCACGATAACGGCGATCTCTACATACTGGACGCCGGAGCTAACGCCATGATCAGGAGAGACCAGTCGACCGGTAATTTCAGCCTGTTTGCCGGATTCCCAAAAATCCCGACACCCGCACCGTTCCCGGTTTCCGGAGACGCCGTCCCCACCGGCTTTGTCTTTGACGGCACGCGTTTCCTGGTCAGCGCCTTGTCAGGGTTTCCGTTCAATTCTGAAAAGAGCACGATATTCAGTGTCTCCACAACAGGACAGGTAGCCGAATATAAAAGTGCATTTACCACCCTGATCCATATAGAGCTCGACAAAAGCAGCAAGCCTGTCGCGCTGCAGTATGCGCTTTTTTCACTGGAAACAGGCTTTCAGGCTAAATCCGGAAGCATATTGGATGAAAACGGCACTGTGCTGCTATCGGGGATTAACCAGCCGGTAGACCTTGTCAGGAAAAACGACGATACCTTCTACCTGCTCAGCTACGGCGACGGCACGCTGAAGAAAATACAGCTATGATTCTATTTTTTTATTCAACGTGATGAAGCTTCGGCCAATAAACCCTCCTCTTTTACATCCTTCCGCGGCTGCGGGATCTCCGGCAACTCAGCAGGCATTGCCCGGGCGCTTTTCCCGGCATAATGCTTGGAAAGAAAATGGTATAAAACCAGTTCGTACATACGCGGTCTGACCGGGAATACCCGGTTGACCGTCATGTGGATCAGGGAGGCCAGCAGGGACTCCAGGTCGTCGCTTTCCCGGCATTTTTCCTTTAACCCGGACACGCATTCTTCGAGGGAAGCGCTGAAAGCAAAATGTTCCGCATCTTCCAGCGCCTCGCCTATCAGCGGCCTAAATTCCCGGTATTTCCCGCTCAGCTGTTTACGCAGTGAGGTATCGCCGCGAAACTCCCTGAAGAAAAGCTCTTTTAAACGCTCTGTCAGCCGGGCGCTTTCAGTATCCCGGAGCCCGGCGGCGTTCAGCAGGTGATGGACCCGGCCGGCAGCATACAGGATCGATTCCTGTTCTTCAGGCAATGCTTCAGAACGGGCCAGGAAGCTAAGGGTCGACAGACTGTCAAAGCAAAAGAAGGTCTCGCAGCCTTCGATGCGGGCGGGGCCGTACCGCTCCAGCTCGCGCTGGTAAGTATCTGTCTGGATCCTGGTCACCAGGCCTTTTTCCAACAGCGGCGCCAGCAATTCCTTAACTGCCGATATGACATGGTGATGGAAGCCCGGCGAAGGATCGCCCTGGAAACGCAGGCGGAGATGAAATTCAGGGTCGCTGAAATTGACAAAAAAGAATTTCTTTACCACTCCGTCTTTCAGCATTTTGCGGATAACCGGGTACAGTTGCCTGACCAGTATGGTGTTGGCCGACTTCACACCGCAGTAGATTTTGAGGTAGAGCCACTCGCTTCCTATCGGAAACGCTCTTGCCGGCAGCCCGGCCTGGTTCCGGGAAAACCCTGCTAAGGGAGTAGCTTTTTCATTCCGTAGCGGGATCACAAGCTCGTGGGCATAATGGGCTCCCTCTTTTTGAAGCAGGCAGCGCCCGGGAGTCATCAGGAATTCTGTTAATCGCAGTACCTTATGTTTCTGTAATTGCAAAAGCAGCAGCTCAACCGAACAAGTTACATTACGGTCAATCAACAATTCGTTGTCGCCTGAGACGATCATAAACTGACCGGGGATACCCCTTGCCGCAAGCGCCGCCGATACTTCCGTCTTTTTCACCCCTTTAAGCTCCTCCTCCCGAAGCATCCAGGTCGCCCTGGCAAGCAGGATATTCCGGTAGCGGACCCTGGGCAGGCTGCTGCTGTTTTTCAATACCGACCAGTCCCACCGGATATCCAGCCGGCTGTCTTCGTATTGCAGATCGCATAAAAAACGGTAGACCGGCAAGCCGTTCCGGTAAGAATGGGCATTTGACAAACGCGGGACCACCCTCTTGTTGAGCCTGCGGGAGCGTAATATCACTTTCCCTCCACGTACGGATATCATCAGGTCGTCTGTCGGTATCTGGAAATCCTTTGCTACGGAAGCCTGGCCCAGGTAAGGGATTTCGTACCGGTAGAATGCGGGATGACCCGCGATATTGGAGATCTTACCTCCGGGATCGTAGATTACTTCGGCCAGGATCACGTCCTTATGAAACGCTTCCTCATCGGCTGCGCATTGCCTGAGCGCACCTTCCAGATCTTTGTGCCCGCATGCAAAACGCCCTAAAAGCGGCAGCGCCGACGGGCCGCTGAAAGCGGATATGTGAAAAAGAAAGCTTTCGCCCTCAGCCTCTGACCCGGAAGCGGCCAGCAGGTTTCCTAGGATAAAACTACCGTATGGAACCGTAGAGGTGTCAGTCGCCGGCCCCCTGGTATTTTGGCTCCCGATATACGTTAAATCCCGGTCGTCTATGACAATCTCGTTTTCGCGATGCCGGAGCGAACCTGAATATTTTTCCAGTAAAAAGTCTACCCACCATTGCCGGCAGGTCGTCTCATCAGTAGGCGCGTCGGGTATAACCAGGTCGTCGATCAGCGGCGTATAGCCCTCCGGACTTCCTGTACCTGCATCTTCATACCCGATGCCTGTTTCGGGGTCGAGCGCCAGGTTAAACGGAACCTCCATTTCCTCGAAACGGGTACTGAAACGCTGCCGGAAGCGCTGCATTGCCCCGTTCTCCGAAGGCCGGTTCAGAACGATCAGCTTACTAAGCCGGGATAGCAGGCTGCCCATCACAGGCTCAACAATATCGTCTCCCCAACTATCGAAGAATGTATCCACCTGTACCATGTTCCTGCCTTCCCCGCTTACGCCCAGCGCTTCCAGGCTTTCGCCGATACGGTAGTATTTTTCTACCCCATCTTCTCCGCATTTCAGGCGGTTTCGTAGTTCATGCAGACGATCGGCTACAGCTTCAATACCTTCGACGCGAGCCAGCTTGTCTATGATGGCCTCCGGCTGACCGGGTTTGGTAAGGGCGATCCCCAGGTCGAAAGAGAGGATTTTATTATTGATAAGCTCCGACAGGTAGGCGCCGGATTCTTCTTTTCCTGCCCCGGCATCAACCAGCCGCTCCTGCAGGCTGTTAAAGGTGGCTCCTTCTTTCACCAGGTCCAGGACAAGCCTGAGATACGACGTATCGTCTGTAGCGGTAACAAACGACTGCTGCTCGCCGTCTTCACGGTACAGCTCCACATACCGGAATCTGTCGCCGGCCGGGTAGAGCGTCGGGTTCGATACGATCTTAAGATGCGCCCGGATCTCTTCGCTGCTCAGCAATTGCCCGCGCAGCGCATCGAGATATTCAGCATCGAGGCGGATAAAGCGAGAGAACTCCTTACTGTTACCTATATACGTTAATATATTCCGACCGGTATAGCGGAAGGAGCAGCCTGAAAATAACCCGAAGGGAGTACTGCGTACACTCATACGGATCAGGTATTGATAGAGCGTCATCGCCAATTGATGCCGCTCGGAAACATCCTTTCCCTCCAGCCACAGCCGGTATCTTTCATAAAGCGCCGGAGAAGCGACAAAAATCGCTTCTCCGGCCAGCCTGTCATTTTGCTCATACCATAGCCGCAATGCGTCTTCGAAGGAAGATTCCACTGTTTCCTGATGAAACCCTGTCAATTGTTCTATCGGCATCACCGGTCGACGGAGTACATAGAAACTGGTATGAGAGAACATGTTGATTACTTATGTTCAGGTAAAATGAACAAAACTGTTAATACACTCCTACAGTTTACTATCAATGCCCTGTGTTGGTGGTAATAGTTGTAAAAGTGGTGGTAATGTCTTTTGACTTGTTTTTTGAGCTTTTAGCCAGATTAACCAATCGCTCTTTTTTCAGAACCAGCTTTCTGGCAGATACTTCCGAGATACTTACGTGAGTTTTCATACGGCATGCAAATTTAATGACTTGTTAAATTTTAAATTGTACCGGCAAACTTACCAGCGCCGTATCTTTCACCAAAGTTTATTCGGCGAACGTAAGACGTTATTCGATCACTGATCAATTTTTTAAGACGGATCAATTTTCTCCTACTCAACTTTCAACGGTTTCGAGCTCAAGAGGTATTTGAAGCATTACTTCATAACGATCCTCAAATGCCTCGGCAAAGAAACTATGAGACGTAGGATACAACAAATTCAGCCGGCGCCTCAGGGTTGCTATTCCCAGCCCGCCCTCTGTTTTCGTCTCAGGCTGGAAGACTTTTCTTTTTGTCCTTTCCGACAGACTGTTCTCGACGGAAAAATATAGAATACTATTCTCAATAACTGTCGATATTCTTACAAACGAAGTCTTGTCACTATTCCCGCCTATTCCATGTTTAAAAGCGTTTTCTACCAGGGGGATCAGGAAAAGTGGCGCTATCCTGTATCCTTTCACAGGCCCATCTATTTCAAAACATATATCCGGCACCTCATTGTACCTGTACTTTTCGAGATCAATATAGTTCTGAATATACTTTAATTCGTCGTCAAGCGACACTCTCTCTTTCCCTGTACGGTAAAGGCTATACCTCATAAGCTCAGCCAGCTTTAAAACCAATTCGGATGCCTCTTTATTCACGTCGACTGTCCTGGAATAAATGCTGTTTAAGGTGTTAAACAGGAAGTGGGGATTGATTTGCGATTTAAGGAAACGCAGTTCCAGCTCAATGTTCTCTTTTTCGAGTTTCCTCCTATTCTCACGGGACGACAGGATATCGGCAAATATCTTGACAGCAAGATAGAGTAAAACCATTTCAAAACTGAATCCGAAATTCCAATAAGCTACAATACCGTCTGTAAAACATCCCAGCCAACCTGCTTCGCTCAGCATTTTCCATATCCTGACAACCCACGCTTCACCTCCGTTAACCGAGATGCCGTCACTAAACGGAACTAATAAACTGAATACAAAAAAATTACTCCAATAAACCAGGAGAAAGCATAACGGCAAAAAGGATGTTATTACTGCAAATTTCCCTGTATAAAGATAACGGGGGAAGAACCATTTCCCTACCAGATAGTAGAGACCGACAGTTTGCACAAGGAACAGCGCACAAAGCGTATTGGTAACCAGCTCATTATCATTCGTATAAGGCCCTATTATTATGTATCGCCCTATTACCCAGGTAAGAGATGCAAGCATCAGGAAGAAATACAGCTCCTTCCTTTTCGGCGAAGCAATAGTCCATCTATGTTTGAGTATACTGAACCAGTCGCTCTTTTTCATCCTTTTGCCTTACTCTTCGTTTCCTTTGGATAGAGTTCTCCGAATACATTATCCCGGTAAGTTATTCCAATAGGCACTTTCTTCCCGTCCAGCATAGTAACCTCATTACCGTCTATCTGGACAATCGCATTCTTACGGATAATAAAAGAGCGGTTGATCCTTATGAAAAGCTCTTCCGGCAACTGCTTTTCCATTTTGGTCAGCGTACCGTGACTAACGAACACTCCCCGGTCCGAATAGATTTTCACATAATCGCCTGTTGCCTCTACCAGCTCTATTTCCTCTAAACCGATCCTGAAAAGCTTTTTGTTTTCCTTTATCAGCAAAGACGCCCCCTTTTTGCTTTTAGGCTGTTCGGTACCGGCTTTCCCAATAACAGCAGGAGGATCTACGGCCTTATAAACTCCTTTCAAAAAGCGCTCAAAAGGTACCGGCTTCAATAAATAGTCTGCTACCTGGTAATCGTATCCTTCCAAGGCATAGTCAGGATAGGCTGTCACCAGGATGATCTGCGGCTTATGGTTCTTCAGGGAGCGGATAAATTCAAAGCCGTTCATGTCGGGCATTTCCACATCCAGGAAAAGGAGATCCGGCCTGATTTTGGAAACCTGGAACAGCGCGCTGATTGGATCGCCGGACTCCCCGACCAGCTCAAGAAAAGGGACGCGTTCGATATACTTTTTTAATACCGAACGGGCGTCCGGTTCATCTTCTACGATATAGCATTTTACTTTTTTATCCATTACTGCAAATCTGGCATTCAACGGAAAAATAACTCTATTCGTCGAAATACGTATATAACTCGACGAATAATTTTTGAAGAGGGCCGCCCCGGATATAGCTTTAGTAAAAAGTCAGGTCAAAAATCCTCCTGATTTCTTAAATGTACTACAGGCCCGGCGCCTGTGATCAGGCTACGTTACGCTAAACTTATCATGTTATGATGAAACTTTTTCTTACGTCTACATGCTGTCAGCGGCTAACCCGCGTTTTTTCGGACTTCAACTGACATTCTAGCTGGCAATATACCATATTTTACCTTTCCGATCTTATGCATACCTATGTCAACATGCGTCCGTGCTATCCGGCCGTTCTTTTCTTCTTATATCTGGTGCTTTGCCACTATAGTTTTACAGCATACGCTCAAAGCTCCTCTATAAGCGGACGAGTATATTATGATTTTAACCTCAATGGACGGATTGATATCGGAGAGGGTTCAGGAGAACGGGGAGCTTCCGGTATTCCCGTTTCAGCTTATGATGTGGGAAATAACCTGGTAGCTTCCTCACTAACCGGTGACGACGGGAGATATACCTTGGTGGTCTCCGAAGGTTGCCCGTTAAAAATATATTTTACTCTTCCCGAAGCAGCCCTTGCATCCTGTGCTCCTGAAAAATTTGTGACAAGCCCTGCGGAAGGCATAGATATTGGGTATACCGATCCGTCCTCTTATAAAAGCGGGAAAAACCTGATTTTCAGTAGTATATTAAGAAATGGAGGAATTGATGTAACAAAGGGAATAGACTCGCTCACAACCCTTATTGTATTTTCTCCTGATTCTGCCGGTGTACAAAGACTTGCAGATTTTGGCCAGACAGGTACCGTGTGGGGATTGGCATACGATAGATTTCATAGCGTATTGCTTTCTGCTGCTATGGCTAAAAGACATTCGGGTTATGGGCCACTTGGCAGCGGTGGTATTTATATGACTTCCCTGGACAGTATAAATACCAGGCCTTTTTTCAGCCTGGATCAATTGGGAATTAAAACATCAGAACATGTAGAAAGAGAGTTTCCGGAAATGATCGATGGAGTTGGCCGCGACTCTTCTATGTTTGATCGGATCGGCAAATCGGGGTTGGGGGGAATTGCGCTTTCAGAAAAAGGAGACTTGCTTTTTTCTGTTAATCTATATGATAGAAATGTATATGCATTTCCAGTACCCGGCAATTTAAACGTTCCTTCAGGCTATGAAAAGTATAGGCTCCCCGGCGGTATTTGTAATGGAGGAATTCTCCGGCCATTCGCTATCAAATGGCACACCGGAAGTCTATATGCCGGATGTATCTGTGATGCCTCTGCTTCAGGCCTGGCTCAGGATTTATCTGCCGAAGTATTTGAGCTGAATATAGACTCAAAGAAATTCAGGCGGGTGCTTTCATTTCCGTTAATCTATGAAAGAGGAAAGATGTTGGACGGGATTGAAGAATCCTACTGGAATCCATGGACCGGTGACTTTTCCAGATCTGTTCAGGCGAACAGTCCGTCAACTGCAATATATCCCCAGCCAATCTTGTCTTCGATAGACTTTGATCATGACGGAAACATGTTTCTTGGAATCATGGATCGCTTTGGACGTCAGGCAGGTACCGGACATCCGGATCCGGCGGGAAGCGGAACCTTTGTTGCGGTAGCAGGAGGAGATATTCTTCTCGCTCAAAGAAAGCGCTCCTCGCGATTTAGCCTTGAGGGAGCAGGTAACCCAAAGAACGGCGTGAAAAGACATACCCGAAGCAGATCGTTTGATACTGCATTTGAAAGTGAGGGAGTACGCTTACACGAATCGAATGTCTCCGGAGGGATAGCGGTATTGAGTAATAATAACAGAATAGTAGTTTCCCAACACGAACCTACAGACGTGTTTAATGTCAGCGGGGCTAAAGTACTCGATATCCTTACAAGAAAACCTTTACATGGAATTGATTTCTTCCCCGTTTCTTCGCCCGGCACTTTTGGGAAAGTAAACGCTGTAGGAAGCCTGGAAAGCCTGAGTGAAATACCTCCATCGGCAATCGGTAGCAGAGTCTGGATTGACCGTAATGGTAACAATATCCAGGATGCAGGCGAAAAAGGGATGAAAAATATAACCGTAGTTCTGGTTAACGGTGATAAGGAGATTGCATCTGTCCTGACAGACGCAGAGGGGAAATATCAGTTTAGTGGGAGCTTTTTACAGCCTGAAACTGACTACGAAGTAAAACTGAAACTTCCCGAAACTTTTGAAAGATATAAGATTCCGGCATACAAAGTAAATCTACGGCACGGTTCAAGACGCCGGGATATGGAGTTAAAGAGACTAAAGACATGCTTTAATACTATTTACTCAATTCAACCTTATTTCACTTAAATCCGTTATCATGAAAACTTCCTACTATTTCTGCATGGCAATCTCATCTAATCGATGGAATGCTAAGAAAATCGTCTCATTGGCAATAGCCATGTTTTTCTGTTTAAAAATAGCGGCTCAGAACATTTTTCTAGGTCCATCCGAAATTCGATGCCCCGGGCTAACCCCAACAAAGCTGAAGATACAAGTAGTACATCCGCTAATAGGCCTAAGTTTAGACGAGTACGATAGGTTTGGCAATTTTGTTGGCAGCGTTAGATTAACTGCCGATCCCAATAATCATACGCCTCTTCTCGAAGGATACCAATCTACGGAGCTAGGTATGGGGTACAATGAAGTTACAATATATCCAAGGAAAACAGTGGGCACTATTAAGGTGGGGATTTGGATTGTGAACCCTCTTCTCCCGGGTCTTCCACCCAGACCCACGATACGTCAAAGCACACATACGTTACCTAAAATCTTACCCACCCCTCAACCACCAAACAGCGGACGAATAGTAGGATGTTTCCCTGGTGAAGTAGTCCCGGTCAGTTCCCTCCCAGTAATACCCAATGATTCTACGAATTGTAACTTCCATTGTGACTATGCATGGTATGCTCCCAGCGGGTTTACTTACAACAGAAGCGGTTATTCCCCGAGTAACCCCCAGGACTGGGCAGTGAGCATTAACTTTCCCACGTCCGGATTGACCAACGGCCATATGGGGCAGGCAACCGTTTGGGCTGCTCATGCCAGGGGCTGTTATGCCGATGACTCAACCTATTCGCAAGCATTGATATTCTACGGAAAACCAATCATTGAGAATCCGACGATCTCTTATGAATATCCCACTAGCCAACTATTATCCATTTGGAATTCTACCTATATGTACCCTTTGGAGTGGAATATGCTTGCCGGTAATGCAGGCGCATATATTGTTCCAATAGGAAGTATTGGAGAGTGCTGGACGTATTCTATGAATTGGGGGATTGTAGAGGTGAAAGCTGCTAATCGATGTGGTAGTACTACGTACACATTTTATATCAATTGGATGTCCATGTATACAGTTCACCCAAATCCTGCAAAAGACGTAGTTACCATCGAGTTTAAGAATGAGGAAGTGGCAAAGCACGCAAAAAATTTGAAACTGTATGATAAAAATGGACGAGTTATTTGGGAACAGAGTGAGAATTCGAAAGCAAAACTACAGACAAGCGGCAAAGAAGTTGAAATCGATGTAAGTGATTTGCCGACCGATACATATTTTTTACATATGGAAACGAAAGATGGGATAAAAAAGTCTCAGATTTTAGTTGAGTAACTCTAAATTATCTACCCGATAATATTAGTATTGGCATGCAAACCTGTTTTTAAATTGCGTCACAAGTATATAAATTACGTTAGTCATAAATATCACTTGATTTTAGTGTTGATCGGTATATTTCAAAAACGGCTACCAAGCCTCTTGTTTGTGCTGTTGGTACAGGTATTATTAGCAGCAAAGTCGTATACTCAAAACCTGGTCCCCAACCCAGGTTTTGAGCTGTACAGAGAACGTCCTTGTCATAAGCCGACCACCATAGAGAACAACAATGTGAACCGCCACGTTCTGAACTGGTATACGCCAACACTCGGAACATCAGATATTATATATTCCGATACAGTGGCCGTATGTAGCGCCAGCCTTGCGCGGCTGGAGGTCGGTGGCATGCACGATGGAAAAATGTGTGCAGGTATATACCTATCAGAATTTAACCATTTAGCCAATAATTCCTTCCCTGCGGACAAACGGGTAGAATATAGGGAGTATTTACAGGTCAGGCTGGTCAATGCTTTGAAAGTCGGAAGAGTCTATCGGATCGAGTTCTTCGTTCATGGAATAACCCGGGTGGGGCTATTATCTAATAATATGGGAGCATTGTTCTCAACAGACTCAGTCCTGCGCCGGGAGTCTTTTGGGGAGCGTATCAAAGCTAGTCCCCAGGTGGTAGAGCGCAACATATCGGGAAATGAAGCCGGATGGCAAAAGATATCGGGTTGTTTTGTCGCTGATTCAGCTTACCAGTTTCTGACTATTGGAAATTTTTTTAGCGATTTCGAAACTTCGTACCAGAAAACCAGTTGGAATGTCTCCATAGGGCCCTATTATCTTATTGATGATGTCTCCGTAGTTGAAACCGATATTGCCTCCATGCCGCAAGCAAATTTTCTTGGCGCCGACACAACGATTTGCCAGGGGCAATCTATCGAACTTACATCGGATCCTTACACCCCGTGGGTATTCCAGCGTGAAAATGGGACAACGTTTACTTCGCATACCATCGGCCAATCGGGTACCTATATCGCAAACCTTACTTTTGCAGGCTGCGCAGTTACGGATACGATCAGCATAGAAGTCCTACCGGATATTGACGTAGGAAAAGATACCCTGGTTTGCGATTCAGATAGATTTGAGCTCAGGTCGAATATCCCTGCTGTCTGGCCGGACGGGAGCCAGGGAATGCAATTTATGGTGTCAACAAGCGGTCAATATAGAGTCGAAGCTGCAAGCGATGTCTGTCCTTCCTCGGCCACAGTCAAAATAGAGCTGATAAGCTGTCCCGGGGAAATTCCGAATGCCTTCTCTCCTAATGGAGACGGGAAGAACGACTATTTTGTAATCCCGAATATACATGCCAGTACCTGGGAGCTACAAATTTTCAATCGCTGGGGAAACCGGGTATATCGAAATAAAGCCTACGACAATACCTGGGATGGTGGAAAACTCCCTTCAGGGCAATACTTTTATTGGTTAAATAGTGCCGAACTCAAGAAAGATATTAAGGGATGGGTCGTGATTATGAAATGATAGCTATTGCCGGGGACTGGTAAAGGAGAAAATAGAGACGCGGCCGGGGCCATCACAAGTATTTTCCCCAAAACGAGTCCATTTCCGGCACCTGAATTTGGCCGCCGGTAGGGAGTCCTTCTCCAGAGTGGCAAACATTGTGGTGTAGCCCAACCCGATCAAAAGACCGCCTCCAACTGCTGGTACCCGACGCCGACCAGGTGGGCATCGATCATTAACAGCTCGAGCATGACGATTCCGTCCATCACTCGCCAAGAAAATATTAATGTCCAGTATTTAGCAGCGGTAGTCGCTCCACGACTGATCCAGACCAGCGAACATTTTAGGTGGTTTCCGCATTATAAAGTAGATGGGGCGCCGGGGCATTCCTGCCGATCTTTTAGAGAACTTCTTATCAGCTCCCGAACCGCTTCGCCCAGGCTGATCAAAAGGACATGCTCTCCTGCCTGGCCATGCTGCAGAAAAAACTCAACAGATTTCCTTACGTTTGAGCTGGGCATGGATGATTTTTTGGATTATTTCTGCAAAGGGGGCCACGGGGATCACAGGGAGATGCTGGCCAGTGTAACTGAGTACCGGGTAAAGTCAAAAGCGTTGATCGACGACAGGCGTTCGTGTACACGCGCACCACGATGTTTCACTATCCGTCGTTGTGGTGTATCCGCTCTATAAGGTCTTGTTTAAGTGCAATGGAATATTCCCGGCGCTTTACCCGAATATTTCTTAAAGTCTCCGGCGCTTACTGTAGATTCCGGACCATCTTGACCTCTCATTGCGGATCATCGTGACCCCTATTCTGATGATGTTGCCTCCCCCGCCTTTTTGAAGGTGGTTTTACGTTGACGGTCCGGATTATTCCGGTGAAATCATCGGAATTTGCACTCTGCCAACGGGGCTGACTACCGGGGACAACCTTACCTATGTTTATGCAAACAACCGGCTCGTGTCGGTTATTGACGCCAGTGGCAGCAACAACGGTGTGAAAAACGGAAGCAGCAGCTATGGCTATGACAATGCCGGAAACATGACTTCCGACAACAACAAAGGAGCCGGCATTGACTACAACATCCTCAACCTGCCAAGGCAGATCGCCGTCAACACCAAGACTGTCCAATACCACTATGATGGGACAGGCGCCAAGCAGCGCATGAGCAACGGGACGGTTAACACCAAGTATGCAGGGGGTTTTGAGTATGACGAAAATAATTACTTGACCAGGATTGCTACCGATGAAGGGCAGGTGGCCGTCACGGCAGGAGGGAATACTTATACCCCTAATTATTACCTGAAGGATCATTTGGGCAATGTGAGGATGGTTATTGATGGGAATGGTACTATCTTGCAAGAAACGGAGTATTTTGCCTTCGGGTTGGCCATTCCAAGGTCTGGGAACGATGCGGCCAATAAGTACCAGTTCCTGACCAGGGAGAAGCAGCCCGAGACGGGGTATATAGATCTGGTCAAGCGGTTTTATGATCCGAGCGTAGGCCGGTTCATGCAGGTCGATCCGGTGACGGAGACGCAGGAGAATTATTCTACCTATCAATATGGCTGGAATAACCCGATTTTGCAAAGTGATCCGAATGGGGATTGCCCGAATTGTATTACCGGGCTAATTGGGGCAGGAGTAGGCGCTCTAGTAGGAGGCGGCATAGAAATCGCTGCTCAGCTTTATAGCACTGGTTCAGTAACAGACTGGGGAGCCGTTGGAGGAAGTGCGTTGCAAGGGGGTATAACCGGCGGAGTTGCGGGTCTTACAGGTGGAGCGAGTCTGCTAGCCACAGCTGCAGCATCGGGAGCAGCTAATGCCGTTGGGGGAGCTGTAAATAGTGCTATTCAGGGACAGGAGATTACTGCTCAATCTATTGCTACAGATGCGGCAGTAGGGGCAGTAGCGGGTGCTGGTGGGAGAGTTGTTGGTAATGCAGTAAAAGGGAGTCTAGATAATTTATCTAATACTGCCAAAGGAAAGTTGGGAGAAGCGGTGACGCAAGTAAAATATGGTGCTCAAGGGTATAAAGATGGAGGAAAAGCTGTAGTACCGACCGGCGGCAAAACCCCAACAGGGAGAGATGCAGTAGCTAGATATGATCATAGCATGAGAAATGTCGTTACGGGGAAACAATTGACTGTAGAAAGTAAATTCAATACCTCAGGATATACAAAAAACCAAACCGCTGCAATGCAAAATGTCAAGACTCCGGGCGGAGTAATTGAAAACAGATCTACAAGTCAAGGACTTGGAAATGCTGCAGGAGCAGCAACAACCGGGGCGAGTGCTGGGGCTGCAGCTACCAGAAAACCAGATGAACATTGACCATGGGTTTAATTCATAAAGTATCGGAAAGGCAGCTTCTTGAAATTCGAAATAAGATATTCCTTGAAAGAGGGGTGCCCAAACTCAATCAAAATGGCTTTACAAAGGGACCATTTTCAAGCACTTGGTATGGGAGGAATAATCTTGGGGATTATACTTATTCTCTATGTAGACTGTCAAGAAACTCATACCTGGAATTTATTACCACTCACATCTCACGTGGAGATAATTGGATAAAAATTTTCTTAAATATTTTCCAATTGAAACCCACACCTATTTCATTAGATGATTTGATTGGAAAAGATGCATTAAAATTCTCAATTCCTCCCAACAGCTCAACTGAAACGCGTTTACGAATGGATGACATTCGAGGTATCCCATTATTCAACTACGACTTTATGTTTGGAGGACATAAGTTAAAATCTTTTAGATCAGAAAGCGGATTAAAAAAGCGAGAAACTGAGCTAGGTAATTTGATAGAAAAAGACATGACAAATATTGACTCTTTTGTAAAACGGTGGCATGAGCTTCATAAACCGAATGTTACTGATTGGGAAGGAAACGTTATAGCACAATGACAAAACGATTTTCTTTTCTTCCTCCGGAAACTGCTCTATCGTCTCTAGGCGCTGCACTGTTTTTTTATCGAAGGCGGCGTTTTACCCTTCCCCGCTAAATAATCCAGGCTGACCTGGATAGCATCGGCGATTTTCTTAGCCGCTTCAATCGAAGGCACAGCATCGCCCCTTTCATACTTGCCGATCATAACCCTTGAAACCTGGCTTGCCTGGGCTCTAGCATGGCCGTCAAAAACACGGTCAGAAAGGAAAGCACCGTCAAGCTGGACACCTGGATTTCAGCCACACGGTATAACGGCATTGGCCTTGTCAAAAACAAATACCTCCATTCTGCCAACGGATCTGACTACCGGCAGCGGCTGGCCCACTCCTTTACACCACGAAGCTGGCTGAAGAAAGTAGAAGGGCAGACAGGGGCGGGTAACAACTTCGGCATAGAGCTCAAAATCCTAAATATTGCCTGAAATATCTACCAATAGTTATACATTTTAAGCAGACAGAAGTTTGAATATTTAACCCCAACCTGGTTTCACTTAATATCATTTTAGCCTGACTATAGGCTTTTTCTTCTTTTTATTAAAACTTTTGATTTCCTTATTTGAAGCTTGGTATAGAAGTGCAGTTTTTCGTGGTATAGGATCCAGCCTCCAATCATCCCGATGGTGCTTCCGATAAAAATATCAATCATCCGGGATAAGAAAACGCTATCGGTGTCCTGTGTTAATTGCTTTCCTGGTTCTGACAGGAAAATGGTGAGATATCCCTATGATGCGCTGTACGGCCCGCAGCCAGATATGCCTGGAACTACTGCCCTGCATAACAGCCAGACAGGAAATGGGTATCCAATAAGGGTTTTCGAAGCCCAGGATGAAAGCGACCGCCAGGGAAACGACCATTACCAATCCGAAAGTCAAGGTTTCGATGATTTGCCGAACCTCACCTGGTCGGGAACAATGAGCCGGTAACCTTCTTTAGCAAGTGCGTCGATGGTTGTTTTCCAATAAGCGCCGTTGAAGTTTTTCCCATGAAGCAGCATAATGGATTTACCGTTGTGACTTTGGGGCTTAACATCCATCTAAGCCATGTTCAAATGCTGATTTTGGCTTTTCAAATCCAGGAAGTGACCCTCAAAGGGATACTCATAGTTGGTAAGCGTGATATCCAGAACCGGCCTTTGTTGCGCCAGACCGGAATTGGATATAAATAACAGTAATATAGCTATCGCTGTCTTCATAAGCCATTCCATTTATCGTTCTAATTCCCGCAGTAATCCTTCCAGATCAAGCGGCCTTGTATACATTTCCAGGGAGCCGGCGGGGCGTCCTGGCTGTGCCAAGTGTTCAGTCCGATGTGATGATGGTATCCGCCTGTATCAAAATTACAATATTTATTACACCCGGCAACATAGTTTGGAAAAGGCAAAACGGTATCGCAAACCGATCGGCGGGTATAAAAAAACCTCCTCTTGTAAGTAGGATGTAGATTTCATCTGAAAAAGACTTTTACCCATTTGTAGGTCCGTGTGCCCACCGGTCGTAAGGTGTCATGTCAAAATTGTTCACTTCGTCCATGGTCATACCAAGCGCATTGGCTACGCCTTCTCCGTATTCAGGGTCGGCTCTGTAGCAATTTTTGATATGACGAATCTGGATAAATTTCTCTGCCCCGCCCACTTGTCTTGCAGTATTTTGGAACAAGAAATCGGCTTTTCCATCGCTTTTGATGATACGAAACAAGTCGCCGGGCTGAGTGAAGTAATCCTGGTCATCGTCTCTGAAATTGTACGCATACGCGTCACCGTTCAGCTCCAATGGAGGTTCCTTGGATTGTGGTTGCTCCTGCCATTCCCCGTAGCTGTTCGGTTCGTAATGCAAAGTGCCGCCATAGTTTCCGTCCACGCGCATTGCACCGTCGCGATGAAAAGCATGATACGGGCATTTGGGTTTGTTGACCGGGATCTGGTAATGGTTTACCCCCAAACGGTAACGTTGCGCATCGCCGTATGAGAATAACCTTCCCTGCAGCATTTTATCAGGTGAAAACCCAATCCCCGGAACAATGTTCGTTGGGTTAAAAGCCGCCTGTTCCACATCCTGAAAGTAATTTTCCGGGTTACGGTTCAGCTCAAATTCCCCTACAGGAATCAACGGAAAATCCTTTTTAGACCAAACTTTCGTTAAATCAAACGGGTGAAAACGGTAAGTCTTTGCTTGTTCCTCCGTCATAATCTGAATATACATTTTCCATTTCGGGAAATCTTTTCTTTCGATTGCGTCAAACAAATCACGTTGCGATGACTCCCGGTCTGTTCCGATAACTTCTGCAGCGTCCTCGTCTGAAAGATTTTCTATCCCCTGCTGGGTTCTAAAGTGGAATTTCACCCAGTGTCTTACATTATCTTTATTGATAAAGCTATAGGTATGACTTCCAAAACCGTGCATGTGACGAAATCCCTTCGGAATACCGCGATCACTCATCACAATGGTCACCTGGTGCAGTGATTCAGGAAGCAACGTCCAGAAATCCCAGTTGTTGTTAGCACTTCTCAGGTTGGTTCGTGGATCGCGTTTTACAGCGTGGTTCAGATCAGGGAATTTCATCGGATCCCGAAAAAAAAACACCGGTGTATTATTTCCAACTAAGTCCCAGATTCCTTCATCGGTATAAAACTTCAGGGCAAAACCTCTTATGTCGCGTTCAGCGTCAGCTGCTCCCCGCTCCCCCGCAACAGTAGAAAAACGCGCAAACATTTCAGTCTTTTTGCCGATTTCACTAAAAATATCGGCAGCAGTATATCGCGTAATGTCATGCATAACGGTAAACGTTCCAAAAGCCCCGGAGCCTTTGGCATGCATACGGCGTTCGGGAATCACCTCACGGTCAAAGTTTGCCATTTTTTCAAGAAACCAGAAGTCCTGCATTAGCAAGGGGCCTCTTGGTCCTGCTGTTTGTACGTTCTGGTTATCGGGTACCGGGGCGCCTGTCTGTCTGGTCAGTTTTGGTCTGTCTTCCATATTTTTATTGATTTTAAAAGAATATTTCTTTGAAAATTGAAATTTCTACCCAGCTTTACAATTTTAATTAGAATATTAATAAAATCCTAAAAATATAGTTAGCTTTAAAATAGAGCTTTGGATTCCTGGTTTTTCTATTTTACGTGTGACATGAGAGAAACATTTAAGATATTCCAGGTAGATGCGGCCGATGCGGAAAGGATCAATGCTTCGGAAAACGAACCGCATCATCATGATTTTGAGGAGCTTATTATCGGTACTGAAGGACAGCTGGAGCATTTTATCGATTTTAAATCGTCTGTGTTTAAAGCCCCTTTTGTAAGTTTTGTAACCCGCGGGAAAGTACACCGCGTTAAGCCTATTCCAGACGACGGAAAATGCCGGATGTGGGCAATCCGTTTTAAAAGTGAGTTTATTCCCGAAACGACCTTCCAGCTTTATTCTCTTTACCATGACCGCGCCAGTATAGAGTTGCCCCCGGATGCGTGTTTCAACCGCCTTAACACACTTTGCGAAATGATGGCAGAAGAAATGCGTGAGCCGTCGCCGGACTATGCCGTCATTCGCCAGTTGCTCAGCACGCTTTTCACAATGGTAGAGGCGGAGAGGAGAAAATCAATACCGGAAGAAAGGGATCTGCTACAATCGAGGAGTATTACGTTCAGGAATTTTCTGAGCATCCTGGAGGAAAATTTTTACAGGAACGTGGGGGTAGAGTTCTATGCCGAGAAATTGTTTATGTCGGCCCGGAATCTAAATAATATCTGTCACCAGATCCTGCAGCAGAGTGTTTCGGAAATTATCGAAACCCGGAAGCTGATCGAAGCCAAAAACCTGCTGTCCAGTACAGAGAAGACGGTTTCCGAGATCGGGTTTGAGTTGGGCTACAACGAGAAAGCTTACTTCACCAACATGTTTAAAAAGAAAACCGGGCAGACGCCGACGGCCTTTCGTAAAGAAATGAAATCACTCGTTTCTTAAAATTACAACTCCTTTTCCGAATACTGTTACCCCTGCCCGCTGTGCGGGCGGTAACTTTGCATTGTAAATAATTTATAACATTCAAGAAAACAGACAACTATGGAAACTACAGCAAAATGGGTTTTAGATCCGGTACACAGCGAGCTGACATTTAAAGTAAGGCACATGATGATCACCAACGTTAAAGGAGAGTTCAAAAGCTTTTCAATAGACGTAGACGGTGAAGATATTACCAAGGCAAAATTTGATGTAAAGATTGATGCGGCTTCCGTCAATACCAACAACGACCAGAGAGACGAACATTTGAGAAGCGCCGATTTCTTTGACACGGAAAAATTCGGAGAGCTCACTTTTACTACAGCATCTACAAAAGCGAAAGGGGATGATGAATTCGAGCTAACCGGTGATTTGACCATTAAAGGGATAACGAAAGAGGTAAGACTCGACGTAGAGTTCGGTGGTATCAATAAAGATCCCTGGGGAAATGAAAAAGCCGGTTTCTCATTCGAAGGAAAAATTAACCGTAAAGATTGGGAGCTGAACTGGAACGCAGCATTGGAGGCCGGCGGCGTGCTGGTAAGCGACGAGGTGAAAATTTACGGAGAAGTACAATTTGTAAAACAGTCTTAATCCGGGAAAGCAATAATATTCCGGAATCTTTAAAACAATAAGAATAATGAGGAAAATATTGGTATTTCCTGTAGCAATGCTCCCCGTTGCGGGCTCATTTGCTCAAACGCAGTGGAAAGTAGACAATCAGCAGAGAAGTTATACGAGTTATGAACCGGTTGGATTTTTTGAAAACACTATCGATTTTACCTTTAGCTGGAGGAGCCATGAAATTGAGAGATTTGAATCAGGCGACGTCCGTACTAAACAGCACAGAAAAAATGCCTGTACTGTTTTTAGGTCACGGTAGCCCTATGAATGCCATTGAAGAAAATGAGTTTGTAGCCGGTTTTAGAAAAATCGCGGCAAAAATCCCAAAGCCCAACGCTATTCTTTGTATTTCAGCGCACTGGGAGACCAGGGGGACGTTTGTTACTGCAATGGAAAACCCACCTACGATACACGATTTCGGGGGGTTCCCCAGGAAATTGTTCGAGGTGCAGTATCCCGCACCGGGCAGCCCCGGGCTGGCCAGGGAAACGCAATCGCTGATCAAGACGGTCAATGTCGGGCTGGATGAAAAATGGGGGCTTGATCACGGCGCATGGTCGGTGATCAGACATATGTACCCTCAGGCCGACATTCCTGTTATTCAGCTGAGCCTGGATTATTATCAAAAGCCACAGTTTCACTATGAGTTGGCGCGTGAGCTGAAAGCGCTTCGCGAAAAAGGCATATTGATCATAGGGAGCGGAAATATGGTGCATAATCTCCGCATGGTATCCTGGAAGCACCTGAATGAGAATTTCGGGTTTGACTGGGCGATTGAAGCCGGCGAAAAAATGAAACAGTTCATATTGGATGACGACCATCCGTCTTTGATCACATATGAAAAACAGGGGAAACCCTTTCAGTTGGCAATACCCACGCCTGAACACTACCTGCCTTTGCTTTACACACTTGGTGTAAAAAGCAAAAACGAACAGGCCACAGTATTCAATGACAAAGCTGTGGGAGGGGCCTTAAGCATGACCTCTGTGAAAATCGGTTAATTTTAAAACTATACCGGGCAGCCAAAATAAAAAGATTCATCGTCAATTTCATGTCTCGGGCAGTTATACCAGGCGGCGATCAGTATAACTTTCCCGGTATAGTAATTCCTGACTATACCGGGAAAGTCACCAAAAACAGTGTGTCTTACCTCCCCTCTACTTCAATAGCCACATTTTAGACCACTGGTTATTTTCGGCAGGCTCAAGCTTGCTTACCGCCTCCAGCATGGCTTTCTCATTAAAAGCATCTTCATACCAGAATCTCAACGGGGTGTTTTTACCTCTCGACCCTGAAATAATATGCTGATTTAAATCAGGAAGGCCTACCCTTCGCCAGTCAAACCAGGACTCCGCCGACATCCACAGCGCAATCCACTTTTGATCCATGATAGGTTCCATTTTATTGGCGGCATCCTCATAGATCTTTCTGATACCAGACAAATAAGCATCCCTGTCAAACGATATCAACCTGTTGTTATCCTTGTCGTACACGGCCGCTTCATCCCCGTCCTGTATGCCATGCTGCTCCAGGGAGGTTTGTACGCCGGCAAGATAATAATCCACTGCATTGCCGTTTATCCATCCTCTGTGTGCTGCTTCCGCCAGCAGAAACGCCACTTCCGCATTGCTCATCAATACCCAGGGAGCAAGAGGGTGGGTATCCTGGGCATACCTGTCGGTGAGGTAAGAAACGTGAGGGTTGGAGGCTTCTCCCAGGTAGATTCTGCTGTCTAACGCCGATATCCTGTCGCGGTAAACCGAAACGCTGCCGGCCAGGTTATACTCATTAGGCCCGCTCAATGCGATCCCCAACCCGACAAACATATTGGTATTGATATCATTTTCGGGGTTTCCGTCACTGTTAATACTTTTTATGTCGAGGTTGGTATACCGTTTCACCGCGTTATTTTCGAGGACAATCTCGTTAGCCGTTCCCTGGACAATCTGTACGTCTACAGGCTTAATCCATGCGGTGAGACGGGGATCACGCAGGGATACCAGCTTATCTACAATTGTAGAAGCAGGTTTTCTGCGATAAAACTCCGATCGCAAACTATAGTTCAACGGTCCTCCCAACCAGCTATTTACTCTATCGCTGCCTATAAAATGTATTGCGGCATTATCGCTGTTGCTATTCATCAGCGGGAATTCGCTGCTGTTTCCTGCCAAAGCGGCTATTTCCGAAGACGGGTTTATACCGGCACCCGACTTTTCGGAAAGCCGCATATGGTACCTGAGCGCCAATGAATTCGCAAACCGGCGCCATTTTGCGCCTTCTCCACGGTACATCACATCTGCATCTACAGCGCTCCTGCAGACTGTTACCGTTTTCAAAAGCTCATTGGCTCTTTTCAGGTCTGCCAGAATCCCGGTGAAAACATCTTTCTGATCGTCGTATACCGGCTTTAGAAATTCGTCTCCCCCGTTTTCGGCCTGCATTGCCTTCGAATAGGGAATATCGCCATAGGCCGACGTCATAAACCCATACCAGTAAGCCTTCATTACGAGCGAAACTCCCTGGTAGAAGTTCTTTTCTTCCCCCTCTTTTTCTGATTCCGCCCGCTGGTAGATGTAGTCGCTGTCTTTTACAGGCCTGTAGTACTTTTGAAACCCAATCCCGCCCCATTCGTAGTTATTTTCTTCATAGCTGGTAAAATCACGCTGAAGATACTGGGTGGCGGCAGAGAGCTCCCCATCCGAATACATAATACCGGCAGCGATTTTCGCAGACTGGGTAATAACCCCGGTCAATACATACTTTATATCGATTTCCCGATCGGGAAGCGTATTAGGGCTGGTGTTGACCTCATCAAGAGATCGCTCGCACGACAGGAATATCCCTGCCAGGCAAAGAAATATTGTACAGGAAGTTTTGCCAGAATTTATCATGGACGAGTATTCTTAAAATGAGATATTTAAATTGAAGCCAAGGGGTGCAGACCAGGGGGCTACATTCCACTTTTCGAATCCTTGCGACCCTCTGTTATACGATAGTTCGGGGTCGATATTGATGCCTGCTTTTGTCCACAACATGATGTTTTTTGCATAGACGGACACCGCTACCTTCTGAGCGCCCAAAAAGCCCGCTACACGGTTTGAAAGCTGGTAGCTCAGGGTCACATCGCGCAGTTTGACAAACGAAGCGTCGTACATGAAAGCGTAGCCCGTACGCCAGATGCTTCCGCTTGATTCATACGCCCGGTGGGAATCGAACATTTTGGTGCCCGCGCCTCCGAAGTTTTCAGTATAGGTACCGTCCCCGTTATCTATTACCCCCGGAAAAAACGCGCCGTTATAGTTACCGGCAAACTCGAAGCCCCCAAGTTCCTGGGTCCTGCCTCCTATCCATACATCATTATCCCGGTAGATAGGGTTGTTCTTAATCTCCTCTGCCAGCTTGTCCCGGTCACCCCCAAAAGAATTAGACCCGAGTATCCCGGAAAAAGTGCTGGAGCTTATCCCGTTGTTCCAGTCTTCGATCTTTCCGTCGCGTGTCAGTCTCTTCATCGATTCGGAGAAGAACTGCCCTCCCTGCCTCCAGTCGAAGCTTGCGGTAAGTGTAAAGCGCCTGTACCTTACCGACGTATGGAATCCCATCGTGAAGCTATTGGTAAACCTCCCTACCTTGGGCAGCTTGCTCAAATCTTCCTGGATTCTCCATCTCCCGTTTGCATCCAGCAGATTCCACCCCTTATACTCGCCTTCTTCCACTTTCATCACGCTGAAAGAATATAAGTCTCCTATCGTACCCCCTACATCCGTAAATGCATACTGACCGCTGCCTCCTCCGAACGAAACGCGATCTATACCGTCGACAAGCTCTACCAGCTTACTTCTTTCCCTGGTAAAATTGGCGCTGATATCCCATTGCAGGTCGGCGCTCTTTACCGGAACTGCGTTCAAACCCAGCTCCACCCCGTTATTTTCAACATTTCCGGCATTTATTGTAGTACTCAGGTAACCGGTCATCGGGGTGGTTCCGACATTCAGTATCTGGTTTCGGTTCTGTGTTTTATAGAAAGTAGCGTCAAACCCAAGCCTGTTGCGGAACAGCGATATGTCGGCACCGATTTCGTAGGAGGTGGCAATCTCAGGCTTCAGGTTGGTATTAGGCATACTGGCCGGCAGCGAATAAGTAAAACTCTCACCCCAATACCCTTGTGCCAGTGTCGGATGAATAACATAGGGATCCGTATCCTTTCCTACCTTAGCCCAACCGGACCGCAGCTTGATAAGCGACACCCAGTCAGGAACACCAACGATGTCGGAAAGCATAAGACTGCCCGAAACCGACGGGTAAAAATAGGACCTGTTGGCACTTGGAAGCGTACTTGACCAATCATTCCGTGCCGAGAAATCGACGAAAAGCACATCTTTGTACCCCACAGTCCCGATACCATAAACGCTGTAGATCTGCTTCTCATAGCGCGCGCTGTTATATTCCAATCCTCCGCGTGCCACGTTCGACAGTGTATAAAGACCGGGCAATACCAGGTTAATGCCGCCTGCATCGACTGTAGACCTGCTGCTGCTCATCAGGTTTCCTCCCACGGAAGGGGCAAAGCTGAAATCGCCTATCTTTTTATCGTAAGAAAGCAGGAAATCCACGTTCGATTCCCGGATGTTGGCCACATCGAGATAATAGGACCCTCTTGGTCGCGCAGCCCCGCTGAACCCATCAAATGACCACGGTTTAAGTGTTTCTTTCCTGTTATTGGTACTGGTATGCGATACTCTTGCCATTGCCCTGAATTCCGGGCTTATCTCCCAGTCAAGCTTTATATTGCCAAACCCTCTGAGCTTATCAAATTTATTTTTTCTTTCATGGGCCGAAAACCAGGGATTGTTATAGGTATCCGTAACCTTTCGCTGCTCTACATTCCGGACTACCCAGTAATCTCCTTTCAGATCGTTAATATTGATATGCGGCGGGATATTATAGATATCGTAATACTGATCGTCGTCTCCATCCTCGTTTACTTCACGGTAATTATTCGAATTAGGATTGGCCACATTGATGTTGGTGGAAATACTGACCTTATCCGTAAGCTTGTAGACAGTCGATAAGGCGACTCCCATCCTTTTCAACTCCATTCCGGGAGAAAACCCGCTTCCTTTCATATGCGATAGTGAAAGCTGGAAACTTCCCCTGTCGTAGGCCCCGGTTACAGACAGGTCGCTGATTGCCGTGACACCTGTCCTGAAATAGTCCTGTAAACTGTTATTATAAAATTTCAGCGGTCTTTCTTCTCCGTTTGTATTCCATTGAATAGCCGGGGTTCCTTCTTCCGGACCAAACCATCGACCTGCGTCTGTTTCATTAAAAATACCTTTACGCCCGTTTGTAAACCTGTTTTGAAGCTCTATAAACCGGTAGGGTACGTTTGCGGTAACATTGGTATTGAAAGTCACGCCTATTCCTTTCTTTGCCCCGGCGCCCGATTTTGTCGTGATCAGGATGACCCCGTTCCCGGCCCTTGAGCCGTACAGCGCGGCTGCACTTGCGCCTTTCAGAACCGTTACACTTTCTATATTCTGCGCGCTGATATCTGCCATCACGTCAGTACCTCCCACGGGAGCCCCGTCAACTATAATGAGAGGGCCGTCGTTACCGGCCAGGGAAGACCTTCCGCGGATGTAGACATACGTCTCTGCGTTCAGGTCGTTACCCGACCGGCGGATATCCAGCCCCGAGATTTTGCCTGACAACCCGCCCAGCACGTTTTCCTGGGGTACGAGGTTGAGTTTTTCGCTGTCAATCTCCCCTACCGAATACCCGAGAGATTTTGATTTTCTTTTCAAACCCAACGCTGTCACACGAACCTCCTCCAGGGCTTTCTCATCCTGCTGCAATACAATATCCTGGCGGGTTTGATTATGCCCGATCTGTATTTCCTGCGTCACATAGCCTACAAAAGAAAAAACAAGGGTTACCTCCCCATCCGGAACCTGGAGGCTATATTCTCCTTCACCTTTGGTAATGGTCCCCCGCTGGGTTCCCTTCACCAATATGCTTACTCCGGGAAGCGGCTCCTGCGTACCGCCGTCGACAACCGTACCCGAAAGGCTTCGGTCTGCTACTACCGGTATATCCGTCTCAACCAGGCCGGGCTTATCAGGAAGGTCTGACCGGGTCCTGGAAACGCTCCGCTTCAGGATAATCTGGCCTCCCACTATTTCCCATTCTACCGGAGAATTTTCAAATATCAGGGACAAAACCTCCGATAGCTTCTGTTCCTTTATATTCATTGAAATCCTGCTATCCGCTCCTATTGTCTGCGGACTATAGACAAATCTTACATTTGCCCGCTTCTCAATTGTCAATAATACCTGACCCAGCTTCTGGTCTTTAGCCTGGATAGAAACTGTCCGGTTCAACAGCTCCTGTGCAGAACCGGGATGCGTCCACCCAACCCCTACGCACAAAGCTGCGATCAACAGCTGTAAAATAGAAATCTTCATGGTCGTCCATGCAAGATGTTGCCAACTCTTGTTTAAATGCATAAATTTGAAATGTTTTGTTCTTTCGTGAAAACTGGGCAAAACGATTTACAGCGTACATTCTCATGTGTACCTGCTCTTCAGGAAGATACTTTCCGGGTATCTCTGACGGGACGGCCACAGGTGTTTCCGGCATCTGTGGTCTTTTTTTTACTCGGATCAGAAAATAAATAGCTTCATAGGCGTTTGTTTATTGGTTCACAGATAATTGCGTATACGATTGGCGTTTTTAACATCCCTCGCCGGTAATCAGGATATCCGTTCCCGCTATCTCATACTCCAGTCCCAGCGACGTGCAAATCATATTCAGCTTTACAAACAGGGGCTGGTCATCCAGCCGGGCTCTCAGTGTACAGCGCTCCACCACAGCCGGATCAAAGCGAATCTTTATGTCATAAGCCTTTTCAAGCGCTTCAAACACCCGGGAAACCGGCGCTTCATCGAAATCAAACAGGTTGAGCAGTTCTTCACGCCGGACCATCACAGGTTCTTCTACAAGCGTTTTTTGTAACGTTAAGCTTTCCTCCAGGCAAACAGCCCTTTCATTCGGCGCCAGGATCAGACCTTCTTTTTCCTCCGTTAAAAAAACCGATACTCTCCCGGTAACTACAGAAACTTCCGCAGATTTATTTTCGAAAGATGAAACACTAAAGCTCGTTCCGAGAACCCTCACATTCAGCGAGTTGGTTTTTACAAAAAAGGGACGCAGGCTGTCCGTAACTACTTCGAAAAAAGCTTTCCCGCTCAGTTGTACCGATCTCTTCCCTTCCTCAAAAAAGGAGGGATACTCTAACATACTGCCTGGCTCCAGGACTACCCTGGAACCATCGGGCAGAAAAATGACTTCGGGTTTGTCCTTCTCATTTTTTTGTTCAGTAAAAACCGCCCCGGCCGTCATTTCCGCCCCTGCAGACGAAGATTTATTCCAAAGCATAAATCCACCAGCAGCCAGAATGCAGAGAGAGACTACGGCAGCGGCCATCCATTTCCAGCTGACTTTTTTATTTTTTCCTGCCGTTCGGGGTTCAAGCTCTTTCCTTAACCTACCCAATATACGCTCCCTGTAATTTTCTGTAAAATGATCCGGAGCCTCTCCTTCTGCCAATCGCCAGTCCTGTTCAAGGATTTCGTCCAATTCGTCGGCATCGCCCTCTGAAAAATACGCTCTGAGCATATCCAGTTCTTCGGGCGAACACCTGCCTTCCAATAGTTTGCCAAGCAACTCTCTCGTTATCATTCTTTTTCCAACGTTTAAAGGATAATACAATCGGGACCGGCAATACCTTTACTCAGGGGAGATTTTTTTTTGAAGAGCTGTCAGCTTTTATACAGATGAAGCAAAAAAGGAAGGCGCTACCGGATCATCATTAAAAGTAAAAGCAGATAGCTTAAATGCGCCAGGCGCTCTCTCAGAAATTTTAATGCCTTCACCATCTGGCTTTCAACCGTATTCCTGGAAATTCCCATATCTGCCGCTATTTCATCGTATGTCATCACCTGAAACCGGCTCTTTTCAAATATTTCCCTCCGTTTCGGCGGCAGGCAATCCAGTGCTTTTTTAAACGCTTCGAAAGCTTCCGCCTCCCGGAGGGCCACTTCCGTATCGTCGTACGATACCCCGGTTTCGGTTTCACGGTCCAGCAGGGCCGCCCTTTTAAGCGCCTCTCTTTTATACCGGTTTATAACTACCTGCTTTGCTATTACAAGCAGCTGCGCATCGGGTGGTACAACTCCGGAAAAACTACCCCGGTAATTCCACAATTTCAGGAACACGTCATGAGCAAGATCCTCGGCATCCTGGGTATCTTTTGTATGACGAAGCAAAAAACGGAACACCTTTGTAAAGTAACGGTGATAAAGGGATTCGAAAAGCTCCTCGTCCATATTTGATTTTTTCATAACCATTTATCCAACCCGGTAAAAGTCCTGTGATCGCTTATACGATCATACAAAAGCGCTTTTTGACAGTTTTATAACGAAATGGATCTTCCCGACAAAAGCGTAAATTCTCAGATGATTCATAGTTTCACCCGTAAAATTAAAACTTCCTTTGAAAAAACCATGTTGTCAGGCAGTAAGGAAAAAGGAGTATTGATTCCTACCCCTCCACAATCGTCCGGAATGTAAGATTCACCCTGGGCGTATCTACACGCCTCGTAACGGGCAGCCGGTGTAGCCAATAAGTCTGCGTGGCGCCTTTCATCACCAATAAGCTGCCATGAGCCTTTCAGGGGTCCTATCCCCGTCTTTGGAGCGAATACAATGTAAGTATCCCCCACTTTTACCACTACATGACTATTCGCCACGGCTATCTCAAATTTGATATTGAGACAAAAACGACTCGTAACGTGCCCTTTTCTGTAAGTGACCGTACCGGTTCCGGGTCGGCCAGGCAGTCATCCTTTGAGTCCAACGTAGAAATCAGGCGTTGGGTTATTAAAAATGCCCCTGCTATTAAGGAAGAAAGCTACGTGGCCTCCACGAGCAATCTTATAGCAAAAGTTGAATTTCAGCTGGCTCAGACCCGAAGCCCTCTTGCCGAAAAGGCGATCATGGGTACGTGGCAGACCACCGCCGGGCGCCTGCTGGAACACAACAGCTTCGGAGCACAGCTCGGCAAAAACCGTAACATGCTGGAGGAAGCCGTGAAAACCGCATCCGGAACTTCCTCCTCAGACCTCGAAAAGGCCAGGAATATATACTACTGGATTCAGAAAAATTTCAAGTGCACGAAACCTTCCGGAGTCTTTACGGATCAATCCTTTAAAGAGACGCTCCAGAAGAAAAGCGGAAGCGTTCCGGAGATAAATCTATTGCTGGTAGCCATGCTCCGGCAGGCAGGCTTAAAAGCAGACCCGGTGATACTCAGCACAAGGAGCCACGGCTATACCTTTGAATATTACCCCGTTCTGGGCTATTTCAATTATGTGATCGTCCAGGTTCAGGACGGAGGCAAAAGCTACTACCTCGATGCCGCTACACCGGGACTGAGTTTCAATAAGCTCCACTTCGAATGTTACAACGGCCACGCCCGCGTCGTCACCCCCGAAGCGCCGCCCGTATATTTCTACTCCGATTCACTGATCGAAAAGAAGTTCACCAGGATCAGCCTTCAGAATGACAGCGAAGGCGGTATTTCAGGAACAGTATCGCAAATGCCTTCCTACTTCGAATCACTGCGGCTGCGGGAAAACTACCTGGAAAACCCGGGAAAAAAGCTCGAAGAAGAGATCGCCGCTTCATTTGGCAGTGAATATGACGTCAGCGATCTGAAGATAACCTCGCTGGAGGACTTTGACCGCAACATCGAAATGACCTATAAGCTGAAGCTGAAAAATACCGGGGAAGCTATCATTTACTTCAGCCCGTTTTTCAATGAAAGCTATAAAACAAACCCTTTCAAATCTGCTGAGCGGAACTACCCGGTAGAAATGCCTTACGCCGTTAACGAGACATTCCTCCTGGATATGGACGTCCCGGAAGGCTATGAAGTAGACGATCTGCCAAAACCTGTTAAAGTCAAGCTTAACGATCAAGGCGACGGCATATTTGAATATCTTGGCATAGTACAAAACAGGAAGCTTACGCTGCGTTACCGGCTTGTACTGAAGAGAGCGACCTATTACCCGGAAGAATACGATAGCCTCCGGCTTTTTTTCAGCCATGTCGTCAACAAGCATTCCGAACAGGTTGTCTTCAAAAAAAAGCAGTAATGACCACTCTTCGTTTAGTATTAATAGCCTGGGCGATATCGGTTCAGGCAGCTGCCGGCCAGGGCGGCCCGGCCTCTTACGCTGTTTCCGAAATCCCGGAATCACTCCTCGAAGGGGCCAGTGCGGTGAAAAGAAGCGAGTCGGTCGTCGTCGAAATTTCTGACGAGACACAGGCGATCGTCAGGCGAAAATATGCCTATACTATCCTGAGCCCGGCAGGCGATGACGCTGCCCGCTTTGCCGAATATTATGATCGCCTTCATGAGATCAGATCAGTTGAGGGAAAGCTTTATAATGCCGCTGGGAAGGAGATCCGCAGGCTGAAAAGCCGGGATATCAAGGACTTCAGCGGGGTATCCCAATCGGACCTGATGAACGACTACCGTATAAAATCACACAACTTTCATTTTTCCGAATACCCGTACACAGTCGAATACGAATTCGAGACAAGATATAAAAGCACGCTCTCACTACCCGGCTGGATACCGCGCGACGCTTATGAGCTGGCGGTTCAGCAGAGCTCCTTCACCGTTATATATCCGCGGGACTATGCACTGAGGCAGAAAGTTCTCAATTACGACAAGCAACCCGAAGAAGGGCTTGAAAAAAACAAGCGATCGCTCACCTGGTCGGTAAAGCACCTGCCCGCTGTCAGCGAAGAAGCAGCTTCTCCCGGCTGGTATTCGTTTAACCCGGTAGTAATGATTGCCCCTTCAAGCTTCGCTATAGAGGGGTTTACCGGCAAAATGGATACCTGGGATCAGTTTGCCCGTTTTACCGCTTCTTTGAAAAAAGGGAAAGACCAGCTGCCCGAACCGGTAAAACAGAAAGTAAAAGAGCTCACGGCTCCCCTGCCGGGCAAACGGGAAAAAGTGCAGGCGCTTTATGAATACCTGCAGGCCAATACCCGCTACATAAGCGTCCAGCTGGGCATAGGCGGATGGATGCCCTTTGATGCCGCTTACGTGACCAGAAATGCCTACGGCGATTGCAAGGCGCTCAGCAATTATATGACCGCACTTTTAAAGGAAGCGGGCATCGGGTCGTACTACGCCCTGGTCAGGGCCGGGAGAAATGCTCCCGATATTATCAGCGATTTCCCGTCGCAGCAATTCAACCATGTGATTGTCTGCGTTCCGATGGAACAAGACTCCGTCTGGCTCGAATGCACCAGCCAGACATCCGCCATGGGATATATGGGTGGGTTTACCGGCAACCGCTATGCGCTCCTGGTCGGAGATGAAGGCGGAAAGCTGGTCAAAACTCCTGTCTATAGCCTGCACGATAATCTCCAGAACAGGGTAACTGTCGGAAGTCTTACCGCTTCCGGTGACCTGACCTGCTCTGTTGAAACAGATTACAAAGCCAGGCAGCAGGACGAGCTCCACGGCATGGTAAACAGCAAAAGCAAAGACGAGTTGAAAGAATATCTTCAGAAAAATCTTCCGCTGGCTACTTATCACGTAGCAGCGTTTGACTACAGCGAAAAGAAATCGGCGCTGCCCGTGGTAAAAGAAAAAATAACGCTGTCGGTTCAGAACTATGCTACCATTACCGGTAAGAGAATGTTTATCGTACCCAACATACTCTCAAAAGGCGGACAAAAGCTGAAAGCTACGGGACAACGCCTGCTGCCTGTACGGGTAAACATGCCTTACCGGGATGTGGATACGGTGAGAATTACTCTTCCGGAAGGTTACAAACTGGAGTCAGGAGGAGGCAACACCAGAATCGAATCGGCGTTTGGGAGTTATACATCCTATTCGGAGATACGGGACAACACCTTAATATACCATCGTGACTACCAGCGGTTCAGCGGCGAATTCCCCCCGGCGCAGTATCCTGAAATGGCAAAGTTTCTCGAAGATGTCTACCAGGCAGACAGGGCCAGGATCGTGCTTATTAAGGAGTAGTGTACATCCTCGCACTCTCCCATCCTATCATCGCCGTCTTCCGCACCGGCCCCCACATATAACCTCCAAATACCCCGGACGACCGGATCACCCGGTGGCACGGAATTAAAAATGCGACCGGGTTGCTGCCTACTGCAGTCCCTACCGCCCTTGAAGCCGCGGCATTGCCTATCTGCCCTGCAATCTCTCCATAGGTAGACAGGCGGCCCATCGGTATTTTCAGAAGGCTTTCCCAGACTTTCAGCTGAAAGGGGGTACCTTTTAAATGGAGCCTGATCCCGGGGAGGCTCGACCAGTCTTCCTGAAAAATTAAAAGCGCATTTTGCTGGTTTTCGTCAGTACCGGCACAGAACTCTGCATTGGGGAATTTCTCCCTGAGATTTTCAAAAGCCAGCTGTTCGTCTTCTTCAAAGGCCATGTAGCAGATACCTTTGGAAGTAGAAGCCACAATAAGCTTCCCGAAAGGACTGTCGGCAAAGCTATATAGGATAGAGAGCTGCTTTCCACCCGATTTGTATTCGGCGGGGGTCATCCCTTCTATCGAAACAAACAGGTCATGCAGCCGGCTGGTGCTGGAAAGGCCCGTTTCGAGCGCGGCGTCGAAAAGCGTCGGGCTCCCTTCCTTCAGAATACGCTTGGCGTGCTGGATGCTGATATAGCGGAGAAACTTCTTGGGACTCGTTCCGGCCCATTCCGTAAACATGCGCTGGAAATGTGCCGGGCTTAAGTGGACCTTCTCCGCCAGTTCTTCCAGGCTCGGCTGCGACCGGAAATTGGCGCTTATGTGATCAATAGCGACCGCAATCCTGTTATAATCAACAGAATCCTGCTCTTTAGTTCTATTCTTTGATTCTCTCATGGGGATTTCATCTCAAAAATACATTTGACAGGCAAAGTTGTAAAAGATTTCCCGGTCTTAAAATCCGGAACATGCGCTGTTTGAGAAAAGACATACTGCCCACCAAATATCCGAAAACCCGGACAACCTGGTGAAAACCCCAACACAATTCCTCACTCCCAGGAATTCCTACAAAATTTATAACTATTTGACAATAAGCATTTTATCTAAATTTTTGCAGATTTGGCACGCTTATGATACTATTAGAGGCACAAAGACGCCGGACAACGAGGCGATAATTATTAAAATTAAAACACTTGTATTATGAAAAAGTTAATGGTTTCTATGGCAGTTGCAGTATTGGCATCAGTTTCGTTTGCAAATGCCTACAATATAGCCGAAAAGTCATCTTCTCCTGTTATCATGGCCAGCCTGCAGGAAAAGGTAGAAATAAAACCTGAGGAACTGCCGGATGCAGTAAAAACAACACTGGGTAACGAAACTTACCAGTCATGGCAGGTTCAGAAAGCTTTTATTGTACCCACCGACACCGGCGACCAGGTATATGAGGTGACCCTGTCGAAAGGTGAAGAAACACAAACCGTTAAGCTGGATAAGGACGGAAAGGTGATCGAATAAGCCGGCGGCGTGACATTTAAATCTTCAACTTACATTTTTTCCAACAACAAACTTACTTAACTAAACAACATATATCATGAAAAAGCTAGTGATTTCAATGACAGTAGCGATGATGGTTGCGTTCTCATTCGCAAATGCTTCTGCATATAAAATGATCAACCCGGCCATAGAAGTACGTGCCGCACAGGACAAAGTAGAGGTTAAGCCGGAGGATTTGCCGGAGCCTGTCAAAGCTACTCTTGCTGCTGCGCCATACAACGAATGGAAAGTAGAAAAAGCCTATTCGGTGCCGGGTGAAAACGAAACCACCTATTTCGAAATAAACCTTTCCAAAGGAGAGGATACAGCCACTGTTAATCTTGACAAAGACGGCAAGGTTATTCAATAATAAGGCTCATCAACAAACTAAAAACCGGGTCGGGGGAATAAACCTCCGACCTTTTTCGTTTATTTACCTGATCAACCGACACGAAAATATAGCAGGCTGCGGCAAGGGCAGCCCCCGACAAAATGGCGAAGCTACTATTACTGGAAGACGACAAAACTTTTTCTACTATTATAAATGGTTTCCTGACGAAGCACGGGCACGAGTTGGTGTTGTGTGCGGGCGTCGGCGATGCGGTGAGGTCTTTCGGGGAATCACTTCAGCGAAATTCTTTTTTCGATGCACTCCTGCTGGACTACCATCTGCCCGACGGCAATGCCATGGACTTTATAAAGGCTGCAAGAGCGGAACTTGAGAAAAGACCCGGCGTGGAGTTTCCGCCGAGTATCATCATGACCAGCTTTAAGGATATCCGCACGGCCGTCAATGCTTTGAGGTCGGGGGTGCTTGACTATATCACCAAACCTGTCCATCACGAGGAGCTTCTTCAGACCCTGAAGGAAGCGCTGTCGAAGAAATCGTCCGGAGACAGCCCTGCCCCCCCGAAAGTGCAGGCGCAGGATTCCAGCAGCATGTTCCAGGGGCAAAGCGAAGCCGCTCAAAAACTCTACAAATATGTAGAATTGGTTGGGCCCACTGAGCTCTCGGTTATCATCCAGGGCGAGAGCGGCAGCGGCAAAGAGCATATTGCCCGCAGCATTCACAACCTTAGCCCCAGAAAAAACAACCCGTTTGTTGCCATAGACTGCGGTGCGTTGTCCAACGAACTGGCAACCAGCGAGTTTTTCGGATACAAAAAAGGAGCTTTTACCGGAGCCGTACAGGATAAGATCGGCCAGTTTGAAATGGCCCACGGCGGAACGCTGTTTCTCGACGAGATCGGCAACCTGAGCTATGAAATACAGATCAAGCTGCTGAGGGTGATCCAGGAAAGGGTCCTTACCCCGCTGGGCGGTCTGCACCCGGTTAAAATAGACGTGAGGCTGATCGTTGCAACTAATTATGACTTGCTGGGCGGGTCTCAGAGCGGCGAATTCCGCGAAGATCTCTACCACCGTCTCAACGAGTTCAAGATCTATGTCCCCCCGCTCAGGGAGCGGACCGACGACCTGAATGCCTTCATCAGGTACTTCATTAGTAAGACAAACGCCGAACTTGGAAAAAATGTCACCAATTTTTCACCGGAACTCATGTCGATGCTTTACAAGTACGACTGGCCGGGTAACCTCCGCGAACTGGGGAATGTGATCAAGCGCCTGATCCTGCTTACTCCCGACGGAGCCACGGCCACCGTCGAAGGACTCCCGGAAGAAATGCGGTATTCTATCATTAAAACATCTCCGCAGAAAGCCAGCCCGGCTAATCTCAAAAAGCTGCAGGAAGAACATGAAAAGGAGATGATTACCAGCGTCCTGCACCAGGTACGCTTCAATAAAAGCAAAGCTGCCAAAATATTGCAGATCGATCGGAAAACGCTTTACTACAAGCTGGAAAAGTACCAGATCAGCTGACGTACCTTGCCTGGATCTCCTCCACCAGTTGGTAGCCCGACCTGATGATATCCCATATTTCGTCAGTTGAGACCGGCTGATCCCCGGCCAGCGCTACTTCCATCTCGCGCATCCTGCCGCCCAGTTCCCCGGCGCCTACCTGCCCCGTCCTGCCCGCCAGCCTGTGAAAAAGCTCCCGTAATTCATCCCGGCTATTGTCGGCCGACAGGTGGCGCTCTGCAAGCTCCAGGTCTTCTATGGTATCTTCCACGAACTGCTCCAGGCTGTCCCTGAGAAGCTGCTCATCCCCCATGGTCATCGAAACCAGGTTCGAAATGTCTATCATACCGGAATCGTAAGTATTTGTGACGGGATCAGTTCCCCCCGGCTGATCCGTACTGTTAAGGATCCGCAAAACAGACGACTTCCTGAACGGCTTCATCAGGAGTTCGTCGAACCCTGTCTCCAGTATCCTGGCCCGCTCATCAGGCATGGCCATGGCGGTACAGGCGATGAACCTCGCGGAAGCACCTGCTTTTTCCTTCAGCCTTCCGCACAGCTCCGTACCCGACATCCCGGGCATTCGTATATCGATAAATACAAGACTTACTTCAGGGTCCCACGGGGCCTCATCGGCATCCAAAGGTGACGAAAATGCCCTGACCTCCGCCCCGCTCTGCTCCAGTACAGTCTTCAGCCACTGCAGGATATATTTATCGTCGTCTACAATCCAGACCTTTCCGCCATCGAAGGTATAATCAGTATCCGCCAGGTCTTCGTACCGGTCTTCGATCACCGGGGAGCTTCCTTCCTTAAACGGCAGGTGAATGGTGAAAGTTGAATATTCTCCCCATTTGCTGTCTACTTCAATCCTCCCGCCCTGCGCGGTTACCAGTGCTTTTACTATGCTCAGGCCCAGTCCGGAGCCTCCGAATTCGGAGGCGATACCGGCATGGCCCTGCTCAAACTGGTTAAATACGCGTTTTACCTGGTCAGGCTTCATTCCTATACCGGTATCTTTCACAACGAGCCTGATCTCCTTTACGCCATTATTCTCTGCCAGCCCGGCAGTGAGCTCTACACTACCCTCTTTGGTGAACTTGATCGCATTGCCCAACAGGTTGAGAAGTATCTGCTTGAGACGGAACGCGTCGCCGGATATGTAAGTCGTCGGGTCGAATCCGTTCACAAGCTTCAGTTCAAGTCCCTTTTCCGAAGCCTGGAGCCTGGCTGCCTCGGTTACCTCTTCCAGTACTTTACTGATATCAAAATCATCTTCTGCAAACTCGAAGCTGTCGGAAATAATACGGCTGTAGTCCAGTATCTCGTTGACCAGGTGCAGCAGGTGCTCCGACGATTTGTGAATAATTTCAAGCTGGGCCCTGCTGGGATTGCTTTCATTTTTCAGCAATTCGCTAAACCCTATGATCGACTGGAGAGGAGTCCTGATTTCGTGGCTCATATTAGCCAGGAACCGCTGCTTCGCTTCACTATGGTAGTCCGCTTCCTCTTTGGCAAGTACCAGTTCTTTCCTGTATTCGCTGCTCCGCGTAATATCGGCAAAGATCCAGAAGCCCAGCAAAGCGGTCAGTGTCAGCACGCCCAGCAGGATAAACCCGATGTTGCTGATACTCTTCCCGATGGTCTGCCTGACCTGGGCATTGTCCCTGTACATACTCTCAAGAACGTCTGCTTCAACCTCCCGCATCACTTCCAGCAACTGTCCTACCAGCAGGGTTTCCCCCAGCTGCAGTTGCCGCTCTCTTTCCAGGAAACGGTTGGCCCTTGTGATCTGTTTTTTTGCCATATCCCGGATCTCCTTATCCACGATCTGGATCGTACTATCCTTTTTGGCAATCGTAAGCGTATCTATCAGTACCTTAACTTCCTCCTGCTTTATCACAGAAGCGGCTTCCCTGGGGCTCGGGGCTACTTCCTCCCGGGGTTTCTTATTCCTGAACAGCTTACCCCAGAGACCTTTCTTACCGGCGTCATCAATTTCCTGGCTTTCCGCCAGATCGTCTGCCGGCGCAGGTGTATTGGTGATGGTAGTAGTGGTGGTACGCTGCTCTGTTTTGATAACCGTGCTGTCGCCCTTTGATTCTGCCGAAGTGGCGATTATCTCCGAAATGGAATTTACCTTTCTCTTCAGGTCTATGTTGGTTACAAGCCCCCTGCGTTCGCGAACGTAAGCATCGAACGCTTCCGAGCGTTTATCGAGCATGTGCCTGATGGTATCCAGCCTGGCCAGTTGCCCGGGGCTGTCGGCAAACCATAAAGACAGTGTATCGAGCCTGGCTTTCAACCTGCCGGAATACGCCTCATATCCTTCCCGCATTTCCCGCCGCAAGCCTGTCCCGCTGATGGCTCCCTGGATGTCGCCCTGCAGTTGGTTGAGTATTAGAATGTCCTCGAAAGCCACGTTTACCAGCCGCAGCTTTTCATCGGGAGTAGAGATCTGCGAAACCATTTCCTCTATCTCATCAAAGGCCCCCTTGCTGATCACGTACGAAGATGCGAGCGCAATAACCCCGACGAGAAAGCCGAAAATGACCTTCCCTTTCACTGATTTGAGAAAAGACTGTTCCCCGCGTTCGTTAGCCATAAATCGTTGACGGATTTCCAGGATAGGTTATAACGAAATAACCGGTAAAATATATATACTACTCCCTGATCAGCGCTTTTTCAGGTTCCTCCACGCCAGAACTGCGCCGGTCAGCGAAAAAAAGGCCGCCAGCAGCATAGGCGCCCCGGGAAAATACGGCCTCGCAGCAGGTGAGGTAAAAAATGAAAACACGTTAGTCATCAGGGGAGGTCCGATAATGGAAGTCGCACTCGCGAGACTGGTCAGTGCACCCTGTAGTTCGCCCTGCTCATTCAGCTTTACCTGGGTGGAGATCACGCCCTGTATGGCAGGCCCGGCTATTCCGCCGAGAATATAGGGAACCATATAGATATACAACTGCCAGCTCTGCTGCGCAAAAGCAAACAGCGTAAAGCCGATGCAATGCAGCATAAGCCCGGTATAAATGCTTCGCTCGTTGCCGAGTTTGGGTATGATGACCCTTATCAATCCGCCCTGCACGATCATGGACAGTATCCCGAAAGCTCCCAGCGAGATCCCGATCTCTCTTTCCTGCCACCCGAATTTTTCCATGACGAAATACGACCAGCTTCCCTGTACGGCATGGGAGGAGAGATAGAGCAATATCAATGAAAAGACCAGTCCTGCAATAACCGGGTAGCGTTTCAGGTGGAGAAGGGCGCCCACAGGATTGGCCCGCCTGATATCAAACGGCCGGCGGTTTTCGGGTTTGAGCGACTCCGGGAGGACAAAATAACCGTACAGGAAATTAACAAAAGACAAGCCGGCTGCCACCATAAAAGGCATTCTTGACCCGTATTGCCCCAGCAGCCCGCCGATAACCGGACCGATGATGAATCCGGCTCCGAATGCCGCACCGATGAGGCCGAAATTCTGGCTCCGTTTTTCAGGTGTGCTGATATCTGCTATATAAGCAGCGGCGGTAGTAAAGCTTGCTCCTAAAATTCCCGCCACAATACGGCCGACATAAAGCCAGAACAGCGTGGGGGCAAAGGTCAGGAACAGGTAATCGATCGTGAAACCGAAAAGAGAGGCCAGCAGCACGGGCCTCCTGCCGAATTTGTCGCTCAGGCCGCCGATAACCGGGGCGCATATAAACTGGAAAAAGGCATATATGAACATCAGCCACCCGCCGTCTCTGGCAGCTTCCCCGAGAGAGTCGCCCGTAAGCTCGGTAATAAGCCTGGGCATGACCGGTATGATAATACCCAGGCCGATCACATCTATCAGCAGTGTGACGAAAATAAACCCGAGGGCGGCATTTGGCTTGGATGACATACCGTGAAGTTTGAGTCCCGAAGAAGCGCTGCAAACTTAGGAAATACGGCGAAATTTGACCTATCCTCCCCGGATGAAAATTATATTAAAACTGTTACCTTTGCGGTTTCCAAAACAAATCCCCATATCATTCTATTCAGAAATGGCTAAACAGATAAAATCGGCCCTTATTTCGGTATTTTACAAAGATGGCCTGGCGCCAATTGTAGAGTTGCTGCATCATAACGGCGTAAGCATTTATTCAACCGGAGGCACCCAGTCTTTCATCGAAAACATGGGTATCCCTGTCACTCCCGTTGAAACACTTACAGGCTATCCGTCCATTTTTGGAGGAAGGGTAAAAACGCTTCACCCCGCGGTTTTCGGTGGGATTCTATATCGCCGCGACAACCAGGGAGATGTCGACCAGGCCACGGAATTCAATATCCCCGCGCTCGACCTGGTCATAGTCGATCTTTACCCGTTTGAAGAAACGGTTGCATCGGGTGCTACGGAGCAGGAGATTATCGAAAAAATAGACATAGGGGGCATTTCGCTCATCAGGGCGGCCGCCAAAAATTTCAAAGATACCCTGATCGTTTCCTCGCGGGAGCAGTATGCGCGCGTGCTGGCTTTGCTTTCGGAAGACCATGCTTCGACCAAGCTCGACGACCGCCGCCAGTTTGCCCAGGAAGCTTTCGCCACTACCTCTCATTACGATACCTCTATCAACAACTGGTTTTTGGGAGACGAATCTGTCTCGGTAAGGGACTTCGAAAACCTGCCCGCCCATGTACTCCGTTACGGCGAAAACCCGCACCAGAACGCTACCTTCTTTGGTGACCTGGATGCGCTTTTTGACAAGCTCAACGGGAAGGAGCTTTCCTACAACAACCTGGTGGACGTAGATGCCTGCCTGAGCCTAATCGATGAATTCGCGGGTGAGCAGCCGGCTTTTGCCATCATCAAACATACCAATGCCTGCGGCGTAGCGGTAGCTGCAACGCCAAAAGAGGCATATCTCAACGCGCTTGCCTGCGACCCTGTCTCGGCCTTCGGAGGCGTCATCGTCACGAATTCGATAGTCGACCTGGCTACGGCCAATGAGCTCAACCAGCTTTTCATGGAGATCCTGATCGCTCCGGGCTATGACGCCGACGCCCTGGAAGTGCTCCGCTCTAAGAAAAACAGGATCCTCCTGAAGCGCAAGCCTACGCCGGTATCGCACGAGATGTTCAAAACGGTACTGAACGGCGTATTGGTGCAGGATAAGGATGCGCTGACCGAAACTTCGGCCCAAATGACCGTCGTAACAGAAAATGAGCCTACCGAAAACGAACTGAAAGCGCTGGAATTTGCGCTTAAGGTCTGCAAGCATACCAAGTCCAACACGATTGTGCTGGCAAGGGAAAACCAACTGCTGGCGAGCGGCACCGGACAGACTTCCCGTGTAGACGCCTTACGGCAGGCTATAGAAAAAGCAGGCGCTTTCAGGTTCGACCTGAACGGGGCGGTAATGGCCTCCGATGCTTTCTTCCCGTTCCCTGACTGCGTTGAAATAGCCCATAAAGCCGGCATTTCGGCCGTAGTACAGCCTGGCGGTTCCATTCGTGACAAAGATTCTATCGAATACTGCAATCAAAACGGCGTGGCCATGGTCACTACCGGTATAAGACACTTTAAGCATTGATATCAGGCCGGCTGAAAGGAATCCCTTTTATTCTCCTGTTGTTGCTGCTTGCAGCTTTCTACCTGCAATACGGCCACATTATTTATTGCGAAACCATCGGGCTGAGCTCTTTTAAGGAAATAGAAAAAGGTGTTTTCGTCAGCACGGAGATCCCGGCCGAAAACCACACTTTCGTCAGCGAAACTCTTTCCAGGGCCAGGGAAAGGATCACCGGTTTCTGGGGTGAGAAAAAGGGAGAGGCAGTCGTTATCGTCTGCGGCACAAGCGCGGAATACGAAAAATACTGTCATAGCAGGGAAGGCGCCGGGTGCAGCCTCGGTACCCTCTACGGGAGCTCTTTCATCGTTCTCAACCTGCACGGCATCAACGCCGATGTGATCAGCCATGAAATGAGCCACAACGAGCTGTTCGGCAGGCTGGGCTGGAGAAAAACCACCTTTACCGTACCTCAATGGTTCAACGAAGGCCTGTCTATGATGCTGGATTACCGCTTCGTCAATGCCCGGGACAGCCTGGAACGCTTCCAGGGCTACCTCCGGGAATGGCAGATCCGTACAATCCCGCCTGCAAAAAAGCTCTCATTGGAAGAAATCTCGAGCCTTAACGGCTTCTTCAACGGCGACAGCCGGCATGTAGCGCTGGCTTACATTACAGCCGCATCGGAAGTCTCTTACTGGCTGATGATCGTCGGCAGGCAGGGATTCAGCGAGTGGCTGGACCTGTTCAGCAGTAAAGGGGATTTTACAACCTACTATGAAATCGAAAGAAGCTACCGGCAGCAGCAACCGGCCCTGACCTACGAAAACCCCATACGCTACCTGGGCAGACATCGGCCCGCAGAGTAGGGAGACTCGTTTACTTACAAAAATTCCTTGCAATATTTTCAATCCGGTTATGTATTTTTGGCTCGCTGAAGGCTGGTCCGGCCAGCCCAATCCCATCTTACCTTAACTACCGGTACATGAAGCAACTGCATACCCTGGATTATATCGTATTCCTGTTTTATTTTATCGTTGTGGCCGGCTACGGCTACTGGATATACCAGAGAAAGAAAAGCAGTGAGGCATCTACCAAAGACTTTTTCCTTGCCGAAGGCTCCCTCACCTGGTGGGCGATCGGAGCCTCCCTGATTGCATCCAATATCTCCGCCGAGCAGTTTATAGGCATGTCGGGCAACGGGTTTTCAATGGGACTGGCTATTTCAACGTATGAATGGATGGCCGCCGCGACGCTTATCGTCGTAGCCGTCTTCTTTATGCCTATTTACCTCAGGAACAAGATATACACCATGCCGCAGTTTCTCAACCAGCGGTACAATAAAACGGTGAGCCTCATCATGGCGATCTTCTGGCTGGCGCTGTATATACTGGTCAACCTGACCTCGATCCTCTACCTGGGCGCCCTTGCGGTATCGGGGATTTCGGGGCTGAGCTTTACAACCTGTATGGTGGGGCTGGCTGTCTTCGCCATAGTCATTACACTGGGCGGTATGAAGGTCATAGGATATACCGACGTTATCCAGGTTTTCTTCCTCGTCATAGGCGGGCTGGCCACCACTTACCTGGCTGTCAACCTGGTCGCCCAGGTCTTCGGCGTCGACGGTCTGTCTACCGGCTTCAGGCTGATGCAGGAGCATCATGACGATCATTTCCATATGATTTTTAAGAAGGGAGATCCCCATTATATGTCGCTTCCCGGGCTCACCGTTCTCTTCGGCGGGATGTGGATCGTCAACCTCAATTACTGGGGGTGTAACCAGTATATTACACAGAGAGCGCTTGGCGCCGACCTGAAGACAGCCCGCAACGGGATCCTTTTCGCGGCTTTCCTCAAGCTCCTCATGCCGGTTATCGTTACTTTGCCGGGCATAGCCGCGTTTGCACTCTACAGCAAGGGCCTGTACCAGCAGGAGATGATGGGAGAAGACGGGCTACTCAACCCGGATAAAGCTTACCCGGTATTGCTAAGCCTGCTGCCTGCAGGACTGAAAGGGCTTTCCTTCGCTGCCCTCACCGCCGCAGTAGTGGCTTCGCTGGCAGGCAAAGCCAACAGTATCTCTACCATATTCACGCTCGATATCTTCAAAAACTATATAGGGAAGGACGCTTCCGAAAAGCAACTGGTCAGTATTGGCCGCTGGGTAGTGGTGGCGTCTATGGTAATAGCGATCCTGGTATCTCCTTATATGGGGATAGAAAAGAAAGGCGGCTTCCAGTTCATACAGGAAATGACCGGCCTGCTTTCGCCGGGGATTTTCGCCTCGTTCGTACTGGGCTTCTTCTGGAAACGAACCAATTCGGCAGGCGCTCTGTTTGCGATAGTGGGTGGATTCCTGGTAGCATTGATGATGCACCTTAACTATTTCCCGTTTGCGGACTGGGAGGCAGTTCCCTTCCTCGACCGTATGGGATGGGTCTTTCTTATCTGTGTTGCCGGCATGGTTATACTGGGCTATGCGCTTCCCGACGAGAAAAAAGGTCTTGAAGTCGATGTTGCCGCGTTCAAAACCCATAGCACTTTCACATGGGGTGCGGCAGCCGTATTGGCGATCATTGCCCTGCTGTACTGGTATTTCTGGTAGCAGGAATACCGTCGTCAGCACGAAAAGTTGATTTTCAACAGGCTTCCGGCCACTGTAATTGATGAATGAATCTTAACTTTGTCTCATTACAGCCATCATCGGGAAATTTCCAGCAATATGTCACCGGAGGAAAAAGAAGCTTTTTTTGAACTGTTAAATAAGGGAAACAGCAACTTCAGGTATGGCCTGCCTTCCCGGAAGGAGAGCGGTCAGTACGTACAATCCCTGATCGATTATCTTTTTCCGAGCAGTTCCGACTGTGAATGCAGGTTTGCTTCAAACAGCAAGGAGCTCAATATTACTTTTGAAAAACTCTCCGACAGGCTGGAATGCCTGATGAAGCCTATCACCCAGCTTCTGAACGCCCCGGCCGTGCAGATCGTAAATGATTTTAACCGCTGCCTCCCGGATATATACCAGAAGCTCCTGGAAGATGCGCAGGTTATTGCAGACAACGATCCGGCTTCTTACGGTATAGAAGAAGTAGTGGGTATTTATCCCGGTTTCCAGGCCATAGCTACCTATCGTATAGCCCATGCCATGGCCAACCTGAAGGTTCCGTTCCTGCCGAGGATGTTTACTGAATATGCGCACAGCCTGACCGGTATCGATATCCATCCCCACGCAAAGATCGGCCGCCATTTCTTCATCGACCATGGTACCGGCATCGTAATCGGGGAAACAGCCGAGATAGGCGACAACGTCAAGATCTACCAGGGCGTAACGCTCGGAGCCACGCACGTTTCCAAATCGATGGCGGCCACCAAGCGGCACCCGACCATAGAAGACAATGTGGTGATTTACGCCAATGCGATTATCCTGGGGGGAGACACCGTGATCGGCCATGATACCATAGTCGGAGGCAACGCCTGGGTTACCCACAGCATACCTCCTTATTCACAGGTATACCAGCGAAGCGCCACCGAAATTCGTACGCACCAGCCTGCCTGAGATCATAGCCCACCCCCATGTCGAAACTCTATTACGACATCAACGAAGCGGCCGAAATGGTCGGATGCGAACCCTCTACGCTCAGGTTCTGGGAAAAGGAGTTCCCGCATTTGAAACCCAGGCGCGACAACCGGAACAGGCGGAAATATACGGATGCCGATATTGAGGTTATCAGGAAGATACAATACCAGAAACAGGTTCAGGGCCGGACTATAAAAGGGGCCAGGGTACAGCTGAATCACCGCGAAACCGCCGAAAATATCATTCTCCGCCTGCAGCATCTCCGCGATTTCCTGGTCGACCTCAGGGGAAAGCTGGAATAACGGGATACAGCCCTCTTATTTATATTAATTGTAAACTAACGGAACGTTAGCGATATTTGCACCGACAATTAACTTCCCTTTGTACATGAAACGCATTATTGCTTTGTTTCCGGCGGCTATGCTGCTCTCGTCAATGACCCTGGCGCAATCCATCACCCCCGGTTCGGTGCAGGAACATATCAACATTCTCGCTTCCGACTCCCTTGAAGGAAGAGGAACCGCCACTATCGGGGAGATAAGGGCTGCCAATTACATTGCAAGACAATTCCAGAAGGCCGGGCTCCAGCCTAAAGGCGCAAACGACAGCTTCTTCCAGCCGTTTACGCTGTCTTCCAAGATCGACGGCTTTACCCACCAGCAAACTGCCAGGAATGTAGTCGGCTTCCTCGACAACGGAGCGCCTAAAACGATCGTCATCGGCGCTCACTACGACCACCTTGGCTACGGGCTCCACGGCGGGTCCCTTTCCCCGGGTTCGGTGGGCCAGATCCACAACGGGGCCGACGACAATGCCTCGGGGACTTCAGGAGTAATAGAGCTTGCACGGTACCTGGCTACCAATGATGTGAAGGAACGCTATAACTTTCTTTTTATCGCCTTTTCCGCCGAGGAACTGGGGCTGATCGGCTCGAAATATTACGTTGAAAACCCGACCATCCCGCTCGAATCCGTCGCCTTCATGATCAATATGGATATGATCGGGCGCTACGACGAAGCAAAGGGGCTTACCATAGGAGGCTGGGGAACTACCTCGTGGTGGGGCAGGCTTATCCCCGACATTGCGGCATCGCAAAAGATCAGGTACAGCGCTGATTCCTCAGGCATCGGCCCTTCCGACCATACTTCCTTCTACGGCAAGAAAATGCCGGTGCTCTTTTTCTTTACAGGCGCTCATAACGACTATCACAAACCGGTCGACGACTCCGACAAGATCAATGCCGAAGGCGCTGCAAAAGTGCTGTCTATCATTACCGGCCTGGTTGCCAGGCTTGAAAAGGAGACCGGTGATCCTGATTATCTCGAAGCGGCAAATCCCCATACAGCCAATGCAAGAAGCAGCTTCAAAGTTACACTGGGGGTAATGCCCGACTACAATTTCACCGGGAAAGGAGTAAAGATCGACGGCGTTTCGGCCGGGCGCCCGGCTGAGGCGGCGGGTATCAAAGCCGGTGATATCGTCACCAGGATAGGCAGCTACCCGATCAAGGACATCTACGAATACATGGATGCCCTGGGCAAGCATGAAAAAGGGCAGACGGTGGAAGTGGAATTCCAGAGGGATAATAAGGTTCAGAAAAATAAGCTTACTTTCTGAGGGGTGGTGATCTAATAGCTGAGCGTCGGCGCCAGCCACCGCTCAGCCTCTTCCACACTCATTCCCTTCCTTTCCGCATAGTCCGTGACCTGGTCTTTCCGGATTTTCCCCACCGGGAAATAACGGCTTTCCGGATGCGCAAAGTACCATCCGCTTACCGAGCTGGCCGGGTACATCGCAAAGCTGTCGGTAAGCTCAATGTTTATAGTCTCTGCCTGCAGGAGATTAAAAAGGGTCCGTTTTTCGGTATGCTCGGGACAGGCCGGATATCCCGGCGCCGGACGGATTCCCTTGTAAGCCTCTTTGATCAGCTCTTCGTTGGTAAAATTCTCTTCGCGGCAGTATCCCCAGAATTCCTTTCTTACGCGTTCATGCATCAGCTCGGCAAAGGCTTCGGCCAGGCGGTCGGCCAGCGCTTTCACCATGATGCTGTTGTAATCGTCGTGCTCGGCTTCATATTTTTCCAGGAGCGCTTCTATCCCGATACCCGACGTCACTGCGAATCCGCCGATATAGTCAGGCTTATCCTCCAGTAATTCGACAGGCTTGATAAAATCGGAGAGGCAGTAATTGGGCAGTCCCGGAGCTTTCTGGTTTTGCTGGCGCAGATGGTGCAGGACGTGTGTTACCTCATTTCCCGGTTGATAGGAAATATGCCGGTGGGTACCGTGCTTCTCACAGGTAGTTTCGGTTTCCTTTTCCGCAAAGCTGTAAAGGCATATATCATCAACATCAGACCCGGCCGGCCAGAAACCTATAACGGCATTGGCCCTGAGCAGTTTTTTGGTAATAATCTCGTCCAGCAGTTTCCTGGCGTCGGCAAGCAGCTTCCTGGCTTCTACCCCGACAATTTCATCATCGAGTATCGCGGGGTATTTGCCGGCCAGTTGCCATGTCTGGAAAAACGGTGTCCAGTCGATATAACGCGCTATTTCCGCCAGGTCATAATCTTCAAACTGCATTACGCCCAGGAAAGAAGGCTTCACTGGCGTAAACTGTTCCCAGTCGGTCGTGAACCTGTTGGCCCTTGCAGCCTCCAGCGACAGCTGCGCCTTTTCCGATCTTCTCCGGGCGTGATCTTCTCTCAGTTTCGCATATTTCGTCTTGAATTCCTGGTGCGTATTATTACGGCTATTTTCGCTTTGCAGCAGCTTACCGGCTACAGGCACCGACCGGGAAGCGTCCAGCACATGAATAACCGGCCCGCTGTAATGAGGATCGATTTTCACCGCCGTATGGATCCTGGAAGTAGTGGCTCCTCCCACAAGAAGAGGCGTTTTAAAGCCCTGGCGCTCCATTTCCTTGGCAACGCCCACCATTTCATCGAGCGACGGAGTGATCAGGCCTGAAAGACCGATGATATCCACTTCTTTTTCCCTGGCTATAGAAAGGATCTTCTCGGTAGGCACCATTACCCCCAGATCGATCACTTCGTAGTTATTACAGCCAAGCACTACGCCCACAATATTCTTACCAATGTCGTGGACATCGCCTTTTACGGTGGCCATCAGTACTTTTCCCGCACTGACCGCGCCATCTTCCTTCTCCGCCTCTATAAACGGCTGCAGGTAGGCAACAGCTTTCTTCATAACCCTGGCCGATTTGACCACCTGCGGCAGGAACATTTTACCGGCGCCGAACAGGTCGCCGACAATGCTCATCCCGTCCATCAGGGGCCCCTCTATCACTTCAAGCGGCCGCGCAAAAAGCTGCCGGCACTCTTCCGTATCCTCATCTATAAAATCGGCAATACCTTTTACCAGCGCATGTGCGATACGTTCCTTTACCGGTAGTGCGCGCCAGGTAAGATCAGGCCCCGACTGGGATTTCCCTTTATCCTTGATCGTATCTGCAAATGCCAGGAGGCGCTCCGTGGCATCGGGCCGCCTGTTCAGCAGGACATCCTCCACCAATTCGAGAGTTTCCGGGGGAATCTGGTCGTAGATACCGATCTGGCCGGCATTGACGATCCCCATATCCATTCCGGCCCTGATCGCGTGGTACAGGAAAACCGTATGGATAGCTTCCCTGATAGGTTCATTTCCCCGGAAGCTGAACGATACGTTGGAAACACCGCCCGACACCTTGGCATACGGCAGGTGCTGCTTTATCCAGCGCACGGCATTGATATAGTCTACAGCATAGTTATTGTGCTCCTCCATCCCGGTAGCTACCGTCAGGATGTTGGGATCGAAAATGATATCTTCCGGCGGGAAGCCTACCTCGTCGACCAGTATCCTGTAGGCTCTTTCACAAATTTCTATCCTCCGCTCATAGTTATCCGCCTGGCCGGTCTCGTCAAACGCCATGACCACCACGGCAGCGCCGTACCGCAACACATCACGGGCAGACTCTTTGAACTTCTCTTCTCCTTCCTTCAGCGATATGGAGTTCACAATAGCCTTGCCCTGCACACATTTCAGGCCCGACTCGATTACCTCCCACTTGGAGGAATCGATCATCAGCGGCACCTTTGAAATATCGGGCTCTGAGGCTATCAGGTTCACAAAAGTCTTCATAGCCTCTACCCCGTCGATCATTCCTTCATCAAGGTTGATATCGATTACCTGGGCTCCGTTTTCCACCTGCTCCCGGGCTATGGCCAGGGCTGCGTCATAGTTTCCTTCGCGGACCAACCGGGCAAATTTCCTGGACCCCGTCACATTGCAACGCTCCCCGATATTCACAAAGTTGGAAAGCTCATTGATCGCAACAGGCTCAAGCCCCGACAGCCTCATCACATGTCCTTTCTCCTTTTCGGGCCGTCCCTTATACCGGGCCGCCAGGTCGGCTATTACCCTGATATGATCGGGTGTGGTCCCGCAGCAGCCTCCTATGATATTCAGCATACCCTCTTTCAGGAATCCTTCTATCACGGCGCCCATCTGCTCAGGCGACTCGTCATATTCTCCCATTTCATTAGGCAGGCCCGCGTTGGGGTGCGCCGACGTATGAAAAGGGGATTTATCTGCCAGTATCTGGATATAGGGCCGCATCAGATCGGCGCCCAGCGCGCAATTCAACCCCACCGACAAGAGGGGCAGATGGGCCACCGAGACCAGGAATGCTTCCGTATTCTGGCCGGAAAGTGTTCTCCCCGACGCATCGGTGATGGTTCCCGAGACCATGATCGGCAGCGTATCACTCCCGTTCCACCGCCATGAAGGCTGCGGCGTGATCTTACCTTTCCTGGCATCTTCAAAGAAAAGATCGATCGCAAACAGCGCAGCTTTCGCATTGAGGGTATCGAAAATGGTTTCTACCAGGAGTATATCCGCACCTCCGTCGACGAGACCATGTACCTGCTCATAATAAGCCTCTACAAGCTGGTCGAAGGTAATAGCCCTGTAACCCGGATTGTTCACGTCGGGCGAGAGCGAGGCCGTCCTGTTGGTAGGGCCGATCGACCCGGCAACAAACCTGGGTTTCGCGGGGTTCCTGGCTGTAAATTCATCAGCCACTTCCCTGGCGATCCGGGCCGATTCGAAATTCAGCTCGTAAACAAGCTCTTCCATCCCGTAGTCGGCCATTGCGATGGTTGTCCCGGAAAAAGAATTTGTCTCCGCAATATCGGCGCCGGCCTCAAAGTAGGCTGCGTGGATCTCTTTTATAATATCGGGCCGGGTCAGCGAAAGCAGGTCGTTGTTACCTTTCACATCGTGAGACCAGTCCTTGAAACGCTCCCCCCTGTAATCCTTATCCTCCAGTTTGTAGCGCTGGATCATAGTCCCCATGGCCCCGTCGAGAACCATGATCCTCTCTTTAAGAATTTCGGCAATCACATTCATAGTATTCCTGTATCCCGGTCTGTTCTCCGTACCAGGTTATTTTTCTTACAAATTTAATCCTTTAAGAATTATTTTATCAAATATTTCCAGAAAAGTAGTTATTTTATCTAAAAAATAATATATTTACACCTATAGTGTCTTAAACATCGACCATAACAGGGAAAAACCGACAATTATTGCCTATGCTCTCACTGGATGAAGCCGACAAAGCTATTTTACAGCACCTTCAGCACGATGCCACTCTTAAGACCCGGGAGCTGGCGGAGATGGTAAATCTTTCGTATACGCCTGTTTACGAGCGGGTACGGAAGCTGGAAAAAGAAGGCATTATCAAAAAATATGTGGCATTGGTCGACCGGGAAAAGGTAGGCAAAAAGCTGATGGTCATCTGCAGCGTAGCCCTGAAAGAGCATTCCCGGACAATGGGCGAACGTTTTGTACAGGCCGTAATGGGATATCCCGAAGTGCTGGAATGCCTCAACATATCAGGAGAATACGATTTTCTCCTTAAAGTCGTAATAGAAGACATGCCCCAATACCAGAAGTTCCTGATGGAAAAACTGGGCGCATTGGAAAATATCATAGGCAGCACCCAAAGCCAGTTTGTAATGGGTGAAATAAAGTCGACTACGACACTCAGCCTTTAGGAAACCTCACGTTGCCACACCTGCTGAAGATGCCCGTCCGGCTACTTTCCGACCAACACCCGGCGTACCTCTTCAGAACCATTTTGAAAACGAACCTTCAGAAGATAGAGCCCCTGCAAACCGCTCACGTCGAGATGCTGCAGTCGTTCTCCTTTTACCGGAACCCCGGCAGCACGCACTCTTCCGGTAAGGTCGTAGAGCGCCATTTCCCGTAAGTCAGCTCCTACGCCGGTTTCTACGCTCAGATGCCCCGAAGCAGGGTTAGGATATACCTTGAGTTCGTTCTCACTTCTTACAACAACCGAACGCATCTCGGACAAATCGAATGAAAGATCCAAATCAATCATTTTCAACCGGTAGTAGTTCACACCAGGCGCCGGTAAATCATGGAAGAATGAATAAGCAACCGGCTTTGAGTTTTCCCCCGCCGCTTTCACCTCACCTACTTTAACCCATTGTCTGCCGTCCCGGCTATGTTCTATTTCAAACCTGTCGAAGTTCTCCTCTTCGGTAACAGACCATTCCAGCAGCACCCGCTTTTCTTTGATACCGGCGGAAAACCCGGAAAGTCGAACCGGCAGAGGGCTCACCAGCCATTGTCCTATCAGAAGGTCCATTCTGTCCAGGCGGTCCGACATGAATTGCTTCATATAGGCCAACTCACTGCTGCTATAATTCAGGTATGTACGATCCCAGCCTCCGTCAATGGGATTGGGCGTCCTCGATTCGACAATTTTTTCGAGCGCGTAAACGCCGTTGCTCCTGAGATAGTCATATTGCACTTGAATACGACCGAGGATATTCTGGTCAGACAGCAGGTTCTGGCGCAACCGGAACCATCTGACCGCTATTTCATCTTTCAATGCGGCATTACCAGTCAATAACTTGCTGTGGAGACCATTCTCTATCAGGTCCCTTCCCCGGGGATTACGATCCGAATTGTATTGAAAGCCCAAAGTACCGTCCAGGTCCCAGACCCCATAAAAATACGGCTCTCCCCTTTTATATCTTCCCATAAACAGGTTCTTTCCCAGGTTGTCTTCCGCATATACGGCATTGATATACAGATAATAGTCGATAAAATTACCTTTATGCAGCTGAGTCCAGATGTCTTGCTGCAGTTCGGAGGCAGGCCTATCTCTAACATACAGCGAAAAATCCCGGAGAATCTCCCAGTTAGACGCATCCGGATGCTTCAGCTCCATTTTCGCCCATGTTTCAGACGAATACGGCGCAGGTAAAGCCGGTATAGGAAATGAACCCCCGAAGAAATTGGGCGGCCCGTTGTCCTCCCCCTTGTACAACTCTCCCTCCACATCCGCATCATTTGCTCCCGATTTCAGCTTGTACTGCTTTTTGTCTACGTCTTCTGTAAAAAGATAGACCCCCTGGTAAACATTATTAAGAAAAACCAGCGTATACCTGGACCGGATAGTGGAAAGGGCTTTGGGCTCCTGGTCTATATAGTACAGTTTGTGCATATCGAGCCACAGGTCGTGGCAGACTTTATTGTTGATCCTGAGCCGCTCGTTATATATCGCCAGCATCAGCCAGCGCTGATCTGATCTCAACCCGAAAATGGACTCATCCTTGTTTTCACCCTCGTTATCCTTCAGTTGTACCCGGAATGATTTCTTGGGGTAGGTCAACGAAGTCGCCCCCCTGTGTTTAATGGCCATTGTTGAAGAATAGGTAATACCGACGGTATCCATCACTACAATTTGCCCCGGGATCTCACTGCCGGAATTGATCCTGCCCGGCACGGTCAGGTCTACTATCGCAACCCCCGAAAACCACAGGCTATAGGTAGTCCCGCCTTTTACCACCTTGTATTCGGTCCCCCTTTTCAAACTGCTAACCGGGTTCAGGAAATTAAAGAGCTCCGAACCCAAGGTGATCGTGGTGAAAGTCCCGGCCGGATCAGCCGGAAATTCGTTGCATACAATAACAGGATAAGAATGGGTTTCTATTTTATACCGGCCTTCCGGAACAACGATCTGCGCCGCGGCCATGTGCGAGAACATCGGTAAAAGAACGATTACCCAGGCTATATTGATGATGCGTTTTACCGATTTGAGGAAAAAGCCGGTACCATTAACTGGAAAACAAACGGGTTCTTCTACCATAAGACGTTGAGAAAAAATTAGTTTCATATGGACTGTGGTCTTAAAAGGGTAATAGGAATAAGTAGATCGCCTACTTTGAACTGATTCTTGATTTTAACCGATTTCTTCTGTTTTAAGCTGCTTTTCGTGCAACTCAAAATACACTCCGCCCCTGGCCATAAGCGTCTCGTGAGTCCCGGTCTCCACAATTTCACCGCCATCGAGCACTACGATCTCGTCGGCAAGCTTCGCAGAAGATACCCGGTGTGATATGATAACGGAAGTTTTCCCTTTCATTATCCGGCTGAGATTATTCAGAATAATATTTTCGGTGTGGGTATCGACGGCAGAAAGACTGTCGTCCAGTACCAGGATCTTGGGTTCCCGTACGATGGCCCGGGCGATCGAGAGACGTTGCTTCTGTCCGCCCGAAAGCGTAATCCCCCTTTCTCCCAGCCTGGTCTGAAAACCTTCCGGGAAACCCATTATGTTATCATACAGATCGGCGTCCTTCACGGCCTGGACCACCTGCTCCATCGACAGCTCTCCGGCTCCGAAACGGATATTGTTCTCGATGGTATCCGAAAAAAGAAATACTTCCTGGGGTACATACCCTATCTGGCGCCTGATATAGCTAACGTCATAGTCTTTCAGGGGTATGTCGTCTACCCTTATCTCGCCCTCCGGGTCGTACATCCGTACAATGAGGTTGGCCAGCGTGCTTTTTCCCGATCCCGTCGTACCCAGTATGGCTACCGACTGCCCGGCCTTCACTTCGAGATTGAAATTATTGAGGGCTACTATCCCGGAATCAGAGTATACAAATCTTACGTTTCTGAAGGAGAGTTGTCCTTTTACCTCGGGCTTCAGCCCTTTTTCAGAAACAATTTCAGTTTTTTCGTTCAGGAACTCGTTGATACGCACCTGCGATGCCGCCGCTCTCTGCACCTGGCTGGTGGTCCAGCCTATGGCCATTACCGGCCAGGTCATCATGTTAAGATAGATGATGAATTCCGCGATATTCCCGGCAGTAAGCCGGCCGTTGATAATCTCTTGCCCCCCGATGTAAATAACCAGTACATTGCTCAATCCTACCAGTACCATTACCAGCGGGTAGAAAAGCGAGTCTACCCGTACCATCGACAGCGATCGCTTTTTAAACTCTGCGGCTCCCAATCTGAATTTACCTGCAAAATAGGGCTCCTGGACGAACGTCTTGATGACCCTTATCCCGGAAAAAGTTTCCTGTGCATCGGTCGACAGCTCCGACAGCTGCTGCTGGATGGCCTCCGAACGCTTCATGATCACGCTGTTGACGTAATAAATAGCTACCGAAAGAAAAGGAAGAGGCAACAGCACGTAGAATGTCAGGGTAGGGCTGACCGAAAGCATGTAGGAAATAACCAGCACGATGAGTATCACCAGGTTGATGCCATACATGAGCGCCGGCCCTACATACATGCGAACCTTCCCTACGTCTTCCGAAATCCTTGCCATCAGGTCGCCGGTGTTATGGCTTTTGAAAAACCGCATGGGGAGCTCCTGGTATTTGGCATAGATCTCGTTCTTCAGATCGAATTCGATATGCCTCGACATGACGATAATGGTCTGCCTCACCATGAAGAGAAATACGCCCTTCATGATCGCCATCAGCAGTATCAGCAACCCGAAATAAGGAATAGCGGTGTAAAACTGCTCCCTGATGGTAGCCTCCAGCGAAGATCCCCTGTAAATGAAATAAATATCCAGCGTGTCTTTAACCAGGTCGAGGGACTGCCTCACTATCTGGGCAGGAAATATCCCGAAAAGGTTGGAGATAATCGTAAAAACCGTACCGAATACAAGATACCATTTATACTTGACCAGGTATTTGTTAAGATGGGAAAGTGCTTTCACAAACGGCAAACTGGTTAACTAATGAGGCAGCCCGTAAAGACCACAGATAATAAACATGATTTTACGAACGAAAGTTTGACTACCGGAAATTGCCCGCAGCAACTCCCTATTTATCTCTGAAAAACAGCGATACCGGCACCCCGGTAAAGCCGAAATTCTCTCTCAACCGGTTTTCAAGATAGCGCTTATACGGCTCCTGGACATACTTGGGATGGTTGCAGAAAAACACGAAGCTCGGAGAAGCGGAAGGCAGCTGGATCATATACTTGATCTTGATGTATTTGCCCCTGTATGCCGGCGGATGGTGCTTTTCGATCTCGGCCTGCATTACCTCGTTGAGCTTTGAAGTAGCTATTTTCTTGGTCTTGTTTTCAAACACCTCCATCGCTTTTTCCATCACCTGGAAGATCCTCTGCTTATTCAGGACGGAAACGAAAATGATGGGCAGGTCGTTCTGGGGAGCCAGCCTTTCCTTAATTATTTTCGTCCACTCATCGGCGGTCTTTGAATCTTTTTCGACCAGGTCCCACTTGTTGACCATCAGCACCACACCTTTCTTGGCCCGCTGCGCATGCCCGATAATATTAATATCCTGTCCTTCAAGGCCCCTGCCCGCATCGATCACCACAACGCACACATCCGACTCCTCGATGGCCCTGAGCGACCGCAGCGTAGAGTAAAACTCTATACTCTCGGCTATTCTCGACTTTCTCCTCAGCCCGGCGGTGTCAGTCAGGATAAATTCCTTTCCGAACGCCTTATAGTGCGTATGGATAGAGTCGCGGGTAGTGCCTGCGATGTCGGTCACAATGCTCCGTTCGGTTCCGGTCAGGACGTTGAGGAACGATGACTTGCCTACATTCGGCCTTCCGATAATGGCAATTCTCGGGATACCCTCTTCGGGATTTTCCTTCCCTTCTTCCCTAAAATAGCTGACCACAGCATCGAGCAGTTCGCCTGTACCTTCGCCGGTCTGGGAAGAGATTGCGAATATCTCCGAGTCAAGGCCCAGCTCATAGAATTCGGAAACGGTAAGGCGGCGGTTGTCGGTCTCCGCCTTGTTGGCTACTATCAACACTGGCTTATCGTAGCGTCTGAGTACATTGGCAAACTCCTTATCGAGCTCTGTCAGGCCGGTATCCGTATCCACCATAAATAGCACGACGGTCGATTCTTCTATCGCCAACTCTACCTGCTCGCGGATCGCTTCCTCGAAAATATCTTCTGAGCCTACCACATACCCCCCGGTGTCGATGACGGTGAAAAACTTCTCCGTCCAGTCGGCATACCCGTAATGACGATCGCGGGTAACCCCACTTTCATTATCCATAATCGCCTTACGCTGCTCTATCAGCCTGTTAAACAAGGTGGATTTTCCCACATTCGGGCGCCCCACTATCGATACTATATTTGCCATAATCTATTCTTTATACCCGAGCTGCTTCAGACGAAGCTCATTATTACGCCAGTCGGGATCAACTTTTACCCTTGTTTCCAGGAACACCTTTTTTTGAAAAAAGGACTCCAGGTCTTTTCTTGCCTGGATACCTATCTTTTTCAACATGGCTCCTTTTTCGCCTATCACGATGCCTTTCTGGCTGTTTCGCTCTACCAGGATCTCGGCCAGGATCACGATGAGGTCTTCTTTTTCCTTAAATTCACTGATCACTACTTCACTGCTGTAGGGGATTTCCTGCTTGTAATTAAGGAATATCTTCTCCCTGATAATCTCAGACGCAAAAAACCTTTCAGGTCTGTCGGTAAGGTCATCTTCAGGAAAGTAAGCCGGGTGCTCAGGGAGCAGCCTGACAAGGACATCCAGGATCCCTTCCGTATTATGCCGGTGAAGCGCCGAAATGACGGCAATATAAACAGGGTTCATCACCTCTTTCCATTCCGCGATCTTCGCTTCTATCTCCTCCTGTCCCGACAGATCCATTTTATTAAGCACCAGCACCACCGGGGCATCGGTCCTTTCAAGCAGGGGCAGCGCCTCATGGCTTGCAGCCTTTTCTCCGGGTTCTGTTACAAAAAGGATCACATCCGCGTCCTCCAGCGATCCTTTCACAAACGCCATCATGGAGTCGTGCAACTTATAGGAAGACTTCAGGATACCGGGGGTATCGGAATACACCAACTGAAAGGGCGCTCCGTCGCTGACGCCGTTTAGGATCCCCATGATCCGGTGGCGGGTCGTCTGCGCCTTAGAAGTGACGATGGACAGCGACTCCCCTACCAGGACATTCATCAGAGTCGACTTGCCAACATTGGGCTTCCCTATGATGCTCACAAAACCCGAACGCTGCTTGCCCGGCTGACTGACATGATTCGCTTCCAAAATATGCTGGTTTTTTAAAAATTTGCCTGAGAAGTAAATGCTTTCGCAAAGTTAGTTGTTTTTTAAAAATTCTTTACTACCTTTGCAGTCCCATTACACAACAATACCGCGGGATGGAGCAGTTGGTAGCTCGTTGGGCTCATAACCCAAAGGTCGCTGGTTCGAGTCCAGCTCCCGCTACACAGAAAAGGTCGTTATTTTGTTAGCGACCTTTTATGTTTTTCACGAACCTGGTCCGGCGACGTCCCTCACTTCACAGATCCTCCTTACCTGACAACCACAAGATACGTGATATACAGGCAAAACAGGTCCTCCTTATTCAGTAATCCGAACACTTATTTCAATATGTTGTTTGGAATCTGTTTTTCTATTTTGCTTTTCAATGTAATTTTCAACAATCACCCTATCACGGATACAGGTTTTGAATATAAACCCCGGCAGGTCATAAAATCAACTACTCTCTGGTTTGTGGTCATTTCCCTCGGTTGCTTTCTTATCCATATCAATAAAGAGTGGCTGAAAAAAAACAAATTTTTAGCACTATATATCCTGGTATTGATAAATATATGCATACAAACTTTCTTTGCAGTTGAGCTGGAAATCGAATCCGGAGGAGATGTAAAAGCTGTCTATAAAGGAGGCATAGAATGGGCAGTAAGCCAGAGACTTGGCTATTATGAGGAGTATTTTCATGTTTTTCCAAATAACCTCGGGGCGGCATTTTTTTTAAAAAATATATACTCTATTGCCCTGTTTTTCTCTATAAATAACTATTTCCTGGTCGGAGTTGCATTAAATCTGCTTCTAATAAACATAAGTATTATTTTAGTCTTTCTTATCAGTGAAAAATTATGGGGAATACAAGCTGCGTTTACGGCTCTGATGCTGTGCCTGTCCTGCATTCCCATATACTTCTTTACGCCGATTTTCTATACCGATACGTTTTCCCTGCCATTCCTTGTCCTGAGTCTTTACCTGTATATCCTTGCAAGAGACGCTAAAAACGACTCTACCCTACTTCTGTTATTTATCCTGATGGGATTAGCTTGCGGAATCGGAACAGAGATCAAGTTTAGTGTTATAATCTGCTTCTTTGCCATGTTGTTAGATACAATATGGTACGGGAGGTTCAGGAAGTTTGCTCTACATTTCTCCATAGCAACACTTATTATAATATCCATTAAAGCGGGTTTTACTAAATATATATATAGTAACGTATTAGACAAGAGTATAGCCTATCAAAAGAATGTACCCTATACTCATTGGATATCTATGGGCATAGAAGGATACGGTAGTTTTAATCCCAGGGCATTGGAGCTTACGCTATCTACACCTCCGGAAGACCGTATAAACGTCCATATTGAGATAATTAAAAATAAATTAAATGAATTTGGATTGAAAGGATACCTTAAGTTCCTGATTGTTAAGGGAGTTCATTCATTTGGAAGCGGAGTATATGGTGTGTACCAGATCTTAGACGACGATCCAAAAAACGAAAGCTTTTTGCACCGGATAGGGTTAATTAACGGAAAATACTTTAAGGAATTTAACTATGTTTGTCAGGGCTGGCACGTATTGGTATTCCTTTTTATTATTCTCTCTTCTTTTCTCGACGTCAAAAACAGAGGCTTGCGTGTTAATCAGGATCAATTCCTGAGATTTTCAATATTCGGAATTTACCTGTTTCTCTTGATATGGGAATCAAATCCAAGGTATATCTTCAACTTTATCCCTGTCTTCATTCTCTGTGCCACCCATAGCATAACCACTATTTTCCAATCCTTCTTCAAAAAAAACCCCATATCTTTAGGGGATCTCTAGAAACAAGGCAAAGCAAATAAAGAAGTATATATTTTATGAAAAAATTTCTTAGCCCTCCAATGCTGGCAATAGCACTGCTCCTGACCGGCTCTCTCCTCACTCCCTCAAAAGCACAGCAACGCGTTAAAAATGCCCGGCACCATGTGATTTATCATCAACCTGGTCGATTTGCCGGATGGCCTGCGAACAACGGCGCCTTTACCTTTGACGGCAATGAGATCCTTGTCGGCTTTACTGAAGCGACATACAGCAAAAGAGACGGGCACAATGCCGATAAACCTTATTTAAACTGGCTGGCGCGTAGCATCGACGGCGGAAAGACATGGACGGCCGGAGACCCGGATAACTTTGCAGGAGATTTCGGGAATACACCTGATTTGAAAACCCTTGAGGCCCCGATCAATTTTAAACATCCGGGATTTGCCATGCGGGTTGTAGGCACTGCATATCATGGAGCCGACGACGGCAGATCGCATTTTTTCTATACCTATGACAAGGGTAAAACATGGCAGGGCCCGTACACTTTTGGGAATTTGCTCGCATGGCCTGAATTTTCAAATACGGAACTGAATGACCTGACACCCAGAACAGATTACATCGTAACCGGCAACAACGAATGCCTGCTGTTTTTCTCCATAAGAAAAAAAGAAGTATTTGCCTCTGACCGGCTCTTTTGCATCAGGACAACCGACGGCGGAAAAAGCTTCCATTTCCAGGGCTGGGTAGTAGGTCCTGCAGGCAGCGGAAACCCGGTTAAAGTAAATTTATTCGACGATCCTGCCAGGAACCCGTACGCAAATGAGTGCCGCGCAGCCATGTCGCAATCCGAAAGGCTCGACGACGGAACCCTTATTTCGGTCATACGCAGGAAATATATTGCAAAAGACCGTAGCGAGACACATTGGATAGACGCCTATTCTTCTGCCGACGGCGGGAAAACCTGGAGCTTCCTGTCCAAAATAGCAGATACCGGGGCAGAAAACGGTAACCCCGCGGCTTTTACAACCACCAAAGACGGACGTTTGTGCGTCGTGTACGGTGAACGAGACCACGGCACCATCCGCGTGGTCTACAGCTCAGACAAAGGTAAGACGTGGAGTGCCCCACAGATCTTAATGGATGGCTTCTGGTCGGAAGATATGCAGCTCAATGACCTGGGTTATCCGCGTGTTGTTCGTCGCAAAGACGGCAAAATGGTCGCCATGTATTACTACTCCACCAAAGATAAACTCCATCACCTGAGGGCTACTATCTGGAAGCCCTGACGAACTACCCCTCCAGCTTGTAGCGGATCCTCCTGACCTGTTCTTTTGCCGTCGGGCAGAAGACAGCCAGCCTGTATTCACTCCCTTTCTTCAGAATATTACCGAAATTTTCCTCCAGGGAGAACCCGCTTTTGAAATATTCGCCATTGACCACCATATTATATCGCCCGTTCCTTTGGGGACGGGCTGCAAACAGGTAAATATTGGTCTCATCATACACCACCAGGTAAATGCCTTCAAAATAATTGGCAATTGACGGATATTCGTCCGTCCTGACAGCCAGGCATTTGCCCGTAAAGCCCCGGCAGTTTTCCGACTCCGATATTTCTACCTGTTCCAGCACCGGAGCTTCTTCAAGGGCCGCCCTCGTAAGCTGCGGAAACACCTGATGAAACGTAAAGACCGGATCCGGATTCCTCGCCATGGAATCGCTCAACATCTTGCTTGCACCTTCATAGAAGGCCGTATGGCGATAGATCACCCATTCTCCGTTGTTCTTATAGTTAAAAAGGCCGGCGAGAAAATTAGAATTAAAATTGCTGAATTTATCGTAATGCGTATAATAGTTGAAAACCAGCATCAGCAAGCTTGTTATGCCGAAAACCAGCCCTACCAGTTTCTTCCTTTCGAAATAAATGAGGCAGCCCCAGTACACAATTATCCAGAAAAGCATCGAATAAATCTTGTAACGGCTCGATAACGTGTTCATCGCTGCTCCCGCAGTCCTGGAATAGGCCATCGCCACAGCTGTAATAAGAAGAAAAGCAGTCATTCCCAGCCAGGCATATTGAATGTTCCTGCGGGAAGTATCTTCACCTGGCTTTGAGACCTCTTTCAGGAATACCAGCGATCCGTAGCAAATGGCGGCAAACAGCGTTGCACCCAGTAATATTGCAGGAATATTAGCCGGGATAAAAGGCGAGTTGACATTTTCACTGTAATCCAGGATTCCCCCGAGAAAAGCAAAAAAATTATAGAACAGATACATCGGCTTCCTGAAATGTGCACTGACGCCAAAAGCATCTGTACTGCTGGCCTGATGGAAATCCATGAAATACAACCCGATGGCTACCAGGCTTGCCAATCCCCATATAACGGCTCTCCTGAATCGCTTCCGATAAATCAGTAAGCCTAAGCCGACGACGAGTACAAACATCCCGTTGCCAAACGAAAACGTAGCCAGCAAAGCCGTGAGCAGGCCCAGTACAATACCCCACTCCCGCTTGCATGCCAGAAAATAAATAGCCAGGAGCCCCATAAAAGCAACGGGCATATATACCGTGCTGGCCCCTGCCCATAAGTTTCCCTCATAGGTAACCGGGCTAAACAAGGTCAAAACAACCGGAATCAGAAAATAGAGCGATACACCCAGTTTTCGGATCACCTTCCAAAAAAGGACTGTAAATGCGATCAGCGTAAAATTACCTATAAGCGCTATGGTAATAAAGTTGACGCTCCCCGTCAGCCAGTAAGACAAAAGAGCGGAAAACCTGGAATAGACGATCCTGTGCTCTACCCATTGCTGGGTAAATAGTGCGAAGCGTTCCTGGAATGTCGATGCATCTTTAAATTGCTGCGTAAAAAGCATCAGGCAATAAAGATCGTCGCCATTGGGGATATTCACCATATTGGCTATAATCAGGGAAAAGAAGATCCCGATAAGCAAAATACATATCACCAGAGGGAAGCTCTCTCCTGATTTTCCGTATAAAGAACTATGGCTGCGAAAAGCAGGAGCCTCTCCGGACATAAACCGGAGAGGCCCTTCAAAAATCACTTGTATCCTATTCTTCTTTTTTCTCACCACCGGTCAGTCTGGCCTTATTTGCCATTTTAACAATGAGAAAGATAACCCAGGCGATAAGAATAAACTGGATTACCTGGTTAAGAAAACTGCCGTACCTGATCGCTACTTCAGCAGTTTCACCTTCAGCCTCTTTCAGAACGATTTTCAGCTGATCAAAATTTACTCCTCCAATGATGAGCCCCAGCACAGGGTTGAGAATATCGTCGACGAGAGAAGTGGTTATTTTCCCGAATGCAGCGCCAATGATAACACCGACAGCAAGGTCAAGCACGTTACCCTGGGCAATGAAGGTTTTGAATTCTTTAAGCATACCGCAGATTTTATAGGTTATAGTTGTTTAATAAATTGATAAATCCGGTTACTAGTCACTAAAAAGCATATAAAAACCCTACTGACAACGCCTGTGCCCACTGTACCTTCGCTACCTGGTCATCATCATACAGCATAATAATCCCTAAATTGACATTGAAATACTTATGTATTTTGGCTGTTATATTGGCATCGAGACGATGGTCGGTATGAAAGGCCGTATTTCTGTGCTTATTGGAAGCTGCAAACATCTGGTACCTCCATTTCAGGTTGATGTCTTTTGCTATATCCTTGTCAAAATTCGCGATCAACTGGGCAAGAGCAACTTCATTACGCACCTTCTTTCCTATCGGCACGCCGTAGTTGGATTCGCCCGGGGTATTGCGATACAATTCGGTATCGATCACGAAAGTCTGCCGCAGCGCTCCCGGCGAAAAAGTAATAAAGAAATACGGAACCGGGTTGTACTGGATACCTATGGCTTCGGTCAGGTAGCCTGGCGCCATAAAACTCGAAATTCTCTTGCGTACCTCCCTCCCCTCTGCGTCGGTTTCAAAGTTGTAGCCGTCTGCAAACTGGGTCAGGAAATTGACGTTTCCTACCAGGCTCCAGTTCTTGCTCAGCTCGTATCCGTACTTGGAGTCGAAGAACAGGCGGTCAAAGCTCTTACGGGCATCGAGACCCTGATTCTTGACTATACCGTACTGCGACTGGAGATCGTTCCTCCACGTATGCTTGTCTTTTTTATATTCGCGCAAAGCGTTGAAGAAAATACCTAAAGAGATCGAATTAACACCTCCTCCTGTCCAGGCGGTATTAAATGACCCCTGGTTGAAATTCGCACCAAATTCGGTTTTACTCTTCCATGTAGTATCTTTTACTGCCTTTGTCAAGGCTGCTATATCCGGACTCTGCGCCTGCGCCGTAAAGGCAAAGGCCAGACCTGTACTCAAAAAACTGAATTTTAAAAACTTCATGAACCTGATTAAATATAAGTGTGACGAAAACAAACTATTTAAGACTGAAATATTTCTACCCGTTGCGACTGGAAGTACCTGAGAGGAAATACTACCCGGGCTTCGTCAGTTTTGATGACCACGGAAAGATTATCTATCTCAATAATTTCTCCCTTTACTCCGTCAATTCTAACGATCTGCCCTACATTATATTTCTTCTTGCTGTAAAGTGATGCGATGATGCTACCCAGTACGTCTTTTGATGCCAGGCCATAGCCGATCGCGAAAGCAACCACTATGCCTCCGAAAATAATGATAAAACTGGACTCCAGCAGCTCGGTATTGATTCCTATCTGCGCAAGCGCCGAAATAAACGTGATGACCAGGAAGAACCCGAAAACCAGGTTGCCGATCAGCTTTGCAGAAGGAATATTGAACGATTTGCACAGGGTTATTACCCCCGATTTGATAATGTCCGAAACGATAATCCCCACCTGCAGCATAATAGCCCCAGCAATCAGCTGCGGGATGAAATTTACCACCGAAAGAACCATGCTGGTAATGGTCTCCACCCCCAGTATTTCGGTCGCCGCAGTCAGGAACATCAGGATAATAAAGTAATAGAGCGCCGTTGCAACCAGGTTGCTGAGCTTTATTTCAGCCTTGATCTGCTTAATAAAACCTATTTGGTTCAATCTCTCTCCAATCTTGTCGAAGCCTACCCGGCCCAGGATATTTCTTACAATAGCCCTGATGAAATTAGCGACAAAATAGCCGATGAGCAGTACGACGATACACCCGATAATCCTGGGAACAAAATCGACAAACTGCGTAACAAGGGAATTGAAGGTATTTTTAAGAATATCGGTGATATTATAAATACTTTCCATCGGATTCAGGGGGTTAAGATAAGCTATTCATTTTCTTGCGAAGTGTCGGAAATGGAAGAGATCGCTTTTAACAGCGCCATAAAAAAGCCTCCTCCGAAGAGCGCTACTACCTGGAGGGAATCCTTAATGAGGTCTATCTCAGATACCAGGCTCTCTTTAAGGTACTCAGGGACGGTCCCTTCCGCCTCAAGCTGCTTTAAAATATCACTATTCGAATTGTCCATACCGTCAGAATTTTGTAATGATCTCGGAGACAAGCTTTGCCAGGAAAGCAATCAACAACACCAGCACTTCCAGGTACTTCTTCCGCAGGCTTTCGCGCGACCTCAGCAGGCGCATTTTTACTGCGCTTTCCGTTATCCTGAAAACACTTGCTATATCCCTGATACTCAGGTCATCCAGGTATTTCATCATCAGAATACTTCTTTCTTCGGTAGTAAGGTGATCGATGGCGCGGTGTAATCTCTTCGCGTCTGTATCCCTTTCCTCTATCAGAACCGAAACATCCACATCTTCATCCGCCACCTCCATTTCCTCTTCAAGATTTGTTTCCCCGCGTTTCTTATTGACTCTCAGCTGATCCATACAATAATTATATGTAATGGAGTAGAGCCATGTCGAAAAACGGGCTTCTTCCTTGAAACTACCCAACTTAAAGATCAGCTTCAAAAATATATCATGGGTAAAGTCTTCAGCGCGGGCACTGTCCTTGACAAGTGTCAGGCACTTTCTGTACACTTTGTCGGCATAACGCTCATACAACTCCTCAAAAAAACTGTTCTTTTGAGTAAGCACGAAAAGCCGGACCAATTCTTCGTCTGAATGCACTTTAACCTGTTTTACCTAAAGACTGAAAAATATAAAGAAAGTAACGACGGGACTCAGGAATCTCGGTTGCAGAATAATCTGCATCAAAAAACGCTTTACTTTTCGAAAAAAGCAAAGCGTTTTAGAAAACAGATCGTAAAAATATCTAGCTGCCTATCCCTACACGTTTGAAAGTTTTGATCGACAACCCTTTAGCCGTACGCTCAAGCAGCTGGCGGATAGTCAGGGACGAATCCTTTACAAACTCCTGGTTAAGCAGGGTGTTATCTTTGTAGAATTTCTGGAGTTTACCTTGCGCAATACGTTCAAGCATGGCTTCGGGCTTACCTTCCGCACGGGCCTGCTCTTTACCGATCTCAATTTCCCTCTCTACCAGGGCAGCGTCTACACCATCTTTATCAAGAGCTACCGGGCGCATTGCGGCAATCTGCATAGCAATATCCTTTCCTACCGTGCTCAGGTCTGCGTCGCCGGCTCCTTCGAAAGCAACCAGTACACCAAGCTTACCGTTGGAGTGAACGTAAGGAACTACTTTCTCTGCGTCGAGGTTTTCATATCCTACGATTTCAATTTTCTCCCCCAGCTTACCGGTAAGATCGACTATACGCTCCGAAACTGTGGAGCCGTCGGCCAGTCTGGCTGAAGCCAGGCTTTCAACGCCCGAGTGGTTGCCGGCGACAGCTTCATCGAGAATAACCTGTGCCAGGCTTTTAAAATCAGCTACATTCGCTACCGGTTCGGTCTCACAAGCCAGGGCTACGAGCTTTCCGTTGGTCTCATCATCACTGATCTTAACCAGTACGACTCCTTCAGACACGGCATTATCGGCCCGCTTGGCGGCTACTTTCTGACCCTGCTTCCGCAGTATTTCAATCGCCTTATCAAAGTCGCCATCGGCTTCCGTAAGGGCCTTTTTACAATCCATCATGCCCGCTCCGGTGAGCTGGCGCAGTTTGTTTACATCTTGAGCAGTAATTGCCATGACTCAGTATAAATGAAATAATTACTCTTCCGAAGCCTCATCGGCTTCAGCCTTAACGTTCAGCCTTTTCCTCTTCTCCTGGCGACCCTTTTCTCCTTCGCCATCTTCACCCGCACCTGCGACACCTCCTACCGAAGCATCTTCCGCATCAACGGCTCTTTTTGCTTCCTCTTCCTCTGCCAGGCGCTGATCTTCCTTATCCTGCTTTCTTTCCAGGAGCCCTTCTTCGACCGCCTTGCCTATAGCCAGCGTGACCAGGGAAATAGACTTGAACGCATCGTCATTGCTGGGAATGGCGTAGTCTACCAGATCCGGGTTAGAGTTGGTATCACAAATAGCAATAACAGGGATACCGAGACGTTTAGCTTCAGCAATCGCGATGTGCTCGCGTTTTACGTCTACGATAAACAGGGCTGCAGGTAGCCTGGTGAGCTCAATAACTCCTCCAAGGACTTTCTCCAGTTTATCTTTCTCGCGTGAGATGGTCAGCCTCTCACGCTTCGCAATATTCTTTACGGTAGTCTCATCCTTCAGTGTCTTATCCAGGTACTGAAGCTTCTTCAGAGACTTCCTCATGGTAGTAAAGTTGGTCAGCATACCGCCCAGCCAGCGTTCGGTAACATAAGGCATTTTCAGCCTCCGTGCTTCTTCGGCTACTATTTCCTGCGCCTGCTTCTTGGTGGCTACGAACATAATTTTCCGTCCGGAGCGTACGATCGACTTCACTACTTCCTGCGCCTGATCCAGGCAGGCGAGCGTCTTGTTCAGATCAATGATGTGAATCCCGTTTTTCTCCATGAAAATGTATGGAGCCATACGGGGATCCCATTTACGGGTAAGGTGACCAAAGTGCACCCCCGCATCTAAAAGTTGTTTGTATTCTAATTGTGCCATTTTTGTTTGTTAAATGATATAAGCAGCACGATGCACCGGACACAGTAAGCACCGACTGGACGAATATATAGTGAATGGGCGCTGCATATGAGCGCCCGGCAATACATCCGGAAATTAACGTTTCGAGAACTGGAAACGCTTGCGGGCTTTCCTCCGGCCTGCTTTCTTGCGTTCTACCATACGGGAGTCACGCGTAAGGAAACCTTCCTTCTTCAATGCAGGACGATTTTCTCCGTTATACTCAACAAGCGCACGGGAAATAGCCATCCTGGCAGCTTCAGCCTGACCTTTGATACCGCCTCCCTGCACATTTATTTTCACATCATAGCTTTCGCCCGATTCCAATGTACTGAAAGGCTGCTTTACCAGGATCTGGTGAACCTCGAAAGGGAAATACTCCTTAAGCTCGCGACCGTTGATCTGGATATCGCCTTTACCCGGAGTGAGATAGATCCGCGCTACTGCGGTTTTTCTTCTACCTATGGTATTAATATATGCCATTGGGTGTTAATAATTAAACTTTAATTCTTTAGGTTGCTGAGCAGCGTGAGGGTGTTCACTTCCCGCGTAAACAAACAGGTTGGTAAACAACCGGCGACCCAGACGATTCTTAGGTAACATTCCTTTAACGGCTCTTTCCAGAATTCTCTCAGGATATTTCTCGAGAGCCTCCTTGGGAGTCTGGAAGCGTTGCCCGCCGGGATGGCCTGTGTGACGGATATAAACCTTGTCGGTCAGCTTCTTACCAGTCAGACGGACCTTGTCTGCATTGATAATAATCACATTGTCGCCACAATCGGCATGCGGGGTATAGCTTGTTTTGTGCTTGCCACGGATGATCCGCGCCACATTACTGGCCAAACGCCCTAAAACTGCATCTTCTGCATCTACCACGACCCACTCCTTGGTAATAGTGCTCTTGTTGGCAGAGATGGTTTTGTAGCTTAACGTATCCACGATTAACTATATGATTTTAATGATTTTAACGTATCCATCAGGGTGGGCATACTATTACCCATCCAAAAAGGGAGTGCAAATATAGATGCTTAATCTTTTAATCGCAAGATTGTCTGAAGAAATTAATCAGAATATTCGCAGTTGGTAAAAGCGGGGGCGGTCAGCTTTCAGAAAACCCCTCCATAACCGCTTCCACCGGCACAGTATGCTCATAAAAAGACGCCAGACGCAGCAGAATCTGCTCTATGGTCGCATCAGGGCACGACGCTCCGCTCGTCAGCATGATAACGGGAATCTTATGTTGGGGGAGAAAATCCCGGGTCACTATCTCTTTCTTCTCTCTCAGACTGTAGTGCTGTATTGAATCTCTGCCCAGGATCTTTTCTGCCGAAGAAATAAAATAAGTGGGAAGCGCGCTTTCGCAAAGCTCCACGAGGTGAGACGTATTGGAGCTGTTATAGCCGCCCGCGACGATCGCCAGGTCTGCTTCACTTTGCAAAAGCGCATAGGTAGCGTCCTGGTTGTCGTTTGTAGCATAGCACAAAGTATCCCGGGTATTGGCAAAACGCTCATCGACGGTTTCAGGCGTCAGCCCGAAATGTTCCGTCATCACATTTTTAAGGTAATCGGCAATCCCCTGGGTATCGGAAGCCAGCATGGTGGTCTGGTTGACCACCCCGATCCGCTGCAGATCGAGGCCGGGATCGAAGCCTTCTGAATACTGGCCTCTGAATTCTTCAAAAAAATCTTCCCGGGCCGCCTCGCCGGTAATGTACTTTGCCAGCCGCTTTGTCTGGGCGAGATCCCTTACGATGACGGTCGGCGCATTTTCCTTGCTGTGGGAGAAGGTCGCCCTTGTTTCTTCATGCTGAGGTTTGCCGTGAATGACAATCGTGTAGTTTTTACCACCTATCTGGGCCGCACGATTCCATACCTTTTCCACGAAAGGGCAAGTGGTATCATAGGCATGGATATCGACTCCTCTCGAAGCCAGTTCGTCCTGTATCTCAAGCGTGGTTCCGAAGGCAGGCACGATAACAATATCATCCGAAGTGAGAATATCCCATTCAAGTACCTGGTTTCCTTTGGTATCCATCAGGAACCTGACCCCTCTTTCCTGGAGATCGGCATTTACGCCGGGGTTGTGGATCATCTCGCTCAACAGGAAAATACGCCTGCCCGGGTTGGCCTCCAACGCCTGGTAAGCTATCTCTATCGCATTTTCCACGCCGTAGCAGAACCCGAAATGCCTTGCGATCAAAAACCTGACAGAACCAAAATCGAGCACCGACGGAGAATAGTCTTTTTTCAGTTTGTCCTTCTTCCGCCTGTATTCTTTAATCGGAGTAATGATGCTGCTCTTATAAAATCCGGGTATTTTGAACGCTTTCATGGTATTGTAGCTATCGGCAGTCAGCTGTCAGCCCTCAGCTGATTGCGGATAGCTGACAGCTGATAGCTATTTTTTTTTAATGCAATATGCAACTTTTAATTCCGAATAGAGACATTGTAACAGAAACATTCACCGCATTGCCTGCTATAGCTTTTTGAACGATAAATTATATCCTGATCCGCACACCGAGTTGGTGGAGCGATGTAAGATGGGAGAGCGCGGCGCTCAGTATCAATTGTACAGGCTTTATTCAAAAGCCATGTTCAATGTCTGTATGCGCATGCTCAACCGGGCAGAGGAAGCGGAGGATGTTCTCCAGGATTCCTTCCTGGATGCTTTTACCCATTTGCATCAATTCAGGCAGCAATCGACTTTCGGGGCATGGCTGAAGCAGATCGTGGTCAACAAGGCTATTTCGCAATTGCGGTCCCGGAAGGTTAAATGGGTGGAACTGGAATCTTTACAAAACGGAGAAAACGAATATGAGATCGAAGATGACTACTATCACGATACGGACACCGCAGAGCTGAACGTCGAGCGTATCAGACAAGCCATCCACCTGCTTCCCGGCGGCTACCGGCTCGTTTTGAGCCTGTACCTGTTCGAAGGCTATGATCACGAAGAGATCAGCGGCCTCCTGGGCATTTCGGAAAGCACTTCGAGAACGCAATACATGCGGGCCAAACAAAAACTGATAGAAGTAATCAAAAACAAAACCTGTTGATACAGCCATCGGCTGTCAGAAATCAGCTATCGGCACGTTTGACCCCGATAAGCAATCAATGAAAAAGGGCTGATAGCTGAAGGCTGATAACTTTTATAAAAATGAGAAAGTCATCCGACAGAAAAGATAAGCTGGAGCGGTTTGTCAGAGACAACCGTTCGGGGTTCGACACAGAAGAACCGGATGCCCGGCTATGGGGAAAAATTGAATCCCGGCTCGCTCCTCCTTCCGGGGATATACCGCGGCAATTAAACAACAACCGTTGGAAACGGCAGATCACTTACGACTGGCGCGTTGCCGCTGCGGTCCTCATCCTGTTTGCCGCCTGCATCCTGGTATATGTAAATGGCGAGTACGGTCTTACAAGAGATCCCCAAATGGCCCTTCAGCTGCCCGCTTACGCAAAGGAGGTAAATCAATATACCCAGATCATCAGTGAAAAACGGAACCAGATCAAAAAACTGGCCGCACACAAACCGGAGCTTTACAGCGACTTTGCAGCGGAGCTGGACCGCCTGGAACAAGCCTATACCGGACTTCGGTCGGAGCTTCCCCGGTCGCCCGACCCTGAAACACTTCTGCACGCTATGGTCAGGAACCTCCAGTGGCAGGTCGATCTTTTGAATCAGCAAATTATCATTATAGAAAAAATTGAGAAGGTAGATGAAAACGAAGAAAACGATAGCGACCGTATTGCTATATAGTGTGGCTCTCGTAGCGGTTGCAAACCCCCAGGATCCCCCTCCCGGTATTTTTATCGAGCGCAAAAAAACCATCGTCAAGGTATTTGATGTGCGGCCCAATGAAATGCTCAGCATAGACAACCGCTACGGAGACGTAAAAGTATTGCTTTGGGACAGGCAGGCGATCAGGATCGACATCACTATTACCGCCAATGCTTCCTCCGAACAGAAGGTCAGCGAGGCGATCAATGCTGTGAACATCGAAGAAAAAAGGGGCAACAACAATATCACCGTACAGACAGTGATAAGCTCCGGTACGCAGAGATTCAGCTGGGGAGGGAAAAAGGGAGAGAATTCCGTTCGCATCGATTATCTTATCCAGATGCCTAAACAGAATCCGCTCAATCTGAAAAACTCGTACGGCGATACGGACATAGCCAGGTTTGTCGCTCCTCTTGTAGTCGAAACCCGTTACGGCAATTTCCGTGCGGAAGATCTCGCCAGCATGGCAAACAACATTGTTGTCCAGTACGGAAACGCGGTTATCGGCCAGATGGTGCAGGGGAAACTGCAGTCGAATCACTCTGCAGTAAACCTGGATAAAGTCAATTCCCTCGAGTTGATCAACAAATTCGGCTCGCTCAATATAGGCGAGGTGGGTTCTCTGAAGGCAGATATCGGTTATTGCGGAGCGCAAATCGGTACCCTGACCGGCGACGGTACGGTCAGGCTCAATTATTCCGACAATTTTTCCATTAACGAATCTACCGCCAATAATATCGACATCCGCGCATCATATTCCTCGGTGATCATACCGGCCAGCCAACCTGCCCGGTTTGATGTCTCGGTCACCTATGGCAACTTCCAGTACCCTTCAAAAACGGCAGTGTCGGTTACCAACAAATCCGGGACCAGTAAAACCAGGCAGTATGAAGGCAATATCGGTAAAGAGGAGCCTGCTTCCATGATCCGGGTCATTTCCACATACGGGAACGTCAAATTGAAAGATTAATCATCAGCGGAAGTACCAGCCCTCACTTCTTCGCCGCCCGGCCCTCCATGCCGGCCGATAAGTATCTGTGTCATATTATTCCGGCTGATATGGATAATATTTAATTGCCTAGTTCAAAATTGCTTAGGTTTGCGGTATAATCACTCCATTCTTCAGCAATGAAAGTTTCTGTTTTTTTTAAGATCGTTGTTCTTGCCTGCCTGTGTGTACAACCGGCTTTTTCAATACCACCCGGTAACAGCGGCCCGGGCGGCACGCTGAAGGTCATGTCCTACAACATTCATCATTGCAATCCTCCCTCTCTTCCGGAGGGACAAATAGACGTGCCCGCCATAGCGAAGGTAATCAATGATGCACAGGTCGACCTGGTAGCACTCCAGGAAGTGGATGTCAATACGGAGCGCTCGGGAAAAGGCAGGAACCAGGCCCGGGAGCTGGCGCAGCTTACCGGGATGCATTTCTATTTTGTCAAGGCCATCGATCACCAGGGCGGTGATTACGGGGTAGCCGTCCTGTCGAAATTCCCTTTGCTCGACTCCCTGCACCTTCCTCTTCCCCTCCCTGAGGGCGTCAAAGGCGAGCCTCGCACAGTGGCTGCCATCAAAGTCCGGCTCCCGGGAGGAAAAAAAATCTGGTTCGCCTCCACGCATCTCGATCTGAAAGAGGAAACCAGGCTGTTCCAGTCCGACATCATCATCAAACGCCTGGGTAGCCTGAAAGAGCCTGTTATACTTGCGGGTGATTTCAATGCCGTCCCGACCAGCCGGGTCATATCGCTGCTCGACCAGACCTTCACCCGGACATGTATCAATGACTGTCTCCCTACAAGCCCGCACATCAACCCGAGGAACACGATCGATTTTATCATGTTCACTAAGCCGAAACGCATCAGCTCAGTCAAAACGTCGGTAATCGAAGAGACTTATGCCTCCGATCACCGGCCGGTTGTAGCAGATCTCATTGTAAAATAGGATCCGGCGCCTCTATAGGATGATATAATGCTTCATAATTTTCAACCAGTATAGACACAAGCTCTAACAGCTCTTCTTCCGCGCTATTTTCTTCACAATCTAGTAAGACTATCTATAATTTTAAGATAATCCTGGTATTGTGCTGGTGTTTTTATCGGGCTAAGGTTTGCCCTTTCTTCTCTTAAACCAGCCATATATTTGAAAGGATATAGAAATGTATATTTTCCCTCTATTCTCGTAAAAAAGGAAATTTAGCGCTTTGCACGCAAAAAAATCCAAAATGAATTTAAAGATTATAAAAATAGCCGCAATAGCTGGTTTTCCTGTATTATCTTTAGCAAGACTATTGATCTATTCTCTGAAACTCAAACATTAAAATGCCGATATTAAAAGCCGGACGCAATAAATTCCTGGGACTTCTGATGCTCGTATCAGCACATTCCTATGGTCAGTTGGAATCGCTGTACATCCCAAAACCCTTTCCCGACCGGATCATTCTCAATGCCACTTCAGACCTGTCATCCTCTGCTGCGGTCAACTGGCGAACTACCGACACGACTACGGTCAGCTACATAGAAATCGCTTTGGCCGACGCTGATCCCCGCTTTGTGGAAAAAGCGCAGAGATTCACGGCGCATTCCGAGCTCCTCAGCGTAGAGGATACGCCTCCGGCCTTTTACCATTCCTATGAACTCCAAAACCTGCAGCCCGATACGAAGTATGCCTACCGGGTAGGGGCGGGAAAATACTGGAGCGAATGGTTCCATTTCACAACTGCCCGGCAGGATAAGGAAAAACTGCAGTTTCTCTATTATGGCGATGTCCAGGTGAATATGCGCTCCCTCTGGTCGAGAGTAGCGCGCGAAGCCTTCCAAAAAGCGCCCGATGCAAAACTGGCCATCTATGCGGGCGACCTGATCAACCGTGCCAACAGGGATGTCGAATGGGGCGAATTCTTCGATGCAGGAGGCTTCATTCATGCTATGATCCCCAATTTTCCTACACCCGGGAACCACGATCATTATGATAACGACCAGAAAGAAAACACGATTTCAAAATTCTGGCGTGCGCAATTCAACCTGCCCCTGAACGGGCCTGAAGGATTGGAAGAGACGTGCTACTACGCCGATATCCAGGGTGTGAGGTTCATTTCCCTCAATTCAGACCAGGCTGAAGAATCGGACAAATTCCTGCAGCTCCAGAAAGACTGGATGGAGCGCGTACTCGGCAACAACCCCAACAAGTGGACTGTTGTGACCTTCCACCACCCGATTTTTTCGCCCAAGCGCACCCGCGATAACAAAAAAATGAGGGATACATTCAAGCCTATGCTCGACAAATACAAGGTAGACCTTGTCCTCCAGGGGCACGATCACACTTATGCGCGCGGCATGGATAAGATCCCTATGCAGGGCAAGGCAAAATCGGGCACTATGTACGTAGTTTCGGTAAGCGGGCCGAAGATGACCAATTCACATGTAGAGAAATCAGACTGGATGGACAGGAAAGCTATTTATACCCAGCTGTTCCACGTAGTTGAGATCGATGGGGACCTGCTCAACTTTAAAACCTATACCGCAACCGGGGAAATCTATGACGAGTTTGACCTGAAGAAACAGAGAGGAGCTATCAACAGGCTTATTGACAAAACACCTAAAAACGTACCGGAACGCTAATCCCCCAGGTAGGGCTGCTGCAGCGGTCCTGCATAACGGAACTCCCGGGCTGCGATATCGCCGGCCAGCCGGCTGGCAAAGTTAGGATACAGGTTGATGCTGCCGAGCTGTGCCGCAGTGATCCATTCTATGGCCTCTGCCGAAGTATTTGCCTTGTTAAGCGCGGGGTCACCGCCGCTTATTTCTGCTCTGAACACACAATGGAGCGTATCTTCCCTGTCATTAAAGCGAAGTACCTCGCCTGCAAGCACCATATCTCCCACGGTTATAAAGATTCCAAGCTCTTCGGACAGCTCCCTGCACAAAGCTTCAGACAGAGACTCCCCGGGATCAGGGTTTCCGCCGGGCAATACGTATACATACCCGCCACCATACCTGTAGCGCATAGTCAGCACAGCTCCTTCACGTACAATTAATGCCGCCGGTCTTACTTTCATCATACTACCGCCTTTTCTATCAGCAGGATCAGGATATGGATTACTTTAATATGCACTTCCTGTATCCTGTCGGAATACCTGAAGTGAGGCACCCTGATCTCTACATCGGCTTTCCCCGCCAGCTTGCCGCCGTCTTTCCCGGTCAGCAAAATCACCTTCATTCCTTTCTGCCTGGCGGCGCCGACCGCCTTTATTACATTCGGGGAATTCCCGCTTGTACTGATCCCGAGCAATACGTCTCCCTGCATACCAACGCCTTCGACAAATCTCGAAAAAACCTGGTCGAACCCGTAGTCGTTGGAAACACAGCTCAGGTGGCTTACATCCGAGATCGCTATAGCCGGTAAAGCCCTCCTGTCGTCGCGGAACCTCCCCGTGAGCTCCTCGGCAAAATGCATGGCATCACAATGAGACCCTCCGTTCCCGCAGGAGAGCACCTTCCCGCCCGACAAGATCGAGGCGGAGATCACGTTTGCGGCTTCCTCTATTTTCGAAATATTGGTGGGGTCGTTTAAAAAGCTGTCAAGCACCTTTCTGGCTTCAGATAATTCCGACCTGATAATCTCTTGCGTCTCCATTTTTAGAAAATTTGCTGTCTGTAAGGCATATTATACCTGACTCCGAAAGAAAACAAACCTGTTTTCGGCAAATCCGCACCCCGCGAAATGATCCGCCTGTTCATCATCCGGTAGTCGATAAACAGGTTCTGCCTGAGCATATAAGACAGCCGCAGGTCGAAGAGATTTGTTTTCTGGCCCAGGCCCTGGCCTACTCTTACGCCGGTATCGGAATACCTGGTGTCATAATCGAGCGTCAGATCTCCCCCGTAATTCCTGCCATAGATATCTACTCCCTTGTTTGCAAACATCATGGTCCCGAACAAGGTGAGTCTTTCATTGAGCTGATACCGCAGAATACCCAGAAACTCATGAAAATTGGCTTCCAGCGGATGAGCGAGAGGCTGCTTGTAATGCATATAATTTCTGGCACCGTCGCGGTGACTATAGGTATAGGGATAAACCACGTTATATTCCATCTGAAGGTCGAGGTTTGGAATATTGAAGGCATCGACCATTTTAGACCCCAGTTGGAAGGCATATTTCCGCGTCCACGATTTCTTACCATTGAACAGGTCCCGGCTTAAAAACTCATCGATCATGACCTGCCCGTATACAGACGTATTTTTAACAGGTGGAAGCCATTTGAAGTCCAGTCCCAGCAGCGCATTGTCCGAGCTCCCGAGATATGACTCGACAAACCTGTAAAAAATGACAGGATTTAAATAATTGAGATCAAACCCTCCCCCCGTGCTATCCCTGCTAAAAACTTCCGCTTCAAAAAAGCCTATATTCAGCCTGTCCGTGACATTGACGCCGAGATGATGCATAACCGAATACTTCTTCCTCCGGAGCAGATTCTGAAAGGAAGGATCCTGGTCATTGATCATCGAAGACCAAAGATTGGTATAGTTGAACCTGCCTATTTTGGTGTTCAGTTTCAGGAAGAGGTAGGGCGCACTATTATCCGATAGAAACAGCGACCTGTACCCGTTACCGAAAAAATTCTTGTCATGACCGAACTGGAGATTAATGCTTTTAAGCGGGTTAAAAGTAATATAGCCCCTGGCAGAGAAGAAATCAACATTCTTCTTTTCAGAAATCTTTGTCAGTCCCTCACCGGGAAAGCCCAGCCGGCTCGTATACCCCTGTACATATTTTGGAAAATGGCCCTGGTTATCCGAAACATAAGTATAAAAACCCAGCTTTTTGTTGATCATTCCTCTTATCTCTACACCCCTTCCTGAAAAGAAAACGGCCCGGTCAAGGTTATTGTCCCTCCCGAGAAAGTTATCGGTAACAAAATTTACATGCACGTCGAAGTCCTCCGAGCGGTGACTGTAAAAATCGGCAGGATGTGCCCAAAAGCGCCGTTGGAAATCTTTTTTATTGTTTCTCCGGAAATTTCCACCAGCCAGGTTCAGTGTGTCTCTCGTCCATTCCCAATTTCCCCACCTCATAAACCTGAGGCTGGCCAGATCCCTGTTGTTTAATTCAATGGCCGGGTCCTGTTGAACCTCGTCCAGGAATTCCATAACCGCCTTTCTTTCGAATGGTTTGACGCCGGTATGAAAACGACTGGAAAGCTTTCCGGTCTTCAGCTCGAATCTTTCTATCAAATGATAGTAATCGTCGTTAAGGGGGATGAATGTGCTTTGAGACAGGGATACATGAGCCGGGATAACGAATATCAGAGGTAACAAAAGAATTCGGCAGTGTATGCGCATGTTTATCTCGAAGCTGGCCGGTTTTATACAATCAACGGCGCAAAAGTATCTATTTTAACAGTTTATAAAAAATTTTGGAGCAGATCATCGGATACCGCACACTCTGCGGGTTTGGTGTCAGGCAAATACGATTAAAAAAAAGAGAGTCCCGTCATTTTTCACCCGGGACTCTACACCTGCTACATTAAACTGTTCTTAGTTTAAAAGCTGGTCGAAAGTAAGCGAAACATAGTACATCGCGCCTACTGTCGGATTGCCCCAGCCGGTTGTATATTGTTTGTTGAGAATATTAGTTCCTCCTACCTTAAGTATTGACTTGATACCGGAAAGCTTCCTGCTGACCTGGGCATCAAGCGTTCCGACCGCCGGAATGATCGACTGCCTGCTCTTGTCGGTCGCAAACTTCACGGCATTGGGAACGAACGAAGAATTCCAGATAAATGCATCCTGTCTGCGCCAGACCATGTTGAAGGCCCACCCGGTACGGGCTATATTCCGGTTACCGAATGAAAGGCTATACCTGTACTTAGGCGTATTGAAGCCTATGTCCGATCCATCGTCCAGCACAACTTTATTCATTTCGGTGCTGAACAGGCCCACGCCTCCGGCCCTGAGCGTATTATTGGTAAGGTTCGCTCCGAGGTTAAAGTTGGCGGGCAGCGCATAGTCAAGCCCCAGGCCGAAACCATGCGTTTTTATATCCTTGTCATAATTGGATTGCATCCCGAAAAACTGCCCCGCACGCGGCCCTGAAGTCACCTGGAGGTTGTTGCCTACCGTATAATCCTTGTAAACGCTGTTATAATAATAGACGTCTGCGAAAAGCGCATCTCCAATCAATCCTTTATAGCCTACCTCGGTAGACACTACACGCTCGGGCCGGAATTCACTGAACTGGAACGGCTGACCGTTCTTTGCGTTTATGACGGAAGCCCCGGCAAAGTATCTTTCCCTCAGTTGGGGAAGGCCTCCTATCAGGTGCGCGTTGGGCGTGATCAGGTCGATAAGCTGAGCCTGGGTATCAGGTATCCGGAACGCGGTCTGGAATGAAGCGCGGAAATTATGATTCTTATCTACCGTCAATACACCCGAAATACGGGGAGAGAACTGACCCTTGAAATTGCTGTTCTTATCGTACCTCACTGAGCCGGTCAGCTTTAACACATCCGCTATTGTCTTCTGTGCCTGCACATACCCCCCTATCTCGGTAATATTAGGTTCCTTTCCATTTTCATCCTGGTAGAAAAGGGTCCCTCTGGAGTTGAGGTCGAACAGCCGGTAGCTGGCGCCGGCTATGATTTCGAGGTCTTTAGGATCAATAACTTTATTGAAGTTATACATCCCTTCCAGGTGATAAAGCGCAGTCCGCTCCAGGAATTTGGCGCCGACTCCCCTCGAATCTCCCGGTATCGCGGTGCTGGTTACCCGGTTCAGCCTCTCTATAAAAGCCGGGGAGCCGGGTACCACTTCTCTCCCGTCACCGATCCCCGGCTGTCCGCGCAGCTGCTGTGCGAGTGTATTGGCACTGTTGTTGTATTTAGAGATTTCATTGAAATAAGTCATCACGGCAGCTGAAGCTCCGCCCGGGAAAGCATTATTAGTTGCCGTTAGAATCGGTGCGAGGGAACCACCCGCCAGGTTGGCGGCATAATTTACGAAGTAGTCCGGGTTGAGGACTACGTTCCCGTTCTGCACCGTCCACATATCGTTTACGCCGAGCCCGGCCAGGCCTACCGCATAGGTGTCGCCGGAATTCTCCTGGGTAGTGTATCCTCTTACAAAGAAGTTCGAGCCTCTTATCTCTGCCTTATACTGTCCTATGGTAAAATTCTTTATAAAGTAACGGTCGGCCCCGGTATAAACGGTGGTTCCCAGGCCCCAGTTGCCCTGGATCAGCGCCTCTACATTCTCGTTGATCCGGTAGTGCAGGGAAGCATTCGTTTTGATGCTATAGGCATTGTAATCGACCAGGTCGCGCTCCTTGTAGCCTCTCCTTGCAAAAGTGCTGTTCCCATACACGTCATTTAATACTTTCTGATAGCCCTGGGCGGGAGTGGTTACCTCGGGAAATTCATTAGCCCCTGCAAATATCGCCCCCAATTGCTGCACCCCTGCGTGCAACGGCCCAAGCTGCGGGACTGCCTGGGCGATCGCCCCCAGATTCTGCCCTAGAAAGGACGCTATCCCGATCGAAGGATCGCCGTACACGTTAACACCGTCATAGCCCGGGTTCCACTCCTCGGTCCCGTTGAACCCGTAATTGTTAGAAAGGCTCTGGTCCCTGTAGTCGGTAGCCTGCCAGTCCTTGGCGCTAAGGTAGGTGAGATTCACCTTAAAAGCGAGCTTGTTGTTGAATGCTTTTGCATAACGGATCCCTACATCATAAAAAGGCGTAGTGGCCTCCGATTCGTAGGTATATCGCTTTACGCGGTTATCGGCATGCATGATCCCGGTTTTGACATAGGCGCTTAATCCCTGGTACAGGAACGGGCTCTTGCTGTTCATCAGCAAGATACCGTTTATGGCATTTGCCCCGTACAGGGCCGAAGCGGCGCCCGGAAGTAATTCCACGCTTTCCACATCAAGCTCGGACAAGCCGGCGATATTGGCCACCGAAAAGTTCAGGCCCGGCGCCTGGTTGTCCATACCGTCTACAAGCTGCACCATCCGTAAATTTCCGTTTCCTGAAAAACCTCTCGTATTGGGATTGCTGAAAGTCAGCGACTGCGTACTCATATCCACTCCCTTGAGGTTCCTGATAGCGTCGAAAAACGACGGGGCCGGGGCTTCCCTGATGGAACGGATATCCAGCCGCTCTATCGAAACCGGCGACTGAAGAACGCTCTCCTCCACACGGGATGCGGAGATGATCACCTCCCTTCCCATGATCGCTTCCTCGCGGAGCGATACCGAAATATCAGACCTGCTGCCCGTTACCTCTATTTCCTGAGGCTGGAACCCGACCGAAGAAAAAACAAGCGTGAACGGAGGCGATGACAAGACCTTCAGTTCAAACTCCCCTTTCGAATCCGTGATAGTCCCAATTACCTTATCCTTGACTTTCACACTAACGCCCACAAGCGGAGAAAAAGAACCCGCTTCTGTGACTCTGCCTGTCAGCGTCACTTGTGCCCAGGCTCCCGACTCTCCAAAAACCAGCATACAAGCCAGCAATGAAAAGCAAACAGTAAAAATTCTCATATAGCTATGGCATTTATTTGTTATGCAAACATAACAAAATTATCGGTTTTATTTCATTTTTTCTAAAAAACCGCATAAAAAGTAGTCAATTGTATTCATACAAACGACAACTTTCTGATTATCAATATATTAATATTTCTCTTTAGCCCCCTGTGTATAACAGGCGTTTCTTTACCGCTTATGAAAGCCGGCTAGCCGGACTACGGATAGGTGCTACCAGGCCCTGCCGGTCCGTAAACCGATTTGGTAAACCAGCCAAACCCGAATAGCTTTGTACAAAAAAGAAAGTGATGAAGTCATTTAGTTATGAATGATACCTATGTAATTATAATGGCAGGCGGAGTGGGAACCCGCTTCTGGCCTTTTAGCCGGGCCAATTTTCCCAAACAGTTCCACGACGTCCTGGGTACAGGCAAATCCCTGCTGCAGCAGACAGCCGAAAGATTCAGGAATATCTGTCCTGAAAGCAACCTGTATGTCGTTACGAGTAATGAATATAAAGACCTGATTGCCGGTCAGCTCCCCTACCTTACACCTGACCAGATACTCCTCGAACCCAACCGACGCAACACAGCGCCCTGTGTGGCATACGCCTGCTTTAAAATTGCATCGAGGAATCCTAATGCCAATATCGTGGTCGCACCCGCCGATCATATTATCCTCCAGGAGAGTATTTTCCAGGATACGATCAGGATTGCGCTCGGCGCCACGCGCATGGACAATATCCTGCTCACGCTGGGTATCCAGCCTAACCGGCCCGATACCGGCTACGGCTACATTCAGTATGTACCTGGGAAAAAGATGGTAAAGAAAGTAAAGACCTTTACTGAAAAACCTCACTACGACCTGGCCGTGCAGTTTATCGAAAGCGGTGAGTTTGTATGGAACGCCGGGATCTTTATCTGGAATGCCGCCGCATTCAAAGAAGCCCTCCGGAAAAGCATGCCCGATACCTGCGAACTTTTCGAAGAAGGTAACGACTTCTACTATACGGATATGGAGGCGTCGTTTCTTAACAAGGCGTATGCCCAATGCAAGTCGGTTTCCATCGATAAAGGGATCATGGAAAAGGCCGACAACGTATACGTAATCCTCAGCGACTTCGGATGGTCGGATCTCGGAACATGGAAATCGCTCTATGAAGTTTCCGATAAGGATGAGAACGAGAACGTGATCACGGGCAGGCTTATATTGCACGATACGAAAAACTGCATCATTAAAACCCCGGAAGAGAAACTCGTGGTAGTTAACGGTCTTGAGGGTTTTATAGTTGCCGAATACGACAATGTATTGCTGATCTGTAAAAAGGATGACGAACAGCGTGTCAAGGATTTCGTGGCGGAAGCTAAATTCCTGGGCGCCAGGTTTGTCTGAAAGCAGATGTTTTTCAAAAATAAAATTTACCGGTATTTAATGAACAAATTCCTCGTTTCCGCGCTCCTATTCGTTTTACCGCTGGCATTATGCGCCCAGAAAAAGGCCGATAAAGAAATATGGGAGCCGTTGTTTAACGGCAAGAACCTTGACGGATGGGATATCAAGATCCGCGGCCGCGAGCTGAATGACAACTACCTGAATACCTTTCGTGTGGAAGACGGTAAAATGGTGGTCAGGTATGATCAGTACAATAGCTTCGACAAGCAATACGGCCATATCTTTTACAAAAAAGAATACAGCTATTACAAACTGGTGATAGAATACCGCTTCGTGGGCGAGCAGGCGCCGCAGGGCGAGGGTTGGGCCTGGAGAAACAGCGGGGTAATGCTCCACGGGCAGACCGCCGCTTCGATGGGCAAAGACCAGGATTTTCCCATCTCCATAGAAGTTCAGTTTCTCGGCGGTGACGGCAGTAAGGAAAGGACGACCTGCAACCTTTGCACTCCCGGCACCCATGTAGTGATAGACGGGCAGTTGGTTACCTCCCACTGCATCAATTCTACGTCCCAGACTTATCACGGCGATCAATGGGTTCGTGCCGAAGTGCTTGTACTGGGAGATTCGCTGATCCGGCATTTTGCGAACGGCGAAAAAGTGCTGGAATACAACAAGCCCCAGATGGGAGGAGGGAATGTAAGCGGACACCCACCCGGGCTTTTTGTTGACGGGAAGCCGCTCACCCGCGGCACCCTATCGCTTCAGAGCGAAAGCCACCCTATCGAGTTCCGGAAAGTAGAAATCCTGAACCTGGAAGGATGCACGGATCCTAAAGCTAAAAATTACAAATCATACTTTGTGCATTCCGACAATTCGGGTTGTGCATATAAGGGGAGGAAGAGATAAGCAAACGCTATTCTCCTTCGCGGAAGTCCAGGTTCTTCCCGAATGTCTCTTCCATTCCCAGCAATGAAACAATTGCCACCGCAAAACAGGCCGCTCCGACCACAGCAGCAGCCTGCAAAGTTCCCATATGAGGTTTAAGGAACTGGAACGCAGGAAGCGTGATCAGTACGGTCGCCCTGACATTATTGGCGACAGAAGTAGTAACCGTGGCCCGCATGTCTGTACCGAACTGCTCGGCGGTAGTAGTCAGGAACATGGCGATATAGCCGATAGAAAACCCAAGCACAGCATAACATGCATATAATTGCCCGGCGGTCTGGAGCCAGCCCGAAAGTAAAATGGCAGTAATCAGCAGGGTCGTTCCCATCATAGCTCCGATTGCCTTTCTGCGTGAACGCAGCCAGTGACTCAGCACACCGCTGAACAGGTCGCCGCTCACGATACCGATATAGGTATACAGCACGCAGGATGCGGCCGCTACCCCGGTTATACCCAGTGCATCTGCGATCTCGTTACCGAATGTGGCATATATTCCTATAACCAGATAGGTAGGCAGGGCTATTCCCATGCAGCGGAGATAGCGATTCAGACGATCTCTCCTGGTCAGGAGCGTCCACCATTGCCCGCGTTTACCGCTCTCGCCTGCCGCTTTGGTAAACAAATAAGATTCGAGCACCCTGAGTCTTAAACCGAGCAGGACGATTCCCATACCACCCCCGATAAAATAGGCGCTCCTCCAATCGGTCAGCGACACGGTGAAATAGGCTGCGATCGCTCCGGCAAGCCCTACCCCGGCCATGATTGCGGCTCCCAGGCCTCGGATTTCCTTCGGGAGGATCTCTGCAATCAGTGTTATTCCGGCGCCGAGCTCTCCGGCCAGTCCGATCCCGGCCGTAAACCTGAGTATGCTGTATATCTCCACATTCTGCACAAAACCGCAGAGTATGTTAGCAATAGAATACGTAAGAATAGACGCAAAAAGCACTGATCGCCTACCCATTCTGTCTCCAAGCACGCCCCAAAGAAATCCTCCGATCAGTAACCCGGCCTGCTGCCAGTTATAGATATAGGCCCCTGTAGTAGAAACCTGCGCATCTGAAAGCCCCAGGGCTTTCAGGCTTGGCACCCTTACGATATTGAAGAGTAATAGATCGTATACATCTATAAAATAGCCGAGAGTAGCTACGATTACGGGAGCGCTGAAAAGTAGATTCCGGCCGGCGGAAGTAGAAATGGTGGTCATAGGAGGAAGGAAAAAGATCAGGCTTTTACGATTTGCAAATTTGCAATAATTCAGCATTAAACAAGCTCCGCCCTATCGCATTCAGCCACCTCCTTCCAGACTCCTGCCCAGCTCATTCAATGAAACCACGTCAATCCCTTCACTCATGGGCCAGGTATCGGGTGAGGGCGTTATCACAAAAGTGTGTTTGGGTTTGATGTCTTCTATAGCGATATGATTTCCTTTCGAAAGCACAGGGGCAAACGATGCCTTACATTCGACGGCTATGGTTTCGTTGTGGAGCTGCACAACAAAGTCGATTTCAGCCCCGCCTGCCGTCCGGTAATAAAAAATATCGGCGTCAGGAAATGTTCCCCGCAAGTTGGCAAGCACGACCGACTCCCAGGTAGCCCCGAACGCAGGGTGCCCCGTTAATCCTTCAAACGAACGCAACCCCAGCAAAGCAGCGGCGATTCCCGAATCCGATATATATACTTTAGGCGATTTTACCAGTCGTTTGCCCAAATTCGGCAGATAGGGTTCGACTACATCTACCATAAAAGTGCTTTTCAGCAAGTCAATATGGTTCCTTACGGTCTGGTTGCTTACACCCAGTGAATTTCCCAGGGTTGAATAGTTAACCGTTTGCCCGTTGAGATGTGCCAGCATTTGCCATAAGCGCCGCATGGTCGCCGGAGTGAAGTTGATCCATTGAAGCAGATCCCGCTCCAAAAAAGTAGAAATAAAACTATTCCGCCAGTCGAGAGAAACTTTATCGTCTGCAGCCAGGAGGCTCCGCGGAAAACCACCTCGCAGAAAATATTTCTCTATGCCGACACTCTCTGTTTCAGACCATAAAAATGGAGTAAGCTGCTTGTATAGGATTCGTCCGGCAAGCGATTCGGAGCTTTGCATCAATAAATCACGCGAAGCCGAACCGAGCACGATAAAACAACCCGGACGATCCCACTCGTCAACCAGGCTCCTGATGAGAGGGAACAAGTCCGGTCTGCGCTGGATCTCATCTATGCATATGAGCTTTTCTCTCTGGGTGCTGAGAAACCATTCGGCATCCCTTAGCTTTTCCAGGTCGGAAGGGCGCTCCAGGTCCAGGTATAAGGTTTCCGAAGACTGGCCTTTGAACAGGTGCTTTACTAAAGTAGATTTCCCACACTGGCGCGGGCCGATTACTGCCGTAACCGGGAAATGTTTTGTGGCCGAAACCAGGTCTGGTTCTATCCTTCTTTGTAGGTACATGACTCATCCAGGATGGTCATACAAAGCTAAACCTTCTCTTTCAACTATGCAAATCTCAAATTGGATTTGAGATTTGCATAGTTGATCTTTCGTATTACACCCTCACAATCTCCGCCCCTATCGCGTTCAGCCGGGCATCAATATTCTGGTATCCCCTGTCGATCTGTTCTATATTGTCTATAACGCTCGTACCTTTTGCAGACAATGCTGCGATGAGCAGCGCCACCCCTGCGCGGATGTCGGGCGATGTCATCCGGATGCCTTTCAGCTGCGACTCCCTGTTGAGACCGATCACCGTTGCCCGGTGGGGATCGCAAAGGATGATCTGGGCTCCCATATCGATCAGCTTATCTACAAAAAACAGGCGGCTTTCAAACATCTTCTGATGGATCAGCACCGTGCCCTGCGCCTGGATAGCGGTTACGAGTACGATGCTCAGCAGATCGGGCGTAAACCCGGGCCAGGGAGCATCGGAAACCGTCATGGTCGAACCGTCGAGGAAAGCCTCGATCCGGTATTTCTCCCGGGCCGGGATATGAATATCGTCGCCCCGGATCTCAAGCCTGATGCCCAGTCGCCGGAAAACATCCGGGATAATTCCCAATTCGTGTACCTGGCAGTTCTTAATGGTAATTTCGGACTGTGTCATAGCGGCGAGCCCTATAAAACTACCTATTTCTATCATATCCGGGAGCATGGTGTGTTCCGTTCCTCCCAGACTTTCAACTCCTTCTATCGTAAGCAGGTTGGATCCTACCCCCGATATCTTTGCGCCCATCCGGTTGAGCATCCGGCAAAGCTGCTGCAGATAGGGCTCACAGGCAGCATTGTAGATAGTGGTGATACCTTCGGCGAGCACTGCCGCCATCACTACATTGGCGGTCCCGGTTACCGAAGCTTCATCCAGCAGCATATAGGTACCCCTAAGCTTTTCGGCCTCTACCCGGTAGAACCCGCCATCCTCCTCGTCATAGTGAAAAGCGGCTCCCAGCTTCTCAAATCCCAGGAAATGGGTATCAAGCCGTCTGCGCCCGATTTTATCGCCCCCCGGCCGCGAAATACTCCCTTTTCCGAACCTGCCGAGCATAGGTCCCAGCAGCATCACCGAACCCCGCAGGGCAGTAGCTTTTTGTTTATAAAGGGCTGTTTCGAGGTACTCCAGATTAACCTTGTCGGCCTGGAACCGTACCGAAGAGTCGCCGAGCCTTTCGACCCGGACCCCCAGATCGCCCAGGAGATTAATAAGCTGATTGACATCCCTTATGTCCGGGATATTATGCACTGTAACCGGCTCGGAAGTAAGTAAAACGGCACACAATATCTGAAGTGCCTCATTTTTGGCTCCCTGGGGATAAATGTCTCCCTTCAGGCGCCTGCCTCCTGTAATTCTGAAGGACGCCATAATTACAAATGATAGAATTTATATCTTAAATACCGTCAGCAGCTATTTTCCCTTCCTGTTCCGGTTTTTATTAAACTTGCTGTGCTGGCGATGCCTGTTGTGATTATTGCCCCCGCCTGCGTTATAGGAAGTAGAATTAAAACGATCGGGAACGAAATTATAGCTGCCGGTCTGAGACTGGTAACCCGTCACCTGGCCGCCTCTCTGGCGTTCAAGCCCGCTGTTCCTGTCTTTAGGCGAAGCTTCGATAGGGCCTTTTTCCTTTATGTAGGTCAGCTCCGCATGCAGCTTACCTTTCGAAAGGTGCTCCAGTTGCTCCAGCAAGACCGAATCCTCTACGTTATCTTTGTTCCACGTGCTGTAGAACGATCTCATCAACCTGAAAATATAAGACACGAAAGCCAGCCGGTCGTCGACATCCTCGGTTTCGATAGCCCGCTCTACCAGCAATTCGAGATTGCGGCCATAATGCCGGTAAACCAGCCCGTGCTGGTTATAGCCGACAGGCAGGGGCTTTTTCCCCAGGGCATCCTTTGACGGCGCCGGAAACGGGCTGTCGACATCCAGCTCAAATCCCGAAATGATATAAAGATCATCCCAAAGCTTATTGGTGTAGTCCTGGTTGTCTTTCATGGCAGGATGAATCTGCCTCATGAGCTCTACCAGGATATGCGCGTAAAGTGTACGCTTTCCCCGATCATCTATCGTTTTGATGTGATCAGCCAGTTTCTCAACATTACTACCGTACTCTTTCAAGGAAGTTGTGTTTATCCGGAGAAGATTTTTTTCCGAACTGCAAAATTACAAGATTTTTTCTTTTCGTCCTTACCTGCTATCCCCTATCATTCCAACCTTCTCACTTTCTTTATACTCCTCAATAAAAAAAATATTAGTTTCGTACACTACAGGCTTTGTAACTTTCGGATTCTCCGGGATTGCAACAGTTTCCTGGCAGGAAAAGTAACTGGTACTATGACTATTCTGTACATTGTTTTTAATTGGGTAAATTTTTTTTCAAGTTCCCCACCCGTCATCACAGATTCTCCGCCTGTTTATACAGCCTCAGAAACAATTAAGACAGACACCCTGCGCCTTCCGCAACGGCTGTACACCGACGCTACCTATTTGTCCCAATACCTGTTCAACGGCGCACGTTACCACGTCTACGACCGGCAGGCACAGACACATCAGTTTTACCTGACAAGAGACCTTATCACAGGCACGATCCGGTACGACGGCTACGATTACGGGCCATTTCAGATGCATTATGATATCAACCTGGACATGCTGGTCATCAAACAGCCCTATAACGGCTACCTTGTCGGGCTCGACTCCTCCAGGGTAGAACATTTCACACTCAACAACAGCTATTTCGAGCATATTTCCAATCATCCGCAGCTTAAAAAGGGGATTTACCAGACGCTGTACAACGGTGACATCAAATTAATCTGCCGCCGGAAAAAGATACGATACGAGAAATATGAGGATCTCAAAGCGATCCCCATATTTGTTGATGTCAGCTCCTATTTTTTCTATACCGGGGGAGAATACAGGCAAGTCCGGCGTAAAAAAGATATATACCGCCTTTTTCCCGAACACCGGAGAGAGATCCGCCGGTATCTCAGGTTGGCACACTCTTCCTTAAGGGAGGACACCGAACGTCACCTTGTCGAAATAGCTAAAATCATAAATCCGCCTGGCCCAGGGATATGAGAAAAACACTACCATTCATTCGTATTTTACTGGCCTTCATCCTGCTGTCGGCTACAGGTGTTGTGTATGCCCAGGAAAAAACGCAGCAGGTATCGGTCGACTTTCTGAATGTAAGTTTCGATATTTTTATCGCGGACCTTGAGCGGCAGACCGACTATACATTTTTCTACGATCCGGAGCGTTTCGACAGTCTCCAGGTAACCATGCAGGCAAAGAACCAGACGGTCTCTTCTGTTTTATCTGCGCTCTTCAGGGATACCGAATTCCGCTTTTCGACCGACCCTTTTAACCGGGTCTTTATTACGCAAAAGACGCCTATCATAACCAGGCTTCCTTCCGAAAGTCCCGATTCCACATCAGGCTCCGTCATTGCTTATGCGCTTCCCGACAACGAAGAAACCAACCGGCTGATCTCATCGGAAGAAAGCAAAGTTCATGATATCGGAGTCAAAACATACAGAAGAACGCCGGGCAATGCCACTATTACAGGATACGTAAGAAACATCAAAAACGGAGAACCGCTGATCGGCGCCGCTGTTTTTTTAGAAAAGCCTTCCATAGGCACAATTGCCGATGCGCTGGGATACTACTCGCTTACCTTACCCAAAGGCAGGCATACCCTGCGGATAAAGAGCTTCGGGATGAGAGAAACTTTCCGCACTATTGAGGTATACGGGAACGGTACGCTCGACATTGAAATGAAGGAAAGCGTGATCGCCCTCCGGGAAGTTGCGATCGTAGCCGGGGCCGACGTCAACGTTGCCGGGAGCCAGATGGGACAGGTAAAGCTGAGCATGAAGACCATCCGTCAGATACCTTCAGCGCTCGGCGAATCAGACCTGCTCAGGACCGTTATGGCGATTCCCGGTGTAAAATCAGTGGGAGAAAGCAGCGTAGGCCTGAACATAAGAGGTGGCTCGGCAGACCAGAACCTGATCACCTTCAACGACGTACCGATCTACAATCCATCTCATTTATTCGGCTTTTTCACCTCGTTCAACCCGGACATTCTAAAAGACGTCGAGCTGTATAAAAGTGCAATTCCTTCGCGGTACGGGGGGCGATTGTCGTCGGTCCTGGAAATAAACAGCAGGGATGGTAACCGCAAAAAGCTGGTTGGTGCCGGCGGAATAGGACTGCTTACGGGAAAGCTGTCTATCGAAGGCCCTATTATAAAAGACAAGAGTTCCTTCCTGATCTCAGGACGGTCTACTTATTCCGACTGGCTTCTCAAAAAAGTAGAAAACCCGAGCTTCAGAAACGGAAGCGCCTCTTTTTACGATGTAAATGTCCACCTCAGCCACGAAGTCGATCAGCGGAACAGCGTGTACCTGAGCGGCTACCTGAGCAATGACCGGTTCAAGCTACTGGGAGATACTGTCTATTCTTACCAGAATAAGCTTATTTCCTTTAAATGGAAGCGGATGCTCAGCAAAAATCTGTTCGGCAGCATTTCTCTTTCCCATAACCAGTACAGCTATGATATGAACAGTACCCGGGTGCCGGAAAATGCTTTTGCGCTGGACTTTGGGATCAGGCAGTACAACGGAAGGCTCGATTTCGAATATGAAGCCAACGACACCTATAAGCTCCATTTCGGGGCTTCATCCACCCGATATGAGCTCCAGTCGGGCGCTATGACGCCTGTGGGTGAAAGATCCCTGGTTATGGGCAACAGCCTCGAACCCGAACAGGGGCAGGAAAGCGCGGTTTACCTGGAAAACCACTACGACATTTCCCGGAGGCTGCTCGTCTCCGCGGGGTTTCGCCTGTCGATGTTCAACTACCTCGGACCGAAAAAGGTTTCGCTGTATGTCCCCGGCTTACCCTTTGAAAAGCAGTATATAACCGAAACCGTACAATACGATAAAGGCGAAACGATCCGTACCTACCTGCAGCCCGAATACAGAATTTCTTTAAGATATGCGCTTTCCGGCAACGAATCGCTGAAAGCCAGCTTCAATACTACCCGCCAGTATATGCACCTGCTGACCAACACCATGACCATCGCCCCCACCGATGTCTGGAAACTAAGCGATCTGCACCTGCAACCTCAGAAAGGCGTGCAGGGTTCGGTCGGCTGGTATAAAAATCTCATGAACAATAAGCTCGAGATTTCTGCAGAAGCCTACTACAAGCTGATCCGCAATTTCCTGGATTTTAAAAGCGGTGACTCGCTCATTCTCAATCACAACATAGAGACGGCTACCATCAATACAAAAGGGAAGGCCTACGGGATCGAGCTGATGGCTAAAAAACTGGCAGGCAAAGTAAACGGATGGGTCGCCTATACCTATTCCCGGACTATGCTCAGGGCGCTTGACAGGGAATCGGAAGACGCTCCGAACAACGGCAATTACTACCCGGCCAATTACGACAAGCCCCATGACTTCACTTTCGCCGGCAACTACAAATTCACCCACCGGTTCAACATATCCCTCAACATGACCTACAGCACCGGAAGGCCATATACTCCGCCGGTCGGGAAGTACTATGCCGACGGGTCGTGGAGGGTTTTCTACGCAGAGCGAAATCAATACCGGATCCCGGACTACTACCGGGTAGATGTATCGCTCAATATCGAAGGCAATCACAAGGTAAGAAAACTGGCCCACAGCTCCTGGACGGTGGCTGTCTTCAACCTCCTGGGAAGGCGCAACCCTTCATCGGTCTACTTCCAGACCAGCCGCGGGATGGTTGATGGCTACAAGCTGTCCATTTTCGGGAACCCTGTTCCGACCATTACGTATAATTTCCGCTTTTAGATCACCAGGCATTATGCAAGAAGTATCAACTTACATCAGACTGCTATTCTCAGGCTTACTGCTAAGTGCTGTAGGCAGCTGTATCGATCCGTTCAATCCGCCTGAAATCGATAATAAAAATACCCATCTTGTTTTCGACGGCTATTTGCAGGCCAACGGCACCGACACCAGTTGGATCAGGCTCTCCCGGAGCCAGAATGTTCACGACCCCTCCATTCCGGCAAAGGAAAATAATGCGTCGATAAAAGTCGAGAATGAAAGCGGGATGACATTTACTTTCCGGCTTGCTCCACAGGGAGACGGTCTCTACTATCTGCCTCCGATCAGGCTGGATATCAATGAGAGTTACCGTCTTTCAATAGTACTATCTGACGGGAAAGCCTACGAGTCTGACTGGCAGCAGCTTTCCGTATCCCCACCGATCGACAGCGTTACCTACACCCTCGATGGCCGTGAGGGTGTACAGATCTATGTTCATACGCACGATCCCACCAACCAGACCCGGTTTTATAAATGGACATTCGATGAAACCTGGGAATACCGGACGCCGCTCTATAGCGCATACGAGATCATCGGTAGGACAATAGTAGAAAGGGAAGTAGATATTAACCGATGCTGGTCTTCTCTTACCGCTACCAATATAAACTTGTTTACCACGGCAGCACTTTCGCAGGACCTGGTCCGTTATCATCCCGTTACCTATGTTTCGGCTGCTACCGACAAGCTCTTAAACCTGTACAGTATTAATGTTCACCAGCAGGCCCTCACACGGGAAGCTTTTGATTACTGGACAGAGCTCGCCCGGAATAATGAAACCAACGGGAGCATTTTTGACCCTTTCCCTTCACAGCTATGGGGTAATATCAGGTCGGTGAGCGATCCTAAAGAAAGGGTTTTGGGCTTTTTCTCGGGCGGTGCCACCCAGTCCGAAAGGATATTTATCAGGGAACACCTCGGGCGGTCTCCATGGTGCTCGGACATGGAGATAGATACGCTTTCATCTCGTAGCGAAGAATTCTTTGAGAGTACCTATCTGATCGTCAACCAGATACCGGAGACCCCTAACTACATCATGGCGGCCCCTCACTGCCTCGACTGCCGGTTAAAAGGGGGGACCGTCAAAAGCCCGCCCTTCTGGCCCTGAGTTTTCTATTTGATTTTGCAGAGCAATGAAATTACCCCGATATATCTCTTTCCTGATCATAGCTGTAATCCTCGCAGCAGCATTTCCCCGAAGAACCCTGTGCCAACAGGCGCCCAGCCCTGTTTCTGAAAGTATAAGCCGCAGGATCGCCGATTACCAGCCGGAAAAAGCTTATATACATCTCGACCGGCCTACCTACCTGGTGGGAGAGACCCTCTGGTTCAAAATGTGGGTGACCGACGAGAACCTTATCCCCGCCAACCTGAGCAGGATCGGCTACCTGGAGGTGATCAACGGTGAAAACCAGGCGGTCATACAGGCAAAGGTAACGCTGGAAAACGGCAGGGGGAGCGGGGCAATACCTATTCCGACCGACCTACCTTCGGGCAACTACCTGGTGCGCGGCTACACTGCCTGGATGAAAAACTTTTCCGGCGCTCATTTTTTTGAAACCACCCTATGCCTGATCAATCCTTTCTCCCCTCTGCCGGTATCCGCACCCGACAATACCACCGGATCCTCCGGGCCCGCCCTGCAGTTTTTCCCGGAGGGCGGCAGTGCATTGCCGGGAATTGAAAACAAAATTGCTTTTAAAGCGCAGGGGCCGGATGGCAGAGGATTCAATTTCACCGGGAAGCTGCTGGATCAAAACGGGCATACCGCGGCAGAATTCAAACCCCTGGTGCATGGGATCGGGCATTTCCTGTTCAATCCCCGGAAAGGCCATACCTACCGGGCGGAGATAACCGACGAAAAAGGGCTTCAGCATACCTTTCCGTTTGATGTGATCAGGCCGGAAGGATATGCGGCACGCCTTACGGAAAGCGGCAACGAGCTGAAAATAGAAGTCAGCCCGGGAAGTCCGGATGCGGCAGGCAGCACGCTGCACCTTCTCCACTACAACAGCAGCAAAAGTACCGCCGTCCAGGCCCGGGCCGAGGGTGGAAAAGCCAGTTTCAGCCTGCCCAAGTCCAGGCTGAAGCCGGGTGTAAACGTTCTGGTCATCTTCGATCATAACCTGAAACCGGTAGCCGAACGCCTCTACTTTAACCTGCCGGCCGCCGAAGCATCCGCTACAGTTTCGGCTGATAAGGGTGCTTTTAACAAAAGAGAGAAAATTTCACTGAACTTTAAGACCTTCCAGCTCAGCGACACCCTTGAAGCATCCGTTTCGGTCTTCCTCACCGACAGCCTGCCCCAAGTGCGGCAGCCGGATATAGGCGTCCATCTCCTCTTTACCTCCGAGCTGAAGGGGACGATAGAAAATCCGGGCTACTACTTTGCAGAAAGAAACGCGGCTGCCAAAGAAGCGCTCGACAACGTCATGCTCACCCACGGATGGAGGAGGTACAAAACAGAACACCTGCTTCGCGACTGGCTGAACCCCGAATACCTGCCCGAAATCAGGGGGCATATTATTACCGGGAAAATCACGTCGGCTGCCGCTGATCTTCCGCTCAATACCCGGCCGGTCTTCGCCGCCTATCCATCCATCAAGATAGCGCCGTTGGTCGGCATGAGTGATGATAAAGGCCGGTTTGTCCTGGAAGCAAGGAATTTTACCGGCGCCAGGGAACTGGTATTCCAGACCAATTACAGGATGGATTCTACTTCGAGGATTTCGGTCGACAGCCCTTTCGCACCGGTTACCGACGCTACCTCAAAGCTCGACCCTCTTGTCCTGAAAAGTGAAATGCAGACGGACATCCTGAAGAGAAGCATCAACATGCAGGCTGTCAACAGCTATTTCCCACAGAAACGGGCCGCTCCCCCGACCGACAGTATTCCTTTCTACGGGCGGCCCGACTTCAGGTATTACCTCGACGACTATACGAGGTTCCCTACCATGGAGGAGATCCTGAGCGAATACGTACCTGCCGTGAGCATCAGGCTCAGGAGGGGCAGGTACTACACCCGTGTAGTAGAAACCGGTATCCATACCCAATTCTTCACAGAAGACCCTCTCCTGCTGATAGACGGCATCCCGGTCTTCGATACCGACCGTATTATTCATTTCGACCCGCTTAAAGTCCAGAGAACCGACGTTGTGAACCGGATGTATTACCTCGGCCCCCTCGCTTTCCCCGGGATAGTAAGCTATAGTACCTATACGCACGACCTGGCCGGGTTTGAAGTAGACCCGCGGGCCCTGATCCTTGCCTACGACGGCGCCCTCGAGCAGCGGGATTTTTATGCACCCAGGTATGACAGGGAGCTGAAAAACGGCCGGCGGTTACCTGATCTCCGGAACCTGATGTACTGGTCGCCTTCCGTCAGCATCGTACCGGGAAAAGAAACTGTCCTCGATTTTTACACTTCCGATCAACCGGGCCGCTACAAAATCGTTGTGCAGGGGCTCTCGGCAAAAGGAACGCCGCTTTCGGCAGTTTCCGAATTTACCGTGAACGACTAATCCTGTGTTTTTCTCCAGTCACGGATCTGGCGGCACAGCACCTCGTTGATCCGCACATAGCTCTCGTGCGTCCATCCGCCTACGTGGGGAGTCAATACTACGTTCCCGGATCCGGCCAGGTAGTCAAACACTTCCCGTTGCGTAGGCGTCAGCCTATCCAGCTTCTCGTTTTCGAGTACATCGAGGCAGGCTCCTTTAATCTTCCCCGATTTCAACCCGGCCACTACGGCTGATAGATCGGCAACTTCACCGCGGGCGGCATTGACCAGGTAAAACGGCTTTTTCATACGATCAATGAAGCTCCCGTCGACCAGGTGAAAAGATTCTTCAGTAAGCGGAATATGCAGGCTGACGATATCGGCTTCGTCCTGGATCTGCTCCAGCGAAGCTTCCGATGCGTTGGCATCACTGTAATTCTTTTTGAATTTATCGTAAGCCAATACCCGGCAGCCAAATCCCGACAGCCTTTTTCCGGTTGCACTGCCGTTGTTCCCGTAGCCTATCAGCCCTACCGTCTTGCCCATCAGTTCAACACCACGGTTTCCTTCCCGATCCCATATTTCGTGTCGCACCTGCCTGTCGGCCGTGACAATATTGTTGAAAAGCCCCAGGAGCATCCCGAGCACATGCTCTGCTACCGCATCCCGGTTCCCTTCTCCTGCATGAAACAGCGCGATACCCTTTACCTCTACCGCCGGGATATCGATCAGATCCAGGCCAGCACCCGCACGGGCTATAAATTTCAGCTTCGGCGCCCTTTCCAGGAATTCCGTATCCACCATCGTTTTGCTGCGTATCATCAGTCCTTCATACGCACCTACCGCTTCCAGTATTTCGTTTCTTTTAAGGCCGGGGGCATATTCATAATTCCATCCGTCCGCGTCAAGCATTTCTATCAGGGACGGATGCATTTCATCAACAATCAGAATTTTCATCGAAGCGCTTAATTTTTGTAACTTTCGGGGCAAATTTGGCAAAAATAGGAATCAAACGCTTCCTTATAATTGATCGCAGTAAAATATTTATGTCTGAAGAACAACGAAAACCCCTTATAGGAATCACTCTGGGAGATTATAACGGCATAGGACCGGAAATAATCCTGAAAGCGGTACAGGGGCATCAGCTGAACAATTTTTGTATTCCGGTCATATACGGCTCCACGAGAGTACTCAACAGGTACCGGCAGCTTCTCAACTTAAAAGAGCTGCAGCTTTTCGGCGCGCATAACATCGACCAGATCAACCGGAAGCAACTCAACGTCATCAACTGCTGGAATGATAACCAATCGGACGTAGAGCCCGGGAAAATAACCGAGGCCGCCGGCAAGGCTGCCTTTGCCGCTCTCCGCGCTGCCGTCGAGGATCTGAAAGCCGGCAAGATCGATGCGCTGGTTACAGCTCCTATTAACAAGGATAATATACAAGGCCCGGAGTTCAGGTTCCCGGGGCACACAGAGTACCTTGCCCATGCCTTTAAGGTGAAGGAGGCGCTGATGTTTATGGTATCCGACTTCCTGCGGGTAGGCGTCCTTACAGGCCACATGCCCCTGGAAAAGGTAAAGGAACATATCACGGCCGAAGCGCTCAGGAATAAGATTCTCCAGATGATGAGGTCGCTAAAAAACGACTTTGGCATCCAGAAGCCCAGGCTTGCAGTACTCGGACTGAATCCTCATGCGGGTGAAAACGGCCTGCTGGGAGCAGAGGAGAAAGAGATCATTCACCCCGTAATTGAAGAGTTCAGAGCAAAGGGCGACCTGGTTTTCGGGGCGTTTCCATCCGACGGGTTCTTCGCATCCTCTTCATTCAGGCAATTCGACGGCGTACTCGCCATGTACCATGACCAGGGGCTGATACCTTTTAAAACCATAGCATTTCACGAAGGAGTTAATTTCACAGCAGGCCTCCCGGCTGTAAGAACTTCTCCCGATCACGGCACGGCCTACGATATCGCAGGTAAAAACCTGGCAGATCCAAGCTCGTTGCTCCAGGCTATTTACCTGGCTATCGACGTGTGGCAGGTCAGGTCTGAAAGTAAGGAGATCGCGAAAAATGCACTACGCCCCAAACCGCACCTAAGCAATCAGAATAAAAACAACAAAGAAGAAAAGCTGCCGAAAGAAGAGCTTGATAAAGAGCAGGAGCTATTCTGAGCCCTGCTTATTTCTTCCCGGCGTTGCCTTTCATTTCCCATCTTCCACATATCCGAAAACTTATATGCTTAAATCCATGACCGGCTTTGGCTCGGCCACTGTTGAACTCCCTACCCTTACAGCTGTTTTCGAAGTCAAAACGCTTAACTCCAAATTCCTGGATATGTACTGCCGGATACCTAAAAACTATTCGGAACGTGAAGTGGAAATCCGCAATATCCTTACACAGCGGCTTGAGCGCGGTAAAGTAGAATGCACACTTACCGTTCAGCCCAAAGCTACCGACAGCTCTGCATCCCTTATCAATCGCCCGCTTGTCAAGGCCTATTTCAGAGATCTTCAGGAGACTTCGAGAGAATTGAATATGGAAGCCGGCCAGACCGAGCTTTTCAGGATGGCCATGCAGATGCCTAACGCCTATAATGCCGAGCAGCCGGCCGATAGCCATCAAAAGGAAGAGGAATGGGCCCTGATACGCAGCGGCCTGCTGAGCGCATTGGACAGGGTCGACGGGTTCAGGCTGCAGGAGGGGGCGCTCACCGCGGCAAAATTCAGGGAATATATCGCACAGATCGACCTGTTGCTTATGCAGATCCAGGAGCAGGATATCAAACGTATCCCGGCCGTACGGGAAAGGCTCGAAAAAAATGTCAGGGAACTGATCAGTAACGACAGCTTTGACCCCAACCGCTTCGAGCAGGAATTGATCTACTATGTAGAACGATATGATATTTCGGAAGAAAAGGTACGCCTCAAAAACCACCTGGAATATTTCCTCGAAACCCTCGACGATCAAAACAGCAACGGGAAAAAGCTGAACTTCATCGCCCAGGAAATCGGGCGGGAAATCAATACCATCGGCTCTAAAGCCAACGATTCGGCCATTCAGCGACTGGTCGTACAAATGAAGGATGAGCTTGAGAAGATCAAGGAGCAGACAATGAACGCTATCTGAGCTATCAGCTGTCAGAAATCAGCTATCAGCTGAGGGGTCGGAGAGGAGTGCTGCTGCCCTTCCGGGCGAGGGTAAGATGACAAAAAAGGTAGTACTCCCCCCTTCTTCGCTGTCGAAACCGATAGTGCCACCCATATTTTCGATAAATTCCCTGCAGATAGCCAGCCCGATGCCGGCGCCTTTTTCTTTTTTTGTACCGGAAGTAGCCGTAACTACCTCCCTGAATATCAGGTCGCGGTTGGCAGGGTCTATCCCGATCCCGCTGTTTGTCACTTTAATTTTCAGCAAATCGTTTTCCGGACCTTCCGTTTCAATCTTCACCATACCCCCTTCTTCCGTAAACTTGACGGCATTGCTGATCAGGTTCCGGAGGACAATCTCCAGCATATCAAAATCCCCTGAAACCAAAGCGCCTTCACTGACATCCGAATACAGGACAATATCTTTATCATTTGCTATCGGATGGTAAACATCGAGCGTATTGACCAGCACGTCCTGAACCGCAACGGGGCCGATATGGATATCCATCCGCTCCATGTTACTTTTCGACCAACTCAGTAAATTCAGCAACAGGTTCTGGGTGTCGGTAGTAATGCGGGAGAGTTCATCCTCGAGCTTATTCCTGGTTTTCACGTTAAAATCAGCATGGCGGAGCGCTCTTAAATACTGGTTGATATTGCTAAGCGGTGCATTGAAATCGTGCGAAATAATAGAAATAAGCTTGTTTTGCTGTTCGTTTAGCCGCCGGAGCCGGGCTGCCTTTTCTTCCGCCATGTTCTTTTCGGCGATATAGTTTTTGATAATATAAGAAAGGCAGGTTACCGTCAGAAAAATATACATCAGATTGGTCGAAGCGATATCGATCAGCCTCTCCCTTTTGCTTCCGTACGAATTCTCTATCTCAGAAGGATACAGGTATTCCGAGTATAGTAATCCGAGTATGACTGCAATAGACAGTAAAGTCCATATTGCATGCTGCCTCCTGGGGGTGACTACGATCGCTATAAAATGGGTAGTAATGAGCGATAAAAGAGCCGATCCATCCACACCTGCATTCGAGAAATAGCTGTAGGCGAAGAACAGGTAGAAGAGCAAAAGCTGGATCGTACGTCCGAAACCCTTCCGTTTGAAGCGGGACAGGTAGTAAAGCGAGTACTGGAAAAATAATAACACAACCGTAGCCAACGCCTGCGTATACAGTCCCAGAAAAAGGCAAAACGGGACATTGTAGATCATCACCGCCATCACAATCACGGTAATAGCGTGGTAAATCCGGTTATTGAGTGAAAACTCACCGGGCGCTCCCAGCAGGTATTCCCAAAAATTGTAGATGCGGCGAAAGTTCATCGAGCGGGAAAACCTCTTTATATTGGATATTTGTTAGATCTGCCAGGAATTGACTACAGCGAAATTAAAGACACTGGCGGTAAAAGACAACATCGGGGCCGATAAAGAACCTTCGGGCCGGGCAAATCGCCGGCCGACAGGCAAAAGACCGGCGGTACGGAGAAGGTATCAGAATCTAAATTGACTATTTTCATATTATTATGGCGACATTTCATTAGATTCGCTTTCAAACAACTCTGCAAAAAATGAAAAGAACCCTTTGCTTCATTTTCGGGCTCGCCACTGCTGCCTACGCTCAGGTACCACCCAAGCCATATGGCCCGATTCCGACGCAGCGACAACTGGAATGGCACGATACAGAGTTTTACGGGCTCATCCACTTTACCCCTACCACTTACGAAAACAAGGAATGGGGTTATGGCGATGCAGACCCGAAGATTTTTAACCCGCAGCAGTTCAACGCCGAGCAGATAGTAAAAGCTGCGAAAGACGGAGGGATGCGCGGTATTGTGCTGGTAGCCAAGCACCATGACGGGTTTGCGCTCTGGCCTACTAAAACTACCGAATACAATATCAGTAAAAGCCCTTTCAGGGATGGGAAGGGGGATATGGTAAAAGAGTTTGAAGAAGCCGCGAGGAAGCACGGCCTCAGGTTCGGGGTTTACTGTTCTCCGTGGGACCGCAATAGCCCGGTCTATGGAAGTCCGCAATACCTGCAGATCTACCGCGATCAGCTCCGCGAGCTGTACACCAACTACGGAGAGCTCTTTATGTCGTGGCATGACGGGGCCAACGGTGGCGACGGCTATTACGGGGGAGCCAGGGAAAAACGGGCTATCGATAATACGGTATATTATGACTGGGACAATACCTGGACGGAACTAACCCGGAAGCTCCAGCCGACAGCCAATATTTTCAGCGATGTAGGCTGGGATGTACGCTGGGTAGGCAATGAAAAAGGAACCGCGGCAGAAACCCACTGGGCTACGTTTACTCCCCAGCCGCCGGACGGTGTGCACCAGGCCGTACCCGGACAGGCCAACTACCCTGAAAGCCCGGTCGGGCACAGGGACGGGAAATACTGGATGCCTGCCGAATGTGACGTTCCTATGAGAAAAGGCTGGTTTTACCATCCTGAAGAAAAATCCAAATCAGTGGATGAGCTTTTTTCCCTCTACCTGCAGAGCGTAGGGCGGGGTGCCGGGCTCGATCTCGGACTGGCTCCTGATCCCCGCGGACTCCTGGACGATGGCGACGTCGCCGTACTGAGGGCCCTCGGACAGAAGCTCGCCCTTACTTTCAGGGAGAATCTCCTACGCGGCGCTAACCTGAAAGCTTCCAACGTGCGTGGATACAACTCGATCTACGGCACCAAAAACCTGGTTGACAACCGGAAGGAGACCTACTGGGCAACCGACGATGACTTTGAAACCCCTACCCTGACCATCACTTTCAACAAGCCTGTCACTTTCGATATCTTCGACATCCGGGAGAATATCAGGCTCGGCCAGAGGATAGAGAAATTTACGATAGAAGTAGAGGAAAACGGCAAATGGAAAGAGATCCACAAAGGCACCTCTGTCGGAGCACGCAGGCTTGTCAGGTTCGATCAGCCGGTTACGGCTCAGAAACTGAGGCTGAATATTACCAAATGCCCGGCAGCAGTATCTATCAGTGAGATGGGTCTGTACAGGGAAGCCCGGTAAAGCAATTATTTATTCCTGGTCTTCGCTGTTGTTTTCCTTTACGACCAGGTCGACAAGTGTAGCACCGTCGAGTACGGCCAGGTTGGCGTCCCGCCACCTTTGCATCACGTTCCTGAGCGTACATTCCTCCTCGCTGGGGCAATCGTCGCATTTGCCGTAAAAATATAGCGAAACACACAGCGTCGGGGAGATAGGGCCGTCGATCACCCGGATCACTTTGGAGAAAGAAACCTCGTCGGGAGGTATACGCAGCATATATCCTCCTCCCTTACCCTTCTGGCTCTGAAGAATACCGTTATTTCTTAAATCGAGCAGGATCGCTTCAAGGAATTTTTTAGGAATTCTCTCCTTTTCGGAAATATGTGAAATCAAAACAGGCCCCTTTCCATATTCCTTGGCAAGTACCTTAAGCGCTTTCAACGCATATTTTGCTTTTTTTGAAATCATACCAAATCAAGAATTCCCGGATCTCCGCTCAATAAAGTAAGGGTTCGGAGCAACCTGCCGATCAAAAGTACAAAAGATTTGACATGTACCAATCCCCGCCAGGTTCCTGGTACATGTTATTCCACTAAAGGCTGAAAACCGGAAAATCTAATTCCTGGGCGCCTTCCCTCCGTTCAGCAGCCCCTGCATTCTTTCCAGCGTCTTTTTCTCTCCGCATAAAGATAGGAACGCCTCCCTTTCCAGGTCGATCAGGTATTGTTCTGACACCGTCTGGGGGTAGCTCAGATCACCGCCGCAGATTACATAGGCCAGTTTGGAAGCGATCTTCCCATCGTGCCCGGTGATATAACCGCCTAACTTCATCTGCTCGATCCCGGCCATGAAAAGAGCCATACCGCCACGTCCCTGTACCTTGATATCATTCCTTTCCTTAGGCTGGGTATACCCATTCTCCGCCAACTCGACAGCAGCCTGCTTTGCTTCAGCGATCAGCCTGCTCCTGTTGAGCACTATCTGGTCTTTCGGCTGCAGGTAATTCATCTCAAAAGCTTCCCGGGCAGAAGTGGAAACTTTTGCCTGTGCTATATTCATAAATGCGTTCTGGAGAATATTGAGCTCGGGATCTCCCTTTTGATATAAATCCGAACAACGCAACGCCATCTCTTTTGTGCCCGCGCCTGCAGGTATCAGCCCTACTCCCAATTCGACCAGTCCCATGTACAGCTCGGCGCTCGCCACGACCTTGTCTGCGTGCAGGTTAAGCTCGCATCCCCCGCCCAGCGTAAGCGAATGGGGGGCTGTTACGACCGGGATAGACGAATACCTTGCACGCATCATGGTCTTCTGGAACTGCCCGATCACCATATTGATCTCGTCGAACTCCTGTTCAATGGCCAGCATAAACAGCATGGCCAGGTTGGCTCCGGCCGAAAAAGCCTCCACACCGTCATTGCCTATCACCAGGCCCCTGAAATCTTTCTCGGCAGTCGATATTCCTTTATTGATACCTTCTATCACTTCGGCTCCCATCGTATTCATTTTGGAATGGAACTCGAGGTTCAGGATACCGTCGCCAAGGTCGTACAGCGACGATCCTGCGTTTTTCCAAACAATATTATCGGAAAGATTGCTCAATATCAGGAATCCCTCCTGCCCGGGCACCGGCTTATACGCCTTCGACTCTATGTCGTAATACAGCCGCTTTCCTTTTTCACTCTTATAGAAAGACTCGTTACCGGCATCGACCATCTCATAGACCCAACCGGCAGGCTTCAGATCAAGACTCTCCATTATTTCGATACCCTTTTTGACACCGATCGCATCCCAGGTTTCGAAAATACCCAGCTGCCAGCCAAACCCGGTAGTAATGGCCTGGTCGATCCGGTAGAGCTCATCGGCTATTTCCGGGATCCTCAGCGAAGCATACCTCGAAATATCCGCAAACGTCTTCCTGTAAAACTCCCCGGCCTTGTCTTTTCCTCCCATTAAGGCCGGGATTCGTTTAGACAGGCTTTCTATCGGCTTCACGGCATCGAGCGTATCAAACTTTACTTTCGCCGAAGGCCGGTATTCGAGCGTCTCCATATCGAGCGCCAGAATGACCGATTTGCCTTTCTCGTCTTTTACCTTTTTATAAAATCCCTGGCCGGTTTTGTCGCCCAGCCATTTTTTCTCATACAGCGTCCCGGCAATACCGGGCAGTAAAAAGCCGTCCCGCGATTCGTCGTTCCCTTCTCCTGAAGCATAGAGATTCCGGGCTACGTTGACGGTAGTGTCAAGACCGACCACATCCGACAACCTGAATGTGCCGGATTTGGGCCTGCCGCTGACCGGACCGGTGAGCTTGTCCACTTCTTCAATGGTAAGACCCAGTTCGCCCGAGATCCTGATTGTCTGGAGCAGCGCGTATATGCCCAGCCTGTTGGCAATGAAACCGGGGGTATCCTTACATAAAACGGTGGTTTTACCCAGGAACAAGTCGCCGTAATGCATAAGAAAATCCACGATGCCCGGATCGGTATCCGGCGCCGGAATGATCTCAAGAAGCCGCAGGTATCTCGGCGGGTTAAAAAAGTGGGTCCCGCAGAAGTGTTTCCTGAAGTCCTCGCTTCGTCCCTCCGCCATCAGGTGAATAGGTATCCCGGAAGTGTTGGAACTTACGAGCGTGCCCGGCTTGCGCAGCGAATCCACCTTTTCGTAAAGCGACTTTTTAATATCGAGCCGCTCGACGACCGCCTCTATTACCCAGTCGTAGTCTTTAATGTCTTTCAGGTTATCTTCGAAATTCCCAAGCTTAATGTTAGAAGCGAGAGCCGGGGAGTAGAGCGCTGCCGGCGTAGCTTTCAGGGTATTCTGAAATGAATCATTTACGATACGGTTACGGACCGCGGGATGCTCAAGGGTAAGACCCTTTGCTTCTTCGGCCGGAGTAAGCTCCCCCGGCGCGATGTCCAGCAACAATACCTGTACCCCGATGTTGGTAAAATGACATGCGATCCTGGAACCCATTATTCCTGACCCCAACACGGCAACTTTCCGGATTTTCCTGCTCATAAGTTATATTCGGTTTTCTTAGCTCTGTAACGAGATGGTTTGTACTTTTCTACTATTATTCACCCAGATCCACGAGGTCCGCGTTTGCTGCACTTTTTGACTTCAGCTTCTGGCTTTCCTCTTCAACGATTGCCTTGATGCTCTGCATGACGTCAAAAAAGATGACAAGCTTTTCAAGGGGCACCCTCTGCCTGATGAGATTATTAAAGCCGATTACACCGTCGCGGGCCAGCTCACGCTTCTCTTTTCCCTTGGGGGTCAGGACTATGCGGACAAACCGCTTGTCGTTATCGTCGACCTCCCTGTATATCAGCCCTTTCTCTTCCATTGTTTTGAGCATCCGCACCATGCTCCTGGGCTCCATCCCCAGCGAAGGGCCGATTTTGGTAGCCGGAGTGCCTTTCTCCATATCTATGTTCAGTAAAACATAGCTGGTCGCCATTGTCATATCAAAGCGCGCCGCAAACCCGTTATACATCTTGGATATTGAGTGCCACGCCCATTTTATATGGAAATCGACGGTTTTTTCTTTACGCATATAAGATCCGGTTACAATACTGCTGCCGATAGCTTTAAACGCAAATTTAACAAAACTTATCTTTATTATGCAAGCATACTATCATCCACCCCTGAAGCCGGTTTCAATAATTCAATCCTGATTTTTTACTTTTCCAAGAATCGTGTTTCCTCACTGGACAGGTACGTTTCAATTTGTCTAAATTTGCCTGAAATCGCCCGGTAGAAATGAGCACCCCCGACATTAATACTACATCCGGACAGGACACACTGCCCTATCACGTGCCTGTGATGCTGGACCAATGCCTGGCCGGGCTCGACATCAAAGCAGACGGTACTTACATAGACGTCACCTTCGGGGGCGGAGGGCATTCGAGGGCTATCCTGGAAAAGCTCGGCACGGGAAGGCTCATTGCTTTCGACCAGGATCCCGACGCTTACGAAAACGCCCGCGAGCTCCTGGACGACCCGCGTTTCCTTTTCATCCAGGCAAACTTCAGGTACCTGAAACGGTATCTGAAAATTCACCGGATCGCCCCTGTCGACGGAATCCTGGCCGACCTGGGTGTGTCTTCCCACCAGATCGACGACCCCGGGAGAGGCTTTTCAACCCGGTTCGATGCGGCGCTCGACATGCGCATGGATACTTCTCACGGAGAAGTTACGGCATGGGATGTCGTCAATACCTACTCTGCCGAAGAGCTCCAGAATATCCTGGGCCGCTACGGAGAAGTACACAACGCCCGGACCCTGGCTACCGCCATCTATGCGAGCCGCCACAACGCACCTGTCAATACCGCCCGCGAGCTGACGGATATCCTGAAGCGGTTTGCCCCCAGGTTCAGGGAATTCAAGTACTATGCCCAGGTTTTCCAGGCCATCCGGATAGAGGTAAACCGGGAGCTGGAAGCATTGGAGGATTTTCTTAAGCAAACCCCCGACGTGCTCAAACCTCACGGACGGCTTGTCGTTATGTCCTACCATTCCCTGGAAGACCGCCCAGTTAAAAACTTTATCCAGAAGGGCGATTTCAGCGGAGAGCCTGCCAAAGACTTTTACGGGAATATTATCAAACCGTTCAACTCCGTAACCCGTAAGCCTGTTGAAGCCGATGAGGCCGAAATAGCGAGAAACCCGCGTGCAAGAAGTGCGAAGCTCAGAATAGCCGAACGACTCCCGGAATAGACACACTACTGCTGATCCGCCTGACAAATCCACCAAATTGAACTGATTACCATGGCCAAGAAACAACCTGAGCCGCTGAAAGTCCGCCCGCAATACAAGCTGTTCAACTGGCTGAACAGGTTGTTGCCGCTCGACCGCTTTTTCTCCGAAACCAGTAAAGCCAATCCCAACGATACGCGTGTTCCGGTAGCCTACTTCAACTACCTGCTGTGGATTATCTTCCTTCTTATCGTCCAGGGCCGGATCGGGTACTGGGATGAAGTGAATGCGCGGCAGACGGTATTGCTGAGCCAGCGGGCGGAGAATATGAGAGCCGAATACACCACCCTGGTTGCGGAGAATATGAAAAGCGGAAAGCAATCTGTCATACAGGCAAAGATCCTGAAAGACAGCATTATGGAGCGGAAAGCCCCACCGGTAAAAATCATTGTCAAGAGGTCGGAACTGGAAAACTGATACGCGGCCTATCCTTAATTTTAGCTTCACATTCAAACACTATATTCCATGCCGAAAGCGGTAAAAAGCGGAAAAAGCAACAAGCAGATTCTCATCTTACGCGCCTATATTGTCTCGGGGGCGATGCTCCTGCTTGGGATCGCCGTATTTTTCAAGCTCATCGATATCCAGTATTTCGATACCTACGAGGGAAAAACGTGGAAAGAAAGAGCGGAGACCAACCGGGAAAGGACCGTTAAAATAGCGCCGCTCAGGGGGAATATCTATTCCTCAGACTCCAGCGTGCTGGCTACCTCGCTCCCTTTTTATCATATCGGGCTCGACGCCAAAACTGCCGACAGCGCCTACTTCGAAAAACATATCAAAGATTTCTGCAAGCAATTTGCGGAGCAATACCCTGTAAAATCCGCCGCTACCCTGGAAAAGGAGATCAGGCAGAAACGCCGTTCGAAAGGATCGGGCAGATACCTGCGGCTCATCTCCGGTACCGTAAATCATTTTGAAAGGGAGCATATCCGGAAAATGCCCTTCTTCAGCCCGGCAAAAGGCGGCGGAGGGGGTGTTTTTGAAACCGTCCCGCTCCGCTACAAACCTTTCGGGCAGATGGCCAGCAGGACCATCGGAACCCACGGCACCGATAAATCCAAACCTGCCGGAATTGAAGCCAGCTTTAATTCCTACCTGGCCGGAAAGGGCGGCACCCAGATGATTGAGGTAGCCGAAAACAACATGAAGATCCCGATAGGCGACTACATAGAAAGACCTGTGCCGGGCATGGATGTCTATACCACGCTCGACATGAACATCCAGGACTTTGCCGAAACCGCGCTCCGGAAAGCCGTCCTGAATTTCAATGCCGACAACGGGTGTGTGGTGGTGATGGAAGTCGCTACCGGGGAGATCAAGGCAATGGTCAATTTCACCAATGACAAAGGAGTACTGAAAGACATATACAACTACGCCCTTCAGAACGCGTCCGACCCCGGGTCTACCTTCAAGCTGGCTACCCTGATGGCCGCCACCGAGGAAGGCAAGTTCAATATCAACCAGGAAATGGTCAATACCGGAAACGGGAGGCACCCTATTACAAGAAGTATCACTGTCTCCGACGTAAGAAGTTTCGGATACGGCTCGATATCCGTTAAAAAGATCCTGGAGGTTTCGAGCAACGTAGGGACGGTTATGCTGGCCCAGCGGTACTTTGCCAAAAACCCCGAAAAATACAGCCAGTATCTCGATAGATTCCAGCTCAGGGGGCAAACAGGTATTCCTATGGAAGGCGAAGCGGAGTCGGTGATCAAAAGGCCGTCAGACAGGAGCTGGAACAAATCGATTTCCCTGCCCTTCATCTCCCACGGCTATGAAATGAAAGTTACACCCATGAAAATGCTCACCCTCTACAATGCCGTCGCCAATGGCGGTTATATGGTAAAGCCGATGCTGGTGAAACAGATCAGGAGCAATGGGCAGGTAGTAGAGGAATTCACTCCCCAGGTTAGCAAAGAGCCGATCGCATCGGAATTTACGATCAAGCAGATGCAGGAAGCGCTGGCCGGCGTCGTGGCCAACGGGACCGCCCATAAGATCAATTCCCCCTACTACAGCATCGCCGGAAAAACGGGAACCGCCCAGCTCAACGGTCCGAAAGGCCCGGAAGAAGGGAAGTATCATGCCTCTTTTGCGGGCTTTTTCCCGCTCGACAAACCTAAGTACAGCATGATCGTCTCTATCAATAACCCGAAGGGATACTCCCTGTCAAGCCTTTACGGCGGCAGTGTTTCGGCCCCGGTTTTCAAAGAGATCGCCGACAGGATCTACCTCTACGATGTAAGCCTGCACAACGTGCCGGTGGAGAAACCGGAGAAAGAAGCTGCCCCGGTATACCTTGCCGGTTACTCAAAAGACCTGACGGCCATAGCAGGCGAAATGAAGCTGCCGCAGGCTCCGCCCATAGAAAATGAGTGGGTTTCAGGGAGTGTGAAAGGCAGGGAAAAGACATCCTGGGAGAAGAAATATCCCTCCGGCGTACGTCTGCCGGATGTAAGTGGTTTGACGCTGCGCGACGCATTATTCCTCCTGGAAAACAAGGGCTACAAGGTAATATACCAGGGACGTGGCAAGGTGGTCTCACAGGATTACAGGGAGACCGGCCCGCATAAAGAGGTGTTGCTTACTCTAAAATAGGGAAGAATGGGCTGAAGCCCATTCCAATTCAGGGAGACTGGACAGTTACCCTGGTTGGGTTGGGGTTGATCGTGTCGGATTCCACCAAACCGTCGCGCAGCCTTACGATCCGGTGGGCGTAATGCGCTATATCCTCTTCGTGCGTTACCATCACGATGGTATTCCCTTTTGTGTATAGCTGATCGAAAAGGTCCATGATCTCATACGACGTTTTCGTGTCGAGGTTCCCGGTGGGTTCGTCGGCGAGTAAAATACTGGGGTCGTTCACCAATGCGCGTGCTACCGCCACCCGCTGCCTCTGGCCGCCCGATAATTCACTGGGTTTATGATGCGCCCGGTTCTCGAGACCCACGTTTTTCAGGGCTATCATGGCTTTTTCGGTGCGATCGGCCTTATTGAGTCCTGAATATATCAGGGGAAGCGCTACATTGTCGAGGGAAGTCATACGCGGCAGGAGGTTAAAAGTCTGGAAAACAAAGCCGATCTCCCGGTTCCTGATCTCCGCCAGCTCCGTTTCCGTCATATCGCTCACATCTTTCCCGTTGAGTATATACTGGCCGGTCGACGGGGTATCCAGGCAGCCGATAATGTTCATCAGAGTCGATTTCCCCGAGCCGGACGGGCCCATAAAAGCTACATATTCGCCTTTGTCGATTTGCAGGGTCACTGACTTCAGAGCGTCAATAATTTCCGCTCCCATTATGTAGCGGCGGGAAATATCGGTTGTTTCAATTATTTTCATATCAATAATAAGCTTTCGGCTATGCTCTTCTTCTTTTTCTTATAACTCCCATAATATATAACCCGACCAGCAAGACGGCAGGATCGATGTAATCAAAATGCAACGTCCCCCTTGTACCTAACCACCGATCCGACTTTGACGTCAGTTCATCTCCTTCTGAGGATAAAATCCTGAAACTATTACTCCACCAGTTCAACCTTTTCCAGGTATATTTTTGCCCGTCAAGCACTATATCGGCATACCCTCTTAGCCATCTAAGCTGTATCCACCCCCGTTCTCTAACCCCCTCGATGTCTTTGATCAGAAACCTGTCCGAAAAAAAAGACTTTTTTTCAAACCGCAGCATCCTCCCGCGAACCTCGCCATACCCATCGTTGCTCCAGAACGACTTCTTCAGCATCCCGATCATCAGCCTGTCCTGAAAGATCCTAATCTCCGACGTAAAAAAACCTCCCAATTTCCAATTCAATGCTTCCATGACACTTTGTAGATATTTATCCGGCGATTAAGAGAGCGAAGATACCGGATCATTGGAATTCTTCACGCTCTTTTTGTTTGAGCGACCATTTGGCGTGATAACGGGTCAAAAATTCGTGATAACCAGTATCGTCCGCAAATTTTCTTACATTTTCCCGGGCCGTCTCCGCCTGGTCTGTAAGTCCCATATCAAGACTCAGCAAAGCATATTCGTCCCACAGTTGGTAAGAAGTTTCGTTGAAGCGAAGCGCATCCACTACAACAGCATAAGCCTTCGCGACTCCCGTTTGCTGCTCTTTCAGGTAGCCTGCGACGCCCGCCACCAGGGCCGGGTCGTAGGGATTATGCCGCAGCGCCGCTCTGAACGCCTCTTCGGTCCCTGCCTTCCGGGCAGCCGCCAGCAGTGAATCGGTATTGCTCCGCGGCGGAGCGAGCGTAATTACCGCATTCTGAAGCCGGGCTATTTCCAGGCTATCCGTCGCCGATTCCCCCAACCGTTCCAGGACTATTACGCCCGAAACGGGATTGCCCGACAGGGACTGGGCTATGGCATGCCCGATGACGCCGTCGGGGCCGCCCACTTCAGAAAACTGCTCTATTGCTTTATCGTAGAGCCCGGTCTGCAGGAACCAATGGCCCAGTATTTTATGGTATAACCCCGAATTCTCTCCTTCGTTGCCGGCCAGGGCAAGAAGTGTCTCTATGGCCCTGGTTTTGTTTCCCCCGTAGAAATCGGCATGAGCCGACGCCACCAGAAGATTGCCGGCCATCAGGTCATTTTTCGACGCTATCTGCCGTATTTTCACAGCCAGCGTACTGTCGTTCCACGCCTGGTTGTAGGCATAGTTCATCCAGTAGGCAAAACCCGCAGCGCTAACCAGGGAGTCGGGTCTGAGCGCGTCGTTCCTGCTTTTCTCCACCGGACTTTTCGGGGCCAGGTTACTAACCAGTAGCCTGTTGGCATTCCACGACAGGTTGTCGGCAAAGCGGGCGGCGCCGGCCAGAGAGTCTAAAGCTTCCGGGTCCAGGATACCGGAAAGAATTCCCAGGATATTGGTGGGTGCAACTCCGTCGCGGGACAGCTTTTCGGCCGAGCTTAAAAAGTAATAGGCAGAATCGGAAAGGTTGGTCCGGGCATAAAGCAGCCCGATATTGTTAAGAACAGGACCATTCCTGGGAAAAGCCCGGTGACCTTCCCTGAGACTGAACATCGCTTCGAAATAGAGGTCGTCCTCCGCCAGCAGGTTGCTTAACCCGATATAAGCCTGGGGTGAAGGTTTTTTAAGCGTAGCCTGCCTGAAATAATAAACTGCGGCGTTGTTGTCTCCCTGTATCCTTGCCAGGGAAGCCAGCGCATAATTCCCCTTATGGTTCTGGAACTCCTGCTGCAGCGACATTTTATAGTATTGCTCGGCCAGAGCATACTGGTTAGTGAGCGTATGCAGGTCGCCCAACCCGTTGAAATAAGCCGCTATTCCCTGCTTAACCGGGAAAAGATTCTGCATCGAGAACAACCCGGCCACCAGCGCCACGCCGATGATCCTCGTCCGGGTCAGGCCAAAATTCAGGGGTTTGTAAAGCACTTTATGCACCTGCAGCCCTTTCCGGAACAAGGGAAGGAAATTAGCTATGATGTAAAACACGAATGCCAGCCCCATACCCAGCTGGCTGTTGATGATGCTATCCTCCAGCACTTCCAGCAAAGGGTCATTACCGGCTGCCACCGCCATACCTGCAGTACCCGCCGTGATCAGGAATAACCCGGAATACAGCCAGAAACCCGATTCCCTGAAGGGAAGATGGCCCTCCGTGCTTTCACATCTCAACCGGAACCCGCTCAGCCCGATCACGGCGCCGAGGGCCCCGAGCAGCCATACAGGCACCAATATCACACCCCAATCCGCCATTTTCGTATTACCGACGTAGGCAAATACGAGAATAAGCAAGTAAATGCCGGCAATTACGGAAAAGTTGAGCAACGACCGGCTACCCATATTAGTCGACTTCGAGGTAGCCAGCCAGACCAGGCCGTACAGGATTTCGGTAGCCGATACCAACAGGAAAATAACAGCGGGGATCAGCCACAGTGGCAGGCTGTAAACCAGGAAAGTATACGCCGGTGCGGGACCGGAGCTCCCCGTAACCGCAACCAGCGCAAGCACAACCGAGATTGCGGCAAAAACAACAATACGGTTTACTATTCCTGTACCCGGCCTGAATTCGTGGATGTAGTACCCGGTTCCGCCATACAACACAAGCGCAAACAGCAGCAGGGTGCGTTCGGGTAAGCCCGGAAAAACCAGCATCTCCATCCTGGAGAAAACCAGCAGCGGGATCAGGATGGCAAGTCCTCCCAGAAACCAGAACCTGGAAAGGGTAGTCAATGCGGCCAGCACGACGGATAGCCCGGAAAGGGCAACCACCAGAAAAAACAATCCGGAAACGACATCGGGCAGCATCAGGGGAGCGACATACCGCTCGGTTACGTATACCGAAGGCGCCGGGATCACAAACTCGAAGTCTCCGAGCTTCAGCCGGTTGACAGGCACCGCCGTGTCATGGACAAGCGACAGGATGTCCCATTTCACATTGCCGGTCCCCGAAAAAATACCAGATGAAATTAGCAGATAAAGGAGTGAAGAGATAAGCAGGACGAGTACTGCAACGGTGCCTATTCGCTCGGCAGGCCTCCAGGATTTCCAAAAAAAAAGTTTTTTCATTTCGTATAAACGAATTCTCCTTGAGAGATTAATACATGCCCCACTCATCTGCCGGACATTTTCTGGAAAATATCCAATATTTGCCCCCCGAAACGTTTGTTATGATTTATTTATAAACTACTTTTGCGGTCTCAAAATTAATATACGCCAATAAAATATAGCGAAACAATGTCAAATGCGGCAAACATAGGGAAAATTACTCAGGTAATCGGACCGGTAGTAGACGTATCGTTTGAAAATCACAGCCAGATGCCTTCTATTCTGGATGCGCTCGAGGTGATCAAACCCAACGGCCAGAAAGTGGTATTGGAGTGCCAGCAACACTTAGGTGAAGACCGTGTGCGTGCAATTGCCATGGAGGGTACCGAAGGCTTGCAACGGGGCATGGCGGTAATCGCCAAAGGGTCTCCTATCAAAATGCCTGTCGGTGAGCAGATCAAAGGTCGTCTTTTCAATGTTGTCGGAGATACCATCGACGGTTTGAGGGAAGTCGATGCAAGCAAAGGTATATCTATTCACAGATCTGCCCCTAAATTCGAAGACCTGGCTACCGCTACAGAAATTCTCTACACCGGTATCAAGGTGATCGACCTGCTGGCCCCGTATGTAAAGGGCGGTAAGATCGGGTTGTTCGGTGGTGCAGGGGTAGGAAAAACCGTTTTGATCCAGGAGCTTATCAACAATATCGCGAAAGCGTACTCAGGTCTTTCGGTATTCGCAGGGGTAGGAGAACGTACCCGCGAAGGAAACGACCTCATGCGTGAAATGATCGAAGCCGGTATCATCAAGTACGGCGAGAAATTCAAGCACAGCATGGAAAACGGGGGCTGGGACCTCGACAGCGTCGACTATGAAGAGCTGAAAGATTCCCAGGCTACCTTCGTGTTTGGCCAGATGAACGAACCTCCCGGAGCACGGGCACGCGTAGCCCTTTCGGGGCTTACCGTTGCCGAATATTTCCGTGACGGCGAAGGAGACGGTAAAGGCCGCGACATTCTTTTCTTCATCGACAATATATTCAGGTTCACCCAGGCAGGTTCCGAAGTATCGGCTCTTCTGGGTCGTATGCCTTCGGCGGTAGGTTACCAGCCCACCCTGGCTACCGAAATGGGTGCCATGCAGGAGCGTATCACCTCAACTAAAAACGGTTCGATCACTTCCGTACAGGCGGTTTATGTACCTGCCGATGACTTGACCGACCCTGCTCCGGCTACGACTTTTGCCCACCTTGACGCCACTACGGTACTTAGCCGTAAGGTTGCGGAGAAAGGTATTTATCCTGCGGTGGATCCTCTCGACTCCACTTCCCGGATCCTCTCTGCGGAAGCGCTGGGCGACGCCCACTATTCCTGCGCGCAACGTGTGAAAAATATCCTTCAGCGCTATAAAGAGCTGCAGGACATCATCGCCATCCTTGGTCTTGAAGAACTTTCGGAAGAGGATAAGCTGGTGGTATCCCGCGCCCGCCGCGTGGAGCGTTTCCTTTCACAGCCTTTCTTCGTTGCCTCCCAGTTTACGGGTCTCGAAGGGGTGCTTGTAGACATCAACGATACCATCAAAGGTTTCAACCAGATCATCGACGGAGAATACGATCACCTCCCGGAAATGGCCTTCAACCTGGTGGGTACGATCGAAGATGCGGTAAGGAAAGGTGAGAAAATGCTTGCGGAAGCTGCGAGATAGGTAATGCCGGGTCTTGATCCGGTGCCATCAAAAATTATCAAAAAATGAATCTGGAAATCATTACACCTGACAAGAAAGTTTTCGCGGGGGAGGCTGTGTCTGTTACTTTCCCGGGAACAGAAGGGCAGTTTCAGGTACTGAACAGCCATGCGCCGCTCGTGAGTACGCTTGGCAAAGGTGAGGTTCTGATCGATACCGGTTCCGGCAGGCAATCCTACACCGTCGACGGCGGTGTTGTGGAAGTGCTCAATAATAAAATACTGGTACTGGCCGAGGCCGTATTGTAAAAGATAACGCTTTAAAAAAGAAGGGCGATCCGGCTGGCCGGATCGCCCTTCTTTTTTAAAGCGTAGAAACGGTCCGTTGTATAAATTCCGTTAAACCGCCACCCGAAAGCATTCCCTGCGACAGGAGCGCAAGGTCGTACAGCTGCCTGGCCAGCTTACCCTGCTCAGCCCCCTCTTCGTCAGCAAGGATCCTGCTTACAAGCGGATGATTGGCATTGACCGAAACCGTATACATCACAGGCATTTCGCCAAACATGTTCCTTTGTCCCGAGGTAGCCTGCATATCCATCATCCTCCTGATAAATTCGGGGAAAGTGATCACCACCGGAAGCTCATCACCCGACAAGGCTTCCACATTGACCGTAACCGATTTATTGTCGATCACCTTTTCGAATACTTCTTTTACTTTCTCCTCATCTTTCTCGCTCAGCAGGCTTTCCGGCTTTATATCTTTCTCGATCAGCTTATCGATCGTATCGCCATCGACACGTTTGATGCTCACCTTTTCCAGCTTCTGCTCCAGGCTGTTGATAAAATGCGAGTCGATAGGGCTGTCGAGCACCAGCACGTCATAGCCTTTTTTCAGGGCAGCCGAGATAAAGGCATCCTGCTTTTTGGCGTCTGAAGTGTACAGCCATACCTGCTTATCGTCCTTCTCGGTTTGGTTTTCCTTAACTTTCTCACGGTATTCATCGAAAGTAAAGAACTTCCCTTCCGTATTCTTAAGGAGGCAGAAATCCTTGGCTTTTTCATAAAACTTCTCGTCGCTGATAGCGCCGTATTTCACAAAAAGACCGATATCCTCAAATTTCTTTTCAAACCCTTCCCTGTCGTTCCTGAATAGCTCTGCAAGTTTGTCAGCTACTTTCCGGGTTATGTAGCTCCCGATTTTTTTCACGTTGCCGTCAGCCTGTAGATAGCTCCTGGAAACGTTCAGCGGGATATCGGGAGAGTCGATTACGCCGTGAAGGAGCTGAAGGAAATCGGGGACGATATCTTTTACCTCGTCGGTAATAAAGACCTGCCTGCTGTAAAGTTGTATTTTTTCGCGCTGAAGCTGGAAGTCGTTCTTCAATTTCGGGAAGTAGAGAACGCCCGTCAGGTTGAACGGGTAATCTACATTGAGATGGATCCAGAACAGCGGGTCTTCGCTATAGGGATAGAGTTCTTTGTAAAAGGCCAGGTAATCTTCGTCTGTGAGGTCTACCGGGTTTTTGACCCAGATCGGAGTGGGATTATTGATAACCTTCTCCTGGAATTCGATGGGAACGGGCAAAAATTTGCCGTATTTCTCCAGTATCTGCTGCAACCGATACGCCTGCAGAAATTCTTCCGAGTCTGGCGCTATATGCAGGACGATATCGGTACCGCGCCCTTCTTTTTCAGTCGGCTCAATGGTAAATTCTGTCGAACCGTCACATTCCCACCTTACCGCCTGGGCGCCTTCCCTGTAGGAGCAGGTAAATATTTCCACTTTTGAGGCAACCATATAGGCCGAATAGAAGCCAAGCCCAAAGTGCCCGATTATTCCATTTTCCGACCCTTTATCTTTGTATTTTTCGACAAATTCCGTCGCACCCGAAAAGGCGATCTGGTTGATGTACTTTTTAATCTCGTCGGCGGTCATCCCGATCCCGCTGTCGCTAACGGTAATTGTCTTTGCCGCTTCGTCCAGCTTAACAGTCACTTTGAGCTCGCCCAGCTCGCCTTCATATTCTCCTATAGAAGATAACTGTTTGATTTTCTGGGTAGCATCTACCGCATTCGCCACCAGCTCCCTGAGAAAGATCTCATGGTCTGAATATAAAAATTTCTTGATGATGGGGAATATATTCTCGGTGTGAATGCTGAGTGAACCTTTTTCCTGTTGTATGGTCTCCATATATACTTTGTTTCTTTAAACTACTTTTTTTAATGATTGCGATATGAAAACACAAAATTGCGTTCCAGCACCAAAAAATCATTTCAATTCTGCCAGATTGACAGCATCAGTATATAAGGGGATTCCCATAAGTTAGTTGACCCGGTTATTAAAAAGAGTGAATACAGCGGTACCCATCGCCCTCACTCCGGCTTTGATCGTGGGTTCGGGAAGCGGGGCAAAATAGGGGGAATGTAAAGCGGGCAGATCTTTCCCTTCTTCCTTCGCCTTTTTTATATTCGCCGGGTCGACAGCCCCCAGCCAAAACATGCAAATTGGAACCTTTTGTTTCTGTAAACCAAAAAGGGCAAAATCTTCTCCAAACATATAAGGCGGCATCTCGGTGACCCTATCCGCCCCGAAACTGCCCCGGAATGCGGTAGCCAGCCGCTGTGTGAGCGCCGGGTCATTTACCGTAGCAGGCATGTGCGGATCCCTGAGGGTTACGACAGGCAGCTTGTCTTCGGGAATCCCCGCTGTGATGGCCATATTTTTACAGATCCTTTTGAGGGATTCTACGAGATGATCCCTTACTTCCCTTGAATATGCCCTCAAAGTAAGCTGTAACTTCACTTCATCGGGGATAACGTTATGCACATTACCTCCATGAATGGAACCAACTGTAACCACGGCAGGATCAAGCGGATTGATCTCCCTGCTTACGATGGTCTGGAAAGCCAGTATCATCTGCGCGCTCAGCACTACCGGATCTTTAGTAGTATGCGGAGCAGCGCCATGACCGCCCTGACCGTATACCGTCACATCAACCATGTCAACGCTTGCCATAAGCGCCCCCTCACGGTAACCTATATGTCCTGCAGGAAGATAGGGGCTTGCATGCAGGGCCAGGGCATAATCGGGTTTGATAATCTTTTCATACAGACCGGCCTTAAATAGCAAATCCGCCCCGACCCCCGTTTCCTCGGCAGCCTGGGCTACCATAGCGAGTGTGCCCTTCCAGTGCGATTTAGCCTCTATCAGCGCACGGGCTGTTCCTACAAACACAGTCATGTGTACATCATGCCCGCAAGCGTGCATTACACCGACGTCCTTGCCGGTAGCGTCAATACCCCTTACCTTACTGGCATAGGGCAACCCGGTTTTCTCTTCTACAGGAAGTGCATCCATATCAGTGCGGACCATTACCACCGGTCCTTCGCCATTTTTGTAAATTCCGACCAGACTGTGCCCCCCAAGCTTTTCGGTCACCTCAAAACCCAGGCTTTTCAGTTCTCCGGCCATGATGGCCGATGTCTTTTCTTCTTGTCCGGAAAGTTCGGGGTTCTGGTGCAATTGCCTGTAAAGCTTTTCAAGCAACTGGGAATTTTCTTCTGAAAACCGGTTGATTGAAGCTATACCGGGATTCTGCGCATATGCCCTCGTTGTTTGAATAGCTAATGCTATAATCAGGAGGTATTTTGTAAAAGGCAATATTTGCCAGGTATCAGGCCGCTTTTGTTTCATACCCAATAATATTTATGTATTTACAACTTGGTCCTATAGATTTTTCAGTAAAGACCCAATTTACGATAACTTTTGGAAATCCCTAGAATCATTCCCTCCTCGCCACCCGGGCATCTTCCCTGTAAGAGCGGGTAAATATTTCCACTTTTACCCTATGATAATTTCACCAGTTCCATGGGAGGGAGATATATCGCTTTAGGTTTGGTACAGTTTTTTTAACTACTTTTTTAACGATTACAATATGGAAACTCGAAATTGCGTTCCAGTACTTAAAAATCGTTTCAATTCTGCCAGATTGACAGCATCAGCCATATATTAACGTAAATCCGAAATGAAAAAATTACTTTTTGCCGCTCTGACGGGATTGGTTCTGGGGTGTTCAACTCCCAATAAAGTGCCTTTTACCAATTATACCGTCTTTACCGAAGAACTTCGGAAAGACCTGGAAGCAGCCGGCATCTCGCTTGACAAGGTCCAGTTTTACAACGATAAGATGCTGGTCATTAAGCGGGAAGGGGTCAACCCCAACGATATAGGGGTTACATCTGAAGGTAAGATCAGTATTCAGAACGGGAAAAGCGTACATACCATCACTATACGGCCCTTTACACCGGGCGTGGCTTTAAATACAGAGCAGGGAAGCATCAATGCCTCCTGGGACGATTCGCAGCAGGATGAAGAAGGCATCCCGTTTGTCATCACCGGCAACCAGTATTATCTCTCCACTACCGAAGATTCGAAGATCAACTATAAAGGATATCTTTACGACGTTCAGAGCGGGGTAGGTGCAAGGCTGTTTGTAAATAAAGATCTCCTTAACCAGGTGAATTCCCAGCGTGAAACGCTGAAAGGCCGCAGGGTAGGCGGGAGCGAAAACTAACCCTGTAACCTGACGCTTCCCCTCAGAGCAAATTTCTTTTATAAGCGAATGCTATAGCCTGGGCAATATTTTTTGCCCCGGTTTTTTCTATGATACGCTGCCGGTACCCCTCTACAGTCCGGGCGCTCAGACAAAGCTTATCGCCTATCTCTGCTGTCGACATACCATCGCAAAGCAACCTGAGCACTTCCTTTTCGCGAGCAGAGAGATCGGTAGCGAAAGCGCTGTGAAGAGAAACGGGAGCAGGTAGCTGCTTCTTCGACAGTAATTTCCTGTGGAGCGCTTTCCCTACGAAATCGCTATAGTATGCCCCTTCCAGGTATACCTGCCGTATCGCCTTCTCTACTTCCTCCGGCGAGGAGTCCTTCAGCAGGTACCCGTTTACACCCAGCTCCAGCATATGCGTTACGAAACGGTCTTCGTCGTACATGGAAATCACGATGATCTTTACAGCCGGGAAACGCTCGCGGATAATAGCCGTAGCTTTCATCCCGTCCATTACCGGCATGCTCACATCGAGCAGGACAATATCGCAGGGTGATTGCTCAAGCTGATCTACCAGCTCCTGGCCGTTTCCCGCTTCAAAAACGAACTGAAAATCCCTGACCGACGATAACATAGAGACGAAACCCATCCTGAACAAACGGTGGTCGTCAGCAATACTGAGCATAATTTTCTTCATAGGCTCTGTTCATTGATGTGCTGAAGCGGAACTTCTACTCTGACACGGGTGCCTGGCTTCAGTTTACTGTAGGTTGCTGTACCGTTAATAATACTCAACCTGCTTTCTATATTCTTAAGCCCCAGACCCGCTTTTTTACTTTCTCTTACAGAAACAGTATCAAATCCCGAGCCGTTATCTTCAACGGTCAGCTGTATCAGGCCCGACGAGTTGAATAATTCAATCCTGATCACGGTTGCCCCGGCATGTTTGATCGCGTTGTTAAGCAACTCCTGTGCTATCCTGAAAAGCGCCAGCTCGGTTTTCGGAGGCTGCCTCGGTATCGCCTCTTTAGCCTCCATAAAAAGTACTTCCGGGCACCCGGCAGGCGATAGTTTTCCCACAAGGTCTTCGATAGCTGCCTCAAGGCCAAACTGTTCAAGAGTAGTGGGCACCAGCGCTTTCGATATCCGGCGTACGTTCGTCATCGTTTCCTCGAGCAAATCTTTTACCCGGCCGATCAAAAGCTTCTCCTCCTCTCCGAAATGCTCCGACTTCTGGCGGAGCTGGTTTACGCTCATTTTAGTCAGTGAGAGCATTACGCCAATGTCGTCATGCAACTCTCCGGCCATACGTCTCCGTTCGTTTTCCTCCGAATCGAGGGCCGTTTCGAGCAGGCTTTTCTGGTAATCTCTCTGTACCTCGCTCATACGCTTCTCCTGCATGATCTGCCTTCTTTGGTACATCACAATAAAAACGACTATAAAGCCGGCCATCAGGAGCATGGCAACCAGGCCTACGACCATTCCCAGTACTATATGGGTCTGTTCAATCATACCTGACGGAAATAAAGCTCACCGCTCCCGTTAGTATTAAAACCGTCAGAATTTCCATACAGTCGGGAACAATCTCCAGGATACCCAGCTCGATAATACGCCTGCTTCTGCTTATATAATAAAAAACCGGTGTAAAAAATACCATCGAAGCATAAAAGCACAACCATGCAACTGCTGTAAGAAACCTGGGAGATTTCAAAAGATTTTCGATTTTCAGGGATCTGAAAAGCTCATAAAAATACAACAAAATCCACAAAAGCATCAAAAGGCATTCAACAATCCCGCTGTATCTTACATAGAAATATTCGTCTATCGGGCTGCCCTCATTATCGGAATAATAAATATCGGCAAAAGCCAGGATAAGGAAAAGAGGTATGGATACTCTTATCCCGTATTTACTCCGGGGCGACTCCAGGAAGTAGAAAAACATGCCGCTTAACAGGACATAACGCAACGGGACCATCAGGTTATGGATCCAGATATTGTTTTGTCCTGTAGCGGCATAATAGATCATTGCTATATCTGCCACAAGCTTACAGGCGAGATACAGGAATAATAAACGGAAAGAGGCATCGAGCCTCTTCCATTTATAAATCATGATACCAATTGGAACCAGGGTAATAAATACCCCGGTATACAATGGGTAATATTTAAGAAATACCAGTATTTCCTTCACCTGCTTTGCAGATAGCTTTCAACCAATGATCAGGTATGTATAGGTGGAATACAAGTCGGGGGACATCTCGGACCTCCGTACAGCGAATTTCCGGTGGCAGACCGGGACTTTCCTCCCGATACATCCAGTACATTTCCTTCGCTGTCGACCGCCTGGATGACCAGGTTCAGTTCATTCAGCTTCCCTTTCTCCAGTGTGAAACTGAATTTAAGACCGGCACATTGATCGCCCGTTTGATGGAGCAGTTCCTCGAGTTTGTCTCTCCCGAAAAACTGGCTGTGCGTATAGTCAAGGATTTTCACCCCTGCCGCTTTGTAAGCCGCATCTGTCTCCTTAACCAGCTCATCTGCCCGGGAGGACAGAATAAACTCACCGTCTTTCTTGCTAAACTTTTTGATTTCAGACATTGGTAACCGGGTTTGATAGTGATAAGCAAAACTATCCGGCAATTTAACGAATAGTATTCTTAACCGGGTTACCGTTTACTCAATCCCCCTTCGACTCCGCTCAGGAACCGGCCCCTGAGCTAAGTCGAAGGGCTCCTCTGTCTTACGGCTTCATACAATATGACCGCCGCCGCCGCCGAGACATTCAGCGACTCCACTTCTCCCATCAGGGGTATAGCCACCCTTGCATGGGCCAGGTTGAGCAGATCCTGGGAAATACCGTCTTCTTCCGAACCCATGATCACGACTGTCGGTACTGTGAAATCCGAGCGGTATAGCGGTGCCGTCGACTTCTCGGTACACGCAATACATTGCAAACCACTGTTTATCAGATATTTAACAACTTCAGACAGGTTTTCTTCCCGGCATACAGGCATGTAGTTAAGCGCTCCCGAAGAAGTTTTCATCGCATCTGCATTGATCATAGCCCCTCCTTTCGAAGGCACTATCACCGCCTGCACGCCAGCGCACTCGGCAGTGCGTACGATAGCCCCGAAATTCCGGACATCCGTTACCCTGTCCAGCAGCAGGAACAAAGGCACCTTTCCTTCTTCATAGACCTGTGTAAGCACATTGTGCACGGGAGCATACCTGATAGGAGAAAGAAAACAGACTACTCCCTGGTGGTTTTTCCCGGTGAGCCTGTTCAGCTTTTCAAGCGGAACGCGGTGAATGGCGATCTGCCTGCTCTCGGCAAGCCTGACGATCTCGTTCATCCCCAGTTCACGCTGGATGAACAGTCTTTCCACCTCTTTTCCGGATCTCAGTGTTTCCAGCACCGGTTGTATACCGAATGCCATATCGCCCTGGGGAGGACGTTTTTTTACAGGTTTTCTTACCTGAAAGTGCCGGTTCTCCATGCTTCTACTATCGGATACCAAATGGGCTGATATTCGACGTAGCGAACCAGTTCATAATGGTTATCAACAAATTGATTGCTTCTTTTGTTAAAAGTAAAATTGATATTATTGGCGCCTCCGCGCTGGTTATATACCCAGATTTCGCGGTCCTTACTGCGCTGCACCTTATCCGGGTTCCCCAGGATGATGAAGATCATTCCCTTGTCGGTTTTCCAGCCCTCCTTGTAAGTAGTGAAAAGACGGTTGGCATCTTCCACGCGGGCATAGTAGTTTTTGATAACGTTCCTGGCCAGATCCTGGTGACCGTTCATCAGGGAAAGCCAGTAGCGGTCCAGCGCCTTTTTCGGATCTTCCGCTCCCTGCATGATTTTGATCTCTGCATTCGTGCTCATGTACTGCACCGGGCCGGTAAGCTGCTCCGGGTAGGTCATTTTCGGATACCGGTCATTGGTCACCATCACCCCAACTCCTTCGTGCTTCGAGGTATCGGGTGTAAAATAATAAAGTCCCAGGCTTACGAGGGGTATCGCCTCACCCGTACCGACCTGGAATGTACTGTCGACATTCAGGTTCCTGGATGCAGTGCGGGGGGCGGTATTCATAGGAGATCCGGCAGGTTCGAACACGTGGTTATAGTAGGCTCCGTGTAACGAAGCTACCTCTCCTCCAAGCGTTCTGATCACTATTTTTTCACCGCTATGCACATAGTTCCTGTTGAGGAGGCTACCCGTTGCAGAATCAAAAATCCCGTACCGGTCGGAGGTCTTCAGATTTGTGAACCTGACCGGAAGATCGTTCAGGGATTTTTTCATGGTACCTGCCTCGCTTACTTCGCTCAGAACCACTCCACCGTCTTTACCGGAAGGCTTTTTAATATCGAATTGTACCAATAGCTGGTCTCCTGACTTTACTACCGAACGCTCATCCAGCGGCACATTCCCATAACCGAGCCTGTCGCGGCTGCCATAATCTCCGTATACGACGTAGTTAAGGTTGAAGCTCTTTCTGAATTCTTCAGGGGTTGCCGGTCTGCGTCCTTTATTGACGGTAACGAACAGATACACACGCGTACTCTGTGCGTCGTTATCCAGGAACTTCGACTCAATCGCGGGAAGTGAAAACTCTTCGCCGGCAGAGGTATTTTTTGCAGCAACCGCAGTTTCTCCGGGCTTTGCAATTCCCTTAAGCGCCGAATCCGCCTTTTTACCGGAAGAGCAGGCGCTCATCGCCGCTATGATCATGATGCCGAAAAGCCCGCCAAAGTACTTTTTCATACCATACAAATCCTTTTGTCTGTAAAGAACGAAGTAAACCGGCTTTTTTGCTAAAAATGTCGTTAAAAATTTCATCTGCCACCGGAAGAGAGTTCTACCAGGTCTGACAAGAAAGAAAGATCCCGGATTGACGTTTGATCGGATCCTCTGCCGAATAATCTCCGGTAATACTTTGAGGCGAAATCTCTCGCCGCAGGGTCGTCTGTCCGCGAGAGTTCAAAAATATTCCTGAAAATAGTATTCAAGGTGGGGTGAAAAGCGCCCCAGACCGGGTATCCCCCGTCGGCTATGGATATGGTCAGGCCATACGGGGGATACCCCGCAAACCGCCTTCCCGTCTCGTTTGCCGCATAGGCTACTCTGTACCAGCCGTTCTCCCCGCTCCAGAAATTAGCAAATAGCGGGTATTTAACATCGCCATTCCATATCTTTTCAACTACCTGGTTGGCAAAGGCCTGCCTGAGCGCTACCGGGTCAAAAGCAGGGTTATCATAACCCCAGAGCACTTTTATATTTTCCCGGTTTCTTGCAAAAGTTTCAAGCGCAGGAACCAGTCTCCTCGAATGACTGATGTCCCATCCCGCATCGGGCGCGATATAAGTGCTGTCCCATTTCACCTGGGTTTTCATCTCCCATTTTCCGTCGCCGGTTTCTTCCCAGCCGACCGGGCTTAACTCTCCCGCATAACCGGCATACCTGTTGTCAAAATAATACCTCCAGAACCCTTTGTCCAGATCGGCTCTTGGCCCGTTGGGAGTGGTCGTAAGGACAGTCCTGGCCACAAACAGATCGAATGTTTTTTGTATGCCTTCCTTTTTAAGCTGCAGCTCTTCAAACGCCTTTTTCCCGTCCTCTGCCGCCGGCTGTATACCGTACCGGTGCAGCTCCGACAAATCGGAAAGAGCGGTCAGGTACCAAAGGTCTTTGTCAGTAAAAAAATACCGGGAGCTGCCGTCTTTAATATCAGCGGACGTTGTATGAAGCCTCCTGTCGACTGAAGCAAGATAACCATCTGTAAACCAGCGGTTTATCTGGACAGCCATGGTATTGAACGCTTCGGAAAGAAAAGCCTTCTGCTCCGCTGTCCGTTGACCGGGTGGAATATTTTCAGATACATTGGTGGCAACCGCCCCTAACAAACCCAGGAATTGTGAGCTGCAAAGCGGCACTTCCTTCCCGATAAATTTATAGGCTGTACATATATTCCCTCCCGTACAAATCCACCCTTTGCTGTTATCGGCATCCGGTACAGGTTTTAATACAGAGAAGGTAGGAGCTAACAAATCTACGAGCTCTGCTATTTGAGGGATATCCCTGCATCTCCGGGTCATTTCGACAAACGACTGCAATCCGCCGATCTGAACGTCGTATAAAACATATACATCTCCCTCCTGGAATAGCCTCCTGTTAATTTCCCCGGCAAAATAATCACGATAATGGGTATCCCATAAACGGATCACCTGGCTGTGAACTTCTCCTTTTTTTGAAAAATCCGGTTTATCCTGCGATAAAACAGGTTGGAAAGCTATAAAGCTGAGTACTGCAATGGCTAAGGAAGTTATTAGTCTTCTCATTTTTATATTCTTTTCTTTGATCAATTTTCAGCTGATAGTAAAAATAAAAATAACTAAAATTACAGGCACAACGATAAACACTATTCACCCTCAAAATGAGCGATCCGGCGCTATTGCTACCAGAACTTACTTTCTCCACTTCCAGAAGCGGCGGAAAAGGAGGGCAAAATGTGAATAAAGTGGAAAGCAAGGTTGAACTACGGTTTGATATACAGGGTTCGAAAGCTCTGACGGAAAGTGAAAAATCGCAGTTGCTTGAGAAGCTGGATAACCGCATCACCCAGGACGGGATCCTTGTTCTCTACCACCAGACCGAACGCTCACAGCTCGCCAATAAAGAGCTCGTCATTGAAAAATTCTACAGGCTGATCACAGGTGCGCTCCGAAAAGATACTCCCCGGAAACCAACAAAGCCTACACTCGCATCGATCCTGAAAAAGAAGCGGGCCAAAACAGAACGGGCAGCTTTAAAAGCGAATCGCCGCAAACCTGATTTTGACTAGTTTCATCTATTTTCAGCTTTTCAGTACCCTGCGACACTGTCATCGCCCCGCCTGTCGCCAACAGCTTCTATCATGCCGTCACGGACCACCAGCAGTTCTGTGCGACCGATGCTTTCGCGCTCCTGCAGGACATACCCCGATGCCTCCGCCCCTTTCCTGGCTTCGGGGTCGAACCCTTTCTCGACATAGACCACATCGGGTTGCCACTGATGATGGAATTTGGGCTCATTGACAGCATCGCCGGCAGTCATACCAAACTCCAGAAGGTTCATCAATGTCTGGAACACCGAAGTGATAATCGTAGAGCCGCCCGGCGTGCCCACCACGATATAGGGCTTATTATCTTTTTTGACAATGGCAGGCGTCATAGAGCTCAACATCCTTTTCCCGGGCGCTATCGAATTGGCTTCCGTTCCGAGCAAGCCGAACCGGTTGGGTTGCCCGGGCTTTGCGCTGAAATTATCCATCCCGTTATTGAGGATAAAACCGGCACCGCCAACCACTACGCTGCTGCCATAGGCTGCATTGATGGTGGTCGTCAGCGATACCATATTCCCGTCTTTATCAAGAATCGAAAAGTGGGTTGTTTCTTCGCTTTCCTTTCCTAAACCTGCTTTTATATTTTCACTTTTGGACGGCCTCAGGGGGATAAAGTCCTTCATCCTGGAACGTATATAATTCGTATCCAGCAACTTGCTGACAGGCGCTTTTATAAAATCCGGATCTCCAAGATACTCGGCACGGTCTGCATATGCCCGGCGCTCCACCTCGACCATCAGGTTAATGGCTTCCTTGCTCTGAAAACCGTACTCCTTCAAAGGATACGGCCTGATCATCTCCATCATCTGCCCGAGCAGTATGCCGCCGCTGGTCGGCAGCCCCATAGTAATAACTTCGTAGTCTTTGTAAGTGAAAGTAACCGGGTCGCGTTCAACGACAGAATATGCCTCTAAATCCTCCTCCGTAATAATCCCGCCCCCACGCTTCATCTCCTCTGCGATAAGCTGGGCGGTCTCTCCTTCATAAAAACCTTTGGCGCCGTCTTTCAGGATACGCTTCAGCGTATTGGCGAGGTCGGTCTGTACCAGTGTATCATTTGCCTTCCAGGAGATATCTCTCACGAATGCGGGAGTCCGGGTGTTGTATTTCACAAAGCTCTCCCTGTGCTTATTCAGTCCCTCGGCTTCTTTTTCAGTGATCGCAAATCCTTTTTCCGCAAGATCGATTGCGGGCTGGATCAGCTTGCCGAAATCCATTGTGCCGAATTTTTTATGCACTGATTCCATCCCTGCCACCGTACCCGGTACACCGGCTGCCAAATGCCCGTTCTGGCTGTTGGACAGGTCTGCATTCCCCAAAGAATTCAGGTACATATCACGATGTGCGAGCGCAGGAGCCTTTTCTCTGAAATCCACGGTATGCGACTTGCCGTCTTTGGTATGCAGGACCATGAACCCCCCGCCGCCGATATTGCCTGCATTGGGATAAACAACGGCCAGAGCATACTTAACCGCTATAGCTGCATCTACAGCCGTGCCGCCCTGCTCCAGTATATACCGCCCTACTTCACTGGCGAGAGGATGCGCCGTTGCTACCGCCGCATTCTGAAAAGTACCCTGCTTCACAATTTCATAATTGAAAGCATCGACCGGTACAGAATCCTGCTGCCGGCACGCCGATACCCAGCAAACAGTTAACAAAAGGGAAAGGAACAGTCTGCTCACTTCTTTCAAGGGTTTATTTACAAGTTGCTATGCAAATTGTCCTAAAGATATAAAGCAAACCCTTAAAAACACCATGGTATGTACACGATGTTTCAGACTTAGCCGTTGTGCTTCCTCACATACTTTGTCAGGATCACGATCTGCTGCCCCTCAATTTTACCCTCTATCTGATCGGTATTATCCGCCACCAGGCGTATGTTTTTGACAACAGTCCCAATCCTGGCATTTATCGACGACCCTTTTACATCCAGCGATTTGGTAAGCACGACGGTATCGCCGTTTTCAAGCGTGGTTCCATTGCTGTCTTTATGAAGATCGGACTCAGCGGCTTCCGTCACTTCTCCGCCACTCTGCGCCCAGGCGAGCGTTTCTTCGTCAAGATACAGCATATCGAGGTTTTCGGCTGCCCAGGCTTCGCCCTTCAACCTGTTTAGCAGGCGCCAGGCCACTACCTGTACCGCCGGCACTTCGCTCCACATGCTTGCAGGCAGGCGCTGCTGCCAGAACCCGCTATCGAGAGGTTCGCTTCCTTCTACCTGGGCAAGGGCTTTTTCCGAAACCAGGATAGTATTTTCTGCAGTTCCTTTGCCTGCAGGCGGCACCTCATACATGACAAAGCCGTCTGTTTCTCCGGTAAGCTCGCAGGCTCTTCCGCTTCTTTGTTGCAGTTGTTGTAAAAGTGTCATTATCTGTTTTTGGGTTCCCTTGTGGCAGATTGGAAAATGCCCGCACTTTCCGCTCTTTCCCGTCTCACGACGGTGAAAGTGCGATAGCCGGTCTCCGACCGGCAAAAAGATCATCCTCTATCAGGTCAGAGACCTGATATCGCCCTCCCGTCGTCTAAGACGAGGGAGAGCGCTGCAATGTTATTTCTTTTCCAGGTGAACCACAACCTTATTTTTCCCTTTTTCAAGATTTAACCTTAATAGCACAACCTGGTCTTCGACAGGTCCTACATAGGTTGCTCCTTCTACATTCTTAATTTGATACCGGTTGAAATCATACCAGAAAGCGACTCCATAAGGCATTTCCTCCTTCGAACTGATCTCTAACGGTACCTCCAGGAATTCGATATCCTTCCAGGGGATCTGCAGCTTCACTTCGGGTTCATGATCAGCCTGGTAGTAGTTACGGTCATCTACTGCCCGGTTATGGACGTAATCACGGTTCATCCTCGGTTTAAGCTGTCCTTCGATAAAGGCCAGCTGGCATTCCTTATCATAATACAGCAAAGTTTTCGGCCAGGGACCTGTCGCCCTGTTTTCCCTGCCGTACCAGAACACCGGCCGGCTTACCGGCACGTCATCAAACAGCATGACCGAAGGCGCCGTTTCCTGAAAACTGTCGTTATAAAGCTGAACCGCCTGGGGAATAGTTTTGAGTTCCACCAGATCTCCGTACGATTTTACATAAGCAAAAAAGGCATCCAGTATTTTTTCCACCTCATCTATTTCTTCGGGTGAATAGGCTCTACATACATCACCGTATTCCATCTCGTGCGCCTCCTGGTGCTGCTGGAAAAACACGTACTGATTGGAAGCGATATTCCGGATATAGTTATCGAACATGCCTTTCCAGTACCCGATATCCGTTCCGGTACAAAGTTCGGAACGTCCTACGTCATTGGGATCGCTTGAATAAGTCGTGGGCGCTCCTGTATGCAGCGATTTGGAAAGGTCGCGCGATGTCCACTCCACCGATACCAACCCTTTCCCTTTTAAGGATGGGATCTTGTAATTATCTTCCGATACATAATACAATCCCCATGGCGCTCCCCGATCGGTAATCCGATCTACACCGACCTGCTCCCAGCACGATCCCCATACTGAGTTCATTTCCAAATCTTTAGCCTCTTTCAGCATTTCATTGCTGCGGTGAGATGCGGCAAGAGGCTTCACATCCGACCAGGGGAAAAGTTTCTTCAGGGAGTCGAGCTCCGCTTTCATTTTTGCCGCATGGACAGGATCGCCCGGTTCGCTTTCGATATAGAGCGCGATATCGTCGCCGTAAGCGTTGTGCCATTCGTCGATTTTATCTTTCATGGCCGACCCCGTGCCTGTGTCAATCAGCCAGGTGACGGGAATGCCGTGCTTATGCGCTATTCCGGCCATCCTTTCCATTCCTACCAACGGTTTTCCCTTTCCCCATTTAGCATCGACCGTATAAGCCAACGATGCAAAAGTATATACCAGCTTTCCCCGGCTGTCGTTACTTTCAAGCCTGGATTTCAGACCGGGCAGAAATTCATCAGGTTTTTTTTTCTCTCCTGTTTTTTCTATACCTCCCGTGCAGGAAGCCAGCATCCAGACAGTCAGCCCAAGGAATAATATTCTTTCAATACGCATTTGCTTCTTTTTTCTGTTATGATCTTAAACTATAAAAACTACTTATCTTCCCAGCTATCCGTTCTGAAAGGCGCCACGGGCAGGCCACCTTTGCTGAAGATATTGCCGATGCCGGTATCGCTGAAAGAAAACCGGACGGCTACCGGGTTTGTAACCTGCTTGCTGGAGACGATCACATGGTCGCCTTCAATTTTTACATCGGCCGGCAAAAAGTTCCGGTCTGCGCCGGCAATATAAAACTCGGTTGCTTTGGCTTTTTTATCGTTGTCTTTGATTACCAGTCCGTCGGAGGCGTTGTCGAAATAAACAATGGCTTTATCCTTTTTTATTTCCAGGCTGCTGTATTGCGGACTTTTGTATGCGCCTACAGGTCTATGATAGGTTTCTGCGAGCGCAAGATTCGCCAGGCGTTCTCCCACTCCTTTTTTCTGCCGCGGATGGATATCCTTTACATTTTCCGTAAGGTCGGATACGACTACCATACCTGTTTTGGGAAAGCCAAGTGTCTTTGTCTGTGCTTCCCTTAAAAGCGCGGTATGTTTGCTGCCGTATTTGAAAGGAGCGATCTGTACATAATAAAACGGGAGCTCCTTATTCCAGGCCTTACGCCAACTGCCGATCATCGCACGCATCAGCAAATCATAACTTGAGCTTGTTGCACTGATTACATTGCTTTCGCCCTGGTACCAGATGACACCGGCCGCGGTATATCTCGTAAGGGGTGCAATCATGGCATTGTAAGCGGAGCCCGCCAGATGGGGGCGCCCGGTACTGGTTGTAACCTTCTCCGCCGAAGTCCGCAGTTCGGGAGAAGCTGCAATTACGTCGACCGGCGTCCATACCTCCGCGTGAGTACCACCCCAACTGCTATTGATCAGGCCTATGGGTATGTTGAGCTCACCCGCCAGTTTATTGCCGAAGAAATAAGCTATAGCGCTAAAGCTTTTCGCTGTTTCGGGCGTACATTCCTTCCAAGTGGCAGGCACATCGTCCTGCGGGTATTCAGAAGTGATAAGGGGAATCTGCAAAAAACGGATATTCGGATTGCTGGCTCCTGCTATCAACGCAGAATCGGCTTTCACCAGGCCGTTCAGGTTGCTCCATTGCATATTGGACTGGCCGGAGCAAATCCAGACTTCCCCGATCATTACATTGTTAAAAGTAATGGTATTACCGCCCTTTACGGTAAGCGTGTAAGGACCGCCCGCAGCCGGGGTATCGATTGTCAGTGACCATCGGGCGCCGCCGTCCGCCCGGGTAGAGTCGGTGGTATTGTTCCACGAGTTGGTTACAAATATCTTTTGTCCGGCCGCTGACCAGCCCCAGATCGTGACGGCCGTTTCCCGCTGCAGTACCATGTTGTCGGAAAAAATCGAAGGCAGGCGAACCTGCGCCCCGGCGGCGCCGAAAGTGATCACCGCTGCCAGGAGAAATAGAATACGCAATGTTGTTGTTTTCACCAGAGTAACTATGATAATGTTTGTAAATAAGTGAACGAGTGGACGTCAGCTACTCAATCCACACGACTAATTTCCCTATAGGCATTCACCGCAGCCAGGTCCCCCTCACGCCCCTCACCTTTCACACCATGCTCCATCCCGAGAAACCCTCTGTATCCTTTATCCCATATAAGCCTGAGGATATTCTTATAGTTAATCTCCCCTGTCCCGGGTTCCCTGCGCCCCGGTGTATCGCCTAACTGAAAATACGCGATTTCATCCCAGGCATATTCAATATTCGGGATCACATTGCCTTCCTGGATCTGAACGTGATAGATGTCGCACAATATTTTCACGCTGGGGCTACCGACGGCTTTGCATAGTGCATATGCCTGCGGAATGGTATGTAAGAACATTTCCGGGTGGTTGATTTTGTGGTTCATCGTCTCCATCACCATGACCAGTCCATGCTTCTCATATATTTCCGCTACCCGCTTAAGCAATTCGATCGCATTGGCCATCTGGAAATCCCACGGAAGCCTCGGGTCATGGCAGCCCAGTACATTATGGATAAAACGCGTGTTCATCCGCTTGGCTATCTCTACCGAGTTCTTTACATCTTCCAGTACCTTATCCCGGTTCTCTTTGATCCTGCCTGCAAAGGTGACGTCTTTGAAGGTTACAGTACCCACAAACTGCCCGAATTCCATACCCAGCCGGCTCAGCGTTGCCGAAACCAGCTCCTGCTCCTCTTTGGTTTTCCGTGCCATCCAGGTATTCTCCCAGGCTCTGAAGCCCATGTCATAGCCCCATTTTATCTGATCTTCCAAGCCGCTTCCCGCACTCTTGAAAATCCCGAAATCGGGAGAAAACTTCATCCTGAAAGCCTCTGCAGGGGATGTCGCCATCAGACTATTTCCTATGCTCTCCCCTAGCAAAATACTACCTCCTGCTGCCAGCAGGCTTTTTCTTAAAAATTCTTTCCGGTTCATGGTTAAGCTATTTTTCTGTCTCGTTTAGGGTACTGTTTCTTAAAAAGGCAATCAGATCGGCCAGTTCTTTTTCATCCAGAACACCCGAAAAACCAGGCATAAAGGAGGTATGAAGACTGCCGATATATTTGATGTCCTGGCGGTTGATCAACTGGGTTACCTGCGGGCCCAGCATCAGCTCAATGGTATTGGCCGTTTCTGCTTTAATCATCCCTTGCATAATATCGCCATTCTGCAGCCTGACTTCCCAGACGTCAAACCCCTGCGCCAGTGACAGGTTCGGATTGAGGATGTTGGCCAGCAGATCCCTGGCCGACCAGGCATGCACTGTGCCCAGGTCGGGGCCATACGAAATACCTGCCTCTCCCCGTATCTGGTGACAGACCGAGCAATTGTTTTTGAAGATCTCAAAACCGGCGGAAGGTTTCCCTTCGTGTTTTGAAACCGCTTCATACAGCTCTGAAATATCGTCTATGTCTTTAGATACTTTCAGTATCCTGATCGCACGGCTCTGGAAATCCCGGTCGTCAAAGCCCCGGAGGAGCGACAGCGTTTTGGGCCAGCCAAGCGACGCTTTATCTACTACCCCTGCCTCCAACGCATCCAGAAGAATAGTTCCGTGCTCCTTACCCTTGAAAAAGATATCCAGAGCTGCCTCACGGCCTTCGTGGCTTATCTCCGCCCAGTTGTCAACCAGGAAGCGGGCCACCTCCAGTTGCCGGCTTGAGGCCAGTACGCGGACAGCCGCCCGCTGCACGACCCCGTTGGACTCTGAAACTACCATTCTTTTTAATACGGGGAGGTAGGAGTTCACGTCTGAAAGCAGCAGATAGGAGAGCATTTGCGCGCGATACCCTTCAGGAAGAGACGGGTCCGATGCTTTTTTCAGGGCCACATCCACGTTTTGAAGGATCATCCCTTTGTCAGTCGAATCGGTTTCGGCCAACAGGTTCAGCGCCTGCTCCCGGATAGCGGCCGATTTGTGATCAAAGAAAGTAGTCAGCAAAGCCCCGGAATGAGCTTTCAGTATTTCTTTTTTATTTTGGTTCCTTTTGATCCCCCGCGATAGTCCGGACAAAACCGATTCATTCAGCGCGTTCCTGCCCGACTCCCGGCCTGCAATAGCCGATCCGAGCAATGCCCCTACGCGGTCAGGATCGGGTTCTGATGAACCGGCCATTTCGCTCACCCGCTGTATCAGAGGAAGATAGTGGTCATCGCCTGTAGCACGATACTTTTGGCTTAACAACTGCAGTAGCTGAAGACTTTTGACATGGCCTGACGTGAGCGCCGCGATCTGTACCCATTCGTCCTTTAAATCCCTGAACAGGATTTCATGGCCGGCCGCTACTGCCTTCGGGTCGTCGACCCAACCCAGTGTACAAAGCGCCTGGAACCGGACTTTGGCGCTTGCATCGTCTTTGGCCGCTATCACCTTCTGAAGTATTGCTTTGGACCCCGTAAGGAATCGCTCTGAAATGCGGAGCGCATTTTCCCGTACACCCGGCTCCGAATCGCCCAGGGTTGCCATCAATACCTGCTCCTGCAGGCTTTCCATTCCTTCCAGCGTCCAGAGTGCATGCAGCCGGCCGAATGCATTCTTCCCGCCCATGGCCATTTGTTCGAGGGCCGGGACAACAGCCTGGTCTTTCCGCTCCACGAGCAGCCTTTGCGCATGGGTCCTCCACCATTGATTTTCATCAGACAGGTACTTCACCAACTCCTGGTTGGATACGCTCCCGAGCGAAAGCCCTTTTGTCCAATCGGCCTTTGGCGTCCCGACAGGCGTAATCCGGAAAATGCGTCCCATGTTGTTGCCGTCATAAAGATTTCCTTTATCTATATCCTCGTATGCCATAAACTCGGGATGTTCTATAATCCTCCGGTAGTAATCCAGTACGTATAAAGCCCCATCAGGGCCCACATACATATTGACGGGTCTTGCCCAGAAATCTGTGGAAGCCAGGAATTCCTTACGTGCCTCAACACGTTGTGCTTTAAACGTTGCCCCTTTAGGTACGAGCTTATCCACATGCACAAGATTGCTCACCGATTCTGTCACAAAAACTGCGCCCTGGTCGTAGGGTGGCGGAAACTTCCCTCCACCGTAGTAGGTAATACCTCCTGAAGAAGTAGTAAACCCTATAGGAGAGAAAGACAGTTGCGGATCGGGGTTGGTCGTAATGGCAAACACTTCGGTTTCCTTGCCATGATCGGAAATAGCCTCTGTTGCATTCGACAACTGAAGGGCCGGGTTACGATCCAGATATGCGGCTTTGATCACTTCATGATAGATGTGATGGCTGTTAAAGGTCAGGATATGGTCATGCCATTCGTTGAAAGCGTGGCCAAACTGGCTTTTGGCCGACAACATTTCCAGCTTACCCTGATCGGGGCGGAACCTTACATTTTTACTCCCCGCATTCTTCGCGAGTTTGGGCAAGCCTGCCTGTTTGTAAAAGGAGATGCTATCGCCCAGATCCCCAAAGATATCTTCGTATTTCCTTGATCCGGCCAGACCGGCGTGAGCCAGGTATACCCAGTTATCCAACCCATATACAGGATTATTCACTAAAAGATGGGGATTAGACACCGCAAAACCGGTCAGCAGCGTATCGCGTATATCTGCACGTCCGTCGCCGTCGGAGTCCTCCAGGTAGAGCACATTGGGTACGTCGGTCACGATTACCCCCTTCTTCCACCTCATGATCCCGTTGGGAAACCTGAGCTCCTCGGCAAACAGAATACTTTTGTCCATCTTACCGTCTCCATCGGTATCCTTCAGGATCCTGATACGCCCTGTATGCTCCTTATCAAGCGGGTAGCCGGGCATTTCCACCGCATACATGGTACCGTTCTCATCTATCTCCATGTCGACGGGGTCCATCACCTCCGGCTCACTGGCGATCAGCTCTATCTGGAAGCCTTCGGCCACTTCATACGTTGCCGCGGCCTGTTCCGGAGGGACGGCTCCGTTTTCATATTTGATTTTGTTAGTACAGGAATACCCGGATACGATCACTATTAACGCGCAAAAAGCCTTTGCACTATATCTGAAAAAACTCATCTTTCCTGGCTTAAAAATAATAATGTAGAAAATTAAGGGAAGGATATGAAAAGGTTACAAAGAGTTACTGCAAAAGTTCAATTTTTTTTACGCTTACCATCCCCTCTCTTTTTTCTCCGTCCGGTGCCCAAACGATCTTTATACGATCGTAGTCACCCTTATACGCCGGAGAGGACGCCAGATCAATATGATATTTGCCAGGTTTTCTCCTTTCTGACATTTCGAATTCGTAGAAATTACTTTCATCAAATTGCCGCTCGCCGAACCGCCGAAGGTACACCCGCGCTTTCCCCGGCGACGCAGACAAAGCCGCCCGGATCTCAATACGTGCCCGGTCTCCGGCTTTCCAGAAGATAAGCGGGCTTACGGAAGCAGCCCCAGGCGCCAGCTTTATCCGCCAGTATTTTTTTAAAGGCCACCCGGTGTCGGTCGTATTGCTCAGAATCCAATGCTGGCGGTCTTTTGAAAAATCGAAACTGCTTTGCTGCCGCCGGCGACGGCTATTCTCATAGGCATAATTCCGGATTTCCCCGATCGTACCCAGGATCAGCACATAACGGTATTCATACTCAATATTGTGATCCAGTATTTCGGCATGGAGGGGAGATATATAGCCGGTTCCGGCATCCCTGCTCCCTCCGATGAACTTATCGTCTCCATAATACCCGCCCTTAAACTCCTGCGCCGTAGGGTGCCATACCCCCAATCCGTAATCTTTTTGATTGAGATTGGCGGCCCAGCCTTCGGTAGCCTGCCAGTCGGCCCAGTTGATCTGGGAACCGTCGGGATAGTTGTGGTTTTGAATGGTGGTGATGCTATCGCCTTCAAACGGCCTGTTGCCGGCGTAGGTAACCAGCCGGTGATAGGGAGCATTGGTATAAATGGCGGGAAGCTCCTGGTGTCCGCCCCGGTATTGGGTTGTATCAGGTCGCTGGTTGGTAATTTTGCTTGTCACCTCTACCGTATTCCCTTTCAACGTGATCCAGCTTTCGAAAAAACAGTCGCCCGGCTCGTTATCCAGCGGCCATTGCATGGGAATACATTTCACATACAACGATTTGCCATCATTTTTGTGGTCAAGAATTTTAGACCGGTTCCCGGCGTAGTCGCCCGACTGGATGGGGTTCCAGCCCAGGCCCCTCCAGTAGGGCGCCGGTTGCTTTCCATTGGGAGTATAAGGCCTGGGCTCGCTGTAAAAGGACATCTGGACCTGCCGCCCCCAATCGTGGTTGTTGATCACATTCTCCTCATCACGCAGATTGGCAAGATAGGTTATCGATCCACCCAGGTTCAGGTCTATACCTACCCTGATTTGCCCGTTCTGGATGTAGCTCATCGACTTGAGACTGTCGGCATTGCTTCTTTGCGCTTTGCCGACCTGCGCCACCATCATCCACCAAAACAGGCAGGTAAAAAAATATAAGGGTTTCATTAAAAAGCGGTACTGTAAGCTTCTTAATAATATACCTGAAAAGACCCGGGAAAGACTACTCCGCCCTATCCACCGTCACCAAATGCGGCCCGCTCAGCTTCGAAAAAGGAAAGGATGTCATTTCCAGCTCACCGTCAACGCTGCCCTTGAACGGTACGGGTTCGCGGGTAAATAGCGTGGTATGTCCCTTCTCAAAACGCACCGAATCGATCTGGAATGCTGTAGTTTGCCCATTGCCAT
>CAZLGW010000007.1:0-202271 GCA_964559125.1 uncultured Cytophagales bacterium
ACCGATCCGTTCAACCGGGATGCAAAGATGAAGGGTTAGTTTTTATTTTCCAAGCGTTACAGTACAATTATTTTTAAATCTTCTTTCAGGTAAAAAATAAGTGTACCCATCTCTACCTGATTTTTAACAGGTTATGGACACACTTATCTCAAAAAAACAGCTGAAATAATTTTAAGGCAGAATTTCCATCCCGGGTATACAGCTCTTTCAGCGGCTGAAAAAATCCAAACCTGCTTCGGGAACCACCTCCTGCCGCGGGGAGTAGTTATTAGAATAATTCAATTCTCAGGTGGATTGGGACTAACCGAAGTCCACCCTCCGTCTACTACCAGGTACTGCCCGGTCACATGGCCTGCTCCCGGCGAAAGAAAGAAAAGAACAGCCGATGCAATATCTGCACAGGTGGCTGGTCTGCCCAGCGGGGTGATCTCCGACCACACCGAAGTATATTGGGGATCTTCAAGCGTTCTTTCCGTCAGGGTAGCTCCGGGCGCTACGGTATTGACTGTTATCTGGTAGGGCGATAACTCTATGACCAGGCTTTTAGCAAGCATTTCAAGAGCCGCTTTGGTCATACCGTAAGCGGCCAGCCCGCGATGCGCCTGGTGCCCGGTTACGGAAGACATAAACAGGATCCTCCCGCCCGGCCCCTGCGCCGCCATCTGCCTGGCTGCTTCCCGGGCCAGCATAAAACTGCCGAACAGGTTGAGCTGCAGTACCCGGTTCAGATCTTCCGGTTTATAATCCAGGAAGCGGCCAAACAGGGTAATCCCGGCATTGGCAACCAGGCAATCCAGCCTGCCGTAGGTCTCCACGGCAAGGGCCACCAGCTTCCCGATATCTTCCAGGTTTGAAACATCGCCGGAATCAGCGATACATTCCCCGCCCTGCTGCACGATCTGCTCTGCCGCCGGAACAGCCAATTCCCTGTTAAAATCATTAAGAACTACACGCGCACCGGCCTTTGCCAGCTCTTTTGCTATTTCAAAACCAATTCCCTGCCCTGCTCCGGTTACAATGACCACCCGGCCGGTAAAATCGTACATATTCAAAAACATTAATAATTTGCTAATGAGAATCACGGGTAACCACATCGCCCGAACCTCCCCTCAGGAAGCCAAGATCAGCCCCCAGGTGAGCCTGGTTTACTTCCTTAATATATAAATGTACATACCCGCGGTCGTATCCCAGGTCGGGAGCCGACCAGCCGGCCCGCCGCTGTTCGAGCTCTTCATCCGTAACATCGAGATGCAGCCTGCGGGCTTCCACATCCAGCTCGATCCAGTCGCCGTCCTTCACCAGCGCCAGCACTCCTCCCTCAGCGGCCTCGGGCGAAACATGCAGGATGACCGTCCCGAACCCGGTCCCGCTCATACGGCCGTCTGAAATCCGGATCATATCATTCACCCCCTTATCCAATACTTTCTTAGGCAGGCCCATATTGCCTACTTCCGGCATACCCGGGTACCCCTTTGGCCCTACGTTCTTCAAAACCAGGATGCTGTTTTCATCCACATCGAGATCAGGATCTTCTATGCGCTTTTTATAATGATCTATGTCTTCAAAGACAACCGCCTTGCCCCTATGCTTCATCAACTCGGGCCTGAGCGATGCCGACGGCTTAATCACCGCTCCGTTCTTACAAAGGTTACCTTTCAAAACAGCAAGCCCGGTCAGCCTTTTGACCGGCTTTTCCAGCGTACCGATCACCTCTTCATTATAACAGGTCGCATCGGCGCAGTTTTCCCCCACCGTTTTTCCATTGACAGTCAGGGCACCCCTGTGCAGCCTGCCGATCAGCTCTTTCTGAATGACCGGCACCCCGCCCGCGTAATAAAAATCTTCCATAAAGTATTGCCCCGAAGGCTGCAGGTTGGCCAGCAACGGTACATCGGCCGACAATCTGTCAAAATCCTCGATGCTTAACTGCACACCCATCCTGCCCGCTATGGCAAGCAGGTGAATAACCAGGTTGGTCGAGCCTCCGATCGCGGCATTTACCTTAATGGCATTTTCGAAAGCTTCCCTGACGAGTATATCAGACATCCTCATATCTTCCCTGACCATCTGGACAATACGCCTGCCCGAGAGGTGAGCCAGGACTTTCCGCCGCGAATCGGCAGCCGGGATAGCCGCGTTTTCCGGCAGGGTAAGCCCGAGCGCCTCCACCATGGTAGCCATCGTCGAGGCGGTTCCCATTACCGCACAATGGCCGGCGCTCCGGCTCATGCATGCCTCCGCTTCTTCGAGCTCTCCCTGCGTCATCTCTCCCTTCCTGTACGCTTCGCTGAATCTCCAGATATCACTCGTAGCAATACTCTTACCCTGGAACCTGCCGGTGAGCATCGGCCCGCCTGAAACCGCTATAGTCGGGATATTGACACTCGCCGCTCCCATGACCAGCGAAGGGGTAGTCTTGTCGCAGCCGCAAAGGAGCACCACTCCATCCATCGGGTTGGCCCTGATCGATTCTTCGACGTCCATACTGGCCAGGTTCCGGTATAGCATGGCTGTCGGTTTTATAAGGGTTTCCCCCAGCGACATTACCGGAAAATCAAGGGGAAAACCGCCGGCTTCCCATACGCCCCTCTTCACTGCTTCGGCCAGCTCACGGAAATGCCCGTTACAAGGGGTAAATCCTGAATAAGTATTACAGATACCTATTACAGGCCTGCCGTCGAATTCGTCAGCCGGGTACCCCTGGTTTTTCATCCAGGAGCGATAAATAAAACCGTCCTTACCTTCTTTTCCGAACCATCCTCTGCTTCTAAGTTTCTTTTCAGACATGATACTACTCTCTTTTTAGCCTCGTATAAAAGGCGTTTTTAATTTTATATTGCTTAACAGACTATAACCTGATAAAGTAGATTTTAATTTTATTTTAAGCATCGATTCTGTTTTTTTTTCCGGTTGAGTCGTAATTTACATTTTACTTCTAAATCGCTATGGGTCGAAACTTCTCCGATATGCCGACATTCGTTAGAATCCTGAACCGGCTTCCTCTCCTTTTTTTAAGCTCTTTCCTGGTGGGCTCTCCTGCTTTTTCACAACCCGCCTTCGATCCTTTCCTCGAAAGAATGCTGAAAAAACACCCTCAACGATTTGCGAAAGTTTTGAAAGACCGGGACCTGTATGAACTGCAGATACTGTATACGAAAATAGATCGCGACAAAAAAGGGCAGCCCCAATTCACAACCTACCGTTACGGAGTTGACGCGAACAGGTATTTTTACCCGGCAAGCACAGTCAAGCTGGCCGCAGCCGCCCTTGCACTGGAAAAACTGAATAACCTTGGTGTCAGCGGACTGGACAAACACACCCCTATGCTGACGCTCGCCGACCGGCCTTCCCAGACCGAAGCACTCAGGGATACCACTTCCGCCAACGGGCTGCCTTCCGTAGGGCACTATGTCAGGAAGATACTGCTCGCCAGCGATAATGACGCCTACAACAGGCTCTATGAATTTCTCGGTCAGCGGTACTTCAACGAAACGATGCATAAAAAAGGATACACCGGCTTCAGGGCTACCCACCGGCTGGGGATCTCCCTCGCACCCGGGGAGAACAGGTATACTAACCCTATACGCTTCGTAGACGGAGACAAGACCATTTTTGAACAAAAAGCCGATTACTGCGAAACGGACTTCGCAGCCTCCGCTCCTATCCTCAAAGGCAAGGCCTATATGGATGGAGACAGGCTTGTCAGCCAACCGATGGATTTCAGGGAGAAAAACGCTTTCGGCCTGGCAGAACAGCAGCTTTTCCTGCGCAACCTGATGTTTCCCGAACGCGCCACCGAACAGCAGAGACTGAACCTGACGGAAGACGACTACCACTTTCTTTACCGGTATATGTCACAACTGCCTATAGAAACCGAATACCCGGCTCATTACGGGGAAACAATGGATGACGCTTCGGTAAAGTACCTGCTTTTTGGCAAAACCCGGAAAAGAACACCACGGCAGATCAGGAGCTTCAACAAAACCGGGGAAGCCTACGGTTACCTGCTGGACAACGCGTATATCGCGGATTTCGAGATGGGAATCGAATTTTTGCTTACAGCGGTCATCTACTGCAACGAAGACCAGGTGCTCAATGATGACAGGTACGACTACGACCCGCCAGGCTACCAGTTTATGGCCGACCTCGGCAAAACAGTGCTCGAATACGAACTGGCCCGGAAAAGAAAAGACCGGCCTGAACTCGAAAAATTCGAAGTGGAATACGACAAATAAGGAAATTTCTAGTGCTTATGCTCCCTGCGGCAAATGTAAAGGTTCAGACTATGCCCCACTATCAGCAGAAAGGAGCCTAAATAACCGGTATAGTGGAAAACTTCACTTACCTCTTCCAATACGATCGACGCTGCGAAAATACTGAAAGCCACCCAGAGAAACTGGTTGAGCCTTGCGGAATGGGAATGCCGGGTAGCATAATATACGGCTACCCCGTTGATCAGTATAAATATGTAGCCCAGCAGATGCATCCCCTCCAGTAAAGAGTCTTTAAACAGCAAAGAGGAACTTACTGCCAGAATAGGTGTAACAATACAATGTATAATGCAGAGAATTGATCCTGTGATCCCCACATAATCGGCATTTCCATGCCCGGCTGTATTCTGAACTTTTATCATAATTGCAAAGATAATACAGCGCCCCCTTCAATTGCAACAAAGTTGCAGAGAAAAATTACAGATCATTTATTACTTTTGGAGCCAAACATAATTGTTCCGAAACCTATGGACTGGAAGCCTGGCTCCGACAGATACCAGAATATGTGCTACCGGCGTTGCGGCAGCAGCGGCCTCAGGCTACCCCTCATTTCACTTGGACTCTGGCATAATTTCGGCGACGACAGGCCTCATAATGTGAAGCAAAGTATCTGTCATAAGGCTTTTGACCTGGGCATCACTCATTTTGATCTGGCCAATAACTACGGACCTCCGCCCGGCAGCGCCGAAACAGCTTTCGGCAAAATCCTGGCAAATGATTTTAAGGGGTACCGCGATGAACTCATCATATCCACAAAGGCGGGCTATCATATGTGGCCGGGCCCCTACGGCGAATGGGGAAGCCGGAAAACGCTTATCTCCAGTTGTGACCAGTCATTGAAAAGACTGGGGGTCGACTACGTGGACATTTTCTACTCTCACCGCTTTGACCCGGAAACCCCGCTTGAGGAAACAATGGGTGCCCTCGACCAGATAGTCCGCTCGGGAAAAGCGCTTTATGCGGGTATTTCAGCTCAATATAATGCCGAACACACACGCAAGGCGCTCGATATCCTGAAAGCGCTAGGCACACCATGCCTCATTCACCAGCCATCCTACTCTATGTTCAACCGGTGGATCGAGAAAGACGGCCTTCTTGATGTATTAGGCGAAGCCGGAGTCGGCTCGATCGTATTTTCTCCGCTTGCACAGGGTATGCTTACCAACAAATACCTGGAAGGAGCCATACCGGCCGGAAGCCGCGCATCACAATCCAAATCGTTAAACCCGGCATTGCTCAGCGATGAGAACCTGTCCAGGATCAGGTCGCTCAACCAGATTGCTCAAAACCGAAACCAGACTCTTGCCCAAATGGCCTTAGCCTGGGCGTTGAGAGACGACAGGGTAACGTCGGCGCTGATCGGTGCAAGCAGTCCTGAACAGGTAGCAGATTGTGTCGGAGCGATCGGGAATCGTGAGTTTTCTGCGGAAGAACTGGCAGAAATTGACAAATACGCAATCGACGGGGCGCTCAATCCCCAGGCCTGATCACTTTTTCTTCCTTCCCGCGTTAAAGCACCTCCGGCACCGGGCTTCATAGGTAGAAGTCTCTCCAAGCATCACCTGGTCGTCACTGGGGGTAAGCCTGAACGAATAAGAGGCAACATCTCCGCAGACCATGCAGATGGCATGGACTTTGGTAACGTATTCGGCAATCGACAGCAACTGCGGTATATAGCCGAAAGGCTCGCCTTTAAAATCCATATCGAGACCGGCCACGATCACCCTCTTTCCTTCGTTAGCCAGCGCATTGCACACGCTTACGATATCTGTATCAAAAAACTGCGCTTCATCGATCCCTACCACGTCGCAATCGCCCGCCAGCTCCCGTATCTCAGAAGCAGTCTTTACCGGAACCGAAGCGATGGAATTGTCATTGTGCGAAACAATATCATGATGGTGATAACGCGTGTCGACCAAGGGCTTGAATATCCTTACGTTCAACCTGGCTATCAGGGAGCGATTGAGCCTCCTGATCAGTTCTTCTGTTTTCCCGGAAAACATCGAACCGCATATCACCTCGATCCACCCCGACTGCCGTGCCAGGTCCCTGTTCTTATGTAGAGGCTCAATAAACATAGTCAATAATATATAACACTGTCCTGCCGTGCAATTTTGTAGTATATTTACGCGTTATTTCCGGCCGGGGTGCATCCTGATCCGGTAAACCCATCACAATAATACGCCATGTCTGAAAAAGTAACCTTTGAAACCCTGAAAAAATACGCAACCGAGTTCTGCGCCATCACTCTTGCCAAAGCTTACAGTAATAAAGATACACTGAGCGGACATGACCTGTTAAAACTGACTCCGGTACGGAAAATCAACCAGCATATAGTGGCCAGGCTTTCCGCACACTGGAACAGCCAGCTTCAGCATTTCAATAGTCCTTATTTCGATTTCAATTCCGGTGAAGTGAAAGCCGCGCTGGAGCATTTTTCAAATGTCGTGTCGCAGCACATCGCGTTGAAACGTGAGCATCTGCAGCCATGGCTCCAGGATATTGTGGAGAAAACGCTGGCTTCCCTGGCCAATGCGGAAGTTTTCTCTGAAAGCGACGAAGAGCTGGTACGGCAGTTTTCTTCTGTCCACCCGCTTGCCATCGATACAAGAAGAGAGGAAGAGGCAGCAACCAAACCGGGCGCTTCCAAATCCGTTTCATTCTTCAACATAGTAGAGGAAGAGGTGGAAGATGATAAGCCGGCCGTTATTACGGAAGAAAAACAGGAACAACCGGCACCTGCCGTGCCCGACAGCCGGCCCGAATCACTCAACTCCAGGTTTAAGGTAGACTTGCCGGAATTTTCAGGTGAGCTGAACTACGGGAGTGTAAAAGTGAAGCTTGAAAACATAGGGCAGAGCATTTCGCTGGCTCAGCGCTTTATGTTCGTCGGTCAGCTGTTCAAAGGCGATTTCGAAGCGTTCAGCCACTCGGTACAAACGCTCGACGACGCCCGGGATTGGGATACCGCCCACGCCTTTATCATCCAGAACCTGGCCGGAAAATATGGCTGGGATATGGGGAACGAAGCGGTAAAAGAGCTTATCACCCTCACGAAGCGTAAGTTCAGCTGATTCCCAGAACACTCTTCAGCATTGTAATATACTGAACAATCCCCTCTTCGAGCTCGGCAACAAAAATAAATTCATCGGCCGTATGCGACCTCTGCGAATGTCCCGGCCCCATCTTTAACGACGGGCAGTTCAACAAAGCCTGATCTGAAGTAGTAGGAGACCCGTAGGCCGTCCGGCCGAGCAAAAGTCCGGCCTGCACCACAGGATGGTCCATAGGGATACTGGATGGCCTGAGCCTGATCGACCGGGGACTTATATCCGATTTCAGATTCTGCTTCAGGATTTCTATGATCTCCTCAAGTGTATACTGATCCGTAACCCTGATATCGAGTGTAAAAGTACAGGTATCGGGCACTACATTATGCTGGGTTCCGGCATTGATAATGGTAGCCGACATCTTGACAGGTCCCAACGTGGGCGAAACCTTCCGGAAGCTGTATTCCCGGATCCACCGGATGTCATCAAGCGCTTTGTAGATAGCATTCTCCCCTTCCTCCCTCGCTGCATGCCCGGATTTGCCATGGGCGGTACAATCGAGCACGAGCAGTCCTTTTTCCGCAACGGCCAGATCCATCGCAGTAGGTTCTCCTACTATTGCGAAGTCTATTTCGGGAAGTTCGGGCATTACGATCTCGATTCCCTCTTTTCCTGAAATTTCCTCTTCTGCCGACGCAACCATGACCAGGTTATGGCTCAGGTCATCCCGGTCGAAAAACCAGGCAAAGGTAACGAGTAGCGAAACCAGGCATCCTCCGGCGTCGTTACTCCCGAGGCCAAAGAGCTTCCCATCCCTGGCAACAGGCTCGAAGGGGTCCATTGTCCACGAGCTGTTGGGCTTTACCGTATCATGATGAGAATTCAGCAGGATCGTCGGCTTTTTGTTGTCAAAATAGCGGTTGAATGCCCATATATTATTTTTTTTCCTACTGAAAGGAATTCCTCTGTTTTCAAAAAATGACTGGATAAGGAGCGCTGTCCCTTCTTCCTCCCTGCTGAACGACGGTACCGATATCAGTTTTTTGAGAAGCGCAAGAGCGTCCTCTGTCAGTTGGCCGGCAGGAATGGTTGATCTGTCTGAACTCATAAAATTTTCATCTGTGTAATAAGGTTCAGGCCGTTACCTGACACCTGACAGGCTATTACTTTATAACTGTCCGCGTAAAGTTATGGGAAATAGCTATACCAGAAACACCGTACCCGACGTATGGCAATAGTCGCCTATTTCCTAGAAAAAGCACGTTTGGCTATTCTGCTATCTGCATAAAAATTGTTTGCAGAAAAAAAAACTAAACCCGATAGTACTATTTAGCCAAACCCTTGTAATTACAGTACTTAAAATACGGCAGCCCCCCGCTGCATAAACTTTCCCTGGAGAAAGTACTTACCGGGCCGAACATTTAAATATTCCAAAAAAAAACTCAAGAACTAAACCAATATACAAACATCTATGTAGCAACTATCTATCAACTAAAAAGCAGCCTGCGGGCTTTTGGCAGCGCGTCGTTTGCATTCTGTTTACCAAACAAAATGATCACGTTAAAATTATTAAAGTTCAGTTTTTTATCAACCCAATTTTGAATCGATGAAAATCTCTATGTCTACCACGGGGAAGAAATCACTCTTCCTCCTTTGTGTGTGGCTTTCGTGGGCTGGCAGTGCCTACCCCTCCTACGGAAGCACCCCCGGGAACAGCCCGGACATGAATTCGACCGGCAAAGTCGGGTCGAAGGAAAGAACGTCTTCTGCTAAGCCGGTAGCCGACAGAACAGTTACCGGTAAGGTTTCCGCATCCGACGGGTCAGCTCTTCCGGGTGTGAATATTCTTTTGAAAGGAACGACTACAGGAACGACTACGGATGTCGGCGGGAATTACTCTATCAGAATAGGGGATTCACCCGACCAGGTGCTTATTTTCTCATTTATCGGGTACGCTTCCCGGGAAATGGCCATAGGAAGCAGCTCTGTTTTGAATGTGACCCTGGAAGAAAGCTTAGAGACCCTGAATGAAGTCGTTGTTACTTCACTGGGTATGAGAAAGGAAAAAAGGTCGCTTGGCTACAGCATGAACAGCGTCAATGCCGACGAAATCGAAACCGGTGGTGTATCCAACGTTCTGAAATCGCTGGAAGGCAAAGTTACGGGGGTCCAGATGAACAGCCTTACTTCTTCTCCTACCTCTTCAGTAATGTTCAATATACGCGGAGCATCCGCACTGAAAGGAATCATGGCCGGAACGAGCGGGAATATCAACAATGAAACCCAGCCCCTGATCGTGCTGAACGGCGTACCGCTGAGTTCCAACACGGTAGGTACGGTCTCCGCAATAGACGCCGGTAACTTTATTTCTACGCTCAATCCCAACGATATAGAAAGTATTTCTGTTTTGAAAGGAGCCAGTGCTTCGGCCCTCTATGGTTCACAGGCCGGTAACGGGGTGATTATGATCACTACCAAATCGGGCGCGGGAGCTAAAAGAGGGATAGGGGTTTCGGTCAACAGCGCGATCTCATTCGACAAGGCCTATAGTGCGCCGCCAGTACAACGTACCTTTTTCCAGGGTGATGAAGACGGAGGTCCCCTAACCGCCGATAAAAAAGGGCTTGGCTGGCATATTGACGACAGGACCAACAATACCCCCACATGGAGGTGGAACCTCGGCACTCAGCAATGGGAACAATCGATCCTTGAAGCGCGTGGAGATAAAGATCCGCTGCTGGCCTTCCTGAGAACAGGGGTCATGACTGACAACAACATTGCCGTAACCGGCAACTACGACAAAGGGAACTACCGTATTAATGTCGGCAACCTGTCACACAACGCAGTAATTCCCGGTAACAAAACGTCAAGAAACAGCGTTTCTTTCGATGCCCAGTACAAAGTGACCAATAATCTGACGGTAACTTCCCAGGCGTCGTATTCCCGTACATTTGTACCAAATCAATCGCACGTACAAGGAAAACGGGAAGACAACCCGCTCGCACATGCGATGTCGATGCCGATCAACATGCCTAAAATGTCGGAATGGAGAAAGGCAAGCCCATGGCTTGACGGCTGGGAAGGCACCTACCAGAATACACCTTACCTGAGCAATCCGGGGGAAGACCGCCTAAACAGGGTAAATGCGTCGGGCTTTGATAATGCAATCGGTAAAAACGGCCCGTATTTTGCAGCTGAAAACATTATCAGGACCTATGCCAAGGATGTAATGTTCGGAAAAGTCCAGCTGGACTGGAAACTTGGCCAGCCGTTCCTTCTCACGGTGCGTTCAGGTCTCAGCCACGAGAATTTCGCATTTGAGCGCAAAACCCCCTGGGGCTCGGAAAGAGCTCAAAAGGGCGGATACGAGCAGCAGCATTCCAACAACATTAATGTGAGAAATGACATACTGTTGTCATACAACCAGTATTTCCTTGACGACAATTTGTCAATCGACGCTGTAGGAGGTTTCTCTTATAACTACGGAGAAGGCAACTCCTCAGGATTCGGTGGTAATGAACTTACAACCCCCAATTCTTTCAATTTTACCTCGTTGCCTGTAGCCATAAGGCAAAATGCCTCTTTCGGTCGCGGGTATTCGAGCCGGAACTCCGGTGCCTACGCTACTGCCAATTTTGGTTGGAAAAACATGGTTTACCTGGAATTGACGGGACGTAATGACTGGGTAGGTATCCTTGCTCATGAAAAAGACAACCATTTCTACCCCGGTGCATCCCTGAGCTGGATCGCTTCAGAAACCTTCAACATGGGAAGCGCATTTAACTTCCTTAAAATCAGAGGGAGCTACGCACAAACAGGTTACGGTATCGGTAAGCCTGTCAACCTGGACAGCTACGGTATTTCAGCCAACACATGGGGCGGCGTTACCATGGGAGGTGTAGGAGGAGGACTGGTTGATGCCAAAATCCTTCCGGAACTGAACGTAACCACGGAAATCGGTGTGGACTTCAGGGCGCTTAACAACAGAATTTCCGGTGAATTTACCGCGTATTCCAAGAATCACATCAACCAGATCCAAAACCTGCCGGTGGTAGGTTCTTCAGGATTCGGCTCGGTGCTGACCAACATGGGATCGGTAAAATCAACCGGTATTGAAGCTGCTCTGACAGTAACTCCTGTACGTTCCGAAAACTGGGAACTGAACGTAACCGGAAACGTTACGACTTTCAAATCAGTTATAGACGATCTGGATCCCCGCTTTACGGAGGCATTCTATGGTTATGAAGGAACAACCTATTTGTCCCTGTTCAAAGGCTCCCGCGTAGGCGACCTCTACGCAAAAGAACCTATCAGCCGTATCCAGACCGGGAAGTACAAAGGAATGATGCTGACCGGTATCGACGGAATCATAGAAGAAGCCGTTACAACTACCGATCATATCAGGAAGAATGGCTACCTGGGTAATTTCAACCCTAATGCGATCTACGGATTCAATATCGACACCAAGTACAAAAACTTCAGGCTGAACGTAGTTTCCAGCCTCAGAGTGGGCGGCGTGTTTATTTCTGAAACCCAGAAGATCATGATTGACGATGGTATGGCAGACATCAAAAAGATCTATGGTGATAAATACGACGAGTACTGGACAGGAGGTCGTTTTGCAGGTGGCTTACCCAGCATGCCTAATCCCAGCGAGATGTTCAATGGTGAAGGCTTTGGTATCTACAAAGAAAAAATGGAAGAGACCATGGGCCTCTACAACGGCGACTCCCGCTATTTCGGCTACTGGAATGCGGTTTACATCGATCCGAACTACAACCTGTCGAACCTCACTCCTGAAGAAAAGCTAAGTCTTCCTGATGAAGCCTATATCAGAAATGGCGATGATCCTTACAAAACCATCTACCTGCACCCCTATAACATGGAAGGCCAGGAACTATGGTCGGGAGCTCAGTTCAGGACACATGATGCTACTTCTTTCAAAATTAAGGAGATCAACCTGACCTATACACTGAACAGGTCTATTGCACAAAAGATCCGCTGCCAGGATATCTACGTTACTGCTTTTGCTAAAAACGTGATGTTCTGGGCTAAAAACACGATGAACGAAGATCCTGAAACTGCTTTCTACGATGGTATCAGGGGAATGGGGGTTGCACAATTCGGATTACCGCCGATCCGCACTATGGGTGTGAGACTTGGATTTAGTTTTTAGTGGAAGGCAGCAAAAATTTGTAAAACGAATATGATGATGAAATCGATAAAATATTTCACCCTCGGAGCGCTGGTCGTCGCCGGCGTATCCTGCACAGACCAACTGAGGATAGACGAAAGAGAGGACGCGTTTAAGGTAAATTATTTCACCTATTCGCGATACCTGCTAACGACATCGATTGTGGACGTAGCATTACCATACGGCAAATCAGTCACTGATGAACCTAAGGGCGAAGCAGCGCTGTACTTCCTGGATTGCTATAACGGCTCTTCACAGGCAGCCGCTCTCTACGGTACACGAGGTTCTTTCTGGGACTACCAGGGGGCAAGCGCTTATACAGGGCAGCTCAGAACTCTCGCAGCCCTCTCGAACCTGGCCAATAATGAAGACAACATGGCCAATGTTGCAGCCGCCAACATCCTGAAATCTTTTGTGGGCGCTTATCTGACCGAAAAATACGGTGATATCCCCTTTAGTGAAGCGATGGAAGGTAGAAGCGGTAGTCTGTTCCCTAAGTTCGATACTCAGAAGGAGGTATATGAGCAGATATTCTCTTTGCTGGACGAGGCAGTTTCCATTTTGTCGAATCCTAGCAGCAAAGGACTCCCTTCTGATCACGATGTGTTGTTTAAAGGCGACAAGTCAAAGTGGATAAAATTTGCTAATTCACTGAAATTCAGGCTGATGGTTCACTCTTACGAGGCGTTCAAAAAGGCCGGAAAAGACCTGAGCGGCGAAATGCAGGCTATTGCCGGCGGCAACAACTATATGTCGTCTGTAGCCGATAATGCAAGTCTCAGTTTTTCCGGTGTAGCCGAACGTGAAGCATGGTACCTGCAGAGGAACTGGGGTACCGGGAACGATTTCACTGAGCAGAAACCTTCCAAGTACCTGATCGACCAGATGGTAGCTCTTGACGATCCGCGTATGTACGTGATCTTTGCGCCGGTACTTTCGCCGATCTCTGCCAAAACTACTGAAACCAGCGAAGACGTTAAGATCAATGGATTTACCTATAACATCACCTACTACCCTTCCTCGCTGTACGAACAGTCGGCCATGGAAGCAACCGGAAGGGATCTTGATGGTAACGCCATAACAGTACCTTATCAGTTGGATGCCAAATGGTTCGGAGCTCCGAACCCGGTAAACGTCCAGCTACTGTATGCAGGCTCTGGTCTGCCCGGTACCAACAGCTTCTATGACAACCGTCGTATTACAGGGTTTTCGCAGCTGATTGCCAAGACCACCGACCCCCGTCTGAAAGCTGTGATGATGGAATCGAGCGAAATGGCCTTCCTTCTTGCCGAAGCACGTCATAAAGGCTGGATTTCGGCCGGGACAGCCAAAGACTACTATGAAAATGGTATAAAGCTGTCGTTTGAAAGATGGCAGGTCGAGAATGGAGCGAAGCCTGCAACACACATTGGTTCCGACAAAATTGTGGAAGATTTCAGCGCCTACTACCAGAAACCGGCTGTAGCGTTGGATGGTACTGCTGCCGATCTTGATAAAATCGCTACCCAGAAATGGTTGTCCATGCTGGTTACCAATCATACGGAGGCCTATACGGATTACAGGAGAACCAGAAAACCTGCGTTTGTCGGCAAAGTTGTTGAGTCGTTTTCAAACTTTGAATATCCGCTGCGGTACACCTACCCATTGGATGAATCCAACAACAATAAGGAAAAGTATGATGCCGCCGTATCTGCACTTGGCGGAAGAGATCTGCCTTCTTCCAAAATGTGGATATTGCAATAAGATACACTCCCGGCCGGGCACATGCTTCGCCGGGAGTATCTCAAAAAGATTTAGTTAAGTAAGTTTGTATCGTTAATTTAAGACAGCGGGTTGGAGTTTCCGACTCGCTGCTTTATTTTGTCACTGGTATACTGTCAGTTATCTACTAAAAAGCGACCTTATACCAAACGTCGAAGTGTTTGCACAGCCAGATCATTTTATTAAATTCATACTTTAAATCATTACGTACTATGCTTTATGGACAAACCTGCTACTGTACACGATACCTTTATCCGTGCCATCCTGGCCGATAAGGAGATTGCCATCGATTACTTCCGGGCCGCCCTACCTGCGTATATTGTAGAAAAGCTGGATTTCTCAACCTTGACTCAGCTTCCGGATACCTACGTTTCCAAAGAGCTACGGAAGACTGTATCCGATATCGTTTACTCCTGCAGCCTGAAAGATGGTAGCGGTACGATCAAGATCTCGCTCTTAATCGAACACAAGAGTTATATCGATAAATATACACCGATACAGATAGGAGCCTATATATTTTCGGGGTTGCTGAAGCAGGTTAGTAATAAGGAGAAACGGCTATCGCTGATCATCCCGGTTCTCCTGTACCATGGCAAGGAAAAGTGGGAATACAGAACGTTGAATGACCTTTTCGAAGACCTGGATCCAGATCTTCGCCGGTTTATCCCGGACTACGAATATGTCTATCATAACCTGGGTGAAATATCGGATGAGGCTATCCAGGCATTGCATAACAAGTTTCTGGCAGCATCGTTTTTGGCATTGAAATACAGTATGTTAAAAGGTGATTCTAAAGAATGGGTCCCTTTGATATTGGAGCTTGCAGGGGAGGCGGGGGCAGACTTGCAAACCAGCCTCATCGTTTATATATTTGTAAATAGCGGATTGAAAAAAGAGGAAATATCAAAAATCATACATATGGCGCCTGTAACTATAAAGAAGAAAGCTATGACCACATGGGATTATTTGCTGGAGGAAGGTATGGAGAAAAAAACAGAAAAGGCCGTCCGCAACATGATTCATGAAGGGTTTGAAACAGAGATTATCTGTAAAATTCAGGAAGTAACGCCTGGGTACGTTGCCCGTATTCGGAAAGAAGTAGAAAGCAAGTAAGCAATTCATTTTGCCGGGCCTGGAACAAACCAAATTACAGATTTTCCTATAGCCAAAATACAGGTTTTCATAGATTGTTTCTACTTCGCCGACAAGTTAACTTTATCGTGATTAATCACAGCTGATCATGATAAAGATACTACCCATCGCCTCAATTTTTCTTTTCCTGTGCGCCTTCAACAACACCAACGAAGCGACACGGGCCGGAGTCTCGCCTTCTCTTAAACCAAAGCAGGAATTCTACAGGAAGAAGCTTCTTTTTATAGAAAATAAAGGACAGCTGGCGGATGCGGAGGCAGGCCACACTGCTAATACGATCCTGTTTTATGCAGGCGACGCCGATGCGAAAGTATACGTCACCAAAACCGGTCTTCACTACCAATTCTTGAAAGCTACCCTGCCTGCTACGCCCGGCAGCGGATCGCTCGCGGAAAATACGCCTCGTATGGAGGCACATCGCTACTCTGTAAACCTCAAAAATGCCAATCCAAACCCTGTTATACGGAAAGAAGCCGAGGCTATATACACCGAGCGATACATCCGGCAAGGGAATGGCGGCGACCTGGTCGCAGGGAGCTATGGCAAAATTATTGTAGAAAATGTTTACCCGGGTATTGACTGGGTACTCTACAGGAGCGAGGGGGATGACGGCAGCGAAAGCCTGAAGTATGACTTTATTGTGAAGCCCGGCGCCGACCCGGCGCTCATCCAGTTGGAAATACAGGATGCCGACGAGACCTACCTTGACAAAAACGGCGCGATGGTTATGAAAACGAAGCTGGGTGAAGTGAAAGAGCTGCCCCCGGTAAGCTACAGCAATGGCCTGGTCGTGCCCGCACGGTTTAAAGAAATAGAAAAAAGCCTATATGGTTTCGAAGTAGGGCCTTATGATACCAGCCGGGAGCTGGTCATTGACCCCGAAGTAAAATGGCTTACCTATTATACGGGTATCGGGCTGTCATTTGACATTGCTGACAATCCTGCCGGAAGCGCTACCGACGCAGCAGGAAACATATACATGATGGGCACCACCCTCAGCGCCACCGATATTGCCTATAACGGCTACCAGAACAATTTGAAAGGAGAAGCAGATGCCATCATAGTCAAATTTAACAGTAACGGAGAACGCCTCTGGAGTACCTATTTCGGAGGTTCCAGTTATGAATTCGGCCACGCGTGCGTCGTGGATCCCGCCGGAAATCTCTTTTTTACCGGGAAAACGCATAGCAACGGTCTCCCTACCACGCCGGGGGCACATCAAAGCGACCTGTCCAGCCACGGTACACTACCCCTTTTGGAGGCTTATGATGTCTTCCTGGGAAAGATGGATGGATCCGGAAACTTGCTTTGGGCTACCTATTTCGGAGGTAATCACTCAGACAAAGTGTATGGCTGCGCGACCGACGCAAGCGGAAGCGTCTATATCTGCGGTGATACCAAAAGCGATAACCTGCCTACCGACGATTCGAGCTTCCAAAAAGACTACAGCGGGGTGAAGGGGGATGATGATACAGCGGGGCATGATGGAAATGACGCTTTCCTGGCAAAATTCGACCCGGATGGTGTTTTCCAGTGGGCGACCTACTATGGAAACTCCTATCTGTTCCAGCATGGGCACGCTTGCGCTACCGATGCCGAAGGCAACGTGGTGATGGCCGGAAGAAGCTCCGGCGGGAGCCGCATGGCGACCCCGGACGCCTTTCAAACTACCGTTGGGGGCGGTGGAGGAGACGCTTTCCTCGTAAAATTCAATACCCACGGTGAACGGATCTGGGGAACTTTCCTGGGAGGAAGCAATTCTGATGAAGCTACTGCATGCGCAATAGATCCCGACGGCAATATATATGTGGCAGGCAACACGGAAAGCGAAAATTTCCCTGTCTTACTACCGTTTCAGAGTACCTATGGCGACGGCGATTTTTATGGCGATGGATTCCTTGCCAAATTCGATAAAACCGGTGCGCTGCTCTGGAGCACCTACTACGGCGGAGAAGATGACGAAGAGGTGACTTCATGTACACTGGACGCAGCGGGCAACGTCTACATTGGAGGAAAAACCAATAGCGAAGAGGGAATTCTATTTAACAGTTCGCTGGATGAAAACGGTTTCCTCATTGAAAGAGGTCAATATTTTAAGGGGTACGTAGCAAAATTCAATCAGGGAGGCCGCCTCATTTGGGGATCCTATATAGGCGGGGATCTCGCAGATGTAGTCAAAAACCTGGCGACGGATCAAAACAACAATCTCTATGTGATCGGTGCGACGGTCAGTAGCGACCTGGCGACACCCGGCGCTTTTAAAACTGAAAACACCTACGGTACAGAGGCCTATTTTATCGCAAAAACATTTGTGACTCCAGCCTCCCCACCCCTGTCGTGTATGTAAACAAAAAGGCTACCGGCGCCAATAACGGCACTTCCTGGGCCAACGCCTACACCAGCCTGCAGGATGCCCTGGCTTCCGTATGCTCTGGCGGAAACGCCGTCAGCGAGCAAACCCAGATATGGGTGGCGACAGATACTTACTACCCTGATGCCGGCATCGGCCTGACTTCCGGAGACCGTGAACTGAATTTTGAATTATGCAATAAGTCGGCCGTATACGGAGGTTTCAATGGCACCGAAAGCCGTCTGTCGGACCGGGACATAGCGGCAAACCCTACGATACTAAGCGGGGATATTGACAAAAACGGCGTATTAGACGACAATAACAGCTTTGGAGTAGTATCGGTCCCACCCAATACAATGGCCTGTATTCTGGACGGTTTTACCGTTACGCTGGGAAATGCCAACAAAGTAAACTGTATCGATTCGAGATTCTGTGTCGGAGGCGGGCTATTCAGCGGAACGGAGAGCAGTCCTACGATAAGAAACGTCCGCTTTATTAATAATTCTACTCGCGGCGACGGAGGCGGGCTGTTCGTTGAAGGAAGCGCAGTCCCTTTAAAAATATCCAACTGTGTTTTTCAGCAAAATTCGGCGGGAGCGGGAGCGGGCGGCGGCGGCGGAATATATTTCTCTTCTCTGGCCAAAGGCACGATCATCAATAGTCTTTTCGCGGAAAATAATACTACATCAGGTAACCTGGGGGGCGGAGGAATATATGGTTTCGGTATATCCTATTTAAAGATTGTCAACACCACAATAGCAGGAAATACCGCTGCGGGGGATAACGGACTGTACGGAGGCGCTATCAGGCTCCGGAGCCCAAGAGTTCTTACCATTAAAAACACGATCATGTATGGCAATAGCAGCGGGATGGTCATAGTGTATTCGGAGTCGCCAAACCCTCCCGCCGAGCCTGAAATTTCGTATAGCCTGATCCAGGGATTGGACGGGACTTCCGGTAAGGGTAATATGAATGGGAATACGGATCCGAAATTTAAAGATCCCGGAGCAGGCGACTACCAACTGACCCCAGGTAGTCCGGTCGTCAACAAAGGAGACCCTGAAACCGGCAGGTACCTGTTTTCTGAGAACAATGGAAGCGGTGCTCCCATAGATCTTGCCAAGAACGTACGCTTCTACGGTCCCCGGATCGACCTAGGTGCTTACGAATTGATCCACGAATCGGCGCTGCCGGTATCGCTCGCGAAATTCAACGCTACTTTACAGGAAAACACTACCCTGTTAACCTGGCAGACCACCGAAGAAATCAATGCGTCGCACTTTGAAATACAGCGTAGCGCCGATGCCCGGACATTTGAAACGATCGGTACCGTAAAGTCAAAAGGTAGGGGCGAAGGAATGCAGGGCTACTCCTATGCAGATTTGTTGCCTGTCATTGCCGGAAGAGAGGATATACAATACTACCGTCTCCGTATCGTCGACCTGGATGATACCTTTGTCTATTCTGCCATTGTTTCCATACGGCGAAACAATGTTGCCGAAAGCATTAATGCCATCCTATACCCCAATCCGGCCGTCGACCGGGTTACACTCGAATCGATAGGCTGGAACGATATCAAAAACCTCAAACTGTATAACCATACCGGGCAGGAGGTGCCGTTTGCTATAGATAAACCAAACCGTTCATTGATTGTCAGTCACCTCTCCGCCGGGCTGTACCTGCTGCAGGTGGAAAAAAGCGACGGCCAGTCGCAGACATACAGGATGGTGATCGGCAGGTAGTAAGCTGTTCTATTTCAGCTTTCGCCCCTTCCAGCTATAAGAGCCTTTCTGCCCGGCGAGACCGAAAAACAACACGTAAAACGGGTAAACTACCTGTACAATGGGGATACACCAGAGGGTATGTTCTTTTTCCAGGAAACGGAGTACGGAACCTATGAAAAGCCATTCCGGCAAAATCCGGAGCAGCACAAGTGAGATCAGGGTATATCCTGACAAAGCGCCCGCGGCATAGGCGACGACGGCGGCCAAAACCGAAAAGCTACTCAGGAATATGAATACCGCCAGCACCCTGGGCCACGGACTTTCGTAGTATTTCCATTTGCTGGCCCAGCGCTGACGCTGGTTCCTGAACCCCGCCCAGGTTTTATGAGGCGCCGTCCGGACAATGGCTTCTGACGATTTCAGGAAGTAAGCCCCTCCGGGATATTTCCGAACTATTTTCTGCATCAGTAGCTCGTCGTCCCCGGATCCGATCTGGTCTACGCTCTCAAATCCGCCGACTTCAAAAAAGACGGATTTTTCGTAAGCAAAATTAGCCCCGTTACACATGGTTGGGCGTTTTGCCGCGATCGAGCAGGCACCACTGCCCACCAGGCTGGAAAATTCTACCGTCTGCAGGTTGTCTGCCAGGTTTTTCTCTTCCGTAAAAGTCACGGGCCCGCTTATGCATTTCGCACCGGTTGCGCGGTAGAAGGATGCTATGGCCGACAGCCACTCATCCCCTACCCTGCAATCACCGTCGGTCGTCACGATCAATCGGCCGCCGGCTTTTTGGACGGCAGCATTAATCGCCCTTTTTTTAGGAGAGGCTACCCTATCGTCGTTCAGTTTCAGCAGGTGGAGATTTAAATGCGATTTTATTGCAAAATCTTCTACGATTGCCGTCGTATTGTCGGTTGAGCTGTCATCGGCAATCCATACTTCAAACAAAGCTTTGTCCAGTGTCTGGCGATCCAGATCTTCCAGAAGCGCCCGGATATTCCCGGCCTCGTTCCTGACAGGGACGACAACCGAGATCAGTATTTCTTCCTCCCCTCCCTTGTTTTCCGGCTGTGAAGGCCTGAAAACAGGCATTCTATTCCATATCCTCCATAATCCAAGGGAGAAAAGGGCATAGCTCAATCCCAGCAACCACAAAATATTTTCAAACCACATAGAATCGCATACTAAATTCGTTTCCACATCCATATCCATCCTGCCAGGGCCGGTAACAGAATATTGGTAAACCAGATAAGAAGTGTCAGCGCAAGCACTTCGTCCGGAGGTATGCCAAACCAACCAAAAACAAACACAGCCGAGATACCTCTCAGTCCGAGGTCCCCCAAAAGATTAAAAGCAGGCATAACCGTCTTCACCAACAGCACTACCGAAACACAGGCGATCATATCATAGATACTCATCGGAAAATCAAACAACAATATTCCCGCCACAAATTGCGCTACATAGGTAAGATACCTGAAAAAACCGACGCCAAAAGCGGCAAGCAGCTCTTTATTGCCATAGCTGCTAATCACTTCCAGCATTGACCTTAAACCTTTCCACACTCCCCGGCAGGGAATTTTCGATACCAGGGAGGTTCTGAACGCAAATGCCAGGATACCGGCCAGGACAAGCAGCCAGAGTCCTGCCTTGAAAACATTGCCCGAAAAGGCCGATACCCCGAACCTTTCTTCCAACCGGTAAACACCCCAGATACCTGTAAAAACCGCTGCATAAAACTGGATACCTCCTGAAATAAGCGCAGCGCCAACAGTCTTTGCGCGATCAGCCACCCGGAGAGCGGCTATCCTTCCCACTACATCCCCTACCTGCGCAGGCAGCACCAGTCCCGACAGCAACCCGGCCAGGGTGCTTCCCACCGCTTCAGAAAAAGAAATTACCTGTACCTTCCCTACAAGCAATTGCCATTTTGCAGCCTCCAGCGCCCAGTTGACCGGAACCAGGATCAGCAATAACAAAAACCAGGCGCTTTCTCCTTCCTGCAAATGCAACCGGACAGCGCTCCAGACATCAGCCAGATTCTGATCTTTCTGCCGGAGAATTCTCCATAGCACAAAAAGAAAAATAAGCGTCAGTGCTGTTCTCAGCAGTAATTTCCACTGAAATCCCTGCCGTTGCCCTTTCTCCGCAAAGAGTTTTCTAAATTGCGCCATGAGTATTCAAAAAGGACATTCCGAAAAAATCATCATGGGCGTCGATCCGGGCACCCAGGTGATGGGGTACGGCATTATATCTGTAAACAAGCAGGAAATTACTTTGCTTCAATATGGCGTTATTAAGTTGAACAAATATAGTACGCATGAGCTCAAACTAAAGAAAATATTCGAACGGGTCCTACAGCTGATAGAAGAATACCTACCCGACGAAATGGCCATTGAAGATGCATTCTATGGTAAAAACCCGCAGTCTATGCTAAAATTGGGTCGCGCGCAGGGTGTTACTATGGCTGCCGCGCTTTCCAGGAATATCCCGATCGTCGAATACCCGCCCAAAAAAGTGAAACAATCTGTGACCGGCAACGGGAATGCAAGCAAAGAGCAGGTGGCATTTATCCTGGAAAAAATACTCAAACAAGAGCTGAACCAGGAGTTTATGGATGCTACCGACGGCATCGCTATCGCCGTTTGCCATCATTTTCATGCTAATTCTCCTGCTGCACTCGCTCCAAAAGGAAAGATCAAAAAAGGCGGATGGGCTGCTTTTGTGGAGGAAAATCCCGGGAGAACGAAGTGAGATATCAGCCCTCTGAGCCGGTCGAATTCTGAATCAGTTTTTCATTTATAACTTTTTATTTTTCACTTAATGATACGTATTGCTGCGATATTCCAAAAACCTACATTACTCATCTTTACGCTGCTTTGCCTCTTCTTGTCTGCTACAAAGCCGAAACCTGTTGTATGGACCGCTATCGGCGACTCAATCACCTATCTCAACGACCATAAGGAACAGACCGGAAACCGCATCACCAAAGGATACCTGACCCTTATTACCGAAAAGCACCCGGCGATCACGTACATCAATAAAGGATTTAACGGATGGAGCGCCGTTCGCATCGCACAACAGATAGAAAATCTCGGACTGGAGAAATCGGATGTCTATACGATCTTCCTGGGTACCAACGACTGGTGGCAGAACCAGCCCCTCGGCACATTTGAAGACTATCTCGGTAATACCGGTCCGAACACAATCAACGGGGCGTTCAGGATCATCATTGACAAACTCCGCAACCTGAACCCGAAAGCCAGGATTATACTAATCACACCTATGCAGCGCGGCGATTTTATTTATATCGCCGATATGAAAAATAATGCTTATGGCTCTTACCGCGATAAAAACGGCCGGAAGCTATCTGATGTCGCCGATCTCCTCATACGGATAGGCCGGCACGAAAAACTGCCCGTCACAGATCTCTATTACAAAAGCGGGATAACCCCCGAAAACATAGTGCGCTTCAAGCGCCTCCGCGAGCCCGGCGGGGAGGGCTTCAGCAACTACACCTACCCCGAATACACCAACATACCTTTCGACCCCGAAAAAGACGAATACCCCTACCCTCCCGAGGCTATCTTCATGACCTACGACGGCCTGCATCCTTCCGACGAAGGCTATAGGATCATCGCTGACATGGTGCTGAAAAAATGGAAAGGGAGAAAAAAATGAACCGGGAGGCATAGTGGCGGAAGGGATAAGACGTTATAACCACATAGCATAGGGCATTATATCAGGGCGCCATAGCACAGGAATGTACAGGACAGTAAAAACCTGATAACTATGAATTTTTGAATAAACGAATATGGATTTTCCAAGTTTATAACCTCAGTTAAGTACAACAAAAGAGACATTACGGAACACTTGTCTCTTTTGTACTTTTTGTATTTATATAGAGTCCAGAATTCTTTTCTATAGTGTTTTTTACATATATCCTTAAAAACAATGCTCTTTGCAAAGACGGTTTTGTACAATACATCGACAAATTTCCTACTGACAATATGAATAAAATCGGTTTCAATGTGCTCGCATGGACTGCCGGCGTTTCCGAAGATCTCAACCCTATTTTCGAGCGGCTTAAAACCATAGGGTATGACGGAGTTGAGCTCTTTATTGGTCCTCAGGACATCCAGGCATTCCAGAAGACAGGGGATTTCATCCGCCAGACAGGCCTGGAAGTCACCTCTGTTTTTGTTTTGGGAAAAGACGAAAACCCGATAGACCCCTCTTCATCGGTCCGTGCCAGGGCTCTCGATGCCATTAAGGCAAAAATTGACCGGGCGCACGCACTAAACGCCCCGCTCATCGTAGGACCTTTTCATTCGGCCCACACTGTTTTTGCCAATCATGCGCCCCAGGAAGACGAATACCGCCTGGCAGCAGAGGTGCTTCATAAAGCAGGCGAATATGCGGCCCAGGCTGATATTGTCCTTTGCCCGGAAGCGCTCAACCGCTTCGAATGCTACCTGGTCAATACAATGGAGCAGTTACTTAAGCTTGTGCGCCTTACCGATCATCCTAATATAAGAGGGATGTTTGACACGCACCACGCCAACGTTGAAGAGAAGAGTTTCTCGGCCGCTATTGAAACGATCGCTCCTGTGCTCACCCATGTGCATATCAGCGAAAACGACCGCGGAACCCCCGGCGATGGACATATCAATTTCGATGATGTCTTCTCCACGCTGGCCCGCATCGGCTACGAGGGCTGGCTTACCATCGAGGCTTTCTCAAGAAACGACCCCGACTTTGCCAACGCCATTGGTGTCTGGCGTGAGTTTTCGAAGCCCTGGGACATTGCAGAAAAAGGATACTCATTTATTAAATCCAAGCTGGCCGGGCATAGATCCTGATCAACTGAATTCTTATTAATTTTAAGCAAAGCATTATTTATCCTCAAATGAAAACCTCGTTACCCGCCGGACAAAGAAGCCGGATCCTCTTGCTCTCCACCGCAGTGATGTTGAGCCTTTCCTGTTCGCAACAAAAAAACAACGACGATCAACAGCAAGCCGGAGAAACGGCGGATGCGGCAGGATCCGTAAGCATCTTCGACGGGGAAACCCTCAAAGGGTGGGAAGGTGACACTGGTTACTGGCGGGTTGAAAACGGCATCCTGACAGGTGAAATAACAGCCGATAAGCCCCTGGAGAAAAACAGCTTCCTGATCTGGACAGACGGGCAACCGGCCGATTTTGAATTTAAAGCAAGTTTCAGGATTTCCGAATCAGGGAATTCCGGGGTTAACTACCGTAGCGAGCGCGTGGAAGACGTACCTTTTGCCTTAAAAGGCTACCAGGCAGATATAGACGGTAAGAACAACTATACCGGCCAGAACTACGAAGAAAGAAAACGTACCACGCTGGCTTACCGTGGGGAGATCGCTACCGTCCGGACACAGCCCAATGCCTCGGACCCGGCTTCCCTGAAGGAAAACGTTCAGAAAAACGCCTGGCAAAGCAGAGAAGTAACAGGTTCTCTGGGAACAGCCGACGAATTGAAGGACAAGATCCATTCAGGCGACTGGAACGAAATACGCATCGTGGCGAAAGGTAATCTGCTGCAGCACTATGTCAACGGTACTTTAATGAGCGAAGTAAAGGACGATGATGAGGCGAACCGCAGCGACAAGGGACTTCTGGGCCTGCAAATCCATACCGGACCACCCATGAAAGTGGAATACAAAGATATCTCCATCAGGCAGGATTGATTTTTGACTTTCCTAAACCGCCTTTCAGACGGCTTTTCCGAAAACCCTTGGCCTTTACCTGCAACACCCGGCCGGCCTGAATGGCAGGTAAGCCTAACCTATATAATACCGGATTCTCAGTATTCATCATGTCAAAGCAAAACCTGACCGAACTTAACTGGAAAGATAAAATTTCAAATCGTCAACAGCTCGGAGGCATTGAAACTTCCGTAATAGACAACGGAGCAGGTCGCGGTACCCGCATCGCTTGGATCAATACCGGAACGGGATTCCGGTATAAAATACTGATCGACAGGGGAATGGACATAGCGGATGCATTTTATAACGAGTATAACCTGGCCTGGATCAGCCACCTGGGCATCGCCGCGCCCCAGCCTTTTTCAGATAAAGGCATAGACTGGCTCAGGACATTCACCGGCGGACTGCTTACTACCTGTGGATTGTCGCACGTAGGCGGGCCTGAATCGGATGAGCATGGGGAAAGAGGCCTGCACGGACACATCAGCAACCTGCCCGCCGAACTTGTTTCGGTTATACAGCCCGACCCTGCCGCCGGTCTCCTTGATTTTAGCATCACCGGTATTGTAAGAGAAACAAAGCCTTTCGGCCCCAGTCTCGAACTGACAAGGACCATTTCGGGCACGCTCGGAAAAGCACTCCTTAAAATCCGCGACCGTGTGACAAACCGGGGGAATACCCCCGCTCCGCATATGCTGCTCTATCACTTCAATTTCGGCTGGCCGCTGCTCGACGAAGGCACGCAGATCAGATGGGAAGGCGATTGGACTACCAGGCAGGGAGACAAAAACGGGACTCTTTTTAGAGAAGGGAATAACTTTAAAGTCTGTCCTCCGCCCCTCCCCTCACATCTCGGGAGCGGAGAGGAAGTCGCATTTATAGATGTAGAAGAACAAAACGGAGTAAGTGAATGCGGGCTTTATAACCCGGGCCTCGATCTGGGCGTATCGCTCAGGTTCAATAAGTCGGAGCTTCCATGGCTTACCAACTGGCAGCATTGGGGGCGTAACGAATATGTGACCGGTCTCGAGCCTGGCACCCACCCTCCCATCGGGCAGGCCAAAGCCAGGGAAAACGGAAGCCTGATCCTGATCGGTCCGGGAGAAACCCGGAGCTACGAAGTGGTTCTTGAAGTGAATCCGTGAATATTCAGGCCGGAAGCAGTATAACAGGATATAAACATATTTTTTTTAATCAGCATCTTTTTGTAATTTATCAAGATTAATATCAGCAATGGCAGAGAAAAGTATTGCCGAAAGGGCATTGGAGCAAGGCAAAGGGGTGTTAAGGCTTACACCGACATGGGTACCCCGTTCTTTCTGTGTACCGGGAAGAAGAATCAAGCTGCATCCTGACGATTATTACGTTTTGGGAGGAGAGAGAGGAGGTATAGACGAGCGCTGGCTGTCGTCTACCACGCCGGCAAAAAACGGCCCGCTTACAGGAGAGCATGAAGGTTTGAGCTTTGTTATTTACGAAGAAGACGGAAAGCAGCACAAGTTTCTGCTAAAGGATGCCATAGACGAGCTGAAAGGTCAGATCATAGGAGATCGTCTGTGGGATGAATATCAGAGCTGGCCGATGTATTCCAAGTTTTTTGACAATATGGGGCCGCTCCCGCACCATATCCATCACAATGATGAACATGCCGCCCTGATCGGTCAGAAGGGAAAACCTGAAGCTTACTACTTTCCGCCGCAGCTCAATAATCACGGCGGTGACTTTCCCTACACATTTTTCGGGATAGCCCCGGGTACGACAAAAGAGCAGATCCGGGAATGCCTGGTCAACTTTACAAAGGGAGACAATAAGATCACGAATTATTCGCAGGCTTTCAGGCTGGAGCCGGGTACAGGATGGGATGTCCCCCCGGGAATGCTGCATGCCCCGGGTAGTATGTGTACCTACGAGCCGCAGAAAGCATCCGACGTGTTTGCCATGTACCAGTCGCTTGTCAATGAAGCGATCATCCCTGAAGAGCTGCTCTGGAACGGAACGCCCGAAGACCGCAAGGGAGACTACGACCAGTTGATGGAAGTGATAGACTGGGATCTCAATGTAGACCCTAATATCATAGAAAACAGGTTTATGGCCCCGAAACCGGTAAGGCCGGTTGAAGAAACAGAGCCGGAAGGCTATATCGAGAAATGGGTCTGCTACCGCTCGGAAGCTTTCAGCGCGAAGGAACTCACTGTATTACCCGGCAGGACCGTTACGATTAAAGATGCGGCGGCTTACGGTCTCATCGTGATGCAGGGACATGGAAAACTTGGCGTCTGGGATATAGAGACGCCTGCCCTCATCCGCTACGGCCAGAATACAAGCGACGAATTTTTCGTAACCGAAAAGGCTGCTCAGGAAGGAATAACCATTTCCAATCCTTCAGCCAACGATCCGATCGTGATACTTAAGCACTACGGGCCTAATAATCCCGATCTTGGTTTGTGAAAATTCTTTACCAGATTATAAATAAGACTACTGAAGATGTTAAAAAAGTGCTTAAAATGCAAGGCGTTGAGGATGAGGACGAAGGAGCATACCTGAGTATGTGACTGAGACCGAATTCCGAAAACAACGCAGCAGTTTGAGTGCTTTTTAAACATCTTCCTATTTTTTTAACTAATAAACTGTCAAGATTATGCCTGAAAATAATTTCCCTAAGCTGCACAACGCCACCTGGCCGGGAATTGTAGGAAAAGGCTCCGATTCCGAGCCCATCATTCCTTTCGAAACTCTTTTGGAAAAAACTGCTGCCGCTGAAGTCGACGGTGTAAAATTTGATGGTGTAGACATTGATTTGTTTGACGCCCATTTCAGTATCAACAGTTCTGACGACGACATCAAGAGGCTTGCCGACCAGGTTGCCGGATACAACCTCAACATAGGTTCGCTGGTGGCTCCTATCTGGCCGCCGGAAGGAGGTTCAGCCGCCGGTTCGCCGGAGGAACGCAGGCAATTCGTAGAACAGGTAAGAAAAGCAGCCAGGATCGGACAGAAGCTGCGTGAACTGGGAGTCCGTCCTTCCGGGGTCGTCAGGATCGATTCGGCTACAGGAGTCGAAGCGTGGGTCCAGAACCCGGTTGAGTCTACCAGGCTCATCGCACAAACGTTCCGCGAAGCTGCAGATGCCGCTGCCGAATTCGGTGAAAGCCTGGCAGCTGAAGGAGAAATCTGCTGGGGTGGTATGCACAGCTGGAAAACCATGCTGGATCTCCTGGAGCAGGTCGACCGGGAAAATGTAGGTTTCCAGGCCGATATGGCGCACTCGTTCCTGTATCTCCTGGGCTACAACAGGCCCGAAGACCGGATCCTTCCCGAAGACTTTGATTGGAGTGACAAGGCGACGCTCGATGAAGCTTTTAAAAAGCTCACTGCTGCACTGCGCCCCTGGACGATCGACTTCCATGTTGCCCAGAACGACGGGACCGTTCACGGCACAGGGTCTCATGACAAAACGGGTAGGCACTGCCTTGCTACCGATCCGAACGGGAAGCTCGATATCGTTCATCATGCCGGCTTCTGGCTTCGTGACGAAAACGGTGAGCTCACCAAACGGTTCCGTCATATCTGCTGGGATGGATGCATGTTCCCCAATGAGGTAATGTATAAACAAGAGACCTGGAACAATATCCTGGCTGCCATGATCAAAGTACGTAAAGCGCATGGCTGGTATGAGGTATAGCTTCGGCTACGCTCAGCTACCATCGACTAAGCTCAGCTACCACAAACCTAAAAAATTAACCAAAAAATGTCAGATAAAAAACAACTGAGAATAGCCCTTATCGGTACAGGCTTTATGGGCCGTACTCATTCAAACGGGTATAAAAGAGTTCCCAACTTTTTCCCTGAACTGGCCTATGAGCCGATACTCCAGGTAGTATGCTCGCGTAATGAAGAAAAGGTAAAAGCATTCGCTGCTCAATGGGGTTATGCCTCCTACGAAACCGATTGGCGGAAAGTGGTGGAACGCGACGATGTCGACGCAGTCGATATCTGTACACCCAACGATATGCATTCGGAGATCGCGATCGCTGCAGCGCGGGCCGGCAAAATGGTACTTTGCGAAAAGCCCCTCGCACGGACGGTAACGGAAGGGCAAAAAATGGTGGAAGCGATCGAAGAAGCAGGGGTAAAAAATACAGTATGGTACAACTATCGCCGTTTACCGGCTGTACTCCTGGCCAAGCAGATCATCGATTCAGGTAAGCTGGGTAAGATCTATCACTACCGTGCAAACTTCCTCCAGGACTGGACGATCAACGAAAACCTGACACAGGGAGGGGGCAACTGGCGCATGGATGTAGAGGCGGCAGGATCGGGAGTGACCGGCGACTTGCTGGCACATTGCATCGATACGGCTATGTGGCTGAACGGGGCTATTAAAGACGTATCGGCAGTGACAGAAACATTTGTAAAAGAACGGGTACACGAAAAAACCGGTAAGCTCGAGAAAGTCGGCATTGACGACGCCTGTATTTTCCACTGCCATTTTGAAAACGGCTCGCTCGGGCTTTTCGAATCTTCGAGGTATGCACGCGGACATAAAGCACTTTATACCTTCGAGATCAACGGCCGCAATGCTTCCATCAGGTGGGACCTCCACGACCTGAACAGGCTTGAATACTTCGATCACTCCGATGAGGGTATTGTACGCGGCTGGCGTTCAATCCATGTAACCGACGGGGATCAGCCTTTCATGGGCAAATGGTGGGTTCCCGGCCTTTCGATCGGGTACGAGCACAGCTTCGTGCACCAGGTTGCCGATTTCCTCAAAGCTGTTGAAACCGGCGAAGAATGTCACCCCACTTTCAGGGATTCGCTCGAAACCCAGAAAGTATGCGAAGCGGTCATCGAATCCGGGCAGGACAGACAATGGAAGGATACCGGAGTTGAGGGCTGGTTGAAGTAATCTCTCCGGATTGATGAGAATTCTCAGCAAATGCTGTTAATACTGGGGGTATCCATTGGATTATTTCTTTTGGGTACCCTCATTTCTTTTATCCCTGATGTTTTTCCAGGTGATTCATGGAGCAGAAATTATCACCAGATTATATTTTACAGGTTCGAGGACTAAGGAAAACCTACGGTGGCATCAAAGCCCTTGACGGTATTTTTTTTGAATTGAGAAAAGGCGAGGTGCATGCGCTTATGGGCGAAAATGGCGCCGGAAAGTCTACCTTTATGAAGATCCTCGCCGGATTAGAAAAACCCGACTCCGGTGAGATTTTACTGGAAGGGGCTCCGTACAAACCCAGGGGAACCTACGACGCGTTGCAGAAGGGAATCTCTATGATTCACCAGGAACTACTCGCCGTGCCCGAACTGTCGGTAGCCGAAAACCTTTTCCTTGGAAAGGAGATCACCGGGTTCTGGACGAAGTGGATAGATAACCGCGCCATCAACGAAATGGCCGCAGAACGGCTGAAAAAGCTGGGAATATCTATTCCTCCGGAAACAAAAATGAAATCACTGAGCGTCGCGGAGATGCAGATGGTAGAGATAGCCAAAGCCCTCTCCAACGATGCCCGGATACTCATCATGGATGAGCCGACCTCGGCCCTTTCCGACCGCGAAGCCGAAAGACTCTTCGGCATCATTGAAGATCTGAAAAGCAAGGGAGTTGGGATTATCTATATCTCCCACAAAATGGATGAGATCTTCAGGATTTCAGACACTGTTACGGTTTTCCGTGACGGCCGGTTTATCGATACGCGACCGGCCGGGGAGCTCGATCAGCAGGCCCTGATCTCGCTGATGGTCGGAAGAAAGCTTACCGGCTTCTTCCCCGAAAACACCTCCGAAAAAGGAGCCCCGATCTATACAGTACGTCATCTCTCACGTCACAATCGCTTTCACGATATATCCTTCGAGCTCCATGCCGGTGAGATTCTGGGTATTTCCGGGCTCGTCGGGGCAGGACGCACCGAACTGGCCCGCGTACTCTACGGTCTCGACCGCGCAGATGAGGGGCATGCCCTGCTCCACGGTGAGCCTATGCTACCTGATTCCCCCCGGACCGCCATCAGGAAAGGGATTGCTTATGTCAGCGAAGACAGGAAATCGGTAGGTCTCGTAACAAAAATGTCGGTACTGCAGAATATCTCCCTAGCCAGTCTTAACAACTATGCTACCTACAGCTTTATCAGGAAGAAAGATGAACAAAACGCTGCAAGTAAGCTTGCACGGCACCTCCGTATCAAATGCAGCTCGCTTCATCAGCGGGTTGAAACATTAAGCGGCGGAAACCAGCAGAAAGTTGCTATTGCCAAAGCTCTGCTCGCCAAACCGAAGGTTATTATTCTCGATGAACCTACCAGGGGCATAGATATAGGGGCGAAGGCAGAAGTTTACCATCTTGTCAGGCAGCTTGCTTCGGAAGGGCTGGGAATCATCCTTATCTCTTCCGAGATGCCTGAAATCTTAGGGCTTTGCGACCGGGTCCTGGTCCTTTCACAAGGGAAACAGGCTGCGCTGCTTAATAAAAGCGAGGCAACCCAGGAAAAAATCATGTATCACTCCATGCCCCGATAACTCAGCGTTTATGAAAAAGATTTCACTCGATCATATCGGACGATACGGCATCGCCATTGCATTTGTGCTGATATGCATATTGCTTTCGATCCTTCATCCCGCCTTTTTAACACTTTCAAACCTGAGAGTGATCCTCACGCAGGTATCGATCAATGCGCTGCTGGCATTCGGGGTTACGTTTGTCATCATTACCGGCGGAATCGACCTGTCGCTCGGGTCTGTGCTCGCCGTTGCAGGGATCGCAGCAGCCATTTTCGCCCATCCGGACACCTACCCACTGGTAGTCCCTATAGCTGCCGGGCTTGGAACCGGGATCATCTTCGGAGCTTTTAACGGTCTCATCATCACAAAAAGCAAGGTCCCGCCCTTTATAGTTACACTGGGCACTATGACCATCGCCAGGGGACTTGCACTTATTTTCAGCAACGGCCGGCCGGTTTCCAATCTTTCTGATGCCTTTAACTTCATCGGCGGCGGGACGATCGGCGGGATTCCTTTCCCCATCATTATCCTGGTACTTGCTTTCATCGTCTGCGCGTTGCTACTCGGCAGGACTACCTGGGGACGCTATATGTATGCCGTAGGAGGAAATGAGCTGGCGGCAAAGGCATCGGGGATCAACGTGAACAAAGTAAAAATGATGGTATATACGCTCTGCGGCGGTCTTGCGGGAATTGCAGGCGTATTGCTCACATCGCGAATCACCACCGGCCAGCCCAATGCCGGGATGGGCTTTGAACTTGACGCCATCGCCGCAGCCATCATTGGCGGGACCAGCACCTCCGGGGGCACCGGTAATATGGTAGGAACATTGCTCGGCGCTCTTTTAATAGGGGTGATTAGCAACGGCCTCGACCTGATGAATGTTTCGTCTTACTACCAGCTGGTGATAAAAGGGCTGATCATAGTCGGGGCAGTGGTGCTGGATAGTGTTAGTAAGAGCAGGTAAACATTCTGTTCTTATTTGAATAAGTCGGAATTTATTTTTTTAGTCCGGCAAAAGTTGTACTTTAGTGAAACATATTATACTTTTACATTATGGCAGAAAAGAAAAGCCAGCGAACAGTCATTTTCTATAAAGACTATTTTCAGACCTTCTTTGAGAAACAGCGAAGTAAGGTTAAGGACAAAATCATCTGGACACTGGAATTGGTTGAGGAACTTCCGATAATTCCGGCTACTTATTTAAAGCATATTGAAAATACAGAGGGGCTTTATGAGGTTCGCATCCAGCAGGGAAATGATATTTTTAGAATCTTCTGTTTTTTTGATCAGGGAAATCTGATTGTAATTACCAGTGGATTTCAAAAAAAGACACAGAAAACTCCAGGAAGTGAAATAGAAAAAGCGCTTAAAATCAAACGTGAATATGAAAGAGAAAAATAATGACAGGCTTACTCTCGAGCAATTTAAAGACAAGAATTACGGCAAACGGGGTACTCCAAAGCGAGAGCAACTTGAAAAAGGATATCACGAGTTCAAAGTAGGCGCTCTGATTCACCAGGCCAGACTAGAGAAAGGGCTAACTCAGGAAGAGCTTGCCGTAAAGATAGGTACGACTAAGTCCTATATTTCAAAAATCGAAAACAATATTAAGGAAGTGAGGCTTTCTACTCTCCAAAAAATCGTAGAAATAGGTTTGGATGGTCAATTACAATTGAACATTAAACTCTAAATTCGTTTTCAAATCCGGAAAACCCGAAAAAAGGCATATTCTATATGATCAGGAAAGCAATATCTTCTTTATCTCTGGCAATAATTCTTTGGAGTTGCGGCAGCTCAGAAACAGCAACCGGGCCGGTTATAGGCGTTTCAATGCTGAGCCTGCAGAACGAATTTGTGGTAAATGTAGCGGATGAAATTGAAAAAAAAGCCGGCGAACATGGCGTGAAGCTCATCATGGTAGACGCCGAACGGTCTGCCCTGAAGCAGGTCGAACAGGTAGAAAGTTTCATAGCCCAGAAGGTAGATGCCATCATACTGAACCCCTGTGAGGTGGAAGCCAGCTCTCCCGCCGTAGAGAAAGCCAAGGCAGCCGGTATCCCGATCATCAACGTTAACTCCGAAACAAATGCTTCTCCCTCGGCGTTCGTGGGATCCGACGATATAGAAGCAGGTAGGATCGCCATGCGGTATATTGCCGAAAAGCTCAACGGAAACGGCAACGTGCTCATTATGCACGGCTATATGGGACAGGCAGCCCAGATACAAAGAGATAAAGGCGCTAAAGAGATACTCGCCGGAAATCCCGGCTTAACGCTTCTTGCCGAGCAGACAGCCCAGTGGGACCGCTCCAAGGCCATGTCACTTACCGAAAACTGGATTCAGTCGTATGGCAGCCGGATCAGCGCGATCTTTGCCCAGAATGATGAAATGGGAATGGGAGCGGTAAAAGCGCTTTCTGAAGCCGGCCTGAAAGACAAAGTGATAGTGGTAAGTATTGATGCTATTCCCGATGCCCTCCAGGCAGTTAACAAAGGAAATCTCGACGCTACTGTCTTCCAGAATGCTGTAGAACAAGGCGGGCAGTCGCTTGAAACGGCCCTGAAGCTGATCAATAAGGAACCGGTAGAGAATACGGTGCTGATTCCCTTTAAGCTGGTAACAAAGGACAATGTGGCGGAGTATCTGAAATAAACAATTGATTCCTAATCTCTTCTGCCCCATACAATTTCAGCCTCCTTCCCGTCCAGAGCCTGCGTCAGTTCCCCCCACTGCTGCTGTGTGAAATTTTTCTTTTCTACTCTATTTCCCCCACAATCAAAAATACTGCATTTCCAGCAGGACGAATAGCCAAGCCAGCTATCGAAATAAGTATTGCCGTTATAATCAGCCTTTGTGATGGTCAGATACTTATCCGATCCGTCTTTTTTAGCTTCCTGGACAATCTCCTTCAACCACTGTAAGTTGTTAACGGGATCTTTTACGCCGCAAGCGGAGACTTCGGAATTAAGCCGCAACGGATCGATGATCCGCTTATCTTTTTTGCAGGAAGAAAAAGCCACTAATGACAACATCACCAGGAGGCAGGATAACTTTTTCATTTTCGAATAGATTTAACCAAAAAACAATTACTCTCTTGGTAAACTCCGCGGCCACACAAAAGTAGCCGATGGCCCGAATAATTCCTTTGTAAACTCCTTGTATTCTTCTTCGGTAAAAAGATCTCCGGCTATTACCTGCTCGCCGCTGCAATCAAAAATAACACAATTCGTACAAGACATGATCGCCTCATAATAGTGAAAATAAGTGTTCTCCTTGTATTCAAACTTTTTGATAGTCAGCATACTTGCCGTTCCTGCACTCTTTGCATCATCGACCTTTTGCTTCAACCAGGGCAGGTTGTTAACAGGATCTTTGACCCCGCAGGCCGAGACCTCGGGGCTATGTGTTTTCGTCTTACATGAAGAGAAAATAAGGGGCAGCAAAAGGGCAATTAAGTAATAATTTCTCATCGGGGTTGTGTCTTAGAGAAAAGACCTCGTACAGCCGGTTACAGTTGTAAACAAATCAATAATTTTTTTAAATTTTCCCGATTTTCCTGACTATATTTAAGCCGGCTTCCGTAAAACCTGCTTCTACTACCTTTAACAGACTAAATGACGGAAAAGCAAAATAACGATCTCCAACTGTGGTTACTTCTCAAACAAGGGGATGAAAATGCTTTTGCACTTCTTTTCGAAAAATATCATCCTACGCTTTACAATTACGGAATCAAGCTTTCTGCCGGTAAGCCGGGCCTTGTCGAGGATGCCATACAGGATCTCTTCATAGATCTCTGGCGCCTGAAAGGGGGAATATCCGAAGAGGTGGGATCTGTAAGATTTTATCTCTACCGCTCGCTTCGCAGAAGAATCCACCAGGCGCTCAGGAAAGAATGTTATGAAAATCCTGCCGACTATGAAAAAATCTTACCCGCCCAGACCAGCCATGAATTCTCCATTATTCAAGACGAGGCCTCTGTACTTCAGAAAGAGCGCCTGAACGAGCTCATCCGGCGGCTTCCCCAAAGGCAGGTGGAAGCGCTCACTCTCAAATATTTCGAAGATTTCAGCATCGGGGAAATTGCATGTATCATGGAAGTCAGTGAAAAATCTGTCCGGAACTTCCTCTACAAAGCAATGGTCACCCTGAGAGATAACCGCCACTGGCTCGTCTTCTCCGCCCTTATTGCCGCCGACCTCGCGTATTGATTAAAAAAAATTGTTTCGGAAAGGGGTCAAATCCGTTTTCAGCCGCTCTGTTAGTATGAGATATCAGGCTTTAAGCGATAAATGAAATCCGACGTCTATTCTCTTATTGATCTTATCCGGGATGAAGACTTCATTACCTGGGTGAGGCGTCCTACACCCGAGCTTTCGGCAGGTTGGAAAAAATACCTGGAAAGGTTTCCAGGTCAGGCTTCCACGCTGGAGCTTGCCAGGAGCTATGTAAACCTGATCGCAGAAGATACCGGCCGTGATATCCCAACCATGAAGCAGAGCAGGAAAATGTGGCAGGAGGTTAAAAACACGATCAAAAGTGAGAATTCAGAAAACTAGACCCGAACTCATTCCTAATCACTACAAATGTATAAACCTACACCCCTTACTTTTCTGATCATAACCGCGCTATTGTTCCTGGGCTGCAGCACCGGCAGGAAAGCATCCACCCGCGTTTCGTCTGTTGAGGCGCGGAGGGCGGAAGTGCTGTTTCTCGGGCATAACAGCAAGCATCACGATTCGTATAAATATGCGCCATGGCTTGCCATCAAATTGTTCAGAAGCGGCGTCAATATGACTTACGCGAGCGATCTCGGCGCTATTACAGACGAGAACCTGGACAAGTATGACGGACTGATCATCTATGCCAACTATAACGAACTCCCGAAAGATAAAGAAGCTGTGCTACAGCGCTTTGTAGAAAAGGGAAAAGGGCTGATTCCCCTACACTCCGCAAGCGGTTGCTTCCGCGATTCGGAGTGGTATATCCGGACAATCGGAGGAGCTTTTGAATCGCACAAAACAGGTACTTTCAAAAACACCATCGTCAACCGCTCCCACCCCGTGATGGACGGGATTGATGAATTCGAAACCTGGGATGAAACCTATGTACATAAAAATCTTAATCCCGATATCATTGTGCTCGGTGAACGTATAGACGGGGAACACCACGAACCTTATACGTGGGTACGTACCGAAGGAAAATCAAGGATATTTTATACCGCTTACGGCCATGAAGATAAAACCTGGACGAACATCAGCTTTTTAAACCTGGTACGGAACGGGGTACTTTGGGCGCTCGGCGACAAAATACAGCAACAGATCGCAGCGCTTAACCTGCCGGATGTGGATATCTATAACTCCGATACAATTGCCTCCTATACCAGTCGGCACATCGTTCCTAAAATACAGGAGGCTTTACCGCCCGGTGAATCGATGAAGCTGACACAGATACCGGCCGGTTTCGATATACAGCTTTTTGCTTCCGAACCCGATATAACCAACCCGATTGCTATGGCCTGGGACGAGCGCGGCCGGCTTTGGATCGTTGAATCGGTAGACTACCCCAATACCTTCAAAGAAACCGACGGCGCCTCCAACGACAGGATCAAAATCTGTGAGGATACTGACGGAGATGGCCGCGCAGATAAATTTACGGTATTTGCCGATGGTCTGAATATCCCTACCAGCATCGCATTCTCCAACGGAGGCGTGATTGTTTCGATGGCTCCCGATTTCCTTTTCCTGAAAGATACCGACGGGGACGACGTTGCCGATGTCCGCCGGATCATTATGACAGGATGGAGTAAGTTCGATACCCACGCCGGACCCTCCAACCTGCAATATGGATTTGACAACAAAATATGGGGAGTAACGGGCTACTCCGGGTTCCAGGGACGGATCGACGGAAAGAAAACCCATTTTCCGCAGGGTATATACCATTTCAGTCCCGACGGAAGCAATTTCGAATTCCTCGCCAATACGAGCAACAATACCTGGGGGCTCGGGTTTTCGGAAGATAACAATGTCTTCATTTCTACCGCCAATAACACGCACAGCGCCTACTATTCCATGCCGGCAAAAAACGCCCAGAGAATACCGGTAAGCGATAAGCCGGGCGTTTTACCGGTTCAGAAAATCGACGGACACTACGATGCCCATCCGCTCACGCCCAACTTCAGGCAGGTAGATGTAGTCGGCGGATTTACTTCCGCAGCCGGTCACCACCTGTATACAGCCCGGGATTTCCCTAAAGAATACTGGAACCGTATCGCCTTTGTCTGCGAGCCCACCATAAGGCTTATTCACAATGCTGTTATAGAAAAAGACGGAGCAGGCTTCAAAGAGGCCGACGGATGGAACATGGTCGCCGGCTCTGACGAATGGTTCGGACCTGTCCAGGCTACAGTCGGTCCGGATGGAGCCCTTTGGATAGCCGACTGGTACAATTTCATCATACAACACAACGTGTTCGTACCCAGGCAGGCCCCTTCCGAGTTTGTACTACCTTTTATCGAACAGCCTCACGGGCAGGGAAATGCCTTTATCAGCCCTCTCAGGGATATTAATCACGGCCGTATCTACCGGGTCACTCCTAAAAATATCAAAGGCACCCCGGCCCCGAAACTTGATAAAAACGACACAGCAGGACTGGTTGCCGCACTCAGGCACACCAACATGTTCTGGCGTATGACCGCCCAAAGGCTCCTGGTAGAAGGAAAAAATACAAACGCAGCCCGGGGACTTTTCGAAATCATCAACGACAAATCGGTAGACGAAGTCGGCCTGAACAGCCCGGCTGTACACGCCGTCTGGACGCTCCACGGGCTGGGTTTGCTTGACGGCAGCGACCGGGAGACGCTCGAAACCGTCGTCAGGGCACTTTCCCACCCTGCTCCGGGAGTCAGAAAGGCGGCAGTTATGGCGCTTCCGCCCGTGAGCAGCAGCTTCGGGGAAATATCCAAAGCAGGGTTGCTTACCGACCCCGATCTCAACACCCGCCTGGCAGCATTTAATACGCTGGCCATATTTGAACCGGACGATCTGATCGGGAAGGCAATTTTCGAGGCTGCGCAGAATCCGGAAAATGAACAGGATAAATGGCTTTCCAAATCGCTTGGAATCGCCGCTATCCGCCATGAAAAAGGATTCAGGAAAGCCGCTACCGGCAGTCATGGTAATTTTACGAAAGATATCCTCGCCATGCTCAACCAGGAATCTTATGCTGTGGGCCGCAGAGCGAACCTGCCTTTTTCACCCGATGTTGCCCATAAGGAAATTGTGATCAGCACTACCCTGAGCCCGTCCGAAAAAGGAGAGCTGGAAGGCTTCGTTGTCGGGCAAGGCAGCACTTCCGACGGCTATGCTTTATTTATAGAAGACGGCAGGATAAACTGGGTTGTCAACCAGCATGGCAGTACTGCAAAGGTGCAGTCTTCCGGTCCCTTACCCAACCCTGCCAGCGTCAGGGCGATCCTGAAAGCAGGCGGAATAGTGGAGCTTTTCATCAACGAACAGCCTGCGGGAGAAGCCAGGACACATGCTCTTTTCAGCCGTCAGCCGGAGCCGGGGCTAAGGTCGGGAGAAGACTACGACGACACCGACAAAATCGCTTCCTACAACGGTAAATTCCCTTTCAAAGGAAATGTGCAGAACACAAAGGTGTCGCTGAACAGACCTCTTACGGGAGAAAGCCCGGTTACAAACCGGGCCGTACCGGCATCTGGCAATTCGGTCAGAATTTCCGTCATCCCCGACATGATGCAGTACGACAAAAAGCTGATCACCGTTAAAGCAGGTGAAAAGCTGACGCTGTTTTTCGATAATCCCGATGGTATGCCGCATAATTTACTGATTATCAAACCCGGCACGCTGGAGAAAGTAGGAAATGCCGCCGACAACATGCTGCGGGATCCTAAAGCCGCCGAACAACACTATATCCCAAAAATACCCGAAGTGCTCTATTCCACGAAACTGCTTAACACAGGCGAAAGTAGCGCCCTGGAGTTTACCACACCCTCCGTCCCGGGCGACTACCCCTATGTATGCACCTTCCCCGGACATTGGCGGGGAATGAACGGAATTATGCGAGTAGTAAAATAACACATCATCAAATTCCAAAATCAACAAATCAATTATCACCATGATTTCAATTCTCAAATACCTATCCTGCAGCCTCCTATATCTTGCAATCGCGGTATCTCTCCCGATAACGGCCAAAGATATTTCTAAGAAAAAACCCATCCGGGCGCTCATGGTAGGCGGCGGAGCTTCGCACGATTTCGACAGGTGGTACAAGGGCGAGGACATCAAAACCCTCGAAACCAACGGGTTTGCCCAGGTAATCTATACCGATCAGCCTTCCGATATACTGAAACATCTCCCTGGTATCGATGTGCTGATCCTCAGTAATAACCAGCCGATTCCCGATGCTGAAACAAGAAAAGCTATTTTCGATTTCCTCGGGCAGGGAAAAGGAATCGTGCTACTCCATGCCGCTATATGGTATAACTGGAAAGACTGGCCCGAATACAACCAGACAATAGTTGGCGGCGGCTCGAACGGTCACGACAAATACGGTCCTTTTGAGGTAAAGACCACCAATAAAAAGCATCCGATCATGAAGGGAATCCCTGACAGATTTACTTTATCGGACGAGCTCTACTATCATAAAATCGACCCCAACGGAGCAAAAGTAAACGTCCTGGCGATTGCTCAAATGCCAGGCAAAGAAGAATCATATCCGAACATTTTCACGGTTGAACATGCAAAAGGAAGAATCGCAGCCATAGCACTCGGTCACGACGCAGCCTCGCACGAGCTCCCAGCCTATAAGACCCTGCTAAGAAACGCCGTCAAATGGGCCTCCCGATAACCCAGCCCGATCATATATCTTCTAACCCAATAAAAAAATGACCCAAAAACAAATCACCGTAGTCATCGTCGGCATGGGCTTCGGAAAAGAGTTCATCCCGATTTACCAGAGCCACCCGAATATCAAAGCCGTAGGCATCTGTACCAGGAACAAACAAACCAGGGACGAGTTGGCTTCCCGTTATGATCTTGACCCGGACCTCGTCTTCGAGCGCTTCGACGACGTTCCCGGCCGGGCTGATGTAGATGCCATTCACATCGTAACCCCGGTCCCGGAGCACGCAAAAATGACGCTGGCTTCCCTCAACGCCAATAAACATACCGCCTGTACGATCCCGATGGCTATGACCGTAGAAGACTGCAAGGCCATCGTAGAAGCAAAGCGCCGGACCGGCAAAGTGTATATGATGATGGAAACTGCACTCTATACCCGCGAGTTCCTGTACGGGCTTAACCTGGCCGAAACCGGTCAGTTGGGAAAGATTCAGTTTGTCCGCGGCTCGCATATTCAGGATATGAGCATGGAGGGGTGGGCCGAATACTGGAAGGGCTACCCACCTATGCTGAACGGCACGCATGCCATTTCCCCGCTTCTCCGTATCAACAATACGATAGCAGAAACGGTGGTATGTCATGGCTCGGGAAGCCTCTCCGAAGATCTTGCAAGCCGGTACGGCTCTCCTTTTGCAGTCGAAACCGCCACTTTTACCCTTAAAAATTCTGATGTGGTAGCAGAGGCTACCAGGTCACTTTTCGATGTCGTGCGTCAATATCGCGAGAGTTATGACGTTTACGGCACTAAAATGTCGTTCGAATGGGAGCAACTGCAGGATGAACAGCATGTTATCTTCGATGGCGGAGAAAATGCCAGCCGTATCGATGTCCCGGACACGGACGACCTTCTTATCGATCCGATCAAGCACTTTACGAAGCGGGAAAAGATCGACGATCCGAATCACGTTTCGTTCCTGCAGGGAGCAGGTCACGGCGGTTCTCATCCGCACCTGGTCCAGGAGTTTGTAGGCGCTATCGTCGAAGGCCGTGATTCCGCTGTAGACGCAGCGTTGGCCGCCAACTACACCTGTGCCGGTATCTGCGCGCATGAGTCGGCCATGAAAGGAGGGGTCAGGGTTTCCGTCCCCGATTTTAGCTAGCGCCGGAAACTACTGCAACGGAACCGATAAAACAATTCAACAATCCGATATAATTCCACACGAATGAAAACAACAAAAATCCTGGGTCTGATTTTGTTCACCGGACTTTTTCTCAGCTGTTCGACAGGAACAAAAAAAGACGAAGCATCGAAAGAGAATACTTCGACTATTACCGAAAGAGATAAATGGACTGCCGAAAAGGCCAACGAATGGTACGACGCACAGCCCTGGCTGGTCGGCTGCAATTTCCTCCCCAGCACTGCCAGCAATCAGCTTGAGATGTGGCAGGCGGAAACCTTCGATACAGCCACCATCAACAGGGAACTGGGTTGGGCAGCAGGCCTGGGGATGAATACGGTCCGGGTCTACCTGCATGATCTGCTTTACGAGCAGGATTCGGCCGGGCTTTACGACCGGATGGAAACGTTCCTCGATATTGCCGATTCACACCGTATAAGGCCCTTATTCGTCCTGTTCGATTCCGTCTGGGATCCTTTTCCGAAGCCGGGCGCACAGCGCACCCCCTCTCCGCATGTTCATAATGCCGGCTGGGTACAAAGCCCGGGCAAGGAAGCGCTGCTCGACAAAACACAGCACCCCAGGTTCGGAAACTATGTACGCGGTGTTATAGGCCGGTTTGCCAGCGACAGCAGGATATTGGGATGGGACATCTGGAATGAACCGGAAAACCCGAATAAGAGTGCTTACGGAGATGTCGAGATCCCTGAAAAGGAACAGGTCGTACTTCCGCTGTTGAAAGATGTATTTGAAGCAGCCCGCTCCGTAAACCCCTCGCAGCCCCTTACGGCAGGTGTGTGGCGCGACGATTGGTCGGAGGAAAGCAAGCTCACCCTTATTAACAAGCTTATGCTCGACGAATCTGACGTCGTTTCTTTCCACTCCTACGACGGCCCGGAAGAGTTTGAAAAAAGGGTCAACTGGCTGAAACCTCTGGGGCGACCGCTGATCTGTACGGAATACATGGCCAGGGGCAACAAAAGCACTTTTGAAAGCACGCTTCCCATCGCAAAAAAATACAGGGTGGCTGCCTACAACTGGGGACTGGTAGACGGGAAATCCCAGACTATTTATCCCTGGGACAGCTGGAAAAAGAAGTATACCGGTGAGCCGGAACTCTGGTTCCATGATATATTCCGCAAGGACGGAACTCCCTATAAGGTTTCGGAAACCGAATTTATTAAAAAGATAATTTCTGAAGATTAAGACCGACTGAAGATTCCCGCGACTCCCATCTATCAAAATAGCACTGGCAGCCTCTTTCATCCAACATATTTTCCTATTTTTACAGAAAAATCACCCTAATAATCCACAGAATCAGTACTATTTTGTAAACAAAAAAAATGAAAGAAGACTCCCTGGCTGACCGGGCGTACAACGAGTTGAGAAAAAAAATACTTTCCAATCAACTACTTGCCGGCAGCAGATTGAAAGAGGACGAATGGTCGAAAAAGCTTGATGTCAACAGGATGGCGCTGAGAGAAGCGCTCACAAGGTTACAGGGAGAGCGACTTCTTACAAAAGGAGAAAAGGGCGGCTTTTTTGTCAAGACTTTTTCCGGCGAAGATATAAGGGATATACGTGAGTTGAGAGAAATACTGGAAACGGGCGCCATCCGCCTCCTTATAGAAAAAATAACCGAAGACCAACTGACCGAACTGGAGCGGATATGCGATGATTTCACCTCTATGTACGAAAGAGGTTACTTCAACGGCGCCTGCGAAGCCGACGTAAAACTCCATGAAACCCTGATCGAGTATACTGGCAATAAAAAGCTCATTAACGCTTATTTTACAAGCAATATCCCGCTTTTCCACCAAAAGCTGGGATTGACTCAAACCCATATGGACGATTACGAGCTAACGGACGCCGAGCACAGGCAGATCGTAAAAGCGTTGCGGGTGAAAGACCTCGCATTGGCCGAAAATACACTTAACACCCACTTAGTCAGGGGGGAAGTTACTACGCTCGACCTGGTCGCTCCGTCATTCATCTGACCCCTCCTTCACCTCTCTCCCACTCTCGCCCGGCTTTCTTCCACCGGACCTCCGGCAGGATTTCTGGATTTTTACCTGTCCATTTCCTCTCTCGTCTTTCCCTGACGAGCAAATCTTACATTTTTCAAGGAAAACAATAATAGTTATTTTTTGTTTACATAAATAGCATTATAATTGTAAACAAAAATCAACCTTAACACCTTTGTGTATGAAAATCCCTATACATTACAGGGTAGCTGTGGCTTTCTGCGTGCTACTCTTCTGTTTCGGCACAACAACCTTCGGTCAGAATGCGCCCACAGTCAGGGGCACCGTTTATGACGCTGGTAACGAAAGCCCGCTACCAGGCGTCAACATCGTGGTAAAAGGCTCGCAACAAGGCACCACGACCGATACGAATGGAGAATTCTCCATCAACGTTCCATCCGGGGCCACGCTGGCATTTTCCTTTATAGGTTACGTAACCCAGGAGATCCCCGTTGGCACCCAGAGCACCATTACCGTAAGGCTCGTTACAGACACGCAGGCGCTGAGTGAAATTGTAGTAACGGGATATTCTTCGCAGAGGAAGCAGGACATAATCGGGTCGGTTTCTGTGGTAGATATGAACGCAGTAGGGAAAATACCGGTAGGCTCCACAACCCAGGCTTTGCAGGGACAGGCGGCCGGGGTGAATGTGATCGCCTCAGGCGTACCCGGCAGGGAAGGAAATATTTTTATCAGAGGAATCTCTTCTTTTGGTAATTCGGCCCCTCTGATACTGATAGACGGTGTAGAAAGCAGTCTCAATAACCTGAACGCCAGTGATGTTGAATCGATCCAAATCCTTAAAGACGCGGGTGCGGCATCTATTTACGGCGTAAGAGGTTCAAATGGCGTTATCGTTGTAACTACTAAAAAAGGCAAACGGGGTACGCCTACCGTTGAGTACAATGCCTACGCCGGCGTACAGACCCCGCTCAGAGGCAATCCGTTCAATACTATTCTCGACACCCAGGAATTCGCACGGCTTTCGCTGATCGCCAACCCCAATAACCCTCTGTTTTCCAGGGGTATACCCGACTATCTGTACGCAGGTCCTCAGGGCGGCGGAATAGGCTTCGAAGGAGATCCTGTCGTCAACCCGGCTCTTTACCGGTTCGACCCGACAAACCCGGCCAATAACTACCTGATCCAGAAAGTAAACAAGGCAGGAACCGACTGGTTCCACGAATTCTTCAAACCGGCAATGCGGACAGACCACAACCTGTCGGTGCAGGGAGCAACGGAAAAAGCAAATTATTTTGTCTCACTTGGCTACCTTAATCAACAGGGAACCGCACCGGAGACTTACGTAAAACGATACTCCGGAAGGGTTAACACCTCTTTCAAAATTGGCCGAAACATTACATTGGGCCAGAACCTTAACTTTTACTACCGCATCAGCCCGGGATTCACCACCGACAACCAGTTTGGAAACATTGGTGAACTGGCCCGTATGATGCCGATTATTCCGGTTCGCGATATTATGGGCAACTATGGAGGGACGAGAATGGGAACCAACGTAGGGACCAACGCCAACCCCATCGCCAACCAGGAGCGTTCCGCACAGAACCTGAGCAATACCTGGAATACCGTAGGGAACGTTTACCTGGAAGTCGCATTCCTGAAAGACTTTACGGCCAAAACAAGCATCGGCGGCGCTTTGACTAACGCTTACGGGTATTCCTTCGCTTTCACACCCTATGAGCGGGCGGAGGGCTTCCTCAACCCCAACTCCTATTCTGAAAGCGCTTCTTTCTCAAGGAGGCTCGTCTGGACTAATACCCTGAACTACAACAAAACGATCGGGAAACATACCTTCAGCGTTTTGCTGGGAACGGAAGCGATCGAAAACCTTTCCCGCTCGCTATCCGGATCAAGACAACGCTATTTCTCTACCGACCCCAGCTACCTCACCCTTACCACCGGTACATCGAACATTGCTAACGCCAGTTCCGCTGCAGAAGATGCTCTCTGGTCAATGTTTAGCCGCATAGACTATACTTTCAATAACAAATACCTGCTCAGCGGAACTATTCGCCGCGACGGCTCCTCGAGGTTCGGACCGGAAAACAGGTATGGGGTGTTCCCTTCGGTTTCGGCCGGATGGAGAATTTCAGAAGAGGCATTCCTGAAAGATGTACATTGGCTCGACGACCTGAAGCTGAGGGGTAGCCACGGTGTGCTTGGTTCTCAGAACAACGTTAATGCCGAAAACCAGTTCGACCTGTACGGCGGAACACTTGCCAACGCCTACTACGATATCAGGGGAACAAGCAACAGTCTTGTGCAGGGATTTATCCAGACAAGAGCCGGGAACCCGCGTACCGGATGGGAACGCAATATTGTCTCCAATGCCGGGCTTGACGCTACCCTTCTTAATTACAGGCTGGACGTATCGCTTGAATACTATAAAAAATCGATCAACGGCCTGCTTTTCGGCCAGACTCTCCCCGGCATAGCCGGAGGGGTAACACCTGCTACCATCAACATCGGCGATATTCAGAATTCAGGGCTCGACCTCTCGGCCACTTACCACGGTGGCGATCCCAACAATTTCAGCTATTCAATAGGTGCCAATATCACCACCTATAAAAACAAGGTAGTGTCTGTTCCCGCACCGGGATACTTTGACGCAGCCTCTCACCAGCAGTTGGGGCCGATAGTCAGAAACCAGATCGGACAGGAAGTCAGCGCATTTTTCGGTTATAAAGTCGTCGGGCTCTTTAAGAGCGACCAGGAAATAGCCGAAGCTCCCACACAGGACGGCGCTACTCCCGGAAGGTTCAGGTACCAGGACACCAACAACGACGGCAGGATTACGGCAGCCGACAGAACCTTCCTGGGCAGCCCCAATCCGGATTTCACTTATGGTATCAATCTATCGGCCAAATACAGGCGCTTCGATCTCTCAGGCATCTTCTACGGATCGCAGGGCGCTCAGGCCGTCAACGCCATCAAAGTACAGACCGACTTTTTCGGTACTTATGTAGGGGCGAAAAGCAACTTACTCCGCAATGCCTGGTCGCCGGAAAACTCCAACTCCAATATCCCAAAAATCGAAAATCAGAACAGCTTCAGCACTGCCGGCGTTTTCAACTCCTATTTCATGGAAGACGCCTCGTTCCTCAAGTTAAGGACATTAATGCTCGGATATTCACTTGACAACACATCGCTGCTTGAAAAAATCCGCATTAAAAAAGCACGACTCTACCTGCAGACTATGAACCTGTTCACTCTTACCAAATACTCAGGGTTAGATCCTGAAATCGAGGGAAGCAGCTCAAGTTTCGGGATCGACTGGTCCAATTACCCCAACAACGAGCCGGTTTACTTAATCGGTGTCAACGTTTCATTCTGATAACCCCATTGACCAACATGAAACTCAAAATATTTTCTATCAAAACCCTGGCTGTTCTGACAGCGCTTGTGTCCTCGACCTCATGTAGCGACGATTTCCTGGATAGGGATCCTAAAGGGGCGCTTTTTTCGGGTAGCCTTGCCAATGAAGCAGGGGCAAACGGCCTGCTTATCGGAGCCTACTCACTCCTCAACCAAGCCGGAACCGGCGGCAGCGGATGGCACTCGGGCCTCTGGATCTTCGGAGGAGTGACTTCTGATGATGCCCATACGGGTACTGAAGCAGGCGCTCTGCAGCCGGTTCCCGAATTTGAAGCCTACATCCATACCTCAGCTACACGGGGACTCAACGACCGCTGGAGAGTACTCTACTCGGGTGTTCAGAGAGCCAACGATGTACTGAGGCTGCTGCCAACTGTAATCGAAAACAAATCCATCAGCGAAGCTGCAGCTAAGCAGATCGAAGCGGAAGCAAGGTTCCTGAGGGGTGTTTACCACCTGAATGCGGCGCAGATGTGGTGCAATATCCCGTACGTAGACGAAACCATCAGCGCTGCAGCTGGCAACTATTTTGTTTCGAATGAACAGTCTCCGTGGCCTTCTATTGAAGCCGACTTCAGCTTTGCAGCCGCCAACCTGACCGCAACCAAATCGGAGGTGGGACGCGCCAACCTTTGGGCAGCTAAGTGTTTTCTCGTAAAATGCTACATGTTCCAGAACAAGCATGCTGAAGCCAAACCCCTGCTCGACGACATCATTGCTAACGGGGTGACAAGCAACGGGCTCAAATACGATTTGAATGAACATTATTTCGATAACTTCCGTCCTTCTACCAAACACGGTCCCGAACAGGTGTTTGCAGTTATGCACTCCGTGAATGACGGAGCCGGCGGACAACGAGGTACCGGCCCCGGTGGCGATGCCAATGCGGGTCCCTACGGAGGCCCTTTCCCGAGCTATGGCTTTTACCAACCGTCGTTTACGCTTGTCAATTCTTATAAAACCGATGCCGCAACCGGTCTTCCGCTCATTGATACCTTTAATGAATCCGACATCAAACACGATCTGGGAATCCTCTCTTCGCAGCCATTCGAGCCCTATACCGGTCCCCTGGATTCAAGGCTCGACTGGACCGTAGGCAGAAGAGGCATCCCCTACCTCGACTGGGGAGTCAATCCGGGATTGGCCTGGGTACGCCAGCAAAGTGTAGGCGGTCCCTACCTGCACGTCAAATTTGCAAACCCACAATCGGAACCGGGAGGGCGCGAAGTGCAGAGTACCGCCAATACCTATAATCTTATCAGGTTTGCAGACGTATTGCTATGGGCTGCGGAAGTTGAGGTAGAAGTTGGTTCACTGCAGCAGGCTGAAGCCTACGTAAACAGGGTAAGGGCTCGCGCTGCAAACCCGGTGACATGGGTCAAAAAATATATCGATAACAGCGACCCCCTGAAGGGCGTTACCGATGAGCCGGCAGCTAACTACAAAGTCGGTCTCTACAACGGAGACTTCCAGGCAAAGGGTAAAAACTTCGCCAGAGAGGCTGTCAGGTTCGAAAGGAAACTGGAACTGGGAATGGAGCACCATCGCTTCTTCGACCTCCAACGATATGATCTGGCAGAAAAAGGTTACATGGCAAAAACGCTGAACGCATACATTCAGCACGAAGTAAGTGTACCTGATTTCAACCATTATTATATGGTCGGAGCCAAATTTACAGAAGGGAAAAACGAATTATACCCGATTCCGCTGGAACAAATTGACCTGAGTGTGAGCAATGGAGAAAACACACTCAAGCAAAATCCTAACTACAATTAATACCCGACAGGTGCTATTTTCAGTATATTCATTGTAGCATTGACAAATACACCATGACGATTGACCGCAGACAATTCATAAAAAAGGCAGGCCTCGGAACCGCGTTAGCCGCAGGCCTGGACTTCCCTGATTACGCTTCGGCGCTGGAATCCTCCCCGGTACGGATGGGTTTTGTAGGCGTCGGTTCCAGAGGTATCGGCATGCTCCGGGTTGCGCTCAGCACCGGGCTGATCAGGGTCACTGCGGTTTGTGATATAGACCCTGAACGGGTAGCCCGTGCGCAACGCTTCGTAGAGCAGGCCGGACAGCCCAAACCGGAAGGTTTTACACGCGGCCCGGAAGATTACAAACGACTCGCCGCTAAAACCGACCTGGATGCGGTTTACACAGCTACCCCGATGCACCTGCACGCCCCGATCATGATCGATGCTATGAAAAACGGGAAATACGGAGGTACTGAAATGCCCGCATGCCTGAGCGTTGAGGAAGCATGGGAACTGGTCGAAACGTCTGAAAAAACCGGGATGCCTTGTATGCTGATGGAGAATTACTGCTATATGAGGGATGTACAGATGGTTTTAAACATGGTCAGCCAGGGAGCATTGGGGGAAATCACGCATTGTGAAACGGGGTATCAGCACGATACCAGGTATGTCAACATCGACTCCACCGGACAGCTGCTTTGGCGTGCAAAACACAAAATGCTGCACAACGGCAACAGCTATCCCACCCATGCGATCGGTCCGGTTTCACAATGGATTAATATCAACCGGGGCGATCGTTTCGAGTACCTCGTCTCCATGAGCAGCAAAGCTGTCGGTCTTCGCGATTATGCTTCCAAACATTTCGGCCCCGACCACCCGAGTGCAAAGCAGCCGTACCAAACCGGCGATGTCAATACTTCCCTTATCCGGACGGCGAGCGGGATTACCGTATGTCTGTATTATGATACCCAGACGCCAAGGCCTGTAGACTTCATCTGGCGTATCCAGGGGACGAAGGGCATTCATTCAGGTACTTTAAAAAAAGTCCACCTTGATGGTATCAGCCCTTCTCATCAATGGGAAGATACCGACCTGTACCTGGAACAATACGATCATCCGAACTGGAAGAAATACGCAGAAACAGCCCTGAAATCAGGGCACGGCGGCAGCGACTATCTCTGCATGCTGGATTTTGCGCGGGCTATCCGGAAAAAACAGGAAGTCCCGATCGACGTATACGACGCCGCTACGTGGAGCTGTATCACCGAGCTTACCGAAATATCTGTTAGAGACCGCAGCCGTCCCGTCGACTTCCCCGATTTCACGCGCGGCAAGTGGAACACACGCAAACCACAGACAGTCAGCGAGATATGAAGTATTGTCTTTGGCTTTTCGCGACAGGGCTTGCGGCCTTCTTCCCTGCGGGACTGCACGCAGGGGAACAGAAGGTAAAGCTGGCGTTTACCATACGACAGAATCCGGAAGTGTACGAGGAAAGCATTTACGGAGAACCGCCGCAACTGGCCATCTGGATTGAAAACCCGGACAACGGGCAGACACAAACAGTATATGTCACACGAAGGGCCGGCAACGGGCAATTCGAAGGGAAAATGGGGGTACCGGTAGCGCTTCCGGCCTGGATCGCCGCCTTCCGGAAAGAAACCGGGCGGACAGATTTCCCCATCCCTTCAAAACCCGTTCATGATGCTGTTTCGGGTGCTACACTAAAGGAAGAACAGATTTCAAAAGAAGTCGTGGTAGATGAAGGCACCCGCTGGAATTATTATATCGAAGTAAATGTGGCAGGCGATTTCAATGCGCAGTTTCCGAATTACCGGCCGAATGGAGAAATGGATCCGCATGGAAACGGGCAGCCATCCCTGGTTTACATAGGACAGATAACAGCCAGGCCCGGACAAGCTTCGAAGCCTGTATTATCCGGCCGGACCGAGCAGCAATTGTTTACCGAAAAAATCAATCCGGATCTGGCAGGGATTACCAGCGCTGCCAGGCTGCTCACGGAAATAGCAGCCGTTTGCCAGAAAATATAAAAACAGTATATTCAATTTCAGCATTAAACGCTAAACTCTTTACAATATGCAAGACACTAATAATCAAAATATTAACCCATTCAGCAACTCTACCAACCGCCGCTCTTTCCTCCAGTCCCTCGGCCTCGGCAGCGCAGCTATAACCTTGCTTACCACAAGCTGTACCGAAAAGCCCGGTTCCGAACAGAAAGACGAAGTCATCCAGGGGTTTGAAAAAACGGCTGAGCAAAAAACCAGTAAAATCTGGACACCCGTTTCAGACCGGAAGGTGAAAGTAGGGCTGATCGGCTACGGCGTATGCAAGTTTGCAGCAGCCTTCGGGTTCCAGAACCATCCCAACGTAGAGATCGTAGCGGTAAGCGACCTCGAGCCAGATCGTTGCAGTGAGCTGGCAAAGGTAGTCAAATGCGACAAAACCTACCCTTCACTCGAAGAACTCGTAAAAGACGATAGTATCGAGGCTGTATTCATTGCCACCGATGCGCCCAGCCATGCGAAGCACACCATCCTGGCACTGCAGCACGGAAAACATGTCGCCTGTGCAGTGCCCGCAGCCTTCGGGTCGCTAGAAGAAGCCGACCAGGTCTACGAAGCAGTAAAGAAAAGCGGCCTGAAATACATGATGTACGAAACTTCTATGTTCCACGAAGACCTGTATGCCATGCGCCAGCTTTACAAATCCGGCCACCTGGGCAGGCTGGTCTACTCGGAAGGCGAGTACTATCACTATATGGATGTACCGATCGACTCATACAAAGGATGGAGGATCGGCCTTCCGCCCCAGTTCTACCCGACCCATTCCAATGCCTACCACCTGGGTGTAAATGACGGCTCTTTTAGTGAAGTATCATGTATGGGGATCCCGAGTATAGTTGACCACCTGAAACCGGCCAACAACCGCTATAAAAACCCTTTTGGTACTGAGATCGCACTTTTCAGGGCCAGCGACGGCGGCATGTCCAGGATGGCCGTCAGCTGGGATACACCGGGGGATCACGGTGAAAGAGGTCGTGTAAGAGGCGACAACGGATCCTTTTACGGCAAATTTGAGGGTGCCAATACCAATTTACCCGACACCGAACGTCCGCCGCTGCCCCCGGGCGTGGAAGCTGGAGGCCACGGCGGATCGCATGGCAGGCTGACAGAAGAATTTATCTCGGCTATTCTCCAGGACAGGCCTCCCCTGGTAAATGTGGCGCTGGCGCTCAATATGACCGTTGCCGGCATTGTTGCCCACCAGTCGGCGATGAAAAACGGAGAATTATTAAAAATACCTCAGTATACCCTGTAACCGGGATCGATTATTTTACTATGGATAACTCACTCAACCGACGTAAGTTCCTGGCTTTGGCCGGTGCAGCTTCTGCGGCAATTGTATCCCCGAGATTTGCATTCGCCGCTCCCTTTACCTCCGACCGAAAGCTCAGAGTAGGTGTGGTAGGAGGACGGTTTGGCCTCGGCTTTTATTTCAATGAGCACCCCAATTGTATCGTGGAAGCAGTAAGCGACCTGCGCCCCGACCGCAAGGAGGCATTGATGAAAACCTACAAATGCAGTAAATCGTATGAATCTCTGGATCTGCTGCTCAAAGATCCTAAAGTAGAGGCGGTAGCGCTGTTTACGCCCGCTCCCGATCATGCCCGTCACGTAATCCAGTCGCTTAATGCAGGGAAGCACGTGTTATGCGCAGTCCCGGCCGCCTGGAGCATACAAGAATGCTACGAAATACTCGAGGCGGTTAACCGGACAGGGTTAACTTACATGATGGCCGAAACGTCGGTGTACCGGCAAAATACTATTTCTGCCAAAAAGATGTTCAAAGAAGGGAAGTTCGGCACGATTTTCAGCAGTGCGGCGCAGTATTACCACCCTGGTCTGGAAGTGCTCTACTTTGACAAAGGGAAACCGACATGGAGACACGGCATGCCGCCGATGCTCTATCCTACTCACACCACTGCCTTCCTGATTGCCGTGACCGGCGAAAGGCTGACGCATGTAACGTGCCAGGGTTGGGGAGATGATAGTCCTATGTTGAAAAACAACCCTTACAAAAATCCGTTCTGGAACGAAACCGCCTTTTTTAAAACCAATCTCGGCCATGCCTTTACGGGAGAGGTATGCTGGAAAGGTGCGCTTGTCGGATGTGAACGCGGTGAATGGCATGGTGATAAAATGAGTTTCTATTCCGAGTATAAAGGGGTAGGTGTCCATACAGTCCATGCGACTGAAAAAGAGGGGACCGACGACGCAGGCTTCAAGATCGCCGAACCCGAAATGACCCCCTACAAGCAGACCTTGTGGTGGCAGACCGACGCTCTGCCTGCTCCTATGCGTCATAACAGTGGTCACGACGGCAGCCATACGTTTATCACACACGAATGGATAGACTCTATTATCAGCAATCGGGTGCCGGAGGTCAATATTTACGAAGCCCTGGCATACACCGCTCCCGGTATTATCGCCCACCAGTCGGCGCTGAATGGGGGAGAATACCTGAGAATACCCGATTTCGACAAATAAACAGCAGCTATTCCCAAACCAACCTGACCTTAAGAAACTATCTAATTATCAACTTACGCAGTATCATGAACAAAACATGGCCGCAATCTTCCCAGCTTTTAAAACAAAATGAAAAATGGATCCCGGGAGGGGTTGTATCTCTCAACCGCAAATCCGACCCCAATATCTGCTTTGTAAAAGGACAGGGATGTCATGCATGGGACCTGGAAGGAAACCGCTACATCGACTACCAGGCTGGTTTTGCCGCTTCATTTCTTGGCCATAACGACCCCGATGTAAACAGCGCCGTACAGGAAACGCTGACATCCGGCAGTATCCTGATGGGCGCCGGGCCTACCGACATCGAAGGACATTTCGCACGGCTTTTCTGCCAGTCGGTACCGACTGCCGAAAGCATCCAGATCACGACCACCGGCTCCGAAGCCACCTACCATGCTATCCGGCTGGCAAGGGCCATCACCGGCCGTGATCATATCATCGTGATGCAGGGCGGTTATAACGGCTGGCACAACGACGTCTCGTGCAATGTTATCAGCGCGCTTCAGGATGTGGGAGAGCGGGTGAGCCCCGGGGAATATCCCTTCGATGCCGGATCGGCGGGGATCCCGGCTGTCCATAAGTCTCTCGTGCACGTGATCAACTTTAACGACCTCGAATCGGTCGAATACGTCCTTAAGCGCTATCCGGTAGCCTGTATCATACTGGAGCCGATCCTTCAGAATATCGGCATCGTAAAACCTCTGCCGGGCTATCTTGAATCGCTCCGCAGGCTCGCCGATCAAAACGGCTTCCTGCTCGTTTTCGACGAGGTAAAAACCGGCTTCCGGCATGCACTGGGTGGGTACCAGAGCATTTGCGGCGTAACGCCCGATTTGAGTACCTTCGGTAAAGCCGTAGCCAACGGGTACCCCCTGGGTGTGATCGCCGGGAAGAAAAAATACATGGACTACTTTATTCATCCCGAAAAATCAAAACGGGTGCTGATAGCCGGTACCTTCAACGCCTTCCCGCTTACTACCGCCGCAGCTATCGCCACTATCGAAAAGCTGGCTTCACCGGAGCATGGCGTCTACCGGCATGTCTACGAGCTGGGGCAAATGATGGAAGACGGGCTGAATGATATTTTTTCTTCCTTCGATATTCCTTTCCATGTTGCCCGCGAAGGCTCCGCTTTCTGCACCTATTTCATGGACCATGTCCCTGTGGATTACCATGATATCCTCAAAAATCACGACTTTGACTTTGACAGGAAATACAGGCTGGAACTCATCGAAAAAGGGATCTTCAATTTCCCGTTGCCGATCAAGCAGGGAAGTATCTCCTTTGCCCATTCCAAAGCCGACATCGAGGAAACGCTGGATAGGACCAAAGAAGTGGTAGGATGTCTGCTGGAGGGTAAAACCGTTGCAAGCGCGTAGGTATGAAGATCACCTCTATAGAAACAAAGATCTGTCACGCACGCATGCGTAACTGGATTTTTGTAAAAATAAACACCGATCAACCCGGGCTGTGGGGCTGGGGGGAAGCGACACTCGAATGGCATACGCGTGCCGTAGTGGGCGCTATCGAAGACATTTCGACGCTCCTGATCGGCGAAGACCCGCGGCGGATCGAGCATCTCTGGCAGATGATGTACCGCCAGCATTTCTGGCACGGCAACGGGATTGTAAGAGGCACAGCCATCAGCGGGATCGATATTGCGCTTTGGGACATCGCCGGGAAAATTCACGGTGTACCTTGCCATGAACTATGGGGCGGAAGGGTCAGGGACTACATCCGTCTCTATTGTCACCTGGGCGGTGGAAAAATGGAGGATTTCTATGAAACGGGGCGTAGCGATGCGAAACGGTTCGGTGAGCTGGCGCAGCAGGCAGTAGAAGAGGGGTTTACCGCTTTCAAGTCGATGGCCGTTCCCGAAACCATGTCTCTCGAAGGGCTTCGCCCTATCCGTTATGCCGAAGCTTGCGTAGCCGCTATGCGTGAGGCGGTAGGCGACGATATCGACATTATGGTCGACTGCCATGCCCGCCCCTCACCGAGAATGGGAATGATGTTTGCAAAAGCGCTGGAGCCATACGGGTTGTATTTCTTTGAAGAGCCTTGCTGGCCCGAAACGATAGAAGATATCGCTTTGATCCAGAGGGCGGTCAATACGCCCATCGCCACCGGCGAACGCCTGATCAGCATCCATGCCTTCCGGGAACTCTTTGAAAAGAGGGCAGCGAGCGTCATTCAGCCGGATATTACCCACTGCGGCGGCCTGACCGAGGTAAGGCGCATTGCCGCAATGGCAGAAGCCTACCGGGTTTCGGTAGCGCCTCACAATCCCCAGGGGCCGGTCAGCACAGCTGCTTCTATCGAATTCGGTTTCTCCGCTCCCTCCTACATCATCTGCGAAAGTGTGCACAGCGATGTACCCTGGCGCCAGGATGTAGTTCAGGAAGGATTTACCGTTGAGAAAGAAGGCCGGATCGTCAGGCCCAATACCCGCCCCGGCCTCGGTATCGAGATCAACGAAGACGAAGTACGACGGCATCCTTTCCAACAGGAAATCCTCCAGCGCTCGTTCTACAGGGACGGCAGCGTCGGCGACTGGTAACAACCCAGTCCTGAAGGGGCGGCATGCGCATTACCCCGGGCAAGCTCCGCGCAGCCCGGTGCGCTTAACCTTAACTAATTACCATGACTAATCTTCCATTCAGCGGCCGTACGGCCATCATCAGCGGCGGCCTCGGAGACATCGGCCGCAGCATCGCTGCGGCGCTGGCCCGGAGAGGTGCTAACATCTCGCTCGGCGACCTGCAGCCGGAAGAACGCGCTGCCGGATTCATTAATGAACTACAAAGCTTCGGCATCAGGGCGCTCTACACGGAGCTGGATGTGTCGGATGCTGTCCGGGTAAAAAGCTGGATCGAATCATGTGAGAGGGAACTGGGAGTTCCTGATATCGTCATTGCCAATGCCGCGACGGTCACACTGGCTACTATTCAGGAGATCACCCCCGAACAATGGGACCGCGAGCTACAGGTCAACCTCTATGGCCCGTTTTTTCTCACAAAATACGCCAGTGAAAAAATGGTTGCGGCCAAAACTCCGGGGCATATCGCATTGATCGGCAGTTGGGCCGCTCATGTCGTGCATGCCCATATTCCCGCTTACAGCGTTTCGAAAGCCGGGTTGAGAATGTTGGGCAAATGCCTTGCGCTGGAACTTGCTCCCCATGGCATATTGGTAAACGAAATCGCTCCGGGCTACGTGGAAGCCGGCCTTACTGCTCAGATCTGGAAAACAAATCCTTCGCTCAAACAGCAATCGGAAGGCAAAGTTCCGCTAAAAAGGCTTATCAGTGCCGATGAGGTAGCAGCACAGGTAGTACATCTCTGCGACAGGAGCAACCGGCACATGACAGGCAGCACATTGCTAATGGACGGAGGGTTATCAATGCTGTCGGTATAAATCGAATTTAATAGGATGTCGCAATCACCTATCACCTCCCCTGCCCCATCAACTTTCCAGGGCTATATCGGGGTCTGTCAAAAAGATATTACGCCGCCTGTAGGCATTTATGCCCGCAATTGGGGGGCTGCCACTCACGATGAGGCTGGGGGCATTCATCGTCCTATGACCCTGACCAGCATTACTTTCGGGCAGGAGCCGGACGCTGCACCTCTCGTGCTGATCGGGGCTGATCTGGGTTGGTGGAAAAACGCTGCTCATGAGCGCATCCTGAGAGAGGCGATCCTGGAAGCCCTTTCCCTACAGGCGTCCGATCTTATGTTTTGTCTTTCCCATACCCACGCCGGACCGGGCATTTGCCTGGACGACGCGCACAAACCGGGCGGACACCTGATCAAACCCTATTTTGAGCAGCTTATCCAAACTTCGGTGGAAGCCATCAGGGAAGCGCTTGATGCAAGCCGGCCGGCCATTCTTACCTGGCGATATGGAGAATGTAATCTCGCTGTCAACAGGGATTTCCCCGATCCGGACGGAGAAAGAATACTGACCGGCTACAACCCGGGGAAACCCGCGGATAACACACTTCTGGTCGGGAGGATAACCGACGAAACCGGTAGGATAACCGGCACACTGGTCAATTATGCCTGCCATCCTACCACGCTGGCCTGGCAGAACAAGCTTATTTCGCCCGACTATATCGGCGCAATGCGAGAGGTTACAGAGGGAAATACGGGCGCTCCCTGCCTGTTCCTGCAGGGGGCTTCGGGAGAAGTTTCCCCGCCTCAGCAATTCACCGGCGATACTGAGCTTGCCGACCGCTATGGACGCCAACTCGGTTATTCGGTATTATCGACCCTTGAATCGATGGAAGCGCCGGCAACCAGGCTGGTTTACAAAGGAGTGGTAGAATCGGGCGCCTCACTTGCCATGTGGGAGCCGGAGCCGGCTGGCACTTCCGGGGTGTTGAAAGCTGTTATGGTACAGGTAGAGTATCCGCTCAAAGACTTCCCTGCCCTTACGGAGTTGGAAGCCGAATGGTCTGCCTGCACCGACCATGTGCTGAAGGAACGCCTCTGGAGAAAGATATGCATCCGTAAAGCGATCGGCGACGGCGATACTGCACAGACCCCTCTGTGGGTCTGGAAGGTGGGACGGTCGATACTCATCGGACAACCCAACGAAGCCTATACCGAATTCCAGGTTGAGCTGCGGAAACAGTACCCCGACCACGCGATAGCCGTCATGAATCTTACCAACGGATCAGTGGGCTACCTGCCTCCGCGTCCTCTTTACGAGTTCAACACCTACCCCGTCTGGCAAACACCTTTTGCGGCAGGATCGCTCGACCTGCTCAAACAAACCACCGGCGATATCGTCAGAAACCTTATTTCCTCACCCTGATGAACATCAATCTTTCTAACCTTGACCTGGCTATCTTCGGCATTTATATCCTGGGGGTTCTGCTGCTGGGATTGTATGCATCCAGGAAAGGGAAACAGACCAAACGCGATTATTTCCTGGCGGGCGACAAGCTTCCCTGGTGGATGATAGGAGGCAGCATTATTGCTGCCAACATCAGCAGCCATCACCTTGTAGGTGCAATGGGAGCCGCATACGACCGGGGGTTTGTGGTGATCGCGATGGAATGGGGCGCCATCCTGGTAGGCTTCAACGCGCTGCTATGGATTTTCCTGCCCTTTTACATACGTAATGGGTTCTATACCGTCCCCGAATTCCTTCAACGTCGTTTCGGCGCGGCGGCAAGGTCGGTGTATGCATTCCTCATCCTGCTTACCTATGTTTTCGTCGAAATCAGCGCCGTGCTCTACCTCGGCGCCCTGGCGCTGCATGCTTTGCTCGATATCCCGGTTTTTACAAGCGTACTGGTGCTGGCTGTCCTGACCGGGGTCTATACCATACTGGGAGGGCTCCGGGCCGTTATATGGACGGAAATGATGCAGCTCGGCATTCTTGTCATAGGTGGCGCCATCCTGACGGTCGCCACCATGAATGCCGCGGGAGGATTCGACGCACTCACAGCAACAATGCCGGACTGGCATCTTTTTCTCCCTGCCGATGACCCTGATTTCCCCTGGACCATGTACCTGGGAGGTGTGCTTTGTATCAGCACTTTTTACTGCGCTACCAACCAGTTTATCGTTCAGCGGGTATTGGCCGCCAAAAACGAATGGCATGCGCGGATGGGCGTCATCTTCGGCGACTATCTCAAATTCCTGGTACCACTCATCATAACGCTGCCCGCCCTTGTAGCCTATAAGATCGTACCCGATCTCGAAACGCCCGACCTGTTGTTTCCGACACTGGTCAAAATGCTTTTGCCCTCTGGTCTCGTAGGGCTCGTTATGGCAGGGCTGATCGCTGCGGTCATGTCGCACCTTTCAGGAGCCATCAACTCCTGTACCACCATCCTCACCGTGGATGTCTACCTTGCATTTTTCAGGAAAGACGCATCCGAAACTGAGGCCGTCAGGTTCGGACGACTGGCCGGCACGATCATCATCGTCCTGGGCATCCTGTGCACCATCCTGCTGATGAGCTATTCCGACAAACCTATCTTTATTTACCTGATGAATGCCTACGGCCTGTTCACACCGGGAATAGCCACCATGTTTTTACTGGGAATCCTCTGGAAGCGGACTACAGAAGCCGGCGCCCTGACTGCCGGACTCCTTACCATCCCGCTGTCGTTGCTGCTGGAATATTCATTCCCTTCGATGCCTTTCTTTAACAGGACTGGTATCGTGTTTTGGGTATGTATGATAGCCTGTGCGATCGTAAGCCTGGCTACTAAGCCCAAAACCGACGCAGAGTTGAAAGGATTGATATGGAGCAGGGAAAGCCTCACCCTTGAGGCTCATGAAAAAGAGATGCAGCGAGGCTGGCGGAATCCTGCCATCTGGTGGGCGCTTATTACTGCTATTGTGCTTTTCTTCTATTTCAGGTTCCCGTAGTCTGCTTTATATTTAACGCTAAATCTGCTTATCAAAACCCGATTTATTATGAATCCTGCCAACCATACCCCAAGAAGAGAATTTATCAGGTCGCTGGGAGCTGCTTCCCTTGCTTTGGGCGCTTCATCGGGCCTTGCAGCTCAGAACATTGCCGGGAAAAACAAAGAAGGTGCTTCCGGGAAACCCATATTCAACATGAGCGGATATGCCGCCCCTCCGCTGGAGCATATCCGTATAGGCATAGTAGGGCTGGGAGGACGGGGAACGGGCGCTCTTCAACGCCTGCTAAGAATAAAAGGAGTCGAAATAGTTGCGATATGTGACCTGCGTGAAAGCCAGATCGCAAAAGGGATCGCGCTGGCCCAAAAAGCCGGCCAGAAACCCGAGGGCTACCATACCGACCCGGAAGCCTGGAAAAAGCTATGCGAGCGAAAAGACATCGACCTGATATATATCCTCACGCCCTGGGATCTTCACACTCCCCAGGCTGTGTTTTCCATGAATCATGGCAAGCATGTATTTGTGGAAGTACCGGCTGCCACGACGCTCGAAGAATGCTGGGAGCTGGTCAATACGTCTGAAAAAACAAAAAAGCATTGCGTCCAGGTAGAAAACTGCTGCTACGATTTCACGGAAATGCTGGTTTTAAACATGGCCCAGCAGGGATATTTTGGTGAAATTGTACACGGCGAGGGCGCTTATATACACGACCTGGCCGAGCTGATCACCGGCGACCGCTTTTACCAGAAATGGGAGCTGAAGCAGGCTATCGGAAAAATGGGTAACCTCTACCCGACCCACGGCCTGGGGCCGATCTGCCAGGTAATGAACATCAACCGCGGCGACCAGATGGAATACCTCACGTCTGTGTCTACCAACGACTTTACAATGGCCCAAATGATCCGTGACAAGGCTGCGCAGGACGCCGGCCTCCGGGAGTTTGCCGGCAAAGCTGTTAACGGTAATATGAACACCACGACTATCCGTACCGTAAAAGGGAAGACCATAGTCGTACAATATGATGTTTCATCCGTGCGACCTTATTCCCGCATTCACCTGGTGAGCGGGACAAAAGGAGCGGCGCTTAAGTTCCCCCTGCCTGCCAGGATCGCAAACGGCCATGAATGGCTTAACGAGCAGGAATACAAAAAGCTGGAAGAACAATTTACCCCGCCTATTATCAGGAAAATCGGGGAAATGGCCCAAAAAGTAGGTGGTCATGGCGGTATGGATTTCCTGATGGACTGGCGTAATATCGATTGTCTGAGAAATGGCCTTGCTATGGACCAGGACGTGTATGATGCCGCTCTGTGGAGTTCCATCACCCCGCTTAGCATTGCGTCGGTAGCCAACCGGTCCAATTCGGTAGATGTACCCGATTTCACGAGGGGGAACTGGAAAACAAATATCCCCGTTGATCTGTCGCTGAAAACGGGAGGGAATACTGCCGTCCATGAATAGACCGTAGTCCGGCGGCCCGGCCGGTAGTAGCTGAGCGATGCCGATTGCCGGATACAGGTATTTTATCTCGGATTCGTTCAATAGTTTTGGTAGTTTTGGCGCTATTGTACATATAAGACCGAACCGATAATCTTATTTTAATGAAAAGAACCTTATCTACCTCGTTGTTTGCTGTATTGCTGCTCTCTTCTCCGGGTCTGTTTTCTCAAAGTACGGGAAGCTATCCTCCCGGGGTAAAAAAAATAAAAGACATTGTCATCTATAATGACTCGACTTACTATTCTGCCTTTCCATCAGTGGTAAAAAAGAAGGATGGAGAATTCCTGCTTGCATTCCGTCGTGCTCCCAACCGGGCCATTTTTGGTGAAAAGGGTAACAATCATGTAGACCCTAACAGCTACCTGGTCGGGATGACTTCCAAAGACGGAGAAAACTGGACGCCGCAACCCCGGCTCATATATGCCCATGCTTTCGGCGGCTCCCAGGATCCCTGTCTGCTGCGCCTGAAAGACGGCACACTGCTATGCGCCAGCTACGGATGGGCCTTCCTCAGACCCGACGCAAAACCGTCGGAAAAAGTATCAACTCACGGCGGCAACGTGGCATTCCTGGGCGGCTATCTCGTCCGCTCGACCGACAATGGAAAAACCTGGCAGGGGCCCCTCTATCCTCCGAATGTCAGGAGCGATGTAAGGGAAACTCCCATGGGAAACCCATTGCCGGCTTATAACCGCGGTGCGCTGTACGAAGGCAAAAATGGACACATTTACTGGTCAGTAGCCGTTTCGATCCCCAATTCCGAAGGGAAAAGCAAAATCGGGAACCACCTTCTCATTTCTAAGGACAAAGGCCTGACATGGGAATATTCCGCGCCAGTAGCAGTCGACGATAAGGTAATTTTCAACGAGGCTTCCGTTTACGAAACCCCGAAAGGCGATATCATTTCTTTTCTCAGGACCGCCGATTTCGAAGACTTTGCCTGCATTGCCCGCTCTACAGACGGAGGTAAGACATTCTCAAAATGGCAATCGATGGGCTTCAAAGGCCATCCCTTGCAGGCACTGCGTCTTCCCGACAACCGGGTATTACTCGTATACGGCTATCGTCATAAACCCTTCGGCATTCGTGCCCGTATCCTGAACGCAGAATGCACCGATTTTGAGACCGCACAGGAAATGGTACTGAGAGAAGACGGCGGAAGCACCGACCTGGGCTACCCCTGGGCCATCCAGCTCAGCAAAAACCGCGTGCTGGTAACATATTATTATAACATCAACCAGGGAACAAGGCATATCGCCGGAACGATATTGGAGATCAATTGACGTATTTTTCAATTCCTCCGTCATCTCATTGCCTCATCACCAAATCACCCATGAACTGGATCATCTTAATTATTGCAGGTTTGTTTGAGGTCGGATTTGCCTCTTGCCTGGGGAAAGCTAAAGAGGCTACAGAAGCGGAAGCCTGGTGGTGGTATGGCGGATTTATCGTTTGCCTAACCTTGAGCATGCTGCTGCTTATCAAGGCGACACAAACCCTCCCGATTGGTACCGCCTACGCAGTCTGGACCGGGATAGGCGCTGTGGGAACCGTTCTGATAGGAATTCTTGTATTCCGGGAACCGGTCACCTTCTGGCGGGTATTCTTTATCACTACGTTGATAGGGTCGATAATAGGCCTTAAGGCTGTTTCTCACTGAGCAAATGAACAAGTTAGATAACCCGGTCTGGCATGCACTAAGTGAAACACATGCGATACACTGTATATCGCTCAGGAATTGTAAGTTCTATCAACCTCAGTATTGCGTTTTCGGGGCTTTTACCGACTCCGATGATATTGCTCAGAGTATGAACCAGTATTCGTCTCTGTTTGAAATGTTTTTCATTGTGGGAGAACAGCCCCGGCACGACGATTCGGTCAGGGATGCCGGAGTGGTAGTTTGCGACCAGATGATCCTGGATGAACCCATCCGGCTGGCTATAACCAACGAAATAGTAGCTCTTAACCGGCAACACGAGGTGCAGCTTCAGGAACTGGTAAACCTCGTACAACCCGGATATTTCCGTCCTTCTACGCCCGCTTTAGGAAGCTATTTCGGTATCTTCAGCGGTGACAGGCTCGTCGCCGCAGCCGGCGAGCGAATGAAAATGGACGATTTGACGGAAATAAGCGCGGTAGTGACACATCCCACGCACCAGGGACAGGGACTGGGCAGGCAACTGGTTGCGCATATTGCAAACCGGGTTTTCGGAGAGGGGAAAATTCCTTTTCTGCATGTGGCGGAAACAAATGCCGGGGCTATCGCACTTTACGAAAAACTGGGGTTCCGATATAGGAGAAAAATGGCTTTCCGAAAGTTCACATCAACCCAAATAAAGAACCCCGGGATTTACTGACTGCAAACCCAGGGGTTCCCGCTATAGAGACTGTATCGGGGATTTTCAGTAGAAATTCTGTTTGTAATCCTCCACGGCCGTCCGGATCACTGCTATCGCCTCCTCTCTTCCGTATACATTGGTGATCTGGATCTTGGCTTCCTCGCCGGGCAGGTTCTTATAAGTAAGGAAATAGTGTTTCAGACGCTCTATCACGTCGCCAGGCACCTCCTCCAGGTCTGTATAGATCCCGAATACAACGTCACCTTTCAATACTGCGATAATCTTGTCATCGGCTTCACCCCCGTCTATCAGCCTGATGCCGCCGATAGGCCGGGCATCGCAGAGCAAATCGCCGTGGGGGATGATTTTTTCGCACAGCACGAGAATATCGAGCGGGTCACCGTCTCCGCGTGTAATATCCCGGCCCGATTTTTCCCTGGCCAGCTCGGCTATTCCTTCCGCACAGTAGGTTTTGGGTATAAACCCGTACAAAGCCGGTACGATATTGGAATATTTCTGGGGCCTGTCGATCTTCAGGTACCCTGTATTCTTATCGATCTCGTATTTAACAGTATCGGTGGGGACAATTTCAATAAAGGCCGTTACGATGTTTGGAGCCTGTTCTCCGATAGGGACTCCATGCCATGGATGAGCCTTGTGCACATTTGCGTTCATGTAATAACTCTAAAAAATTAAACAATTTATTATCTTTCATCCCGGGCGTCTGCCTGCAAAAAGTCTTCTCCTGTCTTTTCGGCAATATTGTATTCGCTGGTTTTGGAAACCGACTGCTTTACAAACAATTCTCCCAGGAAACCCGCCAGGAACAATTGCGTACCTACCACAATAGACAACAGGGCCAGGAAAAACATGGGATTGTCGGTAGCATTCCGGAACTTCAGCCCTGCATGCAGATTATATAGCTTCTCGCCTATTACCCAGGCAGTCGCCAGGCTACCTAGTAAAAACATCAGCATACCTACTCCCCCGAAGAAATGCATGGGGCGGCGCCCGAATTTGTTCACAAAAGCGATGGAAAGCAGGTCGAGGAAGCCGAAAAGAAATCGCTCCAGGCCAAACTTTGTACGGCCATATTTGCGCGGCCTGTGTTCTACTACCTTCTCTCCTATCCTGCCGTAGCCGTTCCACTTCGCTATGACCGGAATATAGCGATGCATTTCGCCGTAAATAGTAATATTCTTCACTACCCGCTGCCGGTAGGCTTTGAGCCCGCAGTTAAAATCGTGTAGCTTTATCCCGGAAATAGCGCGGGTAACGGCGTTGTACAGCCTGGTCGGGATCGTCTTTGATAACGGATCATACCGCTTTCTCTTCCACCCCGAAACAAGATCGTAGCCACCCGAACTGATCATCTCGTAAAGGGCCGGTATTTCGTCGGGGCTATCCTGGAGGTCGGCATCCATCGTTATCACTACCTCGCCCGTGCAGGCCTCAAAACCGGTCTGCAGCGCAGCTGTTTTCCCGTAGTTGCGGACAAACCTGATCCCTTTCACATGCGGGTTGGCCAACGCAAGCGACTCTATGACCTGCCATGAATTGTCAGTACTGCCGTCGTCTATCAGCAGCAGTTCATAGCTGTAGCCGTTTGCTTTCATCACGCTTACAATCCAGTCATGAAGCTCTCTCAACGATTCTTCTTCATTGAGCAGCGGTACGATAACTGATATCTGGATCTTAGGCCCGGCCATAAGGATGGTTTCAATTTCGGGGACAAAGGTCGCAATTTAAACCTTTAAAACGCCAGATAAAATGCTTTAAGATATTCCTTAAACATAGAATCATAATTCTTGCCGTTTTCTTCATAGACATATAGCTCTTCGGCGACATAGTCCGGCCGGCTGTGGAGACGGGTGTCTTTTGCTTCGCCCGCTCTCGCAAACGTCATCATACGCCTGAAAGACCGTAGCCCCGGACGGTGCGTCAGCAGGAGTTCAGCGGTTATCTGCCAGCCACTCCCCTGCTGCAGTTCATATAGACTGCTTTCCGCTACAGGCAATAGGATGCTGAATCTGCCTTCCGGTGCAAGAAGGCGCTCTACGGCATAGGACAATGCCGCAAAATCGAGCATATCGGCGTGATGAGCCGTATTGGTTTTCTTATCGGGAGACTTAAGATCTCTTTGAAAAAAAGGCGGATTGCTGATAATAGCGTCAAACTGGTAGCCCGGGAAAAACTCCTGTACAGACGTGTGATGCACGGTCAGTCTTTGGGCAAACGGGCTTTCCTCAAAGTTTTGCCCCGTTTGAAGAAAGGCCCCCTCTTCCACCTCAACTCCTTCGATCAGCGCTTCCGTGTTCCGCTGCGCTGCCATCAGGGACAACAAACCGGTTCCGGTGCCAATGTCCAAAATACGGTTTGCTCCGCTTACGTCTGCCCATGCCCCGAACAGGCACGCATCGGTACAGACTTTCATCGCGCAGAGTTCCTGGCGGACTGTAAAGTTTTTGAATTTAAAAAAGTGATTTCCGGGCAAGGGGATCTCGGCTTTTACTGTTCGGGAATTAATGCCTGGGGAAGCATCAGCAAAAAGGGTATCGATTTTTCGTAATCCAGCACTTCATAATACAATCCCAGCCTTGCCAGATTTTTATAATACTCGTTTACATACCTGTAATAGTATTTCTCCGATTGTATGTACCATGCTCTCTGACCTAATTTCTCTGCTAAAAACCATTTTTCCAGCAAACGCGAAATACGGCCGTTACCATCGCTGAACGGGTGAATATTTACAAATACCAAATGGATGAACGACGCATAATAGAGAATTTCCTCCACGGTTAATTCCTGCTTCAACAAGGTTTCTATTTCAAGCCACAGTTCCGAATAGACATCTTTTACAATACTCAGCGGGGCTGCTTCATATTGTATTCTGCCTGTTTTATGCTCCATTATCAGCATTTCCGTATTACGGATAGCTCCTCTTTGATTTTCCGGCAGCAGGTGGGCGGCAATCAGTTTATGCGCGTGAAGAAAGTTATCAGCGTCTAACGGGTTTTCTTTGGCAAACAGGTAAGCATTGTATAGATCATTCGGTTTTTCGATAAGCTCCGGCAGGTATTCGATATTCAGCATTTTGTGCTTAACATAGCTGTCAACTTCCATTTGTTCTCCTTCAATTTTTGAAGATGACATAACCGAAACCGAAGTATAAAAGGTAAAGCTATGAGGTTCTAATTTTGTTTGCTCAATAGCAGAAAATCCCTTTTCAATGTCTATATCCAGCATAGCCTTCCAGGCTTTGAAGTAATCCGGTTTTATTAAGCTGCCCATTTGCTGAATCAAAATATATCCGATTTCACAATTACCTGCCGGCTTCCGCCTCCCACACTTCCGCAATCTTCACGATCACCTCCGTAGCTTTTTCCATGTCCTGAACCGAAACCCATTCCAGCTTGCTGTGGAATGCATGCTCCCCGGCAAAAATATTAGGACAAGGCAACCCCATGAACGACAGTCTGGAGCCGTCGGTGCCGCCCCTGATGCTCTGCTTTACCGGGCTTAGCCCTACCAGCTCCATAGCTTTATGGGCATAGCTTGCCACTTCCGGGTGTTTTGCCAGCACGACTCCCATATTCCGGTATTGCTCTTTTACTTCAAACTCAAAAGACGAACCCGGGTATCGCGAAAGTACCTCTTTAGTAAGAGACAGAAGAAACGCTTCTTTCTCCTTCAGCCCTTCTTCTTCAAAATCACGTACGATCAGATCGATGACCGCGCTTTCCTGGTGTGCTTCCAGGCGAACGGGATGAAGGAACCCTTCCCTCCCACGGGTAGTCTCCGGCGACAGGCTGTCTTTGGGTAGCGTACTCACTATATCACTGGCTATTTTGATAGCGTTTTCCATTTTGCCGTATGCAAAACCGGGATGAGTACTGACTCCCTGTATCCTGATAGTTACGCTGTCGGCAGAAAAAGTCTCATCTTCCAGGCTGCCGAGTGTTTCGCCATCTACCGTGTAGGCAAAATCCGCGCCCAGCTTCTTCAGATCCAGTTTTTCGGTTCCTCTTCCTACCTCTTCATCGGGTGTGAAAAGTATCCTTATTTTCCCGTGCTTTACCTCAGGATGGTTCTGAAAAAATGCTACCGCCGACATGATCTCCGCAATCCCGGCTTTATTATCCGCTCCAAGCAGGGTAGTACCGCTTGCTGTGACGATGTCGTTCCCAATCTGGGAAGCCAGGTCTGGATGATCCTGAGGGCGGATAACCTGGTTCCTGTCATCGGGAAGAACGATGTCGGAGCCGTCATAGCGATAGTGCACCAACGGCTTTACACCTGCTCCCGACACATCAGGCGACGTGTCCATGTGCGAGCAGAAGCATACTACAGGAACACCGCTTTTAGAGGTATTGGCAGACACTGTGCCATAGACATACCCGGATTCGTCCATATGAGCATCCGGAATCCCCATGGCAATCAGCTCGGCCACCAGCATACGACCGAGATCTTTCTGCTTTCCGGTAGAAGGAAGGGTCTCCGAAAGCGGATCGGACTGTGTATCCACCTGCACATACCGTATAAAGCGATCCAGTACTGTATCGTGTGACATCCCGTGCTACTTTTTGAGGTATTAACGCCTTACGATCGACTCCAGATCAGCCGGAGAATAGTTCACGTTTTTAAGCGTCTTGTCGTCTCCTTTCCTGTAAACCAAATACTTACCGTTATCTTCCCTGTAATAGCATTCAGTGCCTTTAGCTTCATAATGCCTTACGGTAGCCTCCGCCTCTTCTATCGAATTACAGGCTTTGGACATGTTAGAACGCTGTACCTCATCGAAAAGAGCCCGGAACTTCCCGCCCAACCCGAATTCAAGGATCGCGCCCGACAACACATACTGAAGATCGCACAGGGCATCGGCCACTTCTACAATGTCCTTGTCCCCGATAGCTTCTTCCAACTCCTTCAGCTCTTCAGCCAGCAGCGAAACCCTGAGCCGGCATCGTTCTTTCGACGGGATCGCGGGTTCATTAAGAATAGGGTGTTTAAAAGTCCGGTGAAATTCTGCTACCTGGTTCAGGCTGTCTAGTTGCTCCATTTTATATCTTTTTTGACGATGCGCAAATATAGAAACACCCGCTGTTAAGGCAGCTGTTGAACCAGAAAGAAATTGTCCTTTATGAGTTTGATCGCTATGGCAAGCAAAATAATACCGAATACCTTCCGCATTACATCCAGCCCGCCGCTCCCAAGTTTTCTCTCTATATAGCCCGACGATTTCAACACGATATAAATAAAAACGAGGTTGACCACTACTCCCACCAGGATATTGGGAAGCTCATAGGCGGCTCTCAGCGAAATGAGGGTAGTCATCGTCCCTGCGCCCGCAATAAGCGGAAATGCTATAGGTACCACGGAAGCCGCAGAGGGCTGCATTTCTTCATGTTTAAAGATATTGCGCCCGAGAACCATCTCCATACCGATCAGGAAAATGATGAGCCCGCCCGCTACGGCAAACGAGGAAATATCGACTCCGAAAAGCCCGAGAAGCCTTTCACCGAGGAACAAAAAACCGATCATGATCCCTCCTGCCACAAGCGTAGCCTTGCCGGACTGCACATGCCCTACCTTTTTCCTCAGGTTCACTATTACCGGAATACTGCCGAGAATATCTATAACCGAAAACAGGATGAGGGTAACTGAAAGTATCTCTTTGGCGTTAAAGTAGTTCATAGGCAAACAGGTCTGATGTTTGCAAGATAGTAAATTGTAAAGTCGCTGGGAGCAAAGTCTTATCTTTGTACCAGATATGGAAAAATTTGATCCGAAAGCAGTGCTGGGCCAGATCCCCCACCAACCGGGGGTTTATCGCTATTTTAACGAGAGAGACGAGATCATCTACGTCGGGAAGGCCAAAGACCTGCGTAACCGCGTAAGCAGCTATTTCGTCAATTCCAACCAGCACAACCGGAAAACCCGGCAACTGGTATTCCAGATCGCCCGGATTGAATTCACTATTGTCAATACCGAATGGGAAGCGCTGCTGCTTGAAAACCAGCTGATCAAAAATTACCAGCCCAGGTTTAACATCATGCTCAGGGATGACAAAACCTATCCCTTTATCTGCATTACCAGGGAACGCTTCCCGAGGGTGATCAGCACCCGTAAGGTAGATCCGCAGGCGGGTGATTATTTCGGCCCCTTTGCGAGCGTCAGAACCATGCACTCCCTGTTCGATATGTTCAGGGCTCTCTACAAAACAAGGTCATGCCAGTTGCTGCTTTCCAAAGAAAATGTGGAAGCGGGCAAATTCAAGGTCTGCCTCGAATACCATATCAACAATTGCAAAGGTCCCTGTGAAGGCCTTGTCCCGGAAGAAGAGTACAACGCAGAAATAGACCAGATACGTCATATCCTGAAAGGCAATCTAACACCGGCAGAACAATACATAAGGCTCAAAATGACCGAAGCGGCCGGGCGCCTGGAGTTTGAAGAAGCGCACAGGTGGAAAGAGAAATACGAGCTGCTGAGCGAATACCAGAATAAGACGACCGTAACCAACGCTAAAATCGGGAACGTGGATGTGCTGACGGTGGTCTCCGACGAGGAGTCTGCGTATTTCAATTTTATGAAGCTCGTCAGCGGGCGGATTATCGCTACGGAGGCAATGGAAGTCCGGAAGAAGATGGAAGAGAGTGACGCCGAGCTGCTTGCCATGGTACTGGTCGAAATGCAGCAGCGCTACGGCGACGATGCCAGGGAGGTGCTGACGAACCTTATGCCGGAAGGCGAGCTCAATAAGCCGGTGACGGTACCTAAAATCGGCGACAAACGGAAAGTAGTAGAGCTTTCGCTGAAAAACGTGATGTTCTTCCGGCGGGAGAAAGCCGAGCAGCGGGCGGCTGAAACTACGGCCAGTTCCTCGAAAAAGGATCGCGTGCTCATCAAGCTGAAAACCGATCTCCAGTTGAAATCGCTTCCCCGCCATATCGAATGTTTCGATAACTCCAACATACAGGGCACCAACCCGGTCGCTTCGATGGTCTGCTTCAAAAATGCAAAGCCTTCCAAAAAAGATTACCGGCATTTTATGATCAGGACCGTGGAAGGGCCGAATGATTTCGCTTCAATGAATGAAATTGTAACGCGCCGGTATACCCGTGTCCTGGACGAAAATGGGCCGCTGCCCGACCTGATCATCGTCGACGGGGGCAAAGGACAGCTCAGCGCCGCCTGCGACGCCCTGAAAAACCTCGGGATATATGGCAAAGTGCCTATAGTAGGCATTGCCAAGAGGTTGGAGGAGATCTATTTCCCCGAAGACAGCATCCCGGTCTATATCGATAAGCGCTCGGAATCGCTGAAGCTTATCCAGCAGATACGAGACGAGGCGCACCGGTTTGCCATTACTTTCCACCGCGACCGGCGGAGCAAAACCAGCCTGGTCAGTGAGCTGGAAGGAATTGAAGGGATCGGCAAGCTGACCGCCACTAAGCTGTTAAAGCATTTTAAATCGGTAAAATCGCTGAGAGAGCAGACGATCGACGAAATCGCAGCGGTTGTTGGACGGGATAAGGCAATAAAAATCAGGAGCCATTTTGAAACAACTGTAGAGGAAACCTCAAAATGGGAATTCCTGAAAGAGAAGTACCACCTCTGAAAAACCGGGCTTTAGGTTCCTGAAATCAATCAACTGCCTTCAAAGGATATTCAGCAATCAAAGCAGCTACAGGAATGTGAAGGAACTCGCTGAATTTCTTAATCATTTTCAAAGACAGTGACTGTTTATAAGACAGCACCTTACTAACCGTCCCCCGATCTCCATACACTTCCGCCAGATCTTTAGACTTATAACCAAAATCCTGCATTCTGATTTTTATCAGCTCAATCGGATCAACATCCGGCAAGTCGTTCGTTTTGTTTTCGTACGACGATATCAAATGGGCCAGCAACATTTTCTCTTTATGCTCAGGAGATTCTTTCGAAACGTGTTTAATTTCCTGATAGCGTTTCAAGCCGGCGTTATAATCCTCGACAGTCTCAAATAGAAACCACGCTCTTTCTAAACTTCCCATATTTCAAAAAAAATAATCAAACTTTTGAAGCATCTATTTTATCATACTCCTCGTGTGTTCCTATAAATCGAACCTCTACTATCTGATCCTCATAATCGATTTCTACAACCAGTCTGAACTTATTACCTACGATTTTAAACCTCGCACGACTTCCCGGAATGATCTTTGCTGACGGAAAATCCGCCAACACATCTGCTGATTTTCTCCATACCGCCATTCTTACAGTCAGCTCCCAGGCTTTTAAGGCCTTCCCGGTATTTGCATGCTTCCTCGCAAATTGACTCAACTTTAGCAACTGTATTATTGTCATACCAACAATAAGTTAATGGTATTCGATTCTCCATCAATCGTAACAATTGCTCTGGATGAATCAATAGTATGTATTTAAATTCTTATAGCATTACAAAGCTACGCAAAAAGTTGGCAAATAACCAACAATCCCAACATCTATCTTTGTCTTATGAATCCCTATTTCAAAAAACAACTGGAACTTCTGAAACTGGAACGAAAGGCCGATGAAGAAACTTTCAGGAAAAGCATCGAATCTACCAGCGCACAACAGCAGCGTGAAGCGGGTTTTGCCTGGTATCCCATAGCCATACGCGGCCAGGACACGGGCCGGGGCGGGTATGTTTCCCTGGAAATTGAAAGAACTACCCACCAGCACCTGGTGCATATGCTGCAGACCGGGAGGAAAGCCGAGCTTTTCTCGAACTACGAAAGCGGCACACCAGGGGCCAAAGGGATCATACAGAGCATCCGCGGTGATCGTCTCAGCATTACCTTGTTTACAGATGAGCTTCCCGACTGGACGCGTTACGGTAAGCTGGGGGTCAGGTGCCTGTTTGACGACGACAGCTACGACGCCATGGAGCTGGCCCTGAAGACCGCCGGTAACCCCGATACGAAAAACCCGCTCATCCAGGTCCTCACCGGAAACCGCAAACCCGGATTCCTTCCGTTGGCCGAGCCGGTCGTGATCCCGGATTTAAATCCGTCTCAAAACGAAGCTGTTAACAGGATACTGGAAGCACAGGAGCTGGCAATTGTACACGGACCGCCGGGAACCGGCAAAACGACGACTCTTGTAGCCGCAATACAGCAATTGGTGCGTACCTCTTCAAAGCCGGTACTGGCGGTTGCGCCGAGCAATGCAGCTATTGACCTGCTTTGCGAACGGCTAGCAAAACAATCGCTCAGGGTGCTCAGGATAGGAAACCCGGTCAGGGTTGGCGATGAGCTGCAAGCATTGACCCTCGACTATCGTATTTCTGTTCATTCGGATTTTAAGAGGATAAAAGAGCTTCGCAAAAGAGCTTCCGAATTCCGCAACCTGGCCCACAGGTACAAGCGTAATTTCGGCGCAGACGAACGTCAGCAGCGGAAAGCCCTGTTTGCCGAAGCCGGAAGGATCAGCCACGAAGTCAGCAACCTGGAGGATTTTATTATAGAAGACGAGCTTCACCGGGCAGACGTGATCGCGGCTACACCGGTCGGGGCCTACAACTACGTGATCAGGGATCTTTCTTTCGACACGCTGATCATAGACGAAGCGGGCCAGGCGCTGGAGGCGGCCTGCTGGATCCCGGTACTCAAAGCAAAGAAAGTCATCCTGGCAGGAGATCATCTGCAGCTCCCGCCTACGATCAAATCGGAAGAAGCGGCCGCATCAGGACTCACCCTTACGCTGATGGAAAAATGTGCCGGGTACTATCCCGAAGCTACGGTACTCCTGGACGTGCAGTACAGGATGCACGAGCGTATCATGGGCTTTCCTTCAAAAACTTTCTATGAAAACCGGCTCATTGCCCATGAATCCGTAAGGGAAGCCGGTATACCCGGAGACGACCTGCCTCTTGAATATATCGATACCGCCGGCTGCGGGTTCGGGGAACAGGCTTCCGGCACAAGCTATGTCAACCCCGAAGAAGCCGCCTTTCTGACTTCCATGCTTTTCGACTACCTGGAAAACCTCCGGCAGCGGGGCGTATTTACCGGCGATATGTCGGTCGGCGTTATTTCGCCGTATAAGCGTCAGATCGAACTGCTGAAAGAGAAAGTTGCGGAGCATCCGCAGTATAAAAGCTGGTCGGAGCAGCTATCGGTCAATACGATCGACGCCTTCCAAGGACAGGAGCGGGATATCATCTTCATCGGTTTGGTGAGAAGCAATACTGAGGGCATTACCGGTTTTCTGAACGAAACCCGGCGTATGAACGTAGCGATGACGAGGGCAAAGAAAAAGCTGGTGGTAATCGGGGACAGCGCTACGCTCACCCGCCAGCCGTTCTATAACGATTTCATATCTTTCGCCCAGGAGAATGACGCCTACCGGAGCGCTTGGGAGTTTAACGACTTTTAGCTAGCTTCACGGTGAAATAGGAAAGAAATCTCATCAATTTCCCCCGAATGAAAACTCTATACATCCCTAACCTGATAAAAACCGGAGCATACCTCTCGGCGATTGCTCTGTTCCCTTTCTGCGCTTTTTCACAATCTTCACTGAAACCACGGATCGCCAAAGATGCCGAGGCTATCGAGCAGAAGGTGATCGAATGGCGGAGGGATTTTCACCAACACCCCGAGCTGGGAAACCAGGAAACCCGTACAGCAGGTATTGTCGCTGCCCATCTGAAGCGTCTTGGCCTTGAGGTTCAGGAAAAAGTGGCTATAACCGGCGTTGTAGGCGTATTAAAAGGCGGAAAGCCGGGGCCTGTCGTAGCGCTGAGGGCCGATATGGACGCGCTGCCCGTCACAGAGAGGGGCGATCTGCCGTTCAAATCGCGGGTAACCACTACTTTCAACGGCCAGGAGACAGGTGTCATGCATGCCTGCGGACACGATTCCCATGTAGCCATCCTTATGGGTGTAGCCGAGATCTTAGCCGCTCATAAAAAAGACCTGGCAGGTACTGTGAAGTTTATTTTTCAGCCTGCAGAAGAAGGAATCACGGGGGTGAGCTCTTTCGGCGCCAAGCAAATGGTGGAAGAAGGAGTACTCGAAAATCCTAAAGTCGATGCCATATTCGGCCTTCATATCAATTCGATTATGGAGGCGGGTACACTGCGTTACCGCCCCGGAGCCACTATGGCCGCTTCCGACGGGCTTAAAATCAAAGTGCTCGGCAAGCAAAGCCACGGAGCCCGTCCCTGGTCAAGTATCGACCCCATTGTAACTTCGGCGCAGATTGTGAACTCGCTCCAGACCATCATAAGCCGCAATGTCAACATAAGTGAAACTCCCGCGGTGGTGACCATTGGCGCCATTCACGGGGGGATCCGGAGTAACATCATTCCTGAATCGGTCGAAATGATCGGCACCATCCGTACCTACAGCGAAGAGCATCAAGACTTTATCCATCGCCGTATCGGTGAAATTGCCACACATGTAGCCGAAAGTGCCGGAGCTAAATCGGAAGTCACAATAGATAAGATGTACCCGGTCACTTACAACGATCCTGCCCTGACAGATCTCATGGTGCCTACGCTCGAAAAGATTGCCGGTGCAGATAAAGTAGCCATTACTCCCTTACAAACCGGGGCCGAAGACTTCAGTCAATATCAAAAGAAGGTACCCGGCTTCTTCTTTTTCCTGGGAGCAAGAAAAAAAGGGATACCCGTGGACGATGCTTTTCCTCATCACACCCCCGACTTCTTTATCGAAGAAAGCAGCTTCCTTCTGGGAATAAAATCTCTCGCGAGCCTGACAGTCGACTATCTCGAACTAAAAGCAAAAAAGGGCAAATAGCCTGCGTTTCCCTCCCAATCCATGAATCAATTTTACTTCCGGACCGTACTTCGGTTATCCGGCAGCATCTTTCTCCTTTTTAGCTTTGTTTTCCCGGTTTCCGGGCAAAACCGGGCCGCTGAACTGAGAAGGATCTTTCTCAACCCTGCCTCTGAAACTGTTCTGGTTGCCTCGCACCGTGCTTCGCATCTTGATTTTCCTGAAAATTCGATACCGGCCCTTCGGGATGCTGTCAGGCTCGGCGTCGATATCATTGAGATAGACGCAAAAATCACAGCAGACGGGGTTCCCATTGTAATGCATGACCGCACGATAGACCGGACTACCACCGGCAGGGGCGACCCCGAAAAAATGACCTGGTCTGAACTGAAAGAGTTATCGCTGGTTGTAAACGGGAAACCCACAGGCGAGCGTATTCCAACACTGGAAGAGGCCTTGCTCTCGGTGAAAGGCCAGGCCCTGGTCGACCTGGATATGAAGACCGATGCCGTGCAGGCAGTACTGGAAGTTGTCCGTAAAACCGGCACCGAAGACATGGTGTTTTTCTTTGACAGCGACCGGGAAGTTCTGTCTCAGATCCAAAAGGCCGGCAACTTTCTTATCATGCCGAGAGCCAGGGATAAGGCTTCAACAGAGGAAGTCATCAGGCTGTTCGCCCCGCCCGTCGTACACATCGATCCAAGCTTTAATACTCCCGACGTCATAGCCCTGATCAAAACGAATCGTGCAAGGGTATGGATCAACGCATTAGGCGCCACCGATAAAGCCATTTCGGAAGGACAGGGCACGGAAGTATTGAAGCCTCTTCTGGCGACAGGCGTAAACATAATTCAGACCGACCAGCCGCAATTGCTCCTGGGAGTACTGAATCAGCTTGGTAAACGACCGGATATTCCCCCGGCTATACCGGGTCCGGGATCGTCTGCTCCCCTGATCTCCGCACACAGGAGCAAAATCAGCCGACGGAGCGTAGAAAATACACCAAACGCCGTAAGACAGGCTCTCCGGTTGGGGGTAGACTATATCGAGATTGATGTCAGGACGACCAAAGACGGGCATATTGTGATCCTCCACGACGGGAAGCTCGACAGGACAACGCGGTCAAACGGAGTAATGAAAGACCTCACTTTAAAAGAGCTTCAGGCTATCCCGCTAAAGAGGGCCGGCGATGAGAAAATCCCGACACTCGGGGAAATCGCAGAAATAGTTTCCGGATGGAATGCACAAAACAATAAGAAGACCCATTTATATGTCGATTGTAAGGAAGCAGAACCGGAGCCTCTACTGGCTATCCTTAAAAAGTATGATCTGCACCGTGAAGCTGTCTTCTATGGCTCCGATGACATGCTTACCAGGTTAAGATCCTCCTACTCCGAAGCCAGGATCATGCCTTCGCTACGCTCATTGGATGACCTGGCCGGAAAAGCTGCCCGCCTCAGACCTTATGCTTTTGATGTCGATTTTAAAATCCTGAGTACGAATACAGTAGAACATATACACGGATATCATATCAGGGTCTTTACTGACTTACTGGGATTACATGACAACCGGAAAAACTATAAAACAGCCCGTAAGCTGGGCGTCGATGCCATCCAGACAGACCGTGCCCGGAAAACATTCAAGGTTTTTTCGCACAGGTAAAGGCGCCCGCAGTACAATCGGCCGGCAGCTATTTTTTATCGGGATTAGCCAGCGCTCCGAACCTATAGTTTGTACCCCCGAGATCTTCGCTGTGACTGTTGCTTGCCACCACGGCCAGAAGAGCCGTAAATAACAGGAACCAGACCATATTAAGAGCGTAAGCCTTCCAGCGTACAGGCTCTCCTGTTCTGGGGACCGGCTCCAGCTTGGGTAAAAAATATAGTATTACGGCAAAATTCACCAGGTAGAGATACTGTTCGATACGCTGCACCGAAATGAACGAGCCGGTCACAAGCAGGCTCATCAGGATATACATACCCAACAGGATCCTGTAAAAGCCGGAAACCTCATGGCGGTCAAACACTTTCCCCGAACTCAACCTCCTTACCCAGTAGCCTGTGGCAGCCAGGAACAGGAAATACGGCCCTATCGCAAAGACTCCCGAAACAAAAGCGGGTATCCCTCCCGAAAGGCGCGACAGGTGCTCGTGCATCTTTGTTACATTCGTATTTTGCTCCCACATGATCGCCGGGATAACCAGCAGCAATACAATGACCGGCAATATCCATGACTTGGACGAAGGAGCACGCTTTTCCTCCCATTCTGATGTAAACACCGCATAAGCCATTGAAATTCCGCCAAAGAACCCAAGGGTATATTCCATCACATTCCAGAAGTTAAAGCCCAGCTTCGATACGCTTCCCAGCACCTGGAGAAAATTTCCGAAGGCAAATCCAAACCCGGCTCCAAACCCTGTGATCAATGCCACTTTCAGAGCTGAATACATTTCCTGGCGGATCATATACCAGGTGATGGCCGCAGCCATACCGAGGCAGGCAGCCCATAGCTCGGACCTCGGCGGCGTCATAAGCCAGCCGAACTGCTCTACCACGAAAAAATACACGACGATTGCTCCTATCGTCATTTCCGTTATAATACGGTGCCAGGCTATGCTTTTCTTTCCTTTGGCGTTGGATAGCGATATACCAAAAAGCCCGCCTCCAAGGAAGCCATACAGTCCACCTATGACGAACAGCATCAGCAAGCCATAATATACGTTGCCAAAATCCGTACTTCTTGCGTAGCCAACCACCTTTCCGTAGCTCATGATGCCGCCCAGCCCCCAACCCAGCGCCCCTGCAAGAGTGGCGTTAAAAGCGCTTTTCAGCCAGTCGGCCCTGCCGGAAAGGAGAAGTATGGTAAGGCAACCTATGCCACCTGCCCAGGCAGCCGCATGTTCGTGTCCAAACTGCCCGCGTACGGCCCACGCCGTTCCGAGAGCCATTCCGGTTATTAAAAGAGAAGGGAGTAGTTCTGTTCTTTTCATTGGGTTAATGAGTTTAAATGATCAGGCTTTTTATTATACGCCGGTACATTTCAAAGCGGCTATGCTTCATTACCGTTAATTGCTCTGAAAGTGTTTAACCACGAAGAGAAGCTCTTCCCCGTCTCCCGACGGGGAAAGAGTGAAAGCCGGTCTCCGACCGGCAAAAAACCATCTTTTATCAGGTCGGAGACCTGATATCGCCCTCCCGTCGTCTGAGACGAGGGAGAGCGTGTTACACAGAGAGCCACGGAGGTTGAAAGGAGAACCACAGAGACTGGCTGGTCTTTCCCTCTGTGGCTCTCTATTTTCCTCCGTGGTCCTCTGTGTCTTTACAGTAAACTTGATGTAGAATATTATTTAAACCTGTTATCCACAGTAACCTCCTTCCAGTTATCCGTTCTGAATGGGTTTGCAGGCAGGCCTTCCGAGTTGAAAAGATTAGCTTCCAGGTTGTCGTCGGCCCACCCGTAGCGCACCGCCACCGGGTTAGCTACTTCATCGGCCCATACCACCACTTTGTCGCCGCTGATCTCGGCTTTCGCCCAATAGAATTTCCGGTCCTCTCCCGCCACTTCAAAACCTTTCAGATAGCCGTATTTATCGTTCCCGACTGTCAGCCCCTTGCCTACATGATCGAACGACACAGAAATAGCGTTCCCTTCTTTCTTCATTTCCCTGAACTGCGGGCCGCTGTACACCAGGTCCTTCCCGTAAACTATTTTCATAGCATTCAGGGCCAGGCGCTTACCTACATCCTGCTTGTTCCTGGGATGTATATCATCACGCTCGCCAATGTCGGTTATAACAGCCATTCCCGTATTGGGCAGGCTTAAAGTCCGGGTCTGCGCTTCTCTCAGCTCAGCCCAGGTGCTCCCTTTCTCGCTGTTGCCGTCGGCCGCCTTGAAGCTTGCCAACTGGACAAAAAGGAACGGGAATTCCTCTCCCCATTTTTTGCGCCAGTCGGAGATCATAAGCGGGAAAGATTTGCGATACTGCACAGCCCGGCTGGCATTGGATTCTCCCTGGTACCAGATAGCCCCCCTGAAAGCATACGGTACCAACGGTGCGATCATCGAGTTGTACAGCAAAGTAGCCGCATGGTTAGGACCGGTAAACTGCTTGTTGTCGATCAGTTCCTCCACCCTGTATTTCCAGTCGCCTGCCACGGAAACCTGCGTTTCCCCCTGTACCAGCACCATCTGTTCAGGGCGCCCGGAAAAGCCTCCGCTTCCTTCGGTATCTTTCACCCTCACTGCAATGGTATTTCTCCCGGGTCTGAGAACATTCGCCGGAATCTGGTAATACCGGGCATTGGGGCTTTTCACGCTGGTTTCGCCTATCTTAATCCCGTTAATATAAGTTTCGTCAATATCCGCCATCACGCCCAACCCGATAAATGCCGGCTGTCCTGCTGTCAGCGCCTGCACTTCGATCGTCTTTCTGAACCAGATAGTACCGTCGAAGTGAGGCAGCAGTTGGGTGTCAAACATTGCCGGCAGATTCGCACTTTTCCAGTTGCTGTCGTCGAAATCGGGAGCAGAAAACCTGGCTGCTTCAGCCGGCACCGGGAAGCTCCCCTGCTCCGCGAGAATTTTATCGGTAAGGATTTTCTTTCTCCTTTCATTCAGCTCGTCTACGCTCGCCGGCAGGTTGGATGTGATACCTGCAAATTCGTCGAAGCTGTCTATTCCTTCCCGGCTGATCCACGATTCTACCTGCGTTCCACCCCATGAAGTATTGATCAGCCCGATCGGTACATTCAAATCTTTAAACAGCTCTCTTGCAAAAAAGTAGGCTACAGCCGAAAATCCTCCGGCATTTTCAGGGGTGGTTACCAGCCAGGGGGTTTCCTTAATATCTTCCTCTTCTTTCAGCGAGATCACCCTCGGGATCGTAATATGACGGATCGACGGGTAGTTCGCATTTCGCTCCTCCTCTTCGGCATTATTCGATCTGCTGACCGACCAAGCCATATTCGACTGTCCGGAACAGATCCATACCTCCCCTATCAGTATATCCTGAAACGCTATCTCATTCTTTTTCCCTTTGACCGACAAGCTATAGGGGCCGCCCGCTTCCAGCGCCGGCAGGTTAACCCGCCATTTGCCGTCCTTCCCTGCTTTTATGGTAACCGGCTTGGTTTTCTCATCAGGCAGAGCCAGCAATACCGAAATTTTCTCACCCGGATCGGCCCATCCCCATACCGGGATCGGTTTGTTCCGCTGGAGCACCATATGATCTCCGAAAAAATTGGGGAGCCTGACTTCGGCCCATGCCGTCGCTTGCAGGACAAAAAAAGCAATTAAGAGTAGCAGAGATCTCTTTTTCATCCGAATCGGAATTGATGTAATAATTAAATAATTTGACAATGAGGCAACTAGACAATGTACTCCCGCACCCGATGCTCTCTCCGAAGCGCCTCTTCTCCTTCGCAAGGAGGGGCCGGGGGTGATCGACGTGAAATTGACAAAAAAAAGGGACATTGCAAAAATACTAATGCCGTACACTTCCGGAAAGAAAAGCGTATCGCTTGTATAATATTGGCTATTTTAGGAGCTGAAGTTCCGACTTCTTCTTTTTTTACCAATCTTTATATTCCTGATCAACGTCTTTTGTAAATGCAGCAAATGAGGAAAAAGAAGAAGCCGGCTACCATAAAAGATATAGCCAGGGCCTTGAATATTTCCGTTTCGACCGTGTCGAGGGCCATCCGCGATACCTACGATGTAGGCCAGGAAACCAGGCTTAAGGTACTGGAAATGGCAAAAAGCCTCAACTACCGTCCAAACCTTAACGCTACGGGCCTGGTCAAAAGCAGCACCCGCAAGCTGGGCGTCATCATTCCGGCTATCACCAACTATTACTTTTCTACGGTCATCACCGGCATGAAGGATGTTGCAAAGGAAAATGATTTCAACCTCGTGCTTTATATCTCAGATGACAACGCAGCTGCGGAATCCGCTATTCTTCAGAATCTTTCGATACACAGTGTCGACGGATTGCTTGTCTGCCTGTCTTCTGAAACCACCGATTATTCTGTTTTCAGGGAGCTGATAGACGAGGGGCTTCCCATTGTTTTCTTCGACCGGGTACCGGCCGGGCTGGAAACCTCGAAAGTGGTGCAGGACGATTACAACGGAGCCTACCTGGTCACGAAACACCTGATCGAAAAAGGATATACCCGTATTGCACATATAACAGGGCCTACCGGGTTACAGCTAACCGAGAAACGGCTTGCCGGATTTCTGACTGCCTTGAAAGATCACCAGGTTCCCTGCGATCCGGGATGGATTATCAACTCAGGTTTCTCCCGGTCCCACGGCTTCGGGGATACGGAACACCTGCTTCAACTCGAAAACCGGCCCGACGCGATCTTTGCAGTCAACGACGGGAAAGCCATAGGCGCCATTATGGCCTGCAAAAAATCAGGTATTCAGATAGGTAGTCAAATGGGAATCGTCGGCTTTACGAACGACCCCGTTTGTGAGATTGTATCTCCTACCCTGTCTTCCATGGCAGAACCGGCTTATGAAATCGGGAGGAAAAGCTGTGAATTATTGCTGAAACATATCAGGAAAGATACGTTCCGGGGAGAAGAGATTGTGCTGTCGGGAGAGCTGATCGTGAGGGAATCAGCTATCAGGTAGTCACACTAAAAATCCGTTTCAGTCCGGCGACTGCGTAAGATGTTGATCCACCCTGGTAAGTAGACACCCTGCCCCTCCTCCTTTTTTATTTGCCCGAAACCTTACCGGCAGATCAAAAACCTTCAATATCACAGCATTACTCCCCTTCAATATACATAACGTATGTCGCGACCCATATTCCTGTTCACGCTCTGTCTGGCGCTTTTGACACTTCTGCTGACTTCCTCTCAAAACAGTCGCCCCGTATGGATCCTGAAAAGCGGCGCCGATACTTTATACGACCGTCTTTCGGAAGAGCAGAAGAGGTCGCCCAGGTTTGCACTCGCCGGTCTTTCCATATCTCCGGGACTCCAGGCAAGCCTTTTTGCCGCTGAGCCGGTTGTTGCCAACCCTACCGTGATCGACATCGACCACCGGGGACGCGTATGGGTCTGCGAGGCCAATAATTACCGGCCGGCCATCACCGGGCGCAAACCCAACCCCATGGGCGACAGGGTACTCATCCTCGAAGATACCGACGGCGACGGGAGATTCAACAAATCGACAGTCTTTTACCAGGATCCTGAGCTGAATGCTCCCATAGGTCTCTGGGTTGCCGGCAACAGGGCCATCGTTTCCCAGAGCCCTTATGTATGGCTTCTCACCGATACCGACGGCGACGATAGGGCGGACAAAAAAGAGATTATTTTCTCCGGTATAGAGGGAGAGCAGCACGATCACGGCGTCCATTCGTTTGTAATGGGTCCTGACGGCAAGTTCTATTTCGCTGTCGGCAATGAGGGAAAGCAACTGCTGGGCAAAAACGGGGAGCCTCTTAAGGACAAGAACGGGCAGGCTATTGATTTCAAAAAATACAGGCAGGGACTCGTCATCCGCTGTGATGAAGATTTCACCAACCTCGAAGTGCTCGGGCACAACTTCCGCAACAACTACGAGCCGGCTATCGACAGTTACGGCAACATCTTCCAGTCGGACAACGACGATGACGGCAATAGGGGCGTGCGCATCAATTTCGTAATGGAAAACGGGAACTATGGTTATACCGACGAGCTTACCGGCGCAGGATGGCGCATAAAAAGGACTAACCTTGAAGACTCTATCCCTTTCCGGCACTGGCATCTGAACGACCCAGGGGTAGTCCCCAATCTCCTGCAAACCGGAGCCGGCTCTCCTACCGGCCTGATTTTTTACGAAGGCGACCTGCTGCCGCAGATATACCGGAACCAGATGATCCATTGCGATGCCGGTCCCAATGTAGTAAGATCTTACCCTGTTGTCAAATCAGGCGCGGGCTATACCTCTTCCATCGCCAATTTGCTACAGGGCGCCAGGGATCAATGGTTCCGTCCTTCAGATGTCGCTACAGCTCCCGACGGCTCCGTTTTCGTATCTGACTGGTATGATCCCGGAGTAGGCGGACACCAGATGGGTGATACCACCCGCGGGCGCATTTACAGGATAGCTCCCGATGCATCGGTATACAAAGTCCCTGCTTTCGACTTCTCGACTGTTCAGGGCGCCATCAAAGCACTGGAAAACCCAAACCTGTCAGTAAGGCACCTGGCCTTTAAAACGCTTCGCGGAAAGCCTGATCAGGCAATTGCTCCTTTAAAAAGGTTGTTCAGCAGCCGGGCAGCCGACCCCAGGCTGAGAGCCCGCGCCTTTTGGGTCCTTTCCGGTATCATATCTCCTTCCGACCCTTTATGGGACAAAGCCGCCAGCGACCCTAATCCCGATATCCGGATCACCGTGCTCAGAGCCGCCAGGCAGGTTCGCACAGACAATGGCGCGCTTTGGGTCAGAATGGCCGCAGACCCGGATCCGCAGGTCAGGAGAGAAGTTGTACTGTCGCTTTCCGGTAAAAAAGGAGCCGAAGTAACAAAGGCCTGGGTAAAAGCAGCGGACGGATATAAAGCCGGGGACAGATGGTATCTGGAAGCGCTGGGCATCGGCGCCGAAAACAATTGGGATGTCCTGTTTGAGGCATGGCAGGGGGCTGTTAAAGGAAATATTCCAAGTACACCGGAGGCCCGGGATATTATCTGGCGGTCAAGAACGGCCAGGGCCGTGCCGCTGCTGGCTCAGTTGGCAGGCGACAGGGCCGTGCCGTTGAGAGATAGGCTCCGCTATTTCCGGGCGTTCGATTTCAACCCCGGCGGACGTGAAAAATCGGAAGCTTTGATGGCGCTTATGCAAGGCAATGCGCCCGATCAGCAGGAAATCAACCAGATAGCGCTTACTCACCTGGACCCGGAGTATGTACGCCGCAACCCGGCTGCTATGTCGGCGCTGCAGCAATTGCTCGACACCCGATACGGGACTGACGACTACTTAGAGCTCGTCAAGCGTTTTGAACCTGCCGGCGAAAATCAGCGGCTTCTGGAACTGGCGCTGTCCAAACCCTATGACGCGACAGGACGATCAGCTGCTACCCAACTCGTAAAGCAGGATGGCACCCGGCTTTTCCTTAAAACCCTTCAGGGCTCCGGTACAGAACAGAAGACCGCAGCATTAGCAGCCATAAGCCGGATAGGCAGCGATGCTACGCTAGATCTCGCTACGTCCGTTGCCATGGACGAAAATCAGCCGCTGGCCCTGCGCCGAACGGCAGTACGCTCCATCGCCGGGGGCAGCAAAGGTGAAGATCTTCTCCTGGAATACCTCAAAACCGACAGATTGAACGATGAACTGAAGGCTGTCGCAATTCAAAGCCTTAGCAATACCTGGAGAAAATCGGTCAGAAAGGAAGCAGCCGCCTACCTCGACGGAGGTAAAAGTGCCGCCCAAAAGCATCCGCCGGTAAAAGAGCTTATCACCAGGAAAGGAAATACCCAGAAAGGGAAAGAACTCTTTACCCAATACTGCTCGGTCTGCCACCAGGTAAAGTCACAGGGGACGGACTTCGGACCTGCCCTGTCCGAAATTGGCGACAAGCTTTCGAAAGAAGGCCAATACCTCGCTATTTACTATCCCAGTGCGGGGATTAGCTTCGGCTACGAAGGCTACGAAGTCAGGCTGAAAAACGGGACGGAAACCGCAGGAATTATAGTCAGCAAAACCGAAACAGACCTGGTCCTCAAATTCCCCGGCGGAAGTACCCAGGACTATAAGATGTCGGACATAGCCTCACTTCGCCAGATGGACGAATCAATGATGACACCCGGCCTTCATGAAGCGCTGTCGACTGAGGAACTGGTAGACCTCGTGGAATTTCTTACTACCCTGAAAATTAAATAGACCGATAGAGTAAATCAATCGGAGGCAGTGCTTTTGTCTATAACTAACAAAATAGTTAAAGATTATGATAAAGCAAATCCTGTGCCTGACACTCCTGTCTCTGCCCATAACAGCGCAAACCATCCTCCGCCAGGACGAGTTTACCAGAGCGCGCCCGGCATCGACAAACAAATACGGCGGAGACGATGCCCTGAAGAGTTCGGAAGTCCAGATGAGCTTTATGAAAATCCTTAACAGCGGCTTCCTGAAGTATTCTGAAAAGCCGCTGGGTATCTCAATAGGTTTATATCTCAACAAAAAAGGGGAAATAGACTATCTCGTCTACTCTCCTGTGAAGACTGATATTCCCGCCGACACTTTTGATCTTATCATGAAGCAAAAGCTGGCTCCGGCTTTTAAAAGCTGGAAGCTGGAGGGGTTGAATAAAAATGTCCAAGGTGACCTTCTATTACTTTTTACCCCTAAACCCGACGAAGTTTTTGAAGCCATGCTTCAGCATGCCGCAACATCAGCAAAACGGCAGCCGGATTACCGCCCGAAATCCAATGATACTACACTGACAACCCTTGAAGAACTGAAAGAATCTGTCAATCCGGACCAGATACTGAAAATAGACCTGTCTGTCCTGGAGTTGACAAGCGTACCCGAAGAAATTTACCGGTTTAAAAATATTAAAACGCTCAAACTGAACGGGAACAAAATGACCGCCGTCCGCCTGGATCTGAAGCAGTTCAGACAGCTGGACTATGTCGACCTCAACCACAACCCTATTCAGAAATTAACGCTGACCCGCACCAGAGAACTGGAAAATATCAATCTCCAGGGCACTGGAATGGTACGGGTTCCCCGGAGCCTGAAAAAAATCCCGAACCTGAAATCTGTCTGGCTGGGTTTTAATACGAAGCTGGATCTTAAGCAGCGGGATTTCAAAAGGATCCGGAATATCAGGGACCTGAACCTGTACGCATGTTCCCTGAGCACGCTTTCACCCCAGATCAAGCACCTCAAAAAGCTGGAAGTACTGGATCTTTACCACAACCACCTGACCCGGCTGCCGGAAACCATTACCACCCTGAAGCACCTTACGCATCTTGCTGCATCAAACAATAAACTGGAGAGTCTTCCCGAACGCCTGGATAACCTCCGGAACCTGGAGTACCTCTATCTTCATCATAACAAGCTAAGCGTACTGCCCGGCACGGTTACCGCCCTGAAAAAGCTGAAAGTGCTCGACATAAGCTATAACTGGTTCTACCACTACCCTGATGCGCTCCGGGGAGTTCAGAATTTATCGGAGCTGGATCTGTCTTCCAACAATTTCGACAAATTTCCCACGCAACTGCTTGAGCTGAAGAACCTCGACAAACTGTATCTCAGGGGCAACCCGTTTCTCGACAACGAATCGGATACGACAGACACCGGGCTGGCAAACAGCATCCGGGAACTAAAAACAAACAATAAAGAAGTATTCCATTGAGAGGGCCTGCCGGAAGCCACTTCCTATAACCCCAGGTACCTCAGGAATTCCGAACGGGTCTCCTCCTGTTCAAACCTGCCTCCGTAAAAGGAAGTCACGGTTGAGCTGGCGTGATCTTCAATGCCGCGCATCGACACGCACATATGCTTCGCGTCGATCACCACAGCCACATCTTCAGTTTCCAGCACGTGCTTCAGCTCGTTGGCTATCTGGACGGTGAGCCGCTCCTGTACCTGCGGCCGGCGGCTGAAGTACTGCACAATACGGTTCAGCTTGGAAAGCCCTATCACCTTCCCGCTCGAAATATAGGCTACGTGTGCTTTTCCGTAGATGGGCACAAAATGATGCTCGCAATTGGAAAATAAGGTAATATCCTTTTCCACAAGCATCTGGTTATACCGGTACTTATTCTCGAAAAGGGTTACTTCCGGTTTATTGGCGGGGTTCAGTCCGCTAAAAATCTCCTGAACGTACATTTTCGCAACCCTCGCCGGAGTTCCTTTCAGGCTGTCGTCAGACAGATCCAGGCCTAATATCCCCATGATGCTCCTGAAATGCTCGGCGATCAGCTCCATTTTGAGCTCGTCATCAAGGCCGAATGCATCTTCCCGCATCGGTGTTTCCGGTGAAGTAAGCAAATGCTGGTCTCCCACCCCTTCTATCTGGTCATCAAGCAGGATATTCGACGAAGTTCCGTTCTGTTTCATATAATCTGATTTTCAAATCCAAATTTTCGCTTAGATGCGGACGCAATATGGAATAAATGACGATTGCAATATTCTCTGCCGAAGGATTGATCCCTGAAAGCTCCTCGATCTCAAGGTTCAGGTTCCGGTGGTCGAATCTGCTGATGACCATTTTTTTTACAAGGTCGCCGAGCACCTTCATATCTACGACAAATCCTGTCTGGCGGTCTACCGGACCGGTCACCTGCACAACCAGCTCGTAGTTGTGCCCGTGAAAATGAGGATTGTTGCACTTCCCGAATATTTCGCTGTTTTTTTCTTCAGACCATTCCGGATTGTGCAAACGATGCGCAGCATTGAAGTTCTCCTTGCGGAAAACGGAAACCCTCGGTTCAACCATAAACGTACACTCTGGCGTTAATTTCCTGGCAATGCCGTTACAAAGTTTGTGTACAACACATTGACAGGTTCGGGGTGATTACTGATCGCCCCAAGCGGTATTTTAACCTGCTTCTGCACTTTATGCATGCGGCAGTCACTTTATTTCTCTTATTCGGAGAGGCAAGATCGCGAAAATAAGGAAATAAAAAACAAGCGGGTATGTTTTTTAACTACTTTCAACGACTATTAGTACCGATACTACTTTCTTATTACATTCGTGGCAGCATCGACGGGGCTTGTCCGATTACTGAATGAAAACAAGCCGGAGCTGATAAAAGTTCGTAAGAAACGACTCTCCATCCATCTCCTGGTGCCTGTCCCGATCCCCGATAGCTATCAGGGCGGGAGTCGAAGGGAGGAGAGGCGTCCGGGGGAGAGGTCCGACAGCAGCTTTTTAAAAACATAGACACTTAATAACCTACAATTAACACTCTTTTTTCTGATGAGTAATAAAAACAACAACTACCTCGGCCCTCTGATTATCATCGGCATCCTGTTTTTTGTGTTTGGTTTTGTAACCTGGGTCAATGCTACCCTGATATCCTTCTTCCAGAAGGCCTTTAACCTCGATAACACCAGTTCCTATCTCGTAACATTCGCCTTCTTCATTTCCTATACTATCATGGCGCTTCCATCGTCTGTAGTATTGAAAAAGGTCGGTTTTAAAAACGGGATGGCGCTGGGGCTGCTGATCATGGCTGCAGGTACACTGATATTCATTCCCGCTGCGCAGGTAGCTTCCTACCCGCTTTTTCTCGTCGGTCTTTTTACGATCGGAATCGGGCTCACCCTGCTGCAGACTGCCTCCAACCCTTATGTCACCATACTCGGTCCCAAAGAAAGCGCTGCACAACGGATCAGCTTCATGGGAATTGCCAATAAGCTGGCAGGCGTCATAAGCCAGTATATTTTTGCAGGGATACTCCTGGCCGGAGGAGCTGTAGCATTGACCGCTGAAGAAGAGCTCAAAAAAGTCGAGGTGCCTTACCTGGTTCTGACGGTCGTGCTGGTCGCCCTGGCGTTAGTTGTCCGCACTACCAAGGGGTTGCCCGAACTGGAAGCGGAGGAGGAACCTGTCGACGCGTCAGGACCAGTTGTACAGAAAAACAGTATATGGCAATTCCCCAACCTGATACTCGGTATTGTCGCCATATTCTGTTATGTAGGGGTGGAGGTCATAGCAGCAGATACCGTCATCAACTATGGTATTTCTCTGGGTTTCCCTGAAGAGCAGGCCAGTAAATTCGGGATATACACACTCGCGGGCATGATGATCGGCTACCTGCTGGGTATCCTGCTCATCCCCAAATACATCTCGCAGACCCTGTATCTCCTGTTGTCGGGAATAATGGGGATCGTATTCTCGCTGCTGGCAATTTTCACCGGCGGGATTGTATCGGTATACTGCATCGCTTTCCTCGGTTTTGCGCATGCGCTCGTCTGGCCCGCGCTATGGCCGCTGGCTCTGGACGGACTAGGTAAATTCACTAAAACAGCATCGGCGCTCCTCATTATGGGTATTTCCGGAGGGGCTATATTGCCGATTGTATACGGAGCTATTGCAGACAAGATCGGAAGTACCCAGCAGGCTTACTGGCTGCTCATTCCGCTGTACGGCTACATCCTGTACTATGCTCTTGTCGGCCACAAAAAAAAGAACTGGTAAAATGTTGGTAAGCACACCGGGCAGGATCTGCCTTTTCGGGGAACACCAGGATTACCTGGGGTTACCTGTAGTAGCTGCGGCTATATCGAGACGCATCCAGGTGGAAGGTAAGCATCGTGACGATCAGAAAGTAATCATCGATCTGCCCGACCTCGGAGAAACGGTTGAGTTTTCGCTGGAAAACACCTTTCCCTATACCCTGGAAAGGGACTATTACAAAAGCACGATCAACGTGCTGAAACGAAAAGGAAGTACTTTTTCAAAAGGTTTTGAATGTACCGTAACCGGTAATATCCCGATCAATTCCGGCACTTCCAGCTCTTCGGCACTGATCGTCTCCTGGGCTGGATTCCTTGACCGGATGAGCGACAACCCGTTTCATTATTCTCCTAAGGAGATCGGGGAAATCGCCTATCTTGCAGAAGTACCCGAGTTCGGCGAGCCTGGCGGGATGATGGATCACTATTCTACCGCTATCGGGAATATTATCTACCTGGAATCGGTCCCGGAGATAAGGGTGGAAGCCCTTACACCCAAACTGGGGGCTTTTGTACTGGGCGATTCCCTCGAGCCGAAAGATACCATCGGCATACTGGCCAGGTGCCGGTACGGTATGGAAGCCATTATCAGGAAAGTGAGCGAGACCGACCCGGGCTTTGATATATTCACGACTTCGCAGGAAGCACTAAGCGATTATAGGAAGCTACTGTCTGAAGACGATTTTGCACTCCTGGGAGCCAATATTGAAGACCGCGACCTGCTGAAAACCGGGAAAGCGCTGCTGCAGGAAACCGGTTCTCAAACCGGGAACTTCGACCGTACGCTGGGGCAGCTTCTGTACAGGCACCATACCAACCTGCGGGACTATAAACGGACTTCCACACCCAAGATCGAGAGGATGATGGATGCAGCCCTGGCCGCAGGTGCGTTGGGCGGGAAAATCAACGGCTCCGGTGGCGGAGGATGTATGTTTGTCTATGCGCCTGAAAAAACTGAGGAAGTAGCAGAAGCGATCGAAAAAGCCGGGGGCAGGAGTCATATCATAGAAGTGGACGCCGGCGTCAGGTGGTCGGAACAGTAAAGAAGTATCAGTATTACTATGAGCGAACAGAAACTTTTCGGCCTGATCGGCTACCCGCTGACACACTCTTTCTCCAAAAAATATTTTTCCGAAAAGTTTGCAAGGGAAGGCATACCGGGCTGTTCCTACGAACTTTTTCCGCTGGAGGATATCGGCCAGGTAAGGGAATTGCTTAAAACCAGGAACCTGGTCGGGCTGAACGTTACAATTCCCCATAAAGTGGGCGTTATTCCCTATATAGACGAGCTGGATAATACGACATCGGCAAGAATAGGAGCGGTCAATACGATCAGGATCTATTCTGACGGCTCCACGAAAGGATTCAATACCGACTACTATGGCTTTAAAAGCTCGCTGCAGGAATGGCTCGACCATCGCGGGGATACCTGCAGCAATCTTAAAGCGCTCGTACTCGGTACCGGCGGCGCCTCAAAAGCTGTGATCACGGCCCTTGAAGATCTTGGCACTCCCTTTAAAATGATATCAAGACAGGCCGGCGACGGGACGCTTTCATACGATGATCTCAACGAGGAAATAATGTACGATTACCGGCTTATTATCAACACGACCCCGCTGGGCATGTCACCCCATGTTGATTCGGCCCCCCGGATACCCTATGAGCTGGTAGGACCAGGCCATTACCTCTATGACCTGGTCTATAACCCGGAGGAAACGTCGTTCCTCAGAAAAGGAAGCCAGAGGGGAGCGGCCACGCTCAACGGCCTGAAAATGCTCTACCTACAGGCTGAAAAATCTTGGAGTATCTGGAACGACGAAGACGAAATGCTGGATAAATAAGGGTACGTTTCAACACAATTCCGGTATTAAGAAGAGTTGTGTTTATTCGTTGCTTATTGATTATCCATGAAACCCTTACAGTCAATTTTACATCCCTTAGCCAAAACCACCTTATTCAGATTCGCTTTTACGGCCGCTATCGCCGCGTGCCTTTTTTCCTGTAATACCGAAACCTACCTGGTCCGGGAAGGCGCGAGTACTTATAAGATATTCGTATCGGCAGATGCCCCGGCACCAGAACAACTCGCCGCCCGGGAGCTCCAGGGTTATCTGCAGCAGATCAGCGGCGCTTTGCTACCGGTCACTCACGAAAATGCCGGCGATTCACCCTTGATTTATGTAGGCTTCCGGGGCGCACCGGAATCGATGACGCGAGGCATAGCTACAGACTCTTTCCCGAATGAAAGCTATATTTTACGCTCCGACGGCGCTTCCCTCCTCATAGCAGGCGGAGGGGGCCGGGGTACGCTGTATGGTGTTATAGGCTATCTTTCCGACCACCTGGGATGCCGGTGGTATACGCGGGAGGTTCACAAAATCCCGGCCCTGCCCTCTGTTAAGCTTACAAAATTCGAAGAAAGACAGAACCCCGCTTTTGAATACCGTGAAGCCTGGTATACCGAAGCGTACGACGCTAAGTGGGCGCTTTACAACCGTCTCAATCCAACCATCCGTCCTCTCCCCGACTCCCTGGGCGGCAGTTTCCGGACGTACCCCTTTGCCCATACATTTTATAACCTCGTGCCGCCGGATAAATATTATGCCGCCCATCCTGAATACTTCGCGCTGGTGAACGGGAAACGTCAGAAGGAGAAAGCCCAGCTATGTCTTACCAATCCCGGTACCCGGGCCGTGTCGGTCAGCACGGTCTTCGACTGGATCAGGGAGCATCCCGGTACGGATGTATTTTCGGTAGACCAGAACGACTACTTCGGCTATTGCGAGTGCCCGGCCTGTAAGGCGGTCGACGACCGTGAAGGCGGTCCCACCGGCTCTCTGATCGACTTTGTCAACTACGTGGCCGATACCGTGGCGAAAGTTCATCCAGCAACCCGGATCCAGACTTTTGCATATACCTATTCCGAAGCGCCGCCAAAGCACCTGAAGCCCTCGCCGAATGTCACCATCCGCCTGTGCAGGTACAACTATTGTTCTGCTCACGGCATAGATGAGTGCGAACACAGCAAACCCTTTCGTGACCGATACGAATCATGGGAGAAAGTCACCGACAGGATCTCTGTCTGGGACTATTTTACGGATTTCTCCCAATACCTTATGCCTTATCCCAATTTCGCGTCGGTGACCCGGAATGTAAAATGGTATGCTGAAAAGGGTGCTGTGGGAATTTTTGCACAAGGTAATAAAGTGCCTGAAAACGGCGGTGGGGAATTTTCGGAACTCAGAGCCTGGGTATTCGCCCAGTTGATGTGGAATCCCGACCGGAACGGCAACGAGCTAATCAGCGAATTCGTGGAAAATGTCTACGGGAAAGCCGCTCCTTTTATACAAAGCTACATCGATATGATGCACGCCGATGTAAAGGCCGACACCTCCCATTTCAGTATCTGGGCACAGCCGATAGAAGTGAATTATCTCAAACCGGAGCTGATTGCCCGGGCCGACAGCCTCTTTATGCTGGCAGAACAGGCAGCTTCCGGCGACCAGGCCCTGGCCGGCAGAGTAGAACTCGCTTATCTGCCTATCCTGTACACTAAGCTCTTTTTCTACGCCATCGGAGGCTCTTCTTACCTGAAAGCTGACAAATACCCTGCGACACTCGCAAAATTTGAAAATATCCTGGAGAAGAACCGTATCAAGGCGATGGGAGATATGCCCGAGACCTACGGCAATATCGGAACTTTCCTGGAAAGGGTCCGGTCTGCACCGGATTTTGTCAACGACTGGCATATCCTTGGCCCGTTCGATAATACCGACGGGAACGGGCTCAGAAAAGAGCTTATTCCCGAACCCGGAATAGATCTCAATTCAACCTTTAAGGGAAAAAACGACGAGGTCATTCAGTGGCGCCCGTATACCAATGATATTTCCGCCTATATCGACTTCAAGAAGCTCTTCGACCCGTCGGACTACACGGTCGCTTATGCATATCATAATTACAGGTCGGATAAAGCAAGAGTAGCCAGGTTCGGCGCCGGAAGTAACGACGGTATCCGTGTATGGGTGAACAATAAACTGGTTCTCGATCATCCGGAATCCAGAAGGGCGGAGCCAAACCAGGATATTTTCTCAGTTCCGCTCAAAGAAGGGGACAACCACATCCTGGTCAAGGTCGACCAGTTGGAGCGCGGCTGGGGATTTTACTTCGGCGAGCTGAAATAGGATATCACATCGTGGCCTGTCTGCTCCTGAAAGACAAGCGTACCGGCGGGTCGCGGCGCACGGATGCCGCGGCCCAGCTCGGGAATGCCTCTGATCATCCTGATCTCGTCCCATAAGCCGGCCTGTAAAAAAGCTTCGAGTATCACAGCCCCGCCCTCAACCAATACAGAACCGATCCCCAGACGGTATAGTTTTTTCAGCATTTCTGAGAGCTCACCCTCCCCTGCCGGTACTTTCAGATAATTTACCTCAACACCGGTTTCAGGTACAGGGTCATAACGACTCAGCGAACCTGGCATAACCTGTTCCTTCAGGGTATTGACAAAAACCGTAGGCTGTGATTGATCCGTTATATACAGGTCCGGGACGGCGCATGTGAGGTTCCGGTCGAGGACTATCCTCACCGGGTTCCTGCCCTCCCACTTCCTGACGTTCAGGCGGGGGTTATCGGTCAGGACGGTGTTTTTCCCGACCAGGATCGCATCTTCTTCAGCCCGCCATTTATGTACGATCACATCGGTGAGTTCGCCGCTGATCTTCACCGCCTTCCCCGGGAGCGACAAATAGCCGTCGCGGCTCTCGGCCCACTTCAGGATCACGTACGGGTACCTGGAGATCATCCCTTTGAAAAAACGCCTGTTAAGCTCTTTTCCCTCATCGGCGAGCATCCCCTCAAACACTTCTATCCCTGCCTCTCTCAGTCGTGCCAGTCCCCGGCCGCTTACAAGGGGGTTAGGGTCGGTATTGGCCACTACCACCCGTCCGATCCTGCCTGAAATCAGCAGATCTACGCAGGGAGGGGTCTTCCCGAAATGATTGCATGGCTCGAGGGTGACGTAGGCGGTAGCGCCTTCTATCTCAGCTTCAAAGCCTTTAGCTGAAGCATCACGAAAGGCCTCAACCTCAGCGTGATACTTTCCGTAATTCCTATGCCAGCCCTCGCCGATAATACGCCCGTTGGCAACAAGCACGCAGCCCACCATAGGATTCGGGCTTACATATCCCCTCCCCCGGCCGGCCAGCCCGAGGGCCCTTTCCATAAACACCTGGTTAATATCCACTTTCCGGTATCTTTAATTACTTTCCCGATATTCCCGACGTTTTTCTTTTCCTGCCACTTATTCTGGTGCCAACCTAAGTATTTTTTTTTAACTTTCCCGTTCAATAATAAACTTAACGATGACTTCTGCCCGGCAACTGTTTGATTACCTGACAACTCGGATCACCAACTACCCGATCAAGGAAAAGCAAGCTATTGTCCATATACTCCTGAATCATTTTCTGCGGCTGAGCAATGTGGACGTCCTGGTCGACAGGCCTATCGCGCCCGACAATCTCCAGCCCGACTGGGAAAAGATCATTGAGCGGCTGAACCGCAACGAGCCCGTCCAGCACATCATCGGGTCTGAAGAATTTTGCGGCCTGAAGTTTACGGTTTCGTCTTCGGTGCTGATCCCCCGGCCGGAAACCGAGGAATTGGTACGGCTCATTACGCGTGACTATTCGGAAGAGGATGAAAAGGTGAGCATACTGGATATCGGCACCGGAAGCGGCTGTATTGCCATCGTACTGTCGCGGTTTCTCCCCCATGCCGACGTCTATGGGTGGGATGTATCCGAAAATGCGCTCCAGGTGGCACAGGACAATGCTTTCCGTCTCATGGCTAGCGTCACTTTTGAGATAAAGGATATTCTTGACCCTAAAACCAGCGAGTTGCTGGGTGAGAAAGAATTTGACTGCATTGTAAGCAACCCGCCTTATGTAACCTATGCGGAAGCCGAACAGATGCGCCCGAATGTCTTACGTTTTGAGCCCCACGAAGCACTTTTTGTAGAAGACTCGAGCCCGTTGCTGTTTTACCAGGCCATTGCCGACTTCGGAAGAAAACATCTTAAGCCCGGAGGCAGGTGCTATGTGGAAATAAACGAGCATTTCGGCCCGGAAACCATGCAGGTGTTTACAGGCAACGGGTATATCAACGTTAACATGCTGAAAGATATTCATGGTAAAAACAGGTTTATCCGGGCAGATAACCCCTAAGCAGAATTCCAATCCTCATTAAATGTACCAGAAAAAGATAGCGGAAGTACTGGAAGAAATAGGCAAGGTGGTAGTCGGCCAGGAGAGTCTTATCAACCGGATATTGATAGGCCTTTTCACCGGAGGGCATATCCTGCTGGAAGGGGTTCCCGGGCTCGCCAAGACCCTTTCGATCAATACCATTTCACAGGTGCTCCAGCTCGATTTCCGCAGGATCCAGTTTACTTCCGACCTGCTTCCGTCCGACCTCATCGGCACGATGATCTACAAGCCGAAGCTGGGAGATTATGAAGTAAAAAAGGGGCCGATCTTTGCCAATATCATCCTGGCCGATGAAGTAAACCGTTCGCCTGCCAAGGTGCAGTCTGCACTGCTCGAAGCCATGCAGGAAAAGCAGGTTACCATAGGCGACACCACCTACAAACTCGACAAGCCTTTCCTCGTGCTCGCTACCCAGAACCCGGTGGAACAGGAAGGGACCTATCCGCTGCCGGAAGCACAGCTCGACCGGTTTATGATGAAAGTACACCTCGACTACCTCAACCGCAGCGAGGAACTGGAAGTGATGAGAAGGATGGCCGACCTTGATTTTAAGTATACCCCGAAAGCGCTCCTCTCGAAAGAAGATATTTTCAGGATCCGCGAGGAGGTCAACAAGGTCAACATTTCCGAAACGCTGGAACGCTACATCATAGAGCTGGTATTCGCTACGCGGCGGCCGCTCGAATACAATTTCAAGGAAGAGGCCAGGTATATCCAGTTCGGTGTGTCTCCCCGGGCTACCATACACCTTAACCTGGCTGCCAAAGCGCTGGCTTATATGGAAGGCCGCAATTACGTTTTGCCGGAAGATATCAAGGAGGTTGTCCCCGACATAATGAACCACCGTATCCTGCTCAACTACGAAGCGGAAGCAGACGACATCAAAACTTCCCATATTATCGACTCCATACTGAGCAAAATAGCAATAGGATAGTTTGAACAATCCACCGGCATTTTGTGTTATTAAAATTTAGTAGTTTTGTAACCGGATACACGATCCGCAGTTACACTTAAATATTGCCGAGTACATAGGCAGAATCATTGCGTTATGCTATCATTCATTACCTGGGATGTTTCTCCGGAAATCTTTACCATACCTGAAATCGCGGGTATTGGTCCAATTCCCGTGCGCTGGTACGGCCTGCTGTTTGCCCTGGGCTTCATCATAGGCCAGCAAATCATGATCCATATTTTCAAGAAGGAGGGCAAGCCGCTGGCAGACATCGACACGCTTACGCTTTACATGCTTTTCTCAACAGTTTTGGGAGCCCGGATCGGGCATTTCCTGTTCTATGAACCTTCGGTGCTGATTAAAAATCCATTAGAAGTCATTATGCCTCCGTTCGCCGGGCTGGCCAGCCATGGTGCAGTAATAGGCATCCTGACGGGCCTGTGGCTTTACAGCCGTACCAGGGAGAAATCAGGGCAGACGTTCTTCTGGGTAGCCGACCGTATAGCTATTACAGTTGCGCTGGGCGGAGCTTTCATCAGGATGGGCAACCTGATGAATTCTGAAATTATCGGAAAGCAAACCTCTGTACCATGGGGATTTATCTTTCTCCGGAACCATGAATTCTCCACTGTACCGCGACATCCGACCGCTATCTATGAAACGCTTGCCTACCTGACACTCTTTTTCGTTATGTGCTGGATATGGAACAGGTATAAGGAAAAAACACCCAGCGGCCTGCTGACCGGGATTTTTATGATATGGATATTTACCGCCCGCTTTATCATTGAGTTTTTCAAAGAAAACCAGGTTGCATTTGAAGATGACCTTACCTTCAATATGGGGCAGTATCTGAGTATCCCTCCGATACTTCTGGGTATTTGGTTTATTTCACGGGCACTTAAACAACAAAAACAGGTCTCTTAACGTATAAATATGTAAAAGAGCCACTATTAAATTAAGTACGGTACAATTATCGTGACTCTGAATAGATCACGCTGACTAAAAAGAAACTTCAAGAAATGACAGACGCCAAGAACAAAAATAATTGGAATGAGGAATGGGTAAAGATTCATTTTGACGATGTAGAGAATCCCCCGCATTACGAAGTATCCAACTTCGGGAGGCTTAAGAGCTTCCAGACTGATCCTAAAAACGGAGTTATTATCAAAGGTTCGGTCATTCAGGGATATCGCTCTCTTAACATACGCGCAGGTGGCGGTAAAACAATTAATCACTACGTACACAAGCTGGTAGCTGATAATTTCGTACCCCGTAAGAGTCTCGACCACAAATTCGTAATTCATCTCGACTATGAAAAACAGAATAACCATTTCGAAAACCTGAAATGGGTTACCAAAGACGAGATGACCGAGCACAACCGGAGCAACCCGATGGTGCTTAACCGGGCGATACCGAAGAGAACCAGTAATTACAAGCTTACTGAGTCTAAGGTAAAGATGATCAAGAAACTGCTGAAGAATGATAAAAACAGGCTTCGTATGATTGCCAAGCAGTTTGGCATTACCCATACTCAGCTCAATCGTATCCGGTCCGGTGAAAACTGGAAGCACGTTACAATCGACGACTAAAAAGAAATTTATTCTGAGCTGCGGGTTGGAGGACGATTCTGGATCGTATATCCTCCTTCGGAGGGAATGAAATCTACTTCAGCTCCCAGCACATACAAAAGATGTCTTTTGTCGATTAGAACTTTTACCGTATTGACGGTATAAGTATAGTCGTGCTCACCCGGTGTATCGAAGCCAAGTACAAAAGTACCGCTACAGCCACCTCCCCTGATGCCTACCCTTACGCCGTAGGTATCGGGGATCTTGTTAGCTGTCAACGTTTCGGATATTTCCTCCCTCGCGCGGTCCGTAATGGTTACCGGTTGTTCAACTATGTCCATATTCGAAAGAATAGCGATATTTGTGTTTTTAACACCCAAATATGGAATTAAATTCACTATTGACCATAGTAATCTGCGTGCTGATCGTCACCACCGGGTCTTATATGAGCATTCAGGCGATAGTAAAAGGCTATACCGAAAAAAAAATATGGGAACACCGCATAGCGCATCACCAGCTTATCACTCCTTTGAGGATACAGGCTGCCGAGCGGATGTGCCTCTTCCTGGAAAGAATCACCCCCAACAACCTGATTGTCAGACTATCCGGATCTGCTACCACTGCCCTGGAGCTCCATCAGTTGCTGCTCCGGGAGATCAGGGAGGAATTTAATCACAACATAGCCCAGCAAATTTATATAGGCACAGATACCTGGGACATTATCCGCAATGCAAAAGAAGAAGTGATAGCCATTATCAACCTTGCTTCAGAAGATGTCTCCAAGGATGCTTCGGCAGGCGACCTGGCGCGTGAAATAATGAAGAGGGTCATCGCACAGGAAACCCTCTCAACCTCGGTCGCCCTTGCAACGCTGAAAAAAGAAATGCAGGAGCTGTTTTGAAATCTTATAATGCTTTACCCCCCAAACATAGAACAGAAATTAGGCTTTGACCGGATCCGAGAAGAGCTCAAAAAAAATTGTATCAGTCCGCTGGGCGAAGGATTTGTCGATAAAATAAGATTTTCAGACAGCTATTCACTTGTCGACAAGTTGGTCAGGCAAACCGGGGAAATGAAACAGATACTGGAACAGGGTACTGCATTCCCCGCTCAGAATTATATTGATATTACCTCCTACCTTGACAAGGCGCGCATCGAAGGCATACTGCTGGCAGCAGAGGTTTTCTTCGAGATAAAGCTCTGTTTGGGTACTATTCAGTTATGCCTGGATTTTCTCAATACCGAACCGGACGACAGCTTTCCTCTACTGAAGGAATTTGCCCGGAATATTAAGGTCGATACCGGCTTACTGAAAGAAATAGAGCGGATCATCGACGAACGGGGAAGGGTACGCGACAACGCTTCGCCGGAACTCGCCCGGATACGCAAAAAACTTTTAGCCGGGCAGGCAACGGTCCGCTCCAGGCTGGATGCTATTTTCCGTGAGGCCAAATCAAACGGCTGGGTAAGCGACGATGTTTCCCTCACCATACGCAACGGCCGGATGGTCATTCCGGTCGCAGCCGAATTCAAGAGGAAACTGAAGGGTTTCGTACACGATGCTTCGTCTACCGGGCAGACGGTTTTTATAGAGCCGGCAGAAATTTTTGAGTCAAACAACGAAATAAGGGAGCTCGAATACGAAGAAAGGCACGAGATCAACAAAATACTCGTCGCCCTTACAGATACATTGCGGCCCCACATACCCGACCTGCTCAGGGCTTGCCATTTTCTCGGGTTAATGGATTTTCTGAGGGCCAAGGCAAGGTTTGCCCAGTCTATCCGGGCGATCAATCCCAGGTTTGAAGACCGGCAGCTCATCGACTGGCGGTCTGCCCGGCACCCCATCCTGCATCTTTCCTTCCAAAAACAAGGCAAAAGCGTTGTACCGCTTCAGATCAGCCTGACGGAGAAAAACCGCATCCTGATCATTTCAGGGCCCAACGCCGGTGGAAAATCGGTGTCTTTGAAAACTGTAGGACTGATCCAGTATATGTACCAGTGCGGTCTGCTGGTTCCGCTCGACGAGGGTTCTTCAATAGGTATATTCAAAAATATCCTCATCGACATTGGCGACGAGCAATCGCTCGAAAACGACCTGAGTACCTACAGTTCGCACCTCACCAACATGAAGGTATTCCTTCAGAAAGCCAACCGGCAAACCCTGTTCCTGATCGATGAATTCGGCACAGGTACCGAACCCGGGCTGGGCGGCGCGATAGCGGAGTCTATCCTGGAAGATCTGGCGGGCTCGGGCGCTTTCGGGGTCATCAACACCCATTATACAAACCTTAAGCTTTTTGCCAATAAGACTCCGGGACTGATCAACGGCGCCATGAAGTTTGACGGTAAAAATATGCAGCCTCTTTACGAGCTCGAAACCGGGAAACCCGGAAGCTCTTTTGCTTTTGAAATTGCTTCCAAAATAGGGCTTCCGAAATCAATCGTAGAAAAGGCAAAGAAAAAGCTGGGCACCCAGCAAGTGAATTTCGAAAAGCTGATCAAAGAGCTGGATATCGAAAAAGCGGTATTCGCCGAAAAGAATATCGGGCTGGGTATCAAGGAAAGGAAGCTGGCACAGCAGCTTGCGGAGTATACGGCCCTTAAGACCTCGCTTGAGAACGATGAGAAAAAGATTCGCAACCAGGCCAGGCAGGAGGCAAAGTCGCTGATATCTTCAGCCAACCAACTGATAGAGAAAACGATCAGGGAGATCAAGGAAAAGAAGGCCGAAAAAGAAAGCACCAAAACAGCCCGGACCAGGCTGGAAAGCTTCTCGGCCACGGAGCTTAAACAGGAGGTGTTGTTGGAGCCACCGGCTCCCCAGGCTGTAGTAGAGCTGGAAGAGGGTGCTATTACCGAAGGCAGCTATGTAAAGCTGAAAGGGCAGAATGCTTTCGGACAGGTCCTGACTATGAAAGCAAAAGAGGCAGAAGTGAGAATAGGGGCCCTGAAATCCACCATTAAGCTAAACCGGCTTGAGAAAGTATCGTCAAAGACCTATAAATCGGCCACCAACGAGTCGCTCACCGAAAATAACCGGTCGTCTGTCGATCTGAATGAGAAAATGCTGCAGTTCAGCTTCAATCTCGATATCCGCGGGATGCGGGGTGAGGAGGCGCTGGTGCAACTCGACCAGTTCATGAATAACGCCCTCATGCTGGGATACAACGAATTGAGGGTTGTCCACGGCAAAGGTGACGGTATTCTCCGGACACTGGTACGCAATCATCTGAAAGGCTACAAACAGGTATCGCGGATGACAGACGAGCACGCTGACCGTGGCGGGGCCGGCGTGACCATCGTCAGCCTTGCATAACGGGCAGGCCGAAGAATACTCCCCCCTCCCCCCCGGGGGGCCTACTCCCCGTTTGATAACTCGTCGTCATCACCGGCCGAATGGGTCCAGCGGTACAAGGGTGGTATCAATAGCGGGGCAAATACAAGCGTGCTGGCGAGCCCTCCTATAATGACAGTGGCGAGAGGGCGCTGCACGTCGGAGCCTATCCCTTTTGACGTGGCGGCCGGAACAAGCCCGAGAATCGCCAGCACAAGAATAGACAGTAGCGCTCTCAGCTGCTCTCCGGAAATCCGGACGATCATCTGGTTCCCGGCCGGCTGCAAAGCAGCGCCACGGTTGAGAGCCGAAACCAAAAGTACTCCTGCCATCACCGAAATCCCGAAAATAGAAACAAAACCAACCCCGGCCGATACATTGAAGTAGTATCCCCGGATCAGTAGCGCCATGATGCCGCCCGCCAGCGCAAACAGGATACAGCTCATGGTAATAAGCGTATGCTTCAGGCTTTTGAAAAGCATAAAAAGGAATGCAAATACCACTACAACGGTGAGAGGGATCGTCAGCGAAAGCTGTCGGCCTGCCCGTTCCAGGTTTTCATATTGGCCGCCATATATAATATTATCCGTTTTCGGAATATGCACTTCCTTTGACAGCCTTTTTTGCAGCTCTGTCACAAACCTTCCCTGGTCGATCCCACGTATATTGGTTCGGACCGTCACCATCCTCTTGTTGTTATAGCGATAGATATTGGTTTGCCCTTCGACAAACCTTATGTCGGCCAATTGCCCCATCGGGACCAGCGCCCCTGTTGCCGAAGGAACCAGCAGCTTTTTAATTTCATCAATATTGTTGCGAAACTCGGGGAGGTAACGAATTACTATGTCGTATCGCTTGTTTCCATCATATAGCACCGACAATGTCTTGCCACCTATAGCCGCTTCTATCATATTCTGAATATCGGCAATATTGATACCGTACCGGGCCGCATCCTCGCGATTGATATGGATGGCAAGCTGCTCCTGGGCCCCTTCCTGCTCAATATTCACACTTTCACTCCCCTGCATCGAACTTACTATGGCAGCAATACTGTCTGCCCTCGCACGCATTTCATGCAGGTCATCACCCACAATAGAGACGGCCAGGTCGGCTGCGCTTCCCGTCACAATTTCCATTACCTGGTCGATAATGGGTTGCCCTGAATTAAATCTTACACTCGGTAGCTCTTTTTCAAGATCAGCTCGTATCAGTGCGATCAGCTCTCTCTTGGAAATCGTATCGCTCCACAGGTGATAATCCTTTAGTCCTACCAGTATCTCATTCCGGTTGGCCGGGAATGGGTCGGTACCTTCGTCATTACGCCCGGTTTGTGTAATGACGAAGGAAACCTGGGGATAACGTGAAATTATGCCCCGGATGGCAGGCGCATTCCGGGCGTTTTCCTGGATCGTGATCCCCGCCGGAAAGTTTCCCCTGAGAAAGATAGACCCTTCATCGAGCTCAGGTAAAAACTCGGTTCCGAGCTTTAACCCGAAAGCTACTATGACTAGTACTATGGAAAAGCCGGCTATCACAGCCGGTTTGTACCCCTGCAATATCTTCTTGAGCACCGCCGCATATTTCTCTTCCAGAAACGAAAGTATCCAGTTCCGGTGCTCCTTCATTTTTTTCCCGCCCGACATCACTTTATGATAGGCGAAAGAAACGAGCACCGGTATGAACGTCAGTGCTGCCAGCATGGAACCTATCACTGCGAAAGCGAGAGTCAGCGCCATAGGAGAAAAGAGTTTCCCTTCCACCCGCGTCATCAGCAGAATAGGCATATAAGCCATTACGATAATGGTAACCGAAAAAAAGATCTCCCGTCCTACTTCCTGGGCTGCCAGAAGTGTTATTTTCTGTATCCCTTCCTCCTTCTCCCCGGGAGTAGCGGTTTTATATTTCCGGATCAGGTGCTCTACCATCACGCATGCCCCGTCGACGATGATCCCAAAATCAATAGCCCCCAGTGAGAGCAGGTTTGCCGGTATGCCCGTCATACGCATCAGTATAAACGCAAATAAAAGTGAAAACGGGATAGTAAGGGCGACTACCAGGGCGCTTCGTGCGCTGCCTAAAAAGAAGATCAGGACCAGGACTACTATACTGACTCCTTCAAACAGTGTTTTCCCGACAGTATGAAGCGAATGATCTATCAGGAAGCTCCTGTCGTAGAGCTTTCTGATAGTGACCCCTTCCGGGAGCTCGTGAGCCTGCAGCTCGTCAATACGTACCTTCAGGTCAGCCAGTACTTCGCTCGGGTTCTCATAACGGCGTAGCAGAACGATACCTTCCACACCGTTGCTGATGTTTATCCCTTCATCCGGGATGGAGTAGCCCAATACACCGCTGGGCGGTGGCGGGGCTATTTCGACGCTGGCCACATCACGTACAAAAACCGGGACGCCCCCTACAGACCGCAGGATAATATTCTCAATATCCTTCTCATTTTTTATCGCTCCTAATCCCCTTATAGCAAATCCCTGGCCTCCCCTTTCCAGGATACCACCGCCCGTATTCTGGTTATTGACGACCACCGCATTTTCTACATCGCCGATCGTAAGGTTATACTTCCTGAGCTTATCAGGCGAAGCCAGGATATAAAACTGTTTTAACGGTCCGCCGAAAGTTGTAATATCCGCAATTCCGTCTGTCTGCAGCAGGTAGGGTTTGATCACCCAGTCCTGAAGATCTCTCAGCTGGGTCGGCGTATAGGTAGGCGGTGCTTCTACCACGTAGCGCAGAATCTCTCCTACGGCCGTCGAAAGGGGCGCCAGTTCGGGGGTTACGCCTTCAGGCAGCTGAAGGCCCGTGAGCCTTTCCAGTACCTGCTGACGGGCAAAATAATCGTCGGTTCCGTCTTTAAAAGTAAGCTGCACCACACTCAGTCCGAAGATCGTCCGGCTCCTCCTGTCCAATACGCCCGGGGTATTCTGTAGCGCCCTCTCGACCGGGACCGTAACCTGTTGTTCGACTTCTTCGGCAGCTCTTCCGGGATACTGGGCCACAATGATAACGTTCGTATCGGCGATATCCGGATAAGCCTCTATCTTCAGCTTCGTAAAGCAATAAAAGCCGGTTGCCATTATAAGAATGCTGATGGCTACCACAAGCCAACGGTTCTTGAGAGAAAATATGAGAAGGTTCCTGATCATTGCCTACCACAGCTCTACGTGATGTGTTACGATAAACCCGCCATTACATAATGTATTGGTCGAGCGGCTGGCTTCCCAACATCTCATCTTTGTCGATAAATATTTGTACCTGTACCATCACGGGGGCTTTTAATAGCCGAACGAAAGTCCCTTCAGTTGCATCACGCCTTCTGTGACTACCTCCTCTCCGCTGTTCAATCCGCTGAATATGATAATCCTGTCGCCTATCTGCTGTCCGGTCTGCACTTCCCGTCGCTGAAATTCCAGCGGACTTTCAGTGACAAAAACATAATCCCTGCCCTGCACGGTCACCAGCGAATTCTTGCTAACGGTGATATAATTCCCTTCGCTCAGACCGAATGAAACATCGGCAAACATGCCGGCCTTCAGCTTACTGGAACTGTTATTGACACCGATCCGCACTTTTACCATCCGGGTAGTATTATCCATCATATCGGCTATATTTTCAACTCTTCCGGTATAGGTTTCATCAGGAAATGAAGTAAATCCGATATTACAGATATTTCCCAGCCTGATTTTAGCGATCTGGTTTTCAGGAACATCGCAGATGATATAGGCAGTCCCCGCCCTGGCCCGACGCAGCAGCACCGGGTCAAATCCTCCGGATTTTAAACGAGCTTCATGCTCGGTCAGGGCAGCTCTTTCATTGGCGAGATTTGTTTCCTCCATACTTACCGCCATCTGCGCATTCAGCAGGTCCTGCCCGGTAGCTGCTCCGTGCTGCAACAGATCGCTGGTCCTTTCCAGCTCAATCTTTTTCTGTTTGATGTTGATGTTCTCAATCTGGCTGATATTGATCTGGTGCTGCATAAGCTGCGCGTAATTCCCGGCCAGATCGGGATTTTCAAACAGTACGATATTCTGCGAAGCTCCTGTATTGGAAGGCGAGATAGTAGCTCCTATCTTACCCACCGCCTTGTAATCAGCATGAACATTGCTGTTATCAACCTTTTCCGTTTTGAAAAAAGCGGCCGTCTTTTCATCGCTGAATGAAATAGCCAGCCCCTGGTTCACTACGACGGGAACTTCCGTTTTCTGTGGCGGAGTGTTTTCTTTCCGGTTACACGAAAAGAGCAGCAGCAGGACTGGAATAAAATGGATACTCTTCATTACTGAGCCAATTGATTAATGGTACCTGTGGCGTAAAGCAGTTGTATGTAGCTTTTACGATATTGTTCAAGTGCCTGGTAATACTCCTGCCGGGTGTCCAGCCAGCTGCGCTGGGCCTCCAGGAAATCCACAATAGTAGTGCCTCCCCTCAGGTAGGCGTATTTTACGCTACTTAAAATCAGGTCGGATTGCTCCACGATAGGCTGGAAGTCCCGCACATTCTTTTGATAGGTCTCATAGCTTGCCCAGGCATTTACTACGTCGGTCCTGAGCCGGCTCGTAACCGACTCGAGCTGCTGTTCAGCCTGCGCTTTCTGCAGAAGCGCTTTGCGTATCTCACCCTGGTTCCTGTTGAAAAGCGGCAGATCTATCGTCCCGTAGATACCTAGATATGGTATCCTGTTTTGGGGATTCCAGATAATACCCAGCTCGGGTTGCGGATAAGCGAGCGATTTCTGGAGCCTGATGTTGCTCCCGGCCACGTCGATTGCTGACTTCGCCACTGCCACATCGCTGCGCCCGGCCAGTGACTGCGCCACCAGGCTTTCCTTATCAGACGGAAAAAGAGCGGTGAACGAGTCGGTCGTGTCGATAACAATGTCGTCGGGGCTTCCCAGCATCTGCTTCAGCTCCCTCTGCAGGTTAGCTACTTCCTGGAGGGCTGCCATGTACCGGACTTCATACTGACGGGCCAGTACCCGGGTACGGAACAGGTCGGTCTGTGTAATAACCTGGTTCCGGAAACGTACCTCATTGGTATTCGTGAGACTGTCGATATTGCTTTTAGCCAAACCAAGCATATCGAGCTGCCTGAACGCTATCCATATTTCCAGCCACTTACCAGCCACATCCCTGAATATCTCCCTTTCCGTCTCCAGGTAGCTTTTTCCGGCCAGGACAACACTCCTCTCTGCAAGATCCTGCCTGTTGGCGCGCTGGCCTGTTACCTGGAAGACTTTTGTCAGCTGCCACCAGTTCTGCACGTTACTGCCTTTAAGCCACGGCGCCCCTTCGGGAAAATGTGAGGGGCCGGCCAGTTGCAAAGCCTGGTTATTCAAGATCGGGTTAGGCCGCAGGCCGGCAGTAAGAACATCGGCTTCCGCTATGTCGATGCCGAACTTCCCGGCTTTTAGCACAAGGTTGCTTTCCCGGGCTGTTTTCAAAGCTTTTTCGAGCGAATAAACGCTTTGAGCCTCAGCTACATCAGCTAACGCGAAGCACAATAAAAGCCCTGTAAAAAAATGAAGTCTGACACCCGCAAACATTTTATCCGAATAGATTTAGCGTGACAATGCACGGCACAAATGTCATGATGCAGGCATCTGAACCCAGTTAGAGGCTCTACAGAAAAAAATTAGAATACGATTAGAAGCGCTGCTGTCAGAGATGATTGAGCGTCATTGTGAAGACCGTACCGAAACGCTCCCGGGATTCAACGGAAAGACTTCCTTTATGAAGATCTATGATTTTACGGGTAAGCGAGAGCCCGATCCCGTTCCCGTAGGCAAAATTCCTGTTTTTCCCACGATAAAACGGAGTGAAAATATTTTCCAGGTCCTCCGCGGGGATCCCTATGCCCTCGTCTGAAAATTTGAGCACGATCCCTTCCTCCCTGAAAGCCGCGGTTACCCGGCTCTGCTTTTTCAGGGAAAACTTACACCCGTTTTCAAACAGATTGGTAAAAGCAACCTTAAGAAGGTATTCATTCCCGTTTACCGAGATCTGGTTATCGCTGTCGAAATCGTTTTCAAAGTGGATGTCGATGTGATACGAAGGATTGGCCTTTTGAAGCTGATATCTGGCATCGAGCAGGATTTCGTCTACCCTTACTTCCCTAAATGCTATCTCAGCCGGGTCATAACTTGCTTTAGCCAGATCCAGCAGACTGCCCGACAAGTGCGCCAGCTTCCGGGCGTCCAGAAGCGCATCCCTGATCGCCGCCTTATACTCCTCCCGGGTACGCTCCTTGTGAGATGACAATTCCAGCTCGGTGATAATGGCTGCCAGAGGTGTCCTTATCTCGTGCGAGATGTTTGAAACAAAATTTTTCTGAGACTCGAATGAGTTCTCCAGGCGCCCCAGCATTTCGTTGAAAGTATTGGCGAGCTCGGAAAGCTCATCCCTGCTGCCGTTGCTTTTGATACGGAGGTCGAGGCTGGTTGCCGAAATAATCTTCGCTCTCCCTGTCATTTCTATAACAGGATCGAGTGCCTTCCGGGAAAAAAAGCGACCGGCCAGATAGATGAACAGGATAGAAATAATGAATACTACAATACAGTCCTTCAGAAGCCGGTTCAGCTTTGTAAAGCCATAGTGGTCGTAAGCAGTAGCCGTTACAATGTAGCTTTCGCCCTGAAACACGTAACGGACACCTACTACCTGCCATTTCTCCTGGTAAAACGATATCTCCCCCTTACTGAGAATCTGCTCTATCATTTCCCGGCTTTCCTTTACATAGTCGATATCCTCCCCGTCATGATACAGCAGGTTAAAGGTCGTATCGTAAATGGCGACCTCCACCTCATCGAGAGTCTTCCGGTTGTTTTTATAGATCTCCTGAAGGTGTTTCCTTTCGACGTTGGCATCGAAAAACAGGTTAGCTTTTGTAACAGCTTCCTTTTTGAGTAGCGAATAAAACTCCCGTTCCCGGCTTTCATTTGCAGTATAGTAGATGACCGACGCAAATACCAGCAGGATCAGCGCCGTGACAACCGTAAACAGAAGCGTAATCTGTGTCCTTATTTTCATTCGCTTTTAAGGATAAAACCTACCCCCGATTTCGTATGAATGAGTTTCTTCTCAAAGTCCCTGTCTATCTTCTTCCGGAGATAGTTGATATATACATCGATGAAATTGGTCCCGGTATCGAAGTGAGTATCCCAGACCTTTTCGGCTATTTCCACTCTTGACAATACTCTTTCGGAATTTTGCACCATATATTGGAGGAGCTTGAACTCCTTGGGCGTAAGGTTGATCTCCCTGCTTCCTCTCTTCACGACCCTGGTATTGAGATTGATCTCTAGATCTGCATACCTCGACAGGGATCCTGTGCTTCCTCCCGGTTTATTGTTGCGCTTCAGCAAAACTCTGATCCGCACCAGCAATTCCCGAATCTCAAAGGGTTTCACCAGATAGTCGTCTGCTCCGGCATCGAACCCTTCTACCTTGTCGTCGGTGGTGCCGAGGGCGGTCAGCATGATGATAGGGATATCGGGTTTAACCTGCCTGACGAGCCTGCACAGGTCGAGACCGTCCATTTTGGGCAATACTATATCGGTGATAATCAGGTCGTAGGCATTCTGCAGGGCCAGTTTTTTACCTGAGAGGCCGTCGTAGGCGAGTGTTGGGACAAACCCATATTCTTCAAGGCCCCTCCTGATCAGTTCGGCCACCCGTTGGTCATCTTCTACTATCAATATTCTCATTGCTTCTTAACGGTTCAGACATCCCTTACATGTTACTCTCCCCACGCGGTTACGACCAGTCTGCGGCTGCCTCCCCGATCACGGTGCTCGCAAAGATATATCCCCTGCCAGGTGCCCAGCGCAAGGCGGCCGTTGCGGATCGGGATCAATACCGAAGCGCCCAGCAGTGAAGACTTGATATGGGCCGGCATGTCGTCAGAACCTTCATAATCATGCCGGTAATCTGGATCATTTTCGGGAACGGATTTATTGAAATAGGTTTCAAAATCCATCCTTACCGTCGGGTCGGCATTTTCATTGATCGTCAGTGAAGCTGAAGTATGCTGTATAAATACCTGGCACATCCCGGCTCTCCAGGATCCGATACCATGCAGCGCTTCAGTAACCTGGCTGGTAATTAAATGAAATCCTCTTTTTTTAGGAGCGATATCAAGTATCTCCTGTATAAACATGAGCGCGATTGCTTTAAGCTTTTAACACTATAATTTCTGTTTGGCAAAAATATAAAATCATTCCCGCTCTGCTGTTCCCCCGGCCTCTTTAGCTATTTTTGAGTGAAAAGGTGAGAAGGGGGAGTTGAAAGTGGGGAGACTTTACTCCTGCCACTTTATATAAACAACCGGACGCTATGAAAAAAATTGAAAACAGTCTCGAAAAGATAATCGACTCGATATTGGACAGGGTCCCTTCCATAGCGTTGGGGCTGATCGTTCTCTTTGCCGGAATATACCTGATCCGGCTGGTTGTAAAAATAGTCCATAATCGTTTCGAAAAAAGAGAAGTCGACCCCTCGCTGAGAGAATTTGTCCTGAGCCTTCTCAAGTTTATCCTATACGGGATGCTTATCATTTCAGTGGCAAGCACCATGGGGTTCAAGACCACATCGTTCCTGGCAGTCCTGAGCGCGGCCAGCCTGGCGATAGGCCTTTCTTTACAAGGGAGCCTTTCTAACCTGGCGGGGGGCGTACTGATCCTGCTGTTTAAGCCCTTCAGGGTAGGCGACAGTATCCAAAGCAATTCCGGAGCAGCCGGAGCGGTAGAGAAAATAGACATTTTATATACGACTCTCCGCACGGCAGACGGCATTGCGGTCTTCTCTCCGAACGGCGTACTGGCCAACTCGGTCATCACCAATTATTCGGATATCCGTTCCAGGAGAATTGAATACAAGCTGTCGGTATCCAGCAGGGAAGACATCAAAAAAGTAAGAGGCCTCATCCTGGAAGTGCTCAAAAAAGACAAAAGGATAATGACAACTCCCGCGCCCCAGGTACTGGTCAGCGAATTGACTTCCAGTGCCGTTAACCTTGTCGTCTATTCATGGGCATCAAAAAATGACTATTCCGGCGCTTTTTACGACAACCAGGAATCTATAAGGGAAGTGCTGAATGATCACAATATAGCAGCGCCTCCCGCCCAGAATGAAATTCACGTCATAGCTACCGGAGACAAAAAGCAGTAAGACAACAAGTTACCCCTCATCCCTGCCCTCTCCCATTTCCTGGAGGGAATCCTTACTGGTCTTCTTCCGGTTGAGGCGGTAATTGAAAGTAAACAGGAACTGCCTTCCGCGCCATAGGAAATCGGAGTTGGAATAAAACTCCGGCTGGTCGACAATAGTACGCCATCTTCTCGTCTTGAACAGGTCCTGGACACTGAAGATCACCGTACCCTTTCCTTTCAAGACATCTCTGGCCAGCCCCAGATCGATATTATAGGAAGGCAGCTGCTTTCCCTGCAGCGTGATCTGGGCGCCGCGGTAATTGATGCCGGCCTGGAAATCCCATTTTTTGAGAAGCGTCATTTTAGATGTAAACCTCCCCATCCAGGAATAGGTATCGCTTCCGTAGTTCCTGCCTTCGTGGGTTCCTTCCGTAATTGCCCTGAAAAAATTGAAGTTACCATTCATTCTCCACCATCCGCTGACGGTAAGAGAGCCGTTAAACTCCAGGCCATAAGCATTCTGGGTGGAAAGATTGACCGGGAATACGCGGTTAAAGCCTACGGAGTCGACCAGTGTAATCCGCTGGATCACGCCCGTCCGGTACCGGTAGTATACGCTCCCTAACAGAGAGGCATTGTCCCAGTTGGCAAGATAACCTGCTTCCATCGAGTTGGTATATTCAGGGTTGAGGTCAGGATTCCCTACCCGGAGCGAACGGTTGTTGCTGTAACCCGAAAAAGGAAGCAGGTCTCTGAACCACGGCCTGCTCAACCGCCGGCTGTAGCTCAGCTGCACTGCCTTGTCTTCAGGTAGCTGGTAGGAAAGATGAACACTTGGGAAAATATTGAAATAGGTCCTGTGATTCCTCTCTCCTGTTTCGGGCAGCGAGGTGGCAATATCGGAAAACTCACCTCTGAGCCCGCCCTGTACCGAAAATTTACCAAAGTGCTCGCCCGCCATAAGATAGGCAGCATGGATGCGCTCGTCATACACCAGGTTATTATCATACCGGGGCAGGACACTCCAGCTTCCCGACTCCCCGAGCTCCTCTACGGTAAAATCATTGACAATCTTCCTGGAATTGCTCTTGATGCCGGCCTCCCACTTCCCTTTGTTCCCGAAAGGATGAACATAATCCGCCTGTATAAGAAAATTCCGCTCATCTTCTGTATTGGAAGACCTCTGCAACAAATCGGGTGCAACTGAGCTGGTCTGTAAAAAGTCGGAAAGTTCCAGCTCTTTGCTGTCGATAAGCTTCACATCGGCCGTCAGGGTACGCCCTTTCTGTTCAAACTCCTTTTTATACGAGACCGACGCCTCGATATTGGTCTCGGGCTCAGATTCTACCTCCGACCTCACGCTGCTCCTGAACAGGATATCGTCTTCGTCATAGTCGTTGAATTCATACCGGCTTTTGTTCTTTCCCCTACCCGTTCTGTACAATACGGCTGCTCCCAGAAACTCATTGTCATTCAGGTAATACTCCATTCCTCCGCGCAACAGATGCGACCTGCTCTGACGTTGACGCGTATTGTTTTCGCGATAGGAAAAAAGCGAGTCGGAAGTCATAAATTTCTGGAAGGAATTGCCGCCTCCCTTTGTCGTGCGCAGGTTATAGCCGTAGGTTCCGAAAAAATTGAGGCGGTCTTTACGATAATTCAGATCAAAGCTCCCGCCATAATTCAGCGGGTATCCCAGGTTGAGGGAGAAAGCGCCGTTAAGCCCCTGGTTTACATTCTTTTTGAGAACAATATTGATAATGCCTACCTCTCCTTCGGCGTCATAGCGCGAGGAGGGATTCGTGATCACCTCTATCCGGTCGATCATATTGCCCTGCAAAAGCCGCAATGCATCCGGGCTCCCGATACCGGTAAGCCCCGAAGGCCGCCCGTCGATCAGTATCCTGACATTCTCGCTTCCCCGGAGGCTCACTACTCCCTCGGGGTCGACCGACACTGAAGGGACGTTGTTGAGAATATCGACCGCCGACCCGCCGATGCTGGCCAGGTCGCTCCCTACGTTGAAGACCCGCTTGTCGAGATCGAGCTGCATCTGGCTGCGTTCGCCCTGCACCACCACCTCTTCCAGCGTTGTCACATCGGGTAAAAGCCTGATACGGCCCAGATCGGCTATGGAATTATTTATCCTGATACCATACACAGACCTGTCGCGGAAAGAAACCACCGTAATCTTCACGAAATAATGACCGTTTTCCAGCGGGACAAAAAATGCACCGTTTTCATCTGCCGGCACACCGGTTACACGTGAAGAATCAGGGAGCCTGAAAACCGCAACATTGCCAAAAGGCATTTCGTCGCCGTTTTCATCCAGTATGATCCCCTTTACACCTCCACTCTGAGCAAGTAAAAACCGGGGAAATAAAAACGATAATATAAGATATGGGAGAAATTTCATTATAACCTCTTGCATAACAGCGGATAAAGCTACGAAACATGAAAACACTATCCCGGCCGTGTTAACAAATGTTAGGACTTACTTACATTTCTACACCGGGCCTATAGGAAAACCTGTATTTTACACTATCCTGCTACAATTAATAGGGTAAATGACTTAATTTTAATGCAACCACATAGGAAAAGTTTATGCGCTGATGAGAAACCTCCTCCTGATCCTGACGATATTTCCCTCAATGGTATGGGCCCAATCCGGCGACTCGCTTCTCAGGGTATTGAAAGGGCAGGCTCTTTCTGATACTGCCAGGGTCAATACGCTCAATGCGCTCGGGTATGCCTACTGGGTAAACGGAGAGGATTCCCTCTCAAAAATTTACTGTCTTGAGGCCATTAGCCTGGCTAAAAAGCAGAACTTCCTCAGGGGCGAAGCAAATGCCCGGTTCCAGTTCGTCAGGATTGAAATGGACATCCTGGAACAGGTTGACGACGCTTATGCACACCTGGATACCGTCGACCGTAAGGCGCGGGAGGCAGGCGACGAACTCACCCGGGGCATTTCTTTTTTCAGAAGGGCCCAGTTGGTTTCCATGACTGAACTGGACGACCCGGACCCTGTCGATTCACTATTGAACCTGGCCCTGGATATTTTCAAAAAGGAAAGATCAACGCATTGGGAAGCAATGGTTTACCAGGAAAAAGCAGGAATGCTGGGCTGGGAAGGAAAATATGTGCAGGCCATAGAACTTTACCTGAAAGCCCGCAGGATACACGAGGAGTCGGGTAACGAAAAAGCCCTGAGAGCCACACTCCCCAATCTGGGGTCTACCTATACCCAGGTCGAAATGTATAAGGAAGCGCTCGAATGCTTTGAGAAAGCCGGACAAATCGCCCGGAAGAATAACGATGTAAGGATACTGGCTTTCCTGTCTAGCCAGAAAGGGGATATATTCAAAAAGCAAAATGAGCTGGAGAAAGCGCTGGATTCGTATACGGAAGCGGCAAAAATCTATGAAAGTACCGGCTCCGCCCAGTTCCTGACTTCTGCCTACGCCCGGATCAGCGACGTCTATTTTAAGCTGGGCGACTATTCCAGGGCTCTCACGTTTAACCAACGCTCCGACAGTGTATTCAAGGCCCATAACCCGGGCAACTCGCTTTACCATTTTACGCAGATCAACTACGGGAACCTTTACCTCCAGCAGAAAAGATACCGGGATGTAATCCAAACCGCCGACAAGGGGCTGGTCCGGATAGAGGAGGCGACCGAAATGCTGTTTGAGAGAAGCAGCTATCTCAGGCAGCTCAGCGAAGCCTATAAAAATCTCGGCAACTACCGGCTGGCCTATGATTATTACGTTCGGTATAAGACAGCTTCCGACAGTCTCCTTAACGACGAATCCCGTCAGCGGATCATGGTTTCAAACATGAATTATGAGCTGGACAAGATGAACGCTGCCAAAGAGCTGGAAATACAGCAGCTCGAAAACAGGCAGCTTCTCCAGACAAGGAATATGCTCATACTGGCAGGACTTGCTGCCGTCTGTATCCTGATTTATATTTTATGGGCCAACAAGAGGCTCAGGAAATACAACGAGCAATTGGTCAATAAAAACAGGGAAATCGAAATGGCGCTCGACCGGGGGCAGAAAATAGAACGGCGCCGGGTAGCATCCGAACTGCACGACAACCTGAACACCAAGCTGGCAGCGCTCAGATGGAGCCTGGAAAGCATGGATACCGACAACTGGGGCGACTTTAACCAGTCGCTTCATAAAAAGCTCCTCGAAATGGCCAATGAAGCCTACAAGGACGTACGCCTCATTTCCCACAATATGCTGCCGCCCGAACTGGAGCAGGAAGGGCTCCCGGCTGCTTTTACCTTGCTGGTCAGGAAGCTGAACGAGCTCGGAGATATCAGGTTTGATTTCGAAGAGCATAATATGTACAGGCGCCTTTCCCGGAACGAGGAGCATCAGCTCTATAACGTAGCCCTCGAAGCCATCAACAATACGCTCAAGCACGCACAGGCCCGAAACGTTCATATCTATATCGCCCTGGCGGAAAATATGTTCACCATGATCGTCGCTGACGACGGGAAAGGAATGGAAAATGCCGGTATTCAGACCGGAATGGGATTCCATAATATCAACAACCGGGTTGAATCGATCGGGGGTAAGCTGCAGATTGAGTCGGCACCGGATATGGGTACCAAAATATCGGTGACCCTTCCTGTGAAATAAAAACAGGCTCCTCGTAACACGTCTGGCGACGGCCTGGCAAGAGGTACCGTCCCCATTTTTCTAAGTAAATTTTAAGTTTTATAAGCAAACATTGAACGCTATTCCCTATTATTGTGTTCTCAGACATTATATGTAACTACAATTAATTTCACAAACTATGAAAAGAGTATTGGTATTAGCCGGAATGAGCGCATTTCTATTTGCATCATGCGTTGGCAACCCGGAAGGTGAAAAAGCGGAGACAACCGAAGCCGCGGAAGCCGCCTCGGCTGAAGGAACGGAGCTTGCCGTAAATACTGCGGCGTCGAGCGTTGAATGGCATGGAAAAAAAGTAACAGGCCAGCATCACGGGGACGTGCAGATTAAAGAAGGCACCCTGACCGTACAAGACGGAAAGCTGGCCGGCGGCAAGGTTGTAATTGACCTGAATTCTATAAATGACAAGGATCTCGATGGGGAATTCAAAGGTAAACTGGAAGGCCACCTGAAAAGCGAGGACTTCTTTGACGTAGCCAATCACCCGGAAGCTACTTTGGAAATAACCGACGTAAAAGACGGGGCTGAAGCCGGCACAATCGTGGTATCTGCCAACCTTACTATTCGTGGCATTACCAAAAATATCACTTTCAATGCCAACGTTGCCGAAGCTACCGATACATCCTTCAAAGCTAACGCCGATTTCAACATCGAGCGCGAAGACTGGAATGTTTCATACGCCGGCAAGCCCGACGACCTGATCAGCAAGCAGATCAACTTCAAAATTAACCTTGAAGCTGCGGCTATATAAAGTAAAAAATACCGGGACAGTCACCGGCTTCTGTTAATTTCCCGCATCAGATCCGGGATTGCCCGATCAGTCAGCCCTGTGCCCTTCGTATCTCTTCTATGTTGAAAAACCAGGGAGGTATGAAGGGCACTAGGTTTTTTCTACAACTGCCCGATCCTTCTTTTGAAACATAATCTTCCGGCAACATGCAAAAAAAGCTTCTTGGCCTTAGCCGGCCCGCGGACACCTTGTAATGATCAGGAAACTTATTTAGGTTTGTGTCTGGCATGATATCTTTCAGGGTTCCAGGCTATTAAACAGCTGTTTATTCTAAAACATTTATACTTAAAACAAACCGGTCTTGAAACAGATCTCTTCGCTGGTGATTCGTATAACTCTGGTTGTAACAGCTTTATCCGGAACAACCGTTCATTTCTCTCCGGAAAAGCGGTCTTTTTTGCAGCGACCGGCACCTTCCCGGACGAATAAACCCTGTTACCTTTTCCGGTACCTGGTTATTCTCTGCTTCTTCGTCCTGACCGGTAATCCGACCTCAGCTCAACGGTTCTACTCTGTGGTTTTTAACCAGCTCCCACAGAATTACCAGCTTTATCCGCGGAACGAAAAGAACGAAGCGGAAGTCCCCATCTCGGGCACGATAGAAGTCCCCGGATACAGCTACATGTCCGTAGTTGTAACCCGTAACGACACCCGTATCCGATACATCAAAGCCCCGATCACGTATAACGGAAACATCGGTTCATTTTCTGCCGGTACCACCACAATCAAAGCAGAGCTGGCTAGCTACAATTTTGACGTATACGCCTGCAGAGCTTCCGATTCAGTCCTGATGGTATCGCGGGAAAAGGTAGTCAGCGGAGATGCTTTCATATTGATGGGGCAATCCAATTCCACAGGATTCTTTACAGAAACCGAAACGAACGACTTTTGCAGAACGTTCGGGGTGATCACCGGCACCCTTAATACCGAACACTACGATCCGGCCGATACGCTATGGGCTATTTCCAACCAGTCGGGCAAAGCAAATGTGGGTACTATGGGCCTGGAAATACAAAAGCGGCTCGTCGAACAAAGCGGCGTTCCTAACTGCCTTATTAACGGAGGATTCCACTGGTCGTCTGCGTTTTCTCATGCCATACGCACCGAAAACAACCCGGCTGATCTCACAAACGGTTATGGCAGAATGTTGTACCGCGTTCAGAAATCAGGCATAGCCTCCGTTTGCAAAGCTTTCATCTACCGCCAGGGAGAAACGGAAGCCTATCATGAAGGTGCGAACTGGGAAGATAATTTTGATAAGTTGTACCACAATCTTAAAACCGACATTCCTGCCATCAGGAAAATGTATGTCTTCCAGATCGATATCATATATTATCCCACCGAGACCGGCGCCATTCTGCGGGACTATCAACGCAGATTGCCCGATATTTACCCGGATATCCGCTCACTTGCTACTGTAGGCACAAAGGAATTCGACGGGCTTCACTATGGTCGCGAAGGAAATATCCAGAGCGGATTCGAAGTTTCAAGGCTGATCAACAGGGATTTTTACAACCTGGGAGATACGCTGCAGACAGGATCTCCCAATATCAGGAAGGTTTTTTACAAGAACGACGAAAAAAGGGAATTGATACTCGTATTTGATGAGCACCAGGAACTGGTATACCCCGGGCCTTACCAACCGAACGGCTCTGTTTCGCTGGATATCAAAGACTTTTTTTACCTTGACGATGCCGCAGGAGCCGTCAATTCCGGAAAAGCCGATGGCAACCGCGTTATCCTGACATTGAAGGCATCTCAAAATGCCCGTTCCCTGAACTACCTTCCTTTATTCCTGCAGGAGGGAGGTAGCTATTATCCTTTTACGGGCCCTTTCATCACCAACGGAAAAGGAATGCGTGCATTTACTTTCTATCATGTCCCGATAGGAAATGCACTTGGTATACCTGCGTTGTCTGCCACCACCGATTTTATTTCGGTCGACCTCAAATGGAACGCTGTTTCCGGTGCCGAATCTTATGTACTGCAGCGTAGGAAAGAGTCTGAAGAAAGATGGATTACGGTCGGAACGTTTGGCGCCGGCACCACATCTTTCAAGGATACACCTGAAAATAGCAATGGCGTATTGTCATACCGCATCAAGGCTGTAAGCGGAAGCTCGGAATCGGGTGACTATGGAATTGCCGATATCAATTTTCTCCTGATTACGGCAACGGAGAAAGAAAATATCCCAGTTGCAGCGGTTTATCCAAACCCACTTAAACCGGGCAGCGAGCTTACCATCGAACTGGGTGAGCCGATGGGCGGAGTTCTTTCCATACACGACGCTACCGGGCGCATTGTCAGCCGGTTCGGGTTTCCCGATGATACAAAGCTGATCAAAATTCCCTCCTCCGGCCTGGAACAAGGGCTCTACCTGCTCCGCTTCAGCTCTGCCAAAACCAATTTCGTTAAAAAAGTAGTATTGGTCCGCTAGGATACTGCGGAAAAAAGAAGTAGCATGCATGGAATGTACATTTCCGGAACAGCGCTATTTTTTTCCGGCTTAAAAGTAATTTTTCCCGTCAAAAAAATGTTATTTATATCGATTACCTGATTTAATCTAACAGACAACCGAATGTTCCGACTGGCTGGTGCTACTTTCCTGGCGCTCATATTTATAACCGGATTATCATCTTTCGAACTCCCTCTACCGGCTCCTGCCGACAAAAAGGGAAACGTAAACTGGGTCACACCGGAGGAAGCCTACGCCCTCAACCAGAAAGAACCCCGGAAGATACTGGTCGACCTCTACACCGACTGGTGCGGTTGGTGCAAGGTAATGGACCGGGAAACCTATGCCAAAGCTGAGATTGCAGACTATATCAACAAAAATTACTACCCCGTCAAATTCAACGCCGAACAGCGCCAGAGCATTAAGCTGGGAAACAGGAGCTACCATTTCATGGCCCAGGGGAAAGGGGGTATCCACTCGTGGGCTATGACGTTGAGCAACAACAAGCCAAGCTTCCCTACAACGGTCTTCATTGATGAAAATTTCAAGCTCATCCAGCCTATACCCGGCTATATAAAGCCGGGGGAATTCTACCAGATCGTAACCTACTTCGGCGGCGATCACTACAAAAAGGAGCCTTTCGACGGCTACCTGAAAGGGACTTTCAGCCAGTTGTACTAGCAGCAATGCTGTACTTATTCCACTGTCCCGTGGAAATCCTGTACTTTTTAAATATTTAACTTTTCGAATATTTAAACTTTTTTGTAATAGTTGTGTAATCCGATACCAATACATTAATTTTGCATCGAATTACACATTATTGCTATGAATATTAGCCTTGAAAAGGTATTAAGAATACCAAAGAGTTATATAACAAAAGAAAGATTTCATTTACACAGGAGCACACCGCCTGTTTTTGACAAAAGTCATCAGAGAATTGCAGTAGCCGTTTATTTCTTCTGTCTCGGGCTTTCCTTTGCCACCTGGGCCAGCAGGATCCCGGATATCAAAGCTTCTCTCAGGTTAAGCGAAGCCTTACTGGGCACATTATTACTGGCTTTGCCGGCCGGCCAGATGCTTACCCTTCCGTTTTCAGGCAGGATTGTAGCCCGTTACGGCAGCAAGATCACCCTAGGAATTGCTTTTGTTTTCTACGCCTTCAGCCTCACCAACCTGGGACTCGCCAAAGAAGGCTGGCAGTTGGGGCTCGCCCTGTTTGCTATGGGAATCTCCGGCAACCTTTGCAATATTTCGGTCAATACCCAGGCCGTAAGCGTTGAAAAGATGTACGGAAGACCAATTTTAGCATCCTTTCACGGTGTATGGTCGACGGCAGGATTCAGCGGAGCGCTCATAGGGCTGCTCATGATCAGCCTTAAGCTGACGCCCTACCAGCACTTCTGGATCATCGCTCTTACCGGCATTGTCGCTACTTTTTTTGCTAACAGGTTTCTTACCGAAAGCGCAACAACTCCCCGGGATCAGGAACCGGTAGAAAAACCGTCCCGTTTCCGGATGCCCCCTAAAGTAATCCTGCAACTGGGCATCATAGGGTTTTGCTGCATGGCAAGCGAAGGCACCATGTTTGACTGGAGCGGGGTTTACTTTCAGAAAATTGTAAAAGCCGAAGGCAGTCTGATCCCGCTAGGCTATGCCTCTTTTATGATCATGATGGCATTGGGACGTTTTACCGGCGATAAGCTGCAGGTACGCTTCGGCAAGCAAAAAATGCTCCAATTAAACGGATTGTTCATTTTTACCGGTCTCGCCATAGCTATTTTCTTTCCCGACCTGCTTACTGCAACCCTGGGTTTCATCATTGTAGGTTTCGGCGTTTCTTCGGTAGTCCCGATGGTATATAGCACCGCCGGGAAAATTCCGGGTATGGCGCCGTCTATTGCGCTGGCGAGTGTTTCGGGCATTAGCTACCTGGGATTCCTCCTCGGTCCCCCGTTGATCGGGTTTGTAGCCGAGCTTACCGACCTGCGTTTTTCCTTCGGAATCATCTCTGTAATGGGATTGCTCATTGCACTGCTGGTACCACGAATTTCTGCGTTTAAATAGTCATCACTGCTTCGCGGTACTCACCTGCTCAAACACTTCTTTAACAGCAAACCTTAATTCCGGGAACAGCGGAGAGCTCATCTCGTCTTCTTCCGTAAAAGGCTTCAAACCGACATATTTGCCATCCCGAAGAACATATACCAGGATGGCCTTATCATCCGGTTCCACCAGCCAATACTCCTTGACGCCGTTTTCCTCGTAAAGGTCAAATTTGATCCCCATCTCTTTGATGGTATTCCCGGGAGAGAGTATCTCGACAACGAGATCAGGAGCGCCTATGCACCCGAGGTCGTCTATTTTTTCAGGATCGCATATCACGCACAGATCGGGTTGTACTACGGTATATACCAGCTTATCGTCTGTTTGCTTTTTCGAATCCGGCAGCCGTACATCAAAAGAAGCCGCAAAAACTCTGCTGGCCTTTCTTCTGAAGAAATTAAAAAATGTACCGGTAAAATAGATAGAAATGGATTGGTGCGTCGGACTTGGTGCGCTCATCTTGTAAATGAACCCTTTGATCAGCTCAACCCTTTCCTCGAATTTCCATTTAAAATAATCCGCATAAGAGTACCGCCTGGAGAAATCCAGCTGATCCAGTGATACGATTTCGGAGCCGTAAGCCACGAGCGGTTCCTCCACTACTTTTTCCGGTTTCATGATGGGAGTTTGTTGCTTTTGAGTAAAGATAAACGAATCTACAGAACTTCCAAACCGTCTACGTGAGGTTAATGTAACTTACAACGCACCCGAGTAATTATGGCTATACCAGGCTTAAATCACGGTTAAAACCCTCCCGGAGACAAGAATTTGCGTATTTTAGCTGCTCTCTTGATATTAAATCTGAAAATGCCATGCCTGCGATGATCCGACCAAACGACAAACTCATTGTTTACCAACTATTCGTTCGTCATTTCGGCAATACCAAAACCCGGAATAAATTTTTCGGGAGCATCAGGGAAAACGGCTGCGGGAAGTTCAACGATATCACCGGCAAGGCCTTAAACGCCCTGAAAGAGTTCGGCATCACGCATGTCTGGTATACAGGCATCCTGGAGCACGCCACTCTTACCGACTACTCACTTTTTGGGATAGACCGGGATCACCCGATGATCGTAAAAGGCATCGCAGGCTCCCCCTATGCGGTTAAAGATTATTATGACGTCGATCCTGATCTGGCTGAGAATGTCACCATGCGGATCAGCGAATTTGAAGCGCTCATCCACCGGACCAGGGAGAGCGGGCTGAAGAGTATTATTGATTTTATTCCCAACCATGTCGGCCGGGCGTATAAATCTGATCAGAAGCCGGAAGGTGTTCTCGATTTTGGTGAAAACGACAACCCGGACCTGCCCTTCTCCGCTCAGAACAACTACTATTATCTCCCCGGAGAAGCTTTCAGGATTCCCGACGGGATATCCTCCCCGGTGAAATCTCAAAGCGATTACACCGAGCTCCCCGCAAAAGCTACCGGTAATGACGTATTCAGTGCAGCTCCTTCTGTCTATGACTGGTACGACACAGCCAAGCTCAACTATGGAGTGGACTACCTGGACGGGAGAAAGACGCATTTTGACCCCGTACCCGACACCTGGCTGAAGATGAGGGATATCCTGCTCTACTGGTCCGGGAAAGGTATCGACGGTTTTCGCTGTGATATGGCCGAGATGGTCCCGGTAGAATTCTGGGCCTGGGTGATACCACAGGTGAAAAGCTTCAATCCTTCGATCATTTTCATCGCTGAAATATACAATCCCGGGGAATACCGGAGATATATCCATGATGGCGGCTTCGACTACCTTTATGATAAGGTCGGGCTGTACGACACCCTGCGAAGGCTGATCGAGGGACACGGAAATGCCGACGATATTACGCGACTGTGGCAGGAGGAATCGGGGGATATTTCGCGTCATATGCTTCGTTTCCTGGAAAACCACGATGAGCAGCGGATCGCATCCCGCTATTTTGCCGGTGATCCTTTCAGGGCGCTGCCCGCCATGGCGCTCAGCGCTACGCTCCATACCGGCCCGCTCATGATCTATTCCGGCCAGGAGACAGGCGTAGCCGCGCGGGAGTCGGAAGGATACCAGGGGGACGACGGCCGCACGACTATCTATGACTACTGGGGCATTCCGGAGCTTCAGGCCTGGGTAAACAAAGGCAGGTTCGACGGGGCAAAACTATCGGAACAGCAAAAAACGCTCAGGAAATTCTATGCGGATCTAAACCGTCTGGTAACTGAAAACGAAGCCTTTCACTCAGGCGCTTTTTTTGATCTGCAATACGTAAACTTCCACGGGCAAAGCGTAGGATACGACAGCTCCAGGTTATTTTCGTTTCTCAGGTATACCGACCGGCAAAAGATAATCCTGGCCTACAATTTCGACCAGAACCGCCTTTTCTCCACCCATCTCCGCATCCCTGAACATGCCTGGCGCGAAGTGCTCGGGCTCGATACCGACCGCCATTATACCATAAAAGAGGTTTTCGGAGCGCAGACGTGGGACTTCCGTTTCCGGTATTCGGACGACCCAGGCGGAATACCTCTCAATCTCCCGCCGAATACCTTCAGGATTTGGGAAATATCAGAGTAACGCAACCCGGCTGGTTTGCTTAAAAGAGCCGGTTGAGAATTTTAACAATATCGACAGTAAGGGTATTGATAAGCTCAAAAAGCCCGTCAACAGTTCTCAGCTCTGAAAAATCCCTGTTCAGGACAGGATCCTCAACCTCTTGCCTGCCGGTGTCACGAATTTCCTTTTTTACAAGAGAGAGCATCTGCATCAACTGCTCATTCTGGGGGGGAGCCTGCTTTATTACCTCCGTCCGCTCTATCTGTTTTCCTTCTACTATCGAAACAGCTGTGGTCAGGTTCCTGTCTATCTCTCTTATCTTGGGAGCAAACCCTTTGATATCAAACCGGTTGCCTCCGCTCCTGGCATAGGTCGACAGGGAAGCGATATAGGAGGTCAGCATATGGGATGTAGCCACAAACTGGTGGAAATCCTCCAGCTTCACCCGTTGCCGCCTGGGTTCCGACATCATTTTCCGGAACGCATCGGAAACGTTGGCCAGGGCAATAATGGCTCCCTTCCTGTGATGTTTCAGAAGAGAAAGATCGGTCTCTTTCCCGGAAAACACAGAAGACACTGCTTCAAAATAATGCTGGTTAGATTCCAGCGCCTCCTGTACGGTTTTATTGAGCGTTGACGATTCCCAGGAAGGCAGCACAAACATGGAGAAAAGATATGCGATGGCAGAACCTATCGCCGTGTCGGTAATCCGGTCGACGAGCACCTCCCCTATTATCTGGGAATTCAGGAAATAGAAACCGATTACAACGTAAATAGTGATTGCTGCCGAAGCCACAAAATAATTGGTTTTCAGGAAGGTATAGGCCATTATCATCGCTATCATCATCAGCACAAAGAGCCCTGTATCGCTGCTTACCAGGTAAATTGCCAGGAATCCCAGGGTTACCCCCAGGAACGTACCGGCGATACGGTAAAGGTTTCTCTGCTTGGTGATGCCGAAGGCCGGCTTCATGATGGTCACAATGGTAAGCAAAACCCAGTGACTGTGGCCGATATCCCAGATAAGGGAGATGGTAAAACCGGCAACTAAAGCCAGGGTCAGCCTCAGTGCATGCCTGAAATGGGTCGACTTCAGAGAAAAGTTATCGAGCAGTATTCTTGGGTTCAGGTCTTCTCTCGGCACAATACCGTCGGGGCCGGCCAGCCTTCCCAGCTCTTCAGTCCCGCTTGCCTCATACCTTGTAAAGAGATGCAGCTTCTTTACCCTTTCGGTAATATCCCTCATACTGAGCAGCACCTGCTTCAGCATGATAAAATCTTCCACATTTTCCTGGGTCATTCTCACCGAGCGAAACCGGTAGAATGCGAGCTCACACTTATGAAAACCTTCTGCAAGGTCGCGGTTCGAGGTAGATACGGCCCCTGCCTGAACTGCAACGCCTATATGCTGCACTTCTTCCGCCAGCCAGTTAATATAGATACCGAAGATCCTGAGAATTTTAGTATCCCCGAATACCTTGACGAGATGCCGGTAGTCCTGCTGTGAATTCAGTATCTGCTCGAAAAGATCCAGGCTGTCGAGGTACATCAGTACGAGCGTCCGGCCTTTATTGCTGGAATCTCTGACCATTTGCCGCGTTTTGAAAACAACCTCTCTCAAAACTTCGTGGTTTTCCTTCAGGGCTACCTGCAAAGGCACCATCTTGTCGTATAGCTGGCCAAACCTGGGGTTAGGCATATAAAACTTCGCCTTTACCGACAGCAGTTCTCCGAGTAGAACCAGGTTTTCTCCCATCAGCTGCTGGGCAGGCTGATAAGGCAGCAGACCGGCAGACAGCATGAAAACCAGGAAGTACCAGAAACCTCCCGCCATGAAAAACAATACATGCTGGTATATCTTTCCCTCGGCGGGACCCTCATTAAGCGTGAAAATAAATACCAGCAGGCTGATGGTACCCACAGCATTAGCCCGGTTGCCATAGACGCCGATCATCGTGTAAAAAAAACCGAAAACGATAATGGCCAGGTAGGTCAGCGCCATGTAAGGCTGGAACCAGATCGAGACAAGCCCTGAAAAAAAAGTAAAGAAAATCGTGATCAGCAGTGTGTTCCTGCGCCGGTTAAGCGGTCCGGGGTTATCCACAACCCCGACAAACAATGTCCCCAGCGCAAACGGTATCATGGTTTCCAGCATACCATAATGCTGAAAAACCAGGCAAGGTATGAGGGTAGCCAGTGTCAGGCGGACACCGGATGCAAGATATTGACTGTGAACGAATTTACTGAACCCATCCAGGTAATACATAGCTACGCTGACTTACGAGCACAATACTACCTCATTTGAGCGAAATTGCCAGCTATTTTGAGTAAAATAGCTGTATGAAAGGACCCCGGAAAACGGGGCGATGTTCAGCATCAGAGCTGCGTGAACGTGATCAATAAGTGCCGCTGGCCAGTATGGGTTCTACGAACTTAACCAGCAGATAGGCAGCAAGAAAAAGGAATACCCCGAATTTGATAATGGTGGAAAAAGGATAGGTTTTGCGTTTCTCAGTTTTACGGTAGTAGTTGAGGTCGGCGTACATGATCGTTAAGCATTAGAGTGGCACATATATTCTGGTGATAAAGACCTTTAAAATATTATGCCAGTTTACGAAGCCTGGTTACCAGCGTAAACCCTCTATAAGATCTGACGCGATCAGCGCTTCCTCTGTCCGCCGGGCGGCCTGCCTGTCTCCCGCCTCTCCGTGCCTGTAAACTGCAAGTCTTGCAGCTATATCAGGCGCATATCCCTGTGCCAGTAAGGCCAGTATAATGCCTGTAAGTACGTCGCCGCTTCCTCCTGTTGCCATCCCCGGGTTACCTGTAGAATTGAAATAAACCTTCCCGTCGGGCAGCAAAACCGCCGTATGGGCTCCTTTGAGGCAAATGATAACCCTGTGTTTCCGGGCAAACTCACGGGCCCGGCTAATTGCCCCGAAACCGTCGCCTGACGCTCCGGCAAGCCGCTGGAATTCTTTGGGGTGCGGCGTCAGAATGGTATTTTCAGGCAACAATTCCAGTAATTCAGGGTGTAGCGCCAATAAATTCAGGGCATCGGCATCCAGGACCATAGGTCCGGAAAAGCTCTTCAGCAACGCTTTGAAAGCCTCCAGGGTGCCGGGATCTGTCCCGATTCCGGGCCCTACGCCTACCGCCGAATAGCCGAGGCTCTCAGGTTTCGAAACCAGGAAACTTTTTCCCGGATCTGTGATCACCATAGCTTCAGGAACGGCAACCTGCATGATCTCGTACCCGCAACCGGGAATATAAGCAGTGAGCAATCCTACGCCCGAACGCAGGCACGCCCTGGAAGAAAGCACGGCCGCCCCCATTTTCCCGTAGCTCCCGGCAATCATAAGTGCATGACCATAAGTACCTTTATGGGAATATTTGCCTCGCTTTTTTTTGAGGTGTGGCAAATTTTCCCTGGTAGTGAGAAAGTAGTCCGAAGGCTGCTTTTCCAGGAACTCCCGGTCAAGGCCAATGTCGACTACATTCCATTCTCCTACATGGGGATAGCACCCGGGAATGAAGAAGGACAACTTAGGTACCTGAAATGAAACGGTATAATCGGCTTTCACAATCAGGTCCTCATCCGCATTGGCTTTATCCGTGAAAAGCCCGCTGGCTATGTCGACCGAGATGACCGTCAGGCCGGAGCCGTTGATAGCCAAAACAGCGTCAGCCAGCAATCCTCTTGCAGGACTATTGAGCCCCGTCCCCAGCAGGGCATCAATGATAATCCCGGCCGCAGGCGAGGGAAACCCGCCGGGCGACCGGACAGAGACCGGCTCCGTCAGTCCTTCAAGCCTCTGTAGGTTTATCTCGAAATCGGGCGTACCCGATTCCCGGTGTTCGGCAATAAAAACTTTTACCGAATTGCCCCGTCCGATAAGCATTCTGGCAATGGCCAGCCCGTCGCCTCCATTATTCCCTTTCCCACAAAAGATGGTATATTCATGCTCTTCGTCAAATTTGCACAAAAGCCATTGTACGAATGCCTTTGCGGCCCGCTCCATCAGGTCGACAGACGACACAGGCTCGTTTAGGATGGTATAGGCGTCAAGTTCTCTTATCTGTGCTGCCGAAAGTATTTTCATAGGGTTAAAATTAATGTGTTAATGCGACAATGCGAGGATATGAATTGCATAATTCCCATCTAAACTAAAAACATTCCGGCTTTATGATAAAAATCAGTTTTCAAAAAACTTTGATTTTCCGGGAAATCCGCTTTTTTTGTACATATACAAGTTTAGTACATAAGCCACGTGCGACAATTCCGCCCTTTTTCCTCCGGAGCTGACGGTGGGCGATGACAATGCTGGAAAGTTATGCTTAAATCCCAGAATTACGGGAAAATAACGGCTATCAGGGGTAGCGTGATCGATATCACGTTTTCAGAATCTTTGCCACCCATTAACTCCCTGCTTAAAACAGAAGGCGATTACGGTGAAATACCTGTCGAAGTAATGTCCCACCTCGATGAAAAGAGGGTGAGGGGTATCGCCATGGTACCGACCGACGGCCTGGCAAGAGGGAGGGAAGTCATCGATACCGGTTCGCCGGCCAGGATACCGGTGGGTCCGGCTACCCTGGGTCATATGTTCAATGTGTTCGGTAACGCGTTGGATGATTATCTTCTTCCCGAAGATACACCCACGCGCAGCATCCATCAGTCGTCGCCTCCCATTAACCATCTTGCCACGCATACCGAAGTTTTTGAAACCGGTATCAAGGCGATCGATGTGCTGGTACCGCTCGAAAAAGGAGGGAAAGCCGGCCTGTTCGGCGGCGCTGGAGTCGGCAAGACAGTACTACTGACGGAGATGATCCACAATATGGCCGGGAAGCACAAAGGGGTAAGCCTGTTCTGCGGCATCGGCGAAAGAAGCCGGGAGGGGTATGAACTTTACCACGAAATGAAAGACGCGGGCGTACTTCCCGATATGACCATGTTCTTCGGGCAGATGAACGAACCGCCCGGCGCCCGTTTCCGCATAGGGCACGCGGCGCTATCGGTCGCCGAGTATTTCAGGGACGAGGAGAGACGCGATGTGCTTTTGCTCATCGATAACATATTCCGCTTTATCCAGGCAGGAATGGAGGTGTCGGGGCTGATGGGAAAAATGCCTTCGCGGCTGGGCTATCAACCCACCATGGCCACCGAGATATCGCAGTTGCAGGAGCGCATAGCCAACACGGATACGGGCGCCATCACGTCTATCCAGGCGGTCTACGTACCGGCCGACGATATGACCGATCCGGCGGCCGTACATACGTTTTCTCATTTATCGGCTTCCATTATCCTGTCACGAAAGCGGGCCGCCGAGGGCTTGTACCCTGCTATCGACCTGCTCCAGTCCAACTCGCGCATGGCTTCTCCCGGGGTAATCGGGCGAAGGCATTATGACCTCGCAAAAGAGATCAGGGCTACGCTGGCCAAGTATGAAGAGCTTAAGGATATCATTGCCATGCTCGGGATGGAACAGCTCTCCCAGGAAGACCTCAACCTGGTAAACAAGTCGAGAAAACTGGAGCGCTTTCTCACGCAACCCTTTTTTACCACCGAGCAGTTCAGCGGAACACCCGGCAAAACCGTAGCCCTTGCCGACGCACTTGACGGATGCGAAAGGATTTTGCGCAATGAATTCAAAAACTATCCGGAAAATGCCTTCTATATGATAGGCACGATCGACGACATAAAACAATGACAGGACAGAACGCCATGCGATTGAGTATTTTCCTGCCGCAGGAAGTGTTCCTCGGCCCGGAAGATATACTGAGTCTCCAGGTCCCTGCTGTTTCCGGGTCTATGGGATTCCTGCCACAACGGCTGGACTGCGTGGTTGCGCTGGCTGCGGGTCTGCTCATTTACCGCGATATGAACGGGGACGAGCACTTTGTAGCAATAGACCAGGGTATACTCACCAAAGCCGGAGACCAGGTAACTGCTGCCGTTAGAAATGCCGTTGCAGGCAATGATCTGGGTGAACTTCACCTGAAAATCGACGAGCAGTTCAGGAACATCGACGAGGAAGAAAAAAAAGTACGGCAGGTAATGTCACAACTGGAAACCGGCTTTATCAGGAACTTTGAACGTTTGACGAAAAAATAGGCCGTGAGGTAAACGTAATGGCAGACAAACCCGAATCCTTTTCCGACAGGATCAAGGAAATAGAACAGCGAAAGCTGAGATCGAGGCAAAACCCTAAAAGAAGTATCTGGCTCGGATTGGGTACTATGGGGATCGTCGGTTGGTCTGTAGCCGTGCCACTCCTGCTCGGGACAGCCCTCGGCTGGTGGCTGGACAAGACCTTCCCGCAGCATTTTTCATGGACGCTGACTTTCATGATAGGCGGCCTGATGCTCGGATGCGTCATCGCTTACCAGTGGCTTGATGAAGAAAACAAGGATATTAACAAAGAAAACACGCATAAGAATGACTGAATGGCTTGAATTATTGGGCGTCTTTGTCGCCGGCATCCTCAGCGGAGTCCTGTTTTTCGGCGGATTGTGGTATACAGTGAGAAAAGGAGTAAGGTTAAAGAATCCCTTTTTCCTGTTTGCAGGTTCCTTTATTGTCCGCACGGCTGTTACCATGGCTATTTTCTATTACGTATCGGGCGGCAGCTGGCAAAGGGTCCTGATATGCACCGCCGGTTTTATGGCAGCCCGTTTCGCAGTTATGACGGTCACCAGGAAACCCGGTTCTGCCGGGACTCCGGTTCAAAAACTGTAAATTACAAATCCTGTCGAGATGAACATTACCCCCGACCAGATCATCTACTGGAGTTACGAGAACATCAGAATCAATAACACCCTGGTAACAACCTGGGCGATTATGATCCTCCTGACAGGGGTTTCCTGGCTGATTACGCGCAATATCCACCCCGATAAACCGGTAGACGGCAAGCAGGGGGTACTGGAGATGATATTGATCACCCTTAATGAGCAGATCAGCGAGGCAGGACTGCAGAACCCGGCGAGGTACCTGCCTTTCCTGGGAACACTCTTTCTTTTCATAGCAATCGCCAATATTGCGACCATATTTCCCGGGTACCGGGCTCCTACCGGCTCGCTTTCTACCACCGCCGCCCTGGCTTTCTGCGTTTTCCTGGCAGTGCCCTTTTACAACATCTATGACATGGGGCTTAAGGCATACCTGAAAACCTATTTCAGCCCGAATCCCCTTATGGCGCCTTTTAATATCATCGGCGAATTTACCAGGACCCTGTCGCTGTCGTTCCGCCTGTTCGGCAACATCATGAGCGGGGAGATCATCATCAGCATCCTGCTCAGCCTGACACCGTTTTTCTTTCCTGTTATTATGAGTTTATTCGGTCTCCTGACCGGTTTTATACAAGCTTATATTTTTGCAATCCTGGCTACGGTCTACATCGCCGCGGCTTCAAAAAATAATTAAAACCAAACAGAATCACTATTTTATGGATACCTTATCACTTATCGCAATAGCTTCGATCGTGACAGCCGGCATCACCACAGCCATAGGCGTAATAGCCCCATCGCTGGGAGAAGGACGCTCGGTAGCTTCGGCAATGCAGGCGATAGCCCAGCAGCCTGACGCCTCACCTACTATTACCCGTACTTTATTTGTGGGGTTGGCTATGATCGAATCTTCGGGTATTTACTGTTTTGTGATTTCTATGATACTCATTTTCGCCAACCCTTTCTGGAATCATTTTGCAGGAAACTAAAAAATCCGGAATATGCTGATAGACTGGTTTACTGTTGCGGCGCAGGTCGTCAACTTTATCATACTGGCCTTGCTTCTCCGGCGGTTTCTCTACCGTCCGGTGGCAGAAGCCATAGCCGGCAGAAAGAAGAAAATTGCCGATGAGCTGGCTGCTGCAGATGCCGTCAGGCAGGAAGCCATTCAAATAAAAGCTTCGTACGAAGAAAAGAGCCGGCAACTGGAGGCCCAACGCCTTGAAATGCTGGCTGCTGCCCGCAAAGAAGCCGACGAAGAAAAGGTCCTGCTGATGGAGGAAGTCCGGAAAGAAACGGAAGAAGAGCGGCATAAGCTCGTCAGGGCTTTCAGAGACGACCGTGAACTGATCCGCAACCAGATATCCCGTATGGCCCGGGAAGAGGTTTTTACCATTGCCCGGAAAACACTCACCGATCTGGCCTCCCACAGCCTGGAGACTTATATATTCGATGAGTTTCTAAAACACCTCGAGGCTCCTGATGCGCTTCAGCAGCAGCAATACAGGCAGATGCTCATTTCCGGTCCCCGGGTTTTCGTGGTCAGGACGGCGTTCGGCCTGACGGCAGCGCAACAGAAAGCTATTTCAAAAGCGTTGAACCACCTGCTTGACTCTAACCCCGTCACTCCCTCGTTTGAAATCAAGCCCGAACTGATCTGCGGAGTGGAAGTACAGATCAACGATTACAGGCTGGAGTGGCATATATCCGGCTATCTTCATGAAATAGGTACGATCGATGTTGAATAGCTCAACTCCCAGCTTAGAAATATGCACAATAACGAAGATCTTCTTGCTTTTGTAAAGGAAACTTATCGCAACTTTTCTGAAAAAAGGGCAGCATTAAAACCGGCCGTCAGGTTTGAAGAGACCGGTATTGTAAAGAGCATCCAGTCGGGTGTGGTAAAAGTAAGCGGCCTTCCGGGTGTGGGTTACCAGGAGTTGGTACAGTTCCCGGGAAATAATTATGGTATCGCATTCAACCTCGACGAAACCGAAACAGGGGTTGTGCTCCTGAGCGATGAAACCGGTCTTAAGGCGGGGGAACCTGTCCGGAGAACGGGCCGGACGCTGGACATCCCTGTGGGCGATGGCCTGCTGGGACGGGTCGTCGATCCGCTGGGCATGCCTCTCGACGGGAAAGGCCCGGTAAGCTCTTCTATGCGCTTCGCGGTTGAGCGGCCTGCTCCCGCCATCATGGACCGTTCCCCGGTCAACAGCCCTCTTCAGACCGGCATCAAAGTTATTGACGCCCTGATCCCGATCGGGAAGGGACAGAGAGAACTAATACTCGGCGACCGGCAGACCGGTAAAACCGCCATCGGCATAGACACCATACTGAGCCAGCGGGACAAGAACGTGATTTGTGTATACTGCGCTATCGGTCAGCGTTCTGCTTCTGTAGCCGGCAGTATCGCCCGCCTGGAAGCAGCCGGAGCCATGGAATACAGTATCGTAATGGTAACCGAAGGCAGTGATCCCAGCGGTCTCCAGTATATTGCTCCTTACGCGGCTACAAGCATGGCCGAATACTTTATGGAGCAGGGAAAGGACGTGCTCATTGTTTACGATGATCTTACAAAACATGCCAGGGCATATCGCGAAATGTCGTTGCTGCTGGAACGTCCTCCCGGCCGGGAAGCTTTCCCCGGCGACATCTTCTATCTCCACTCCCGCCTGCTGGAGCGGTCTACGCATTTGAGCGAATCGCTGGGCGGCGGCTCCCTGACAGCCCTGCCGATCGTTGAGACGGAAGCACAGAATATGTCGGCCTACATTCCCACAAACCTGATATCTATCACCGACGGCCAGCTCTACCTCTCTCCTACCCTGTTCGGACTGGGTATTTTGCCGGCGATAGATGTTGGGAAATCCGTATCCCGCGTGGGAGGGAAAGCGCAATGGAAGATTTACCGGAAAGTGGCAGGGAGATTAAAGCTCACCTACGCCCAGTTTGAGGAGTTGGAGACATTCGCCAGGTTCGGCGCCAGGCTCGACAACGATACAAGGAAAAGGATCGGACATGGAAAACGCATCCGCCAATGCCTTGTACAGGCAGAAGCCAGCCCTCTTTCGGTAGCTGAACAGGTGATGGTGTTGCTTGCCCTTAAAAATAATTTGCTCGACAGTATCCTCGAAAGCGAAATTCATTATGCCCAGGAGTTGCTCTGTAGGGAGGCCGCACGGATACCGAAGGCGATCCGCCAGCGTATGTATGACTCTGGAGATATTACCGGGGAGGAAGAATCTGCCCTTTTGGAATTGGCCGTGAAAGTACTCAGGCAGTTCGACACTACTGAGGCTCAGACTTAGATGTAAGAAAGCAGCACGATGGAGTCTACTGAAAGCATGCAGCGTAAAATCAGGCAGGCCGGTGACCTGGGAGCCGTGGTAAGAACCATGAAAGCCATTACCGCCTCCAACATAGGTCAGTACCAGAAGGCGGCCGATGCCCTGGAGTCCTATTACCAGACTATCCTGTCGGGTATCCGGGTTTATCTTCACCACGAGAAGGTACTACCGCCTCCGCCGTTGTCACACGGTACGACCCTGTTTATTGTAATGGGGTCGGACCAGGGACTCGTAGGTCCGTTCAACCATGCAATTGCCTCCTTTTCTGGGCGATCTATCCGGTCTGTCGAAGATCGGGTGGAGATATGGGCTGTAGGCGAAAGGGTAGAATACCTGCTAAAAGATGCCGGGCTTCAGGTAACCACGGTATTTCATGTGCCCGGCTCCATAAAAGCCGTGACTACCCTCACAAGCCAACTCCTGCTCGGGATAGAACAGCTTCGGGCAAAAGTCCCGATTACGGCCGTATACTCCGTATTCAACCGCCCGCGAAAGGCGGATGATTATGTGCCTGTACTGAGAAAGCTGCTCCCTTTCGACGAAGAATGGAAGGAAAAAACCCGTCACCGGGAGTGGCCGTCCAACCGGATACCACAGATCGCGGGTTCTTCCAGGACGGTATTTTCTGCGCTTTTCCGGGAATATCTCTTTACGTCTCTCTACCGGTCCTGTGTTTTTTCGCTAGCCAGTGAAAATGCCAGCAGGCTGAAAGCAATGCAAAGGGCCGAAAAGAACATCGAAGAGGTGTCTGCACAGTTGAATGCCCACTATCACCAGCTCAGGCAGGATAGCATCGACGCCGAGCTTTTTGATATTGTCGCAGGGTTTAACGCCATGAAACAGTCATGAGCTATCGGAAATCAGCTATCAGCTATCAGAAATCAGCTATCAGCAGTCAGAAGCTTCTGCGCTTTTCCCTGGTCACTAACCTCCTTTTCCTCATTGCGACTTCCTGCATCGCTTTCCATTACAGGGAAAGGCTCCTGCAGGCATTTCTCGATTGGAAAAAGAAAGCTGAGATCGTCTTCCTGGGAGATTCCATCACTGCCCAGGGCGAATGGAATATCCTTCTTGACAGATATGATATCAAAAACAGCGGCGTGCCGGGTCTCGGCGTATGCCATCTTAAAGACGAAATCGACCGCCGGGTACTGAGCTACTCCCCGAAACTGTGTGTCGTGATGGGCGGTATAAACGACCTGACGATTCTCGAACGGACCGCCCGGGAAACTATTGATGACTACCGGACTCTCCTCTTAAAACTCAGAACTGCAGGTGTAAAGACCGCCGTGCAGCTGACCTTATATGAAAAACAATCACCCGCAACGAAAGCACGGGTCGACAGCCTGAACAACTGGCTGGTCAGCTACTGTGACTCGCTGGGTATCCCGACAGCCGACCCTAACAGGTGGCTGGCCGATCAAGACGGCCTGAAAGACCAGTTCGCCCGTGACAGGACCCATCTGACCCGGGAGGCTTACGAAAAATGGGCTTCGGAACTGAAGCCCCTGATAGCTTCCTGGCTGTAACTCAAAACCCTACCTGGAGCTGAAGCCGCGCCAGGGAGCCTCTCTGGTTATTATCGGGCAACCGGAAGTCTTCAAACTTCCTGTTAGACAACGTGAAGGCTCCGATGAGCTCTACATACCTGGAAATCTGCCAGTCCGCTCCTATTTCCAATTCCTTTACGATGTAGTGCCTGGCATCCCGCTCATGCTTTTTTGCACCGTCAAAGTGCTGAGCTCTCACGTACGGGTACAGAAGCTGCTTACCCATCGGCAGCCTGTAATTGGCCAGTACATACCCGCCCCACAGCGGCTGCGCCGTGATCTTCCCTGATGAGTGTGTAAATTCAGGCCCTGTCCCCCAGTTATACTCGGCCTGTAAACCGAAGGGTTTGGGAAACAGCACCGTCGATACGGCTACCCGCCGGTCAGGGTAGGTACGGGTCGCATTGGTTTTAACACCGGGCGTCATTTTTTCACTGGCAATCGTATATTTTCCCCAATATCCCTGAACCGCAAATTCGAGCATCTGGCTGCCTGCATCGAACGGATAGGTAAAACGGCCCACGAGATGCTTGCTTCTGTTAAGATCGCGGAGCGTACTCTGCCCCTGGAAGACCCCTAACGAGAAAATACCGTAATCGCCGGTCCCTTTCATGCCGTCTTTGGTCCTGGCTTCAAACTTCTTCTGAAACCGCTCCGGGGTCCAGTAAACAAACAACCCCCAGTCCCTTTCATTAATAAAGGCGCTGTTGAGGGCATCGTTCCTGTCGAGCGGTATCCTGTTCCTGGTCGACTGTATGTTTTCGTGTCCATACGGCACCCTTGTCTGTCCCAGCCTTGCCCTCAACTCATTTTTTTTATCAAATGCGTACTCAAAATAAAGGTCACGAAGCTGGACCGCCGCCCCACCCTCGATCAGGCCTGCAATATCGGGCTGGACTGTAAAGGTAAGCCGTGGCAACAGTTTCAGATCGACCGAAAACCTCATCCGCCTGAAATACAGCCCTACCCCGGTACCCCAGGATTTGTCACATTGCTCGCATTCCAGCTTAGGGTTGGTCTCAAACAGTTCGTTGTACCTGAGCTGGGTATACCCTTTTATATCGATCCAGTCCCACTTCCGCTCTTCTACTTTCTTTTCTACCGAACTTTTAAAAGCCGTACTATCGCTCTGCGCCGGCAAAACCTCCTGCATTCCCAGCAGATTCAACAAGCAAATGATCTTTTTCATGGAAAATATTTTGAGGCTATCAGCTCTCAGAAACAGGCTGCGCAAACCGGCTTCGCAAGACGACCCGCCTCATGATCAGAAAATAAATAGCTTAAAAAAATCGTGTTATATTATATTCATGCAAAGCTAGTACTCCGAAAGGTAATTTACCAGTTTTGAGGCTATGCCTTTTGACAGAAGAACGTATCTTTACCTTTCACTTTTAAGCCGGGGAATTGAGGCAACAACCGGATACAGTACTCAGACAGGTCAGGGTTTCAGAATATGCGGATTTTACTGGTAGAAGATGAAGCGAATGTAGCGTCGTTTATAAAAAGAGGGCTCAACGAGGAAGGTTTCGACGTAGACGTGGCCTTCGACGGCCTCATGGGTCTGCGGTTTTATGACAGCAGGAAATACGACGTTGTTATCCTCGACCTTAATCTGCCCAAAATCAACGGATTCGACCTCTGTAAAGAGATTAAGGAAAACGACAAAACGCAGCCGGTGCTCCTGCTGACCGCTCTCGACAGCATAACCGACAAAGAGAGAGGATTCGGATCGGGCGCAGACGACTACCTGGTTAAGCCTTTTGAATTCAGGGAGCTGGTACTCCGGCTCAAAGCCCTTGGCCGGCGGGTAGCTCCCCTGGAAGATACCGGCAGAAGTATTGCTGTTGCCGACCTCGTACTGCATGCCGACGCACGCATTGTCACAAGGGGCGGGCAACGCATCAACCTGACCAGCCGGGAATACGCCCTGCTCGAATACCTGATGCTGAACGCCGGAAAAATCGTAAGCAGGGTAGATATCGCCGAAAAAGTCTGGGATATCCGCTTTGATACCAATACGAATGTAATTGATGTTTATATCAATTATCTCAGGAAGAAAATCGATACGGATCGCCCTCAGAAGCTTCTTCACACCGTAATTGGTATGGGCTATATGTTAAAGGAATAGAAACATGCTGATCCGCCATCGCCTGATTTTGTGGTTCGTCTTCTTCGTTACGCTGGTGCTGCTTTCGTTTTCGCTGTTTATCTATTTTACCTATGCCAACCACCGGAATACTTTCTTTCAGCAGCGCCTGGACCGCCGGGTATTGGGCACCCAGCAGTTGTTCGACCCACAAGGTAGCCTGAAAGGAAGCATCAACACCGTTCTCAACGAGCAGACTGACCTTGTTTTTTCCGGTAAGGACAGCCTTTACTATTCCAATATTCAGGTTTTTGATTTTTACCCTACTCCTTCTTTTCTCGACAGCGTCAGGCATGAAGGGAAACTGTTTTTTTCCTACCCGGTAAAAGCGCACGAGCATGAAAAAAACGGGGTAGCTATGGCCTATCGCGTATCTTTTCAGCCTGATTCGGAAAAACCGTATGTAGCTATCATTACAGCATATGATTCGGAAGGGTACCAAAGACAGGAGTCGCTACGGGAACTGCTTATTCTTACGAATCTCATCTGTATTGCGCTTGTCGCTATTTTCGCACACATCTTTGCAATAAGAGCCCTTTCTCCCCTCAATTCGCTGATTGACCAGATTAAAGGACGCTTTAACAATTCCCTGTCATTCCGGCTGCAAAACCTCACCCCTAACGACGAGGTAGGCTCCCTGACGGCTTCATTTAACGAACTGCTCGACCAGCATGAACGCCTGATCGCCAATCAGAGGTCGTTTATCTCGCAGGCCTCGCACGAACTCCGCACCCCCATGGCTACGCTCAAAGGGCTGTTGGAGACCGCGCTCTATTACGACAAAGATGAGGCCAGCCTCCGGGAAAGCCAGCAAAAAGCCATCGCTGAGCTCGACCGCCTCATCAGCCTTTCCAACGGGCTGCTGATGCTGGCGGGGATCGAGAACCAGGAAGACTATATCAATACCCACAAAGTCGATATGATGGAGCTCCTGATGGACTGTGTGGATCAGGTGCAATCGAAATGGCCGGATCAGAAGATACGGCTTACTTTCAGCGACGGCGTCAGGCTACAGGACCGTCCTCTGGTCATACCCGGCGAAGAAACCCTGCTAAAAGCCGCAATTACCAACCTGATCGACAATGCCTGCAAATATTCCAACAATAACGAGGTAAACATCTCCCTGGAAATGAATACCGAAACATCGCTGAGGCTCAGGGTTAAGGACCGGGGGATCGGAATCCCCCAGGACGAAATGCTGCAGATCCTGGAACCGCTTCAGAGGGGTTCGAACGCCTCCTCCCGGCAGGGGTTCGGAATAGGCCTGACACTGGCTCAACGGATTATCAGGCTTCACAGGGGAGGAATCAGGATCTCTTCCGAAATAGACAAAGGCACGGAAATCGTCGTCGATTTCCCTTTCCCTTATGAATAAAACCTATGCTGCTAAAAGCTAAATTAAAAATCTTTTAATCCAGCTAAGTAAAAATCTAACCGGCAGCTAATCCCACACTAATGTACCCGCTGTATTTTGCCATTGTAAAATTTAAAGGCATTTCAGCACATTATGTTACGAAGCCACGGGTTCGCATTCTTCCTTACTCTTCTCTCTTTTAACATTTTTTCATTTCGAAGTTTTGCCCAGGAGTCCGAAGAAATCGTTTCGGTCAACCTTCTGCAGGCTCTCGACAAGGCAAAGGCCAGTTATCCGATCCTGAAAAAAAGGGTTGCAGAAAAGCTGGCTGCCGGCGAAGACCTTAAGGCGGCAATGGCGGCTTACTATCCCGTCGCCGGTATACAGGCGCAGGCTTTATTCAGCACTTCCAACCAGGTAAGAGGCGCTAACCTGGGCTACGACGGCCTTTTGTTAGGTCTGAGCGGATCAGTAAAGCCCAACAGCTTCAGTTGGCAGCCCGCGTGGACATCGCTCGCTTCGACAGTCATCGACTGGCAGGCCTTCACTTTCGGAAAAAAAGATGCCGACAGAGCCTTAGCTACTTCCAGGGAACAGGTAGCCGACGTGGTATATGAGCAGGAGCTGTTCGAACACCAGATCAAGGTGGCCGACGCTTATTTGCTGGCTTTGAACGCATTGAAATACACACGTCTCCAGGAGCGAAACCTTCGCCGGACAGAAGATATTGTTGCGGTTACCAGGGCAAATGCCAGCTCCGGGCTCAAGGCTGGAATAGATAGCTCTATAGCGATCGCAGAGTCTACACGCGCTCTTCTACAATGGATGGAAAGCCAGGCGCAGGCCAAAAAATATGAAGTCATGCTGAGCGAGCTGATCGGGGAAGCGGGCAGGGAACTGGAGATCGATACCATGAGCTTTTTCTCCAAGCTCCCTGCAAATTTCAACTTCGCCAGCAGCGAGCCCGAAAAGCACCCACGCCTCCGGACACTCCTTTCGCGTCAGAAAGAAGCGGAAAACGAAATGAAAAGGACCCGTCTCGGGATTATGCCAGAGCTGCACATGATCGGTTCTTTCTGGGGAAGAGGCTCGGGGATCGACCAGAAAACCGGGCCTGCCGGCGATCTTAATATATCCTCATCCCTTTCGGGACTCGGTCTCCGTGCTTTTAACTACGCCCTGGGCGCAACGCTGGTCTGGCATCCGACCAGGACATTCCAGGTACGGCGGCAGCTCGCGGCGCAGCAGTTCCGCTATAATGCGCTCACGGAAGAATACAATACTGCAATGATGAGGACGACAGCAGAGCTGAAAAGCTCCGATATCCAGTTCAATCTTTCATATCAGTCTGTGCAGAAAACACCTCTCATGCTTGAAGCAGCAAGAAGCGCCTATGCACAGTCGATGGCCCGCTACGAAAGCGGGTTGGAAAACATTATGCTCCTGACCCAGGTAACAGATCTTTACATCAGGGCGGAAACCGAATACCTGATTTCAGTAAACAATGTATGGAGATCCCTGCTGATCAAAGCTGCCGCCAAAGGCGATTTCGACGTTTTCCTGGAACAAATCCCTAATTAACCTGTTTTCATGTTAAAGACTGCACTCAACAAGCCGATTGCCATCGTAGTGGCGCTTTTTGCTGTAGCTATTTTTTCAGCGCTGGCTCTCTTCAGGATACCGGTCGATATTTTCCCCAATCTGAATCTGCCTACCATCTACATCTCCCAGCCTTACGGAGGGATGTCGGCCAACCAGATGGAGGGCTTTGTCGCCACCCGCTACCAAAACCAGATGCTGTACGTATCGGGGATCAAGGATGTGGAGGTCAAAAATATACAGGGCACCTGTCTCGTCAAACTAACATTCTACGAGAATGTCGATATGTCGCAGGTGGCCGGTGAAGTGGCCACCCAGGTTAACCGGGTCATGAACTACCTTCCTCCCGGAACGGTTCCGCCTACCGTGGTGAGATTCGACGCCTCGTCACTCCCCGTCGGACAGCTGGTTTTCAGCAGTAAAAGCGCTCCTCTCGCCGAATTACAGGATATGGCTTCCTCGCGTATCAGGCCGCTGTTTTCACAGATACCGGGAGGTATCGCTACCTCTCCCTTCGGCTCCAACGAGCGGACGGTGGTGATACGCGTCGATCCCGACAGGATGAAAAGCTATGAGCTCACGCCCGATGAAATCGTGGCTGCAGTAGTGGCTAACAACAAAATATCACCTGCGGGCAACGTACGTATCGGTGATTTCATGGTCATGACCCCGAGCAATACTGTGCTCGACAACGTGGAAGATTTTTTCAATATCCCGTTGAGGCAGGGAGTAGGCCCCATGGTCTTCATGCGTGATGTCGCTACGGTGGAAGATGCTACCGACGTCCCGGTCGGGTATGCGCTGATCAACGGGAAACGTTCAGTTTATATACCGGTATCCAAATCGGGCGACGCCTCCACCATGTCGGTTGTTTCGGCTCTTAAGGCCAGGCTGCCCGAGATGAAAAGCCTTCTCCCCGAATACATAGACCTGAGTTACGAATTCGACCAGTCGGTGTATGTGATGCAGTCGGTACATGCGCTGGCAGTGGAGGGCGGATTGGGTGCGCTCCTCACCGGGCTCATGGTATTCCTTTTCCTGAGAGACCTGAGAAGCTCGCTGATCGTAATTCTTACCATCCCCGCATCGCTTTTATCTGCCATACTGATGCTGCAGCTTACCGGGCAGACCATCAATATCATGACGCTCTCGGGATTGGCGCTGGCTATCGGTATACTGGTAGACCAATCTACGGTGGTGATAGAAAACATACATCAGCACCTCGAAATGGGGAAAAACAAAGCCCGGGCCATCAAAGACGCTTCGGTCGAAATGGGCTTTCCGCTGTTTCTGATCACAATAGCCATCCTGGCGGTATTTGCACCGGCTTTTATGATGACGGGTATTCCGAGAGGTATGTTCCTGCCGCTGTCGCTCGCGGTCGGTTTTTCGATCATAGTTTCCTATGTACTCTCGCAGACGCTCGTTCCTATCCTCTGCAACTGGTGGCTCAAAGAGCATAAACACACGGAAAGCGCCGATGACGATTCTCCCAAGCCTGAGAAAAAGGCAGGGCTTATGGAAAAGATACAGCATCGTTACGGCCTTCTTCTGAGCAGGTTGATGAAGCGGCGTACGACTGTTGTAGGGGTTTACCTGGTAGTTGCCTTTTCCCTGGTTGCCATTTTGTTTATGAACATAGGGACCGACCTGATGCCCCGCCAGAATAAGGCCCGGCAATTCCAGGTCCGCCTGATAGGGCCGGAAGGCCTCCGGCTCGAGAGAATGGAAGAGCGGGTAAAAGAGGTGCTCGAACAACTGGAAGACCTCGTCGGGAAACAGAACATCTCGATTACATCGGCTTATGTCGGTATGACCCCTTCCAGCTACGGCACCAGCGCTCTGTACGTATTCAATTCCGGGCCCCATGAGGCAATTCTGCAGGTAAGCCTTTCCCCCGATTACAAACTGGAATCGCTCGATCTGCTAAAAGACCAGATCAGGCAGCGTATTCATAAAGAATTGCCCGATCTCAAAACAACCTTCGAGCCTATCGAGCTCACGGAAAAGATCATGAGCCAGGGCGCCTCCACCCCCATAGAAGTTATAATAGGCGGCAAAGATATTCCTGAAAACCAGGCATTTGCTCAAAAGGTAATCAAAGAACTCGACAAGATACCCTACCTGCGGGATGTGCGGATCAAGCAGCCGCTGCGCTACCCTACCGTCCAGATCCATATCGACCGGGAAAGAGCCGCACAGCTGGGCCTTTCGGTAGACGTGATCGCCAAATCGCTGGTAGCGGCTACGTCTTCAAGCCGTTTTACCGCCAAAAACCTATGGCTCGACCAGGGCAAAGGCTTTGCCTACCAGGTGCAGGTCGAAATGTCGCCCCAGTATATGCAGTCGGTCGCTGATATTGAAAATATCCCGCTCGTAAAAGGTCAGCTGAGGCCTACCCTGGGCGATGTAGCCACTATTTCCACCAACAACGTACCGGCCCAGTACGACAGACGGGGTCCCCGCAGGATGCTTACCATCACTGCCAACACTCACCAGGTTGATCTCGGCACTGCCAGCGAAGCCGTACGCCAGGCTGTGGCAAATGCGGGCGATCCACCCAGGGGAAGCGTAGTCAGCGTGGAAGGTATCGCAATGCTGCTCAAAGAAACGCTCGACAGCCTGCAGTTTGGCCTGCTTCTGGCGGTTATAGTTATCTTCCTCCTTCTGGCCGCTACCTACCAGTCGTTCAGGCTGGCTACCATCATTATGATCACGATCCCTTCGGTTCTGGCCGGAGCTATGCTCCTGCTGCTGGCGACGGGCCAGACTCTGAACCTGCAATCTTATATGGGAATTATCATGTCGGTAGGTGTGTCGGTGGCCAATGCTCTTCTGCTTGTAACCAACGCCGAAACACTGCGGCTTCAGTACCGTGATGCGGGCATTGCCGCCAGAACCGCCGGAACATTGCGTTTACGGCCTATCCTGATGACAACCCTGGCCATGTCTATCGGGATGGTGCCCATGGCCAGCGGCTTCGGCGACACAGGCGAGCAGGTCGCCCCACTGGGAAGGGCAGTTATCGGGGGACTTCTCACCTCTACGATCTCCACCCTGTTCATATTACCGGTCGTCTTTTCACTAATGATGAAAAAAGTATCATTCAATTCCGTATCGCTCGATCCCGATAACCCCGAAAGTGAAGATTTTGATCTGAAAAGCACCGAAGCCCAGTCCATGACCATCTCCAACCACATCAACTAAATAACATCGTCTCATTGCCTAATTACCTAATCGTCTCATCGCCTCATTCAAATGAATAATATATTTAAAATTGCTGTAGCCGCTCTCCTGCTGGCTTCCTGCGGTCAGAAGAAACACCCGGAAAACCTGGCGGAAGATACCCCTGGTAAAAACGATGAGTTTCGGTATGCGGCCATTATGGTCAAAGGCGCGCACCCTGTAAGGGAAATAAACCTGCCCGGCGAGCTGGAAAGCTTTTATGAAACTGACCTCTATCCCCGTGTAAGCAGCTACATCAGCAAAATGCATGTAGACATCGGCGACCGGGTAAATAAAGGCCAGCTTCTGGCCGAACTCGAAGCCCCGGAGCTCATTGCCAACCTCACAGCAGCTTATTCCAAAGTCAAAGCGGCCGAGGCAGTCTACCAGTCGAGCCGGGCCGTCTACCAGCGCGCGCTCAAAACGCAACAGACACCGGGAGCTATTTCCGAGATGGATGTGGAAACGTACTGGTCGAAGCTGGTCTCCGACAGCCTGATGGTAGTAGCCGAGCAGGCCCACTACGAATCGGTCAAACAATTGGTCGATTACCTGAAAATCACGGCTCCTTTTGCAGGGGTTGTAACAGACCGCCGGCTATCTCCGGGAGCCTTTGTCGGTCCCGGGGGGCAGAACTCGGTACCCTTGCTGAAAATCAAGCAGCTTGACCGGCTTCGCCTGCGGCTGGCGGTGCCTGAAGCCTACCTTGGCGATATCAGGGCGGGCACCCCCGTACAATTCACAGTCCGGACGTTCCAGAACGAGGTATTCAGCGGGAACATCAGCCGTATTTCCCATAGTGTCCGCCCTGATACCCGCTCGGAGATGATTGAGATTGACATTGCAAATTCGGGAAGAAAGCTGAAACCGGGCATGTACGCTTCGGCCCGGCTACCGGTTCATACCCATGAAGGCAGTGTGTTTGTCCCTAAATCGGCAGTATTGAGCAACATGGAGCAGACATTTGTCATCAAGGTAGCAAACGGCACTGCCGAGCGCATAAACGTGCACCGGGGAGATATTACCGATACCCAGGTGCAGATATTCGGCGATATACACCCCGGTGATATTATCCTGAAAGTCGCTACCGACGAAATCCCTAACGGAAGCCCGATCGCTATAGAACCCGTGCAATAGAAAAATGGAATCCGGCTTTCAGTGGAGAACTACCTTTTTTACTTCCACGCCGGTTTCTCTTTTTAATTTTATGATATAAACTCCTTTTTCCCAGCCCGAAGCATCTACAGACAGAGGTACTCCGGCAGGGGCCTGCGAAGCATAAATCTTCCTCCCGAGCATATCGAAAATCCCGAGTTCTCCCGGATGGGTCGCCTGGACGGAAAACCCGTTGCAGGCAGGATTCGGGTAAACCGTAAGCGCTGCTGCCGGTTCATTACCGGAGATCGTAAGGGGAAGGCGGTTCAGGAAAATATAAGCGCCACCTGCTGCCGTACCGACTGCAAGGTCCGGTTTCCTGTCGTTGTTTACATCCGCAATCGTAACATGGAGTCTCGTACCCAGGTAAGGCGCTGAATGTCCGTCCCTGATGGCATCATAAATCACCGAAGAATCTTCTTTCGACCACGCGCCCCATTCACCGCTGTGCAGTATCCTGATATTTCCACTCATATCCGTCATCACGATATCTGCCTTCCCGTCGAGGTCAAGATCGGCCACAGCCAGGGAAAGAAACCTCCGCGAAAAAGCCGGTCCTATACCTCCCAGCGCAGCATCACGAAGCGTAAAAACAGGAGCTGTTGCACTGCCGGTGTTTTCATAGTAGCTGATATTTCCCAGTACACCCCCTACGAGGATATCCATATCGCCATCCCTGTCTGCATCATAAAAGCAGATCCTGTCTGATACGGAAAGCTCTCCGGGTAAGGAAACCTCCGCTAATGCCGAAGCATTCAGCTGTACAGCGCCGGATCCCTGGTTGGGGATATAATGAAATAACAGCCTGCGGTTGTAGACGGAAACTATTCCCAGGTCTGTCCGGCCGTCGCCGTTGAAATCGTGCCAGTGAGGTTGAAGATCGGTATGCCCCAGCTTTTGTAACTGGAGGAAATCGTCGGTTTCCAGCTCATATACAGGCTTTGCGGGAGTGCCGGTGTTTCTAAATAACCAGAGCGCACCGCTAAAATCTTCCCCGTTAAAGGTCCCCCGGTTCCCGATCACCATATCAGCATCGCCGTCTCCGTCGACATCGAAGAACGATACGGCTGCATTTTCTCCCACATCCAGCATATCCGACTGAAGGAAGTCTTTTTGTCTCAGCTGGAAGTCAGGTATATTTTCAGTTCCGGCGTTATGATAATACCATCCGGAAGAGATGAAGTCCATCATCAGGTTATCGTTCCCGTACACATTCGGCGAAACCAGGAGGTCTTTTACCCCGTCAAAATCCACATCTTCGAGATACGCGGCAGGAAACATCGGCATAGATGCCGGAGCGGCTGCCGGATACGCTGAAGAATAGGTGGTATACTTTGCTTCAAGCCCCGTGGTACTGTTATATAATATGCTCAGGTTTTCGCAATCGACGTTGCCGAGAAGCATGTCTTTTTTCCCGTCACCGTTCAGGTCATGCAGAAGGATCGAATTACCGGTATGCATCACCCGCGCATTATTGCCGGCGGTTTGGCCGCCCAGGCCGTGGGCGGCTACAGCGCAAGGGATCCCAAACTCGAAATCGTCGCATGTATGTTTCCGGAAATCGCCCCAGCACTCGCCGTTCCTGACAAACTCGAGGCTGTCGGGCACGCCGTAGCGCTCCATACTCATATTCTGATTCAGCTCCGCAAAGTCGCCTCCGGCTTCGAAAGTTATAATATCCATATCCCCGTCCCCGTCGAAATCGGTCAGAGCCGGGATATCGGAAGCAGCCACCTGCAGGTTTATGGAATTTCCCGAAAGCCCGGTAGTGGTGAGATAGGGCTTCATACGGACCCACTCCCACCCGTCCGAAGCGTTTCCCTTCCGACGGTAGACGGTTAACCCCTGCGATGCGTACGTAAACAGCTCCTTTATGCCGTCGCCGTCGTAGTCGACCAACGCCATCCAGTTGGTAATAGCCGGGAAAAGCAGCTCGTATTCAGGACGATAAACGTATTTCTTCAGAACCGGGTCGGCAATAAACGTGCTTACCTTGCTGCTGGTCCTGTCGAAAACGACAAGGTCTTCGGTATCATCGCCATCCAGGTCTGTCTTGCCGTATTGCACCGCATTCAGTCCGCCGGCCCAGGGCGTATCGATTAAGACACTTCCTTTTTTCACAACAGAGGTCGTATCTCTTACAAACCAGGAGGTCTGTGCGGAAGCCCTTTCACACAAAAAAAACAGTGTAACTAATATTACAGTAATTTGTAATTTCATAGAAGATATTTCGCATATTTTTGGGCTGTCGTTGATTATAAACGAAAAATCCCGCCCAAAACAGATAGCCGGGAGCAAAAAACAAGGACAACGGAACCATTCATGGATACTTCACAAATATATAAGCTTTACCTGGAGAACCGCCTTATTTCTACGGATTCACGCCGGATCACGGAAGGCAGTATCTTCTTTGCGCTTAAGGGAGAAAATTTCGACGGAAACAAATTTGCTGCCGAAGCGCTGGAAAAAGGTGCTGCCTATGCTATTGCGGACGATCCGGCAGCCGTTACATCCGATAGAATAATTCTCGTTGAAAACACGCTCGATACGCTTCAGGACCTGGCCAGGCTACACCGGAAATCCTTCAGCTTCCCCGTAGTAGCGCTTACAGGCTCGAATGGTAAAACCACCACTAAAGAACTCCTCAAATGCGTGCTTTCTCCCCGGTACAAGACTTATGCTACCCAGGGGAATCTCAATAACCATATCGGGGTGCCGCTGACGATCCTGTCGGTCGACGAGCAGTCTGTAGAGGTGGTGATCGTGGAAATGGGCGCCAATCATGAGAAAGAGATCGCCCTGCTATGCTCCATTGCCCAGCCTACACATGGCCTCATTACCAATATCGGGAAGGCCCACCTGGAAGGATTCGGCAGCCTCGAAGGTGTTAAAAAAGCGAAAGGCGAGCTTTATGACTACCTTTCAAAGAAAAAGGGTACGGTATTCGTCAACGCTAAGAACGAGATCCTGATGGAGATGGCAAGCAAACGCCGGGCCTTCGGCGAGATCATCTTCTATAACTCGGATAACAAGCTCGCAACCCCGCTGCTGGTAGGCCAATCGCCGTTTATTACCTACACTACCGACGATCTGACCGTTTCCACCAACCTGGTAGGGGAATATAATTTCGGCAATATCTGCGCGGCGCTCTGCGTTGCCGACTACTTCGGAATTTCGCCGGATGACGCGCATCTTGCCATATCCAATTATGTTCCCGGCAATAACCGGTCGCAGATCGTCAGGCAAAATACGAATACTATTATCCTGGATGCCTATAACGCCAATCCTTCTTCTATGGCGGCTGCGCTGGAAAATTTTGCCAGAATGGAAGCCGGACATAAGATGGTGGTTCTCGGCGACATGCTGGAGCTCGGAAACGAAAGCCGGGCAGAGCATGAATTGTTGGGAGAAATTATAGCCCAAGGAAAATTTGATACCGTGCTGCTATTTGGAAAGGAGATTGTTCACGCACTCGGTAGTCTTCCCAGGGCATACTATTTCCCCGATAAGTTTTCACTTCATAACTGGATCATGGATCATCCCCGTCAAAACAGCCACATACTGATCAAAGGTTCCAGGGGTATGGGACTGGAAAGCGTCGTTAATTTCCTGTAAAACAGGGAGGTAACCAATTACTCTCACAACGGAAATATTATATTTCTCACTAATCTTTAAAATTACACCATAGAGAATATCTATACATACATAAAAACAATAAATCGCATAAATTAACTACTTCATAGCTTTTCCTTATAAAGTACTACGGTAAGAATTGCCCTTCCCGATAAATAGCTGTATTTTTGCTATACAGAAATAATACAATTTTCAACTTATAAAAATTTATCTCTCATGGCAAATAGCATCTTATCAGTAGGTTCTGAGTTTCCTTACTTTAAGAAAACAGCCGTTGTCTCAATTGAGAAAGGCAACGAGTTTTACGATATCACTTCCAACGATCACCGTTCGGCCGGCAAATGGATGGTTCTTTTCTGGTGGCCCAAGGACTTTACCTTCGTTTGTCCGACTGAAATCGCCGAATTCAACAAGCATGTAGAAGACTTCAGTGATCGCGACACTATCCTGATCGGGGCTTCTACCGACAGCGAATTCGTTCACCTGGCATGGAGGAAAGACCACGATGATCTTCGCGGCCTTCAGTTCCCGATGCTTGCCGACACTTCCAAGTCTCTTGCCGAAGAGCTGGGTATCCTTGAAGCCGGTGAAAAAGTGGCTTATCGCGCTACCTACATCGTAGATCCTCAAGGCATTATACGATGGGTCAGCGTAAACGACCTGTCTGTAGGACGTAACGTAAACGAGGTTATCCGTGTGCTCGATGCGCTACAGACAGACGAATTGTGTCCGTGCAACTGGCAGAAAGGCGAAGCTACGCTGGCAGTTTAATCCCTGATTACCAGGGAATCTCTAAAAACTCTTCAGACAAGGCGCGGTAATTTAGAAACGCCGGAGTTTACTTTTGTAAATGAGAAAGTTGAAAAATTGTCGGAACGCAGTATCAAGAGTTTTTTGAGGTTCCCAATAAGATATAACAAACTAGAATCGGAATGGGCGGCTTCCTGCTGGGGCCGCCCGTATTCCTTAAGCATGTTCGATTATGTATCCGTTTGCAACTGCAACCAATCCTAAAGAATCACTGTTGAAAGAGGTCAACCTCCCGGAAAGCTTTGAAAGCGCGTTGCTCGACAAGCTGTCGGACGTAGACCACCGCTACCTGAAAGATCTGAAGGTAAACGTAAGCAACGTTCTGAAATATCAGAATCTTACCAGGAAGGAAATACTGTTCCTGGCGCTGGGAACAGCTATCAACGAGAAACAGCCTGATCTTGCAGCCGGACTTGAAGAGCTGGCTCAAAACGAAGGAGCTACCGAAGGAGAAATCGCCGAGGTCGCTGCCTGTGTCTCCCTGATGAACGCCAACAACGTGTTTTATCGTTTCCGTCATTTTGTAAAGAAGGAGTACTATGAAACAACCCCTGCCGGGATCAAAATGAGCATCATGATGAACCCGGTCTTAGGTAAGGAATTTTTCGAACTGCTGAGCCTTACCATTTCCGCGTTGAACGGCTGTGAGCTTTGCGTAGCCTCCCATGAGCAATCTGTGCTCAACCACGGCGGGACTCAGGCGCGTATCTACGACGCCGTCCGCATTGGGGCGGTTATTAAGAGTTTTGCGGTGTTGTTGTAAAAATTAAAGGCTCTCCCTCGTCTCGGACGACGGGAGGGCGACTTCAGGTCTCTCTGACCTGATAAAGGATGATTTTTTTGCCGGTCTGAGACCGGCTATCGCTCTTTCACCGTCTCAAGACGGGAAAGAGCATACAACTCCCTCCGTGCAACCTTTGCGTCTTTGTGGTTAAACTATCTCAACTTAAGCGTAACCAGGCAGAATATCGCCAGAATAATCCCCACAATCCAGAAACGCGTCACTATTTTCGCTTCGTGATAACCTTTTTTCTGGAAATGATGATGAAGCGGCGACATCAGGAAAATTCTCCTCCCCTCTCCATATCGTCGCTTTGTAAACTTAAAATAGCTCACCTGCATCATGACCGACAGCAGCTCTACGAGGAATATCCCGCAGAGCACCGGTATCAGCAGCTCCTTTCTTATTGCAAGGGCTATTACAGCGATAACTCCCCCAAGCATCAGGCTTCCCGTATCACCCATAAATACCTGGGCAGGATAAGCATTGTACCAGAGAAAGCCGATACAGGCCCCGACAAACGCCGCACAGAAAATAACAAGCTCTCCTGAATTAGGGATATACATGATGTTCAGGTACTGGGCAAAGCGGACGTTCCCCGACAGGTAGGCAAGAACTCCCAGCGTAACGGCTATAATCCCCGATGAACCGGCCGCCAGACCGTCTATACCGTCGGTAATATTGGCTCCGTTAGAGACCGCCGTGATGATAAATATAGCCAGGAGCGTGTAGATAATCCACGTATAGCTCTCGGGCACCAGCCCGAAAGTAAGCATATTGTAATCAAACGAATTATTCTTTAAAAAAGGAACAGTTGTAATCATCGGGTTGACCAGGTCATGAAAGCGGTTGATCTCACCCAGCTCCGGGTTCACAAACGGCTGATCATAAACGCGGATCTTTACATCCTGGTTAAAACTGAGTGTAATACCCACTATCAGCCCCAGCGTAACCTGGCCGAATATTTTAAACCGTCCGTGAAGGCCCTCTTTGTTGTTTTTAAACTTTTTAATGTAGTCATCGACAAACCCGATCATCCCCGTCCACACGGCGGTGATAATCAGCAGCACAACATACACATTGGTCAGTTGGGCAAAGAGGAGGACCGGAATAAGCAGGGAAGCCAGGATAATAAAACCACCCATAGTAGGCGTCCCTGTTTTTTCCTTTTGCCCGGGCAGGCCCAGATCCCTGACAGTCTCTCCGACCTGCTTATAGTGCAGGTAATCAATTATCTTCTTTCCGTAAGTAGCCGCTATAAAAAGTGACAATACCGCTGCTCCCAACGCCCTAAAGGAAATATACTGGAAAACCCCCGCCCCGGGAAAATCGTATTGCCTGTCAAGAAAATTAAAAAGGTAATAAAGCATGTGCCGAAAAAGTCTGATCTGGTCCCGCAAAGTTGTCTAAATTATGGGGAACAAATCAAGGATTTGGAATTTTAAAATTCGAAAGCCGCCCGTACTTCTTCTCTGTCGTCAAAATGATGACGTCCCCCATTTACTTCCTGGTAAGTTTCGTGTCCTTTACCAGCAATCAGGATAATATCACCTTTTTCTGCCTGTGCAACCGCCCAGCGGATAGCTTCTCTCCTGTCGATGATGGTCTTCGTTTTTTTATAGTCCAGCGGAGCTACTCCCGCTTTCATCTGCTCTATGATAGCTTCCGGGTCTTCATTCCGGGAATTATCGGAGGTAAAAACGGCAAGGTTGCTGTATTTACAGGCAATGGATGCCATTTTCGGCCGTTTTGCCGTATCGCGGTTACCGCCGCAGCCCACGATCGTAATCACCTTTTCGTTGTAATTTCTGAGCTGGGCAATAGTCGACAATACATTTTCCAGGGCATCGGGCGTATGGGCATAATCCACAATAGCAGTTATATTTTTTTTCACATCATGCACCACCTCGAAGCGGCCGGGAGGCGGAAGCAATCCCGAAAGTTCCGTCAGCACGGTCTCTTCGTCCTCACCCAAAATCAGCGCCGTTCCGTAGACTGCCAGTAAATTCGAGACGTTGAATGCTCCTATGAGCCTTACCCACACATCCTTATCGTTTATCAGAAGCTGCATCCCCTGTAGTGTGGCGGTCAGTATCCTGGCGCGGAAATCGGTAATATTCCGCATGGAATAAGAATAAACCCTTGCCTTCGTATTCTGCACCATTACGCTTCCCCGCCGGTCATCAGCGTTGATAAGAGCAAAAGAATCTTTAGTGAGATCGTCGAAAAAAGCTTTTTTAGCTGCAATGTAATGATCGAAAGTCCCGTGAAAATCGAGGTGGTCGTGGGTAATGTTCGTAAAGATAGCCCCGGCAAATTTCAATCCTTCTATCCTGCGCTGTACCACCGCATGCGAGCTTACCTCCATAAATACATAGCTGCATCCGCTGTCGGCCATCCTGGCCAGTAGCTCCTGCAGCACTACTGCTTCGGGAGTAGTGTGGGTTGCCGGTATGACCTGGTCTTCTATCTGGTTCTGAACCGTGGAAATCATTCCGCACCGGTGTCCCAGGTTCCTGAAAAGCTGGAAAAGAAACGTAACGACAGACGTTTTACCGTTAGTGCCGGTTACGCCTACCAGCTTCAGCTTTTCTGACGGATAGTCATAAAACGCGGCGGAAATCCTGCCCAATGCCACCGATGAATCCCGGACGACGATATATACGCAGCCTTCCGCAGCTTCCCCGGGAAGATTTTCCACAACAAGTGCCGTAGCGCCCTTTTCGCGTGCCTGGGCCAGGTAAGCGTGACCGTCGGTCTGTGTGCCCCGCACCGCAACAAACAAACTGCCGGGTTGAACCTTCCTCGAATCGGTGATCACCCCTGAAATTGCTATGGAAATAGTTCCCCTAACCTCAGTCACTTCCACATTTTTCAACAAATCCGCTAACAAAACTTCTCTTTTCACGTTATCTGTAATAGACGATAATCCAAATATTAAACTTCTGTCAAAGGTACGTTTAAATCGGTTTATCCGCTCTGCGAAACTGCAAGTTCCGCAGAGCCTGCCCTGGCACAATTCTTTATCCTTATTGTTTTATATATCGTGTGTATTTTCAGATAAGAGCCAGAATGAAGCTTTTTTTCCCTTTTTTGTCCCTTGCTTCCTTTTTAGCAATCTTTGCCCCGCCGACCGTCTGTGCTCAAAACAGGCCGATGGCTGATCCGTTCGGACAGGTCACCATTTTCGGAGGCGGGGGCGTTTCCTATTATATGGGCGATATATCCTCGAACTTCGGTTCAGGGAATCTCGGCCTCGGGCCTGCCTTCATGCTCGGCGGCACCTACCGCCTTACGGAAAGGGTAAGCGCACGGGGAGAGCTTCGTTTGTATAAAGTTTCGGGGGACAGCCAGTATACGAATAATCCCGAAAAGAATCTCTCTTTCGTCACAACAAACCCTGATCTGATGCTATCTGCCCAGGTCGACCTTTTCCCTTATTCGAAAAGAGCCCGGGTCAACCCCTATGCGCTGGTCGGTCTGGGAGTCACTTATCTTTCACCTAAGGCAGAATGGGAAGGAGTTGTCTACAGCCTTCCGCAATACCAGACGGAAGGACATAAATACTGGCGCCTTCCTATTTTTGTTTCGGGCGGACTCGGGGCTATGGTACGCATTAACGCCACCTGGAGCGCGGGGATTGAGATCACCGGCAATTTCCTTTTTTCCGACTACCTGGACGACGTGAGTACTCTCTATCCCGAATATGACCAGCTTACCTCCAACGAGGCTTTCAACCTCTCCTACCGTGGCAGCGGTCAGCAACCCGGCTATATAAGAGGTAACCCCAGCTCGAAAGACATCTACGCCATCCTCGCGGCCAGGGTAAGCTATTCGCTTCCGAACCCGCGTTATGCCCGGGAGCGCAAAATCACCAAATGCTCCCGTTAACCCTTCCGTTGCAGTATGTCAAGATCCAAAACCGCCTCTCAGTCGAAGGTAACGATGACTGAAATGGTGCTTCCCAACGACACCAATACACTAAACAACCTGATGGGCGGGAGACTGCTCCATTGGATGGACATATGCGGGGCTATTGCCGCCCAGAAACATGCCAACGCCAAGGTCGTCACCGCTTCGGTCGACAACGTTTCGTTTGCACAACCGATCAGGCTGGGGCATGTCGTGACCATGCACGCCGGCGTCACACGGGCGTTTAACTCTTCTATGGAAGTCTATATTGAAGTATGGGCCGAAGACGTCCCCGCCGGCATAAAAGTAGCCACCCACAAGGCCTTTTACACTTTTGTGGCAGTAGACGATCAAAACAAACCGCAGCAGGTCGCAGAGCTGATCCCCGAAACCGACCAGGAAAAAGAGCTTTTTAAAAGCGCACTGCGCCGCAGGCAGCTCAGGCTCGTATTATCCGGCCGCCTGAACCCGGATGAAGCAACGGAATTGAGGGAGTTGTTTGTCAATTAGGCAATGAGGGCAATCATTTAAATACATTCACCTCCGGGTGCATTGTATAAAACCGGAAGCCATCGCCGGTTTCGACCACCATTCCGCTCGACAGGTTATTCTTCATGATCGGGTTGCCTTCGTACTTTTCCCAGCGCACCAGGTCATCCGATACTGCAATATTCATGGTCCACTCCCTCCAGTCTTCGAATGCTGACGCGTGGTAATAGCCATAGTACCGTCCTTTGTATTTGATAACCTGGTTCATGGCGACCGCATATTGGTCATAAACTTCCGGTCCCATGGCGATGACGGGCTCATCCTGTACATTGGTCCAGACTTTCATGTCATTCGAAGTAGCCAGCCATATGCCGTGGTCGTTTCTTTCATAGAAAAGGTACCAGGTATTATTTTCCTTCCAGAGCGTCGGCGTACCGTAAGGCCCCGGTGTCAGCGGCTCGCCGTTTTTCTGCCTTACATCAAGAGCGCCCCGGCTGGTCCAGGTAACGCGGTTGTCGGACGTAAGCAGGTGCGCCACATCGTCACGCCCCTCTGCCACCATATAGTAAGTCCCGTTCTCTTTCCATACAAACATATCTTCTACCCACAATGAGTCATAGACAGGCCTTTCCGAATACCGCTCCCACGTGAGCCCGTCATCGGAAGTTGCCAGTCCGAGGTATTTTGTTTCATCACCTGAGGTCTTCGAATAGCCGGTATACCACAACGACCATTCATCACCCTCCTTCATGACAAAACCGCGTTCACGTATTTTCGAATCCCAGGTTTCAGCGCCGGTACCGGCAAATACGGGATTTTTATCGTAAGGCGTGAAGCTGATAAGTTCCGCAGGGAATTTACCGGTCTTTTCCTCTGTTTCCTTTTTTTCTCCTGTGCCTCCGCATGAAAAAAGGAGGTACCCGAACCCTACCAGTAATCCTGAATATGACTTTCTCATTGCAATTAGTCGTAAAGAAGTTAAAGCTGATGCAAAGGGCCGACAGCCAATGCTCAAAGATATATTATATACAGACCCTAAAATCCGGAAGACTATGGAAAATGATATTTTTATTTTCTGACCCGGGAATACCTGCACCGGAAAACACGACTTCTGACAGGAATTTCTCTGCCTGAATATCCACAGAAAACAAGTGTTGCTCCTCACAGTTTGATATAATACCGTTACCTTTGTAAAACTTTTTTCATTTTTATCTATTACAAGAGAAGTAAAGCATAGATGAGTAATCCATCCGAAGTCCAAATTACCTTGCCTGACGGAAGCCGAAGAGCTTATCCGGCAGGCGTGACCGGGCTTGAAATAGCCTCGAGTATCAGCGAAGGTCTGGCACGCAACGTATTGGCTGCCAAAGTGAACGGGGAAGTGTGGGATGCCACGCGCCCTATCACGACCGATGCTTCTGTCACCTTGCTCACCTGGACGAACGATGAAGGAAAATCTACTTTCTGGCATTCTTCTGCACACCTCATGGCAGAAGCGCTGGAGGCTTTGTACCCGGGCGTCAAATTCGGGACAGGCCCTGCCATCGAAAGAGGCTTTTACTATGATGTTGATCTTGGAGGCGCCACTATCAGCCAGGATGATTTCCCGAAAATAGAGGCTAAAATGCTGGAGCTGGCACGCCTGAAAAATACCTATCTCCGTGAAGACATCAGTAAGGCCGATGCGCTGACTTATTTTTCAGAAAAAGGGGATCCGTACAAAATAGAGCTGATAAACGGCCTTGAGGACGGACAAATAACGCTTTATAAGCAAGGCGACTTTACCGACCTGTGCCGCGGCCCTCATATTCCCGATACCGGGTTTATCAAGGCGATCAAGCTGACCAACATCGCCGGCGCTTACTGGCGGAACAACGAGGCCAACAAAATGCTCACCCGCATTTACGGCATCACATTTCCCAAACAGAAGGAGCTGGAGGAATATCTCACCCTCCTGGAAGAAGCCAGGAAGAGAGATCACCGCAAGCTCGGAAAAGAGCTCAAGTTATTTGCCTTTTCCGAAAAAGTCGGTCAGGGTCTCCCTTTATGGCTACCCAAAGGCGCTATGCTGCGGGAGAGGCTCGAGAACTTCATGAGGAAGGCTCAGCTACGGGCAGGCTATCTCCCTGTGGTAACGCCGCATATCGGCAGCAAGGAGCTGTATGTCACCTCTGGACACTGGGATAAATACGGAAAGGATTCGTTCCAACCTATCAGGACTCCAAACGAAGGAGAGGAATACCTGCTCAAGCCCATGAACTGTCCGCACCACTGCGAAATATACAAAACCGAGCCCCGGTCATACCGCGACCTGCCGCTCAGGCTTGCGGAGTTCGGTACCGTATATCGCTACGAGCAAAGCGGCGAGCTCCACGGCCTGACACGTGTGCGTGGATTTACACAAGACGACGCCCATATCTTCTGCCGTGCCGACCAGGTGAAAGAGGAGTTTATAAGGGTCATAGACCTGGTGCTTTACGTATTCCGCACGCTCGGGTTTACTGAGTATTCGGCCCAGATCTCGCTGAGAGATCCGGAAAATAAGTCCAGGTACATCGGTAAAGACGAGGATTGGGAGAAAGCCGAGGCTGCGATCATAGAAGCTGCCGCTGAAAAAGAGCTGGAAACCGTAACAGAACTGGGAGAAGCGGCATTCTATGGCCCGAAACTCGATTTTATGGTGAAAGATGCACTTGGAAGGAAATGGCAGCTCGGCACCATCCAGGTCGACTACCAGATGCCTCAGCGTTTCGAGCTGGAATATGTGGGCGCCGATAACCAGAAGCATCGCCCGGTGATGATTCACCGCGCGCCTTTCGGGTCGATGGAACGCTTCATCGCCATCCTGATCGAAAACAGCGCCGGACAGTTTCCGGTGTGGCTCTCGCCCGACCAGGTTGCCATCCTGCCTATCTCCGAAAAGTACGCAGATTATGCCGACGACCTCTTCTTTGAGCTACAGGAGCAGGATATCAGGGGTTTTGTAGACCACCGCGACGAAAAAATAGGGCGAAAGATAAGGGACGCGGAGGTAACTAAAATACCCTATATGCTGATCGTCGGTGAAAAAGAAGCTGCCGAAGGCCGGGTGTCGGTCCGTAAGAAAGGAGAAGGTGATATAGGAAGCATGACAACTGCCGAATTTTCAGAATATTTTGCCTCCGAGATCAAAAAGAATCTCTCCAGTTTTTAGTTTTACTTATAATTGGCGTAATTGGTCTGGTTTTTATACCAAGAGACCGGATATTCAATAATTTACAAACAACCACCATAAAAAAACGCATCAGATACACAGTATGGCATTAAGACCCCCACGCGGCCCCAGAAGGCGTGTGATTGTAGAGGAACCTTACAAAATCAACGAGCGCATTACCGCTCAGGAGGTTCGGTTGGTTGGAGACAACGTAGAACAAGGCGTATTTCCTCTTAGCAAAGCCCTGGCTTTTGCAGAAGCGCAAAGCCTCGACCTGGTGGAAATCGCTCCCAACGCAGTACCTCCGGTATGCAAGGTCACCGACTACTCGAAATTCAAATACGAACAAAAGAAGAAGCAGAAAGAGATCAAGTCAAAGGCTCAGAAAGTGGTGATCAAAGAGATCCGATTCGGCCCGAATACCGACGATCATGACTTTGACTTTAAACTGAAACATGCTATCAACTTCCTCAAGGAAGGATCCAAGGTAAAGGCGTATGTCCATTTTGTAGGACGGACCATCGTTTTCAAAGAAAGAGGGACCAACCTGCTTCAAAGATTCACGGATGCGCTTGCAGATTACGGCAAAGTGGAGATGGAGCCTAAGCTCGAAGGCAAAAGGATGACGGTGATCATTACGCCAAGCCAACAGCAAAAGAAGTAACTTCCCGGTTGTACCGATCCTGTGGAGACCGGCACTCTGTAAGCCATCTCCTAGGATTTGTTTTTTATATTTTCTAACTTTGCGGGCTGATTTTATCCATTCAATTTATTAGACGTAATTCACAATGCCTAAGTTAAAAACCAATTCCGGGGCCAAAAAGCGGTTTTCGCTGACCGGGACCGGTAAAATCAAACGTAAACGCGCGTTTCACAGCCACATTCTTACCAAGAAGTCTACCAAGCGCAAGCGCAACCTGGTGCAGGCTACCCTGGTAGACCGTACTGATGAAAGACGCATCAAAACTTTGCTCGCAGTTTAATTAAAATCTGCTGAGCCAACAGGCAGGTCTAATCCTGCAGGTTTCATTTGTTCAACCCGATGCCCGGTTTTTCAAGTCCTGACAGTTCAGGCACCGGTCGTTAAAAACAACTCAATTATGCCACGTTCGGTAAATCACGTCGCGTCGCGTGCAAGGCGCAAGAAAATCTTAAAGATGGCCAAAGGTTACTACGGTCGTCGTAAAAATGTCTGGACAGTAGCCAAAAACGCTGTCGAGAAAGCGCTGGGATATGCATACATCGGCCGGAAGCAGAAAAAACGCAACTTCCGCGCTCTTTGGATCCAGCGTATCAATGCAGGTAGCCGTCAGCACGGACTCTCCTACTCAGTTTTTATGGGGAAAGTCAATGCAGCCGGAATCGGGCTGAATCGTAAGGTACTGGCCGATCTGGCAATGAACCATCCTGATGCATTCAAGGCTATTGTGGATAAAGTCAAATAAATTTCCTGCGGGACCTGTGCCCGGGGAAATAAGAAGGATAATCAATCGAGTAGAAAGAGGCTGTCTCATAAATGAGGCGGCCTCTGTTTTTACAGGACGGATCACAAAAAATAAAAAACGATTTGGTATATTTTGGGGATATCCGGGCTGAACATAACGGCAATGATCCCGGTTCAACTCAGTGTCCTGTCCCCTGGAGAAAAAAGAATGATCTACTTCCTGCTCGCTGTCCTGTTTACTGTAGCATTATACCTGATTACCAGGTCTTTTCCCGCATGGAAAGTGGATTCTTTTCATGCCGTTGTTTTTAACTACTATGCCTGTGTCCTCACAGGCGCCCTCCTTACTCCACGCTTCTTTGCAACTGCAGATACTTTGAACTGGTCCTCAAAAGGCACATTTTACACGCTCCTTCTGGGAATACTGTTTATTCTTGTTTTTCTGTTGATCGGGAAAAGCACACAAAAGGCAGGTGTTACCTCTGCTTCTCTTGCGGGTAATCTTTCGCTGGTTATACCGGTCCTTTTCGGCCTTTTCATTTTTCAGAACGCGCATAAGACTTATACGCTGCTTAACTATGCCGGGCTTGTGCTCACACTTCCCGCACTGGTAATGGGCTCCTGGAGCAACGGCCCGACGGCAGGCATCCGGAAGCAGGCTTTTATCTGGCCAATACTCTACTTTCTTGCCTCCGGGGCAAATAATACGCTGATCAACTACCTGACCTTTACCTATTATGACGCCGGCAGCAATACCCTGTTCATGATCATTGCCTGCCTGGGGGCCGTCATCATAGGCAGCACAGTACTGGTGATCCGGTGTGTACGCCAAAAGAGCTGGCCCTCTACCAGGAGCATTGCGGCAGGCTTACTTCTCGGAATCCCCAATTTTCTGTCGCTCTTCTTTTTGCTGAAAGCATTAACGCATTACGGCAATAGCGCCTCGTTCGTATTCCCGGTTTACAATATTCTTACCATGCTGGCTTCCGCTGTTACGGCTTACTGGCTTTTTAACGAGAAATTAAACCGCGTTAACAAGACGGGTCTCCTCATTGCCGTTATAGCGGTCGTGCTTATCAGCTATCAGGAGCTCGGTTGGGGGTGGTAATATTAAAAGAGGAAGAAATTACTATCGCTCAAAACGTAACCTGACCCTTGTCAGGTTGGGAGGATCGTAGGCGGTCGTCACTGTAACTTCCCTGAGTTTCCACTTACCGGCCGACGGAAGCCATTGCTCAGCATCTTCCCTGGAAGCAGAGCGTGAACAGGCCGTAACCCCCAGAACCAGCAACAACAGTAAAGAAGTAATTCCAGCCGGATATCGCATGTTGTACAGAATATGAAGCAGGTAAAATGCTTATGGGGTCGGCACATCCCGTTCTTCCAGGTAGCGCCCTTTCATAAAATCCCGGTAGCGCCTTACCGCCGAAATAGCAAACCAGATCGTCAGCACAATAGTTCCTATCTACAGATATTGATCAGGGTTTTTCTCTGCTACTTATCATCCGCCCGGAATTATTCAGCACAGTTTAAAAAATAGTGTAACTTGCTTCCAGATCATTCTTTATGACCTCTGAGTGCGCATATGCTCTTTCAATTTATCCTCAATGGCTTTATTACCGGACTATTGTATGCCCTGCTGGCTATGGCTTTCAGCCTGACATATAATACGACTAGGGTGTTCAGCATTGCATATGCAGGCGTGGTGGTGTCTGCCTGCTTTATACATTATTGGTTGATTAAGATGTTGGGGTTGCCTTTTTGGGCGGCTGTTCCATTGACATTGCTGATTGCAGGTTTGCTCAACACCCTGTCAGAAAAATGCATCTATCAGCCTTTGGAAAAAAGAGGTAGCACACACAACAGCATCCTGGTGGCATCCATCGGCTTGTTTATTATCCTGACTAACCTTTTGGCAATGCTTTTTGGCAACGAAAACAAAACATTTTCGCAAAGCATTTACAACAGCCTGAAATTCGGCAATATAATTATTACAAGAATGCAGCTTATCCAATTGGTTGTGTCCGGATTATTGGCTGCCGGAGTTCTGATGGCGCTGCGAAAGACCAATCTGGGCTTAAAAATAAATGCGCTTAGCCACGACAGGTTACTGTTTGAAGTGTTCGGGCACAATGCCTTAAGGCTAAGGCTGGTCCTTTATTTTATTTCGGGAGTTTTAGGCGCTGCAGTCAGTCTGTTAATAGGTTACGATGTAGGTTTTGACCCTTATTTCGGTATGGGGTTGCTGCTAAATGCCTTAGTGGTAATGATCCTGGGCGGATTCGGGAGCTTTAAAGGCGCTTTGATTGGAGGCCTGATTTTGGGTATCCTGCAAAGCCTGTCTGTATATTTTTTTGAGGCAAGGTGGGAAACGGCAATTACATTTCTATTGTTGGTATTGATTTTAATATTCAGGCCGCAGGGAATTTTCGGGGTAAAACAGCGCTGGATTTAGATGGACTATATTTTACACATATTCATTATGATCAGTATATACAGCATACTCTGTATGGCTGCTAATATAATGACCGGACTTACCGGAAGAATGTCCCTTGCTTATGCAGCATTCTATGGTATAGGCGCCTATATCACGGCCTTATGCGTGCTGTATTTCAACTTCAATGTATTGTTGTCTTTCCTGCTTATCCTGCTTATAAATGCTTTGCTTTCTTTGGTAATAGCCCTGCCATCCCTGCGGCTCAAGGGTGATTACTTCATACTGGCGACGCTTGGTTTTCAAATCATTATCTATACCATATTGTACAACTGGACTTCTGTAACCAAAGGCCCATTCGGCATTTCGGGTATTCCTTCGCCCAGAATCATCGGCAGCCTGTACCTGAACGACAATTTTTCCTATTTCGCTTTTGCGTTGCTTGTCGCAGTACTGCTGGGACTTTTATTTTATACACTGATACATTCGCCTTTAGGCAGGGTTTTGCGGGCGTTGAAAGATGACGAAGTCGCTTTATTGTCTCTGGGCAGGAATGTCAATTATTACAAAGTCCTGTCCTTTGCGATTTGTTCGGCTTTCAGCGGTTTAGCCGGCTATATTTATGCTACGTATATCTCGTATATAGACCCTACTTCTTTCACCTTAGACGAGAGTATTTTTATACTTTCCGCATTGCTGATTGGCGGAACGGGCAATATCAAAGGGCCTGTAGCAGGAGCGGTTTTCGTGGTGCTGATACCGGAGATACTACGTTTTGTTGGCTTGCCCGACAATATCGCTGCTCCTATCCGCCAAATCATTTACGGTGCAATTTTGATCTGGGTGGTTTTTTACCAAAAAAAAGGTCTGGCAGGCAATATGGAAACCGCATAAATTTCAATAAAAAGAATGAGCAATATTCTAATCCTCAATCAGATACAAATGACCTTTACCCAATCCTTTACCGGCCTTACGGGAAAGGAAGAAACGGAACATTCGAGTATCCTGAAAGGAATAGATATTGCTTTTGACAAAGGGAAAGCCACTGCATTGCTGGGTACAAACGGTAGTGGCAAAAGTACTTTGTTCAACATTATCAGCGGCTTATTAAAACCTACTTACGGAAATATCGTTTATACCTGGAAAGGCAATGAATACGATCTGACCAGGATTCCGGCATACCGCCATGCCCGTATCGGTATTACAAGACTTTTTCAGGGTAGCAATATTTTCCCGGAACTGACCGTAATGGAAAATATGAAAGTGGCCGACAGTAACTTTTGGGGCGAACAGCCCTGGCAGATTTTCAAAAAAATAAAGACGACCGAAACGCTACGGGAGCAGGAAGCCGGGTACATTCTTGCGGAACTGATGGGCAACGATAACCCGCTATGGGAAAAGCGCAGCGAACCCGCCGGAAACCTGTCTATCGGGCAACAACGCTTGCTTGCTTTTGCGCGCTTGTTCATGAACGAAACGGCAGAACTTTTCCTCTTGGACGAACCCTGCGCCGGCGTCAATCCGCAGATACGGGAGCTGATGGCGCTGATGATAGCCAACCTGGTTGCCAAAGGTAAAACGGTGGTACTGATAGAGCATAATCTCGACTTTGTACAACAAACATGTGGTAAAGCCTGTTATATCGAAGACGGACGGATAAAATATCAAGGCTCAGTGGCAAATACGTTGAATCATAAGGATTTATTGGTAAATTATCTGGGAGTAAAGATTTGAATTAGATAATACGGATAATGACAGGCAACGCCACCCTTCTCCAGATTCAAAACCTTTCTGCAGGCTACCAAAAAGGCAAGCCGGTTTTAGAGGGTTTTAGTATCGAACTGCGGCAGGGCGAGCGGATAGGCATTACCGGTAAAAACGGCAGCGGTAAAAGTACCCTGGCAAAAGCCATCATGGGCATCACACCCTATACCGACGGCCGGATTCTATGGAAAGGACAAAACCTGTACACCACGCCTACTCACCATAAAAGCGCCTCAGGGATAGGCTATTTTATGCAGGGCGGCAGGGTATTTGGCAACCTGAGTGTAAAGGATAACCTCAAATTCGCCCTCCTTCGGCACACCACCCAAAACGTAGAAGAACAAATACACCGACTGCAAGAACTGGATATAGCGCTTTTTAGCCCCAGGCGTCTCTCATTGCAAGCCGCGAACCTGAGCGGCGGTGAACGCCATATACTGGGTTTTCTGATGACCGTTCTGGCCAACCCCTCTATGGAACTCCTGATAGCAGATGAACCTAGCGCAGGAATTGCCCAAAAAGTGCAGCAGGATTTGTTGAAAATGATTAAACTTACTCTTGATAAGAAAAACATGGCTTTGCTTTTGATAGAGCAGAACATAGAATTTTTGAAGCAACTTACCAACGATAGCATAAATATTACAAAATAAGTAAGACTATGAAAAAGAATTTGATTTGGGTTATCCTAGCTCTTGTAGTTGTAATAGGTGGGATATATTGGTATAAGTCGAAAGAAAACAGTACTGATAACAAAATAAAAGTTGGTGTTATCCTACCATTCTCAGGAGAATTATCTAGCTATGGAGACCCTATGAAAGAAGGAATACTTCTATTCATAGAAGAAAACAAAGATTCCGTAAATGTAATTTTTGAAGACTCAAAGGGGAATCCAAAAGACGGAATTTCTTCATTAAATAAACTATTAAATATAGACAAAACTAAATATATAATTGGAGATGTGGTTAGCCAAGTTACGCTTTCCCTAATTCCAATTATAGAAAAAAATGATGCTTTTCTATTATCTCCAGGTGCATCTTCTCCAAAGTTAAACAATATAAGCAAAAATTTTGCTCGAAATTATCCATCGAGTGTAGACGAATCATTAGTATCAGCAAGGTATGCAAATGAAATAGGGAAATCAAAGGCTTTCGTATTGTATGTAAATTCAGAATTTGGTGAAGGACTATATGATTTATTCTCCAAAGAGTTTGAACGCTTAGGAGGAAAAGTTAGCTCTATGAAATATGAAGAAGGCATAAAAGACTTTAAAAATATAATATCCAAGTTAAATTCTTTAGACTTTGATATATTATACTTAGCGGGAAATCAAATTGAAATGGGAAGCTATATAAAACAGTTCAAACAACTTAACAACAAAAAAAATACACTAATAATTTCAAATATCAGCTTTTTAGAAAAAAGTTGCTTAGAAGTGGCGGGAGAAGCGGCGGAAGGCGTATTAGTTCCCACAGTCAATTATGACCCAAATGACCCTAAAGTTTCAACTTTAGTAAGTTTCACAAAAAAATTCAAAGAAAAGTACAAAAAAGAACCTACGATTGTAAATGCTGTCGGTTATGATGCAAGTAAACTAATTTTTAACGCTATCAATAATGTCGGAAATGACCCTATAAAAGTATCAGAATATATAAGAAATCTAAAAAATTATGAAGGCGCTCTGGGAATTTTAAATTTTACGGACGGGGATGTTACATTCCCCATGCACTTTCATCAAATAAAAGCGAATGGAGAAACAGAAATAATAAAATAAATGAACATAAATTTTAAAGGAAAGACTGTTTTTATTACAGGATGCACAGAAGGAATTGGCAAAGAAATATTAGATAATTTTTGTAACCTTGGCGCTAATTGCATCGGTTTAGGAAGGAATGAAAAAAAATTAAAAAAACTAGAGGATCAATATAAAGATAAAGTAAAAACTATTTGCTTTGACTTATCTAATTCCTTAAATCTATTAAATGAATTAAAGAAATTTGAAATTCCATCAAACTGGGCCTATCCCTCAATAATAATTAATAATGTTGGTGGAGGACAGGTATTCCATGAACTAAAATTAATACCTGAAACCGCTATATCAGAATTCAACAAGCAGGTTTTATCATTCAATCAGATACTAAACTTTTTTTTAGATGATATGATAAAAAACAGATATGGAAAAATCGTAAATATTATTGGCACTTCAATATATTTCCCATTTGAATACCTCCCGTACAATTCTATAAAATCGACAAACTGGAATTTAACAAAAATAATAGCAAAAAAACTTGGCCGATACAACATCAATGTCAACAATGTACTGCCAGGCCCAACAGACACAAAAGAACTAGAAAATATTTTTAAAAAAATGGAGGATATAGATGAATATAAAAAAATAAGAAAATTAACGAAAGACAAACTACTTTCAAATGAGCTAATCAACACAAGAGATATTTCAAATGGAGTAATATTTCTCTGTTCTGAGTATGCAAATCGTATAAACGGTATTGATTTAACTATTGATAACGGATTTACTTTATGACACCAGAGATTAGATTAAGAAAAGAACAATTAGAAATTCTAAATAATTCCGAAATTGCTCTACCCGAAATTTTCCAACTTGCAAAAAATATTTCAAAAGAGCGAGTTGATATTTACAAAGAACTCTATTTCGGGGTTGGAAATACGCCGATTTACTGTGTTAATTTAAGAAATAAAAATAGATTATTTATAAAAAAAGAAACAGAAAATAGCTTTGGAAATAACCACTACAGTAGATACTGGCTAATCTATCTCTTCCTTATGGAAGATCTGGAAATCATAAACCCACAATCTTCAAAACTGATTGAGATATCTTCTGGAAGTTCTGGTATTTCCATGTCATTAGTCTGTAAAGCTCTAGGCTACGATCTCACATTAATCATACCCGAAATATTACCTACTGCAAGAACTAAAACTATTGTAGAAAATGATACAACCATAATATTCTCAAAAGGGTATATTGGTCACTGTGTAAAAATAATAAAAGAAAAATTAATTGAAAGAACATATTTCCATCCAAATCACAGCGAAGAACCTAATGAAATAATTATAAATGTTTTCAAAAGAATTTCGTCTGAAATAAACAATCAAATTAATATTGACTATCTAATATCAGGTATAGGAAATGGCACTTCATCTATTGCCCTATTTGACTATCCATATAAGAATGGTATACAAAAAGTGGGTTATTACCCATTCTTTGAGTCCCAAAAGATAATCTATGGCTTATATGGCCCCAACGTTAAGTTAAGACACATTGAAAAAGCAATAAGTCTCTGCGACAAACTTATCGACGCGTCGTCAATAGATATAAATTGGGTTAGAGAACAATTTCCTTATGATACAGAGATATTAAGCTTGGGAGAAAGCTCCTTGATCGGTATTGGAATAGCTAAATTAATTTCTGAAAAAGAAGCACAAAATAAAAACTTCGTTACAATAGCTTATGATTCAATTTTAAGATATTAACAGATATAGGATTAAAAAATGGAAGAATCTATTTTAAAAAATATTTGGCTAATAACTAAAGATACACCCGAAAGCATTTTGGCAGACTTTTTTGAAGAAATCAAGAATTCTGAATTTTTCAAAAAAAAACTAATAGCCATGATTCCTTCCTTATCAAAGGTAGTATCTGTAACAGATTGGAAGATTGAAAAAATCAAAGATTACGAAGGATTGATTATAAATGATAGTAATTTCAAGTCAATATTTGAAATAAAGTGGAAACAACAAGTTAATGAAACAGAAGAGAATGATTCATTGTCGGGACTCCTCTCTGAAACCAAAAATGGAATAAGTCACCCTATCGTTTTAAAATTAAATTACTCTTCCGAGTATCCATATGATATTAATTTATCAGAAATAACTTCAGAAACATTTGAAAAAATTGAAAAATCTAAGAATTTGGAAGAATCTGATGTGTTTTCTCAAATACCCGATAACAATGGAAAGGAAGACAACCTAGTAATAAAATTTGAAAAAAATGAACCAATTAGATGGAAATCAAATGAACGTATAAAAAAAAATGTAAATGCACACCGCTACTATGCCCAAATGGGCGGATATCTATACTATATAACAAGCTATTCCGTATTTTTACACGAAAGAGATGAAAGCAATAAAGAAGAAAGAACTTTAGGGGGAATTTACTTCATATTTAGAGAAGAACTAGAAGAAGAAGAAATCCAATCTATTATACTTATTAATACTATATTAGCACAAAAAGTATTAAATGCCTATTATTTAGAACAACTCCGTTACACTCAAACCGTATCTGCTATCAACTCTATCCTTATAGATTCCTATGCTCACAATATATCCGCACATAGTTTAAACTTTCTACAGTCGCTATTCAATTACCGTAACGAGCAGTATCTAAAACAACATTACTATATTCCACAATTCGGAAGGCTGGAAAACTTACCTCTCAATACTATTTCCTATTCTAATTTATTTTCCGCAAATAACAAGAATAAAGATGAGCATAATGATACCCTGATACATTATAAGGCACGCGGTATCTCCGACAGTAGCAGTACTATATTTGACACAACTTTACTGGATTATATCCTGTACAGCAATAACTTTACAAACAAAAAAGGCAAAGCTATCCCCGCGAGCAATTTATTGCAGTACGAAGACAAAAATGGCAAGTTACCAATGCCCCTGGACTATGCCATAGCCCCTTTACTTACCTACTTGAGAGATAAGGGAGCATTCTGGAGCGGTGTGATACGTGACAACCAGGCGACACCATCCCGTATCGTTTCTATGTACGACCTACTGATGGAAATGTTTAACAATCCACTGTTTATCGGTAGTATCATGGCTGCGGAAGAGTTTTTCGTAGTTCATGTATTTGTTGATACTGAGGGCGGGCCCAAAACAGAGGGACAAGAGACTGTTGAAGAAACTGCCGATAAACGCCATTTCTTAACCATTAATATAAAAGAGTTTGTTGAAGGAGAAATGAACCTCACAAGGCACTATAATGGCTACGAAAAATACAAAACCTATTTAAATAAATACAGCAGCGATTTACATTTTGTACGACTTACAGAAAGTCACGAAAACTTAAGAAAAATACTGCAAAATCAAACAATCTTGCTCCCGGGAGGTGATGTAGGAAAACATGCATTCTTTACTATCATAGAAAACACTCTCCGGAATGCGAAACATATTACAAAGGAGCATAGAGATTCAATAAAACAAAATGGGTTAGAACTTCATTTCCAGATAAGAGAATATAATTTTATGCTACGAAAAAAAATATTAAATTTTATAAGTGAAGATAAATTAAAAAATGACGTAAGAAAAAAATTAGATGATGAAGAAAAAGATAAAAATAACAAAACCAGAGAAGATAAACTAAAAGAAATAATATCCAAAGGCGAGATAGAGAATCTGGCAAATTTCTTAAAGAGCGAATTTAAAATTAACGACTCAAACCAAAAAATAAGTAAAGCGCTAATCGAAAATAAGGAACTATATCTAATCGGTGTCAATATCAATTATAGAGGAGGCAAGGAAAGTCCAATTTATAATTTCAATAAACCAAAAGATAATTCGGAGGATTTAAGGGATCAGCAATTCAAGATGATAAAATCTGTTATTAGAAATAGCTATCAGTCTATTCTGACTGATAATGGACATCCAAGAATGGGTGGAAGTAATCAAGACAAAGTATGCGCTGCAGCTTTGTTTAATAAATCCTTCACCTCTGCAGAATACCCTCACAAAGAAGTCGAAAGCTATTACCCTTGGATAGCCTACAATCTCTACCCGGACACTCCCAACCTCATTAAAAAGAACTGGCTATATAACAAAGAACTTAGAAAAAAAACAAGTAAGGAAGAAAGAAAAAGGCATCTTGATAATTTAATAAAAGATGAAAACTATGAACTCGATGCAAATTTGAGTACGTTATTAGGCGTAAATACGAATTTTAATAAAAAACTCTATATCAAATTCTTTCATATATGGAAAGCGAAAGACGTACAGATTTTCGAAGAACCGATAAGAGATGACACAAGTGCTGGAAAATTCATTGACACTATACCCAGATATAAAATCGCTGTAGTTAATGAAGATAGCGACAGTAAAAGCTCCTTAAAAAAAAGAGCTGTAATAAGAAGTATAGAAAAAAACAATATTATAGAAGAAGTTTTAAGAGGAGAAGAACGTGAAATTTTTGAAAAACTATACGAAGAATGGAACAAAAAGTGGAAAACAAATGAAACAATATATTTTGAAAAAAATGGCACCATTTATGAGCTTTCAAACGACATGTCATTTAAAGCTGTGAAAGGTATACACACTCCAATAAAAATAGACCATGATACAGGTTCAGAAAAAGCAGATGTTTGTAAACTAAGAACACATGGATATATGTTAAAATACTTTTTTAATTGCTCGTTCGAAAAGCTATTTACTCCAAATAATGAAATAACAAATATCCAGTACCACGAACTGCTTGAAACAATAAATACAAAAATATTTATCGCTGACAATAGGCTATTTTCCCTGGTAGACAATTATACTTTAGACGAAAACAAAAAAGAGAAGAAAAAAGATAAAATATTAAAAACCGGCCTTAATCTAAATATCATTAGCGAAAATAAAAACAAAAAAGAAATAACAGAAGAAATAAAAAATTGGAGTGAAAATCGGGTGCATTTCTTTATCCTTCATCTGTCTTATGCAGAATATCTATCAAAAGACAAAAAAGAAGGCAATCGATATGAAAATCTCATAGATCAGATTTTCGGTCTTCAAGAAGGTGAAGACCTTTCAGATAATACTATTATTGCAATGACTACAGGACGAGGTCGGGCAGATTGGCTAGATCAAACCGGACGACATCGCACTCATTGTATTCATATACCCATAGAAAGTCTCCAAACCGCAATACAACAAGGTGTACTTTTCAAAGATGATTTCGATATAAAATACAATTTATGTAAAGTACTATTTGGATCATGAATAATCCCATAGCAAATGAGTATACTTTAAGAATATGGATCTATCCTTTTTCGGATGAGGGAAAAGGTTTCTATATTAAAGATTTTAACAATGATACAAATCCTCTCTTACTATTGTCAAAAGATCATATTGACGTTTTCATAAATGATAAGAATACTAATGATCTATTTAAAAGTAAAGACCCAGAATCATATATCAAAAATTTAAACATAGCTGATAAAAAAGTAAGCTATAGTCAATTATATATCTTTTTACATCATCCTGAAAAAGAAAAAATCAAAGAAAAATTCGATAAATTATATCGAAATCTTGAAATAGAACAAAAAAAATACGCTCTGATAGAAATTGCAAATGGGAACAAAAGCACAAGCATTAACTACGGAGCTATGAATGAAGCTATAGAACTCTATAATAATTGCGAAAAAGATGAAAGTAAGCTATTTAAAAAAGGAATAAAACTACCTGGAAAAGAAAAACTACAACAAGGTTTTAGCTTAGAGTCACTATCTAAAACAGAGCCGGAAGTCAGAACTAATTGGAAAGAGTTCTTTGAAAAAACTGGAAGAATTACATATTGCAAAAACCACAACTACTACGCATTTGTAAAAGGTATAATTAATTATCAATTAATCAATTTAAATAGCAGTTTCAATCTATTTAAGAAGCATATTTCAAGTGAAGATATACTTCAAGAACTTGAATACAATTTTATCAACGAGTCGAAAGAAGAAGACAAATCAAAAATAAAAAAAAAATTAAATATAATATTTGCGCCCTTCGACCTAACTAAAAATGAGTTTTCTGAAAATCTATTTAAAGAAATAATACAGGAAGGAATTATTAATATAGACGATTCAGATTCAATATTAAAAAGTAACTCAAAAGAAAACAAACCACTTTTACTTATTTGTGACAACGCTGGAAAGGAGCAAAACTTTTATAATGCTTCTATATGGTCAAGAATGATAAATTTGAACAGAAGCAAGTATGATGAAATTAAATTGGCAGTAGAATACTTAACCGATATCAATAACCAAAAACTCTATCAATTAGAAGTAACTCGTGAGTACATTGAATTTCAAACCCGTCTATACAAAAACTCTTATCTCACTGGAAGCCACAACAATATTCTTCCCATCACCTTTCATGACGAAGAGAACTTTGAAAATCTCTATAACAAAACAAAGGATGAGATTTTAGAATTAATAAAAGAAGAAAATAATATAGAAATTAATGTTCTTTTAATTGACGATTTTGCACAAAAAAATCTATTTGTTAGTAAAGAGGGCAGTAAAGAAAAAATAGAAGGGAGGTATTCAAAAAAATATTTACTGGAAGTATTTAAAAAAAAATCAGGATTGACAGGTCTTGATATAAACATATTCCCCAATGAAACCCACCCTTTCAACAACAGTTTTAAAATTGATAATATTGTCGAATTTATCAAAGAGACGAAGCCAGATATAATTTTAATGGACTATAATTTAGGAAATAACATAAAAGGATCTCAGATATTTAAGGAATTAATAGAAGAAAATAATTACGGTAATTTAAAGGAGTTTACTCCCTTTGAAAAACTATGGATATTCCCTATTACTACCTTTTCTAATGCTTTCATAGACGAAATAAGAGCAGATGGGCTGGGTTTTATTGACGACAAATATAGATTAACCCGTGGAGCTGACTTTATATGTACACCCAACCTCTTCAAATATTATTTCTCAAAAATAATATTTGAAATCATAAAGAAGAGTATAAATACTAGAAAAAGTCTTGAAGGACTGGAGGAAGTATTAAAAAAAATAGATGGTAATAACTGGAGTGCTATTACTACATCTCAAAAAGATTATTTAGAAAAATTTACAGATCATCTTAAAAATAAAAAAGACTACTCTTCATTTATCAATATTAAAAGTGGAATAATTGGTAGCTTAAAGAAGAACAAGAAGTTGGACGAATTAAATGATCAACATCTTAACTTCTACGAGCAATTACTTTACAACCTTGCCTACCGAAATTTCGAAGGAAATGAGGAAATCATCATTTTTTACGATCTTCTCAAAAAAACTCTTCCCTGAGTATGTTTGATTCACACAGTGTAAGGAGGTACTTTATATACGATGCTAACAGAAGCAGTGTCGTAGCGGGGACTTATTTTTTTAAATATCTCGGATTTCCTAATTTTCCGGAAGATCAGGAAAAGAAGAACAAATTAGATAGTGAAAATATTTATATCATTCTAGAACCTTATAGAATCATTCTAAAACAAGAAATTCTATCATATAATGATAAAAAAGAATTAATTTCTAGTAAACTTGAAAATCTACTAGTAGTACCAATGGATACTGCTCATAGTAATTTTGCTGAAATTGAAACTCTGCTTATTCGCCAAAAGGAAAAGGATATAAGATTTGAAAAGCAAAGGAATATAAAAAGTGAAGAACAAAATGAAGAGTCGGATAAGTGTACTTTTGAGCTAGTTCTGCATCATTTCATAGAAGATCTATACGTAAACAAATATTTCAAAGAGTACGGCGACATACAGAAGATTAAATCTGCGTTAGAGCATATACCGCTGCTACAAGGGATTATTCGAAAATTTCTGTTTGACCACTATCGTGCATATTTCGTCAACACAAAGGGTAAAATAGAATTCCTCGAAACAGATATTCGCACCGAATACAAAAAAGACTGTCTTGAAGAAGCTTACCTTAACTATAGCCGTTTCCTATCACAGCTTGAAAACGAAAAATTCTTTATCAAAGGTGGTTGGTTTAACAATCGTAGTACCAATAACATAGATACAGAGTTAAAGTACATAGAAAGTGAATATTTAAAAATATATGAATCCTCAAACAATAAGCCTTCTTCTGATTTCAGCCTACCACTAAAAAATACCAAACTTATATTGAAGCGCTATGGGATATTGGGTGTATTACGACTAACACTACCCAATTCACGATGGGTATTTCCTTTCACCGTCATTCTGCCGGTAGTTGTATTCCTTATTCTTATAGATATTCTGATTTTCAACTTACCTAGTACCCAAAAAGGAGAATATATTTGGCTTGCTGACTTAGTAAATTGCTTATTGTCGATTTTCGTTGTCTTATTCCTTGTTTATACGATTTGCGTTCTCGTATATTTATGGAGATACGAATATAAGCGGGGAATCTTCCCAGGGATTTTTTTACCTCGCTTGACTATTGCTATTATAGCCGGTTGGATCACCTTCATTACAGCCGAAAATTTGTTCAAAATAGATATGGATATCGATGGGCTACTTCTTTTAGCAGTTACAATATTCATTTTTTCAGTCACCATAACTTTTATGGTGTTTGAAATCAGAAACTACGCTCCTACAATGACAAAGGGGAAAGCCTTTAGAAGATCATTAGTCGTTACAGGACTAGCATTTGTGATTTCTTATACCTTCGGTTTTTGGGTAATGTCACACATCAACGAAAAGTATATGTCCATAGATAATTTTATGGTAAAGGAATCAAGGTTTATAAAAGAATTTCAACGGAGGGAAGAGTTTTATTATGATATTTTAAAAGAATTGAGAACAAAGCAAAATGTATTAAACAACTCTATAATAGCATTAGAAGACAAACTAAATGAAGAAGGAATTGGTTCTTTTAGCATCAATTCTCAGAGGCGATATATAACTCGGGATATTCCAAATATCGATCCCATCAACTACCAAAATAATCCTATACACTTTTACCTCGATTCAATTTATTCACTTCGTAAAGTAGATTCTATTTTTAAAGAAGAAGCCAATAAACTTGACAATATCATCCATCATTACAATGAATTAATTAAAAAAATAAGGGAATACAATACAAAGAGTGATAGCCAGCCGATCATAGCAAGTGGCATTTTTACTATCAATAAAATAGAAGCCAAAAATAACCTGAAGGGTAAACTGATAGTATATCCTGAACTTAATGGCAATTTTGATCAGTTGCAAAACACGCTTGATACCCTCAAATCCGGCTATTTCTATTTCGCTATTCACTTAAACAAGAACCCGGAAATCCAGGTAAACGAGAAAAAAATATACTCAAAGACATATTTCGCCAATATTCCTTTTCTTAAAAAAGAAGCCGCATTCCCCAATATGCTCCTCACCCGCGCTTTGCTAGCTATGTTTATTGGTATCGTCCTGCAGCTCGTAATACAAGATAAAACGATCACAGAACCAATTTAGCAAGCGCGCTTACCTCATCAAACCGCCGTAGTTTCCGTCCCCTTCTTCTTCACAACCCTTTTTACAATCTCATCACGCTCTTCCCGGTCGCGCCCTTTCACAAAATCCCGGTAACGTCTTACAGCCGAGATGACAAACCCGATCATCAGCACGAAAGTCCCTATCCATAATACATTGATCAGCGGCTTCTCTATCGCTTTCATTACGATATAATCCCGCTGGGTAGCATTGACGCCAAAGGTAAACTGCCCGGTCCGGGGATCGATCTCGTTAAACTGGATACGGAGGCCCAGCGCCTTGTTCGTTTCCGCTTTGCGGCCTATGGTATTATCACGTATAATAAATGCGGGGCTCATCACGTATTCCTGTCCGCGGTCCATAATGCGGATGATAGCCTTCACCGCGGCATCGCCGTCTTTCAGAGGCACGCCGTCCACATCGTCGGTCCTCACCACATTGTCCAGGACCGCCACATAGTCATTCAGGAAAAACGTGTCCCTCATGGCTACCGTATGCAATTCCGTAGCGCTCCACTGAGGCTCAGCAGTAGGATCCATCGACATCTGGATGTAAGTATACATATCCCTGTCGGGCTCTCTCCTGATGCCGGGCGAGAATACCACGCCGTTGGCTCCTCCCATGCTGGGATTTACCTGTATCCTCGGGTAAAGCGTAAATATTTTGCCGGCCGGATCGCGGTATTCGATTTCGTAATAGAAGTTATCAGGATAGATTTTTAGCGTATCTCCTTTGGCATAGTACGTCTTTTCGTCTACGGTAATATCCCTCAGCGCCACAGCCCTGAAGTCCTTTTCGATCATTTCTACCCAGCTTGCCGGGATATAATCACGGATACCGCGCACCTCGATACGGATATCCTTCCAGGTGAGCTGGTAGTTACCCATCCGCTCGGGTTTATTAAACCAGAGCATTACATTCTCCCGGTTTTCCTTGTTATCGTTAGCGGTGAAGCTTTCGCTGCGGCTTATCATCAGCCCGGAATTATTCAGCGAAATCACCCTGGAATACCCGGAAGAGAAAAGAATCCCTATCAGCATCAGCGCCGCACCGATATGGGTAATAGCTCCTCCTGATAAGCGATAGTTCCCCCTGACGATGCTGACCAGGATCGATCCGTTGGTAATAAGTGCAAAAGTTGCCGCCGTCAGGAGTATAATATAGGGGAGTTCCCTGAGCTGGCCGAAATAAATCCAGGCCGAACTGATGACGAAAGTGAGGATCAGCGGAAAATACAGGGCTTCAAATTTCCCCTTCCCGACGCGCTTCCACCAGAAATACTGGCCTACCCCGGTCAGAAGGGCAACCACCACATAAAACCAAAGCTGAAATTTATTGAAGTGTGCGATCTGGTCGGTAGGCAGGGCCAGGTTCCAGGCCATACCGAACACCTCCCCTATCTTATTATAAACGGGAATTGAAGTAGTAGCCAGGATCTGGAAACTCGACAGGCACAGAACGGTCGCCCCGATAAATATCCAGAACTCTCTCGAATAGGTCGATACTTCCTCCTCATCGGAAGGCAGGGATTTCCAACGGTAAACCAGCAGCCCGATCGCCACAATAATAAAGGTGAACATATAGATCAGCAGCTGTCCCGAAAGCCCCAGGTCGGTAAACGAATGCACCGAAGCGTCTCCTAGAATACCGCTCCTGGTCATGAATGTGGAATATAATATCAGCAGGAATGCGGTTATCGAAAGAATATAGGATGTCTTCAGTGCCGTCGCATTTTTGCTGGAAATAATCATGGTATGAATAGCGGCGATCAGGATTACCCAGGGCACAAATGAAGTATTTTCCACAGGATCCCAGTTCCAGTACCCCCCGAAATTCAGCGTTTCGTACGCCCAGTAGCCTCCCATCAGGATACCCAGGCCCAGTACGAGCGCGGCAAACAAGGTCCATGGCAATGCCGGACGCACCCATTCACTTGTACGTTTAAGCCACAAACCGGCTATTGCAAAGGAAAACGGGATCAGGGCAGCAGAAAACCCTAAGAACAGTGTGGGTGGGTGAATCACCATCCAATAGTTCTGAAGCAGCGGGTTCAGCCCGTTTCCGTCGGCCGGTATAAAATCGGGCTGCATCTTCCATACCGCCAGGTCGGGCATGGCTTCTCTTAGCAGGAGGAACGGTGTCGAGCCTATTTTCAGGTCTATCCCGGGAATGATAACCCCGAGGATCATCGACATCAGGAAAGCCTGGACCATGGCAAAAATCGCCATGACCGGCGCCTCCCACGATCTCGTGGTGATGATCAGTATCAACCCCAGCAGCATATTCCAGAAAATCCAGAGCAGGAAACTACCTTCCTGGTTTTGCCAGAAGCTTGAAATGACATAGCCTACCGGCATCGACCTGGAGGAGTTGCTCCAGGCATAGTTATACTCGAAATAGTGATTCAGTATGATCCAGTAGAGGCAAAAAACCACGCCCAGCACCGCTCCTGCATGAATAAAGAAAAAAGTACGGGCCGTCTTCTTCCAGTAATTCCGCCCTTCCAGCGGAGCCGAAAACCCGGATCTTACATAACCGTATGTAGCGACCAGCGCCGATACAAAAGCAATGATTACAAAAAGGTGACCGAATTTACCTACTGCCAGATGATACATGGTAAAGAGAAAATTAATAAATAATAAAGGAAGAGCAGATCATACTGCCGGCTTTGAGTTGTATTCCTTGATTTCCAGTTTATCATTTTCATACTTGGAAGGGCACTTCAGCAGGATCTTTTCAGCAAAAAAGTATCCGTCTTCCATCTTGCCTATCACCACGACCTGTTCGGATTTGTCAAAATCCTGAGGTTTGGGAGCGGGGTATACGACCTTCTTTTCCATTCCGGCGTTATCTACCAGCGAAAACTCGAAATGATTTGGATCTACTTCCGGCCGGTAGATCATATTGGTGATCACACCTTCTTCGTTTTTGGTAAGCTGCCCGACTACGTGGATACTCGAGTTATTCCCTTTTGCTACCATGGTTTCGGCCTCCCCGAAAGTGACATAGGTGCTCGCATCACCGGCAGTTGAAATGATGATCCCTACCGCTATCGCGATAACCACCAATCCTAATATATGTATCTTTTTCATAGCTATATATGGTTAATCTCTATACTCAATACCGGAATCATCTGCCGCTTCCGGAACCCGGCGCCTACCCCCTGACCTGCTTTTCCAGCCTGCTTATTTTCCGGTCGAGGCGGATCAGGTAAATGATAACGCCCGCAAAGATAAGCAGGATCACCCCTACTACTACCCAGATCTTTCCGTCCTCCCGAAGCCTGTCCGCCATTTCTATCTCACTGCCCTGGGCAAAAACCTGTAGTGCCGTCAATAATATCAACATCAAAACAGCCGGTATTTGTTTCAGAAATCTATTCATCGCGCTCCTATTTGGAATCATCATATATTAAAATTCAAAAATATTGGTTATGAGGCATTTACCATTCTATCAGTTTTCTATCAACTTTCTTTCCACCACCCTCAGCCTTATCCTTAAAGTAGTGATCCAGAGCCCCAGCAGCATCCACCCGATAATGGCGGGATAGAATACAGGCTTCATCACGTTATCGTTGTCATAAATATTGAAGCCCGGGTTCCCGCCCTGCCCGGGATGCAGGGTATCGGTCATCCTGGGAAGGATAAAGATCAGGACATTGAAAATGACAAAGGCAAAAATATTATACACGCTGCTGATCCTGGCCCGCTTCTGATCATCCTCAAAAGCTCCCCTCAGGATCACATAGGCGAAGTAGGCCAGCATGGCGATAGCCGCGCTCAGGATCTTGGGGTCTTTGGGCAGCGCCGACCCCCAGGTATATTTTCCCCACAAAGCGCCGGTAACAAAGCCGATCAGGCCGAACAGGATTCCGGTATTCACGTACTCAACAGCTCTATCGTCACTTTCGATCTTCCCCGATCTCAGGTAGGCGATCGAATGTATCAGCGACATAAACAGGAATATCACCATTGAAAACCACATAGTAACGTGGAAATACAGGTTCCTTACCGTTTCATTTAAGATAGCCTGCCTCGGAACTTCGCCGGTAAGGCCCATCGCCAGGACATAAGTCAGGATAATGATCGTCAAGATTTTCCACCAGGCTAATTTCATAGTTCGGGAGAAGATAAATTTAAGATTTCCATAAATAGGGAAACAGGATCAGGGAAAGGGCCACTACGAGCGCGTCGATAGCCAGCAGAATCGCAATTTCATCATAACTGACGGAAGGATCCAGGCCATCCATCGCATTCTTTGAAAACTTGACGGCCATCAGCAGCAGCGGCACTACCATCGGGAAGCTCAGCACCGCCATAAGCATCCCGTTATTGCCGGCTTTGGAAGCAATGGCCGAAATCATAGTGAGCACAGATGCAAACCCGATGCTCCCCAATACAAGGGCAAGCACATACATCACCTGGTCTTCTACCGGGTTACCCATTGCCATCTGGTAAACCGCGAAGCCGGTCAGGGTAAGCAGAATCATCAGGAGTGAATTGTAGATGATCTTCGATGCAATGATAGATACCGGGCTTGCAAGGGTATAATAGTAAAGGATCCTCCCTTCGCTATCCTGGGCAAAGCTTTTACCGATAGCATTTACCGCCGTAAACATCAGGATCACCCAGAAAAGGGTATTCCATACGATAGGATTGAGGAGGTTCTGGTTCAGGTTAAAATGCAGGTAACATATAAACACGGTACTTACAATATAGAGTACCATGCCGTTAAGCGCATATCTCTGACGCCATTCAAGCTGTATTTCCTTCCGTAAAAGAACCCTTATCTCATTCAAGGCCCGCCTGATAAATTTAATTTGCAAAATTAGTTTATAAAGGCGACAAAAAGGAATTATCTGCGACCGATTTTAAGTATTGGCGGAAGGTCGCAGGGTAGGGTTTTGTAAAGTAGTTTTTTTGAGGGGGGAGTTACTCCTCCCCGAGTATGATCGGTTTCTCATCCGTCGCATAGCGCAGCAAATTATCCTGAAACCGCTTCAGCCCCTTGCTGTCGCATTTATTTTGTTTCAGAAACTGTTCGGTATCTTTTTTGATCGATACCGCTGAAAAAAAAGTCTTGGTCGCAGCATTTGGGTTCTTCATCATATCGATCAAAGTACTGAGGAGATCTTCTGTCTGAAAGCCGGCGATCAACTTCATCGCCGCATGCAGCTCCGGGGTAGTATAGCTCCCCGTTCTCACCGTTCTCCATTTAACGCAGTACCTGCTTATTTCGGTCCCCCATCCGTTTCTGGTTACCATCTCTTCAGCACACTCTTCCTTGGTCAGCTCAATTTTATTTTTCGGTAAGCTGGCTGCGCAGGTTTCCGAATGCGCTAAAATGTACCCGTTAAGTAAATAAGAAAATTTCGCGTCTCTCCGGTCAAAGGGGATTTTAGCGAAGTCTCCCCGGTAAATATCCCTTATAATATCCAGGTTCTGAACGCCCGCCAAAGAAAATTTTAGCGTTGTCGTTTCTAACACTTTCCGGCGTTCTTCCGCGACGATCCGCTCTTTTTCTATCTGATCTTTTCTTTTATCGATAGCAAGAGAAATGTTCCGTACCTCCGCCGTGCTATCGACGTTGGACAAGTATACTGTTGAAAGCTCCGACAGCTTATCCTTACTTTTCTCATTTTTTATCTCGTCCAGAAGACGCTGACTTTGATCCCTGACCAAAGCAGACTTTCCCTTTTTATAGGCTGCAAATAAACTCTGAACGGCGGGAGTCCCTATGTGGTTTCCAAATGTCCGCTGCATTTCCTCCCATAGCTGGTTGACTTTTTGTAACCCTTCTTTCGGGAAGTCAAGGTTGGAAATTTCCCGGGTTTTCGCGACAGCCAGACGGTGGATGGCCTGATCAGTCTTTAACTCAAAAATAGAGTCAATGACTGCCCTTAGCTGATAAGAGGCCTGGTGAAAAGCAGAAAAGTTTTCCATACGGAAATTCTCTATCGCCTTTAGTGTGCGGTCGTCTATCGGAAGATTTTCTATATAGGCGATTTTTGAAGACAAATCCCTGTTCCCAATTCGTTCCATATTTTCTTCTGCCATTCTTTTTAACTCAGTTCTCTCAGAAGTCACGAGCTTTTGAAATTGCAGATCGATCCTCTGGCTGAATTTCTCCAGCTCCCTAAAGCTTATCTCAGAAGCCACAATCTTCCTGGTCATTTCTTCGGCATCCTGTCGCAGCATCCTGAGTTCACGTACTTCACTGATTGCTTCATTGTAGGCTCCTTCATTGCTGAATACGCCTGACAAATAAAATTCGGGCTGTCCGATATTATGGCCGGATATCGCCTGCCTGCAGCCTGAAAGCTTTCTACCTAGCTTTGACCGCGTTCCACTACTCATCTTATCGAACGGTTCTCCAAAAACCGGCACAAAAAACTGGTCAGACAAAAGACTGAACCGGATCTCTTTGTAGGTCGTAGTCCCCGAAATTATTCTATTATGATCTACTCCGGGAAATTCGGCTGCTACCGACTTCTGCCACCTTACCAGGTCATCACATTTCTGGCCATACGTAGTGAACGTCGCCAATAAAAGAAAAATCAAAAGATACCTCATATGAATTGATCAGCTATTAGGGTTAAAACTTACACCCCGAACCATAGTCCCCGTAAGAATTTCCAAACATATATACTGTTACGGGTACAGGATTTTCAGGCGCCTTACCCCCGGCGGAATGAGAGAGTTCAAAGGTAAAAGTTGTGTTAGTGCTTAATCTTCCACCTGTTAATACAATGGGATAATCATAGTCGTCGCTCTCCAGTAATTTTTGGCTATCATTTGAAGTGGAAAGACCGAACTCAAGGACATCGTTACCGGAGGGTGCATATATGACATACAACGTTGTCCCTCCTTCTTTACCGTGAAACGTGGTTATTTTTCCCGGAAACGCCATCATCTCTACCTGGCTCAGGCATTTCCACCTCCCCACACCGTTTAACCGTGCGGCTAGAAGTTTCAGCCGTTCATCAGGGTCAGCCGTCTTGCTTTTCCCGGTGGCTGGCCTTGATTGCCAATCGCTGTAACGAATCGTCCTCGGATCGTATTTGCCCACCATCACATTGACGCGCTCTTTGCCGATGGTCAACGTTCTTCTTACCCTGGTCGCATACCCAAAGTTATCGCCTGCTTCGCTCGTATATACGTTTATTATCTTGTCGTACCCCAGATCCCTAATGGTCATCTTAATTTTCCGAATGGTCACAGCCTGGCGATCTGCAATCAGAAAGACCATTTCCCCTACCGATCCGCTTTCAGGCGTAAGTGCAGAAAATGAATTCCTATCTCCTTCTCCGATCTGAAGCCAGCTTGCCGATTTTCCAATATGAATTTTAAGCTGCTGAGTCTTATTGCCATACAGTTGACTCAAACCATGCCAATCGCCTTCAAAATAGGGCAGATTAATAGCCAACGGATCATTTTTCAACTTGTCGGAAAATGCTTTCTTTTCCCCTTCCAGCCGTCTGCGCAAGGCTGCGGTTTCCTTTTTATCTTTCTTCAGCTCGATCTGCCGGCACTCCGATCCGTTGAGGTTGCAGCGCAAAAGCTCGTCCCGCCCGCTTTTCTGATACTCAAAATCCAGGGTTTTCACGCTATGACCGGAGCCGCCGGATTTGGCAAACTCCTCATGGGTTACCCTCAGCAATTTCGAAGCCCGGCTTAAAAAATCTCCCTGAAGCTTGCGTTCGGTCAACAGCTCCAGACTACCACGGCTCCCTCCGTAAGTTTTCAGCAAAACATCCACCTTATACGTATCGCGATATACAACCTCCATCACCCACTCGACCGTCTGTTCCGAACATTTATAGGTACCCTGATAAACGCCTGTAACCTCATTGGAGGCCATTACACCCCCGATGCTGCCTAAAAAAAGTATCAGCGCTACTGCCAGGTTGTTCTTCGGGACAATTTTAAGGTGCACGCATTCTCCTGTCTCGCGGAACTGCATTTCGATCTTTATTTTGATTATCCTTGTTCTGTTGTTCTCTGCGGGCTTTCACCATTATCTCCTCATACATTTCCTCGTATGACTCCGTCTTAGTCACCACATATTCGAGTTTCTCGCTTTGTCGCTCAATTTTCACCTCAAACAAATCTGTTTTCATCTCTCTGTCACGACTGAATAGAAAAACCTTAATCGTATTCAGATCAGGCAAATACAATAGCTTTTTGTGCAATCCGTAGCCCAAGTTGGTCAGGGCAGCCATAAGACCACGTTCCCAATCATCTAAAACCCTTGTCAGGCTTCCCGGGGAAATGCTATATAAATCGCCCGATGAAGTAGAACGCAGGTTCGTCAATACCATCTCCATAGATTTCGAATCAAACTGAGGAAAGTCCGGCGCATAAAGGTAGGGCCGTTCTTTTGTCCCACCGCTTTGTGCCATCGTATGGGTATTCTTTGCGCTCTCAGGCATGTAGCGATGATCCCGATCTTCTATTTCTTTAAAGAAAAGGTCGAAATAAGGATAGAACAAAGAACCGGCGGTATCATAGGACTTTACCTTTCTGAAGTTTCCTTTTACATTTCGATTTAACTGGATTTCAAACTCATCGTGACTTACCTTACCCAGAATGCTAAATGGATCTATACTGCTTAGCGGATAGAATTTCAATATGCCTTTTTCCTCAGTGGCCAGGTTGTATCCTCTTTCGACCAAAATGCTTTCGTCTGAAACATAGGCTGTTGCCGAGTAAAAACGCCTGATCGGTTTGCCTTCTGCTTTCCTCCCTCTATAGGTCTCCTCCAGTACCACGATATCCTTCGGCTTGAAAGTCTTCCCGGATCGGGTGTCAAGCTTCTCATAGGCATTTGGTATGAGATAGGGATATACAAAAAAGTGCAGCCGGACGAACTGCCCTTTAGAAGAAACAGACTCGTATACTCCGCTAAAACCGGATTGTATACTTCCCGGATAAGCGTCGCCGGTGGGGCAGTCTTTCGTAACGGTCTGATGATTATAGCCGTCATTTTGAGGCTTTCCTGTTACTTTTTTCCCTTCCTGAATGGCTTTTTTTGTTACCCCGGTAGCTACATGACCGGCCTTTATAATAGCCTTGTTCAGCTTGTCGCTGCCGTTCTTAGGAGATTGGGCATACCCGCCTATACAGACGAAAAAGAGAACTATGATCAGTCCGAAAATTTCGATTGACTTATTTCTGAATCGACTCATGGCTATTTACTATTTTTCTGCAACAAAAAGTAGGCGTGCCCTGTCCGTACTGCCGTAGTATTATCGTTCAATTTAAATGCCCCAAATTTGGTCGACTTTTTTAGCGCAGCTTCAAATGCCTCTACCAAAACTTTTTCCTTCGACGTAATATAAGAGGGCGTATAACTGCCGTCCGGCTCTATGTTGAAACCTCCTGCCAATTCTGTATACCTGGAAATATCAACAACACCCCGCGCCTTTAATTCTTCTTTAAAACTATATGATATATCCATTTCCAACGCCTTTAAATAACACACCAAACCATCAAATCTAAAATTGTCACAACCAAGCACAGGCGGTGGTATCATCGCTCCGTCTGATATTTTATACAATTTATGGTTTTCAAACTTGCTTACCTTTTCATACAAAGTATGATCCTGCTCCTCACTTGACACAGACTCCTCTTGTGTATCATAGGCCCAATAAACTGCGCAGATCTTACGATAAGAAAAGCTTTGTGAATGCCTTACGCCACATAGGTCTAACAGCTCCACTTTGGCATCATCAAATGCCGCCACTCTGATCAGGTTGTTACAGTCGGCATTTTGAATACTCCTCTTCATTTCCGAGATCGATTTCGCTGTTAACATTTCGGATTCTCTCCCTATTTCGAGCGATTTCAGAAAACCAATTGTTTTACAGTGCTTGTAGGCAATCGAAAACCCACTTAAAATATTGAGATACTCGGTGCTATTAAATCGTCTGAGCCTCTCTTCTTCCTGTATTTCATAGCCCATATCGCTCTTATAAAGGGATTTCCCATAGGCAGTTGTGATATAGTAGGCAGCAAGCAAATACGTCTCTTCCAGGAAATCCGCTACCAGGTTGTTATATATATTCGAGTCCCCATTCAATATATTTTTTATGTATTCCTTCTTTGTTTCCACCCTGTTCATCTCGCTGGTAGCCAGATCCATCAGATCATACCAAATGGTATTCTCTCCGAGTTGTTTGGCAGAACAATCTTCATTCTCATTCAAAAAATTGCGCAGATTCTTACTTGATTTTCTTAGAATATCGGGTCTGGTCGGGTAGTTCGAATTCTCCTTATCTTTTTCAGCCCACAGCGCATTGAGAATTCCATCCACCTTTGCCTTACCGTATCGCTTTATCCTTCGCTGGAAAATCTCATTTGCTTTCCGCCAGGAGACAAAATATTTTCTCTTGATAAGATATATTCCAAAAAGATCCCGGGATGCTTCGGCCAGTTTCCAATGGAAATCCATAATAGCCTCGGAGTTGTACTCTCCCTGATGAGCCTTCCTGAAATCAGATATCCGCTGATCGATCTCTTTCTTATTTGACTTGCTCACCAGAAAATCATACTCTGATTTAGACACTTCAAAACTTTTGTATAAACCAGTCGAAACAGAAGTAGCATGATGAAACATCTCCGGGCTTCCTCCTTTAAGAGGAGAAAAAGGGTTCCGGTAAAAAAACTCGCTTTCGTCCCGTAGCTGCACATACGTCCGATAGTAATCGACATTTGTTTATATGGCCTTATAAAATGCATCCCAATCCGGGTAGTCTTTGGCCGTCTGCGCCCAGGTACTGCAAACCTGAAACGACCAGCCCTTAAAGGCTTCTAAAGCCTGCTCATTAATCCCTCTATCGACCGGCGACGCACTTCCGACTCCCTGACCTCTGGCCAATGACATGATACGCAGCATCGCGTCACCCGATCCTTTTACTTGGGATTCACTGGCGCTATTATTAGCAAACACATAGTCCTGGAAGGCAAACAGCAAATACCACATGTCCTTAGAAGTAAGCAAATCCAGGTATTCCTTCTCCAGCGTTTTGTTCCCTTTATATTGAAGAGGAGGCATATAAGGACCCGAAAAATTACTGGTAGCCCAATAGTCTTTTCGCACCTGCTCCATTGCCTGATCAATTTCCCTGAGAGACCCTGACAATTTGTTCAATTCCTCCATCGATCTCCGGAAGCTCTGCCCGATGGCAGCTCCGGTGGCGGCAGCACCGATATGTTGCTTAGGCACTAGAATATACTGGCCGTACAAGCTCCAGGAGTGAAGACCCAAAACCAAAATAATGAAAAGACTATTCGACAGTTTGCGAGTTTTCATAAAAGGTGGGATTTGATGTTTGATAAATTACTTTCCGCTCTTGATCACCCTATACACCCGCTGCGCCCCATCTTCCCCCACTACTTTTACCAGGTACAGCCCGGCAGGCTTATCCCCCATCTCGATCCCTTTCAGGGCATCGTATACTCCGCGATACCAGCTTCTGCCGTTCATATCGATCACTGATATGCTCAACGCCTGTCCCCCGCCAGGCCCCTCCACAAAGAGCCTGCCGACAACCGGGTTAGGGAAAACTTTCACCTCCGGCATATTGTCATGCCTTACACTGACCAGGTGACTATAGCCAAACGTCCCGTCGAGATCGATCATCTTTAATCGGTAGTAGGCCAGGGCTTCGGGCTGCGGAAGGGAATGGCGATAGCGGCTGTCGCTGCCTTTAGCGGGGATGCTGCCTGCGTTGATGAAATTCAACCCGTCTGCGCTTTTTTCGATTTCAAACCGGCTGAAGGATACCTCGTCGGTAGTGGCCCAGTTTAGTTGGGCCTGCCCTTCGGTGTATCGGCCGGTAAAGGTGGTGAGGGTAACCGGCAATGCGCTCTCCCAGTCGACCAGGATGGCTTCGGCGGTGTTACAGTTACCATCAGGGCCGTTGTTGGCGATGGTGGTAGGACCCTCCACCAGCAGATGGTCAACCACCAGCTTGACGGCGCAGCTCGTAAGTTGGGGGTTATTGGTGATAGTGAGATTTGTAAGGGTCAGCGATGCGCTTACCCTGTCGGATGGCGGTGTGCTGGCGGCACGACCGCCCAGGCCATCGAGGGTGGTGAGGGTGTTGTTATTGTTAATATAAAGCTGGCCTCCAATGGATTCTAGGTTTTCTAGGCCTGTCAATGAGTTTAGATCAGTATTGCGGTCAATGAAAATGTCTCCTCCAACGGAAGTAAGGTTTCCAAGGCCAGTCAGAGAAATAAGTCCATCGTTAAGATATATTGAAATTGGACCGGTGACAGATTTGACATTTTCGATACCGGCTAAAGATACCAAGGCCGAATTGTTACCTATATGGAGTCCTCCGAGAGAAGTAACGTTTTCTAGGCCTGTTAACGAAGATAGTGACGAATTGTCGTGCAGAGAAAGTACTGTGTTCGATCTAAGCATCTCGAGTCCGACCAAGGAAGTCAACGATGAATTGTCCATTAAAAATAATTGTCGAACCGCTATAAGTCGGTTGAGTCCAGTTAGCGAGGATAACGATGTGTTCCTTAATGAAAGGACACCTCCAACTGATGCTAAATTATCCAATCCTGCCAATGAGTTCAGGTCAGTACTGCTGTTGATCGAAATGTCTTTTCCAACGGAAGTAAGACTTTGAAGACCCGTTAAGGAAGTTAGCGTATTGTTGTTTTGAATCTTCAGATTTGTGCCAATGGAAGTAAGATTTTCAAGACCCGTTAAAGAGGTTAGAGCAGACCCATTGCGCACATAGACTTCCCCCCCGACAGATGTAAGATTTTCAAAGCCGATTAAAGAATTCAGATTAGGGGCGCCACCTACATTAATATGTATATCTCCTGCAACAGAAGTAACATTTTCAAGACCAGTCAATGACGTAAGGAAATAACCCTGGTCTATCTCAAATGACCCACCAATCGATTTAAGGGGTGATAGGCCGCTTAGGCTGTTGGTCCACGCAGTAATTTTAAGACCGCCCCCGAGATGCATACACCCGGGATAATTAGCAGCAAAATTATCCACTAGCTCCTGGCTGTTAAGCACGATATCCCCCGACGGGCAATTGGTCCCTTGTACACGGTATTTCGCAACCAGGCCCCGGTAGTTGGAGGGAGAGGGATGGACAAAGGGTTGACTCACTCCTTCGCCCAAGTTCATTTCCGCCGTCCGGTCGAAGTAGCCGCCGAGGTGTACGTCCCCGGAAGGATCAATGTTCAGATCGTACATCGCGTATCCAGTCCGCTTTACCCACTGGAAATTCCCATCGCGGTCCAGCTTCAGCCAGAAGTTGTTTCCATCGGCCGTGGGCTGCATTTCAAACACCCCATCGCCCGGGTCGAAGTCGACCGTCCCGGAGAAAGAGCCCCAGATATGCACATTGCCGAACGGGTCGATCGCAGGGAATTTGGCGCCCGCCACTACCTGCAGGTAGATACCAGCGTTGGCGCCTCCTACCTGTTTTGCCCAAAGGAAATCTCCCGTGACATTGTGCTTGACGATAAACAGGTTGGCTTCAAAGTCGGCCGTACCTCCCGAGGTCTGATTTAAGGCAGTGAGCTCGAACGTCCCCGGCCCGGGGTCGAAATCCACCGTGCCGCCGAAATGCCCCACCCGGTAAAGGTTGCCCCAGGGGTCCGTTTTCAGGCTGAAGCGGGTAACCCTCTCCGTTTTTTCGAGCAGCCTGCCCCAAACAAAATTCCCACTGGCATCCCATTTGACCAGGAATTCGTTGTGCGTGGCGGTAGCGGTGATGTGGTGGGTGCCTGTTCCTGGGTACAGGTCGATGGTGCCTTCGAAATTCCCCCAGATATAGGTATTGCCCCATTTGTCGATGGTGGCGCTGCCGAACGGGAAACCCGTGGGGTTTCCGTCCACAGAGCGCCAGCCGAGCATGCCGCTTTCCTGTGAGATCTCCCTGGTCCAGCTTACCGCTCCGCTATTCCGGTTAATCAGCGATAGTGCGCAGCGGCCCGAGAGCATTTCGTACTGGTTGTTGTCTCTGGCACGCCGCCACGTGGCGATCAGCAGGTCTCCGGAGCTGTTCAGGTTGAGCGCATATATCTCCTCGGTCTCAAGCCATGTGTCGGTGTTGCTGGACGGGAAGTAATCTTTCGCCCACAGGTATTCTCCCTGGCTATTCAGCTTTAGCACAAACAGCTTTCCAACATCACCTGACAGCTCATCGACTTCAGGCCCGGGATCAAAATCGAATGTTCTGGAGAAGCTTCCCACTACAAACAGATCTCCGGCAGCATTCAGCACAATGCCGTTGGGAGAGATCGAGCCGCTTTCTCCGGTTCTCTCCACCGTTTTATTCCATACCAGGTCGCCGTTTTCAGAGTACTTGGCGATAAAAAGCTGCCTGGCCCCGGAGGACTGCTCCCCCGTGACATACATATTTCCTGCGGCATCGCGCACGATGTTCCTCGCGGCGCTGTTGTCGGCCTGCAACGGAATATCTGCCCATTTAAATTCAGGATCCTGGGCTTCAAGTTGAGTAGCCGTCAGTAATAGAAGAAAGACGAGTGGGAATTTACGTAATGTTGCTATCATGGATCCCTGGATCTTTTGTGCCTGCTAATTGACTAATAAGGTCTACCCTCCTTTAAGTTTTCCTGCAAACAGGAGGGTGCCAACTTCTCAAAGTTACCCCGCTGAAAATCCCTAAAAATCCGTCGTATACGAATGCCATATTTTTCTTTACGAGTCCTTCAAAATTCTTAACGAAACTGTTTCCGGCAGCCTGACACCCCCTAAGCCTGCATATCTGCGCTTGTAAAACCGGTAAAATTTTCCTATTTATGTATCGCCTCTTACCCGATACAACACCCCCTCAACCGCCCTGAAGGTGAAAAAACCCTTATTCCAAATCTTACTGGCAACCCTCCTGGCCTGCACCGCACACGCCCAAAACTCCGTCGAAGACGAAAAGCTGGCATACTACCGCAGCGTGATGGAGCAGGGACTGCGGGATAACGACCCGAAGCAGATCGCGGAGGGCTACTACCTGCTGGGTAAGTACGAAGAGAAAATGAACAATTTCACAGAGGCCTACCGGCTGTTCCGTCAGGCATTGGCAATCAACGAAAGCATCCGGGATCACGAAAAAACAGAGAGGTTATACATCCGGTTTTCTCTCCTGGAGCTCAAGCAAAAGCATTTTGAAAAAGCCCTGGAATATGCACGGGAAGCGATCCGGATATCCATAGAATACGATCTTCCTAAGAACCTCCGGTCGGCCTACAACCAAATGGGGAGCATCTATCTCGAATCTGCCAGACGATCGGACAATGCGCTATCCGGGGCCCACCTGGACAGTGCATTGTACTATTTCAATAAAACCGAGGCCATAGCCCGTTCCGAAAAGAATGAGCATGAACTAGCCAAATCGAGATTCAAACTGGGCAATCTTTACCGAAAAAAAGGAGACAGGGTAGCAGCGGTCCAAAACCTGCAATACGCAGCGGAAATAAGCAAAAAGCAGATCCCGAATGAAGCGTTTGCATATCACACTAACTTAGCGCTTGCATGGATTGAACTGGGAGCCCCTGCCGAAGCTGCGAAAGTCCTCTCCGAATGCCAGGATATGATCGACAGCGGTATCAGGGTCATACCTTTGCATAAGGCCTACTATTACTTTATCTATGCACTATATCACCAGGCTGTCGCAGAATGGCAACAGGCAATCGAACTCAATGCAAAGGCATTTAAAACTTTTAGGCAAATAAACGCCAACGAGCGCAAAGCCCACTTTCCGGTACGCCTGGACGCCATGTTAAACGCCCAGCAAAAGGATCTTTTGTTAAAAATAAGCAGTATCGAGACCGAGACCAAAGGACGTATAATCAGCCGGCAGCAACTCGCAATGATCATCCTGGCTGTATTCTTCACCGCGCTGGTTTTATTCAGCTGGTTTCTGTACCGGAGCTACCGGAAACAAAGATCGCTGAGCCGGAAAAACGAATTCCTGATCCGGGAGCAGCACCACCGGGTCAAAAACAACCTGCAGGTTATTTCGAGCATGCTCAGCCTGCAAAGCGATTATTTAACCGACGAAGCGTCTAAAGCAACCCTTTTCGAAAGCCAGACCAGGATCAATTCCATGGTCCTGCTCCATCGCCAGCTGTATGAAAATGATAACGTGGAGCTGATCGATATCGGGATGCTTTTCCAGGAAGTGATCAATTCCGTAGCCCTTACTTTCGGAGTCCACAACTTTCAGGCCCGGCTTCATATCGGGGAGCGGTTCCTGGAAACGGATATGGCAACTTCCATCGGCGTAGTAGTCAATGAGCTGGTGATCAATTCGTTCAAACATGCGTTTGCCGATACTCGGGCTCCGATAGAGTTATCGACCCGGAAAACCGGCGATACAATGGAGATCACCTACAAAGACTCAGGGAATAAAGACATCAGCGGGCTCTTCGACAACCCCGGACAACATGGGTTCGGCCTCACCCTGATCGGGATGATCCTGTTCCAGATCGATGGAAAAATGAAATATCGCTTTGAAAACGGCTCCGTATTTACCATTACCTTCAAACCCTGACCGCTATGGAAATACTCATTATCGAAGACGAGATCATCACGGCCACAGATCTTAAGAATATCCTGGAAAAGAAAGGGCATTCCGTGCTCCCGATCTGCCGGAACTACCACGATGCGCTCACGGTACTTGAAAAAGCCACACCAGACCTCCTGCTGGTCGACATCAGGCTTCGTCACTCCAGCCTGGACGGGATCGGCATCGCATCGGAAATCTACGCTCTTCACGCTATTCCGATCATTTACCTGACATCTCAAACCGATCATGAAACTTTCGAGAGAGCCAGGCCTACCCAGCCGGCGGCCTATCTTTTCAAGCCTTTCCGCAAAGAAGAGCTGGTTTTCCAGATAGAGCTCGCGTATGAGCATTACAAAATCAACAAGGCCGTTTCACCCGATCCGTGCCTTTCAAAAAGCGTATTTTTCCCTTGTAAAGAAGGGCACCAGAAAATACACAAGCAGCATGTGCGATACATAAAAGCCGAAGGGGCTTATGCCCGTATTTATACGACCCGGGAACAGGCTCCGCTGATGCTTTCGATGAATATCGGCTACGTGGCACAGTTTTTTGCCGCACCCAATTTCTTTAAGCTGGGCAGGTCTTACATTGTCAACCTCGACCGGATCGAAAAGTTTGACACCGATCATATATACTTCGAAGACTCCGAAGAGATCGTCCCGATCCCCCAGACACACAGAAGAGAGCTTTTAAAAAGGATCGCCCTAGCGAAAACCCCTCAGAGATAATAACCCTTCAACAACAACATACTATATTTGCCGCATCTCGCCGGCGGTCCTCCGCCGGCGGTAGCAAAAAATTGATACGGCCTTTATTGGTCAAAAACACGGTTAAAGTAAATCAAAAAAATGACTCAGGTAAAACCAACGTTACTGATACTCGCCGCCGGAATAGGGAGCCGCTATGGAGGTGTCAAACAACTCGACAAATTCGGCCCCAGCGGAGAAACTATTATTGATTATTCTTTATATGATGCAGTCAGGGCAGGATTTGGTAAGGTTGTATTTATAGTAAGAGAAGAAATACTGGAAGACGTCAATGAAATTTTCGGTCCCAGGCTGAGCGGAAAAATTGATTTTGACTTTGCTATACAGGGATATGAAACCTATGTACCGAAAAGCCTCGGCCCCGTAGAAAGAAGCAAGCCATGGGGAACAGGGCACGCTATGCTTTGCGCCTGGGAAAAAACAACCACCCCGTTTGCCATCATCAACGCAGACGACTTTTACGGAGAGGATGCTTTTAAAACAATGAGCCGTTTCCTGAGCGAGGACCAGGACCCTTCAAAACATGCGATGGTAGGATACGAGCTGAAGAGAACTCTTTCCGAAAACGGCACGGTGTCGCGCGGTGTGTGTACGCAGGACCAGTCCGGTCATCTTATTTCTGTCGTAGAACGTACCAAGATCTTTGAAAAAGACAATGCCATCTATTTCCAGGAAGGAGAAGAGCTCACCGAGCTGCCCCCCGATACGCCGGTTTCCATGAATTTCTGGGGCTTCAAGCCGGGTGTCTTTCCTAAAACGCTTGAGCTTTTTGAAGCGTATGCGCAAAATAATCTGCACAATCCCAGAGCCGAATTCTACATACCCACCGTTATGTCCACTCTGCTGAACTCCGGCGAAAGCAGCTGTAAGGTATTCAAGAGTACTGCCGACTGGTTTGGTGTCACCTATCCGGAAGATAAGCCCGTAGTTCAGGAGCAGTTGAACCGACTGCATGCAAGAGGAGCTTATCCTGACTCTCTCTGGTCATAAAATTCCGGGGTGCAGCTTATCCCTCCTGAATGTCCCATACAGAAATCATCCGGTCGTCGCTGGCAGAAATCAGCAGGTTCTGATGCGACGACCACAAAAGCTTATTGACTGAAGTGCCGTGGCCCGCATGCCGCGAGCGGTCTATCACTTTCAATAGCCGGAAGCTTGCGGCATCCCATAGTTTAATCGACTTATCCATGCTGCAGGTGGCAAACATATGGCCCTCCGGGCTGAAAGCGATATGGTTGATAGCGTACATATGGGCCACCACATCTTCCACCATCGCGTAGTTATTGCGGATATCCCATACCTTCAAACGGGCGTCTCTGCCCGCAGAAAGCAGGAAATGTCCGTCCGGCGAATATGTAACGGAAAATACCGAACTGGTATGACTTAAGAAGCTGTGCAGTGGGGTCATCGTTTCCCGGTCGAGAATGCGGACGCTGGCATCGCTCAAACCGACTGCCAGGTGCTTTCCGTCCCGGCTTATATCCAGCGATCTCACGCTTTTGTCAGAAAGCTTCACATGCTTTCTGACGGCCATATCCACGAGATCCATTACACCGATCACGCCGTCGCCGAATGCCAGGTAGACCTTTTCTCCAAAAATACGGATATCGAAAATAGCGGAAGAGGTTACTTTCGCCGAGCCGCTCTGCTGCTTCAGGTCGGGGCGGACTAACTGGATACCTTCATAATTCTGCCCTATCCAAAGGTTTCCGGCGCTTTTATCGAGTGCCAGAGCATATACCGAACCTCCTACCCTCGCTATGAGATTGCCCAGATCCGGCTTGTCGAGATCCCACTCCACTACCAGCCCGTCGGCCCCTGCTGAAAAGAAGCGGTTCGGGTTGTAAGAAGGAATCAGCGTGTAAACCGAGTCACGATGCCCGGCAAAAGTATCCAGCTTAGAAACTTTCATCATCTGCAGTTCAAATGCGGCAAGGCATGGTTTTACGCATTATTCCTGTTTATTTTACAGGATAAACCTCTTTGTCAAAGAATCCGCGGCGCATGCCTCTGCTTACAAACAAAATTAACATTCCCGAAGGTCATATACTAATCTGGCAGTTGGAAGAGTCAGCTGAAGAGTTAAAGGCGAATCTCCCGGAATGGCTGGATTTTTCCGAATACGCTGAAATCAGCCATCCGCAGAAACAGCGGGAATGGCTGGCGGGCCGCTGCCTGTTTGCTGCCCTCTGTAAAGAGGCAGGCATACCATTTCAGGGAATCTGGAAAAGTCCCGAGGGAAAGCCTTTTCTCTTAGGGTCGGTCGCGCATATTTCACTGTCCCACTCCGAGCACCTTGTAGCAGCAGCCTTTCATTTTCACTCACCTGTAGGCATCGACCTTGAGCAGCCGCGCCCGAAGCTGGTAAATATTGCACCGAAATTCCTGGCAGACGGAGAAGCAGACTTCGCCGGCGGTGATCTCGATCTCCTTTGCCGGTACTGGTGCGCGAAAGAAGCTGTTTTTAAGCTTATCGGCGGAAAGATCAGCTTCAAAAAGCATATAAGGATAACTCCCGTCGACGATCCTGCCGGATGGCGGGCCGAAATTATGTCACCCGTTTTTTCAGGTGAAGCCGGCGTACAGTTCCATCGTCTGTCCGAATACTATCTGGCTGTTGCTCTCCGGCAACCGGAGGACTAAACCTCGTCGCTGTCCTTAGGACTAATCGCATCCAGGACACGCTCCAGTTCCTGGCTCCGGTCGTTGTCACCCGATTTTTCGTAGGAAAGGATCATGTTCCTCAAAACCCTTTGTACGATATCCTGGTTGGAACAGGGCTCGTAGAAAGTCTTGTTCTGCTTGAGCTTAAGTTGTGTGATATAATGCTCGATATCCGTTTTCGAGAAAATAATCCCGCGGTTGAACACATTGATATAAAACTGGATATTCCCTTGCTTGAAAGTCAGTACGAACAGGTTGGGCAGGTTCACACCATACACCGGCATACCCAGTTTCTGCGCAATGATCATATAGATAACACAGAGCGTGATCGGGTTTCCCCTCTTGCTTTCCAACACTACGCTGATCATGGAATTGGCCGGTGAATGGAAATTTTTGGTATTAGGACCAAATCCTATCGTATTGTAAAACAGGCTGTTCATGAGCTTCACCTTCTCTGTAGGGCTCATCTGCTCCCTGTACTCCAGCCAGATCCGGTAATATAGCTGTTCTATTTCAGCCACCAGTTTTTCATAGGACAAGTCAGGATAGAGGTAAGTATTCAGTATCCACATCCCCTCCAGCAAATTCAGAGCTCCGCCGTTAATCCACGCCTGAAGACGCTCCACCATACCATCAATCTGCAGATCGTGAATCAGGTCCTCCAGCTTCTTCTGGATCACCGGGTCAAAGCTCTCCTCCCATTGTACTTCAAGAAACCTGATCACCTCACTGCCCAGCGAACGGATCTTCCCTTCCACATGCGTCGTCACTTCCTCATCTTCGTCATCAAGAAGTGACACCAGCGCCTTTATCTCTTTTTCTGTCATCTTCCTGCTTGGTTTTGTTGATATACTTTGTGTAGGTATGAGTTGTAAGGGCAGGACTGCCCTTTTATACACGTGAAACTATTTTTATATGGCTATCAAATTATTTACTTTTGCCCGCAATCTAAAAAATGTTTGGTAGTATCAAAATCTTATTGAATGAAAATTCTAGTGACCGGAGGGGCAGGTTTTATCGGCTCTCACACCGTCGTTGAACTGCACGATGCCGGTTATCAGCCTGTTGTGCTGGATAATTTCTACAATTCCAAACCGGAGGTAATGAACGGGCTGGAAAAAATCACGGGAAAAAAGTTCCCCCTGTACCAGACAGATTGTAATAACCTCAGCGAACTGGATACTGTTTTTGAAAAAGAACGGTTCGACGGAGTTATTCATTTTGCTGCTTACAAAGCCGTCGGAGAATCGGTAGAACAGCCGCTCATGTACTACCAGAACAACCTCGGCACCCTGCTTAACCTCCTGGAGCTCTGCAGGAAACACCAGGTTAGTAACTTTGTATTTTCATCTTCCTGCACCGTCTACGGAGAGCCCGACAGCCTGCCGGTTACCGAAAGCACACCGCGCAAGCCTGCCACATCGCCGTACGGTAATACCAAGAGTATCTGCGAGGACATCATCCGGGATTTTGTTCTTTCAGGAGCCCCGGTCAAAGCCATTGCTCTCAGGTATTTCAACCCCATCGGCGCCCACCCTTCCGCCGAAATAGGAGAACTGCCGCTGGGTGTACCGGGGAACCTCGTACCTTATATTACACAGGTAGCGGCCGGGATACGCGAGAAACTGTCTGTTTTCGGCAATGATTACGACACGCCCGACGGCACCTGCATCCGTGATTTCATACACGTAACCGACCTCGCCAAAGCACATGTAAAAGCCCTGGAAAAAATAGAAAGAACCGATGTAACTCCTTACTATGATGTCTTTAATGTCGGCACCGGCCAGGGGAATAGTGTACTGGAAGTGATCAGTACTTTCGAAAAAGTGAACAACCTCAGGCTTAACTATTCGTTCGAGCCCAGGAGACCGGGAGATGTCATCAAGATTTATGCCCAGTCCGACAAAATAAATTCAGAATTGAACTGGAAGGCGGAAAAGACGCTGGCCGAATCTCTTGCAGATGCCTGGCGCTGGCAGCAGAAATTAATGTCTGAAGCCTCCATATCGTAATTATTCATCCATGTCAAAAAAAATCCTAATAACCGGCGGAGCCGGATTTATCGGTTCGCACGTAGTCCGGCTGTTTGTCACCAAATATCATGGTTACCAGATACATAACCTGGATGCACTCACTTATGCCGGTAATCTTGCGAATCTTTCAGACATTGAAAACGCACCCAATTATCAGTTTATAAAAGGAGACATCACCGACCGGCAGTTTATTGACGGGCTTTTCGGTGACAACCTGTATGACGGGGTCATCCACCTGGCTGCAGAATCGCATGTAGACCGGTCTATTTCCGACCCGATGGCTTTTGTCAATACCAATGTAACCGGCACGGTTAACCTGCTCAATGCTGCTCTCAAAAGCTGGAAAAACAACCCGGGAGACCGCCGGTTCTATCACGTATCTACCGACGAGGTATACGGAGAATTGCACGATCCCGCCGATTTCTTCAGGGAAGATACCGCCTATGACCCGAGATCTCCCTATTCCGCTTCAAAGGCAGCCTCCGATCACTTCGTGAGGGCCTATCATAACACGTTCGGACTTCCGGTAGTCGTATCGAATTGCTCCAACAATTACGGCCCCAACCACTTCCCGGAAAAGCTCATTCCGTTAATGATCAATAATATCCTGAACAATAAGCCGCTTCCTGTCTACGGGAAAGGTGAAAATATCCGCGACTGGTTGTACGTGATCGATCATGCCGGGGCCATCGATATTATTTTTCATAGAGGAGAGAATGGTGAAACCTACAATATAGGAGGAGAAAACGAGTGGAAGAATATAGACCTGGTCAAACTTCTCTGCCGGCTGATGGACGAAAGACTCGGCCGCCCGGAAGGGACATCGGCTAAACTGATCACCTACGTGACCGACAGGGCCGGGCACGATCTCCGGTATGCGATCGATGCGACCAAACTCCGCAGCCAGCTCGGCTGGACTCCTTCCGTAAAATTTGAAGAAGGTCTTGCCAGAACCGTAGACTGGTACCTTTCCAACCAGGAATGGCTGGAAGGCGTAACCAGCGGCAACTACCAGTCATACTACGAACAGATGTACGGGAAACGGTTGTAGAGACGCAATGCCTTGCGTCTTTACCAATTAATCATTTAAAAATATTCATCGATGAAAGGAATAATATTGGCAGGCGGATCGGGGACGAGGTTACATCCGCTGACGCTTGCCGTCAGCAAGCAGTTGATGCCCGTATATGACAAGCCGATGATCTATTATCCGCTGTCAATCCTGATGCTGGCCGGGATTCGCGAAATCCTTATTATCTCCACTCCTCACGACTTACCGCATTTTCATAAGCTCCTGGGCGACGGAAGCCGGCTGGGATGCAAATTCAGCTACGCCGAGCAACCCTCTCCCGACGGCCTCGCACAGGCTTTCATAATCGGTGAAGAATTTATCGGATCGGATAAAGTGGCGTTGATCCTCGGTGACAACATCTTTTACGGTTCCGGCCTGTCCAAATTGCTGCAGGCCAACAATGATCCTGACGGAGGGGTCATTTATGCATACCAGGTCAATGACCCGGAAAGATACGGGGTAGTCGAGTTCGACAACGACAACAATGTGCTCTCAATAGAAGAAAAGCCTGAGAAACCCAGGTCCAATTATGCAGTACCCGGGCTATATTTCTATGATAATGAAGTAGTTAGTATTGCGAAAAATATTAAACCTTCGCCTCGCGGAGAGCTCGAGATCACCGATGTAAACAAGTATTATCTCCAGCAGGGCAGGTTGAAAGTAGGGGTACTCGACAGGGGCACTGCCTGGCTTGATACCGGCACTTTCCAATCGCTGATGCAGGCCGGTCAGTTCGTGCAGGTGATCGAAGAAAGGCAGGGCCTTAAAATCGGCTGTATAGAAGAAGTTGCCTACCGGAGAGGTTTTATCGATGCGGGCCATCTGCGCGAAATTGCCGGGCCCCTTCTCAAAAGCGGCTACGGACAATACCTGCTCAGGCTTATCGAATAACCGCCTGATCATCAACCAATTGCCTCTCCCGATCCCCGATAGTCCCGATAGCTATCGGGAGGGCGGGACTCATCGTCTCATTTCTACTATGATTTCCAAGGAGATAGAAGATTACGCAGAAGCCCATACAGACGCCGAGAGCAGGCTGCTTCAGGCCCTCAACCGCGAAACTCACGCGGAGGTGCTTAGCCCGAGAATGCTCTCCGGGCAGCTACAGGGTCGTTTGCTCGCTCTTTTGTCGCGGCTCACAGCCCCGCGCCGTATCCTGGAAATAGGCACTTATACAGGGTATTCCGCTCTCTGTCTCGCCGAAGGCCTTGTCCCCGGCGGTATTCTCACCACAATAGAGGCAAACGAAGAGCTGGAAGCGAGAGCCCTGAATTATTTCGGGCGTGCCGGGAAAGCAAAGCAGATCCAAATGATCATCGGCGAAGCGGCGAAAGTCATTCCCGGCCTCGAAGGACCGTTCGATCTTGTATTCATCGATGCCGATAAAGTCAGCTATTCTTTGTATTTTGACCTTGTTATAGACAAAACACGCAGCGGTGGCCTGATTATTGCAGACAACGTTTTATGGAGCGGAAAGGTCACTGCCTCCGCGGAAGAAAGAGGCGCTGACAAAAATACAAGGGCTATTTTAGCGTTCAATGAAAAAGTTCATCTTGACCCCAGGGTTTTCAACCTGTTACTGCCCGTTCGCGATGGCCTGATGATCATGCAAAAAAAATAAACCGGATTACTTCGGTAGAATACCTAACTACAACTAGATGTAATGAAAAATACGCTGACAAAAGTAATTCTTCTGTTTTTGCTTTTAGGGCTGGGCCTCCCAAAACAGGTTTCAGGGCAGCAGTATCCGGAAGTACCTACCCAGCTTCCTTTCGGAGGGATCAACGTTAAATTTGATCAGAGCGCGAGAAGTATCATGGCTTCCGATATCAAGGTGCTGATGATCAACCAGAAGTATTGGGAGGAAAAACTGGAGCGCGCATTATTGTATTTCCCTATCATTGAATCTATATTCATTGACGAGGAAATCCCTATGGACTTCAAATACCTGGCGGCACAGGAAAGCTCGCTGATACCCGAAGCGGTTTCTTCCTCGAATGCAGTAGGCTTCTGGCAGTTCAAAGAGGAAACCGCCAAAGAGCTGGGGCTCCGGGTGGACAAGCACGTTGACGAGCGTAAAAATATTTCCTCATCTACGAGAGCTGCCGCAAAATACCTGAAGCGCAGCAACAGCCAGTTCAGCAACTGGGTATCCTCCCTGTATTCCTACTACCAGGGAGTGAACGGGGCGATGGAGAAAATTCCTGCCAACTGGGCCAACGCCTACGACATTAATATAACCGGGAAAACCGACCGCTATGTTTTGAGGTTCTTCGCATATAAAATAGCTTTCGAAGCCGGCCTGGAGCGCTACCAGAGCAAAAATCCGGTTACGCTGATCGAAGCCAATGCAGGAAAAGGACGCAGCTTCGAGGAGATTTCCGCAGAGCTGAAAGTCAGCTCTTCAGACCTTAAAAACTATAATGTATGGCTTAAGGGGAATAAAATCCCCACTGATAAATCATACTTTGTAACGGTGCCCGTGGCCAGCAGCAAAGTCAGCAATGTAAAGGAGAGCCTGGCGGTCGTACAAAGTGACAACAACCTGGCGAGCAAATATGAATATGAAGACAACGGCTTCCCGGTCCTTAAAAAACTGGCCAGCCAGCCTTCAGGATATAATGCGCATGTCCTGTATGAAATCAACGGTGTAAAGGGGATCCTGGCACGGGCCGGCGACTATCCGAATTCGCTTGCAAAAGCGGGAGGACTCTCTCCTTCAAAATTCAGGAAATACAACGATATGGACGTCAATATGCCGGTTGTCCCCGGGGAAGTATACTACCTGGCTCAGAAACGCAAGAAAGCAGCCGTCGAATTCCATACCGCCAGACCCGGAGAAACTCTCCACTCTATTTCACATATGTATGGTATTCAACTGAAGGAGCTCCTGAAATACAACAGGATTCTTTCCAAGGGCTATTACCTGGAAGCAGGCCGGGAGCTATGGCTGACTAAGAAAAGACCCGCAAATGTGAAGGTAAAAATTAACGAGGTACCTAAAAGCCGGGAAATCCAGACACCTGTGGAAACTGAAGCCGTACAGGAAACCGTCGCGGAAGCAGTAACACCTCGCGAAACAGCAAGGCCTGTTACAGAACCCGCCCGGGTTCCGGAGACAAAACCGGAAGCTGCTCCGGTTGTGAAATCAGAAACCACTATACCTAAAGACGCTTCCGAAAGAAGGAGATATACGCCCAAAATGGCTGACACCAGGGAAGCAGCCAAAACTACGGTGAGCGAGCCTGCCCCCGTTGCCCGCCAGGAACCTGATGCGGTAACAACCGCTGCGGAGGTAAGCCCGAAACCTGAAAAGGAAGCGGAAGAAACCGTAGTAGCCAGGCCTAACAGCCGCATTGTGATCGTGACCGATGACGAACGTCCCAAACCTTATGTATCCCGTCGTGCCGGCGGCCGCACATCGACCGGTGAGGATGTAAAGCCGATTTACAGCCCTACACCTTCGCCAGGCGCTAAAAAACCTGTTGAGGAGCCCGTCGCAGCTGAAGTAAAAAGAGAAACTGAACCTGCTGCAGCAGTTAGTAAAGAGCCTGCCGCCACGGGCAGTGCTTCCAGCTATTACACTGTGGTGAAAGGCGACACCTACTACAGCATTTCCAGGCGGCACAACATCAGCATAACCGAACTTCTGGAGATGAATAATCTGAAAATTTCCGATAATCTTCTCGTAGGAAAAAGGCTTATCGTAGGTGGTAACGGAGAAGAAACAACAGCTTCTGCTGCGCCTGTTACAACAACTTCCACGGCCGCCGGAACAACGGCAGCACCCAAAGCAGCGGCACCCAAGCCCGCACCTTCCCAAAGCGCTATTCATACCGTAAAGAAAGGAGAAACTCTTTTCAGCATCTCTAAGAAATACGGTACAAGCGTACAGGAGCTATCTAAGCTGAACGGGATGAAAGGCAGCGGTCTGAAGGTAGGTCAGAAAATAAAAGTCCCCAGACGATAACCTCCGCCAATGATCCTGATTGATAACACCTGCATAAGTGATGATATTGCCGACCAGTTTTTTGTCTGCAATCTGGAAAAATGCAAAGGCGCATGTTGTGTAGAGGGCGACTCAGGAGCCCCGCTTGAAGACGATGAGCTGCCGATCCTGGCCGATATATACGAAGCGGTCGAACCCTATCTGACTGAAGAGGGAAAAGCCGCCATAGCCAGGCAAGGGGTTTATACAACCGACTTCGAAGGCGACTACGTCACCCCTATTATCGACGACAGGGAATGTGCCTACGCATTTTATGACAGCAACAAAACCCTGAAATGTGCGATAGAGCAGGCTTATATTGACGGGAAGATCAACTACAAAAAACCCATTTCCTGTCATCTCTACCCTATACGCGTCACCCGGTATGAACAATACCACGCCCTCAACTACGACAGGTGGAGTATCTGCAAGGATGCGTGCAGTCTTGGCGAGCACCTGGGCGTACCGCTTTACAAGTTTTTGAAGGAACCGCTCATCAGGGCCTACGGAGCCGGGTGGTACGAACAGCTTGTACAGGAAGCAGAAGAGCTGCTGGAAAGAAATGGCCGCAAGTAACGTCTTTGAAGATATCTATGAAGTAGTATGCCTTATTCCCGAAGGTAGGGTTACTTCCTATGGCGCTATTGCCAAATACCTCGGAATAAAAAGTGCACGTATGGTAGGCTGGGCTATGAAGGCCGTCCTTGAAAAATAGTTTAGAGCAGCCCTGAGGCCTCGCCTCAGGGCTGC
>CAZLGW010000008.1:0-196792 GCA_964559125.1 uncultured Cytophagales bacterium
AACCGGGTACTCAGCATCAACCTGGACTACCCGTTGACAGCCTTGAGCAGGTAACTGCCGGACGTATAGTATCTATTAGGAACGATGACAAAATAGAATTCTCATGCTATTCGTAGTATTCATAGAAAGGCTTTGGCAAACCCTAAAATTATGAATATGTTTACAGTAATCGTTTAATGAAAGATTCGATCCTACTGGTATAAAATGGGAGATAGGCTTATTTTGGGACTAGTCTTCTTGCTCACCACCGCTTACGGCTATGCGCAGGAGGGGCGTGGCCGGGCACGTGATTTCGGCATACAAACAGGCATTCTGCCAACAGGTGCAAACAATGCTATTACCGATGTCGACGGCGTAACGGTAGGGCATAAAACTTTGATTGAAAACGACAGCGTCCGTACCGGTGTAACGGCTATTATACCCCATCAAGGCAATGTTTTTCAGCAAAAATTACCGGCCGCCGTGTATGTCGGCAATGGGTTCGGCAAAATGTCGGGAATCTCTCAGATAGAAGAACTGGGCAATATAGAAACCCCCATATTATTGACCAATACGCTGAATGCCCCCAAAGTAGCCAACGGGCTGCTGGACTACATGCTGTCTTTGCCGGGCAATGAAAAAGTACGTTCGGTCAATGTCGTTGTCGGCGAAACCAACGATGGCGGGCTTAACGATATCCGCGGAAGGCATGTGGAAACATCTGATGTGCTGGAGGCTATCCGTTCGGCGGCTACTGGAAAAGTATCCGAAGGAAACGTGGGCGCCGGCACAGGTACCGAATGTCTGGGGTTTAAAGGCGGAATAGGTACCGCCTCCCGCAAGCTGCCTGAGTCAAAAGGCGGCTATACAGTAGGTGTGCTGGTACAAACAAACTTTGGCGGTGTACTGCGAATTAACGGTGCCCCGGTAGGACGCGAACTGAACAACTTCTATATGCAGGAAACGAAAGAGCCGCATAAAGTGGATGGTTCCTGCATGATTGTCATCGCTACGGATGCTCCCCTGTCGCCAAGAAACCTCAAACGTATGGCGAAACGGTCATATATTGCGTTTGGCAATGTGGGCGCTTTTTCCTCCAACGGAAGCGGCGATTATTCTTTAGCCTTTTCCACCTATCCGGGAAATTTCGTGCCATACAATGCCCATGAAATTGTACAGCAGACGGTTGAAATTGGCAACGATTTTATGTCGCCGCTGTTTATGGCGGTATGGGAGGCTACGGAAGAAGCCATCCTCAATTCCATGTTTATGGCGGAAGACATGAAAGGCATCGGGGGCAGGAACGTAAAAGCCATCCCGATTAAAGAAACCCTGAAGATTTTAAAAAAATACCAGGCACTTGACTATAACAAACTACCCAAAGCCGTGCGTAATTGATCGGGCGCGGAGTTTCCCCAATTATTCTTTTGTTTAATGCATAAACTGCGAGACCGGACCCGGCGCCAAATCATGAGAAACCTCCTTTCATACCCTTCTTTCATTCTCCTCGGCACCCTGCTACAGGCTTGTTTTTCCCCGGGGAAGCAGACTGCCGAACCCGACCCCCTGGCGCCCGTCACGCATGCGATCCTGGAAGATGCGGCCAGTTTCTACTATGTGGATTCCAAAAGTTACGACGCTTCGGACACGGCTTTACCTATCGGTATTTTTGACTCCGGGACAGGAGGGCTGACGGTTATGGATGCGCTGGTCAGGTTTGATGAAAACGGGAACGACAGCCGCGGCGCGGACGGCGACGGGATTCCCGATTTCAATAAGGAAAAATTCATTTACCTGGCCGACATGGCCAATATGCCTTACGGGAACTACCATCGTGAAAATAAAACCGACCTGCTGACAGAGCATGTATTGAAAGATGTCCAGTTTTTGTTGTCCGACAAATACTACCCCAATGCTTCAGCACGCTTCAACCGCGACAAACAGCCTGTCAAAGCCATTGTGATCGCCTGCAACACGGCTACTGCCTATGCAAAAAAGCAGGTTGAGGAACTGATCGACAAAGCCGGTATAAATGTCCCGGTTATCGGTGTGATCGATGCAGGAGCCAGGGGTGCGCTGGAAGTATTCAAGAAAGACGAAAGCGGCTCCATAGCGGTATTTGCCACTGCCGGCACAATCGCCTCCCAGGGATATGAAAACAGTATCAGGCGCATACGGGATGAGCTGGGCTATACCGGCGATATCCGGATCTACAGCCAGGGAGGACACGGTGTAGCCGAAGCCGTAGACCAGGAACCGGCCTTTATCGATCACCGCGAAAGCCAGCCGCGCACAGATTACCTGGGTCCGTCGCTGGAACATCCGGAATACCCAATAGAAAAGGCGTTATTGCCGGTTTATCGTTTTGATCTTTCAAACAATGCGCTGCTATGCGACGAAAAAGACATCGGTGAATGCCGGGTAATCCAGCTTAATTCACCCGCGAATTATGTAAGGTATCACCTGGTCTCGCTCCTGGAAAAGATCCGGAAAAGCAAAGAAGTGCAGCCTTTAAAAGCGCTTATCCTGGGATGTACCCATTATCCCTACCTGACACGCGACATCCGCCAGACGCTCGATGAGCTATACAATTACAAGCAGGATGACAAGTACGTATACCGGCACCTGATGCAGGATGAGATCCACATTATTGACCCGGCCCGGAACGTAGCCATAGAGCTCTATACCCACCTCAGAACACACAATCTCTTTAACGGGCGCGGGAGCCTGGACAGCAGCGAATTCTATATCTCTGTCCCCAACCCCGACAACAGCGGGATCGAAGTAGACGAAACGGGGAAATTCACCTACCGTTATAAATACGGGCGGACTGCCGGGGATATCCAGGAATATGTAAAAGCAACTCCATTCAGCAGAAGAAATATCCCCGCAGAGACGATAGAAAGAATGAGCGAAACCATTCCGGAAACTTTCCGGCTGATACAGGCTTTCAGTACCGGGAACGCCAAAACAGCATCGCTGTCTGATGAGGAAAAAATAAAATAACGGTTTATCCGGAACAGATTCCTACTCCCCGAACCACCGGGCCTTGTAAACCTTCATTCCAGGAAAGGCCAGTTTTTTCTCAGGGTTAAAAAAGCTTACGTGGTAGGTCCACCAGCTTTTTTCGGGAACGGTATAAATGAACTGGCCTTTTTCATCCCGGCCTATGCTTTTAATATTTTCTGCGTCGGGGAAACCCTCAATTTTTTCAAACCGGTAGGTGCTAAGATCAAACCGCCATGCTCCCGTATGCTCGGTCATAAACAGGCCGTCGCCCTGCGTATCGGCGTATAGGTCGTGCCCGCTGACACCGGGGATCTTCCATGAATTTAACAAAACAAGACTATCCGTCTTTGTCAGCCTGTACTCCCGCAACACATCGTAGCCCAGGGCAAACAGGGTTTTTCTCCCTTTGTGCCAGACAAGGCCATGGGCTGAATACAGGCTGTCTTCAAACAAAACCTTATCGGGGCGACCGGCATCGAAAAGCATGATCTTGTTACCCCTGGCTGCCGTCGACGCCGCTGCTGCCAACCTGTTCCCGGGAAGCATTTCCACGGAATGCGCGTTAGGCACATCGGCATAAAAACGTGCTTTACCACTTTTACGGTCAAGGATAGCCACAGCGCCCGAAGACGAAGACACCAGTATTTTCCGTCCCTTATCGATGGCTTTACAGTCGTCAACCGAATTAAACTTCTTTTCGCGGTACGCTTCCGGCAAGTCCCGCGCGTGATGAGCATCCCAGGTCCAGACCACTGCTGGTATGGTGTCGGCAGATTTCCCGTAATCGATGAGAATAATCTTACTATCGCCGCAGACCATCGCCTGTTGCGCGAATAAACCGGAAGCCTGGAAAACAAAGACACACAGCCAGGCTACCTTACAATTAGTCATCATATACCACTCACTATTTTATCTTAGGGTCTACAAACTCCCACTCGCGGACAGTAGCCGGCCAGTGCTCTTTTTTTACTATTTCATCAAGTCTTTTAACCAGGTGCGGATGACGCGAGGCTATGTTTTGCGTTTCTTTCTCGTCTTCCCGGAGATCGTATAGCTCCCATGGAGCGTTCTTATCTTCCTTCATGTTCACCTTTACGGCTTTGAACCTGTCAAAGCGTATGGCCAATTGCCCGCCTCTTTCAGGAAATTCAAAATACAGGTACTCGCGGGAAGCCACCGGTCCTGATCCCGTCAGCTCGGGCAACAACGATATCCCGTCATTTTGCGGGGCAGGAACTCCGGCTATTTCGCAAAGGGTAGCAAACATATCAAACTGCGCCGACACCAGTGACGAAACCTTTCCCGGCGCTATCTGTCCGGGCCACCTCGCCAGGAAGGGTACCCGGATACCGCCTTCATAGACCTGGGCTTTTGCACCTCTCAGGCCAGCGGTACTATTGAAAAATTCTTTATCGGTACCGCCGTTAAAGGTAGGGCCGTTATCACTTGAGAAAAACACGATCGTATTATCGTCCAGCCCGAGCTGTCTCAGATACGCCATAACATCACCTACCTGCTTGTCGAGATAGGAGATCATCGCTGCGTAGGTGGACAGCGGGTATTTCGTAGGTGAATAACCCTTTTCCCCCAGATAAGGCGACTCTTCAAACTTGCCTATGTACTGCTGCACTTCCGAGTCGTGTACCTGAAGCGAAACATGCGGAATTGTAAACGGTAAATACAGGAAAAACGGCTTATCGGCGTGGCCGGAAATAAACTGCCTGGCTTTTTCGGCCATCTTGTCGATAGCATAATCCTTCCCTTTATAGTAATCATAATCTTTATCGGTAGGATTGGCTGGCGGCTTCCGGTGCACTTCTATAAAGGAATTCCTGAGCGTATCCCATTTTTCATTTTCCCACAAATGAGTAGGATAGTAGTTATGAGCCTGCTTCTGATCAAGATAGCCATAGAAATAATCAAACCCCTGACGGTTCGGGTGCCCGCTTGATCCGGTCATTCCCAGCCCCCATTTGCCAATCGCACCGGTGGCATACCCTGCCTGCCTGAGTACTTTGGCAATGGTAACCGTTCCTTCCGGCAGCGGCATTTGCCCGCCTTCCTCGTCATCCTTAAACCCGCCCAGCTCATAATTCCCTCTTATAAAGGAATGCCCTCCATGCCTTCCTGTCAGCAGCATGCAGCGCGCCGGCGCGCATACAGGGGTGCTTGTATAGTGCCTGGTAAACCTGATCCCTTCCGCAGCCAGCTTGTCGAGATGGGGCGTTTTGATCTTTTTCTGACCATACACTCCCAACTCGCCGTAACCGAGGTCGTCGGCATAAATATAGATGATATTAGGCTTACGCTTTTGCGAGGCCTGGCCCCGGGCTGCGGGTACTGTCCAGACCGACAGCACCCACAGTAGGAGTATGCTTAGCAAACAGGATTTCTGAGATCTTACCATGTAATAAAATTACTTACCAGTTGGGGTTATTGGGCTCCAACGCCGGATTTTCCTGCAACTCATACGCGGGTATGGGCCACAGGTAGTCACGATCTTTATTAAACTTCCTGACAAGCTTTTCAGTGTAGTTATGGGTATAGATCGGACCATTATTGACTGCTTCAGCCATTTTCCAGCGAAGGATATCCATATAATAAAAGCCTTCTCCGGCAAATTCTATCCTTCTTTCGAGACGTAAAATTTCTCTCAATCGTGCCTGGTCCGTCATAGCCGCATAGTTGGCCGCATCCGAAGGGTCGTCATGCTGGATGAGCGGCATGTTAACAGTGGGTCTGCTTCTAACCGCATTGATCGCTTCGTACACGCTTTCATCGATTTGATTGAGCTCAATTTTGGCTTCGGCATAGGTAAGCAAAACATCGGCGTATCTCAGGACGATATAATTGATATCCGACTGGGCGCTGTTCTTGATAAGCGAGTTATAGGAATTGTCTTCATCATAGATACTGTATTTTTTAAAGGTCAGCCCTGTCTGCGCGAACGTCCGGTCAGTCACAGCAGCGCCCCGGTAGATCGACCCCGGCCAAACGAGTGTCATCCTGAATCTGGGATCCCTGTTTTCCCAGTATTTGGCAGCATCATAGGTTTTTGATGTTTTGATATCGGAACCATCCGCCATCAGGTACGCATCGACCAGGTCCCGGAGCGGGGCAGCCGTATCAAACTGCCGGCGTATGAGGTCGAATGAATGGCAGTAGTTCGGGAACAGGTACTGGACATCAAATATCACCTCTGCATTGTTTTCATTTTCAGGCATAAAAAGGCCCCTGTAGTCAGGGAAAAGGCTGTATTTATTCATATCCATCACCTGTTTGGCGGCGGCAGCGGCTTCGGCAAACTTACCGTGGTACAGGTATTGTCTGGCTTTCAGCGCATAGCAGGCCCCTTTTGTCACCCTTCCGGGTTGGGCTGCCGTTTCGCTCAGCACGGCGGCAGCCTCGTCCAGGTCTTTGATGATCTGGGTGAAAACCTGCTCTTTCGGAGTCCTCGGCAATGTATTGTGCTCTTTCACGGGCGGATCAAGTATCAGCGGCGCATCGCCATAATAATTGACCAGTAAGCTGTAATACACTGCCCTCAGAAACTTGGCTTCAGCCATTCCGCGGTTACGCTTATCCTCGGCCATGGGGATAGACGGGACTTTGGCCAGGTAGGTGTTGCATCTGCCTATTCCTTCATAGGCATGCGCCCATCGATTGTTGATGATACCGCTATTGGATGCATCGTGAATACCCTCGGCGATCCTGAAAAACCCTGAAGCGCTGTTGTAATCTGTGGCATTAGGGGTAGCGGTTTCCTCCCAGAGCGGAGTAGCCCAGGCACCTCCTCCATAAATACCCTCCCTACGGAGCGTCGTGTAGCAGGCTGTCAACCCGGCATCTGCCTGTTGTTCGGTTTGCCAGAATGTCTCTTCCGTATACTTGTCTTTGGGAGCGGTATCGAGTATGCCGTCGCACCCGAAAACAGAAAGAGCGGCCACTGTCAATATCAAATATCTTTTCATCTGTATAAAAGGTTGTCAGCTTTCAGCCGTCAGCGATCAGCCCTTATTCATCGACGGTTTGTGCCCCGATAGCTATCGGGGTCAAACGCGTGCTGATAGCTGATTTCTGATTGCTCATAGCTGTTTCATGATGTATTAAAACTATCGGTTGAGCGCTGACGGCTATTAAAAAGTCACATTTAAACCTGCTGTAACCGTTTTTACCTGGGGGTAGGCAAAGATGTTGTCCTGCGTCAGGTTTTTCTCCGGGTCCCAGTTTTGCATTTGGGTAAAAGTCAGAAGGTTCTGCCCGTTGACAAACAGCTTCAGGTTTCTCATAGCCAGCTTTTGCGTGATGGCAGCCGGCAGATCGTAGCTGAGCTGAATGTTTTTCAACCTCAGGTAAGAGGCATTCTGAAGCCAGAAGGTCGAATTCTCAAAATTGAGCGTATTCCCCGTACTTGTGGTCAGGATAGGCAGCCTTGCATCGGGATTTTCAGGCGTCCAGGCATCGGTCAGCCATTCCTTAGTCACACCGGCCCCGTTGAAATAGGGATAGCTCACGTTGTGCGATGGGTAGGTATACACATCTCCGACTCCCTGGAAGAAAGCCAGCAATTGCAGCCCTTTATAGCCTGCACCAAGCGTGAAGGAGTAGGTAAATTCAGGGACGACCCCGTGAAAGACCTTTCTGTCGCGGGCGTCTATCTGGTTATCCCCGTTCTGGTCTTTATACCTTAAGAAGCCTGGTTTGGTCGCCGCATTCTGAAAGGCGTGGCCGGCTATTTCATTCTCATTCTGGAAAATGCCGTCGGCTTCATAAATGTAGTAAGATTGCACGGGATGCCCCTCCTTTGTAATATACCGTCCTGAAATGATCTCCTGCCCGTTCAGGTTGGTGACGCGGTTTTTATTGTAAGCCAGGCTTCCTTCGATTTCATAAGAAATATCTCCTCTCTGGTTACGATGGTTGACCAGTACTTCCACGCCTTTGTTGCTCATAGAACCTACATTGGTGGTCGGACCTGTCAGGTCTCCTACCTGCGAAGAGTAGTTGACAGGGCGCAGAATGCCGGCGGTGATCTTATTGTAGAGCTCGATGGTGGTATTCAATCGTCCGTTGAAGAGCGATATATCAAAACCCAGGTTGGACATGGTAGTGGTTTCCCAGCTCAGGCTCGGATCAGCCGCCGCCGTTGTCGCCGCCCCCAGCGTCTCGGTTGTACCGAACGAATAATTCTGGTTTAACCCCACGGAGTTAATATAGCTCCAGAGGTCTATTTGCTGGTTACCGATCTTACCCCAGGAGAAACGGGGTTTCAGGTTGGTAATCCAGTTTACATCCTGCAGGAAATTCTCCCTGTCGAGCCTCCATCCGAGTGAAAAGGACGGGAACAAGCCCCACCGGTGCTCTTTGGCAAACCGCGACGAGCCGTCATAACGGAAGTTGGCTTCAAGCAGGTACTTGTCGTCAAAGTTATAGTTCAGGCGACCGAAATACGAAAGGATCGCCGACTGCGTGCTGTTTCCCGCCACCTGGGGGTTCATCAGGAAGACGTCGAGATCCGTAAGCTGGTTATCCATCGCCCCTTCTTTCTGGGCGTTGAAATACTCCCACGAAAACGTTTCGACACTATTTCCCAGTAGTGCGGAAATATTGTGTTTTTCGTCGATCTGCGTATTCCAGTCGAGGGTATGGAAGCCTGTCAGGTTAATTTCCTTCTCGTAGCGCCTGTAGCCCATCGCCGTAGCGTTTACAATAACCGAAGCCAGCGTTTTAGGGTTGGTATTGGTCAGGTAGGGCCTGAAAACGTGCTGGACGTAATCGTAGGTATTGGCCGCCAGGTTAAGCCTGTAAGTGATGTCAAAAGGTAGCTTGACGTCGGCAAAGACATTGGTCAGCAAACGGGTCCTTACATAGTCTCTCGAACCTTCTTTCAGGTTGGCCAGGGTGTTCGACCAGACGTTGAGCCCTGTAGACCGCAGCCAGGTATTGCCGTAGCGCCCGTCTTCGATCAGAGCCGGGAAAATAGGAACAGTGCGGAAAATCGCATTCTGCCAGTAGGTATTGGTCGTGATCTGGGGTTCATCGTATTTTCTGAAAACACCCGATATTTTACCTCCGATGGAAAGGAATTTATTGACATCCACTTTCCCGTTCAACCCTATGGAATAGCGATTTGCCTTCGACTTGTCGTATTTCAGTATCCCGGTCTGGGAAAGCGCCCCGAGTGTCAGTGCAAGATTATGACGGTCGCCACCCCCGGAGACTGTAATATTGTGCTCCTGGATAAACCCGTTCCGAAGTGCAATTTCGTAGGGATTTGTCCGTGGGTACATGTAGCCGTTCGGATCCGAGGCCATACCTCTTTCATACTCTTCGATTTCGGCATCGGTATATTCCTTTGCCTTCCCTTCGTTTGTGAGCGCAATGTTTTTGTATTTCATAAAATTGATCGGGTCCCATTCCACATCCGGCAGCCTGGTCACTTTCTCCACCCCGAAGTAATTGTTATAGCTGACCCGGTAGCCTTCTCCGCGTTTCCCTCCTTTGGTTTTGATCAGTATGACGCCGTTGGCAGCGCGCGATCCGTAGACGGCTGTCGAGGCGGCATCCTTCAGCACCGATATGCTTTCGATTTCATTGGGGTTGATATCGAGCAAAGGATACGAAACCCCGTCGACCAGGACCAGCGGGTTATTGTCGTTCAGCGTACCGACACCCCGGATCCGGATAGTGGCCTGATCGTTCCCAGGCTGCCCCGTATTCTGGTTGACATACAGCCCGTTGAGGCCCTGCAGCGCCTGAGATGAAGTTGTGATAGGCCGGTTGGCCAGCTTTTCAGGATCTGCAACCGTGATAGCACCGGTGAGGTTGACCTTTTTCTGGGTTCCGTAGCCCACAACTACTATTTCTTCCAGGGCTTTCTCGTCTATCTTTAGAGAGACTTCAACAGAAGCCCTGTTTCCCACCTGTACTTCCTGCGAAATATAACCCACAAAGGAGAATACAAGGATGGCATTGTCATCGGGTACTACCAGGTTAAAATTCCCTTCAAGGTTAGTAGTGGTACCGGTCTGCGTCCCTTTCACAAGGATATTTACCCCGGGCAGGGCGTCTCCCTTTTCATCGGTTACTTTCCCGGAAATGGCTTTGTCTGTCACGGATACGTCGTCAGTCGTAAGCCGCAACAACGCAGGGGAGTATCTTACATTTTTTGCAGGCATATTCATTTCCCCGGAAAGCAATTCCTTTGCCGGAGAATCATTTGCCTCAGAGATACCCGCAAAAATCAGAGCCAGAACGGCCTGCACAAGCGAGATTTTCATTACGCGTCTCATAAACGGATTTAATAATAGTGGTCTCTTCATTTAGCTTTACCTGTTTTCATAATCCCGGTCAATTATCTGCATATTGGTTACTTAACCAATATTTCCGGTAACCTGCAGATAACCCCCGGTTCAGGGAGCAAATCTTCACTAATAAGATTAATCGTTTATGATCTACATTTTATGCTTTCGTCATTATATAGGGTATCCTTGAACAACTGAGGTTGGTCAGCCCACAATGCAGAGCCGGCCCGGTGCATATATTCATCATTATACGTGCACCGAGCCCACGGCTCTCATGGGATATTTATTCGGGATCTACCTGACCTTTTCACCTGAAGTGCTTATCCGCAAACCGGACATACTGCTCCCAGTCATAAAGCAGGATGTCGTGCCCTCCTTCCCGCATATGGTAGCCCATGAAATCAGTGCTTACGGGTTTTTGCGCGGGCGGTGCATCGGGGGAGCTCAGTATCTCTTTCCCGTATAGCCGGTAAACCGGTCCGGCGTGATACAATGACAAATATTCCCCTCGCGGATCAGCCCAGAGATCTTCGGAAGCGGCGGCTACATATGCCGCCCGCGGCGCAATCAGGGCGATCAACTGGTGATAGTCCACCGGCAGGTCGTCTTCATTGTCGCTGTACTTTTTATAATTAGGCGCAAACCAGTGGGGGAAGTTTTTATTAATGATCGCAATCGTTTCCCCGAAGCGGCGGCGGGTGATAGCAGCGCCCCCTTCACCGGAATTATTGGATATCACCACCCCGAACCTTTTATCCTGCGCACCGGCCCAAAGAGCCGCTTTTCCCAGGCGGGAATGGCCGAGCACCGCTACCTTCCCGGCATCGATCGCAGGGTCCGCTTCCAGGTAATCGACCGCCCTGCTCAATCCCCAGGCCCAGGCGCCGATGGCACCCCACTCCTCCTGCGGGTTCTTGTCGGGTGAAAATAAAGTCTGGATACTCGCATCGCGCCCGTCGGCATGGTCAGGGAAAATATCGCAATAGTAAATCGTCGCCAGCGCATAGCCTTTAGACAAAATATACTCCACCGGCCAGTTGAGCATCGACGCGCCGCGGGTATTTTCCGTCGCCCGGTTCTCCGTTACATTGAGCCCCTTGTTATTCCGCTGCCAGCTGGCAGTCATCGGGATCGACGGATCCTTTTCCAGGCTCTGGTTGCCCAGGAAATTCAGCCCCAGGAACACCGGCACTTTCCCCCCGGCGTCGTTAGGCACATACAGCAGGATATCCATATATTTATTTTGCGGGAACTGTACCCGGATTTCCTTACGCGTAGCCTTTCCGCCAATAGCAGCCTTTTCTATTGATTTAACCTGGTAGCTGACCGGTATCTTAGTTGCGGGAGTTTTCCCGTAAACTTCCTTTTCGAAAAGTTTCATGATCTCCGGGCGACGATTTTTCTCCCAGTCTTTTACCGATTTAACCGCTTTCCCGGAAGAAGTTTTGAGAAGCTCCGGAAGTGTGTAGACGGGCACTTTCGACTCATCGTAGTTGACGGACTGGGCATTTGACATATCGAAGAATGCGGTAAGAATCAGCAGAAACAGAAAAAAGGTTCTCATCATGTTTTTTTATTAATGTATCTTTTTAACAAGCCAGGATGGTTTTTGAAAAGCCTCGGAGCTACGCATTTCGTCATGGACTCCACCTGTTTCCCCGCGGGCCGATCATCTCCACCGGGATCGGCTTTATCCCCAAGCTACCAAAAAAATCTGTTGTAAGAAAAGATGACAAAGGCTTCCCCTGACTATCTATAATTTTATTGTCTTCCATAACCTGGATCCCCTTATCCCGCAGAAAAGCAGTTTCACAGTCGATAATCACATTACGCACCACTTTATTGACATCGGCCTTTTCTCTCAGTTTCTCCAGCAGCGGGTATTTTTCCCTGTATAAAGCAGAACGGATATCCACATCTTCATACAGCTTCTTCCGTATCGCAGGAGAGTCGAGCCCATCCAGCCAGCGCTTTTCGCCCCATGTTGAAAAGCTCACCGCGGCAAGACACTTATAAAAGAGATTGTTTTCGATAATATTATCTTTCCCTCCGTGGATTTGTACCCCACCGAATTCCTTTGCCCCGGTTTTTTCAAAGATATTGCCATAGATATGCACGCCAGAGATCATATCGTCGAGCCGCACCCCGGCCGCTCCGTGCTTTGTGCCTCCCTGTATATCCGACCAATGATTGTGCCGTATCACGATACCCCGGTAAGAGGGGTTGTAGAAAATATCAATCCCTCCCTGGTCGTCCGACTCTTCTACCACATGACTAACCTGGTTATACTCAATGAGAAAATCGTTTCCTTCCAGCCGGAAGGCTGATGACGAAGAATACCGGAAGCGGCTGTTGCTCACCCGGTGCCCGCATCCATCCAGGTGGACGGCCGGCTCATAGGTACGCTTAAAAATAGAAAAGCGCTCTACAATCGTGTTTTCTATGAAATGACCTGACGGCACAAGATTCCTGCGGTCGCCCCCCTGTACGCGGATACCACCGCAACCGAAGTGCTCCAGCAGGCTCCCGGAGATACCATGATTCCGCCCGCCGTAAATATGAATACCGTCTCTTCCGAAACGCTGAACGCGACAGTCCGAAATCACACAATCTTCTCCCTCTTTTACGAGTATTGCGCTCCCACGCCCTTCCCTGAACGTAAGTCCCTCAAGCCTGACATGCGAACAGTTACTGATTTCGACCATATACGGAGCCTGGAAAACAGTAAACCGTACCTCCGCACGGGACGGGCTGACGCCTTCGGGCGGATACCAGTACAGCAGTCCCGTTTCCCTGTCGAGATACCATTCTCCGGGCCGGTCTATTTCGCAAAACAGGTTTAATCCGAAATACCTGGCGCCCGCCTTATAGCCGTAGCCGTGATACGGAGGCTGGATATGAAAAGTCCTGGCGGAAGCATCCCAGCGGCCTACCTTGTGAAACTGCTCGCTCCAGTCCCAGAACCAGTAGCCTCCCAGCCTTACATCCTTTTCACCCGCCCACCTGTCCTGGTAGCTATCGGTATATTCAACTACTCCCTCTTTTGTTCCCGCCGTATTGGCGTAATTCTGCGGAAGCGGCGTACTCCCTTTCACAGCTCCTGTGTTCAAAAAACCTGAATCCGGCCAGCGGGCAAGCGTTTGCAGCTCCCCGTTGCAGAACAACTCGGGCCGGGCCCCCAGGTCTGTCGGATCGCCAAAATCAGAAATACCATGCCGCCTGAGATCGGTAACCCAGACCTTCCCGTGTACGGATTTGTGCAGGCGCGAAAGCATCGCCTTATCTTTGAGCTTTCGCCACCCGGTCAGTGGTTTACTACCGGTAAACACCGGGGTTTCTCCATCTATTTCCCGGTAGACGACCGGCGCATTCTGACCACCCGAATCTTCCTTTTCCAAAAGAACCGGTTTCTCCTGCAGGTATATCCCTCCCCGGAAATATACCGAAACCGGGCTTCCCGGCGCTTCTTTCAGCAGACGACGTACGGCCTTCCGGGCTCCCTCGAAACTTCCCAGAGGACGTGCCGGCGTACCGGCATGGCCGTCGTTCCCGTCCGGGGCTACGTAGATCCGGAGTGTGTCCGGCCGGCCCGAAAGAAGCAAATCCCCACCCGGGCTTTCTCCGGTTAAAGAAAAACCGTGGAAGCCTGATACCGCGACGAGGCAGATAATAAATAGCGAAGAGAATGGCAGGTATAACCTGCTACCCTTAACGATACTAAAAAGGGGAAATAACATTTATGAATATTCAGCTTTGTACTAAAAAAATCCAAACCTCTTCAATCTACTCTTACCAGGCGGAAACCGATACCGCTGACCCTGACCGAGGGATTCTCGTATTCCCGGTTGGAAATCCTGCAAAAATCCCCCCAGGTACCCCACCCGCAGCTTCGCAGCACTTTGTGTATCCCGCCTGCCGGTCCGGAGGGGTTGTCCGGGGGCGAAATCCGGTAATACTCTTTCGAGTACCAGTCGCCACACCATTCCCATACATTCCCCGTCATATCATACAGTCCCAGTTCATTAGCTTCTTTCAATCCGACAGGGTGCGTCTTCTGTTGCTGATTATTCCCAATATACCATGCTACCCGGAAAAGATCACTATGACCGGCATAGGGAAAACCGCCGCTTTTCCCTCCACCTCTGGCTGCGAACTCCCACTCAGCCTCGGTAGGAAGACGATAGGTCCGCCCTGACAACCGGTTGAGCCTGGCTATAAACTCCTGGCAATCATTCCAGCTGACACGTTCGACCGGGCATTCTTCGCAATCTGAAAAATAGCTTGGATTAAAGCCCATTATTGCCTCCCATTGACGTTGTGTTACTTCATACTTCCCTATTAAAAAGTCATGGACGGTAACGTAGTGCACCGGTCTCTCATTACTGAAACCGGAATCACTTCCCATTTCAAAACTCCCCCCTCGCACCTGCATCATACCCGCTTCGATCTCCTCAACTGCCCTTACTCCGATATATGATGAGAGCCCCGGGTAGCCACCCACTTCTGTCTCGGAATCTATAATTTCACCTTCCAGGCTCAGCATCTGGTTGATAATGCGCTTATCATGCTCGTCCCGGTCCCAGGGGCGCGCTCCGGCATCGCGGATGATATGAGATTTAACATCCCCCGCCTGGATCAAACCCAGATTTTGGAACCAAATCGGTTTCCCGGATACAAGCTTAGCGCTGTCTCCGAAAAACACCAACGCCTCTTCCCCGTTTCTTTTCCTGGCAATATTGTCTTCCAGGTACACCTGACAAGGCCCGTTGTCAACCATCAGCATAGGGATGTCGGCCGAGCTCAACCCGAGCTGCATCACATTCCCGATCACCGTCAACTTGCCGGTTTGCCTTGGTCTGTCCTCCCATTCATCATTCAGCAACGCGTATTTAATTGCGCTTTTGCCGGGATTATAGATGTAGTTATTTGCAAAAATCCCCCTGGTTCCTCCTTTAAAATAGGCATTCCGGTCTTTGTTATGAGCATACAGGTTACCCCAGATCAGGATATCCGAAACATTATCGTGTACAAGCGTCCCTTTGGAATGTTCTCCCAGCGTATGCGTGGAATGGCTCAGGCCTTCAGCAATAATATTATTGCTGAAAGTAATCCTGTGAGAAGTATTTTTCCTCCATTCTTCGGGAGTTTCACCTTTAAAGGCCGGACCGGAAGCAGAACAGTTTTCATCAACCGCCCAGGTAAAGGAACAATGGTCGACAATTACGTTATACGCACTGGCTGTCGAAAGTGCATCGGGCTCCCAATCTTCAATATGGCGTGCGGCTCCTGTTCTGACTCTTATGTGCTGAACGATTACGTCATGAGTCGAGATTTCAATACCTCCGTCGATCAGCGTAATCCCCGGCGAGGGAGCAGTTTGGCCTTCTATCGTCACATAAGGTTCCGAAATTGTAAGCGTCCTGCCTTTCAGATCGATAACCCCTCCTACCTCAAAAACTATGATCCTTTTACCTTTGGCACCGACGGCTTCCGAAAAAGATCCTTCACCTCCGGCATCGAGATTGGTGACGCGGATAACCCGGCCGCCTCTACCCCCCGGGGTAGAGGCGGCCCAACCCTTAGCGCCCGGAAAGGCCAGATGTTGCGCATCTGCAGTTGTCAGGAAAGTGGCAAAAAATAACCACAGCAAACGCATGATAACGACACCATGGGCCCCGGGGGACTGAAACGAGCGACGTTGCAGCAAAATCATTCGGGTGAATATTGTCAGGTTCCCTGCGTAGTAGTAGCCGTAACGGTACCTCTCAGCATTTCACCCTTGTATATCCTGAAAGTATACTCCTGGCCTTGAGCAAGTCCCGTTACCAGGCGTGCGCCGGCTCCTTTTTCCACTGCGGAAAGGGTAATTGTATCGACGAGGTCCCCTCCTTTAAATACTTTTATGTCGGTCACATCTTTCAAAAAATTCCATTTGAGCAAAATACGGTCGATCGACACGGATTCGGGCGTATAGAAAATATTCTCCTGCCCGGTCCGGAAGGTGATAATCTGGAATTCAGAATCTTTAATACCGGGTTCGAGACTGATTGCCTTCACCCTTGCCGAGTAGCGCTCCAGACTCCAGAGGTCCGTGACTATATATTTTGATCGCCCTTCCATCTCGACCGTTTGCAGTTCCCGCTGGAACAAACCGCTGTCCCTGCTCATTTCAAGCAGGTACTTTGCATTCTTGATGGGCACCCAGGTGAATTCCACATCGCCGCCATTGATATTGGCCTGAAACAGAATAGGTCTGAACAATTGATCTGCCTTCGCAGGCTCTACGTCATCGTCGACGCAGGAAAGCGTAATACCAGCCCCGATCACTATCCAAATGAAACTTATATATTTAAAAAAAGCGCTTGCCATGGTGTTTGTCATTTTGATTTATGTATCAGGGAATCTGGTCATTTGTCAGTACTCCGTTACTGGCGGTAATAACGGAAGCCGGAATTGGAAGGAGGTGATTGTTTTTGACAGGATCCAGCCCTGATCCTACTCTCCCAATACTGATTTCCGCAGCGTCGACCACGCTCTCGGGCGACAAGGGGAACCAGGAATGCCGCGTATATCCTTCTATCTCTGTCCCCGGCAAGCGATAATCCGGATTCAGGATCTCGATAGTTTCGTTGTCATCCTTATATCTCCAGAACAGGTAATCGGGAACCCAGTGGTATTTCGGATCATTCCTCATGATCTTCATACTCTCCTCCTTGGCTTCCTTAATTTTCTCATACAGCATGTTCCATCTTACCAGATCGTATTTACGAAGCATTTCTCCGCCGAATTCCCAGGCACGCTCATCAACGATCGCTTTGAAAAATTTCTCCTTACTTACCCCTGCTTCTTCTACATACTGCGCCACTTTTTCATTCCACACGGCCTGAGGGAAGGCCCGCCTTCGCACGCTGGCCAGCGCTTCCTTCACCTCTGCCGTCGGTCCGTTTATTTCGTTTTCAGCTTCTGCAAACATCAATACGATGTCGGTATAACGCATGATCGGCCAGTTGACACCGGTTGCCTGCACACCGGCCAATCCTCCTCCCATGGAAGGAGTAATCCAGGAACGCCTCCATTTAGAAGGGGCAAATGCAGTGGGCGCCGGACCGATAAGACGCTGCTGACTGAGGAATGCCGCATTCCCATAGTTATACAGCTCCATATTGATATCCCTACGCATATCCCTGGTATCAAAAGAATAATAATAGTACAGGCAGGTGCGTATTTCACAGGCGGCCCTGCCGTATTTGGGTTCTGCCGGACTGGTGGTAAACGCCATCCCGATCGTCTGCCCGACTCTCCCGCTTACCAGTCTTCCAAACGCGATTTCAAACAGTCTTTCGCCATATGTAAGATCCTGGGTATAGGCATGAATGCTTCGGAAAATATTTTCATAGCTGGGGTTCAGCACATGCTGGCCGCTTTCCATCACTTCCCGGCATTCCTGGCTGGCTATTTTGTAATACTCCTGCCAGTTACGCCCCCGCTTTGTTTCCAGGGTCTTATTCCGCAGGGAATACCCGGCGTAGGAAAGCGCCATACGCGCGCGAAGCCCTTTCACAAACGCTTTATTGACCCTTTCGGCTGTTGTCGTCTGTTTAAGCCAGGGTACATAATCCTCCACATCCTTCAACTCCTGTATAAGGTATTCGTAAATTTCATCCCGGTCGGTTTTGGGCAGGTTAAAATTGTCATCATCTTTTACAGAGGCGGTGGTAAAGGGTACGTCGCCCCACAGCGATACCAGCTCGTAATAACACAAGGCACGAAGCGTAACGGCTTCACCATAAAGAGCCCTGGCCTGGGCAGAATACTCCCCGTTCCATATCGGACTCTCCGGAAGGTTTTCAATGCAGATATTCGCCCGTTCGATAGTTTGATACAGGGTGTTCCAGGTTGCGACCAGGCGAGGGTTCCCATCGTTTGCCAGGTAGTGCGATATGGCAACCTGCGCACCTTCGTCGGGAGCGTACGTAAGCTCCACGTCGGTATCCATTTTATAAAACAACCCCAAAATATACTCATACAGCGCATTTTCGGTCAAATTGGCATAAATGCCATAAACTGCCTTGGTGGCAAAATCGAGGTTTGCAAATGAAACGCTTTCTGTAAATATCGACTTCGACTCGGTCTTCAGATAGTCCTTGCAGGAAGCTACAGGCGCTATGATCAAAACCAGGATTAAGACTCTTTTTATATATCGGTTCATTGTTTCAGCTTTTAGAAGGTAAGGTTAAGTCCAACATTCCACGAACGGCTTCTCGGGTAGGCATTGTAGTCCATCCCAGGGGTAAGCGCGGTATTCCGGATCGCATCCACCTCCGGATCATAACCGGTGTATTTTGTCCAGATGGCCAGGTTATACCCCGTGACATACACTCTTAACTGTTCAAACTTCCATTTGGATAGCAGGTCACGCGGCAGAGAATATCCCAGAGTCAGGTTGTTTAGCCTCAAAAAAGAGCCGTCTTCTATCACCCATGAATGCAGCGGGGCACGATCCATCGCAGCCGACCAATATTTGGCATTCTTGTTCATTTCCCGCAGCTCGGCAGGATCGGTTACCACCTGGCCCGTTACCGGGCTGACATTGATAAACCGGTCTTCGGAATTCATCATTCCGAGAATGTTCTTGTAGAGTCTGGTTCCCCAGTAGTTGGTAAAATAGAGTTTATTAGCATTATAAATGTTATTGCCGTATACCCAGTTAAAAAAGGCAGACAAATCCAAGCCTTTGAATTGTGCTGTAAGGTTAATACCGCCGGAATGTTTCGGGTTCGCGTCTCCGATGACAACCTTGTCGTTGGCCGCATCCACTTTATGGTCGCCGTTCTGGTCGACAAACTTAAGTGCGCCGGGCCTGAACCATTTTGCGCTGATCAGCGTGCGGTTGTCGGCTACCCCTTCCTTTAATATATAGCTACCATTTTCATACGAAAAATCGTCAAAGGAGTACATTCCGTTCCCGTCGGTCTCGTACCCGTACATCAACCCCACCTTTCCGCCTTCCTCGATCAGGTAGTCGCCTGTAGCGCCGTCGGAGCCGCCCAGCGCAGATTGCTCCCATCGTTTGGTTTCGCCCAGCTTATCGATCCTGTTGCGGTTAAAGCCGATATTGAACGCTGCCGAAAAACGGAAATCTTTCTTCTCCACCATTACGGCATCCAGCGTCAGCTCCAAACCCCGGTTGGAAGTCTGTCCTATATTCTGAAACTGGTTTGTATAACCGGTGCTGGAAGGTACCGTTGCCATAATGAGCAAATCCCTCGTCGTATTTTTATATACTTCTATGGTTCCCGTCAACCGGTATTTCAGCAAACTGAAATCGACACCAACGTTCCGGGTGACCGTTGATTCCCACTTAAGTTTCCGGTTCGACAGGGTTGAATTGGGTACCAGGAAAGCGGTAGGGGTATTTTCATTGCCTTCAATAAACAGACGGCCTGTATTTACGCTCAGTGTCTTCTGCCAGGCATTGGCCGGAATACGGTTGTTTCCTGAAACACCGTAGCTCACCCTCATCTTGAGGTCGTCGACAAAAGGCCTCGCATCTTCAAAAAAGCCTTCGTCGGATATCCTCCACGCGGCCGCAGCAGATGGGAAATACCCCCACTGGTTGCCCGGCGCAAACATACTGGACCCGTCTGCCCTCAGGGTAGCCGACAAAAGGTATTTCCCTTTATAGTCATAATTCAGCCTTCCAAAGTAAGAAGAAAGCGTAATGGCCGGGCTGTCGCTGGTAGAAATCGGATCTGCCATCCCCAGCTGCATCATATTAAGCGCACTGACTGCATCTATATAAGCCGGCAAGTACCTTACAGACGACAGGATAGAGTTTCCCTTTGAGTAATTCAACTCCTGTCCTGCTACCACATTCAGGTTGCTACCCGGCAAAAAATCGTTTTTCACATAGGTAAGCACATTGGCTATGCGGTAACTGTTGCTGTTTCCTGACTGGATAGAAGCCAGCGGCTGAAAGCCTGTTACCATCGCATTGTAGGTGTTCAGGCCGTAAAACCTGTCATTGATGCTACGGTCATAAGAATAGCCGAACTCAGCCCGGTAGCTCAGCTCTTTCGGCAACCTGATATTGACTGCCCCGTTAAAATTGATGGACAAAGCGTTCTGTCGCCGGTAGTCGTCAAGCGTTTGCTTATAGGGGTTGACCGTATAGGTACTGGGTATTGAAAAATCCTCTTCTGCTGCCAGCTCATCCACAAATTCGGAATATCCTTCTGCCGGCCGGAACTGAATCACGTGGGCCAGCCGTTCGTTAGCTACCGTTCCCGCACCCTTCAGGCGCTTGTCGACCAACCGGGTATTCAGATCGACGCTTAGCCAGTCGTTCAGACGGTTATTGGTCGTAATCGTCAGGTTGGTACGACGGTATCCGGACTCAATCATAATTTCCTCTTCTTTATTATGGGTGAGGCTGATATTGTACCTGCTTGCAGATGATCCTCCCGACAGGGAAAGGTTATTCGAGAGGCTGCTGCCGGCTTGTCCAAAAATTTCCTTCTGCCAGTTAGTCCCGGTCATCTGCTTGTAGAGATGCATATCATTGAAATCCCCGAACCGGAGACGGTACGCATCCCGGTCATCCTGTATTTCATATTGCCAGAAGGCATATTCGTAAGGATCCAGGACGTCGAGGTACCGGGTTATTTTCTTCTGGCCGTAAAACATGTTGTAGCTCACTTTACCTTTCCCCTCCTTTCCTCCTTTAGTAGTAATGATCACAACGCCGTTTGCTCCCCTTGCTCCGTAGATAGCAGTAGAGGAAGCATCTTTCAATACATCTATCGAAAGGATATCGGCTGGTGAAATATCATTGATACTGCCTATCGGGAATCCATCTACGAGAAAAAGCGGCGAATTGTCCTGCGTAATGGAGCCCCCTCCCCTGATCCTTATCTTGATATCGGCATCGGGCGATCCATCGGTTTTGGTCACCTGCACACCTGGCATCCTGCCTACCAGAGCCTGTGCGGCAGACGTTACCGGGATGTCTTTCAGCGTATTGCCGCTCACCGACGATACTGCGCCTGTCAGGTCTCTCCTCTTCACGGTACCATATCCCACTACCACCACCTCCTCCAGCGATTTTTCATCTTCTTTCATCGATATGTCGAAAGAAGTCATAGTTCCGACTATAACTTCCTGCGTCACATATCCCACAAATGAAAATACCAGTATGTCATCATTACCCCTCACAGTCAAACGAAACAGCCCATCTGCATCCGTAGTCGTTCCCTGCTGCGTACCTTTGATAAGAATATTAACGCCCGGAAGCCCTTCCCCTTTTTCATCCGTAACCCTGCCCGATATTGTCTTGTCGATAAACAGGGAGGGGAGGGGCGGTAAGAGGTGAGGCTCCCCGGGAAAGGAAGTTTCCGGCTTTAACGACTGCAGAATAATCTGCTGGCCAATTACCTCGTATCTGATTCCATAGGGCTGGGTAACCTTCTCAAGAACATTGATCAGGGGCTCGTTCACAATGCTGAGTGTGATCTTCTTCCCTGGCGGCAACGTCCGCGGACGATAGGCAAATTTGACCGGCGCCTGGCGTTCTATTTCTGTCAAGACTTTCCGGATGTGTTCGTTTTCTACCTGCAGGTTGATTTTCCGGTGGAGCAGCTCTTGTGCGGAGGAACTATGAGCCAGGGAAACACCCGTAAAAATCACCGCCAGGAAGGTTTGTATAAACGAGATTCGCATAAGGCGGATAATTACCGGATTTACTAATAGCCGTTTTTTCATTAGTTTTACATGTTTTCATGATTTTTTTGAGAATGAGAACATCTTCCTTCGCATCACCGCGATGGTGTAATGTACCTGAAGAATACAGAAGGAAGAAAACGGCGCCAGCGGTGTTGAGACCACTTCTGGCGCTTTTTAATTGATGAGTTAAAGGTCAGGACATAGTTGAAATAAGGCTTAGATTAAACAATTTTTATACATCAGCGACTTTTCAGGAACACCCGCTCCCGTAAATAATTACCTGAGCGTCTACCAGTTTGTAGCTAGCCTCAAGCACCTTGCAGATCACCTCAAGTTTCTGGTATAAATCTTCGTGGGTCAGGTCGATTGTCAGCGAACAGTCCTTAAACAATTCTTCGTCAAAAAACACTTCGATACCGTACACACGTTCTAAGGTTTCAAAAACTTTTCGAGCGGGCGCAGCCTCAAAGGCAAAAGACACCGGCGTAGTATTCTTAAGTACCGAAGGGTTTTCTACAAGTGTTTTGCTTAGTGTTTCGCGTCCGATCTCGTATACCGCTTTCTGGTTAGGACTGAGTATAATTCCGTCGGCTTCCGGATCCTTCCTCGCGGTTGTTTTTTCCGAATAAACCGAGACTCTGCCGGTCTTGACCGACACGGTGACATCCGGATCATTCTCTCTGGCCCGAATGCTGAAGCTGGTCCCCAGCACTTTGGTGACAAGACCGTTGGCGTGTACCATAAATGGTCTTCGTGCATCTTTCTGAACACTAAAAAATGCCTCTCCAACCAGGTAGGAAGTCCTGATTGTATCATTAAATTCTCTTCGGTAGCGAAGCCTGCTGTTCTTTTCCAGTATGACAACACTGCCGTCGGAAAGCAGCAACCGCATCGTACCGGGCGTATTGTTGATCGCTTCTTCCCAATCGGACCCCATAATGGCGCGGTCAACCCGGACACCCTCTTCCCCGGTACGAGACACTCCTGACTGCCACCACCAGCCTGCGCCTGCAAGGAAGAGTACCGCAGCAGCAACTGAAAGATACTTCAGCCGGTTTGAAGAAAGCGACCGGCCGGGCTTTATAGTTTTTTCTATGCGACCCCATACTTTGTCAGCCTGTTGCCCGATCCTGGCGTCGTGGGGCAGACGCTGCAACCCGGCCACCAGCCGGCGGCCCTCCATAACGGCGTAATATTTTTCGGGGTTTTCTGCCAGAAAGCCTTTCCAAAACTCACCTGACTGGCTATCGGGCTCGCAGACCCATTTTTTGAAGTCGTCGTCCGCAGCAAAATCCTCCGCCTTGTAATGATAGTAGTTCATTTGTGTAAAAAGTTATCCGCTGTCAGCCCTTATTCATTGATAGCGGGCGGCGTACCACCTGAGTGCCTTCGTCTTGCAAGCCGATTGCTGATTGTCAATTTTTAAAACCTTCATAGGATACGAACCGTTTCCCGCAGGGCTTTGAGCCCGGTATAAATGAATTTACAGGCCGACTGGTAGTTGACGCCCATGATGCGGGCGATCTCTTCATTACTGAAATGCATATAGAACCTGAGATGAAGCGCCTGCTGCTGCCGGTCGGTCAGGAGAAGATAACTGCGGTGCAATTGCTCCAGCAGTTGCCGCTCGCTTTCTCTTTCTATAAGATCGTCTTCGATCGGGGGTGCCGGAGGACCGGCCTCCGGAATGTCGAACCCACCTGCATACAGGTTATTCCTGTTTCTTAACAGGTTGGCAAGCTTCTTTCGGAGTGCCGCAAAAAGATAGAACTTAATGGAATCGGTTTCACTCAGTTTTTTTGCATGCCAAAGCTCTACGAACAGATCATGGACAGCGTCTTCGACCAGGCTGCCATCGTCGGTAATCCTGTACCCGTAGCACATCAGCTCCCTGGAATAGCGATCATATATCAGCCGGAAAGCATCACGCTCACCCCCCCTGAATGCATTCCAAAGATCGGTATCGGTCATGTCCAAAGGCTTGTATCAAACAAATTCATTTCCCTCTCTAATTATAGAATGGTGAAAATCACCTATTTTAATCCAATTAATAATAAATATTTTTAAAGCAGAATAAACAAAAGACCTGTTCCCGGATTCCGGCAGGCCCGCAGACTGATATTTTTTATATTAACTTGGCGAATACATAATTTCATCAGCAATGATATCTACAAGGAGAAAATTCATCCGGACAAGCGCCCTGGCCACCACGGGGACTATTTTATACGGGAGTAAAGCCTTCTCTCTCGGGACCTATCAATCCAAACGACCCGCCGTTTCCGGGCGGCATTTCGTAAGCGAAGCCGTAGAAAACGCCATCAAAACGGTAAAATCCGGTATCCCGAACAAGGAACTCGCCTGGCTGTTTGAAAATTGTTTCCCCAATACACTGGATACTACCGTTTATTTCGAAGAAAAGAACGGCAGACCCGATACTTACGTCATTACGGGCGATATCGACGCTATGTGGCTCCGGGACAGCAGCGCCCAGGTCTGGCCTTATCTCTCCCTGATAAAAAATGACTCCAGGCTCCAAAAGCTGATAGCCGGGGTCATCAACCGGCAAACCTACTGCATTCATCTCGACCGGTATGCCAATGCTTTCTTTAAGGACGAGACCAGGGAAAGCGAGTGGATAAAGACCGATCGGACCGAAATGAAGCCGGGTATCCACGAGCGGAAATGGGAAATCGATTCATTATGCTACCCCGTCAGGCTGGCCTACAGGTACTGGAAGATCACAAACGACACTTCTCCTTTCGACAACCGGTGGAAAGAAGCCATTTCTCTTATCGTCAAAACATTTAAAGAACAGCAACGGAAAGACGGCAATAAAGGCCCGTACAAATTTGAACGGGAAACGTCGTGGGCTACAGACGGCGTGCCCATAAGCGGCTATGGCTACCCGACCAAACCGGTAGGGCTGATCAATTCTACTTTCAGGCCTAGCGACGATGTTACCATATTTCCGTTCCTTGTGCCTTCCAACTTCTTTGCGGTTGTCTCGCTCCGGCAGGCCGCCGAAATGGTATCAAAGATAAGCGGCGACAACGCGCTGGCGGGAGAATGCAGCCGGCTGGCAGACGAGGTAAGCTCGGCCCTGGCCAGGTACGCAGTGGCCACACACGAGCAATTCGGCAAAGTGTATGCTTTCGAAGTCAACGGTTTCGGAAGTTTTCACCTGATGGACGACGCCAATGTACCTTCTCTTTTGTCACTGCCCTACCTGGATGCCATACCCGCCCGGGACCCGGTTTACCGGAATACGCGAAGGCTGGTGCTTTCATCCTACAACCCGTTCTTCTTCAGGGGACGGGCAGGCGAAGGTATCGGCAGTCCGCACACCGGGACTGATACCATATGGCCTATCAGTATTACGATACAGGCGCTGACCAGCGACAATGACGAGGAAATCAGGAAATGCCTGAAACAACTGATCGCAACCCACGGCGGCACCGGGTTTATGCACGAGTCGTTTCATAAAGACGATCCGGCGCAGTTTACCAGGAAATGGTTTGCCTGGGCCAATACCCTCTTCGGAGAGCTGGTATGGGACCTGTTCAACCACAAACCACAACTGGTCAAAAGCGTATAACGTATGAGTAAACGGGAAACCCCGAAACCCAACGCCTACGCGAAATATTCGGCGCTGGCGTTCCAGATGCTGGGCACTATCCTGGCTTTCACCTATGCAGGCTACAAAATAGATGAATGGCAGGAAAATCAGATCCCGGGCTGGACATTGGCTTTGTCGTTAATTTCTATTGGCGCATCTTTGTATTTATTTATACGGAGTGTGCTCAAATAAACCTTTACGGGCGTACGCCGGCTCACCATAAAGCTTTATAAGTTATCCAGGTGTTAAGATCCACGCTTGCGACCGTCATTATCGGAATTGTATTTTTTATAGTCGATTCCCTGGGCTATTCGGCAGGAATCCTGCATCCGAAAATATGGTACATCCTCACATTCTACATGGCCCTTTCCTTCCTGATCGACCAGCTGATGTTACAGGGTTTCAGAAATAACCGTGAAAAATTCGTACAGTTTTACCTTTCTGTTTCGATAGTCCGGTTTATCCTCAGCCTGATATTTGTCGGTGTATTCCTCTACCGCAAAGTTCCTGACGGCGGGTTGTTCGTTGCCAATTTTTTTGCACTCTATTTATTTTACACATGTTTTGAAATATGGGGAGTCTATCGTAAATTGCGCGCCAATTGAACAGGACTCAAGTAACTCGACTAAAATGCCACGATCGATACGTCAGGTTTTAGCCTTATTATCATTATCCATCTTACTGGGATTCAATCCGTTATACGCCCAGGATCACTCCCATCATGATGCCGGGGGCCATACTTCGCTGGAAGAGGCGGAATTCGAAACCGGTAAACTGATCATGCACCACATCGGCGATTCGCATGAATGGGAATTTACGAAAGGTGTCAGCATACCGCTTCCTGTTATCCTCTATTCTGCCGATCGCGGCATTGAAGTATTTTCTTCTTCCCGCTTCCACAACGACCATCACGAATATAACGGGTATCATCTCGTACATGGCGACTCGGAGAAAATAGTTCCTGTTGACGAAAGCCGTACGGTTTACGATTTTTCGATCACCAAAAATGTAGCTTCGATGATCCTCGGCGCTATCATTCTTATCCTGGTGTTCACTTCCGTTGCAAAATCCTATAAAAGAGAAAAAGGCAAGGCTCCCAAAGGTCTTCAATCGGCGATGGAAGTACTGGTCCTTTTCATAAGAGATGAAGTGGTAAAGCCGAATGTGGGGCCCAATTACGGTAAATACCTGCCTTACCTGCTCACTTTGTTCTTTTTCATCCTGATCAACAACCTGCTGGGCCTCGTTCCGGGCGGTGCAAACGTGACCGGGAACATCGCCATTACACTGGTATTGGCTGTTCTTACCTTTATTATTACGCACGTTAGTTCCAACAAGCACTACTGGAAGCACCTCGTTGCCCCGACAGGCGTGCCGGTAGCGCTGCTTCCCATTATGATCCCAGTCGAGATCGTAGGTGTGTTTATGAAGCCTTTCTCGCTGATGCTGCGGCTTTTCGCCAACATCACAGCAGGGCACATCATCCTGTTGAGCCTGTTCAGCCTGATTTTTATTTTCAAGAGTTTTGTGCTGGCTCCCGTGGTTTCTCTTTTCGTGCTTTTCATGAATTTTATTGAGATCCTCGTGGCGTTTCTGCAGGCATTTATTTTTACGCTGTTATCGTCTATGTATATCGGCAGCGCTATAGAGGAGCATAGCCATGCGGATCATGGGCACTAACCCCTGCAGGGTTAGTTGGAGGATGGTGCCCTTTCAGGGCTAGAGTTTTAATCTTTTGTTTTCAAATATATTTTCAAACATCACAATTATGTTAGCTCAAATTTTGCTTCAGGCAGTAGAACAAGGAGGACTCGGATTGGCATTTGCCGGTGCGGCTATCGGTGCGGGTCTTGCCGCTATCGGTGCAGGACTTGGTATCGGTAAAATCGGCGGCAGCGCCATGGAAGGTATTGCCCGTCAGCCGGAAGCGGCCGGTCGTATCCAAACGGCTATGCTTATCATTGCTGCTCTTATTGAAGCGGTTGCTCTTTTTGCAGCGGTTATCTGTCTTCTTATTTCTTTCAAATAAGACAGAGCAGGGGTTCCGGCGGCAATAGGCCCCGGTTAAGGCTCCGGAAAAAATTCTGCGGGAGCAATAGGCTCCCGCACTTATTGAAACAAAAGACTATCTCGTCATCAAAATCTCAAACATAAAGACAGCATGTCACTTTTAACTCCAAATCCCGGACTTATCTTTTGGATGTTGGTCGTATTCCTGGTACTGGTTTTCATCCTTTCCAAATACGCCTGGGGACCGATTATCGCAGGCCTGAAAGAACGCGAAAACGAGATCCAGGGGGCGCTGGACCTGGCCAAAAAAACCAAGGAAGAAATGGCTAAGCTGAAGTCAGACAACGAACGCCTGATTGTAGAAGCCAATGCCGCCCGCGACCGGATCATCAAGGAAGCCAGAGAAGCAGCCGACCGCCTGGTTGAAGCAGCCAAGGAAAAGGCAACAGCCGAAGGAAACCGTATCATTGAAAATGCACGCGAGGCCATCAGGAGCGAACAAGCTGCTGCGGTAGCCCAGATCAAGAAAGAGGTAGCTACCCTTTCTATCGATATTGCCGAAAAAGTACTTCGCCGCGAGCTGAGCGACAAAAGCGCACAGGAACAGCTGGTGGCAGACCTGGTGAAAGACAGCGTAAAACTGAATTGAGCAGACAGGTCACTGTTTGTTTTTGAACGAGACGAATACCCATTTAAGAAAATAAAATGTCAATCGCTACAGTTGCATCCCGCTACGCCAAGTCCCTGATCGAACTGGCTAAAGAAAAGAAAGTAGTGGACGAAGTGTACAACGATATGGTGCTGTTCAGCAAAACTGCTGACGAAAACCGCATCCTGATGAAGGTTTTGGGAAGCCCGGTCGTAAGACATGAGAAAAAGCTGGGTATCCTGAAGGGGCTGTTCCAGGACAAAGTGGACCCCGTTTCCTTCAGTATCTTCAATATTATCACCCGGAAGAACCGGGAGGCTATACTGGATGCCATTGCCGATGAGTATATCAGGCAATACGACGACTATAAGGGTATCCAAAAGGCTACTGTTATATCGAGCACCGCGCTTACTCCCGAGGTGAAAAAGCAATTTATTACTTCACTGGAAGCCTCTACGGGCAAGAAAATCGAGCTGGAAGAGAAGATAGACGACAGCCTGGTCGGTGGTTACGTCCTCAGAGTGGGCGACCGGCAGGTAGATGCATCCCTGAAAAGCCGGCTCAACGCGCTTAAGATTAAGTTGGTTTCTTAGAAACCGGCGGCTTCGACTCCGCTCAGCCGCCGGTGTAGAAGTCACTTCAACCGGTACCACTCCCCCGGATTACTTTTCATTTCTACCTTGTCCTCTATATCGTCGGGCAGCAGCGGGAAAAAATCTATCCTGGTGAGGCTCTCCACCGAATCGATACTTACTGCCGCTTTGGACAACGGCATCGTGGACGGTTCGTTGTTCAACAGGAAAGCGATACCTTTTACATAGGGAGGTTCAGCATATAAAACCACCTTATAAAACTGTTCGGGAACCGCTACCTTGTTTACTTTGCCGATGGTCTTCAGTCCCGGCTTTAGTACAGGTCCGGTTACCACGTAGATCTTTTCATATTTATAAGCCCAGGCCCGTACGAGCTTCTCTAGATCATTCCATATCCCGGCGTTGAAGTCCCTGTCCTGCGGCGAAATATTGCTCATATAAAAAGTCTCTCTCATCTGCTCGTACGAATGCTTGAAATCGGCTGCGGGAGCCAGGTGGCCGCGGTCGTACCCGCTACGCGTGTAATCTGAAAAGAGCGCTGAGCCGGTTTTCACCTTCGGATCCGGGTTAAAAAAACGATCTCGCGCGCCTTGCCCCGATACCTGTTCCCGCACAAGGGGATAGGCCACCCACGAAGCCTGCTCATAACGCTCATTATACCCCAGTGAAAACCCGGTGTGCTCTACCAGCTCCAGCTTGTCAGGCCCCAGGCTAACCGGGAACACAAAGTCCTTCCGGCTCAGGATCTCTTCAATCGGCGTATCAGCGGGAACGGGGATCATACCGGCAGACTGCCCGCCTGCTAATCCGGACAATATTTCAATTTTATCGCCGACAGACCCGGAAGAAACGGCTTCAATGGTTTCCCAAAGCTTCCCGTCGGGGAAGAACCTGTCCTTAAAATGGAGGAAAAGCCCTAGCCCGAAAAAGATTCCCAGTAATATCAGCGTATTACCTCTCCTACCCAATCCTTTCTTAAGAAAACCAAACATGCAAAGTAATGACCAAAAACAAACCAGCGTATCTTTACCGCGAAGGTACAACTTAATCAGGTTGAAACCGGACAAAGAATATGAAGATGAGAGAATGAGAATATGTACATAGCGATCATAGGAGGTGGCGCCGCCGGGTTCATGGCCGCCATTACGGCTGCAGAATCCTTCCCCGGAAGCAAAGTTACGGTGCTTGAGAAATCAGGGAAGGTGTTGTCGAAAGTCCGGATCTCGGGCGGGGGAAGATGCAACGTGACACACCGGCCATCCGGCCCTCATCATTTTGCAAAAAACTATCCGAGGGGTGAAAAATTCCTGAAACCGATCCTTTCCGTCTTCAGTGCCGACGATACGGTCAGGTGGTTTGAAAGCAGGGGAGTGAAGCTCAAAACAGAGCCCGACGGCAGGATGTTCCCGGTCACCGACTCGTCCGATACCATCATTCACTGCCTGATGGAAAGCGCAAGGAAAAAGGGAGTAGAAGTACGTACCGGCGTTTCTGTCGTTTCTTTCGAAAAGACAGGCGATCAGTTCATACTGGAAATCCATAACAGTCCCCCGATCATTACCGACCGCCTTGTCATAGCGACCGGCGGCTTCCCTAAACTTCAGGGATTTGACTGGCTGGCAGAACACGGACATGACATCATCCCGCCGGTCCCGTCATTGTTTACCTTCAATACCCCCGAAAGCTATCTCTTACCGCTCGCAGGTATTTCGGTTCAATATGCACGGATCAGGATCCACAATACTCCGCTGAAATCAGAAGGGCCTGTTCTCATCACGCACTGGGGCTTCAGCGGGCCGGCGGTACTGAGACTGTCTGCCTGGGGCGCACGCGAACTGGCCACGACGGATTACCAATTCCAGGTACGGATCAACTGGGCAGGCGACGCCAACTTCGACCGGGTAAGACAAAGCCTGTACGACCTCAAAAGCTCTTCTCAAAAACAGCAGCTGGCTGCTCATCCACAGTTCGGTCTCCCGGCAAGGCTATGGCGTGCACTGGTGGAAAATGCAGGCATTTCCGCACAGCTTAAACTGGCCGACACCCCGCATAAATCGTTAAACAAACTTGCCATGCTGCTTACCGACAGTACATTCGATGTCTCGGGAAAAACCACCTTCAAGGAAGAATTCGTAACCTGCGGCGGGATAAGCCTGGAGAGCATCAACCCCAAAACGATGGAAAGCAAAAGTACGAAGGGCCTTTTCTTTGCCGGAGAAGTGATCGATGCAGACGGCATTACGGGCGGATTCAACTTTCAGAATGCCTGGAGTACCGGGTTTATTGCGGGGAAGCACGCGGGGTTACCCGGTCTTCATTCCTGAAACCGGTCAACGCCCGGTTTTTTCCAATACGATATCGTCCAGGAAGATCGGGCCGTTGCCCGTATTGCTAAAAACCACCCTGACGATCTTTAAATGGCCCTCATGCTCCTTTCCTGTTTTAAAATTCATCCGACTCTCTTTAAAAACAGGCGAGCCCGATACACTCTGCCGCGAATCGTCTTCTGCTACCCCCGATACCGGCGTTATATTACTGACCTGCGCCTCCAGCTTTCCTTCTCCTTTTACCCAATAGCCGAGCTGATAATTTTCTGAATGATCGAGGTAAACATACTGGGTTAATGCCTGTCCCGGCTGCAAAACGAACCCGACATTTCCCGTTCTCGCTGCAGACGCCGAAACAGCGGCAGCGCCCTCCCACGGCAATATACGTCCGCTGTATTCCGCGCCGCCGTTGGGGAGTTCGTTCTTTCCTTCCAGCGGCCACTGATAACCGCGTATATAATCCACTTCCATATTGACGGTCCCGCCTCCCCCGTAGCTTCCCAAAAGCACATTCATGAAATGGTTCGGGGCGTATATCTGGTTTTTGTCAGAATATTCCTTGATCAGGTTACCATTAATATAGTGGACGATCGATGCAGGCGTCCACAGCATACCGTGTACTACCCATTGGTCTACATGCTTATAGCCTTCGGCAATGTGCGTAGCCAGGTTGCGCTGAAACTTGCCATCCTTGTCCACATGTCCGTGCAGCACAAACTGTGCATTCAGGTATTCGAATACATCGATCTCAAAAACCTGTCCCTTAGGCCTGATACCCTTTACACCCTCAACTTCCGTACCTTCTTCCAGGTAATACCGGAGATCCGGCCCGGGAGAATCAAACCAGAAAGCCGTATTCAGCCCCCTGGGCTTTCCGGTACTGCTCCTTTTTACCCTTACCTCAAAGTATCCGCCTCTCCGGTTATCCAGCATATTTTCATTTCTCCCCCAGTCGTAGGTCTGGATGGAGGAGATCTTCTTATTGTTCTTCAAATCATACACCTCCTCCGGCTGTGTATCGTTTGTCAGCAGGTTGATAGTTTTCCCATTCAGGATATAGGCAGCCTGCGGCAGGCTGTCGGCCTTCATTTTACCGAAGTTCATCTTATACAGGTAGTCAATGCTTGAATAGTAACTGGTAGACCATTTGTTACGGTTCAGCAACTCGTCGTTGAATTCATCGTGCCAGAAGAGCTTCATCCCTTCCGGTACTGCCGCCGAACTCGGAATGTCCAGGCCGGCCACTTCTTCCTCATCCAATATCCATTCTTTTCCCGTGGTCACTTCTCCAGAAACAGTATGCCCTCTCCCGGATGCTTCCATCCATACGTAGTACTTTGTTTCTGCGTTCACGTCCTGTATATAGTATCGGCGGGTGCCAGCCGGGGCTACGGCCATCGGATGAGCCGGCTTCCTGTTTTCAGCAGACCAATAGATATTGACGCCTTTCCCGTCGGAAGCACAGTCGTTCCATTGTACTTTTATCCAGGTACGGGTACCGGTCAGTTTCAGGTCACAAATTCCCGACAAGCGAGCGTCGCTATTATTTTGTGCAGCTACGACTGTCGCAAAAAGCAGGCAGGAGATCATCCTGCCTGCATGATGTAGGAGCCTCATTTCTTAATTATAACCAGGGTTCTGCGCGATTACACCGTTGCTCTGGGTCACAACCGCTCTCGGAAGCGGGTACAACACCTTATGGGCCTGGGCGGCGGTGCTGCCGTCGTCTATGGCCCGCTGGATGTATTTGCCCCACCGGATCAGGTCATCCTTTCTCCATCCTTCCCCCCATAGCTCAAACAAGCGCTCATCCTGTATTTTAGCAAGGAATGCCTCTTTCGACAAACCTGGGGTCAAATCTGGAAGGCCCGCCCTGTTTCTTACCAAATTAATATAGTCATAAGCCCGGCTATTGGGGCCGCCGTTCGCTTCATTGATGCTTTCCGCCAGCATCAGCAACACATCTGCATAACGGTAGATAGGGAAATCCACGCCGCTGTTTTGTGAATTGGCTTTAGAAGGGTCGGGTGAAAATTTCATCGGAACCGCACCCATATCTCCACCTGTCCGGGCGTTACGGTAAACGACATTCCCCGCTGCATCTTTCCCCGTCGGGTATGATTCCATCAGCATCTTAAGCCTTTTGTCGCTAGCCGCAAACTTATCATAGCTGCTCCAGCGCATTTTATAACCGCCCCATGCGGTCAGCGGGATACCTGAAGGATCGGCATAGTCGGGCGGCAGGGAGTGGGCCAGCCACATATTGGTATACTGATCGCCGGCCGTGGGAGCACACACGATTGCCAGGATCACTTCTTCGGAGCTACCTCCCTTATTGGCCATGCTGAAGTTGTCTTCATAATTCTCCATCAGCGAATAGCCCAGGGATACGATCTGCTCACCGGTAGTGACGGCCTTTGCCCAGTCTTTCTCGTGCATGTATAGCTTCATCAGTCCGGTCAGTGCGGCTGCCTTCGTAAAACGTCCATAGTCCGGTCCTGTGAATTTGTCGGGCAAAGACGCTGCGGCATCCAGGTAATCCTTTTCAATCTGCGCCGCTACTTCCGCAGCCGAAGGCCGGGGTACGTAAGGGGCATTAGGATCGGCGGCAATAGCTGCATCTGTGACAATGGTTACCGGTCCGTAGTTGAAATACAGCAGTTGCGCATAGTGCGCGCGCAGTCCTTTCAGCTCGCCGATATACCTGTTTTTCAGCTCTTCGTTTATTTCTACATTCCGTATACCATCTATTGCGATGGCAATCCTTGAAATATAAGGCATGTACCGCTCGTAGTTATGGGTCACCCAGTCAAAATCCGGATGATAGTTGAGGGTATGCATAATAGGCCAGTTTCCGCCCCATGCGCAAACGCCTTCATCGGTAGTCATCATGGCCTGGGTACGCCAGGCATACGTGCCGGAGGTCCATCCTCCCTGCCAGTCTGTTCCCCCGGCCAGGCCGGTATAAGCGGCATTGACCGCCGCTACCGCTCCTTCCGGGGTAGCAATCACAGAAGAAAGGTCGCCATAACTTTTAAAGTCCAGGTCGCCTTCACAGGACGTCAGCATAAGACAAGCCGACAGGCACGACACAAGCAGAAGCCGTTGTATGATATTTTTATAAATCGCTGTCATGATATGCATTTTAAATATTTAAAAAGAAGCATTGATCCCGAACACATAGCTTTTGACCAGCGGGTAAAAGTTATCCCTGTTCAGTTCGGGGTCCAGTCCGGGGTAGCTTGTGATCGTGAACGGGTTCTGAACATCAAATGATACTCTTATACCTGAAAACAGCTTTTGTTTGCTCAATGTAGACTGCGGCAGCGAATACCCCAGCGTGATATTCCGGCAGCGCAGGAAGGAGGCGTCTACCAGCCAGCAATCCGCCCCGTTCTGATAACCGGTATAGAGTGCATCCGATAAGGAAGTCGGGAAATCCCCTTCCGGGTTTTTGAAGGTCCAACGTGTAGAGGAAACAGGCATCGAGTTGAAACCAAAAGCATTGGTAGTACTTTCCGTTGTCCTGCCTGAAGCATATGGCGACCATTTCTTCTGGATCAGGCCGGACATGAATATATTCAGGTCAAAATTCTTGAAAGTGAATTCGTTGCCTATCCCGAAATTGAACTTCGGATCCTCATTCCCGATATAGGTAATATCTGCCGCGGTGATCGCACCGTCCGGCCCGATAAGATTTCCTGAAGCGTCATATCCGTGGATATCTTTCATAACAATACCACCCGGTAGCATTCCCGGCATGTGTGCAGGCGCTTCTCCGGCTCCGCCTTTATAGATCCCGTCCGACAGTGTCCCGAAAATAGGATTGAAGAGCGCTTTCCTTCCTGTAGGTACTTCATACCGGTTCAGAACAGCCAGCGCTTCCGGCGATCTTTCTACCCAGTAGTTGAGGTAATGCGCAAAATTGACGTTGGTCGACCAACCTAATCCGCGGGAAGACGAGGGTAACAGATTCTTTGATTGCAGCGAAATTTCGAAGCCGGTCGACCTGGTCTTGCCGGCGTTCCGGTACACACCGTTGATAATGAACCCGGACGGATACGGAACAAATGAAATCAGGTTCCGGATAGTCTTATTGAAATAATCGACGGCTCCCGACAAGCGGTTGCTGAACAGGGCGAAGTCCAACCCTACATTGAGCTCTCCGGCAGTTTCCCATGTCAGGTTCGGATTGGAATCCCGGGTCAGGACGAGACCCGAATTAACATTGCCCGTGCCGAAGTAGGGACTCTGGGCGGTTCCGTACAGCTGGAATGCCGAAGCTCCGAAAGCGCTGTTACCCGTTTCGCCGTATCCCGCCCGCAGCTTGAGGAAGTTGATCGGAGTTGCCTGGCTGAAGAAATCTTCGTCCGACAGCACCCAGCCTGCAGAAATCCCGGGGAAATAACCCCATTTCTTATTGTCAGCAAATACGGAAGACCCATCCCGCCTCAAAGAGGCCTGTAGTGTAATGTTGCCGTTGAAGGTATAAATAGCCCTTGCAAAATAAGATGCCCATGTAGTCTGCGACTTACTGGAACCCACCGAAGGCCTTACGGCTTGCCCTGATTGAAGACTGTAATTCAGGATCACATCCGACAGGAAATTCTGATTGGCGGCATTAAACCCATCCCAATCTGTCCTTTGAAAATTGTACCCGGCCACCGCGCTGAAATAATGCCTTTCTCCTATTGCCTTTTCATAAGACAACGTGTAATCGAACAACTTGGATTTGGCTTCCGACTGGGCAAGGCTGGCGGCGCCATTGGCCTGTGAACCAAAATAGAAAGTCCGCGGGAAATAAGTGGAGCGTTTGGAAGACGACTGGTCGTAGCTGAAATTGGCCCGCGCTTTCAACCCCGGAACGATGTTCCATTCTCCATAAGCACTACTCAGGGTACGGTTGGTTAATGTCTTGTCTGTTACAGTACCATACGATACCGGGTTAGGGATATTGGGATAATAAGGACTCAGCGGGTAGGAACCGTCAGGGTTCTGCAGCGGAATATTCGGAGCCCAGTAGATCGCGGCAGTTACGATACCACCGTTTTCGTTTACCCCTCCTGTAAGGGTATTATCCGCATTGGAATTCGAGAGGATCACACTTGCCCCGATCTTGATCTTTTCGGAAACAACCTGGTCCAGGCTGACGCGTCCGTTGTACCGTTTGTAGCCGGTATTGAGGATCACCCCTTTCTGATCAAAGTAGTTTCCTGAAGCAAAATAGGATGTCTTTCCATTACCGCCGGAAAGCGACAGGTTGTGCTGTTGGGTATAACCTGCCCTGGTGATCGCGTCCATCGCGGTCTTGTCGCTGTTGCGGGCTCCGTCTATCTCACTCTGGCTGTACACCGGCGTATAGGGTGCAACATCGCCGGCATTCACATTCCCATAGTAGGGGCCGATCTTATTGTCGCGGTACCACATTTCTTCACGAACCAGGTTTCTTTCGATCATATAGTCTTTCGCACCATACACCGGGTACATTTTATCAACCTGCTGGATACCATACGTACCGGTATAGTCGATTTTCGATTTCCCTTCCGCGCCTTTCTTGGTAGTAATCAGCACTACGCCGGCACCCGCCCTGGCACCGTAAATAGAAGCGGCGCTGGCATCCTTCAAAACCTCGATAGAGGCGATATCGTTAGGGTTGATAAAATTCAGCGGCGATTTGTCCACTCCCCCGCTTCCGTATTTACCATCTCCCAGCGATCCGCTGATATTGGGTTGTCCTGCCGCATCATTCACCGGAATACCATCTATTACATACAATACACCGGCATTGGCCGATGAGGGGTTGCTGCGTATCTGCACCCTTACGCCGGCGCCCGGCTGACCGGTCGGCTGTATCACCTGTACACCTGCCGCCTTACCCTGCAGGGATTGTTGAAAATTGGAGTTCACCGCAGTGTTGAGGTCTTTGCTCTTGATACTGGCGACAGCCCCCGTAAGGTTTTTCTGTTTGACACCGCCATAGCCGATCACCACGAGCTCATCCATAGCCGAAATTTTTTGCTCGAGTACGATCCCACTCAGGTTTCCGCTGACCGGCACCTCTATCGTTTCGTAGCCGATAAAGGAGATGATCAGGGTGCCCTGCCTGTCGGGGACTGTCAGTACAAATTGTCCTTCGGCATTGGTTGAAGTACCGGTGTTGGTCCCTTTTAGTAAAACAGACGCGCCGGGCAGCGGGCTATGGGTTTCATCGAGCACCTTTCCCCGTATTTCAATCTCTACCGGTGCGACCGGGACTTTTGCTTCGCTTACCTGAACCGGCTTTTTCTTGATGATGATCGTTTTATCAACAATCGAATACGTGAAAGGCGTCTGAGAGAGGCACTTCTCCAGCGCTTCATTCAGGGAAACGTTTCTTAACTCGACTGTCACCACTTTCTTCAGCTCCTTCAGCGTTTTATCTTCATACCAGAAATAATAGCCGGTTTGCTTCTCTATCTTTTTGAAAACAGATTCCAGCCTGGCATTTTTCTCTGAAAGCGACACAGCCTGCGAAAAGCCTTTGGCGCTTGCCTGGAACATAATGAGTAAAATAATCGTCAGCTTCATTATTAAAAGCGTTTTGACAATGGGAACTTTCCGGTACTGGCACGCCGCAAAATTCCCGATAGGAATCAAATACATCATGATGATTGTTTGCGTATAAAACAGTGATTATTGTTTCGCGTATAAACCGCGGTAGCGCCGGTCGCTATACTGAATGTAAGGCTCCGGAATGAGGTTGGAATACATCATGTCGTCATATTTAACATCATTTATGGTTAGCAACTGAGATTTCGGAAATACCGGGAGGTCCGGTCAGGGAATTACAATGATCTTTTGATCTTCCATTCTGAAATGGATATTACTCTGTTCAAGAATCCGGAGCACGTTCGACAGATTGGTATGGCGGGTGATTTTCCCCGAAAATGTCCTCTTCGGGATGACGCCCTCATAGCTGACGTCAAGATCATACCATCTTCCGATCTGGCGCATGATTGTTTCTATATCTGCGCTATTGAAATCAAACAACCCGTTTTTCCAGGCCATTACTTCTTCCGTATCGATATCGTTTGTCATGCTCAGGGTTTGTGCAGGGCTCCATATCGCCTGCTGTCCGGGCTTCAGCTTCACTTCCTGCCCCTTCGAAGGCGCCGAAACCCTGACGCTGCCTTCCAGCAATGTCACCTTCAGTGCGGCTTCGTCTTCATAGGCATTCACATTGAAGTGGGTCCCCAGTACCTGTACCTGTATATCACCCTTTTCCACGATAAACGGTAGCATTGCACCATCCCGGGAAGGGTCGGGCTGCGCCGCCACTTCGAAATACACTTCGCCCGTCACGGTTACCCTACGCTCGCCGCCATCGAAGGTAGCGGGATACCTGATGGAGGAAGATGCATTCAGCCAGACTCCGGTGCCGTCGGAAAGTACAAGCCGGTACTGCCCGCCGCGGGGTGTCTGCATGGTGTTATAAACTACTTTCCCGGTATTTTTGCCGGCAGCTTCGTATAAAACCTGCCCGTCAGATTGTTTGACAATCCTCACGTTACCTTCGCTTGCCAGCTGCCCCGCCCCGCTGCTGTCGAGCAGCACGGTCGAACCGTCGGCAAGGATCAGTACGGCCATATCCCTGCCAGGCGCAGCGTCGGGCGCTGTCACAATCGCTTGTACAGGCTGACCAGCAGGCGCCGCTCCCGGTTTATAATACGAAGTATATATCCAGATGCCGGAGCACACCGCGATGAAAGCAGCCGAAGCTGCAGCCCACATCCATGTGTTTCGCCTGCCGGTGAGAGGAATCATCGGTGCTTCTTCGGCCTCGACGTCAGGAGATATTTCCCGGCTTTCCAGTAAATCTTTGAACAGGGCTTTTTCCCCGGCTACATCCGTCAGCTCAGCCTTCAGCAATTCATGCATACGCTTTGCTTTGCGAGCTGTTTCCCTAAGCCCGGCATCGGCTTCAAATTGCCCTTCCCAATATACGCTTTCTGTTTCTTCGCCTCCGCAGTACTTCAGAAACGACTCATCCGCCAGTAATTCTGCGATCGTCTTTGGCCCTTTGCTCATATAATATTCTCCAGGTTCTAAGAATAAGAAGCGGAGGGTCCTTTCTTTTTCCCAAAAAAAAAATTGATTTTTTTTTAAACAGAAGGAAAGATGGGGGAATCTATTGCGGAAAGAAGAGCCAATAACGTGGCAACACTTATACCAGTGCCGCGCAGTTCGGTTTCCAGCACTTTTATTGCATTATAAACAGTATTATACGCCGTCTTCGCACTGATCCCGGTTTCCTTTTCTATCTGACGGTAATCCATATTCCTGAAGTATTTCAGTTGTATCAGCTCTTTTTGCCTGGCAGTAAGCTTAGCCAGCGCCGCCTGTACTTTTATCCTGATTTCGTCTGACCGCTGCATCTCGATCAGCAAATCTTCGTACGACATTTCTCCTTCCTCATCAAAACCTGCTTCGCTGTCCGACAGCACTTTATTATTATAGTAAGCGGGATGAAAAACCCTCCTGCGGGTACACGCAAACAGGTAAGCCCTTACATTCTGGACAGGTTTCAACTTTACATGATGCTCCCAAAGATGAAGGAATACGTCGTTGATAACGTCCTTGGAGGTATCCGTGCTGCCAATCAGCTGCACTCCGTAGCTTAACAGATCGGCATAGTTACGCTCGTATAACGCAAGCATTGCGTCTGCATCGCCTTGTCTCATTTTCTCCCACAGGTCTTGCATGATGATTACGAAATAAGAGCCACTGAATATTTAGCCAATCTAAAATTAGGCGTTTTCTCTTACTTTTCAAGATCAATGCCGTTGGGGGATGATGATAGCTTTTCAATCCTTCCTGGCTGCAATCAGAAACCTGCCGGGGATAGCCCTGTATCCTTTAACTTTCAACGGCCTCAGTCCTGCCGTCTTCTGCCACGTCTGCGTTTCGGCAATTGTCCAGGTCCCGGAAGCACTTGTCAATCCAAAAAACAGGCTGCTGCTTGTTCCCACCAGTCCTCCGCCGGAGCCCGCCTCTTCGGGATTGACGAATTCGTTCACTACATATACGCCGCCGGGTCTCAGGGCTTCCGCTACCTTTGTGGCTATATGCCCGTTTTCGTCACTGCTGAAATGGTGGGCAAGGCTCGACATCAGGACCAGGTCATACCGTCCTGTGCCCAGGTCTGTTTCCAGGATATCTCCCGGGATAAACTTAACATTACTGTCTTCCAAATCCTGCTGCTGCTTTAGTGCGCCGGGCAGGTCAAGTATATCTGCGGCCAGCTCGGGGTACCGCTCCCTGAGCGCCCTGACGTGCAGACCGTGGGCTCCCCCTATATCGAGCATACGGCGGGCCTGGTTGGGTACCGGGCACTTACGGGCGAATTCCTTTACCTCCGAAACGGCCACCGCCCGCATCGCATTCTGGTACAGATCCCACTCTTCATCCCCGAAATTTTTGTGATAATCGATACCTTTCCCGGTTTTCAGGTAGCTTTCCAGGCGCTCCATCCATTTCCAGACCACCCGGTTATTGTAGATCAGTAAATCAGATAAATCTGACGCGCTCTTTGACCCCACCCATTTGCGGGCCATAGGCGACAGGCTGTACAGGCCATTTTTAAAGCTCAGATAGCCGGCAGACGCTAGCAGGTTTAATAGCTGGCGGGCAGGAACTGTCTGCAGGCTGCAGTTTTCAGCAATCGCTTCCGCACTTTCCGGACCAGTTTCCAAAGCATTGAAAATCCCTTTGTCAGCGGCCACCAGCACCGCTTTGGATATAACCGGGAACATCTGCCCGTGCAGCAGGGGAAGAGGCACGAGATTAAGCTGAAGGGCAAGCCATTCAAAGATATTTTCGGGAACCGCCTTCAGCTGCATATCTCAGGAGCGGCCTACTTCTTATAAGCAGCCAGCAACTCAACAAAATCATCAAAAAGGTAGTGCGAATCGTGCGGGCCCGGCGAAGCTTCGGGATGGTACTGCACCGAAAACGCCGGTTTGTCCTTCAGACGAATACCTTCCACCGTCTTATCGTTGAGATTAACGTGCGTCACCTCTACATTCTCCGTTGCGTATACATCGTCTGCAATCACGCCGAAACCATGATTCTGCGAAGTGACCTCACTCCTGCCGGTAATCAGGTTTTTAACCGGGTGGTTGAGCCCCCTGTGCCCGTTGTGCATTTTGTAGGTACCGATACCGTTTGCGAGAGCAAGAAGCTGATGCCCCAGGCAAATCCCGAACAGGGGTCTTTCGGTAGCCAGCAGATCCTTCATCGTCACTACTGCGTAATCCATAGAGGCAGGATCACCCGGTCCGTTCGAAATAAAGTATCCATCGGGCGCCCAGGCCAGGATATCGGAGGTTGCGGTCCGGGCCGGGAAGACTTTACAATAGCAGCCCCGGCTGGCAAGATGATTCAGAATACTCTTTTTGACTCCATAATCCAGTACGGCTACTCTCCATTTAGCGGTAGCCTCGTCTCCTACATAGTAAGCTTCTTTAGTACTGACTACTGAAGACAGCTCCAGGCCGGCCATGGAAGGCACCTTCCCAAGCTCGTTGCGAAGCTCCTTTACATCCAGTATTTCGGAAGAGATAATGGCGTTCATCGCGCCTTTTTCCCGGATATACCTCACCAGGTGACGCGTGTCAATGTCGCTGATACCGACAATATTGGCACTTTCAAAATAGGCCTGCAAAGAGGTGTCGGCCTGTTGCCTGGAATATCCTTCCGAAAAAGAATTGCAGACCAGGCCGCTTATTTTGATAGATGCCGATTCTTCTTCCTCCACCATCCGGACACCGTAATTGCCGATATGCGAGGTAGTATTAACAATAATCTGACCGAAATACGACGGATCCGTATAGATTTCCTGGTAGCCAGTCATCCCGGTATTGAAACAGATTTCTCCACCGGTTGTTCCCTTCTGGCCAACGTGCGAACCACGATAAGCGGTTCCATCCTCCAAAACCAACAACGCCTGTTTTGATTGCGACATATTAGTATAACCTGATTATAAAGAGGGATACCATCCCATGTGATGCTGTCAGTATACGATGCCGGCTTCCCGGCAAACCGGGTGCAAAGTTGGACAAAAAAAGGGTTAAACGAAAACGTTTAACCCTACAAATTCAAGCAATTGGAAAAGAATCCTTATCAGGCTTCGCGACCGCCCAGCAATTCATCCTGCCATGCCTTCAGCTCGTCCCATTTACCGGCTGCGGCAAGTTCTGCCTGCTTAGGCCAGGTTGCAGGATCATGAGCCGCAAACTGGGAGCCTGCATTATCCAGGATCTCGCGGATCTGCTCGGGCGCAGCTTCTGCCAGCTGTGCAAATGTAGCGATACCGGCTTCAGTCAGCACTTCAGCTATTTTAGGACCTATTCCTTCGATTTTTTCAAGATCGTCGGCAGCTACGGGAGCATCAGCTGCAGGAGCTTCTTCTACCACTACGCTTTCCACTACTTCTGCTTCGGCTATCGATGCCGGCGCTGCTGCTGTTTCCTCAGCGCCTTTTTTGCCGCTTCCTCCGCGGCGGCTGCGACGGGTCTTAGCCGGTTTTTCGGCGTTGGCCAGCAACAATGCATCGTTAAAATCAACAAGTTCTATAAGGGCCACCTCGGCGTTGTCGCCCAAACGATTTCCCAGTTTGATAATACGGGTGTAACCACCTGGTCTGTCGGCAATCTTATCGGCAACCGAATTGTAAAGCTCCTTTACAACCTCCTTATCTTTCAGGTAAGAGAAAACCACACGACGGCTGTGCGTCGAATCGTCCTTCGCTTTGGTAAGGAGCGGCTCGACATACTTCCGGAGTTCTTTCGCTTTTGCCAGAGTAGTTTCTATCCTTTTGTGCAGGATCAGGGAGCCTGCCAGGTTAGATAACAAAGCCCTGCGGTGTGATGAGGTTCTGCCTAAATGATTGTCTTTTTTTCCGTGTCTCATTGTTTTTGAAATTTACCGGGGCTGTTCTTACAGTTGTTTCCCCCGGCGGTCCGTTTCGAGCAGCGAAGTTATTTACCGCGCTCCAGAAAGGTAACCTGTGAATAATTGTTTAATTGAGGCTGTTAATCCTCGTCCAGACGATATTTGCTTACGTCCATTCCGAAGCTCAGCTGCTTGTCCTGTACCAGTTGCTCAAGCTCTGTCAGAGATTTCTTACCGAAGTTGCGGAACTTCATCATATCCGAAATTTCAAGCTTGACAAGATCTCCCAACGACCTTACGTCGGCAGATTTCAGACAGTTGTAGGCACGGACTGACAGATCGAGCTCGGCAAGCGGTGTTTTAAGCAGCTTGCGCATACGCAGCATTTCCTCATCTACCTGGTTTTCTTCTTCAGCTTTCTGCTTCTCAAACGTCATGGTCTGGTCGGAGAACAGCATGAAGTGCTGGATCAGGATATTGGCGGCACCTTTCAGTGCATCTTCCGGGTGTATCGAACCGTCGGTCTGGATATCGATCAGGAGCCTTTCATAGTCGGTACGCTGCTCAACCCTCGTATTTTCGACGCTGTATTTTACATTCTTAATCGGTGTATAGATAGCGTCCATTGCGATATGGCCAAAAGGCAGCTCTGTTCCCCTCGGTTCGTCGGCGGGTACATAACCGCGTCCTTTATCAAGGAACAGTTCCATCTCAAACTCCTTTTTGTCGTCAACATGAGCAATGATCAGCTCCGGGTTCAACACCTCGAAGGAACTGGTGAATTTACCCAGATCGCCTGCAGTCAACACAGAAATATTTTTCAGGTTGACAATAATACGGTTTTCAACCAGGTCGGAAACTTTCTTGAAACGAACCTGCTTGAGATTCAGAATGATCTCCGTAACGTCTTCAACGACGCCCTCGATAGAAGAAAACTCATGAAGCACTCCCGGAAACTTAACACTAGTAATGGCATAACCCTCGAGGGAAGACAGAAGGATCCGTCTGAGGGCGTTACCGATCGTAACGCCATATCCCTTCTCCAAGGGTTTAAACTCAAACAACCCGTGAAAATCGTTTGCTTTTTCCATTACGACTTTATCGGGCATTTGGAATGCTAATATTGACATGGTCTATGTTCCTTTTTTTTGAGTAATTGACGGTTGATCAGTCCGTCTTTACTATTTTATTGCGATCGCAAAATGGCCCGAAGGCCAGAGATTCCGGGCGGCGGGGCCGCCCGGGTTATTCAATCAAACTATTATTTAGAGTACAACTCGACGATGAGCTGCTCATTGATGTTTTCAGGAATATCAGCTCTCTCAGGATAAGACACAAACTTTCCGGTCAACTCTTTTCCATCCCACTCCAGCCAGGCGAACCTTTTGCTGCTGTGGCCTGCAAGGCTGTTGGTGATAGCCTCCAGAGATTTGGATTTTTCCCGAACTGATATGATTTGACCAGGAACCAGCGTATAGGACGCAATGTTCACTACTTCGCCATCGACCATGATATGCTTGTGGGAAACCAGCTGACGGGCGGCACGCCTGGTAGGCGCGATACCCAAACGGTAAACAGTGTTATCAAGACGTGCTTCGCAGAATTTCAACAGGTTTTCACCGGTAATGCCGGGCTTAACGTGCGCTTTCTGGAACACCCTGCGGAACTGTCTTTCAAGGATACCATAAGTATACTTGGCTTTCTGCTTTTCAGCCAACTGAAGAGCATATTCTGACTTTTTCCCCCTGCGGCCTTTGCCGTGCATGCCAGGAGGGTAATTTTTCTTTGCAAGCGTTTTATTGGCTCCTAATATCGGTTCTCCGAATTTCCTGCCAATCTTTGCTCTTGGACCTGTGTAACGTGCCATTTATTATTGTTTGAAATTACATTCCGCCATTCATTAGCCCCAAGTTCCTAAACTAAGACTGGACGGAACTACTGAGAAAATTAAACTCTTCTGCGTTTGGGAGGACGGCAGCCGTTGTGCGGCAGCGGCGTGATATCCCGGATTGTAGTTACCTCGATCCCTGAGTTCTGGATGGTACGTATAGCAGACTCCCTGCCTGAGCCGGGGCCTTTTACAAATACTTCCGCCTTCCTCATTCCCAGATCGTACGCTACCTGTGCGGCCGACTGTGCGGCTGTCTGAGCAGCGTAGGGGGTGTTCTTTTTAGAACCTCTGAAACCCATTTTCCCGGCTGAGCCCCAGGAAATCACCTGTCCTGAAGAATTGGTAATAGAGATAATGATATTGTTAAAAGAGGCTTTGATATGAACCTGTCCGACAGGCTCCACTATCACTACCCTCTTTTTGGCTTTGTCTTTTCTTTTGTTTTGTGCCATTTCAAACCCCTTAAGCGGGAATTTTTAATTTAGATAATCTGTGCTACAGGTTACTTACCAACCTTTTTCTTGTTGGCTACGGTCTTCCGTTTCCCTTTACGGGTCCTTGAGTTATTCTTGGTCTTCTGTCCACGCAGCGGCAGGCCTTTCCGGTGGCGGATACCCCGGTAGCATGCAATGTCCATAAGACGTTTGATACTCAATTGTACTTCAGATTTAAGAGCTCCCTCGACTTTGAACTCATTGGCAATAATCGAACGGATCGCTCCGGATTCCTCGTCATTCCACTCACTCACCTTTTTATTGACATCAATCCCTGCCTGTTCGAGGATCCTTTTGGCCGAGCTACGGCCGATACCATAGATATAAGTTAACCCAATTTCTCCCCGCTTTTTATCAGGGATGTCTACACCAGCTATACGTGCCATAATTGATTTTTATCCTTGTCTTTGTTTATATCTTGGATTTTTCTTGTTGATCACATAGATCTTGCCTTTGCGCCTGATCACCTTGCAATCAACGCTACGTTTCTTTACAGATGCTTTAACTTTCATTTTTATAATTATTTTACGCTTTCCCCATTAAACAACCTTGCTGCTTCCGTCTGCCGTTATTTATAACGGTAAACAATCCGGGCCTTCGACAGATCGTAGGGAGACATCTCCAGCTTCACCCTGTCGCCGGGCAGGATCTTGATATAGTGCATGCGCATCTTCCCGGATATATGCGCAATTACTTCATGCTTATTTTCCAACTGCACCCGGAACATCGCGTTGGACAACGCTTCCACAATTACTCCGTCTTGTTCTATAGACGCTTGTTTTGCCATTCGCTGTGTATAATTGACTAGTTATTAAGCACTCACCATTAAACTGCTGTTTGCAGTGACCGCCTCGATATAATCGAAGGTAGTCAGGATCTCCGCATGATGCTTCCTTACCGCTACCGTATGTTCAAAATGTGCGGAAGCCTTCCTGTCGGCAGTACGGATCGTCCATCCATCGCTTTCCTGCACGATTGATCTCCTGCCGAGGTTGATCATGGGCTCAATCGCTATGACCATACCGTCGCGAAGCGCCACCCCTCTGCCTTTACTGCCATAATTAGGCACCTCAGGAGCTTCATGGAGGCTCTTCCCCACTCCATGCCCTACCAGTTCACGGACCACCGAATACCCCAGGCGCTCTACATAGGATTGCACCGCATACCCGATATCACCCGTCCTGAACCCCTCGCGGGCCTTCTCTATGCCCAGGTAAAGCGATTTCTTGGTTGCGACCAGGAGATCCATTACCTCCGGTTTCACCTCGCCGACCGGGTAAGTGTAGGCGCTGTCGCTATGATAACCATTCAGTTTTACGCCGCAATCGATCGATATGATATCGCCGTCTCTTAAAACGTAGGCACCGGGGATGCCGTGTACCACGACTTCATTGACAGAGATACACAACGAACCGGGAAAACTGGGAATCCGTCCTGAGCCGCCAAAGCCCTTGAAAGACGGGATGCCGCCATTATCCCTTATGAAGCCTTCGGCAATCCTGTCAAGCTGGATTGTCGAAACTCCCGGCTTGATCCACTTCGCCACTTCTGCATGTGCTTTACCCAAAACCTGCGCACTAGCTTTAATCAGGTCTATTTCCTCGTCGGATTTCAGGTAAATCATCTGCTATATTCTAATTTCAATCAAGTTGCCTTTCAGGCAGGTAATACTGCCGAACGCCCCTGCACCCTGCCCGATTTCATCAGGCCTTCGTATCTTCTCATCAGCAGATAGCTTTCAACCTGCTGGAGCGTATCCAGGACAACACCCACCATGATCAGCAGTGAAGTCCCCCCGAAAAACTGGGCAAACGACGCCGTTACCCCGAAAAGACTTGCTACAGCAGGCAGGATCGCTACCAGCGCCAGCAATATGGCTCCGGGGAAAGTAATGTGATCGAGAACGCTGCTGATATAATCGGAAGTGTCCTTACCGGGTTTGATACCCGGTATAAAACCGCCGCCGCGCTTCATTTCGTCTGCTATCTGTACCGGATTAACGGAAATAGCGGTATAGAAAAATGTAAAGACCAGGATCAGCACGCCGAACAGCAGGTTATATTCCCACGATGTATAATCGGCAAAGGTGGCCGCTATGTTACCGGCAACGTCACTGCGGTCTGCAAAAAAAGAAGCAACCGTAGACGGCACGAACATCAGCGCCTGCGCAAAAATAATCGGCATCACACCCGCCGCATTGACCTTGAGCGGGAGATATTGCCTCTGTCCTACCGCGGCACCCCGGCTGCCAACCACCTGCTTGGCGTATTGGATAGGGATCTTTCTCACCGCACGGGTAAGTACTACGGCGCCCATCACTACGAAGTAAAGCGCAACCAGCGTCAACACGAAAAGCAGTACGCCCCCACCTCCGCGGGACTCCATTTCCTGGAGGATAGATGCCGGGAAACGGGAAATAATCCCGATCATGATCAGCATGGAAATCCCGTTGCCTATCCCTTTATCGGTAATCCTTTCACCCAACCACATACAAAACATCGTTCCTGCTGTAAGAACCACGACCGCAATGATGGTAAACTGAAGCCTCGAAACCAGCAGGGCATCGGCAGGAACGGTTGTATTGAGGTAGGTCAGCGACTGGGCTACCGTAACGAAAATGGTAAGCACCCTGGTGATCTGGTTGAGTTTCTTCCGCCCGGATTCTCCCTCTTTCTGCATTTTCTGAAAATAGGGCATCGCCATTGTCAAAAGCTGGATAGCGATCGACGCGGAGATATATGGCATGATCCCCAATGCAAAAATAGAAGCCTTACTGAAGGCACCGCCAGAAAAAACATCCAACAAACCCAAGAGCCCGTCCGTAGCCACATCAAGCCTGGCCGGATCTACTCCCGGCAGCGCCACAAATGAGCCCAGCCTGAAGATAGTTATAAATAACAAAGTGTTGAGGATACGGGTCCTCAACTCTTCGATAGAAAAAATATTCTTAATAGTTTCGATGAATCGTTTCATTCTTCAAAGAATAAACCTGAGCGGATGCCTGCAAGCCGGTATACCCTACCTGATACCTCCGAATTGGTTAAAGTTTAACAGCTTTACCTCCCGCGCTCTCGATAGCTGCGATCGCTGCTTCCGAGAATCCATGTGCCGATACTTCCAATGCGGAAGTAACCTTGCCACGATTCAGGATTTTCACCAGATCGTGCTTTCCTACGATACCGTTTTCCAGCAGCAACGCTACGTCAACTGCGCTGGCGCCTGTCTTCTCAGCCAGGGCCTGAACCGTATCCAGGTTAATGGCTTTATACTCAACGCGCGTCGGGTTTTTAAAACCGAATTTCGGGACCCGGCGCTGCAGCGGCATCTGGCCTCCTTCAAAGCCTTTTTTCGCGCTGTAACCGGAACGTGACTGGGCTCCTTTATGACCACGCGTAGACGTACCGCCCATGCCTGATCCCTGTCCGCGTCCTACTCTCTTATTATCTCTCACCGAGCCCTCGGCCGGCTTTAATGAACTTAGCTTCATTACGATCGAACTTAAATATTCTCTACTTTAACCAAGTGGCTTACCTTGCGGATAGCGCCGTCCAGACAATCGTTCTGCTCTTTTTCAACCGAGCGATTGATTTTACCAAGACCCAGCGACTTGATGATCTTTTTCTGATTATCAGGACGCTTGATAGTACTTTTTACCTGAGTGATACGAATTTTCGCCATTTTTCTTTATCGGTTACGTTCAATCCGGGGCTTATTACCCGTTGAACACTTTATCCAGCTTTACACGACGCTGCATTGCTACCTGGTGAGGAGCACGCATCTTAAGAAGGGCATCGAATGTAGCTTTCACTACATTGTGAGGATTCGATGAGCCTTTGGACTTGGCCAATACGTCACTGATCCCGGCTGCTTCCAGTACGGCACGCATAGCGCCTCCGGCCAGTACGCCGGTACCTTCTGCTGCAGGCTTGATCAGTACCAGGCCGCCGCCGAACTTACCTTCCTGCGGATGAGGAACGGTTGTTTTGACTTTCGGTACGCTGATCAGGTTTTTCTTGGCATCGTCGATACCTTTGGCAATGGCGTCTGTTACCTCGTTGGCCTTACCCAACCCGTAACCTACCACGCCCTTTCCGTCACCTACCACTACTACTGCCGAAAAGCTGAAGCGCCGACCACCTTTTACAACCTTAGCGACACGATTAATCGCAACTACTCTTTCTTTAAGCTCTGATTCATTGACCTTGGAAGGCCTCGATTGATTCAACATCTTGCGAAATTCTTAAAATTGTAGGCCTCCCTCACGAGCTCCGTCGGCCAATGCTTTAACTTTACCATGGTACAAATAACCGTTGCGGTCGAAAACCACTTTCGTAACGCCGGCCTCCTTTGCCCTCTCGGCAACTTTCCTGCCTACTTCTGCAGCAGCAGACGCGTTGGTGTTCAAACGGGCTCCTTCACTCAGCTCAAGCGATGATGCGCTCGCCAGGGTAACACCCTTTTCGTCGTCTATCACCTGAACATAAATATTGGTATTGGAACGATATACCGAAAGTCTTGGACGCTCCACCGTACCGGATACCTTCTTACGAATATGATACTTGAGGCGTTGCCTCCTATCCATCTTCTTTGACATATGCTTATATCTTTCTTCTTATCTGACTTACTTCTTAGCGGCAGCTTTACCTGCTTTCCTGCGTACCTGCTCGCCGATGAAGCGCACGCCTTTCCCTTTGTACGGCTCGACTTTCCTCAGTGAGCGGATCTTGGCAGAAATCAGGCCGATCAACTCCTTATCAATTCCTTCCAGGAATATTTTCGGGTTCTGTCCCTTTTCAGTGAGCGTTGTCACCTTTATTTCGGAGGGTACAGCAAGGAAAATCGTATGCGAGTAGCCAAGGCTAAGCTCCAGTACATTATTGTTTACGTTCGCCCGGTAACCCACACCTACCAACTCCAGGTCACGGCGGTACCCGGTGCTGACACCTACCACCATATTATTGACCAGGGCACGGTACAGGCCGTGAAGCGCCTTATGTCTTTTCTGATCGGTAGGGCGCTCTACCTTCAGGACAGCACCGTCCTGCTCGATCCTGATATCCGGATCGACCTTCTGAGTCAGAGTCCCCTTAGGCCCTTTGACCGTGACTTCGTTCTTATCGGAAACCGAAACGGTCACACCGGCCGGTACCTCTATTACTTTATTTCCTACTCGTGACATTTTTCTCAGACTTAATTAGTACACGAAACATAATACCTCTCCACCTACGTTCAGGGCTCTCGCCTGCTTGTCGGTGATCACCCCCTTGGGAGTAGATAAGATCGCCGTACCTAATCCGTTCAATACGCGGGGAAGGTTCTCAACCCCTGCATACTTGCGCAGACCGGGCTTGCTGATACGCTCCAGGTTAACAATAGCGGGTTGCTTTGTCAAAGGATTGTACTTTAAGGCAATCTTGATAGTTCCCTGATAACCAGTATCTTCGAACTTATAATTTTGAATATACCCTTGATCGAAAAGCACTTTCGTGATTTCTTTCTTTATATTGGATGCAGGTATCTCAACAATCCTGTGCTTCGCCTTTATGGCGTTTCTGATACGTGTCAGATAATCTGCTATGGGATCCGTTACCATTTATTTTGACTCGTTTAAGCACCCTGAAAAAAGGAGTGCAAAGTTAAGTAATTGAAATCAAACTTCAAAAAGCTCTTACCAGCTGGATTTTGTAATACCGGGGATCTTACCTTCGGAGGCCATTTCCCTGAACACAACCCTGCAGATACCAAACTTACGCATATAACCCCTGGGGCGACCCGTGATTTTACAACGGTTGTGCAGACGCACCGGAGAGGCGTTACGCGGAAGTTTGTCCAAACCTACCCAATCACCTGCCTCCTTTAACTTGGCACGCTTCTCGGCATACTTGGCAACCAAGTGCCTTCTTTTCCTTTCACGCGCCTTAATAGATTCCTTTGCCATTTATGTAATTGCTTTCCGTTATTTGTTCAAATTGCTAAAAGGCATCCCCAGTTGTTTGAGGAGTTCGTGAGCCTCTTCATCTGTTTTTGCAGAGGTTACGAAAGTTATATCCATACCGGTGATTTTATTGACTTTATCGATACTGATCTCCGGGAAAATAATCTGCTCTGTAACACCCAAAGTGTAATTACCACGCCCGTCGAAACCTTTCTCATTGACACCTTTGAAGTCGCGCACCCTCGGGAGGGCGATGGAAGTAAGCCTGTCGAGAAACTCATACATCATCCTGTTTCTCAGGGTTACTTTCGCTCCGATAGGCATATTCTCACGCAGTTTGAAGTTAGATACCGACTTCTTCGAAAGTGTCGCTACCGCCTTCTGACCGGTGATCAGCCCCAGTTCCTCTACCCCTACATCTACCAGTTTCTTGTCCGCTACCGCGGCTCCTATACCTTTGTTGATGACGATCTTCAACAATTTCGGTACCTGCATAACCGACTTGTACTGGAACTTATCCTTAAGGCCGGGTACAATGTCTTTGTTGTAAACTTCTTTTAATCTTGCTGCTGACATTTCTGCTGTTTTTAAAAAGTGGATTACCGACCCACTTATTTTCCGATCTGAATCTCCGGGTGCTCTGCTTTTATCAGATAAATTCCCCGGACTTTTTGGAGTAGCGTTGCAGCTTCCCCTTATCATTAAGCTTACGGCCGATCCTTGTCGGTTCGCCGGTTTTAGGATCCACCACCTGGAGGTTGCTTATGTGGATCCCGGCCTCCCGCTTCTCGATACTCCCCTGCGGGTTCTGAGCATTGGGTTTAAGGTGTTTGGTCACCAGGTTTACGCCTTCGACCAAAGCCCTGTCCTTATCTGTAAGGACCGAAATGACCTTGCCGGTTTTACCTTTGGAGTTACCCGAAATGACCTTCACCGTGTCGCCTGTGCGTATGTGACGCTTGGCCGGGCTTTTCTGATTATTTGCCATGTTTTTATATTCTTTAGAATATCCTGAGACGCTGCGGAGCGCCCCTACGCGATATTTATTTAAATAACCTCAGGTGCCAGGGAAATGATCTTCATCATTTGCTTCTCGCGCAGCTCGCGGGCTACCGGTCCGAAGATACGGCTGCCTCTCGGCTCATCGTTGGCGTTCAGCAACACCGCGGCGTTATCCTCAAACCTGATATAGCTTCCGTCTTTCCGGCGAACTTCCTTCTTTGTACGAACCACAACCGCTTTTGATACGGTCCCTTTTTTCATATTGCTGGAAGAAAGCGCCGATTTTACGGTCACTACTATTTTATCACCGATAGATGCATAGCGCTTGCCGGTTCCTCCCAGAACCCGGATCACCAACACCTCCTTAGCTCCACTGTTGTCGGCAACAGATAGCCTTGATTCCTGCTGTACCATTTTTATTTAGCTTTTTCAATAATTTCAACTAATCTCCAACGCTTGGTCTTGCTCAGCGGGCGGGTTTCCATGATCCGGACCACATCGCCTATCCCTGCGGAATTCGTTTCATCGTGCGCTACCAGGCGGGTTGTCCTTTTCATAAACTTCCCGTACATAGCGTGCTTGATCTTACGCTCTACGGTAACTACGATCGACTTCTCCATCTTATCACTGACTACGCGGCCAGTTCTTTCCTTCCTTAGGTTTCTTGATACTTCTTCAGCCATTGTCTTATGCGTTATCGGCGTTTTGCTTAATAGTAGCTTCTGTGAGCAGTCTCGCAATATGTTTACGCGCTGCCTTGATCCTAAGTGGGTTTTCTATTGGAGAAACCGCGTTGGCAAATTTAAGCTTAAGCAATCGCTCCCTTTCTTCGGCCACTTGTGCTTGGATTTCCTCGAGGCTGAGCCCCTTAATGTCCTGCTTTTTCATCTTATTCCTTTCCGATTAGATTTGTTCAAATACTGCGCGATCCTATTCCTGGTAATCACGCCTTACGATGAACTTGGTTTTAATAGGCAGTTTCTGTGCAGCCAAAGCCAGGGCGCCGTTGGCCAAATCTAAGGGAACTCCGCCCGCCTCGAATAAAATGGTACCGGGCTTTACCTGTGCAACCCAATATTCCGGGGCACCTTTACCTTTACCCATCCTTACTTCTGCTGGCTTTTTAGTGATAGGCTTATCAGGGAAAATCCTGATCCAGACCTGTCCCTCTCTTTTCATAGCCCGGGTTACAGAGATACGGGCCGCCTCGATCTGGCGCGCGGTAATCCAGCCGGATTCCAGTGATTTAATAGCAAATGAACCAAAAGCGATCTCGTGCCCGCGTGAAGCAATACCGCTAAAACTGCCTTTCAGTTTTTGCTGCTTTCTGAATCTGGTTCTTCTAGGTTGTAACATGATCTAAATAATTACTCCAATGCAATTCCTACACGGGAAGATTCGTCAATTATTTCCTTTTGTTGCGGTTGCCGCCACCACCGGCGCCGCCTCTTTTATTGCGGTCGCCGCCGCCGCGCCTGTCGTCGCCGCCGCCTCTTCTATCGCCTCTCCTGTCGCCCCTGCCGCCGCGCTCCTCGCCGGATCCGCCGCGTTCGAAACGATCTCCGCCTCTCTCGGTTGCTGCCGTCAATGCACTCGGAGTAAGGTCACGCTTGCCATACAGCTCTCCTTTGAAGATCCATACTTTGATACCGATCTTACCGTACACAGTCTGTGCTTCGGAAATAGCGTAATCGATATCGGCACGGAGCGTATGCAAAGGCACCCTTCCTTCTTTATATTCTTCGGTACGGGCCATTTCCGCTCCGCCCAGACGACCTGATGCGCGAACTTTAATACCCAGGGCGCCTACCCTCATGGCAGAAGCGATAGCCTGCTTCATGGCACGACGGTAAGAAATACGCGCTTCGAGCTGCTGTGCTACGGTTTCACCTACCAGTTTGGCGTCTATTTCAGGTCTTTTGATCTCGTAGATATTGATCTGAACATCCTTACCAGTGATACTTTTCAGCTCTTCTTTAATCTTGTCGACCTCAGAACCACCCTTACCGATCACTATACCCGGACGGGCGGTGTGAATGGTCAGCGTGATCCGCTTCAGTGTACGTTCGATTACCACGCGCGAAATCGCTCCCTTAGGGATACGAGCGCTCATATACTTGCGTATCTTGTCGTCCTCTACCAGCTTATCGGAAAAATCTTTCTCTCCATACCAGCTGGAATCCCACCCTTTTACGATTCCAAGCCTCAGACCAATTGGGTTAACCTTTTGTCCCATTCAATTTTGCTCGTTTAATTAAATTAATCGTTTCCAGCTTCCGACAAGTCGTCAACTATAATCGTGATATGATTAGACCGCTTACGGATGCGGTGAGCCCTTCCCTGAGGAGCGGGGCGAAGGCGCTTCAACATACGCCCGCCGTCAACAAAAACTGTCTTTACTACCAGATCCGCATCTTCTATCTTGGCATCTTCGTTGCCCTGCTGCCAGTTGGCTACCGCCGACAACAGCACTTTATGCATGATAGGTGCGGCAGCCTGAGGCTGGAACTTCAATATCGCCAGGGCCTTGCTTACCCGCTGGCCGCGAATCAGGTCGGCTACCAGCCTCATCTTCTGAGGAGAGGTGGGCACATCCCTTAATATTGCTCTTGCTTCCATTGTATATCTTTAGAGGTTACCGGCCGGGCCGGAACAGCTTTTTACCTTTTACCTTTATCTTTTTTGGCAGTGTGTCCGCGGAAATTCCGGGTAGGAGAAAACTCGCCCAGCTTGTGCCCAACCATGTTGTCGGTCACATATACCGGAATAAACTTGTTTCCGTTGTGCACTGCAAATGTATGCCCGATGAAATCAGGAGAGATCATAGAGCGTCTTGACCAGGTTTTGATCACAGACTTCTTACCTGCGCTGTTCATCGCTTCGATTTTGGCCAGGAGGCGAAAATCAATGTATGGTCCTTTTTTTAGGGAACGTGACATCTGTTGTTACTTTTTGCGTCTACTGATTATTAACCTTTCCGAATTCTTCTTCCGGCTGCGGGTCTTCTTACCCTTAGCCAAAAGACCGGTTCTGGAACGAGGCTGCCCTCCTGAAGCGCGGCCTTCACCACCACCCATCGGGTGATCGATCGGGTTCATAGCCACACCACGAACTCTCGGACGGCGGCCCAACCACCTGTTGCGGCCCGCTTTCCCGATGGTCACGTTCATGTGACTGTTGTTGGAAACCGTACCTACGGTAGCCCTCGCAGTAGAAAGCACCATTCTCATTTCGCCTGAAGGCAATTTCAGGACACCGTATTTTCCTTCTCTCGCTACCAGCTGGGCATAGGTACCCGCGCTGCGCGCCAGCTGACCTCCCCTGCCGGGTGCAAGCTCAATGTTGTGCACGATCGTACCAATAGGCAGAGAAGCCAGCGGAATTGTGTTCCCGACTTCCGGAGCTGCAGTAGTGCTCGAAACGACTGTCTGTCCTACCTTAAGCCCGGCAGGCGCCAGGATATAGCTCTTGGTACCGTCGCCGTACTGGATCAGCGCGATACGGGCCGAGCGGTTCGGATCGTACTCGATCGTCAGCACTGAAGCCGGATCGTCTACGCGGTTACGCTTGAAATCGATGATCCGGTAACGACGCTTATGTCCACCACCTCTCTGACGGACTGTCATACGACCGGAGCTGTTACGACCGCCTGATTTTTTCAGCGGCTCCAACAAGCTCTTCTCCGGGCTGGTGGCCGTTATATCCGAAAAATCGGGAGCCACCCTAAAACGCTGGCTCGGTGTTGTTGGTTTGAGTTTTTTGATTCCCATTTTTTAAATGATCTATCGTAACGGGGTCAGTCGCGCACGACTAAGCCTCTCCGTATATGTCTATGATTTCTCCTTCCGCAACCGTTACGATTGCCTTTTTATATGTAGAAGTCTTGCCTGTCACAAAACGTCCTCTTGAAGAACGGGTTTTGGACTTGCCTATCACCCTCATAGTGTTCACCTGCTTGACGTTCACACCATAAAGTTTTTCGACAGCTTTCTTGATTTCGATCTTATTGGCCTTTAAATCTACTTCGAAAGCATATTTCCCCTGGCTGTTCAGCCCGGCTACCTTTTCAGTAACGATGGGTCTTTTTAGTACACTCATGATTTTGCAGACAATAAGGTTTCAATTTTAGGCAGAGCCGTTTCAGTAATAATCAAGCGTTCTGCGTTAATCAGATCATAAGTGTTGACCGAATCGGCAGTAGTGACTTTCGTTTTCGGAATATTGCGGCCCGACAGGTAAACATTGCTGTCAGGTCCTTCCAGAATCAGAAGCGTCTTCTTTTCGTTCAGCGACAGTGCCTGCAGCAGGCTGAGGTATGACTTAGTCCTGGGCTGCTCAAAAGTGAAAGCTTCCAGAACAGAGATCGCATTCTCCTTCGCCCTTGCCGAAAATACTGACCGGCGCGCCAGAACCTTGATCTTTTTATTCAATTTAAAATCGTAGTTACGGGGACGAGGACCGAATACACGACCGCCACCTACGAAAACGGGAGACTTGATACTGCCCGCACGAGCGCCGCCGGTACCCTTCTGACGCTTGATCTTCTTCGTAGAATAATTTACCTCTCCTCTCTCCTTGGATTTATGCGTACCCTGGCGCTGGTTGGCCAGGTAGTGCTTAACATCGAGATATACTACGTGCTCATTCGGCTCGATGCCGAATATCTCCTCCGGTAAAGTCACCTTCTTGCCGCTCTCTTTACCTTCTATATTCAAAACTGACAGTTCCATCGGCATTACTTTTCAATGATTACAAATGAATTCTTAGCTCCGGGGATCGAACCACTGACTACCAGGAGATTCTGCTCAGGGATCACTTTCAGAACCCGCAGGTTCTGCACAGTAACTCTGTTCCCGCCCATACGGCCTGCCATACGCAATCCCTTGAATACTCTCGAGGGAAACGAACACGCACCGATAGAACCCGGGTGACGTTGCCTGTTGTGCTGACCGTGTGTCTGGCCACCCACACCACCGAATCCGTGACGTTTTACAACACCCTGGAAACCACGTCCTTTGGTTTTACCTACGACGTCTACGTATTCTCCCTCTTCGAAGATATCCTGAACAGTCAGCTCGGAACCGAGCTCCAGCGGCTGCTCAAAATACTTGAATTCTACAAGCTTCTTCTTGGGAGAAGTGCCCGCCTTCTGGAAGTGACCCAGAAGCGGTTTTGTTGTGTGCTTCAGCTTACGTTCGCCGAAGCCTAGTTGGACGGCATTGTAGCCATCGCTTTCTTTGGTCTTGACCTGCGTTACCACGCAAGGCCCAGCCTGGATAACCGTACACGCCAGAGCCTGCCCGTCAGCGTTGTATAAGCTGGTCATCCCGATCTTCTTACCTATTAAACCAGACATTTGAGAAAATTTAAAATAGCAGGTATTAACCTAATTATAAATGGAGCGCAAAGTTAGGAAAAGAATTTTCAATATTCAACCTATCTTTTTCGCTATTTGCAATTTATCCTGATCTTATGATCCGGCCGGCAAACAAAAAGAGATCAGATACGGGGATCTGATCTCTTTTCCAAGCGACCGTAAGTTATAATAAACTTATCAGTCAGAGATCAGATGTGGTTTCCGGCCCGGACCTTCACCTGAATTATGTTTGTGTGGCTTCTTCTAGACCTTGATCTCTACGTCGACACCGCTGGGCAGATCAAGTTTCATAAGTGCGTCTACTGTCTTCGCGCTCGATGAAAAAATGTCTACCAGGCGCTTGTAGGTGCAAAGCTGGAATTGCTCCCTGGCTTTTTTGTTAACGTGCGGAGAGCGCAGTACTGTAAACTTCTCCTTCTGCGTAGGCAGGGGGATAGGCCCGCTTACCACCGCTCCTGTAGCTTTTACCGCCTTTACGATCTTCTCAGCCGACTTGTCGACGAGGTTATGATCGAACGACTTAAGCTTGATTCTGATTTTTTGGTTCATCTTATTTTTTCTGGTCCTGGAATTTTAAGGATAGTGATGAAAGGACCATTTATTCCATCACCTCTTTTATTTCTATTAAGCGTTTACTTTCCCTTTAGCTTTCTCGATCACCGCCTCCGCAAGGTTAGCCGGCAGGAAGTCATAGTGGGAGAAAGTAAGGTTAGCGGTTGCACGACCGGAGCTGATGGTACGAAGGTCTGTTACGTATCCGAAAAGCTCTGAAAGAGGCACATCGGCCTTAATCACCTGTGATCCGGCTTTTGTATCCATACCTTTCATGATACCTCTTCTCCGGTTCAGGTCGCCGGTGATAGGACCGGTATATTCGTCCGGCGATACTACTTCGACTGCCATGATAGGTTCAAGCAGCCTGGCGCCTGCATTGCGCGCCGATTCTCTGAAGCCCAGGCGCCCGGCCATTTCGAAAGAGAAAGAATCGGAGTCGACATCGTGGAAAGACCCATGGAACAACCTGACTTTGCAGGAATCCACAGGATAGCCTGCCAAAGGACCATTGGACATGGCCTCCTGGAAACCTTTCTGGATAGAAGGGATAAATTCTCTCGGAATCACCCCTCCGACGATCTGGTTTACGAACTGCAGACCGGTTTTTTTCTCTTGCCCCGGCTCATCGTCATCACGCGGCCCGATCTCGAAAACGATATCAGCAAATTTACCACGACCACCGGTTTGCTTCTTATAAACCTCGCGGTGCTCGAAATTCTTGGTAAGCGCTTCTTTATAGGCTACCTGGGGAGCTCCCTGGTTAACTTCCACCTTGAATTCACGGCGCATACGCTCGATGATAATTTCCAGGTGAAGTTCACCCATACCGCGCAGGATAGTCTGGCCGGTTTCCTGATCTGTATTGACAACCAGGGTAGGATCTTCCTCAACCAGCTTGGCAATAGCATTGCCGAATTTATCCTGGTCGGCTGTTTTCTTAGGCTCGACTGCGTAGCCGATCACCGGCTCGGGGAAGTCCATAGATTCAAGTACAATCGGGTGTTTCTCTTCAGAAAGCGTATCCCCTGTCTTGATATCCTTGAAGCCTACCACTGCACCAATATCACCTGCTTCCAGGCGCTCGATCTGGTTCTGTTTGTTGGCGTGCATCTGAAAGATACGGGAAATCCTCTCCTTGTTTCCGGACCGGTTGTTCAGGACGTACGAACCCGATTCCAGGATCCCGGAATAAGAACGCACAAAACAAAGGCGTCCTACATACGGATCGGTTGCAATCTTAAATGCAAGCGCAGCAAAGGGAGCTTCGGCCGAAGGCTTTCTTGCTATCTCTTCGCCGGTACGCGGATCGGTTCCTTTAATGCTCTCCCTGTCGAGCGGTGAGGGAAGAAGAGCCATAACAAGATCCAGCATGGTCTGTACCCCTTTGTTTTTGAAAGAGGAACCACACACCATGGGAACGATCTTCATATCGATAACGGCCGCTCTGAGAGCTGCCAGGATTTCATCTTCAGTGATGGAAGCAGGATCGTCGAAATACTTCTCCATCAGGCTTTCGTCATACTCGGCTACCGCTTCAAGCAGCTTCTCTCTCCATTCGGCAACCTCCTCGGCCATATCATCGGGGATAGGAACGATCTCATAGGTCATACCCTTGTCATGCTCGTTCCACACCATGCCGCGGTTGTTGATCAGGTCGACCACGCCTTTGAAATTCTCTTCAGAACCGATAGGCAGCTGAAGCGGTACGGCATATGATCCGAGCATCTCTTTTACCTGGCGGCAAACATTCAGGAAGTCAGCGCCGGAGCGATCCATTTTGTTGACGAATCCAATCCGCGCCACGTTATAGTTATTGGCAAGGCGCCAGTTCGTTTCCGACTGGGGCTCTACGCCGTCTACTGCGCTGAAAAGAAACACAAGCCCGTCAAGTACGCGCAAAGAGCGGTTTACCTCAACCGTAAAGTCAACGTGACCCGGAGTATCGATGATGTTGATATGATACTGCTCTCCACGATAATTCCATCCTACGGTAACCGCGGCAGAAGTAATTGTAATACCTCTCTCCTGCTCCTGCTCCATCCAGTCTGTGGTAGCTCCTCCTTCGTGGGTCTCACCCAGTTTGTGGTTCACACCCGAGTAATAAAGGATACGCTCGGTAGTCGTTGTCTTACCTGCATCTATGTGAGCGGCAATACCAATATTTCTTGTTAATCTCAGATCACGTGCCATTGGTTTGTGGCTTGTTTTTGTCAGTTTTTTAGAAAACAGAGCGCAAAATTAGCGTTTCAGTTTTTTATTTACAAAAAATATGGAGGTATTTCTTGTTTATTTTTTCAGGATCAGGCATAATAGCGTTACGAAGAATTCCCCTCCGGGGTTGCTTCCGCAACATAAATAGCGCCGGGCAAACTGCATAACCCTCAAATAATTGAAATAGCTATGAAAGAAATGACACGTCAGGCACTACTGACTTTGGTTGTCTTTGCCTTCATTTTGTACAGTTCACCTTTAGAAGCCCGGAATAACGTTGCTACAGAGGATTTAAAAAATGCTCTGTCGCTCGCCGAAGCTCATCTGCAGGCATTCAGAAATGATAGCGTGATTGCAATAACCGGCGATTTGCTGAAATCACTAAAAGTCCGCGGCCAACTGGATACGCCTTTTGCCATACGCGTCCTGCTGGCAGAAGGTATGGCTTTAGAGAATGATGAACAGGGCGATATAGCTTTGAAAAAGTTACTTCATGTGGAACAGCAGAGTCAAAAATACCGGCTTGGCGATATCCATGTGAAGGCCTGCCTGGCGTTGGCATTATTATACGAAAAAAACGGGTTAACAGAAAGCAGCAGGAAGTATCTGGACCTGGCTGAAACGGCTATCAACCGCGATGGACTGGACCGGGAATATGCCTACTTTGCCATTCGCAGGGCTTCATGGGAACGATTATTCGGGAAGAAGGATACCGCGCTTCTCTTTACCCGTGAAGCCCTGAAGGCAGCATCGAAACACGGATTGGTACTGGAAAAAGCCATCAGCCATATGCTGCTTAATATGCTGCTGCCCAGGTCATCCATCGACGCACGAATGCATCACAGCCTGGCTGCGGTAAAGCTGTATCAGCAGTTGGGAGACCAGGTGGGTTGTAGTTACATGTTTGAAGCTGTTGCCAGGCTTTATTTTCAGCAACGAAAATTCCCCCAGGCGATTGCTTACAGTGATTCTGCGCTTCTGGCTGCCAATCGCTCCATAGCTGCAGGGCATACACGTCATGCACTGGTCGGTAGTACATACCGGTTCAGAGGCGGCATTTTCAGGGAAATGGGCTTGCTCGATTCTGCGCTCGCAAACATTCAAAAGGGTTTTGAACTTGATTTAAAGCTTAATGAAGAAAATGTTAAAGATAAGATCCTGGAAATAGAATCACGTTATCAGGATAAGTTTAAAGATCAGCAGCTTGAAGAGAATCGATTGGCGATACAATTGAAAAATAGTCAATTGAGGTTTTCGGCCGTTATTGTATTTCTTGTATTAATCCTGGCGGTGTCTCTGTTCTTTGGTTATCGAAAACAGAAGCAGGATAAAAAGAAACTGATCGAACAGAATACGCTGATCTATAACCAGACGATCAAACTTGAGGCGCTTGATGCGGCTAAATCACGTTTCTTTGCCAACGTCTCCCATGAGCTGCGAACGCCGTTGGCATTAATACTTGGTCCGCTGGGGACATTATTAAAAGAAAACCGCCTGACTGAAAGGCAGGTGGAACTTCTGAAATTCGTTCACAGGAGTAGCAGACAGCTGGAAAATATGGTTACTGGTATCCTGGACCTGGGAAAAGTAGAAATGGGAAAAATGAAACTGGACGAAAGCCCAACGCCTGTAGCCACTTTTTTTGGTAGTCATTTTGCCCAGTTTGAGTCGCTCGCCGACAGCAAAGAACTGGATTACTCCTATGTCATCCATATAAGCAACGATCTCCGGGCAAATCTGGACCAGTCTAAATGCAGTCAGATCCTGAATAACCTGCTCGCCAACTCGTTTAAATTCACTCCCCGGGGTAAGCAAATCACCGCAACGCTAAACCTGGTTGATGACCACCTGCATTTGTGTATTACCGACTCAGGAATCGGTATTCATCCCGACGATCTCCCGTATATCTTCGATCGTTATTTCCAGACTCCGAAGCGTGATAAGCCTGCCGAGGGAGGTACGGGCATCGGACTGGCTCTTTGCCAGGACTATGTTCAACTCATGAACGGGCAAATCGAAGCAGAAAGCATACCCGGCCAGGGCTCAAGCTTTCACGTAGCTATTCCAATTACACTATTGCCTGATGCAAACCAGCCGGATATTGATATCAGGGAAATAGGACAAACTCCAAATACGTTCCATACAACAGTTTCGCTTCGCGCTTTAACCACAGGTGAAACCGGGGGCGCCCTGCCCATGGCCCTTCCTGCTATTCTGGTCGTCGAAGACAATCCGGACCTGCAGGCTTATATCCACCTGATTCTGTCGGACAGATACCGTGTTCTGACGGCCGGTAACGGGAAAGAGGCTTTGGAACGGATACATACGGAAGGCAGTAGCCGGATCTCCCTTATACTCTCCGATCTGATGATGCCGGTCATGGACGGACATCAATTGCTCGCCCATCTTAAATCAGTAGATGCGATGCGCCATATCCCGTTTGTCATGTTAACAGCCAGGGCCGATTCGCAGGACAGGCTGCGTGCTTTGCGCATCGGGGTGGATGATTACCTGCTTAAGCCATTTGAAGAGGAGGAGTTGCTGGCCCGTATCGATAATCTGCTCGCCAACCAGGCAGCCCGCAGATTATCTGTTACGCACGAAGGAGAGCCAGGTCCTGCTATGTCCGGGGCAGACAGGGAGTGGTTGGAAACGTTTGAACGACATGTGGAGAACAACCTGGCAAACCCTGTGCTCAGCGTACCGGAGTTAGCTTATCATTTCGCAATGAGCGAATCTACATTATTACGCCAATTGAAGCGATTGACAGGACTTTCGCCCGCGCAATACGTGCAGGCAGTAAGGCTTGAGAACGCCCGACGCCTACTGGAAAACGGCACATTCCGGTCAATTACCCAGGTAGCCGCCCAGGTTGGCTACGGAGATGTTCGCTCGTTCTCCCGCAACTTTCGTATACGATTTGGCAAACTTCCCTCCCGGTTATCAGATGTTGACTGAAAATGTGACAGGATTGACGAAAAAAAGCACTTCAGGCTGCTGATTTTTGCGGTGTTACTTTCATCGTTTAATCATCCCTGCTCCTATTATGCCGGCGCTGGTTCAGACAGGAAGTCCTGTAAGTCTTTTTTCAATAATAATTCCAATTCAATTACTTGTAATGAAACAGCTACGTCTATTTCTCGCCCTCCTTATAGCAGGTTCGGTTTTTTTTAGTTGTGAAGGCCCCGAAGGTCCTGCAGGTCCGCAGGGGGCTAAAGGAGAGACCGGCGCTACTGGTTCTACAGGAGCTACAGGTGCTACTGGCGCCACTGGGACTGCGAACGTCATTTACAGCCCTTGGAAATCCTTGAGCGGAGCTGACAAATGGTCTGGTTTCGGTCAACAAACCTTGATGGCGGCTTTCGCAGCGCCGGAGATGACCGACGCCATCCTGGACAAAGGACTGGTTTATGTATATCTGAAATATACAACCAGTAGCTCGCCGATTATAATATCAGTTCCTTATGCACCGGAAGGCTTTATTTTTCACCTGTACAAAGGAGGTCTCCGCCTGGGTAGGGTATGGCCAAATGCACTAGGCAGCACGGCTCCAAAAACTTATTCCGATGCCACTGTGCTGGGCGGCTTCACTGAATTGCGATACGTTGTCGTGCCGGGAGAAAAGAGCACCCGCAAGTCAGGTCCGGATTATACTGATTATGACTCGGTAAAGAAATACTACAACCTGCCTGACTGACATTTTGCAGGAGAACTGTTCGAAAGTCGGGTAAGTTAAACTTTCCGGCCGGCTTGTATATCCTCCGGCGGCGTCTGCCCTATCGCCGCCGTTATTTTTTCTACCATCTCCTCAACCGACTCGTCTTCCTCAAACCGCAGAGGCGCCTGGATACGCACAGACAGTTGTGTATTACGCTTTTTAAACCGCAACCCTTTTTTATCGAATGCCCGGCGGAAACCGTTGATGACGATCGGGACCACGATAGGGTTGTTTTCTTTGATCATATAGGCAGTCCCCTTCCTGACAGGCGCAAAAGGCTTGGTAGTCCCCTGGGGAAAGCTGATCACCCAGCCGTGGTCCAGCCCCTTACCGATCTTGCTCTGGCCGGTATTGTCGAGCTCCCTTTTGACGTTCTCCCCGCTGGCTCTCCACGACCTTTCCACCAGAATAGCCCCTACCGTCGAAAAGATCCTGGGCAGGATCCCGCCTTCCTTCATTGTCTCGGCAGCCGCCACGTAATATATCCTCGCCCTGGGCGAAAAAAGGTAGAAAGGCGGCGACACCGTATTGCTGTACCCCCATTTGGCGGCGCAGAATATATGGTAGAACGACATCACATCTGCGAAGTAGGTCTGGTGGTTGGACAGGAAAAGCACGCCCTGGTCGGGCAGACCCGCCAGGTGCTCCATCCCTTCTATCTTCAGACGGTTTACGGCCGTCAGACGGTAATAGGTAGACCACCCAAGAATGAAAATCATGGTCCTCTTCAGCAACAGCGAATTCCCGTAAGGATCCTTCTCGAACAGGCTCAGGAAATCGAGCCGCTTCAGGAACCCGGGTAAATAACTGTAAATAATTTTCTGTCCTGGCATCGTTTATATCAAAACTCCGGCTGACCGGTGACTATTATCTGCTATTTTCGTATCAACAAAGATTGAATCTTCAAATTAGTACTTTTGTAAAAGTATTTCACAAACAATTTATACCAAACCTACCATGAATATGCTATCGCGCTGTATACAAACGGTTTCTCTGCTGATAGCCGCCGCGGCTATTTTCGGCTGCTCCGTGAACCCAGTAACAGGAAAGAAAGAAATCGTCTTTATGTCCCAGGAGAAAGAAATTGCGCTTGGGGCGGAATCCCATCCTTCCATAGTAGCCACCATGGGGCTCTACGAGGACAAAAACCTGCAGTCCTTCATTAACGAAAAGGGGAAAGCGATGGCCGCTATCTCCCACCGCCCTGATCTTCCTTACCAGTTTTATATAGTAGACTCCCCGGTTGTCAACGCATTTGCCGTGCCCGGCGGCTATGTCTATTTCACCAGGGGAATCATGGCGCATTTCAACAATGAGGCGGAATTTGCCGGCGTGTTGGGCCATGAAATAGGCCATATTACCGCGAGGCATTCGGCCAGGCAGCAGACTTCCCAGATATTGGGACAAGGCGCCCTTATGGCCGGTATGATCCTTTCTCCGCAGGTACGCGCCATGGGCGAAAGCGCCGTACAGGGCCTCCAGATGCTGATGTTGAGCTACAGCCGTGCACACGAGACTGAATCGGATGAGATAGGGGTGACTTATTCCAGCAAAATCGGGTATGACGCGAAGGAAATGGCGCAGTTTTTCGGTACGCTGAAACGGCTGAGCGACAAGAGCGGCCAGGCCATCCCGACATTCCAGTCTACGCACCCCGACCCGGGCGACCGGCACAACAAGGTGCAGCAACTGGCCCAGGAATACCAAAGCAGCAACCCGGGCACGTATTCGGTCAACCGGGACGGCTATCTTAAAAGGATCAACGGGATTATTTACGGCAATGATCCCAGGCAGGGATTTGTGGAGAACAATGCCTTTTACCACCCGGAGCTGAAATTTCAATTCCCGGTGCCCAAGGGCTGGCAATACGAGAATTCTCCCATCCAGTTCCAGATGGCCCCCAGCGACGGCAAATCGCTGATGATGCTGACGCTGGGTTCTGGCAATACCCTTGAAGAAGCAGCACAGAATATCGTCAAGCAATACAATTTTAAGGTGCTGGAAAATGCAAAACAGACCATCAACGGTAATCCGGCGCTCGTAATGATCAGCCAGCAGCAGGCAGAACAGCAGCAGGGGCAGACCACCGCCCAGGACCCTAAAACTACCGTTCAGATCGCCACCTGGATCATACAATACGGTGGCGTGATGTATGTTTTGCAGGGAATGTCCTACCTGAACGATTTCAACAACCAATTCAATACCTTCAAGTCTGTAGCGGGCGGATTCAGGTCGCTGACCGACCAGAGCAAGCTCAACCGGAAGCCGGAACGGATCTTTATCAAGACCGTGGATCGGGACGGTACCTTCCAGCAGGCTATGCAGACCCTCCAGATGCCGGCTAACCGGATGGACGAACTTGGTATCCTGAATGGGATGAAACCCAGTGACCGTGTTACCCGTGGAATGCTGATCAAGACAATCGGTATATAGCCAGACCAGGTAAAATTCGCAGGTTGGCTCCCGGAATTCGGGGAGTAATCGTTGATTTGTACCATTAATCCCGTGAACTTTCTATACCGTTTCCCCGGAAGGATTGGTAACTTTGCGGCTCAACTACTAAACGCCCGGGAGATCGGGTAAGCGTTATGCTAAAAAAAAGCCGGCTTTACAGTATTCTTTTTAATAAATGTCCCAGGTGCCACGAAGGACAGTTTTTCAAGCACAACAGCGCATACTGGCCTGTACACGAGTTTGACAAAATGAACCAGACCTGCTCGCATTGCGGACAGAACTTTATGCCCGAGCCCGGTTTCTACTATGGCGCCATGTATATGAGCTATGCTTTTTACGTAGGCGTCATCCTGGTTGCCGTGCCGATAGGGCTTAACTGGTTCAATCTTGATATCACGGAGCTGATCGGCTGGCTTATAGGCCTGTTCATTATTCTGACCCCGGTTTTCTTCCGCCTGGCACGGAGGGCATGGATTACCGTTTTTGTTCCTTATTCTGACGAAGATAAGAAATTAGGGTAGGAAAGCCTTACTGCCTTCCTACCTGGCTATCACGAGCTTTTTCCGGATAGTGCGCCCGGCAGAGCTGATCTCAAGGAAATAAATCCCGGCGATCAGCGAATCGACGCTGAATTCGGCCGTGCCGGCTGCCCCTGTTTTCACCGCTACCGGCTGCTTCCTGCCCGATATATCCAACAGGCTCACCGTGTCTGCATTCCCATTATAAACTATGAGTTTTACCGATCCTGAAGAGACCGGGTTGGGATAAACCGTTACATTCCATTTTTCTTCTCTATCCAAAGCCACCGACCTGATCTCTGAATGCCGGTACGCGCCATCTGTATCTGTCATCCTGAGCCGGTAGTAAAAGACGGCGCTGCGGATTGCAGTAGGGTTGTCAACCAGGCTATAGTTTTTCAACATCGCGTTCCCGGTATGGGCAGCCACTTTCCCGATAGTTCCAAAATTCCTCGCATCGGCGCTCCGTTCCACCTCAAAGTAGCTGAAATTGGTTTCTGCGGAAGTCTGCCATTTCAGCATTACTCCCCCTTCCTGCTTACTGGCCTCAAAACTTGTCAAAGTGACCGGAAGGGCAGTTTCGCCTGTCGTAATATAGAATCCGCTGAACCCGGAAACAGAAAAAGTAACCCTCCACAGTTTCAGACCGGCGTCCCATACCACCTCTGATGGAACTACCTGCACCTCATGGCCCGACCCCGTTTCAGGCAGGCCATTCGCACCGATGGGGCCTGAGAACTGCACAACAGAAAGATAGGAGACATCATCTCCCGGCTGCACCGGCAGCGGCTTTTGAATCTCGTTCGCAAAGGAATTGTTGTAAGCTTCAAAATCGGCCGCAGTAAAAAACAGCGTGACAATAGCGCTGGTGGCCGCCTGGTTATGGGGTTTCAATTCGAAGTAGCGTCCGACAACTCTGGAAGCGCCAAAATCAACCGCGCCGGGGCTTTGCCAACTCTTGGCCGTAAACAGGTTATTGACCAATGCCTGGTCGCCGGCAGGCTCGATGATCGCCAGCAGGCTGCAGGCGCTGAAGACATAGTTTTCTCCGGCGGAGAGCACAACCGATACTTCCGTTTGATCCGGCGCAGGCAAGGCGACCGTACATCCGGACTCATACGGCCCGAGATCTATCCGGTAGTTTGCGATGCGGGGGTTTCCGTCAAGATCATTATCTCCGGCCTGCACTGCATAACCGGAACTATTGGTTTTCTGATCTCCGCGATTGACGGCTATGCTGCCATCCCGGAGCCGGAAATTCCCGGTTGTAGACGGAGCCACAGCAAAACCGGGATCGTTCACATATCCTGGATCGGCATCGATCACACTACCACCGGCTGCAGTACCACCCTGTATAATGCTATTCGAGAGCACAGAAGCAGCAGCGCCCGATTCTCTTACGATACCACTACTGTTGCCATACACGATGGAGTTGTGCATTTCGATACCCGCGTTATTTTGTATCACGTACAGCGCTCCTCCCGAAGCGGCGTTGTTGGAAGCAAACGTACTGTTGTATACAATCCCCCGTGACCCGTTATTGCTGTACATACCGCCGCCGGAAGAAGCGGCCTTGTTGCCCGTAACAAGCGAATTGCGTAGAACCGCCACCGATCCTGAAGCGTTGTTGATACCGCCGCCATTATTCCCGGCGCTGTTTCCCCGCACCGACACGAGACTTAGTTCCGGGTCGGAGTCGGCATTGTACATACCCCCGCCGTTGGCACCCGCGCTATTCCCGTCGATATACCCGGAAATCAGCTCCGGAGCCGAAGCCGCCGTGCAGTAAATACCGCCGCCGTTGGAGACAGCGCTATTCTCCAGGATATTGAAATTCTGCAATTTGGGAGAAGCTGCGTTCAGGTAAATTCCGCCGCCGCCTACTGCGCGGTTGCCTTCTACCCGGATATTCGCAAGAACGGGATTTCCATTTGCCGTTATACCCCGCATATAGATCCCGCCGCCGAAATTGCCGGCTACAGTAAGGTTATTGACAGTAAGCGAATTGGCGCTTTCACTGGCATTACCGCCGGTTACCGTAAAGCCGTCCAACATAGCAGATCCTACATTGCCGGTAGCGATCACCACATGGCGGGCATCGTTTTCAATACCGGCAGGATCGAGGTCGCCGCTGAGGATGGATGCGTTCTGGGTAATAGACAGATCCCGACCCTCTACCGAAGTTTCATCGCCTGCAAAGCCGCCGTATACTTTCACATCTTTCGGGAGCAGGAAGGCATTGTCCCGCCCGGCCTCGTTGCCAAAGTTCAGGTCTGCAGGACTATAGCCCGGCTTATACGTTCCCCTGGCTACCCATACCTGCTTTACCTTACTCTCGGTTTTAGCAAATTTCAGCGCATCGGCCAGCTCTCCCAGCGCATTGGTCCACGACGAGCCGTTTCCGGCGGCATTCTTCCTCACAAAAAGTATCCCGTTTGCATTGGGCGACAAGGCTTCTCCCTGGAACTCATAAGCCCCGGCATCTATCTTCCCGTCATTGCTGTAATTATACACCCTGGCTAGCCCGTCCAGGTCCAATGTCGACCCGGATAGCCCTGGATACAAGGTGTTGTCACCCTTGTTAATAGCGGGGCTACCGTCCTTCAGCCGGTAGTCTCCTTCCGTAACGGGCGTAGGCCGGATTGCCAGTATCGGGTTTACAAAAAAATCGGCTGCAGCATAGCCCGACGTCCCATTCTGATTATCAAGGCCTTCTATAAAATTATGGCTGCTGCCGGAAGTGACATTGTCAGGAAAAGCAGTATTTCCGTTGCCCCAGACAATACTATTGAAAATGGCGGTTGTGCTGTTCGAGTCATTGTAAATCCCCTGGCTGACCACAGTCCCGCCCGAATTCCCGCTGATGGTGACGTTGGTCAGCTCCGGGCTGGAATGATACCAGTTTGACATGCCGCCGACGGCAAGCCCGCCGCCGGTATTGCCGGCTATCAGTACATTGAACAGCTTTGGCGAGCCTCCAGTATTGTTGGACATACCGCCGGCGCTGTAGCCGAAGTTGCCGGTAATCACCGTATTCCTGAAAACAGGCGCGCTCGCGGAATTGAAAACTCCGCCTACCGTTTCACCCCAATTCCCTTTAATAAGCAGGTTGGACAATACCGGAGAGGCATAAATATTATGGATACCACCGGCGGAATTGTTACCCCTGGCCTCAGTGCTTATCCCTTTTCCCCTGGTAATGGTAAACCCGTCCAGAATGGCGGTGTTATTAAGCTGTGTATCGTTCGTAAAAACATTATGGATTACGATGCGCTCATCTTTGCCGTCGAGAATGGTTTCGTTCTCCCGCCAATCCCGGTTGGCAAATACGGGATCACCGCTTGCCGGGAAACCTCCGTAAACGGCTACGCTATTTTTGAGGGTGAACCCGTCGCCTGTTGGATAGTAGGTGCCTTTTGCCACCCAGACCTGCTGTACGCCCTCTGCATTGATCATCGCCTGGATGTCGCCGGAGGCTGCATTCCAGCTTGCTCCATTACCTGTGTCCCCTGCTCTTACGTACCTGATACCGGGCAACGGGGTCGGCGTCCCGTGGAATTCATAGCAGCCTATATCGATCACTCCGCCGCCTGCCTGGTTGTAGATCCTGGCGATTCCCGCCAGATCGGAGTCTGTCAGGCTGCCTCCGGCATTGGTATAGAACGCATTGACACCCCCATTCACGGCAGGGCTGGAGGCCGGTAGTTGATAGTTGCCGGAAGCGTTGGCGGTGGATGCATCAGCCTGCACCGGTGTCACAAAAAAATTGGCAGCAGTATAATTGACATTCCCGTTTTGTGACTCTACACCCCGTATATAATTGTTTTTGCTATTGGCATGGAGCGTGCCACCAAAATCGGATACCGGGGAAGAAGTAGCCCAGAACGGATCAAAATGGTTGGCCCATATCACCGTATTATAGATTTCGGGAATAGATTCATTGTTGTGCATACCGGCCCATTGCCCGGAATAGTTTCCCGACACGGTACAGTTCACCACCCTGAAGGAGGTCGTCCTGCTGTTGTAAATCCCCCCACCGGAAGCGAATGTCGACGATCCGGTCGTATTGCCCGAAACAAGTACATTGATCAGCAGCGCATTGCCCGAATAGGCATATATCCCGCCCCCGTTGTTGTTGCTTTTGTTCCCGTTGACCGATACCTCTCTAAGGGTAATATCGGAGAGCTCGCTACTGATCCCCCCTCCCTGGTAGGTCGCCTGGTTGCCGGTTATGGAAACATTCTTCATCACAATAGTGGAGCGTACATTCTGCACCCCTCCTCCGCTGCCGGACACGCTGTTGTCTTTCAGCTCGGCGTTGAGGAGCGTAAAATCGGATTGACTATTATACATACCTCCTCCTCTTATCGAAGCGGTATTACCGGTAATTTTAACCTCCCTGATATCGGGCGACGAATTTGCGTTATAGACCCCTCCCCCATATTCTGCATTGTTATTGCGGACATGAAGGTTCGTCAGCGTGGCCGAGGCATATTCGTTGTAAATCCCACCCCCGTTTTGGGCATTCCCGCCCGTGATGACGAACCCATCCAGGATAGCAGAAGACGGAAGCGGGGAGGCGGCAGAAAATTTGTTGTAAATCACGCTGCCCTGCCCGCCGCCATCGACTGTCGTGGTGTGGATCGTCCAGTTTCTTTCGTTAAAAGCAGGGTTGCCGGTATCCGTGAACCCGCCGTATACCGCTACGCCCCGTTTCAGCTTTATTCCTCCCGCGGGCGCCGCATAGGTTCCTTTCGCCACCCAAACCTGCTTCACCCCGTATTGGCCGATCATCGACTGGATATCACCGGAGGGGTCGGCCCAGGAAAGGCCGCTGCCCGAAGCGCCTGGCTTTACATATCTGGTTTCGGGAGGTGAAATATAATCCTGCTGGAACTCGAAAGCCCCTACATCGATGATGCCTCCCGCCTGGTACTGGTATACCCTGGGGTTCCCTGCCATATCGACCGAAGAAGCGTCCAGGTCGGGAAAGGCGCTGTTGAGACCCATATTGACGGCGGGACTATATTGTTTCAGGCTATAGTCTCCCGCTGTCTGCGGATTACCGGCGGAAGCCGCTACCGGCCCGGCAAAAAAGCTGGTGACCTCTATTTCTTCATCTCCATTTTGGGATGCAGCACCCTTGATAAAATTATGGCTGCCGGCAGGATCGAAGCCGGCGCCGTTGAAGGCCTCGAAATCGGGAGCGCCCGCATTCCCCCATACAATCGTGTTATATACCAGCGGTAGGGCGTTGAATTCAAGCTCCAATCCGCTGGCGCCGGAAGCAGACGCATTTCCGCTGACGGTCGCACTCCTGAGCACAGGCTTTCCGCCGGAGATATATAGGCCACCGCTTATCGAAGCCGTATTGCCTGTTATCAGGATCGCCGTCAATGTGGCGTTTGAGCTGGTCAGGTTCAACCCTCCCCCGATAGCCGAGGCGCTGTTTCCCTGGATGCGGATGTTTTCGTAGGACGCTACTGATTCCCGATCATAAATACCTGCGCCGGAGGTGGCTGTATTAGAGAAAATCTTCAGGTTCCTGTATTTCGCTGCGCCGCCCCTGTTGTAAATACCACCCCCCATGGTGCTGTTGCCTCCTGTGATGGTAAATCCGTCGACCACCGTGCTGGGCGTATAGGTTTGTTCCCATCCAAACGTAGTGTTTAAAACACAGCGTACATTGCTGCCGTGCAGTATGGTTTCGTTTAGGAGCCAGTCCCTGTCGTCGATGGCCGGCAGGCCGGTATCGGCGTATCCACCGTACACCTCCAGGTTTTTCCGGAGCGCTACCCCGGAGCCGGTTACGTGGTAGGTACCTTTTGCCACCAGGATCTTACGCGTAACAGGGTCATCGATCAAGGGTTGTATATCTCCGGCTGCATCCAGCCAGGAAGTTCCTCCTCCGGTCGCTCCGACGCGGACATACCGAGTGGTCGTCCGCTGTTGCAATTCGTAGGCACCCATATCCACCCATTCTCCGTTCTGGCTTTCGAAAATACGCGGGGATCCGGCAAAATCCATTGTAGCCGGTCCCGGCACCAGGCTGTTGTCACCCATGTTGAGGGCAGGGCTATTGGCGGTCAGTTGTAGCCCGTCGTCGGCGGTAGCCCATTTGCTATCTGGCCCCATCGGGTTCGCGATGTCCCGGAATAGCGGATCCAACCCGAGATTCTCGCCGTTATCGGCTATATCTGCCAGACCCTCGGCCAGCTTTTCGACCACATTCCGCCGGAAATTTAATGTTGTCGCGCTGCCTGCCTTGAAAACCTGGCTCCCTGCCTGACTACTCCCTGCATCAGGCAGGAGGTTTCCCCAGAGAACGGAGTTGGCCACCAGGTCACCGGAGCTGCCGTCATAATACAACGCCCCGCCCTGCCCGGCGGCTGAGATGGCTTTGTTGCCTACCAGCGTGGTATTGACTACCCGGGCAGTGGAAGAGCCGGTCACCGCTACAGCTCCTCCATAGACGGCTTGATTATAGACGAAAACGCTGTTGTCAATCTGCTGCCCAACGGCCTGACCGGAAAAGTACACCGCACCACCGTACTGGCCGCCCGCGTTGGTATTAAAACTGCTCCGGGAAATCGTCAGCCCGGCCGATCCGGACGATGCGACAGCTCCGCCATTCCGCTCTGCCGTATTGTTTTTAAAGTCGCAGGAAGAAAAAGAAGGCTTCGAACCTTCTTCCGCTATAACAGCTCCGCCATCCGTCAGGGCCTGGTTATTGGTAAAGCTGCTTCCGGTAAAGGAAACTGTCGCATCATCCCCGATTTTTATAGCGCCGCCCTTTCCAGCCTGATTTTCGACAAAGCTGCCGTTGGAAAAAGTGCCTGTCACCAATGCGCCGATTCTCAAAGCCCCGCCTGCTGCGGCTTTGTTTCCGGTAAAAGTACAGGCATTTGCCGTCAGCACGGAATTCAGCTGCATATCGATTGCCCCGCCTTCCTGCCCGGCTTCGTTGTCGGAAAAGCTGCTTTCGGAAATATTCAAGGTCCCGGAAACGCTCACCGCACCGCCTCTGTTGCTGGCATAGTTTCCGGTAAAAACCGTCGTGGCGACGTGTTGCCCGCTGCTGATGGCATAGAGCGCTCCGCCATCAGCCGCCCTGTTGTTCGCGAAGGAAACATGCTGAATTTTCAGACGAGAGCTGTGATTAAAAAAGCCTCCACCGGCTGCTTCGTCTATTTCGTAGGGGTAACCCGTGGGCCCCTGTACGGAGATTTTACCGTTTCCGTTGGCGTTACCATTTTCTACTACAAACCCGTCAAAAACCGGGATTGTCGAAGGGTGTGCAGTTCCGTTGACTCCCGCAGCCGTCACGACATGGAAGCAATTATCACTTTCCTGTCCTCCGACACCTATGTCCCCACTGAGAATCGTCTTATTGCCGGCCAGGATACCGGTGCGCTGGCTGAGGCTGGTCTCGGTACCTGCAAAGCCTCCATACAGGCTCACCCCTTCTGCCAGCAGGAAGGTATTATGCCGCCCGTCGGGAGTCATACCCGCGCCATACAACGGATAATAGGTCCCTTTCGCCACCCATACCTGCTTCACGGCAGAGTTGGTTTTGGCCAGCTTCAGGGCAACCGACACCTCACCGACGGCATTTTTCCACGACGAGCCATTGCCCTGCAAACCTTTTACCACATATATGGTTCCGTTTGCATCCGGCCGGAGAACAGGATCACCCTGGAACTCGTACGCACCTATATCGATCCGTCCACCCGAACCGAGCTGATAAACCCGCCGGTTGCCGGCCAGGTCTTTCGTGTCGCCGTTGAGGCCGGGCAGGAGGTTGTTGGCCCCGGTATTGATCGCAGGACTCGTCGGCAGGAGCGAGTAGTCCAGGTCTGAATCATGGTGCGCGTTTGGATTGACCATGAAATCGGCAAGCGTAAAATCGTAGCTTTCGGAGCTAAGCTGATTGATGTAATTGTTGCTGTTCCCGGTATGATACCAGCCTATATAATCCGCTGGTCCGTTTCCCCAGATAAGGCAATTCCGGATAAGCGGGGGCGGTTTGGAACCGTCGAGGTTGACTACGCCGCTACCGCCGGTTCCTTCCGGATAGACATGGTTGTCGACAATGGTATTATTGATCAGCGTGGCGTCGCAATCATAGTAGGCTATTCCCGACCCTTTGTCCCATAAGTAAGCCGAATTCCGGGCCACCACACTATTGGTTACCTGTATACCCGACTCAAAGGCGAACAAGCCCCCGCCTTCCCTGGCACCCCAGTTCCCTATGATCTTTACCCTGTCAAGCCTGACGGTCTTATCTTTTGTTCTGAAATCATATATGCCTCCCCCTCTCGGATCTGAACCGGCGCTAATGCCATTATATGAAATTTCCGAATTGCTTACATTAAAATCGGAACTCTGGTTAAAGATACCTCCTCCGAAATCAGCCCCTGTATTCCATCTGACCCGGGAATCGCTCATCGTAACGGTGGAATTAAAATTGGCCAGCCCTCCTCCATACCTTGGCCTTTCGAAACTTACCGCATTGTTTTCTTCAATGGTGATATTCTCCAGCGAAACTGTCGACGACTCTATATAAACCCCGCCCCCACCTTCTTTTGCCTTGTTTGACACCACCTTCACATTCCTGAGCGTAAACGACGGGGAATAAATAATGTATATCCCACCGCCCCTGTTACGGAGCAGGACGGTCGATCCGGGGCTCAGAACAGGGATTCCGGGAAGATCGAGAGAATTATCGTTATCGGCGTTTCCATCTGTAATCGTAACGCCTTCGAGCAGGGTCCCCTCACCGACACCCAGGACAGTTACCGTGTGATAGGAATTGTCGTCGTCCTTCCCTTTTTCGCCCACATTCCCGCTCAGGATCGTTTCATTCCCCTCCGATACGCGCTGATCTTTGGAAGTCTCGTTTCCGGCAAACCCGCCATGTATCTTTACTCCCGGCTTAATCGAAAAAGTCAGATCGCCCGTGAAAAGAGGTACGGTGATCGATATGCCGGGGATGAGGACGTAGCGATCGGGATAGTAGGTTCCCTTCGCTATCCATACCTCATCACCGGCTTCGCTTTCATAGATCATCCGCTGTAGGTCTTTGGAAGCGTTTTCCCACGAAGACCCGGTGCCGTTGCCGGCTTCCGTCTTCATCACATACCTGATCGTCTGCGCCGAAGCCTGGAAGGAAAAACCGAACAGCAGGAACAGGAAAATAAACGGGGTTTTAAAGAAAAAAGAGGAGGGAGTACTACAGAAGTTTTTCATAGGAATATCCTTAAAAATTACGCGCGGCAAAAGCTGGATCCACCTCTGCAAAACTACCGGTATGGTATTGCCCGGATGTGAAATAAAACTTCAAAAACTGGTAAAAATCGTACACCGGGCATAGCAGGAAACCCGTATTTTGAAGTTATTTGCATCCTGATTCTCTATCCCCGTTATTCTCCCGACCGATGCGTCGCACACCTGGCAGCAAACCCGTATTCTTTATACCCCTGGTATGGATGTGCCTTTGCGGGCAGGCAGCCGTCTACGGGCAAGAGCGCCGGTTTCGCCACCTGAGCATCGACGACGGGCTTTCACAAAACATGATCACTGCCATCTGCCAGGACCATAAGGGCTATATGTGGTTCGGGACGAGAGACGGTCTAAACCGCTATGACGGCTATTCTTTCAGGATTTACAAAGCAGATGCATACGACGACCGCGCTATCAGCGACAACTATATCACCGCAGTTTATGAAGATCAGGCAGGAAATCTCTGGACAGGCGCCATGTACGGCGGCCTGCAGCTTTACGACAGAGAAAACGATAATTTCATTAAAATAAACGGGAAAAACTTCCCTCCCGAAGCCAGGCATGTAAGCTCTCTGACCGGTAATGCTCAAAACGGCCTGATCGTCTCATTCCTCAGCGGCCACATCGTAGCGCTCGAAACTCCGGAAAACAAAAAAATAAATTCTGAAACTGTTTTTCAACACAATGCGGTCATCACGCAGGGAAAAGACGAGTTGCAGATCCCGGTAAACGCTACCCCGGCGCCTGACGGGCTGTTGTGGATCAGCGGGAAGAAAGGCTACCGTACCTACGATTTCCGGAAAAAGGAAAACACAAACCCCTACCGGTCGTATCCTACCTACGTCCGGGAGTACAGGAATAATCTTCCGGCTGAGCGTCGCCATGATGATAGCTTTTCACCGTTTTTAACCAGCGTCCAGGACCTGCAGTGGGACGACGAAGGTGTTTTCTGGATAAGTTCGTTCGAAGGACTTTATGAACTTAATCCCAAGCGGAAAGAAATAGTCCTGTACCGGTTTGCACGCGGGGTCTATTCTTTTCTGCCCATTCGTGGAAACGGAGGAGAAAAGCTCATACTGGTCGACTCCGACAGCGACAAGCTGCTCCTGTTCAATCCCTCGACAGGTATTGTAAAAAAACTCGATGTAGCCCGTGCCGACGACAAGGAAATAGCGGATGCACGCTTCTCCGTTATGAAAAAGAGCCGCGACGGAAGCGTCTGGCTGGGTAGCAACGGGAGGGGGGTCTTCTTTTCACATCCCTACCTTTCGCTCTTCGAAAAAGGGGCAATCCGGTATTCGGATAGTCAAAACCTGGCCTCAGGCAGCATCTACTCCCTGCTGCAGCGCAGATCGGCTCGCAGCGGAAAGGAGCAGATCCTGTTCAGCACCCTCTATTCCTTCGGCCAGCAGGATATTTTCGCAGACGGGAGTATCAATACTTATCATTCTTCGAAGCTCAGGACCAGAGCCTTGGCGGAAGACGGCCGGGGCAATATCTGGCTGGGAAGCCCCGACGGGCTCGTAAAATACGACCCCGAAAACCACTCGGAAAAGCTCATGGCCCCGCTAAAAAACAGCATGATCATGAGCATCTGCACCGACTCTTCGGGCGTGGTCTGGTTCTCTTCCTTTTCAACGCTCTTTTCGTTTGACCCTTCTGACAACACGCTGAAAAAATTTCCGATCCTTCCTGAAGGCAACGATAAGCTCATCACGCTCCATTACTCTACGCTATATCCCGACGCCGACGGAAGCCTATGGGTCGGTACCGCCGCAGGACTTTTCCGGTTCTTGCCCCACGAGGGAAAGTATGACCGCGTCTATCATAACGACGCACAGGACCTACTGAGCCTCAGCTCAAACGAAATCAAATGCATCCGTGCAGACCCCCGCCTGCCCGAAAAATACCTGTGGGTGGGTACGCCCACAGGATTGAACCGGCTCGATAAGGCTACAGGTAGTTTCCTGCACTTCACGACTGCAGACGGCCTGCCCAATAATACGGTTTACGGCATCCTTGACGGTGAGGACGGCAACCTGTGGCTCAGCACCAACAGGGGACTTTCCCTCTTTGATCCCCGAACCAAAACCTTTATCAACTTTGATGTGGATAACGGACTTCAAAGTAATGAATTCAATACCGGTTCCTACTTCAAAAGCCGGGACGGGGAACTCTTTTTCGCAGGAATCAACGGGTACAACCGGTTCTACCCCGAAAATATAATCCCGGGACAACAGGTTGTTCCGATCGTGATTTCAAAAGCCGAACTGGTCGGTGCGGGAAAAGCGCGCCCTGCTCTCTCCGAAACGAAACGTAACGTGCTCCGGTACGACCAGAACAACATCAGCCTTACCCTGGCGTCGCTCGACTACGTCGCTTCTGAAAAGATCACTTATGCCTATAGAATAGCAAATCGCGACACTTCCTGGATCAATATCGGCCGGAACCGCAATATACTACTTACCAACCTGAGCCCCGGCAGTTATGTTTTCCAGGGAAAGGGTACCGACGGACTGGGCAGATGGAACCGGCAGATCGTCGAGATAACCTTTACCGTGTCTCCGCCGTGGTGGCGAAGCCCCCTGGCCTATTTTCTATATGCGGCTGTCTTCCTTGCGGCGCTTCTACTCGTGTGGAGATGGTATAAAAACCGGCTGATTCTGCAGCAAAATCTGGAAAATGAGCGGAAACAGGCGCAGGCAGTACTTGAAATGGACCGTATCAAATCCCGCTTCCTGGCCAATATAACCCATGAATTCCGGACTCCCCTTACTTTGATTAACGGGCACCTGGAACAGCTGAAAGACGGTTCGTCGGGTATCCCTGCAGACGACAGGTATAAAGAAATGGAGCTGAACAGTCGCCAGTTGCTCGGCCTGATCAATCAACTGCTCGACCTCTCCAAAATTGAAAGCGGGGCCTACCAGGTCCGCTATAAAGCCAAAGACCTTGAGCTTGAAATCAGGACCCTTACCTTTAGTTTCTCTTCTCTCGCCAGCCAGAAAAATATTCGCCTGGAGTTTAAGCCCGGACCGTTACCTGCTTCTCAAAAGATCATTTATGATGAAGGTATCGTAAGAACGATCCTGACCAACCTGCTGTCCAACGCTTTCAGGTTTACCCCTCCTCATGGGACTATTGAGGTATCCCTTACTTATGACGGTTCTGCCAGGGAAATAAAAATAGCCGTTTCGGATTCAGGCGCCGGTATTCCTGAAGAAGAGCAGAACAGGATATTCGACAGGTTCTATCAATCGGAAAATCCTGAAAAATCCTCATCCGGCGGCTCCGGGATCGGCCTCTCGCTGGTAAAGGAGCTCGCTCTGCTGCACAGAGGGGCCGTCGGGGTGGAAAGTGAACCGAAAAAAGGAAGCTGCTTTACAGTTATTCTGAAAGAAGGATTCTCTGTTACAGATAGCGGGCATTCCGGTGAAGCTGTTCTTTACCAGGGTTCAGGGGAGACAACTGTTCAAAATCCGGCAAACGGGAACAGCGAAGAATCTCCCGTCATACTCATCGCCGAAGATCATGATGAGCTCCGGCGTTTTATCATAGATAGTCTAGGAAACGATTATCGCTACCTGGAAACTTCCGGAGGAACCGAAGCGCTCAAAATTGCTGCCGGGCAGGTACCCGATCTCATCATAAGCGATGTCATGATGCCCGGGATGGACGGCCTGGAGCTGTGCGAAAAAATCAAAACCCACGACACCACTTCCCATATCCCGCTTATCCTGCTCACTGCCCGGGCTGACCAGGAAGATAAAATGGCAGGGCTGGAAAACGGCGCAGACGAATACCTTACCAAGCCTTTTTCGGTAAATGAGCTGCGGGTACGGGTCAAAAACATTCTCCGGAACAGGAAGATACTGCAGGAGCGCTACCGGGCCTCTTTTTTGCAAGAAACCGAAGGAAACAAGAAAGAAAACGCCTACCTCAGAAAAGTGGAAGAGGTGATCCGGCACCATGCTCCGGACGATATGTTCGGCGTTGAAAGGCTCGCCGAAGCGATGTCTCTGAGTACTGCGCAGCTAAACCGCAAAATAAAAGCTGTTACAGGACAGACAACCGTCATTTTCATCCAGAATGTAAGGATGAAGATGGCCCTTCAGTTGCTGCGCCAGGGAGAAAAAAATATCGGAGAAATCGCCTACTCGATCGGCTTCGAAAACCCGGGATACTTCAGCAAGGTGTTTAAAAAGCACTTCGGCTTTTCCCCTTCGGAAAGAGAAAAGGTGAAAGATTAAGTTCACCATCTCCAGCCTACCTTCACCCCACCATACCAGTTTTCTTTGGGCGCGGCGTTATAAAACCGGTTACCGAATGCATTAAGATCGAAGCCCAGCGAATATATCTCCGCTTTTACCCGTTCAGCCGAAGCGCTGACTTCCGAGAAAAGGTGTTTCCCCCAGTTTTTGTGCCACATCGCCCGGACATTGAACCGGTGGTAGGGGCTACTCTCGACCGTGTTGATGTCATTGAGAAAAAAGCTCCCTCCATATTGGTACGCTCCGAACACCCTGATCCCGTATGGAAAAAGCAGATCGACACCGCTGCTCTGCTCAAACTTAGGGACTCCCGGCAGCGTATTGCCGGAAATATCATTATCGCCTGCCTGGTACTGATGAAATGTATAGTGGGTGTAGGTGCCGCCGTGCCATAATCGCAGCTCTTCCATAAAAGAAGTCCGCTTTAATACCGGGTATTCCAGCCTCCATTCAACGCCGTTCTGCCTGGTTTTGCCAGCATTGACGAAATATTCCGCCCCTTGTTCGTCCGTTCTTCTCACAATCGTTTCATTCAGTCCGAAGCTATAACCGGTCACTTCGGCAGAGAACCCCGACCCGACGTACCGGAAAGTAAGTTCCTTATTAAATCCTGTCTCTGCTTCCAGGTCTCTCCTGAAACCGCCCGCCGAAGGCCGGACTTCCAGCAAAGTCGGGGGAGAGAACCCCCTGCTTACCGAACCGGTTACCGACCAGTTGTGATTGAATATCTTATTGACCGACAATCTTGGCATGACAGCGCCGTCGAAGGTCTTCCTCAGGTCGGCATAGTCTCCCGGGAAGTAGGATTCATGCCGGTAGCTGAGGAGCGAATAGCTCAGGCCGCCGGCCAATGTAAGCTGCCCGGGTAATACGGCTTCCAGTTGAGAAAAAACAGACCCTTGCCGGGTCGAAATATCTTCGGAAGTCTGCTGAGGTCCCGGGCTTCCGCCTATATTGTCGTAATTACGCTGCACGGATCTTCCTGTCTGCCATTCAAACCCGCTGGTCCATACCAGCCTGGTACTACCTTTTTCCGCTGTGTATTGCCAGCTGTTACGCCCGCCGACTCCGTGCTCCTCACGCTTTTCGTAATTGGAAATAAAAGGATTGGCGAAGTTGTTGGTAGACACGTAAAGCCCGATCTCCTGGCTCCATTTTTCCGACAGCTTCAGCGTGTGCCCGGCTCCCAGCAAAAGGTATTTCGACGTGATACGCGCGTTCTGGGTCTCGCTTCCGGGCAACGCCGGCGTTGCAGGCCGGGCTTTCCGGGGATCTTCGTCAAACTGCGCTTTATTTAGTCCTCCGGGAGTCTGGTACCATAAATCCGAGTAAGATCCCAGTATAGACAGGGTCCCTTTTTTCCCGAAATCATTCCGGGTCGTAAAGGTGAATCCTTCCCGGCGCATACTGCTCTGGTTACGATAGCCCTCCTGCTCCTGGTGCCCGTACTGTATCCGGGTAGAGCCCATCTGCAATGCAGTATTGTAGTGGCGGAAACCATATTGCCCTGCTCCTCCGCTTTGTGAAAACTCACCCTTCCCGTCTTCTCCTGCCGGGCTGTACATAAGAACGACACCGCCTGTTCCTGCTCCGTAAAGACTACTTCCGGGTCCCTTGATCACTTCCATCCGGTCTACGGCACCAAAATCCAGGACGTTAAGGGCCGTATTCCCGTTTACATCCGTAAAGGGGATCCCGTTCCAGTAAAACTTGACATTCCTGATCCCGAAAGGCGACCGCATCATACTTCCACGCACCGAAAACCGGTAGCTCCCCGGCGACCTCTCCTCCATCCTCACCCCGGGCAGTGTATTCACGGCATTGCTCCAGGTAACAGGTGCAAAGCGGCTCAGCCCTGCCGGCGTCAGAACGCCTACCGATGCCGTACTCTCGAGGATCGTTCTCCTCGACCCGTAGGCATTTACCGTCACCATATCGAGCCCGAGGGTTCTGAGGGTGTCCGTCTGGGCTATACCCATATCTGAAAGAAAAAACCCTGTCGCAAAAACCAGGAGTTTAATCCCGGAAAAAATATTTAGTTTCATGCCTATAAAAGTTATCAGCCCATACGAATATAACTCCCCAGCCACTTCAGGTCTCCCTCGTGCTTTTTCATGATTTCTTCAATCGCCGGATCATGCCGGTTGCCCTCAAACTCCACGAAAAACCAGAACCCGAAATCCGAGCCGTTCCGCGACGGCCTGCTCTCTATTTTGGTAAGATTGATACCCCGGTCGTTGAAGTCTTTCAGAAAGCGAAACAAAACCCCCGGCGTATTGGTATGAGGTAAATTGGCAATAATGGTGGTCTTATCACGATCGGTAGGCTGGTTCCTGAAATCTTTCCCCAGGATAAGAAAGCGGGTGCGGTTCTGGTCGCTGTTTTCAATATTGTCGAACAGTACCGGGATGTGGCACAGTTTTGCGGAAATATTGGAGCATATAGCGGCAGCAGCAGGCTCCCCGGCTGCCAGCCTGGCTGCTTTGGAAGTCGAATCGACCGGTACAAACTCCACGTCGTTTTCGTCAAAATATTCCCTCAGGAATACACTGCACTGGCGGAATGCAATATCTTTTGAATAAATGGTTTTGATATCCCTGATCGAATCCGCTTTCGATACTAGTGTAAAATGAATGCTCAGATAGAGCTCTGCTGCAATCAGCAGTTCCTTTTCCCGCAGGAGGTCTACCGTTTCGGGCACTATCCCTTCCTGGTTGTTTTCTACGGGCACCACGCCGAAAGCGGCCCTCCCGGTTTCGACGCTGTCGAATACCGACCGGATGGTAGGCAGCACCAGGTACTCGCTCATTCCTCCGAAACGGCTTTCGGCCGCCTGGTGGGTAAAACTCCCTTCAGGCCCCAGAAAAGCCACCCGCTGCGGCAATTCCAGGTTTCTCGACACGGCAAATATTTCCAGGAATATGGCCTCGATGGCCGATTTGTTAAGCAGGCCGTCGTTCTGCTGTTCCAGCCGGTGCAGGATTTCCAGCTCCCTTTCGGGCCTGTAGATCACGCTTTTCTCCGCTCTTTTTAATATGCCTACCTGCTTTACGAGCTCCATCCTTTTGTTCAGCAATGCTAACAGCTCGTCGTCAACGGCATCTATTTTATTTCTTAACTCCTTTAAGTCCACCCTGGTTGTTTTTTGGTTTTGTCACGCCGCACCGGATAATTCATCCTGGTTTTTCTCGATCCTCAGGTTTTCGATAATATTCTTTTGCCGGTCGGGCGTATTCTTGCCCATATAATAGGTAAGGATCTTTTGTATAGAATCCTCCTTATCCAGGAAGATCGGCTCGAGCCGCATATCCTCCCCGATGAATCTCCCGAACTCGTCGGGCGAGATCTCACCCAGTCCTTTAAACCTGGTGATTTCGGGTTTGCCGCCCAGCTTCGCGATAGCATCTGCCTTTTCGGCATCCGAATAGCAATAGATCGTTTCCTTCTTGTTCCTTACCCTGAAAAGGGGCGTTTCCAGGATAAAAAGATGTCCGTTCCTTACCAGGTCGGGGAAAAATTGCAGGAAAAACGTCATGAGGAGAAGCCTGATATGCATCCCGTCCACGTCGGCATCGGTAGCAATGACGATCCGGTTATACCGCAGGCCTTCCATCCCGCCCTCTATATCCAGGGCATGCTGCAGGAGGTTGAACTCCTCGTTTTCATACACGATCTTTTTGGTGAGGCCGAAGCAGTTGAGAGGCTTTCCTCTCAGGCTGAATACGGCCTGGGTAGCAACATCCCTCGATTTAGTGATCGAGCCGCTTGCCGAATCCCCCTCCGTCAGGAAGAGTGTGGTCAGCTTATGAAGCTCATTTTTTTCATCTACCAGGTGCACCCGGCAGTCGCGCAGCTTCCGGTTGTGCAGGTTGGCCTTCTTGGCGCGTTCATTCGCAAGCTTTTTGATCCCGGCAAGCTCCTTTCTTTCCCTCTCCGACTGTTCGATGCGTTTCTTGATAGCATCTCGGGCTTCGGGATGCATATGCAGGAAATTGTCAAGCCTTTCTTTCAGGAAGTCGTTGATAAATGTCCGGACGGTCGGGCTGGAAGGGTCGGGCGAAATATTGTTCGATCCCAGCTTCGTTTTGGTCTGGGATTCAAACACGGGTTCCTGTACCCTTATCGCGATAGCCGCTACGATCGACGACCTGATATCTTCCGGAGCATAATCTTTTCCGAAATGCTCGCGTATGGTACGGACAAACGCCTCGCGGAATGCGGCCAGGTGAGTACCTCCCTGGGTAGTATACTGACCGTTCACAAACGAATAATATTCTTCGCCATACTGGTTGCCGTGTGTAACCGCAAGTTCTATATCATCGCCTTTCAGGTGAATGATCGGGTAGCGTATAGACTCCTGATCAGCCTTGTTCCGGAGCAGGTCGAGCAGCCCGTTCTGGGAAAAGTATTTCTGCCCGTTGAAATTGATGGTAAGTCCCGCATTCAGGTAGCAGTAGTTCCAGATCATATTCTGCAGATACTGCGGGATATACCGGAAGTTTTTAAATATGGTGTTGTCGGGTTCGAAAATCATCGACGTGCCGTTCCGCAGCGAAGTGCTTTCCTCGTCTGATTCACGGACAAGCACACCCTGTGAGAACTCAGCCCATTTCAGCCGGCCATCCCTTACCGATTGTACCCTGAAAAAGCCCGAAAGGGCATTCACCGCCTTTGTACCTACCCCATTCAGCCCTACCGACTTCTGGAATGCGCCGGAGTCATATTTCCCGCCGGTATTTATTTTGGATACACAATCTATCACCTTACCCAAAGGAATACCCCGTCCATAGTCGCGCACTTCTACCCGGTGATCGGATATTTTGAGATCGATCACCTTCCCGTAGCCCATCATATGTTCGTCGATCGAGTTATCGATAATCTCCTTTACCAGCACATAAATCCCGTCATCGACAGAGGCACCATCCCCCAGCTTCCCGATATACATCCCGGGCCGGAGGCGGATATGTTCCTTCCAATCCAGAGACCTGATACTGTCATCGTCGTACTTTACCTGATTGTTTTCTGCCATAATTACAATAAACCTGCGTTTTAAGTCTCTGTTTCCTTCCAGTGTTCCGATCTTCCAAAGCCATATTCCGGATAAATTGTCGTACGGTTGTATCCAGAAATCGTCTCAATCTTTTAAAAATAGGAAAAATCTAATTTACTTTGCCGAGTTATTCGATAGCTTGAATTCCAAATATACACGGATATTCATTGATTTCGTTAATTGCAAAGTGGGTTTTGGTACATACAGATACACTAAATTCCAATACTTGTATAGATAGATTTGTTATCCGACATCATGTTAGTATCAAAAAAGCTTAGTTTCTTCATATTAAAACTTGGAATAGCCTGCGCTGTTCTCTTTACAACGCTGCAAGGCTTCGGCCAGGGGGTTCCGGCAGGGGGGCAGGGCGTTCCGGCAGGGGTGCCGGGTGGCGCTATACCGGGCACAGCTCTTCCGACTTCGGGAGATGGACAGGGTGCGGGAAAGTCAGCTGGTTCTTCCGGACAACAAAATACAGGCCAGCAGACGCCGATAAAGGAAGCGAAGCAGGACAAACTGTCGCCCACTCAACTGGAAATGACATCGAGTACTGCGGCTACCGATACAGCCGATACCGTCCGACAGGCATTACTCAATAAGATTTTCGGGCATAAGCAGTTTTCACAGACTTCGTTCAATCCACTTCAGAATCAGCCCATTGCTACTCCGATGAGCTACACTGTAGGACCGGGAGACCAGTTGAATATCAATATTTACGGGAGCGTACAGCAGGATTTCAGTGGAATTGTCATCAACCGAGACGGCTATATTTCATTGCCCAGAATAGGCAGTATTTATGTTTTGGGGAAAACGATAGACGAGATTACAAAGCTGCTGATCGGCAAGTTTGCACCATATGCTCCGAGTCTGCTTGGTCAAAGCGGAAGTACTCCCAAGTCGACTCTCCAGATTTCGCTGGCAGAAGTAAGGTCAGTACAGGTATATGTAACAGGAGAAGTGATGAAGCCGGCCACCTATGAGCTTACTTCGCTGCATTCCGCCTTTAATGCACTGTACCTGGCCGGTGGGCCCAATGAAATCGGTACATTCCGCAATATTAAAGTGATCCGTGACAACAAGGAAATCTCCACAATAGATACTTACGAATACTTTTTAACGGGAAAACTGGAGAATGATGTCCTGGTGCGCGACAACGACCGTATCCTGGTAGGCTATTACGATACCAGGGTTGAAATCCAGGGTAACATCAAAAAGCCCGGCCTGTACGAAATGAAAGCGGGGGAAAAGCTCTCCGATCTCTTCCGTTTTGCGGGCGGCTTTACCGACGATGCCTACAGGGCTCAATACAGGGTGCTCCGCTTTACCTCAAAGGAAAGAAAGATAATCGATGTAGTCGAAGGTGAAGCCGGGGGCTTTGAGCTTAAAACGGGAGATCTCATTACTGTCGACGCAGTGCTCGATCGTTTTGAAAATATGATCAGTATAGAAGGGGCTGTCATGCGGCCGGGAGAATACTCCCTGGAGGGTAATCCGACGCTAAAGAAACTACTGGAGACTGTGCAGGGGCTGAGGGAAGATGCATTTCCCGGCAGGGTTCAGGTAAGCCGTACGCGTCCCGACCAGAGTATCGAAAACCTTTCCATCAATCTTGCCGATATTCTCAACAACCGGATACCCGACCTTCAGCTATCACGTCTCGACTTAGTATATGTACCTTCGGTATATGATATGACCGAGCAGGCAACCGTGTCTATTACCGGCGAAGTCAACAACAGGTTATTTGGCGACAATGGCGGCAAATTTGCATATATCGCCAATATGACGCTTGAAGACCTTATTATTAAGGCAGACGGCCTCAAAGAATCGGCCGATCTGAAGAATGTCCAAATATCACGCCGCAAAAGAGATGTGGATGCCAAATTTGCCGACGCCCAGATCGCCGAAGTCTTTACCGTCAACCTCGATCGGAATCTCAGCATCGGGGGAAAAGAAAGCGGCATCGTTCTATGGCCTTTCGATGAAGTGATTGTAGGAAGATCCCCTTCTTATAAAGAACAGCAATATGTAAGGATTGAGGGAGACGGCATTTTAAGGGAAGGATCTTATCCCATTATTAACCGGAATGACAAAATTAGCGATATTGTAGAACGTGCCGGTGGCCTCACCGAGCTTGCATTCCTGCCGGGAGCTACTCTCGTCAGGACTACAATTCTCCCGGAAGCCAACGCCGTAGATATCGCGGAAGCTGAAGAAAACATCACCCAGAATATAGTGACAGGCGCTAGTGTAAACAGTGTCGAGGGGACTACGAAGCAGGAGAACATCGGGATCAACATGACCAGGATACTCAGGAACAAAGGATCAAAAGAGGACCTGATTGTCCAGGCAGGCGATGTAATCCGGGTTCCAAAACGCCTTGAGACAGTCCAGGTAGCAGGTGAGGTGTTGTATCCGACTACCGTCAAATATATTGACGGTATGTCATTTCTCGACTTCGTCTCTCAATCAGGAGGCTTCACGAAAGCTTCCCAGCGACGCAGTTCGTGGATTAAATACCCGAACGGATCGGTAGACCGCACCCGCAGGTTCCTGGTATTTAATGTGTATCCGAAAGTCCAGCCGGGTTCGGAAATAACGATTCCGGAGAAAGCAGGCTCCGAAGTTACACCTCTGCAGTTGCTGAACGTCGGGATTCAGGTCTCAACTACTCTGATGACCCTTATTTTATCAGTTCTGGCATTCCGTAATATAACTAACTAGAGCTTTTTTATGTCTAACCAGTCTCAGGGAACGACGGAAGAACAATTTACACTCAAGGATGTTATCATCGGCCTGCTGGCTGCTAAAGACGCCGTTTTAAAAAACTGGAAACAGGTGTTGCTGATTACGATCCTCGGGCTCGGCATAGGCTGGGGTTTAGATTTTTATTTAAAAAAACCGCCCTCCTACATTGCCGATGTAGTATTTAACCTGGGTACTGCCGGGGCGAGCGGAGGAATGCCGGCCGGACTGGGTAATCTCTTCGGAATGGGGGGGACAGCCGATGCCAACATTTTTACCGGAGAGAACTTTTTCATCTGGGTAAAATCGAGCCCTGTGATAGAGAGAGCGCTGCTCAAAGAAGTGAGCGTTGGGAACGAAAAGATGCTCATGGCAAATCTTTATATAGACTCCAGTGATATAAAGGAAAACCGCTGGAAAAAAGCAACCCACCTGCATGATTTCAGATTGACGCATGCTAAGCCTGACAGCTTCAATCTTGAGGAACGAAAAGCCCTCAATGATCTGATAGAGGATATCGACGATGCAACAAGCATTGAGGAGCTTGGCCGAAAATCGTCTTTTATGCAACTGAAAGTAACAACAATCAACGAAAACCTGTCGACGCTCTGGGCCAATACGCTCCTGGAAACAGTGGATGAGTTTTACTCCGAAATCCAGACTACCAAGACCAGAAAGACGCTTTCCCTTCTTGAGAGAAGGGCTGATTCGCTGGGTAGGAAACTGTCAGGCTCCGAAACCAGGCTGGCCCAGATTAAAGACCAGAGTATTTTTTCTGTAGAAATAGAAACCCCTGCCAGGTTAAGCCGTTTAGGCAGGGATACCGAATTCATCCAGAGACTGTATCTTGAGGCTCTCTCAGGAGCCGAGCAAACGAGGGTTTCTCTTGTAAGGGAAGCTCCCTTGTTTACCATTATCGAACCTATTAAGCGACCGCTCGATCTTACCTTCGACCCAGGGCAGCGTAAGAAAATAGGAGCGTTGCTTGGCTTACTTATTGCCTTGATATACGTCTATTTCAAGTCCGCTTATGACGATGCGGTAAGAGAGAAAAAACAAAAAAAGGAAAATGTCCCGTAACATTACCATTAAGCCCGGAGGCAGCGCGAGGGAATACTGGCTGGACCTTTGGGAACACCGGCAACTCCTGTGGATTCTCTCCAAGAGAGATATTTCGGTAAGGTATAAGCAAACGTTGCTGGGAATAGCCTGGAGCGTTATACGCCCGCTGGCCACTATGGTCGTGATGACCATAGCGTTCAGTGTAATAGCCAAGCTCAGGCCCGATACAGGGGTTCCCTATCCTTTAATGGTACTCGGCGGGATCACGATCTGGACGTTTTTCGCTAATACTTTTACTCAGATCAGCAATAGTATCACACTCAATTCCAACCTGGTAGCTAAAGTCTACTTCCCCCGGCTTATCATGCCGCTGAGCGCCGTTTCTGTAGGCTTCGTCGATTTCCTGATCGCTTTTGTATTATATCTCCTGATCAGCATCGTAGGATATAACTACTGGCCTAGTAGTAATATCATTTTTTTGCCTTTCTTCCTTATTCTTACGTTTATCACTGCTTTCGGCTTCGGGCTTTTCTTTGCAGCTGTAAATGTACGGTTCAGGGATATCGGTCAGTTGATTCCATTCCTTGTACAGGTAGGGATCTATGCATGCCCCATCGCTTACAGCAGCCAGATGGTGGCGGGCACATGGTGGTATAAATATCATCTTCTCAATCCCGTGGTGAGTCTTGTAGACGGGTTCAGATGGTGCCTCCTGGGTAACAACGCCTATTTCGACTCCAGAAGTCTTTACAGCACAGTAATCGTTTCAACAATAGCATTGTTTCTTTCCATTGTTTACTTTCGCAAAAAAGAAAGTTCCTTTGTTGATCATCTCTGAGTTCCACCTCAGTATTGTATATGTCTGTTATCGTAGCTGAAAATATTAGTAAGAAGTACATCATAGACCATAAAAATCTCAGGTCGGGAAGTACTATCCGTGACTGGTTCTCCGAAACAGGCAGACGTTTTTTTTCCAGGCAGGGAAAAGAAAGCGCTACCAATTCAAAGGAAGAATTCTGGGCATTGAAGGATGTCGGTTTCAAGATAGAGCACGGCGACAGGGTGGGTATCGTCGGGCACAACGGTGCCGGTAAATCTACACTTCTGAAAGTCCTCAGCAGGATTACCGAGCCTACTACAGGCCAGGTATCCATCAAAGGACGCGTAGCCAGCCTCCTGGAAGTCGGTACAGGCTTCCATCCTGAGCTTACCGGGCGGGAAAATATTTACCTGAATGGCGCCGTATTGGGAATGACCACTCACGAAATCAAAAAGTCTTTTGACGCAATCGTGGATTTCGCCGGTGTCGAAAGATTCCTTGACACTCCCGTTAAAAGATACTCTTCAGGTATGTATGTCAGGCTGGGGTTTGCGATAGCTGCGCACCTGGAGCCCGAGATACTGATCGTCGACGAAGTACTTGCCGTAGGCGATGCCGAGTTTCAAAAAAAGAGCCTGGGTAAAATGCGTGATGTGTCGGAAAGCGGGCGGACAATAATTTTCGTAAGCCATAATCTGACGGCCGTTCAATCGCTCTGCAACAAAGCATTTTACTTCGAAAAAGGGCAACTCCTCGAACAGGGCGATACTACCCATATTGTAAGTACATATCTCAGCAGGGTGTCGCAGAAGAGCCTGGAGCACGTGTGGGACGATCTGTCGAAAGCTCCCGGCAATCACCAGGTCAGGTTGAAAAGCCTTAAGCTCATCCCCGACTACCAGGATGGCCTTGCCCATATCGATGTCCGGACCCCCATGAAGCTCACATGTGAGTTTTGGAATTTTGAAGACAACGCAATGCTCAACCTGAGCATACATCTTTACGCCTATACCGGCGAATGCATCTTCAATGTGGGGACCAGGGCCAGGCATTTTGCCAAAGGTCTCGTGGGAGCGGTATGCGATATTCCCGGGGACTTTCTAAACGATGGCAGCTATATCATTTCAGTAATGATAGTCAAAGACACCAGCGAGGTGCTTTTTAACCTGGAAGAAGCCATTACTTTTGATATACAGGACTACCGGGAAGGTGTAACCTGGTATGGAAAATGGCCGGGATACATCCGTCCGCAACTCAATTTTTCCATTTCCCAAACCGAACCAGTACCCAATGATTAACGTAACCAAATCCTTCCTTCCCGATAAGGAGGAATATATTGGATATATCAATCAGATCTGGGACAGCGTTCATCTGACTAACAACGGGCCGTTGCTCCAGCGCCTGGAAGAAGAATTACGCCTGTTTACCGGTATCGACAACCTGTATTTTTGCGGTAACGGCACCATCGTCCTCCAAATCGCCCTCAAGGCCCTGAACATCACGGGGGAGGTAATCACCACCCCTTTTTCGTATTGCGCCACTTCCAACGTCATCATCTGGAACAATTGCGTCCCGGTTTTTGTCGACGTTGACCCCGATACTTTTAACATTAATGCCGACCTGATCGAGGCCGCCATTACACCGGAAACGCAGGCTATTCTGGCCACGCATGTCTACGGCAACCCCTGTGATGTGGAAAAGATAGAAGCCATAGCCCGGCGACATAATCTTAAGGTTATTTACGACGGAGCTCACGGCTTCGGCGTTACCTATAAAGGAAAATCTCTGCTCAGCTACGGTGATATTTCCACCTGCAGCCTGCACGCAACCAAAATTTTCCATTCTGTCGAGGGAGGACTCATTTCGACCAGTCACTCCGAACTGAACCACAGCCTGCAGCTTTTGAGGGCCTTCGGTCATAAAGGTGATGAAGAATATTTTTACGCAGGCATCAACGGCAAAAATTCCGAATTTCACGCGGCTATGGGCCTTTGTAACCTCCCTCATGTTCCGGAAATAATCCGGTACCGCCGCCAGATATTCAGCTGGTATGACAGCAATCTGGATTGGGAATACCTGAAAAAACCGCGGCTGGCCGATCAAATGGAGTATAATTACGCCTACTACCCAATATTGCTTCCCTCGGAAGATGTGCTTCACCAGGTTCAGAACGCCCTGCAGGCAACGGGTATCGGATGCAGGCGGTATTTTCACCCGTCGCTCAACACGCTCTCCTTTATGCCGAAACACTACCCTTGCCCGGTTTCCGAAGACATTGCAGCCAGGGTAGTAGCGCTCCCTCTCTTTGTCGGCCTGGAGGAGCAGGTAGTAATCAAAATATCTTCCGTCATTAATGGTATCATCCGCGACGCTATACGTTAAAGGTTTTGACCATGACTATTATTTACTGGTTGGCTTTTCTTGTATTTATTATCCTGATCGGCATAACAGCCAAAAGGATTTCCGGGCCGTCTGTCTCTGAATTTTTCATCATCTGCTTCCTGCTTTTCACCGGTAGCATCATTCCTGTAGGTTTCCTCCTGTCGCCGCTTAATCTTACCGCGCAAACCTGGGCATGGATCGTGGGGGTGTACCTGGCCATCGGCATACACTACCTGCTGTGGAGCAGGATTTATGTAGCTCCCGCTTTTTCCCTGCGGGAGCTATTTTCGGAAAGAACCAGGATGATGGGTTCCTGGTTTTCAGACCTGTCGCCTTATCTCAAAGCCCTTTTTATTCTCCTGATCGGGACGCTGGCCGCTATCGCCGTTACCAATCTCGCACTTGTCCTCTTTACCGTACCCAACGAATGGGACAGCATGACCGGGCACCTCAACCGGCCGCTGCGCTATATACAGCACGGCAATATGGCTCATTTCGGCGGGACCAACTGGAACATGGATACTTATCCGAAGAGTATCACCGGGATCCATATTTTCACCTTCCTCATCAGCGGGAAAATTGAAAATGCGTTTAAGCTCATTCACCACGCCTCCTACTGGATTACTATCGTGGCTGTTTTCGGGTGCGCACAGCGAATAGGGAGAAGTTTTACGGCGAGCCTGTTCTGCGCATTGAGTTACAGCCTTTTTCTTGACTTTCTTATGCAGGCCGTAACCACGGAAACAGATGTGGTGCTTACAGCCTATCTATCGTGTCTTCTCTATTTCCTTTTCTCATTTCACACTACGAAATCCAACCGGTATCTCTACCTGGCGGGCATGGCATTTGCGATTGCACTGGGGCATAAGATCACTTTTGTATTGCTGTTCCCGTCGATATTCGTCATTATGCTCTACACCGTGTTCCTGTCGCCCGATTTAACTACTTTCAGGAACCGGCTTTTCCGCCTGGCACTGGGCATCGTTATTGCTTCTGCCGTCTATACCTTCCCGACCGGGTACGTTACAAATCTCAAGGTTTTCGGTCACCCTATCGGCCCGCCTACGGCACTCAGGCATCAGTCGGTAGAAAGGGCGGGCTCTCCGGGCAACCTTTTCGAACAGGGAAGCCGGAACGTCGTGCGGTACTTATATGACTTTGCAAATCTTGACGGGCTCCGGAACGCCCAATGGGGGTATGATTTGAATAAAACGATCAGAAAACCTCTTGTTTTCCTGGAAGACAAGCTCAAAATGCGCCTGGATGAGGAAATAGATTTTTCTATCGTACCGTTTTCGTTCCAGAGAAGGTTCGAGTTCTATAATGCAAATCCCTATTGGGGGATTTTCGGGTTTGCTCTGATACTGCCGGTTATTTTACTGACGCTGCTGAGGATCGTATGGTCGCGCCCGCACTGGTTCCTCGCGGTAGCGTTTGTCCTCCATTTCGTTGCCTTATCCTACTCTGCCCCCTACGACCCTTTCAAAGGGCGGTATTTTGTCGAAAGCGGGGTATTCGGGGTGCTTTTTCTCCTGCTTCTTTTTTCCACCCACAGCCTTTCAATTCTGAGACCTAAAAGATGGATCTGGAAGGGCTATGTGGGCCTCATCGTATTCACTGCCTGCGTTTCGGCCATCATGACGGTGTTCCTGAATATCCGCTGCCTGCCGCTCCCTGCCTACGGCTATGAATCGGCTTTCACGACAGACAGGATCAAAATGCAGACATTTTCACGCCCGGACACCTACCTTGCCTACGCCAGGTTTGATTCGCTGGTCCCCCGGGATGCGACGGTCGCGCTGGGAACTATCAACGATGATTTCGAATACCCGCTGTATGGCCGAAAGCTGACCCGGAAACTGATTTCGATCAATCCTTTCGAAAAAGGGCTTCAGCCTATTCCCGAAGAGGCAGACTATCTCTTCTTCTCCAAAAATGTCATCACACCGATACCGGGAGATATCCGCCTGGGAACCGATACAACCATGCAAAACATGATTGTCAAAGCGGAAGACTACTATTTAAGAAAACTGAAATAACGCCCGGCTCCCGGACTATAAAGACCGCAACGATGGTACTGGCTATCATGCAACCCTATTTCCTCCCTTACATCGGCTATTTCCAGCTTCTTAAGGCGGTTGATAAATTCGTTCTTTACGACGATGTGAACTTCATCAACAGGGGCTTCATCAACAGGAACAACCTGCTGGTAAACGGCCGGGCGTCATTGTTTACAATACCCCTTAAAGACGCCAGCCAGAATAAGCTGATTCACGAAGTCGGGCTCAGCGACGATACTTCCTGGCAAAAAAAGCTGATCAGGACCGTAGAGCAATCTTATAAGAAAGCACCTCAATTCGAAACAGTATTCCCGCTTTTCCTGGATATTGTGGGGTATGTGCCTCAGAATATCGGAGACCTTTGCTACTATTCACTCACCCGGATCAGCCGTTACCTCGGTATCGGAACACAGATCGTTCCCTCTTCGACAATCTATAGGAACGGGCAATTGAAACGGGAAAAGAGGATACTGGATATCTGTCGCCTTGAAAACGCCATCCACTATATTAACCCCCAGGGGGGTGTTACATTGTATGATAAAGACTATTTTGCCAGCCGGAACGTACAGCTATCCTTTCTGAAAGCAAACCTTATACCCTACCCTCAATACGGGGATACCTTTGTTCCCGGGCTCTCGATCCTGGATGTACTGATGTTTAACGACGTCCGGCAGACCCATAACCTGCTGGATCAATATGAGCTGGTATAATTATTGCTATTGTAAAAGAAATTTTACAAGTTTGCTTGTTCTAAATTATCTTTTTGAAGGGCTCTCAAATGGCTGACGTAATTATTTTCGGAGTATTGGATACTGCAGAGCTGGCACATTTTTATTTGGAAAACGATTCTGAACACAATGTGGCAGCATTTGCCGTTAATCGGGAATATATTAAAGAAAGCCAGTTCAAAGGGCTCCCGGTAGTTGCCTTCGAAGATGTCGAAAGGCTGTTCCCTCCCTCCGGCTACAGTTTTTTCGTCCCCATGACTGCCCGCAATATGAACCGGAACAGGGAAAAGGTGTATCTCGAAGCCAAGGCTAAAGGATATTCGTTTATATCCTATATAAGTTCCCGGGCTACTGTTTACGATCGTTCGCTTATCGGGGAAAACTGTTTCATCCTGGAAGATAACACTATCCAGCCTTTCACCACCATCGGTCATAATGTTGTGTTGTGGAGCGGAAACCATATCGGCCATCATGGCCGGATCGACGACCACGTATTCTTCACTTCACAGGTAGTGCTTTCGGGACACTGCCATGTTCACTCCTACAGTTTTTTTGGGGTGAATGCTACTGTTAAAGACTATACAAATATCGCAGCGGGAACATTACTCGGCATGGCGTCTTCACTGAATAAAGATTCGGAAGAATGGGGGATCTATGTAGGTAGCCCGGCCAAACGAGTACCCGGCAAACTTAGTTACGAGGCTTATTAAACCCCGTTTCAGTCCTGATGCCAGAAATAGCCGGGCTGGAATAACCTGAAGCATGCAAAAGAAGATCCTATTTATCAGTCATGACGCAAACAGGGCCGGAAGCCAGCTTTTACTGCTTCAGCTCTTAAAGATACTGAAACAGAAGAATATCCCGATGGAGCTTCTGCTTTGCGGCGACGGTGTGGTAGCAAGAGAATTTGAAGAAGTAGTTCCGACTATCAGACTCCCGGAGCCTCCGAAGCATATTGTAAGCCGCCTGAGCGATAAAGTACTCTGCAAGCTTGGCCTTATCGATACGCTGACCCGACTGGCCGAGAAAAAGAGAAGGCAATTGCTGAGAGAGCGGCTGAATCCGGAAAACATCGGGCTGGTATTTATCAACTCTATCGCAAATGCCGGCATTTATTACAATGAGCTCGGTTTTCTGCATCACCTCCCGATAGTACTTTTCGCCCATGAGCTCGAGATGTCTGCCAATATGTACTCCAAGCGTAATGAGCTGGAGTTCCTTCTCAAAAAAACAGACCATCTCATAGCAGTCGCTCAAGCGGTTGCCGACTACTATATCCGCGATTTCGACTTCCCCGAAAGTTCGGTCAGTATCCTGACCCTGATCGATCATGATTATATTGATGCGAATTTTCAGAAAGCCCAGCGCAATTTGCTTGAGAAAGAGTACGGGGTCCCCGAAGATGCTATCGTAGTGGGAGGTTGCGGAAATGCGGAATGGCGGAAGGGTAACGATATCTTTAACTGGATCGCCAGGCTGGTCCTTGCAAGGACTAGTCCGCTACCGGTATACTTTGTCTGGGTAGGTGCGGGAAAACAGCATGCTATCTACCAATTGATTGAAACGGACATCAGGCGCATGGGGCTGACCGACCGTATTATCTTAGTTCCCCCGACTTCACGTGCTCTTGACTTCATCAGCCGCTTCGATATCCTGCTGCTTTCCTCAAGGGAAGATCCCTACCCACTGGTGGTAATGGAAGCAGCTCTCAATGAAACGCCTGTCATCTGCTTCCAGGGAGCAGGCGGGGCGCCCGAACTCATTGGAAACGATGCCGGAAGAACCGTCCCATACATGGATATCACCTCCGCATCAGAAGCAATTATCCAGCTGACCCTCGACCCGGGCGAACGGGCCCTGCTCGGCAGGAAAGGGAGGCAGAAAGTACTCGAAAGACACAAAACAGGGTTAAGTATCGAAAGGATCGTGGCAATCATTCAAAAGTACCTAAATTTGTCCCTTTCCGAAACGCTGGATCAATGACCATTGCATTTACGATTTGTTCCATCAACTACCTGGCACAAGCACAAACTCTGGGAGAATCTCTTAAAGCTACTAATCCTGACATCACTTTTTTTGTTGGACTTGTAGACCGTTTGGACCACATCAGGTTTGAGCCGGCACACCAACCTGCATTCTCTTTAATAGAAATCCACCAGATCGGTATCGAAGGCTTTGAAGAAATGTGCGGACGATATAATATCACCGAACTGAACACCGCCGTAAAACCTTTTTACTTTACCTATTTCTGGAAAAATTATCCGGAAGCCGACAAGGTGATTTATTTTGACCCGGATATCATCGTATTCAGGCCGCTTACCCCGTTACTTCAAAAGCTGGATATGGCAGAAGCAGTGCTGACGCCCCATGTTCTGACGCCGGTCGACGACCGGAAAACGCCAAACGAGCTGCATCATCTCAACACAGGTGTTTACAACCTCGGGTTTGTCGCCTTCCGAAAATCCGAAAAAAGTGCCGGGTTTGTAAAATGGTGGGAAGATAAGCTACGATATGAATGCCTGATAGCGCTTTGTGACGGCTTGTTCGTCGACCAGAACTGGATGAATTTCCTGCCTGTCTTCCTGGAGAATGTCCATATCGAAAGGGATCCCGGCTATAATGCAGCCTACTGGAACCTTCATGAAAGGACATTCAGCCGGCAGGAGGACACTTATTATGTCAACCTGACTTCTCCTCTGGTTTTCTTTCACTATAGCGGGTACGACCCGGCCAGACCCAACGTCCTGTCCAAATACCAGGACCGTTTCGATATCAGGGAAAGGCCCGATCTTCACGGACTGTTTGCCTATTACGGGGAAAGGCTTCTGGCAAACGGACAGGAATATTACAGGCATTTCCCTTGTGCTTATATTAAACCGGCCAGGATACTTCGCTATCAGCGGGTCAGGAAAGGTCTGAAAACTCCCCTTCAATACCTGGCAAACGTCGTTGATACCATCTGATGCGGGAGCTGGCTGTCATAGTGATTCCCTTTTTCGGAACCGACCGGCACACTATGGAGCAGGCGCTCATCCGGCGTGCCTGGCGGGAATTACAGGCATTTTCGTTCGTTTTCGTTTGTGCTGACAACGTGGATGAGGGCCCTATCCGGACAGAGTTCCCAGGGTGCACAGTCTACAAATTTGATGCGTCTTTTTTTGAAAACAGAAAGGGCTACACTTCGCTAACCCTAAAGGAAGATTTCTATGATCTGTTCGGCTGGAGTGAGTTCATATTACTTTTTGAGCCCAACTCGTTCATCGTTAAAAACCAGCTTCATTACTGGTGCAAACAAGGACATGACTATATTGCCGGTAACGACGGGCGGTTATCTTTGCGAAATGTGGACAGGTTTCTCTCACACACTAAAAAAAGCAGGAGAGAGATCCACGGTTTTTTGTCGGGAAACGTGACGGTCGAAAACGATTACCTTTTCTGGGAGAGAAAATCCAAAGGAATCTGGCCCTCGCTGAGAAGCCCGACCCCGATCGTATCGGCATATTTTTCCCGGCTCGTAGCACAGTATCTGGCAACACCCGGACAACAGGAGCTGCCTTTTGCGCTTACCGGCTTTGATATTCACTCCGAGGCTCACAGTCATTGGCTGAAGGCTCAGGAGTAGTAAAGATACACAAACGGATATGAATAGAAGAGACGTAGTCTCTAGGGCTTATTACATTTAACACCTATTTTATATTGACTGCGTTTTTCACAGTTTGCAACCGACACCAGCTCCCGGGAGCAATAGCCTTGGGAAAAAGTATCCTGGAGCACCACAAAGGGGCTCCGTTCACGATCGGATGGGCCGATAGTGCAGACGTGCCCGGGCTCCCTGCCGGAATAGATATCATCCCTGTTTCGGACCTGGAGCTGCGGCAGCTTCCCCAAATGAGCGGGTTCTATTATGACTTTGAACTGGTACATGCGCTGAGGCCGTGGTTTGCCCGGCATCTGATGGAGCGCAGACCCTCCGTTTCCAACTGGGTATTCCTGGCGCCCACAGTAATGGTATACCGTTCATTCGACCACTTGTTTGACCCTGACTATGATCTTTTCCTGACTCCCCATATAGTGCAGCGCCTGCCGGAATCAGGCGGGCTGGACGACAAGCGGATACTCAATATCGGGATGTTCCATTCCAACGCCTGGATAGCCCGACGTTCCGAAAGTGTACAAAACCTGCTGGAATGGTGGAGCGTAAGGACCATCGACCGGGCTTCATTTGACCTTTGCAACGGCATGTGCCTCGATCAGCTATGGCTCAACTACGCCCCTATACACGTAGCCCGCTCGCTCGTCATAAGGGACCCGCTCTGGCATCTCGGATTACACAACTGTCTTCTTCATTCTTTAAAGTTTGAAAACGATATCCCTGTCGTAGCCGGGAAGCGGGTGTATACCGTAGATTTCTCAGGTTTGCTCGGCTATCATCCGGTCTGGTCGGATCATGCGGCGCTGGTAACCGGCCATAGTGACTGGACCTCCCTCGCCGGAAGCTATTTTAAAAATCTTGAGACACTGAAGGAGTTCCGTCTGACGGGAAACGCAGGATACGGACGCCCCGCTCCCATTTCTTCTATGCGTAATCTCAGGAAATCGGTAAAATCGAAACTGGACCACCTGGTGAAGTTGATAGATCAATTTGAAATTTAGACTGATGGAGCCCTTACAAGCCAGTACTGAAAAGTTAAAAGCATTTGTCAGCAGGTTGTATACCGGTCCCGAAATGCCGGACTACACCGGCGTCGCCACTCCGAGGCTGACCATCATTACCCCATCCTACAACCAGGCCGAATTCCTCGAAAGGACAATCCTGAGCGTGCTCAACCAGGGCTATCCCAACCTGGAATACCTCATCATAGACGGAGGCTCCACGGATCAAAGCGCCGAAGTAATCCGTAAATACGAGAAATACATCACCTACTGGGTTAGCGAGAAAGACAAAGGACAGGTAGACGCCCTTAATAAAGGGCTTGGAATGGCAACGGGCCAGTGGGTCGCTTTCCAGAATTCTGACGACGTTTATTTCCCCGACACCTTCCTCCATTTTGCAAAAGCGGCAGGTAACCCTGAAAAGCCGGCGGACATTGTATACGGAGACCTGTATCTCGTCGATCAGGATGACCGGGCCACAGAGCTACTGAAGACGATCCCCTTCAGCCTGACAAGTCAGGTATGGGAAGGGATGCAAATGCATAATCAATCTCTCTTTTTTAAACTGGATCTTGTAAAACGGTACGGGCTATTTGATGAAAGCTACCGGTTTGCATTCGACTACGAATTTATAACCCGCTACGCTTCAGCTCCCGGCGTAAAGGCAAAACGTGTGGAAGGTCTGCTGGGCGCCCTGAGAGTCCACGAAAGCGCTAAGTCTTCTACAATTGCCGATGTAGGCCGGGAAGAGCATCGGAAGATTCAACAGGAGTATGCCGGAAAACTAAAGCAACGAGTTCCGGCAAAAATCAGGTATCTTTGTATCCGGTTTAGAAAAGCCATATATCTGTTAGCAGACATGGACTTTGCATACCTGAGGCACAGGCTCGGGATTTCCAGGAAAGGATGAACTTAGGAAGTTTAATAGGCAACATTCATTATTTACGGTATTCCGTAGGGATTTCCATGATGATCAATGGCTTCCCTATTATCTTTTTTGTCCGCGATACACTCGGGATAGGACCCGCCAGCAGTGTTTTTACAGGTATTTTCTTTGCTTTCGCTCTTGTGCTGATGATCCCGGCCAGGCTCACGACGGTCGCCTATAAGCCTAATATCCTGCTTTTCCAGTTTGCCGCAATTTTTTTCGGGATGCTGGTGTTCTATTTCTTCTTTATCAATTATATGGGTAAGTCGGCTACTGACATAGTCAACTTCACCTATACTTTCGGCTTCTTTATCCTACTGCTTTATGTCCCTAACGACATCCAGAAAACACTGTTGGTGGTGGTTTTCCTGATGTCCCTGATGAATAACCTCACGCTGATATATTCACTGATCACCAACCCTAACTGGACGCTCGGGATGCGTGCTGCGGTAACATTTGCCAACGAAAACGCCCAGCAAGGCGGGAATCCTCACCTTGCTGCCCGGAATGCGCTGATCTGCCTGCTTTCCGGATATGTGTTAATCGGCGAGTTTAGAAATGCCTGGATCAAAATATTGCTCATTGTCTCCCTGATATTCAGTTTCTCTGTGATGATCCTCACACAGTCGAAATCTTGTCTGCTCGGAACCGGCTTCATCATCGCTACCCACCTGTTCTTCAGGCTCAATTTCTCGCGTATGGCCGGAGGTATCAAACAGCTGTTTACGCTTCGCGCCCTGGTAGTGTTGATTGTCCTCCTGGGTATTTTCAGGTATCTTACCCATCGCTTCTACGGCATTTACAGTATTATTATCAATTACTGGGATGTATTGGCCGATCGCTTTGAAAACGTACTATTTACCGCTTTCCAGTTGGAAACCAGTGAGGACGTAACGGAAGACGCTTCTGCAATGGGCCGGGTTGCCAGCTTCGATTTCCTGAAGGAAGCTGTCTATGATCCCAAAGTGCTGCTCATCGGCAACGGCTATAAATTTGAATTTATGGATGTACCCCCGATCGAAATGCTGGCCAATCACGGACTTTTGGGATTTTTCATTTTCTGCGCGCTCAATTTCTTTTTCCTGATGTTCTCCATAAAGGAAATACGGCTTGGCCGAAGTCCTCTGGGTGTCTTTGCCGCCTCTTTCTTTATGTATTTTCCGGCGCTGCTGATCAGTTCCGGAAGGCCTTACGATATTGCATATTGGTTTCCCTATATGTTCTTCATACGCTTTCTGGGAATTCCCTACCTGAATAAAAAATATACCGGCTCCAAAGCGCTTCCGGGGCAAATAACTCCTGCCGCCTGACAAATATCCTGAGCAGCCCCAGATACGAATCTTCTTTTTCATGTCACTCCGTCAACGAATTACCAGTCTGTTTTCCCGGAATATCCAGAACGGTAAGCTGATTCCGGAAGTAGACGGTCTTCGTTTTCTTGCTATACTGCTTGTTTTCCTGCACCATGTGCACTCGTTCTTCGAATTCAGTTCACCCGTAGAGTTCAAAGACATCGATCAGTTTCAGGGACTAAGGCAATGGCTGATAGACGGAAGAAAAGGCGTAGATCTTTTTTTTGTGATCAGCGGCTTTATCCTGGCGCTGCCTTTTGCCAGATCGTATATCAAAGGAGCTCCGCAACCCTCCCTGAAAAAGTATTTTAAACGCCGCCTGACACGCCTCGAACCTCCCTATATCGCGGCAATGCTCGTGATGTTCCTGGTTTTTCCTCTGGTAACCGGTATGGACTATCCCTTTGCCTTCCGCAGCTTTATGGCGTCGCTGATTTATAGCCACGTATTTATTTACGGCGTTTCCTCCTTCCTGCTTTCGGTGGCCTGGTCGCTGGAGCTGGAAGTACATTTCTATCTTCTTGCTCCCCTACTCTTTCTTGTTCTGAAGCTGCCGATTCTGCTTCGTCGGCTGGGCATCATATTCATTATACTAGGGCTTCCCTGGATACAATCCGGATACCAGACGCCCGGCTTCTACCTTCTGCACTATATCCAGTTCTTTATCGGTGGGATCCTGCTTGCCGACTTATACATTCACCGTCCGAAAATCAAAACCGGCAGCACTTTTTTTTCTTTTATCGGGCTGCTCCTTTTTGCGGCCGTATTGTTCCTCCCGCACGTTCGCACGCATCTTATGTTGTCTGAACATGACAGGTACTTTGCGATGATCTTCCCGCTCGCCATAACTGCATTCTACTATATCGTACTTACCAATCCATTCTGGGGAAAGATATTTGCTTATCGTTGGATTTCGCTCATAGGCGGGATGTGTTACTCCATTTACCTGGTGCACCAGCCGATTTTATCAGCATCAATGAAGGTTATCTTCCGGTACCAGTTCTTTGAATCATACGGCTGGGAGTTCTTTTTCGTAACACTCCTTTGCATACTGCCCGTCATGGCCGGAAGCGTTATTTTTTTTCTGCTGATCGAGAAACCCTGCATGGATCCGGAATGGCCGGAAAAACTGGCAGCAAAAGTGAAAACCCTTTTCAGAAGATAGTTCCGTTTTTACCCGGAACCGAAAAATCTTACCTTTGCCCTTTGACTATTGAAGTTCGGAATGCTGTCACTTTTTAGGAAAATTTCATTTTCCCTTTTTTTCCTGCTGATCTGTATTGAGTTGATTCTCCGCTTTGGATACGGCTTTTGCAGTGCGCCTTTATACATTGAGGACCCTGACTATGAGTATATTTATGCTCCCGGCCAAACCGTCAGGCGTTTCGGCAATACCATCCGGACAAACTCTCTTTCCATGCGGAGTGGGGAGCTGTCGCCTTCCGACTCCGTCTCCGTGCTCCTTATCGGCGATTCGGTCGTAAACGGGGGAAGCCTTACCGACAATGAAGAGCTTGCTTCCACACTGCTGGAAAAAAGGCTGTCGGCTGAGCTGGGCAGGCGCATACGGGTGCTCAATATATCGGCAGGTTCCTGGGGCCCGGACAACAGCGCCGCCTACCTGAGGAGACACGGAGTTTTCAACGCAAAGGCCATAGGCCTGGTGGCAAGCAGCCACGACGCTTATGATATCATGACGCATGCCCCACAGGTCGGGATAGATCCCAATCTGCCCGACAAGCAGTTCAGGATCGCGATTGTCGAGCTATGGAGCCGGTATATTTACCCGATATATTTCAAGAATATCAGGTTCAACCATGTTTACTATGCTCCCGGCGAGGAAGCTGTCGCTCAGACTCCGGAACCCGAAACATACGTCATCAGGAAAGACGGCGACCATTTTAATCCCGGGTTCAGTGAGCTTAAGCATATTGCTGAACAGCACAATATCCCGTTTTTTATTTACCTGCACCCGGAGATATCCGAAATTGAGGACGGCTTTTATAACGACCAGGGACAGGCTATTGTCGACTATGCCCGCCAGGACAGCGTGCGGCTTATCAGGGAGCTCGATATACCGCCGCTCCGGGAGTATTACAGGAAAAGGGATGTTGTCCATTACAACGCAGAAGGTCAGAAATTCATGGCCGACCACCTCTTTCCCCTTTTTTACGGCTATCTGAAAGAACAGCATTGATGCGCGTCCTGATCGTCCATAACCAGCTTTGGGCTCATTATAAGTCGAAACTCTTTGAGGAGATTCACCGTAATCTCTCAGAAAGGTATCCCCGGGCGGTTTTCCGGGTTGTCCAGATCGGGTTGTACGAATCTTCAAGACAAAACATGCAATCTGATGATACCGGGGTCTTTAATTATCCCTACCAGGTGCTCTTCAGGAAAAGCCTTGACCAGATCAGCTTTACGGACCGCCTGAAAGCGCTGCTCGGCGCGTATCGTGAGTTCAGGCCCGATGTACTTAACATTACCGGGTATTACGACTGGGCGCAGATATTCCTGATGCTCCTGGCAAAGGCCGGGGGCGTAAAAGTGGTTTTATCGTCGGAGTCTTCGGCAGCCGATCACCGCCGGAGCCCGCTCCGGGAAGCGGTCAAGCGCTGGGTCCTTAACCGTGTCGACGCTTTTTTCTGTTTCGGCACCACATCGGCAGAATACCTGAAGCGATTGGGTGTCCCGGAGAAAAAAATAGCCGTCAGGAATGCTGCGGTCATCGACGACGGACGCATCAGGGAGGAATTTCTGCGTGCTGCCAGGAAATCCCGCAAACACTCCCCCGCCTTTATCTTTGTCGGGCGCCTGGCAGAAGAAAAGAACCTGAAACTGCTCTTAGGAGCCTACAGCAAGGCGAAGAGCCAATCTTCCGCGCCCTGGGGCCTTATTCTTGTCGGGGACGGGTCGATGAAAAGTGAGATAACAGACTACATTGAAAAAGAAAAACTGGACGGAGTGATCGTTACTGGCGGCGTTTCATGGCTGGAAGTGCCGGAATGGCTTTCCCTTGCCGATGTCCTGATCCTGCCCAGCTATTCAGAGCCCTGGGGACTGGTTGTGAACGAGGCGCTGGTTTGCGGTCTGCCGGTTATTGTTTCCGAAAAATGCGGCTGTGCCGCCGACCTTGTAGAGGAAGGGGAAAACGGTTATCTTTTCGATCCTTACAACACAGATGAGCTGGTTGCCCATATGGTACGCTTTATGCAGATGCTTCCGGATCGGCTGCGGTCATACGGTGCTCACGGACAGGCTATCGTAAGTAAATTCGCGGCCGGTAAGGTTGCCGCTGAAATGGTAAATACATACGCATCGCTGAGCGGAATCCCGGAAAGAAAATGAAGATACTTAATATATGCGCTTACACCTGGGAAATCGGCGGCCCCGCCCGGATTATCTATGACCACACGGTAGAGGCGGTTGCGCGCGGGCATGAAGTCGATATTTTAAGTCCCATGTCACCGGGCGACAAACTATATCCCGCTCCGGAGGGAGCCCGCGTGATCCCCTGCCTCAGAACCCAGCCTGTAGCCGGGTTTTACCGGGAATTTTCGCTCGATCTGTACCGGTTCCTCAAAAAGCACCTCAATGGCTACGACGTAGTTCACATCCACGGCATCTGGCACTTCGGAAGCCTGGCGCCTTTCCTGGTGAAAAGTAAAGTCCCAAAGATCATCACTATCCACGGGCTTCTCGACAGGTGGGCGGTCAACCACCATGCCTGGAAAAAGAACCTGGTGACACTGCTCTATCAAAAGCGATTGCTGGGCAAAGCAAACGTCATCCACATCAACAACACCGACGAAGAGGAAGATGTGATCCAGTACCTGGGCTATCGCCCCGGCAATATGGTCATTATCCCGAACGGGATGCGTATGACAGATTACGACCCCCTGTCGCCGAAAGGCATGTTCAGGCAGCATTTCAATATCCCTGACGACAAGAGAATCCTGCTTTTCATGGGTCGCCTCAATATTAAAAAAGGACTTGATATCCTGCTGCCGGCCTTCAGAAACTGTCATCGCAGCCGGCCGGATACACTGCTCATCCTGGCAGGGCCTGACGACGGGTATAAGGCGGAAGCATCTGAGTTTATAGAAAAGAACGGGTTGTCTGACGCTGTAAAATTTACAGGCATGCTTACCGGTGAGCTGAAAAAAGCCGCGCTTTCTGATGCTTCGGTTTTTGTATTGCCTACTTATTCCGAAGGATTCTCCATTGCAGTGCTCGAAGCCATGGCAAGCCGGCTGCCGGCAGTGGTTTCCGACCGCACCGGATTCGGTGATTTTACCAGGCGGTATGACGCGGCAGCCATTACGGAACTAAACCCGGATGATCTTTCCGGTAAGCTTCAGAAAATCCTCAACGACGACGCCTACCGGATCTCGAGGGCTGAAAACGCCTACCGAATGGTTTCCGAACTTTTCGACATCAGGGTGGTAGCCCTGCAAATGCTCGATACTTACAAAAGCGCTGTCCTGGCATCGCAATTGCAATGACATCTATCGGAAATCAAAATAGTTATGACCAACCTGTCGGTTCTCATCCTCACTCACAATGAATCCTTGCACATAGGCAGGTGTATAGACAGCTTTGCCGGCCTTACCGACAAAATTTTTATCGTTGACTCATTCTCTTCCGACAATACCGTAGAAATAGCCAGGTCGAAAGGAGCGCAGGTTATTCAGAACCCGTGGATCTCGTATGCCTTCCAGTTTAACCACGCTATCGATCATAATCCTTTTCAGACCGGATGGGTGATGCGGATGGACGCCGATGAGTATATCACTCCTGAACTGAAAGAAGAGCTCTCGGCTTTGCTGGCGCAGGATACCCCACAGGATATCACCGGGTTTTACGTAAAACGGCGGGTTTTCTTTATGAACCAGTGGATCAGGCGGGGAGGATACTACCCGATCTGGCTGCTCCGTATCTGGCGGAACGGGAAGGGACGCTGCGAGGAATTGTGGATGGATGAACATATCAAACTCAGCGAAGGAACCACGCGGCAGTTGAAAAACGATATCGTCGACCATAACCTGAATAACCTTACCTGGTGGACTCAAAAGCATAACAACTACGCAACGCGGGAGATCATAGATCTGCTGAATATTAAGTACAATTTCGAAGAAAAGCCGACGGTAACACCTGCTTTATTCGGATCACAGGAGCAGCGAACGAGGTACCTGAAGATTAAATACGCCTCGCTGCCGCTTTTTACCCGGCCGTTTCTTTACTTTGTTTACCGGTATTTCTGGAAGCTTGGCTTCCTCGACGGCACCAGGGGCCTTATCTGGCATTCGCTCCAGGGATTATGGTACCGCTTCCTGGTAGATGCCAAAATTTACGAGGTGTACCAACGGGCCGGTAAGGAGAAGGCATCCATCATACGACATTTTAAAGAGGAATATGGAAAAGACCTCAGGAACCCGAACCGATCTGGCGCGGTACGATAACAGCTGGTATGATCCGGGTCCGCTCTGGAAGCGGGCCCTGTGGTACCTTGCAGGACGCCTGTTTGTGAATACCTACCTGCCGGTCCCAAACGGCCTCAAGATCGGTATCCTCCGGATATTCGGCGCCAGGATCGGCGCCGGTGTTACATTGAAACCCGGGGTCAATATCAAGTACCCATGGTTTCTCACTGTGGAAAACAATACCTGGATTGGCGAAAATGTGTGGATTGACAACCTCATAGAGGTTTCCATCGGTCGCAACGTATGCCTGTCACAGGGAGCTATGCTGCTCACCGGAAACCACGATTATTCCAGGCCCGGCTTTGACCTGATCCTTGGGAAAATACAACTTCATGACGGCGTTTGGATTGGTGCTCAGGCGGTAGTATGCCCGGGCGTAACCTGTCACAATCATGCCGTACTTACCGTAAAATCGGTTGCAACCCGGGATCTGGAGGCATATGGGATATACCAGGGAAACCCGGCGGTATTTATCAAAACCAGGAATATCAAAGAATTACCTTGAAAATTTCGATCATTACCGTAGTATACAACGGGGAAGCTACCATCAGGGACTGCATCCGCTCGGTGCTCGGGCAAGACTTTTGTAACAAGGAATATATCATTATCGACGGGGCTTCGAAAGATGGCACTATGCAGGCGGTTTCCGAATTTTCGGATCGTATACAGATCGTCAGGTCGGAGCCCGATGCCGGTATTTATGACGCCATGAACAAAGGAATAGCGTTGGCTACCGGAGATGTGATCGGTATCCTGAATGCAGACGATATGTATGCCCACGGGCAGGTATTGTCGAAGGTAGCGGCAAATCTGGCCGATCCGGAATATGAAGGATGCTATAGCGACCTGGTGTATGTCGATGCGGTGAAAGGGGAGAGAGTTACCCGGAAATGGATTTCAGGGACTTACCGGCCCAAATCGTTTTTATGGGGCTGGATGCCGCCGCACCCAACCTTATTCTTAAGAAAAGAAGTATATGATCAATACGGAGCTTTCAGGATCGATATGGGTAGCGCAGCCGATTATGAACTGATGCTCCGCATTTTATATAAACATGCAGTCAAGATAAAATATATTCCCGAAATCCTGGTAAAAATGAGAGCAGGCGGAGTAAGCAATGTAAGCCTGGCAAACAGGTTGGAAGCCAATAAAAGCGACAGGCGTGCCTGGGAGGTAAACGGTGTGAAGCCGTTTCCTTTTACGCTTTGGTTAAAACCCCTCAGAAAAATTCCTCAATTTTTCTAACTCCTTACCGGTTTTATTCAACTCATCTTTTTTCGCATTCGTAACTTTATACCATTTAATCAGTTTTTGCCAGGATAGTTGTAAAATGGTATATTAAATTACGATATTTGAGAGCTAAAAGGCTTATATCCACCATAACATTTATTGACATAAAGATCATATGGAATTTCAGATACTCTCCGAGTCGTTTTCCGGTGGAGCAGTGGATATCTTACTGAAACACAAGATCAACCAATGCATCTTGTCTTTCTTTATTGCTTGTTTTCTTGCAATTGTTTCCATACCCGTCATTATTAACCTTTCGAACCTGCTGAACCTGAATGCCAAGCCGGGTTTCAGAAGTTCACATTCCGATGCGACTCCCACCCTTGGCGGTATTGCCATATTTGCCTCGACCATTATTGCTTTCTTCCTCTGGCCCCACGCCGAGGAAATCCAGGCTGCCAACGTGGTAGGGCTTTCAATCGTAGGGCTGACCATTCTCTTTTTCCTGGGGCTTAAAGATGACATCCTGGCGCTCGATCCGACCAAAAAGCTGGTAATCCAGATATGTGCCTCCCTTACGTTGGTAGTACTCGGAAACTTCAAAATTGAATATCTCTACGGGATTTTCGGCTGGTATTTCATCCCTGATGTGGTGAGCATCCCCCTGACGATCTTCGTATTTATAGCCCTTATCAATGCGATCAACCTCATAGACGGTATCGATGGACTCGCCGGTGGGATCAGCCTCATTGCGGGTATTATACTCGGTTCCTGGTTTATGCTCGGAGGGCATTATGTGTTTGCCTGTCTCGCTTTTTCCATGTCAGGCGCACTGCTGGGCTTCCTGAGGTTCAATTTCTCCAAAACCAGTAAAATATTCATGGGCGACACCGGATCGCTGGTCGTCGGCTTTCTTTTATCGGTATTCTGTGTTGAATTCCTGCGGATCAATGTAGCCAACCGGCACGAACCCGATGCTTTTTCCAATGCCCCCATCATCCTGCTCCTGATCCTCATCGTGCCTATTTTTGACACCCTGCGCGTCTTCATCGTCAGGCTGGTCAAAGGAAAATCACCGTTCCTGGCCGACAGGAACCACATGCATCATATTTTACTGGATAACGGCCTTACCCATTTCCAGGCATCGTTCCTGATGTGGATGGCTACAATTGTAAATGTAGTGCTGTTTTTCATCTATCACGGCGACGTTTCCAACACGGTTTCAATCCTGATTTACATGGCCCTTTTCGGCTTTTACATGATCGCTGCCTACGTCCTTAAGCGCCGGGGGCTGATCGTGTTGAGGAAAAAGGTCCCTAACCCGGTTCAGTCTTCGAGGTAGGTGTTAAGTGTCAGGGTTGTCCCGGGATTTTATTCTTCCCGGTTTTGGTTGCTTACTTCCAGTTCCTTTTTATTTTTTGCCAGCTTCAACATGCTCGTCCCGGAGTTGCCCGGCTACCTGAGCAGAATGGGTGGAGCTGAATATAAGGGGCATATTATTGCGCTTTTCACGATTACTGCGGGTATTTCAAGGCCATTCAGCGGCATCCTTACCGACCGGATCGGCCGGGTGCCTGTCATGATTATCGGCTCCCTGGTCTGCGTGATATGCGGCCTCCTGTACCCGCTACTGACAACGGTGCTGCCCTTCCTCCTGCTGCGGCTGGCGCACGGGTTTTCTACGGGCTTCAAACCAACCGGAACAGCGGCATATATCGCCGATATCGTGCCCCCTCAGCGGCGAGGCGAGGCGCTGGGTATACACGGGCTCTGCTCCTCCCTGGGCGCCGCTATCTCCCCGGCCATTGGCAGCTGGCTGGCGCAAGCCTACTCTATCGATACGATGTTCCTTGCTTCGGCGTTTCTTGCACTTCTATCGGTTGTTATCCTGCTAAACCTGAGAGAAACACTGCCTTCTCCAAAGAAATTCTCGCCGGGTATGCTTCGTCTTACCCGGAAAGATATTTTTGAACCAGCCGTCGTGGCCCCGGCTGTCGTGATCTTTCTCAATTACTTCAGTTTCGGGGCCGTCGCCACGCTGACTCCCGATTTCAGCGCATACCTTGGTTTTTCAAACCTCGGGCTATTTTTCCTGGTAAGCACACTGGCTTCCTTAGTAAGCCGTTTTGTCGCCGGAAAGGCCTCCGACCGCCACGGACGACTACCGGCTGCAACCGTAGGCAGCTTTCTGATGGTGGTCGCCATGATCATTACGGCCCATGCCGGCACAAAGGAGATTTTCCTCTCGGGAGGCTTTCTCTACGGGATTTCGATGGGTATCCTCTCGCCAGTGCTCTCCGCCTGGACTGTCGATCTCAGCAACGACCAGAACCGGGGCAGGGCGCTCTCTACCATGTACCTCGCGCTCGAAGCGGGCATAGGAATAGGTGCATGGCTTTCAGCTTTTCTTTTTGCCAACCAGTTTCAAAACCTTAAATTAGCCTTTTTGGTAAACGCTTTCCTGGCTGCTGCAGCAGCCGTCTATTGTATCGTTCTGCGATACAAAAAGCAGATTTCCTGATGGCTGTTGAAGAAGACTCCTTTCTTACTATATCGGCGCCTGCAGAGGGCCTGTTCAAAGACCGCGGAAGCAGGTTCCTGGGATACGCCTACCCGGTCAGGTCGGATGCCGAAGCCCGTAGCCTGTGGCTCAAGCTGAAAGAACTGCACCCCAAAGCCGTTCACTGGTGCTATGCCTACCGGCTGGGAACCGACCGCAACCGGTACCGGGCCAGCGACGACGGAGAACCTTCGGGCTCGGCAGGGAAACCCATTCTGAATGTTTTGTATTCACGCGGGCTCACCAACGTAATCGTCGTGGTAGTCCGCTATTTCGGTGGTACCCTGCTGGGCGTACCCGGCCTGATCAATGCCTATAAGACTGCTACCGAGCTGGCCCTTGATGAAGCTACGGTCATACAAGGCTATGTCACTGTCTCCTACCGGGTATCCTTTCCCTATGAAGCGATGAACCCGGTCATGAAAGTGATCAAAGAATTGGGGCTTGAGATTCAGAACCCTCTCTATGAAATGGACTGCCGGCTGGAAGTGGATGTGAGGAAAGCGCAGGCTGAAGAATTCCTGGAAAAATGCGGCAGGACGGAGAATGTGGAGGTTTGGGAGGTGTAATTATGGCTTCGATGGGAGAGATCTACCAGACACCTACAAAGTCCCGAAAGTTTTCACTGTTCACAACGGTCATTTCAGCATCGTAGGTTTTAATAAAGCCCGCCGGGAAATTCACCTTGGCTTTTGGGTTCCATTTGAATTCAAAACCACTGATTTGCCCGTCCTTTTCTTCGACATAATCGATCTCCTGCTGCTGTTTTGTCCGCCAGAAGTACCGGTTGGCAAAAATACGGTGATATTGATTCCTTTTCATACGTTCGGTCATCAGGAAGTTTTCCCACAAGGCGCCGACATCATTTCTCAGTTCGGGAGGATTGAAATTCTGAATAAGCGCATTCCGGACTCCGTTGTCGTAGAAATATATTTTTTGATTGGTCTTGATCTCATTGCGTAGATTTCTGCTAAAAGAACCCAGTGGATAGACTATATAGGACATAGCCAGCAACTGTATATAATGCCCCACTGTATTTTTATCCACCCCGGTTAGCTGGCCGATTTCGTTATAGCTTACTTCATTTCCAACCTGGAAGGCCAACGCACGAAGAATTTTTTCTAACACATCCGGCTTCTTTATATTTCCATAGGCCAGGATATCCCTGAACAGGTAGCTCTGCGTAATTTCATTTAAAATTTCGCGTTCCTCTCCCGGATTATTGATCACATCGGGATAGAAACCATAGATCAGGCGGTTTTCTAAATCCTTCCTGGCATCGAGATAATTCGTCGAATTCTCGAGTTCCTCATAAGAGACGGGGTATAAGTGATATTCCCACTTCCTGCCTGTTAAAGGCTCGCTGATATGATTACGCAGTTCAAATGCAGAGGAACCGCTCATCACCAGTTGAACATCCCGGAACTGGTCATGTATGATCTTGGCGGTTATACCGATATTTTCTATGCGCTGGGCTTCGTCGATGAATAGTATTTTCGAGCTGCCAATTATGGCTTCGATCTCTTTTGTGTTCGGATCTGTCAGACGTGCTCTTACCAGCGGGTCATCCCCGTCCAGAAAGAGGAAATCCCTATTGCTTAAAACCTTCCTGACCAGAGTCGTCTTGCCCACTTGCCGGGGCCCTGTTACGATAATTGCTTTTCCCTTAAATAGCTTTTCTGAAAGCGTATTTTCAATTGTGCGTTTGATCATACCGTAACTTTTGGTGAATCAATTCACCAAAAGTAAGGATATTTGGTGAATTGATTCACCAAAAGTAATGGATTTCAGGGAATTTTGCCGCCCCGAATCCCACGCCCCGAACAAAAACACCTTCCATTGCGTTATCAATACATCCTACACGAAGGAAATAACATGGAAACCGAAGAAATTATCAACAAGGTAGCTGCCAGCGGCCTTGTGTCTTTAGACCTTGAAGAATTCTATCATCACGGTGAACGCGTCGTTTACGACCTGAAGGACAACCTCTTCCAGGGCCTTATCCTTCGGGAAAAAGACTTCAGGGCTTTCCTGAAAGAACACGACTGGAGCGCCTACGAGGGAAAAAACGTGGCTGTCACCTGTTCGGAAGATGCCATTGTCCCGACCTGGGCTTACATGCTGCTGGCCCTGCAGCTGGCGCCATATGCGCATTTGGTTGTATTCGGCAACCGGGATGAGCTCGAGAGCAAATTGTTTTTTGACGCGCTTTCACGCATCGATATCGAAAGCTTCCAAGATAAGAAGGTCGTTGTAAAAGGCTGCAGCAAATATCCTGTACCGGTATCGGCCTATGTTGAGATCACGCGCCTGCTGAAACCGGTGGTACAAAGTCTTATGTTTGGCGAGCCGTGCAGTACGGTTCCGCTTTATAAACGGAGGAAGGAATAGCTCTTCCCCGTCTCATGACGGAGGAAGGGTGAAAGCCGGTTTTTGACCGGCGAAAAGATCAGCTTTTATCAGGTCGGAGACCTGATGTCGCCCTCCCGCCGTCTGAAGACGGGGGAGAGCAATTACACTTTAAACAACCTGAAGCTCTTCCGGTGATAGGGCGTAATGCCAAATTCGATCAACGCTTTCCTATGGGCAATTGTCGGGTACCCTACGTTATGCTCCCAGCCGTAATGCGGGTATTCTTTTGCCAGCTCGCTCATTAGCTGGTCGCGGTAGTTCTTGGCCAGCACAGAGGCAGCCGCTATGGAGAAATACTGCGAATCGCCTTTGACGATGCAGGTATGCGGCAGCATCGGGTACGGGGTAAACCGGTTGCCGTCTACCAGGAGATGTTCAGGAACCGTTTTCAAACGGTCGACGGCCCTATGCATGGCCAGGAAACTGGCCTTCAGGATGTTGATCCTGTCGATCTCCTCGTGCGATACCTCCGCAATTGCCCAGTCGATCGCTTCCCTGATGATATCCTGCCCGATCAGTTCCCTCTGCTGTGCGGTGAGTTGCTTGGAGTCATTCAGGAGGCTGTGCGAATAGTCTGCCGGGAGGATCACCGCCGCAGCCACAACCGGTCCGGCCAGGCAGCCGCGCCCGACCTCGTCGAGGCCCGCTTCCACATACCGGCTGTTATAACACGATTTAAGCATTAGTCTTCCAATACGTTAGACATAAAAGTACTTTTTAACCCCATCGAAATAATGACGAGCACAATTGCCCACATAAGGTAAACCCTGTAGAAGTCCTTTACTTCGCTGTAGACGGAATCCTTGTATTTAACTTTTTCCAGCTGGTTGATCTGCGAAAAAACCCTTTCAAGTGCTGTATTATCTGTTGCCCGGTAATACTGGTTTTCGGAGGCGATGCGCCGCAACGCGTCTCCCTGTGCCTCTGCCGATCTTCCCACCGCAATGCTGTATATTCTTATACCATAGGCTTCTGCGAGCCTCGACATGGTGTAAGGGTCGAGGTTGCCCGAAGTGTTATCGCCATCACTCAGCAGGATGATCACCTTACTGTTGCCTTTTGAATCTCTCATCCTGTTGATCGCTACGGCAAGCGCGCTCCCGATCGCCGTGCCTGCTTCGTGTATCATATCCGTCTGCAGATCTTCAATGTACTGGTTTAAGAGCTCGTAGTCGGTGGTCAGCGGACATAGCGAAAAAGCTTCCCCGGCAAAAATGACCAGACCGATCCTGTCCTGGACCCTGTTTTCGATAAATCTTTTGGCTACGGTTTTGGCTGCCGCCAGCCTGTCGGGAAGCAGATCCCGCTCCAGCATGGACTCGGAAATGTCTATGGCCAGGATAATGTCGATCCCCTCCGAAAACCGGTCGATCTGGCTTGTTACAGTCTGGGGCCGGGCTACCGCCACGATACCGAGTGAGAGCGCCAGTGCATACAGGAAAGGAGGAACCAGGCGGAGAAGCGTAACCCAATTCATGAAATGACTATCGGGCAGGCTTGAAACCTTTATATACTGCTTATCTTTCTGATGGAGCGCGCTGCGCAATAAAAATAGCACGGGGACCACCGGCAGCAGGTACAGAAGCTGCGGATATTCCCACCGCAGGCTCCTGATCCAGTTCCAGTCAAACCATTGTAAAGAGAGCCACTCCATTCTATACTCTTTCTTTAAACAGGTGTATTTACCCCTATTATACTCCTTCTTTTACCCAGGTACAGCGTCTGCGCCACATTTTTGAGCGTCAGCAACGAATTTCCGATATCTCCCGATTGCGAGGAAAAGCCGTATATCACCTTATCGGTCTCTTTCAGCGCTTCACTCAGGGAAGTATCCGAAATATTATCCGAGATCTCTCGGGTAGTGAACGTCGTAAAAGGTTTGCTTTCAAGGCGTTCCAGGTAATTTTTCCATAAAATCAGGGCTTTCTCAACATCCTGTATGCTTCCCCTGTTCCTGGCATTGAGAAAGTGCCGGTTAAATCCCCGGGTGAACTCCCGGTGTCTCCTCTGCAGGCGAAATACCTTCCATTGACGGCTGATCCTTTCCCCGAACAGCCAGTTGACCAGGAAAGCCGTAACGGCAGCGATCAGCAGTCCTCCTAAAAAAGCCGGGTAATTCAGTCTTTCCTTTACCGGGAGCAGTTCCGTCCGGCTGGTCAGGGTGAGTGTATCCAGTTCTGCCCTGTCGACCGACAAAGCGACAAAACCGGTGTCTTTTGGGGGGTAGACCGCTGTACAATCCTTCCCATTCCATATAAACACCGGCAGGGCTATCTCTATCACGGGCGTCACTTCGAAAGATACAAGATGGTATACCGCGCTGTCGAGGCTTCCCCTTTGATCGGTACGGGTACTGAATACTTCCTGGCGACGAAATCCGAAAGGTGAAAAATTATAGGTGGAGTCGGGAAAAAACACCTCTTCACCGGAAGGATGACGATAACTCAGGCTATAGGCGAATGTTTCGCCGGTACGCACGGTATCCCTGTCAATCCGGCCCGAAGGAACCGCCTTTTCCTGTCCGTCTGCCGGAACAGCCAGCATGAGCAATATCAGCAGTCTGTATACAGGAAAAGTGTGCTTCATCTGGTAGGTTCTTATTTACTGGCAGATCGTTCTTTCTGATAACGACGTACCCTGAAAAGACGGATTAGCAGCGGCACAAAATCCTCGGAGGATTCCACCGCAAGGTAGTCCGCCTTATTCTGCCTGCAGATCCTTTCCAGGCTTTTTTTTCTTTCCTGGAACTGCTCACCGACTGTATTGCGAAAAAACGGCGACGAAGTATTGACCCAGCTTTTTTCACCTGTTTCCGCATCGAGAACAGGAATGATCCCCATCGCAGGCACTTCGTGCTCATACTTGTCGTAGAGATTGATGACGATCAGGTCGTGCTTCCTTGCCATAGCTTTCAAATGAAGCTCATACCCGCTGTCGACAAAGTCGGATATCAGGAAAATCAGTGATCGCCGGTTGAGCATCTCCAGCGCGTGAAGGATCGTCCTGCTCAGGTTGGTCTTTTTAGAGGCCGGTTCGAGGTTATAGAGAGATGATATGATACGGTAGGCCTGCTTCATACCTCCTCCGGGCCTTATATAGCGTTCGTTCTGGTCGGAAAAGCACTGCAAACCTACCTGGCTGGCTTCTTTCACTGCTGCCAGCGTCAGTACACCGCATATTTCGCGCGCGGTATCTATTTTTTGGCGCTGAGAAGGACCTACCTGCTGGGATCCGCTGACATCCAAAAGAAAAAAAACGGTTTGCTCCTTTTCTTCCCTGAAGAGCTTGATATAGGTCCCGTGCCCTTTGGCGGAAGAATTCCAGTCGATCGCCCTGATATCGTCTCCGTACTGGTACTGCCTCAGATCGGAAAAATCGAGGCCGGAACCTTTGAATACCGAATGAAAGTTTCCCTGCCGCGGATTATTGACAGCTTTCCTGATACGTATTTCGTACCTATGCAACCTGGAAAGAAACTGCCTGAACATCGGGAACAGATTTTTCTGAAAAATTCACCAATTTTGCGTACTTTGATTGCAAAGATAGCCTATATACCACAGCAATGCGAACAATCAAGTGGGCCATAGTGCTCATCTTTTTATCCTGTAACGGAAATTCAAACCCTCCCAAAGACATCCTGGGCCGGGAAAAGATGGCTGAAATCCTGGTTGATATCCATATAGCCGAATCACGGGTATCCAAGATGAACCTGCGTTCCATGGATTCGTCGGTAGTCGTTTTTAGCAAGCTTCAGCAGGATATATGGGCAAAATACGAAGTCGACTCATCCCTGTACAACAAGAGCTATACTTATTATGCTTCCAACCCGGAAGCCATGAGCGGACTCTATGAAATTGTTACCCAAAAACTGGAAGAATCCGATACTACTGCCGCAAACCCGTAATCAATACAGAATAAACGTGTTATGAACCGTTCGCTGGTTATTATACCTACCTACAATGAGATTGAAAATATTCATGCTATTATAAAAAAGGTATTCGGCCTGTCTATACCGTTTGATCTTCTCATTGTCGATGACGGCTCGCCCGACGGAACAGCACAGGTGGTCAGGGAGTTGCAGGGTACTTACGGGGAACGGCTCCATTTACTTGAAAGGTCAGGTAAACAAGGGCTTGGAACTGCCTATATCCTGGGTTTCAAATGGGCGCTCCAGCATGGATACGATTATATCTTCGAAATGGATGCCGATTTTTCGCACAACCCGGAGGATCTAGTCAGGCTGCATCACGCATGTCATGACGAGGGTTATGACATGGCCATCGGGTCGAGGTATGTTACAGGAGTAAATGTCGTAAACTGGCCTATACAAAGAGTCCTGTTATCCTATTTCGCAGGTATCTACGTCCGCGCCATTACCTCGATGCCGGTTATGGATCCCACTGCCGGGTTTGTCTGTTACAGGCGGAAAGTTCTTGAGACTATCAACCTCGATAAGATCCGTTTTGTAGGCTATGCTTTCCAGGTCGAGATGAAGTTCAATACCTGGAAGCACGGATTTAAAATCAGGGAAGTGCCCATCATTTTCACCGACCGTACGCAGGGCAATTCCAAGATGTCGAGAGGAATTTTTAAAGAAGCTGTTTTCGGCGTGATCAACCTGAGGATCAGGAGCTTTTTTACAAGCTACAATCCTGCAAAGAAATAAAAATAGCCACAGATGCACTGATAGTTATAGCTGAAGCTTTTATACATCTGTGCATCTGTGGCGATCTATAAGCTACTATAAAGAAGGATATTCGTGGGGAAGCGGCTCGTCGATCAATTCGTTCCACGGGAGTCCGTGTACATTGAGCTTCTCCATGAACGGATCAGGATTCAGCTCTTCGCAGTTCCATACACCCGGCTTCATCCACTCAGCATTCGTCAGCATCAGCATGGCACCGATCATAGCAGGCACACCGGTAGTATAGCTCACGGCCTGTCCGCGGACTTCTTTATAGGTCTCGGCGTGATCACAATTGTTCCAGACATAGTAAGTTTTATCTTTCCCGTCTTTAACGCCTTTTATCTGCACACCGATTGAGGTCTGCCCCTGGTAATTTTCTCCCAACGTATCAGGCGCCGGCAATACAGCCTTCAGGAACTCCAGAGGCACTATATCGATCCCCTTGAAGCTGACCGGTTCTATACTCGTCATGCCTACATTCTGAAGTACGTTGAGATGCGTTATGTACTGTTGCCCGAAGGTCATCCAGAAACGCGCCCGTTTGAGTGTAGGGAAATTCTTCACCAGCGATTCAAGTTCTTCGTGGTAAAGTACGTAGCTTTCCCGCGGACCTATACCGGGGTAGTCGATAGGCTTGTGTATGGACATCGCAGGGATCTCAACCCATTCGCCGTTCTCCCAATACCTTCCCGGCTGCGTAATTTCCCTGATATTGATTTCAGGATTAAAATTGGTAGCAAAAGCCTTCCCGTGATCTCCCGCGTTACAATCGATGATGTCGAGATAATGCATCTCGTCAAAATGGTGCTTATTGGCATAGGCGGTAAATACCTGGGTCACACCGGGATCAAAGCCGCACCCCAGCAACGCCATCAGCCCGGCTTCCTTAAACCTGTCCTGGTAGGCCCATTGCCAGCTGTATTCAAATTTGGCTACATCTTTCGGCTCATAGTTAGCTGTGTCGAGATAGTGGACGCCCGTTTCGAGGCAAGCCTCCATCAGGGCCAGGTCCTGGTATGGAAGCGCAACATTGATCAGCAGAACCGGCCTGAATCTTTTGATCAGCATAACCGTCTCCGCAACGATGTCGGCGTCTACCTGTGCCGTGCTGATCGTAACGCCATGCATGTTTTTAATTTCCGCTGCGATCTTTTCACACTTCGACAGCGTCCTGCTCGCCAGCATGATTTCCGTAAAAACGTCTGAATTCATAGCGCATTTGTGCGCTACCACACTACCAACCCCTCCGGCTCCGATAATAAGTACCTTCGACATGCAATCGCGTTAAGTTTGTTATATTGCTTATTTACAAATTCTCTAAAAATACCACTCTTCACATTAATACCTCCGCTCATCCTGCAAATATAGGATGCGCACCCATAATTTTCGAACTTAGTCCTGTTATAGGGTTATCAATGATCGATGGAAATATTATTGCTTATTCTTGGCATTACAGCTTTGCTGGCAGGCCTGGCCGGTGCGGTACTGCCCATCCCGGGACCTCCGCTGAGCTTCCTGGGCTTATTGTTACTCCAATGGAGCGGGTATGCCGCTTTCAGTAGCCCCGTGTTATGGTCATTGGGAATAGTGACCGCGGTTATTGCAGTATTGGACTATTATATCCCGGTATATGGCACAAAGAAATTCGGGGGGAGCCGGTACGGCAGTATAGGCACTATGGTGGGAATGCTCGCCGGGCTCTTTGTATTTCCAGGAATCGGGCTGTTTTTAGGCGCTTTCCTCGGTGCTTTTCTGGGAGAGTTAATAGGTAGGACCCCGTGGCGGCAGGCTTTGAAAGCAGCGATCGGTTCTTTTCTCGGGTTTGTCACCGGCATCGTCATGAAAGTAGCACTCTGCCTTGTGATGATCGGCTACGCCATTGCGGCTTTTTTGTAATGCCCCTGAATGGAGTCGAAGGGTCTTATGTTATCTCCGGCTTTCCATAAAGGACTGCAGGATAATCGTAGCGCTGATCTTGTCGAGATTGGATTTATCCCGCCGGTCTTTTTTGCTGGCTCCCCCCATTACCATCGACTGCATGGCCATAGTTGACGTGAAGCGTTCATCGTGCTCATAAACCGGGGTATCCGGAAATTCCCTGCGCAACCTTTTTATCGTTCCTCTTACCGCCGAAGTACTGTTTGTATCCCGGTTATCCAGGTCTTTCGGCAAACCGATTATGATGGCTTCCACCGGCTCTTTCTGCAGATAGCTCTTCAGGAAATCAAACAGCTTATGGGTCGGAACCGTTTCCAAAGCTGTGGCTATGATCTGCTGGGGATCTGTTACGGCAATGCCCGTACGCTTGGTCCCGAAATCAATAGCAAGTAACCTGTGCATGATATATTTTAATACTTCTCTTCCTTGAAAAACCAGAGGGAATCTCTAAAAACTCTTGATCCCCTGGATTACTTGCCTGTAAATGTAGTAATTATTGCCCCCCTTTTCCTTACATTTAGGAATTCTATCCTTACAGTATGGCCCTTAACTATATTTTCGTAGCATTTTTTGGCATAGCTTTCCTGATCGCTCTTTTTCAATTACTAGTCAGCGGCAACACGCAGGCATTCCAGGCTATTGTCGACGGTATGCTGGCCATGTCCAAGACGGCTGTAATGGACATAGCCCTGCCGCTTACCGGGATTATGACCTTTTTCCTGGGTATTCTGAACGTCGGCGAAAAGGCCGGCATAATAGGCGGCCTCGCCAGGTTAATCGGCCCGTTTTTCAACAAGCTCTTTCCGGAAGTACCTAAGGACCATCCCGCAAACGGCCAGATGATCATGAATTTCTCGGCCAACATGCTGGGACTCGACAATGCGGCGACGCCGTTTGGGCTCAAGGCTATGCAGAGCCTGCAGGAGCTCAACCCTTCCAGGGATACCGCCTCCAATGCCCAGATCATGTTCCTGGTATTGCATACTTCAGGCCTGTGTATTATACCGCTCACCATTATTGCCCAAAGAGCGATCCTGGGGGCCGCTAACCCCTCCGATGTTTTTATCCCCTGCGTGGTCGGCACTTATATCACGACCGTGGTCAGTATGATCCTGACCGCTTTGTGGCAGAAGATCAACCTCTGGAACCGTACTTTTCTGACGGGTATAGGAGGGGCTACTGCAGCGATAGGGCTGTTTCTCTGGTACCTGGCAGGCCAGCCTAAAGAGCAGATAGAGATGATCTCGGTAATAGCCGGCAACGCCCTGATCCTTTCGATAGTCGCAGGTTTCCTGCTCTGGGGTCTTTACAAAAAAATCAATGTTTTTGAGGTGTTTATCGAAGGGGCAAAGGGCGGCTTTACAACTACAGTCACCATTATTCCGTACCTGGTAGGCCTGCTCGTGGCCATCAGCGCGTTCCGCGCCTGCGGGGCTATGGATTATTTAGTGGAAGCTATGCGTTTTGTGATCTCCCTGACCGGCATCAATACTGAATTTACAGATGCGCTACCGGTAGCATTGATGCGGCCGTTGAGCGGCAGCGGCTCGCGGGCGCTGATGATCGAAGCTATGACCAACCATGGGCCGGATTCCTTTGTCGGGCGTCTTGCCTGTATATTCCAGGGCTCTGCCGATACCACTTTCTATATAGTGGCGCTTTATTTCGGCTCGGTGGGAATAAAAAACACACGCTACGCTATCGTAGCCGGACTGCTCGCCGATATGGTAGGGGTCATCACGGCCATCTTCCTGGCATATATGTTTTTTCACCAGGATATCTGATAAAAACTACCTCCCGTCCGGGTCGTATGGGATCACGACTTTTACTGTCGTTCCCCCTTCGGGGTTATTATTAATCGAGTATGTGCCCCCCATTGCGGCAGCCCGGTTCTGCACGTTTTCAAGCCCCATTCCCTTCAAAGGCTGCCCGCTGTCTGCCCTGAAGCCGATACCGTTATCAGCAATCGCCAATTCTACCCAACCTGCTACTTTTTCCAGCGCAATAATGATAGACGATGCTTTTGCATGCTTGATCACATTGTTGATCAGCTCGAGCGTGATGTGATATAGCTGATGTTCGATCTCTACCGGAAGACGCTCCGTATTGTTTGTACGAAGCGTCAGATCCGGCCCTTTGAGTGCTTCCAACTGCATAACCAGCCGTTGGAGCGCAGCATTCAGCCCCTTCGTTTCCAGCTCGGCCGGAATCATGTTATGGGATATCAACCTGATGTCGTCGTATGCTTTTCCGGTAATATCCAGTAACTGGTATACTATCTTTTGGTTGAAATCGCTGAGGTTGCTTCCGTCAAGACTTTCGAGTTGCCAGCGGATACCGGCAATCTTGGTATTCAGGCTATCGTGCAGTTCGGATGCCACACGCTTTCGTTCTATATTCTGCCCCTTATGAAGCGCAAGCCGGATTTCTTCGTTCTTCCTGGTAAGCTCCTCATTTTTACGTTTCAGGCGCCTGTTTATCCAAAATACGAACAAAAGTGCACTCATTCCCAGCGCCAGCAGCGTAATGATGATGTTACGCGTTTGTACAAGGTTTCGGTTTTCGAGGGCCTGAATACGCAGCTGGTCTGCCTGTTGTGTTTTTTCAAACTCGTATTCAAGTGCCGAAGCGGTAACTCTCTGGATCATTTCCGAGTTTAGCAGGCTGTCAGACATCGCCTTAAATCGCTTATGATGATCTAACGCCTTTGTTTGTGAACCTGTCTTTTCAAAAGCCAGCGCCAGCTGCCGGTGATATTCAGACGCCTCAGTCAGCAGAACAGGGTCCGATGACTCTGCCCATTCCAACCCTTTCTCAGCCAGCTTAATAACTTTCTGATATTGTCCTTTCTGCAATAAAACATCTCCAAGCACCATTTGGGCCGAATGAGACAACAAATCCGCCCCATCCGTTATTGCTTTAAACAAGCTGTCGGCTCTGGCAGCATAGGACAGCGCCTTTTCGGTATTTCCCTGCCTCAGGTAAGCTACCCCCATACGCGCATAGGTACCTGTCAGAAACTGAACCGCCCCGAGCTTTTGGTATCTTTTTTCAGCTTCCTCCAGCTCACGGAGCGCAAGCTCAGGCTTTCCCTGTTTCAGGTAGGCTTCTCCGCGCTGCCCGGGCAAAAATGCCAGTACCCGCTCGTCATTGAGCTTTTTCGCATTTTTCTCAGCCTCGTCAAAGCATCGTAAGGCCTGCTCGAAAAGACCGATATTCATATACATCACCCCGAGGTTGGGAATCGTTGCCCTGAGACTCTTTATATCGCCCGACGACTCCTGGAGCCGCCTTGCCCTCAGCAGATAATCTATTCCAGCGGCAAAATGTCCTTCGTCTGCTTCCAGGCCGGCAAGCTGCGCATATACCATTCCTTCCCGCGATTTATCGCCGACTTCCCGGAAAATCTCCAAGGCTTTGTCATATAACGGTCTGACCTCTTCACTGTATTCCCATATCCCGCATGAATATAGCTGTGCCCGCCGGAAATAAGTCTGCCCCTCCAGGCTCCGGTCTTTTATCTCTTTTGCCTTTGAGAGCGCCGAATCCAGATGCGCATAGGCCGATTTCAGGTCTGAGAGGTACTCCATCTCCATTAATACCAGCTGAAGGCGGGCTTCAATCTCGCCTTCCGGGAACGGTATCTGTTTTGCAATTTCTATTGCCTCCCTGTGCTTTGCAATGGCAATCGAGTCATTCCCGGATTTCCAGAACGCTATCCCCGCCTCGTTCAACAACTTCACTTTCCGGGTATCATGCTCCGGGAGTGTAGCTGCCAATAGCATCAACGAGTCGGGATTCTGGGCAAAAGTGGCAAATCGCAACAAAAGTAAACTTGCAAGTAGAAAGAGATGTCTCATCTATATAAAAGTTAATGCCTCAAAACCAGACACGTAGCATCAGCCAATTAATTGGCGCTGTCTGAATTTTACCGCGAAGGGCGCAAAGCAGTCTATAAAAATGTCCAACAATTATACTTTGCGCATTCTTCGCGTACATCGCGAAGAATGCGGTTATGATTCTTTTTTGTAGTCAAGATACCTTTCTGCGTGGTTAAGATACTTTTTAGACAGCGCCAAGAGGCATTAATCGTACCAGACCGGTGCCTTTAAATTAATTTCTCTTTAAAGAATGCCACCGTTCTTTGCCAGGCCAGCTCAGCAGCCTTTTTATCGTAACGCGGCGTTGTGTCGTTATGGAAGCCGTGATTGACGGCCGGATAAAAATAAGCGATGTATTCTTTCCCGTTTTCCTTAAGCGCCTTTTCATAGGCCGGCCATCCTTCGTTTACGCGGGTATCGAGTTCCGCGAAATGCAATTGAAGGGGAGCTTTGATCTTCGGAACATCTTCTGCGGGAGCCTGTCCTCCGTAAAAAGGGGCTGCAGCCGCTAAATCCGGAACCCGGACTGCCATCATATTGGCGATCCATCCGCCGAAGCAAAAGCCCACAGCTCCTACCCTGCCGTTGCAGAATTCGTTTTTCTTCAGGTACCCGAAGCCTGCTATGAAGTCTTCCAGCATGTCATTCCGGTCGCGTTTGCTTTGCAGGGCCCGGCCGTCATCGTCATTGCCCGGATAGCCTCCGAGCGGAGTCAGCGCATCCGGGGCCAGGCTGACAAAACCGGCCAGGGCCGCCCGCCTCCCTACGTCCTCTATATGTGGGTTCAACCCCCTGTTTTCATGTACGACAACAATACCGCCGAGCCTGTCTTTATTGTCTTTCGGCATACATAAAAGCGCCCGTATAGTCCCTCCTCCCTGCGGGGAAGGGTAGTCGACATATTTGGTGGTAATCCTCGGATCATCGGGTTTCACCTGCAGGGCCCCTTTATAATCGGGCATCAGGAAACTCATAAGCGAAGCAACGGTCAGCCCTCCCACCGCGTATGCAGAAAGGCTTTGCATGAAATCGCTACGCGTCAGGCGATTGTGGGCATAGGCGTCATAGAGATCAAATACTTCCTGCCTGATATCCTCTTTCCGTGGTGTTGACATACAAGTGTAGATTTTCGGTTTCTTAAAGTTAACGTAAGTTCCCAAAAAAAGAAATTCTTACCTTAGCCAAATATCACAATGTGTTGCTAATGAAATTCTTTGCCAAGAAGACACTCCGCGGCCTGTTCGTCGCGGTGGCATGGCTGACGGTTTTACCGGGCACGGGAACATCTGTCGCCCGGGTCCCGGATCTCTATCGTATCGAAATACCTCCGGGCGAAACATTAAAGACCTTCTTTCGCTATGCTCCCGACAGGATTCCCTTTGTCAGTACTCACCGTGGCGGCGCCCGGCCGGGCTTTCCCGAAAATTGTATTCCCACCTTCGAAAACACGCTCAGGCATACCTGGTCTATTCTTGAAATAGATCCCAGGTATACGAAAGACAGTGTCATCATCCTGATGCACGATGCCACGCTCGAAAGGACATCCGACGGTACCGGTAAAGTCACCGATCATACCTTTGAACAAATCCGCAGGCTGAGGTTAAAAGACGTAAACGGCACAATCACGGAAAATACCATTCCTACCCTGGATGAGGCGATAGAATGGGCCAGGAACAAGACAGTCCTGGTTTTGGATCAGAAGGACGTGCCGGTGGAGGCGCGGGTAAAAAAGGTACAGGAACACCGCGCTCAGTCGTGGGTGGCACTGATTGTCTACAGTCTTGAGGATGCCGTAAAATGTCATAACCTGGACCCCGATATTATGATGGAGCTCATGGTACCCGATAAAAAGGCGATGTCAGCTATTGAAAGCGCCGGGATACCCTGGAAAAATGTCATCGCCTTCATTACGCATACTGTCCCGAAAGAGCCGGGGATATTCCGTGAGCTGCATGAGAAAGGAGTAATGTGCATCAGGGGCAGCTCCAGGACTATCGACAAGGAGTATACGGAAGGAAAGATTACGGACAAAAAGGCGCTTTTTGAACGATACAGGGAAATGGTTGCCTCCGGCACAGACATTATAGAGGCAGATCTCGGAATTGAGGCGGGAGAAGCTTTGAGAAAATCTTTAAAAAAGAGCAGCAGGAAGTCGCAGTTTTTCAAACGGTAAATTGTCAATTATCTAATCAATGAAAATCAGTAATTACCGTTGGTGGGTGGTAGGCCTGGTCTTGATGGCTACTACTATCAATTACATTGACCGGCAGATAATAGGTCTGCTGAAACCGGTCCTGGAAGTAGAGTTTAACTGGTCTGAGTCAGACTATTCCCGAATTGTGACAGCCTTCAGTGCGGCCTATGCGATCGGTCTGCTGACGATGGGGAGGCTGGTCGATTTCCTGGGGACCAAGCGGGGATATGCCATTTCTGTTATTATCTGGAGCCTGGCAGGTATGCTGCATGCAGTTGCCCGGAACCTCACTCAGTTCATTACGGTACGCGTCGTGCTGGGGATAGGAGAAGCGGGGAATTTCCCGGCGGCAATGAAGGTGGTATCGGAATGGTTTCCGAAAAAAGAAAAGGCCCTTGCCACCGGGATTATCAATGCCGGCGCCAGCATAGGTGTAGTTTTTGCCCTGCTGATAACTCCCCTGATCCTCAATTTTTATACCTGGAAGGAAGTATTCTGGATTACCGGCGGCCTGGGCTTTGTGTGGCTGACCTTATGGTGGATCTTCTACGAGATCCCTTCGCGGCAAAAAAGAATCACCGAACAGGAACTGGAGCTTATCTCCAGCGGCCAGGAGCAATTTGAAACACAGACCACCCAACCATTACCCTGGAAAAAGCTGCTGACCTTCCCTCAGACCTGGGCGGTGGTAGCCGGGAAGTTTTTCATCGATCCTATTTACTGGTTTTTCCTGTTCTGGCTTCCCTCCTATTTCGCTACAACGTTCGGGCTGGATCTCAAAAAACCCAGCCTACCACTGATGATCATCTACCTGGCAACAACCGTCGGTGCTATCGGCGGAGGCTATATCTCATCGTACCTGGTCAAAAAAGGGTGGACAACCGTAAAAGCCCGGAAGTCGACCCTACTGATGGTGGCCCTCTTCGAGCTGATGATCATCGGTATGCAATTTGTCAATGATGTATGGGTGGCGGTAACTATACTCAGCCTGGCGGTGGCACTGCACCAGGCCTGGTCTACCAATGTCTTTACCCTGGCAGCGGACCTGTTTCCCAAAGAATCGGTTAGCTCTGTAGCGGGGCTGGCCGGCATGGCAGGGGCTGTAGGGGGTATCCTATTCCCGATGCTGGTCGGCTATCTGCTTGATTCGTATAAGCAGGTGGGGAACCTCGCAGGCGGGTATAACCTTTTGTTTTCGCTGTGCGGGGTTACCTACCTGGTTACGTGGCTGGTGATACACGGGCTGACGCTACGGTTTAAGAATAACGCGGTGTGATTGTAGGGACACACGGTTCCTACGGCCGGCTCGGCTGCGTTCCTTCTGAAATGTTGTTTTCATCGGTCTGACAGGTAGCAACCGCATTTTCAGCCGGTTTAGCGTCTTCCGTATCCTTGCGACTAGTGAGGCAGACAATCCCGACGAATACGGCTGCGATCATAAAGTTTTTCATAGTGCAACTTTTTGAGAAAATTGTTCCAACTTCCCGTTAGTCGCACATTTACATTTTAAGGAAACAAGGAGGTGTGTTTTTTTGCTATAAGATTGCCGGGTAACCGAAACGGCTATGCGTCCAGTCTTTTATTGATATTCTCTGCCGCGAGCTTCAATGCCGCGATTATCTCCTTTTTACGCGGTGCAGGAAACCTGATTTCCGGCAGAAAAACACTCAGTGCAGCAATTATTTTTCCTTTTTTCTTCACCGGTACCGCTACCCCAATGATATGTTTTGCGGAATGGGTAATCACTATCTCCTCTCTTTGTATCTTCTCCAAAGCCCGCATTAAATCTTCCCGGGTTTCTACCTCCTTCCATACACCGGGAGCAGGGAGACCATTTCCGTTCACAAAACTTTCCACTTCCTTTTTAGACATATAGGCGAGCAGCAGCCTTCCGCTTGCCGTTTCGTAGACGTCGCGCTCGGTTTTACTCCTGACCTGCAGATCCTGATCGCTGTTAACTATATGCAGGATCAGGCGCTTCTGATTACGTATGATACCCAACAGGCATCCTTCATTCAGTTGATCGGTAAGTGCTTCCATCTCCGGCTTTCCCGCCATCACAAGGTTCTGATTGTAACCGGGATTATTGGTCAGGTTAAAGGCCATAGGGCCCAGGCGATATCCCTTCTTCCTACCCAGATGTTCTACGTAATTTTTGCTTACCAGTGTTTTGAGAATATTGGCGCAGGTAGCCTGATTCAGGTCCAGGCGTTCCGAGATTTCGGTGAGCGTATAGGCCCTTTCCGAATCCTGTGCAATGTATTCCAGTATATCTAAAGCTTTGATTATAACAAGTACCATGTATTTTTATGAATAATGATTACCGGCCCATCCAACCGCCGTCCACAGTTACGATACTCCCGTGGACATAATCTGACGCAGCCGATGCCAGGAACACGGTTACTCCTTTAAAATCACCGGGCTTACCCCATCTGCCTGCAGGGATCCTCCCGACTATGGCGGCATTCCTTTCAGGATCATTACGCAGCGCCTCGGTATTGTCGGTATCAATATAGCCAGGGGCAATCCCGTTTACATTGACGCCTCTTGCAGCCCACTCATTTGCCAGCGCTTTGATCAACCCGCCGATAGCAGACTTACTGGCGGTATAGCCCGGCACGTTAATTCCTCCCTGGAATGTCAGCAATGATGCAGTAAAAATAATTTTCCCATACCCCCGATCCAGCATTCCCGCCCCTATTTCCCTGGATAATATGAACTGGGCATTCAGATTGGTATTAATGATAGTGTCCCAGTATTCGTCAGGGTGTTCTGCAGCCGGCTTCCGAAGAATAGTGCCTGCATTGTTGACCAGGATATCGACGACGGGGTGGTTTGTCCTTATTTTTTCAATAAAGTGATAAAGGTTCTCCCTGTCGCCCAGGTCACATTGGTAGGCGGTGAAACTCCTACCCAGACGCTCTACCTCGGCCCCTACGGTACTCCCCTGCGTTTCAAGAGAAGCCGACACGCCGATAATATCGGCCCCCGCTTCTGCCAGCGCTACGGCCATAGCCTTTCCGATGCCGCGTTTGCACCCGGTTACGAGCGCGGTCCTGCCTTTCAGAGAAAAAGATTCTAAAACACTCATAATTTCACAATGATAAAGATTTATTTTCTGATACAATTTAACTACCCCACAGGTTTTCCCTTCGCCAGCCGGTGCCCGGCCGCCAAACTACCTCCTGTAGCCCTGTAAGCTTCTAAACCGGCGGAAGTAAATTATTTCACAATGATAAAATAAAAATATCATATTAATAAACAATGTCTTCAAACCGGTAGGCTTCCAACTTGTCTGAGTCTATTTCAGTATATATAATAAATCCAATACTAATTCGCTAAATATCACAAATACACATCATGAATATATAACAATTCCACTTTTTCAACTACATCAATATAATTTTTCCATAAAACTTTAGCATAAATCCTTGTATAGAAAATTACATTTCACTAATATTGTATTGTTAAATTATTATTTATCTATAATAAATTACAATCAACCCTATGACCAGAAAACTTTTATTTCTAACGCTTAATACTGTGCTGACCATGTTGCTTGCCGGCGCCTGTATGTGGGCGCAAATCAGCATCAGCGGGGCAGTGAGCGATGAAAATGGTCAGCCGGTCCCGGGAGTGAACGTGGTGGAAAAAGGAACCGCCACGGGAACCTCGACCGACGCCGATGGACAGTACCGCCTGACGGTATCCTCCGGGAATGCCGTGCTCACTTTCTCTTTCGTCGGATATGTATCGCAGGAAGTAGCCGCCGGCAACCGTACCCGGATCGACATCCAGCTTTTTCCCGACACCCGGCAACTGGGTGAAATAGTCGTAGTAGGATATGGTACGCAGCAGAAAAGGGATGTTACAGGCTCGGTGGCGTCTGTAGCCCCGAAAGACGTACAGCGCATTGTTACACCCCGGCTGGACCAGGCGCTTCAGGGTCAAATACCCGGTGTACAGATATCCACTACTTCCGGAGCTCCCGGCGGGAATGCAACCGTTCTTGTACGCGGGATAGGTTCGGTTTCAGGAGGAAACGAACCACTCATCGTAGTTGATGGTTTCCCGGGTGTAACCAGTCTGAATGCCATTAATATGGCAGATATAGAATCAATCGAGGTGTTGAAAGATGCGTCGGCAACGGCCATCTACGGTTCCCGCGGATCTAATGGTGTGATCATGATCACCACTAAAAAAGGGAAAGCAGGCACCAGCAGCATTACGTTTGACACTTACCTGGGATTACAGCAGCCTGCCAAATTACTGAAGCTGATGAACGGACGCCAGTTTGCCGAGATGGTGATTGAAAGCCGCAACAACGGGTGGCTGGAAAACGGCGGCCCCAACGCTAAAGTCACCGACCCCAACAGCGTCAGGACATCGTCATACCGTATCCCGGTCGAATACACCGATCTCAATAACCTGCCTCCCTACGATACTGACTGGCAAAGGGAAATATTCCGGACGGCCCCGATCCAGAATTACCAGCTCACTGCCACAGGTGGAAGTGATAAGATGCGGTATGCCCTAAGCGGCGGCTATTTTGACCAGCAGGGTATCCTGATCGCTTCTTCAATGAAACGTTATACCGCACGCCTCAATGTAGAGGGGAATGCCGGCAAGAGGATAACCCTCGGCATGTCGCTTGCTCCCAGTTTTACCAGCAACAAAAATGTTCCTTCCACAGGTCACTACGGCGATCTTAACCTGATCAACCTGGCATGGACCATGCCTCCCCTCACACCGGTATATAACCCCGACGGCACTTACGGTAATACGTATAATCTTACCAACGAAGGAGGAGTAGGAGTCGCCAACCCCATACAGGTAGCAAATGAAAGGGTTAGCGCAAACTCCCAGTTCTTTATGCAGGGAAATGCATTCGGGGAATACCGGATATTGGATGGTCTTAACCTGAGAGTGAGTGTCGGTGGCGTCTTTACCAACTCCAAAACCAACAATTTCAAACCTTCCACGCTACCTGCCCTCCAGGCTCCCACACCGGCTACTGCGAGCTTCAACTCCAATGAGGGGATCAACTGGCTCAATGAAAATACGTTAAGCTATAAAAAAACGATCGAAAAACACTATTTCGACGTGGTAGCAGGGTTCACAGTACAAAAGTCCAGCTCAGTTTCATCGTCCACATCGGCCACCAATTTCCCCGACGACATCATTCAAAACGTAAACGGCGGCCAGATAACGGGAGGAAGCTACGACATCGGGGAATGGAGCCTGCTTTCCTACCTCGGGCGGATCAATTATGTCTACAACGACCGGTACCTGCTCACCGTAACAGCCAGGACAGACGGATCGTCGCGCTTCGGCCCCAACCGGCAGTGGGGAGCGTTCCCCTCGTTTTCGGTCGGATGGCGGCTTTCGGAAGAGAACTTTCTCAAAGACCTGGGGATATTTGATGACCTGAAAGTACGTTACAGCTACGGTCTTTCCGGGAATAACGACATCGGCAACTACCGGTATATCGGCCTGCTCTCCGATTCCTATTATGTATTGGGCGATCAGCAGGTGCCAGGCCTGATACAAAGCAGCTTTACTAACAACAATCTCGGATGGGAAACCAGCAAACAGTCTGACATAGGCCTGGATTTCTCGCTGTTCGGCAACCGGCTCAACTTCACAGGCGACTATTACAGGCGCCGCAATACCGACATGCTGCTCAGCAAAGCCATCTCTTCCGTAACGGGTTTCACCAGCGCCTGGGTCAATATGGGAGAAATGGAAAACAAGGGATTTGAACTGGGCCTCAGCGGCCGCCCGGTAGCCCGCAAAGATTTCCAATGGTCTTCCAGCTTCAATATCAGCTTTAACAAAAACAAGGTGGTCAGCCTGGGAGAAAGCGAAGAAATTTTCTCAAGTGCAGGAGGAAGAGGAAACGTGAGCATCACACGGGTAGGACATCCGATCGGCAGTTTTTACGGACACGTATTCGAAGGGATTTTCCTTACCCAATCTGATCTCGATAACCATGCCTCGCAAAACGGCGCCAAGCTGGGGGATATGATATACAGGGACGTGGATGGAAACGGTGTGATCAACGATCTCGACCGCGATATAATAGGGAGCCCGCAGCCTAAGTTCTACTACGGGTTCAATAACTCGTTCACCTATAAAAACTGGTCTTTGGATGTTCTGTTAAACGGTACCCAGGGAAATGATGTTTTCTGGGCCGGCGCTGTTTTCGCTTACGGATTTCACGGCGTACAGAATCAATTAGCCAAAGCTTATGAAAACCGGTACGTTTCCCCCGAACAGCCGGGAGACGGAAAAAGTCCCCGGATGATACGCGGAGGCTTAAACAACAATCTCAGGTACAGCTCCTTTTTCAATTTCGACGGCTCCTATCTCCGCGTAAGAAGCACCACACTCAACTATAACCTGCCCCAGGGGATAGCGCAGAAGGCCGGTCTTCAGGGGGGAAGGCTCTACCTGTCGGGAACAAACTTGTTCACTTTCACGAAATATCCGGGCTACGATCCTGAAAACAATCACGCGGGTGACGAAATGAAAGCCGCAGGTATTGACTACGCCGGTTATCCGCCTGCCCGCACCTTTACTCTTGGCCTCAGTATCACTTTCTAAAGTTGCCGATATGAAAAATCATCTGAAATACCTGGCTGCATTAGCTTTACTGTCGCTATACAGCTGTAGTGACTTCCTGACTCTTTCGCCCGAAACACAGCGCAATGTGCTCGGCTATTACAACACTCCCTCCGACTTCAACAATGCGTTGGTAGGAAGCTACGCCACGCTTCGTGCAGGCGGTCTTTACGGGAGTTCCCTCATCTGGATGGGAGAGGTATCAACCGACAACTCCGATTACGGGGTAACCCGGCAGGCGGTAAACGTCGATAATTACCAGTTTATAGACAAGACCTATACCTCCCTTAATACGATCATCTACGCAGCCTGGAGAGACCACTATTCGGGCCTGAGAAGGGTTAATGCGATCATTAACCGGATCCAGGAAGTAGAGATGAATGACGATCTTAAAAACCAGTATCTCGGGGAAGCCCAGTTCCTGCGCGCCCTTTTCTACTTCAACCTGGTACGCCTTTTCGGGGATGTCCCACTGGTCACCGAAGAAATCACAGATCCCGACGGGGGAGGAAATCTGGTCAGAACACCAAAAGAACAGGTTTATGCGCTCATCATCGACGATCTCATCAGCGCCGAAGCAAAATTGCCTGCGAGGTACGCTGCCGCACAGGCAGGGCGGGCCACGCAGGGCGCCGCAAAAGGGCTGCTGGGCAAAGTCTACCTTACCCGGAAGGAATGGGAAAAAGCAGCCGTCAAGTTGAAGGAAGTAATCGATTCGGGAACGTACCGGCTTTTACCCGGCTATGCCGATGCTTTCAGCTTTACCACGCCCCTCAACGACGAAATCCTGTTTAACGTCCAATACAAATCAGGGAATACCGGCCAGGGAAGTAATTTCGGCCGCGCTTTTGCCCCCTGGCAAGCCGGAGCCACCGTATTGGGACCAAACGCCGGAACAGGCGGCGGCACTAACCGGCCGACAGAAGACATGGAAAACGCCTACGAGGAAGGCGACCTGAGAAAGCCTTTTACCGTGCAAAGCTCATATATAAACAACGTTGGCAATGTAGTCAACGAACGCTATGTCAGCAAGTATATCCAATTTGGCGCCCTTGCAGGCGACTCTGACGTAGACTTCCCGGTTCTACGCTATGCCGATGTACTGCTTATGTACGGAGAAGCGCTCAATGAGCTTGGACAGACCGAACAGGCTACATCCTTTCTCAACCAGGTAAGAACAAGGGCGGGACTGGACGAACTCAGCGGCTTGAACCAGGGTGACTACCGGCTGGCAATGGAGCAGGAACGCCGGGTAGAGCTGGCTTTTGAGAATCACCGGTGGTTTGATCTCATCCGGACAGACCGTTACCTGACCGTCCTGAGATCGAAAGGCAGCCAGGTAAAAGATTTTCACGTTCTTTACCTGATACCACAGCTAGAGCTCGATCTGAACGAAGCGCTGACTCAAAACCCGGGCTATACCGAAAACTAACACCTATGTATGCAACCACCTCCAGGCGAAGGTTCCTGCTCGAAGCTCCGGGCTTAATAATGCTTCTCGGGGGAAGCAGCAGAGCGGGTATCCTTGCCGACGGCCTGCCGGCAGTAGAAAGCGGATACTATCCGTTCCGGCAGGAACGTCATAAACCTGCAGAAATTGAAACAGGTAAGCGGGTCCCTTTTAACTGGAGTTATTTTTCCGTTTCTCCGGCTCCCGACAGCACCTTGCTCGGCGTCGCCGGTATACCTGTCACCTTCAAGGGAGATATCTTTCTCAGGCTAATGGTGGCTGTTGATACGAGAGACAGGCGGGAAGTTTCGGTCATCCTCGCAAAATCCGGGGAAACAGTAGGCAAAATCCCTGTCTGGTATGCCAGTGCACTACAGCTTTTCGAATGTAGGCTGAATACTACCGCTGCCAGGATAAAAGCAGAAGGTCTCCGCCTGGTCATGGGTGAAAGCGATGCACCGCTTTATCTTGTTTCTTCTTCCGGGGTTTCGGGTTCGCATCTCTATACCCATATCCAACCAGCTGCACAGAAGCCTTCCGACCGCTTTCGGAATACCTTCTGCAGCTACCGGTCTTTACATCCTTTCGGCTGGATGGAGGGCTGTACACTGGACGGGTTACTGGAACTAACCCGTTCGGGCCGCTTTCCCGAAGCAGGCAAAACACTTGACGATCATCTGAAGCTGTTTATTCCCGACGATCATAACCTGATCTATGAAACACCGCGGACCGAACCTTCCGATAATCGTTTTAATAATCTGGAGGCGGGGCTCCCTTTCGCAGTTATTGCAGAAAAGTACCCCCGGCATCCGTCCATACAACTGTTTACGGAGTTTTGCGAAAAACGCCTGGAAAACGGGCACATCAGGGCAGATTACTTTACAACCGAAGGATGTTATACCCTCGCCTACCCCCTGGCGGCGGTAGCCCGGAAAACAGGAAACAAAGAATGGCTGGAATTAGCGCTTCTCGAACTTGAGGCCCGGATAAAATACCTGACGGACGATGACGCCGTATACCAGAAAGTCTCGGTAAATGACCCGGCAAAAAGCTTCCGCAACTGGGGACGGGGATATACCTGGTTTCTTCTGGGACTGGTACGTACCTCGGCTATTTTGAAACAGGATGCTTCCTTTGCCAAAGATCCGCGGCTGTCGAAAATCAGGGATGCGTTTACCTACTATTCAAACGTTGCCTTAAAATACCAGCAGCCCGACCATAGCTGGAGAGCATTTCTTGACCTTCCTGAAACGGAATTCGACGCCTCTGCTACCGCCGGGCTCGGGGCTGCCCTGCTTTATGGCAAGCAGATAGGGTGGTTACCGGATTTGCCCGATTCCAGGCTATATGCCATCAGGCAGCGCCTCGAGCAAAGCCTTACGCCCGATGGCTTCCTTGCCGGCAGTTGCCAGATTAACCGTGGAGGGGAAGAACTGCAGAAAAGCTCCTACCGCGTAATTTCCCAATATGTGATGGGATTAATGGCTCACCTGTATGCGCACCTTAAATAGCTGTGAAATACATATTTGAGCATATTACGGATATAACTTACTTAAATATTTACGATGAATCCGACCAGTAATTTCCCTATTCTCAAGACCGCCCTTCTGGCAGCCGCAGTTTTTCTGACGGCCGGCGCCTCCGCTCAATCTCTTCCTGAGCCTCCGGGTTTTCAGTACATCGGTAAGTATAAACCCTATCTTACTAAAGAGGTCAAAGCTTCTACCTGGTCTATCGGCGGCGAAACGATGGACCGCGATTATACCGACTACCAGTCCTTCAAATACTATCTCGACTCACTGGGCGCCAAAAGGATCCGTCTCCAGGGCGGATGGGCAAAATGCGAAAAGGAAAAAGGGAAATATGATTTTGCCTGGCTCGATGCGGTCATACCCGATGCTTTCCAACGCGGCGTTGCTCCCTGGGTAGAACTGTCGTACGGAAACCCCATTTATGAAGGTGGTGGAGAGCCGAAGCTGGCCGGCCGCATCCCCACTTCAGAGGTAGCCCTGCAGGCCTGGGACAATTGGGTGCGGGCCATTGTAGCCCGCTACAAAAACTATGTAACCGAGTGGGAGATATGGAATGAGCCCGACATCAATAAGGAAAACACGGGCGAAGAGTTCGGCGAATTCTATATCCGTACCGCGAAAGTAGTCCGCTCTGTTCAGCCGGGCGCCCGGCTGCTGGCCATCGGCATAGCGGGTGTACCCCGCCTCGAATTCCTGCGCCCTTTTATGGATAAATTAAAAGCGGAAAACGCTCTGGACCTGATCGACGTGCTGACATATCATGGCTATGCGCCAAACCCGGATACTTCCTATCCCAGAATAGAGGAAATGCGGCAATTCGTCTGGGGCTACAACCCGAAAATAGAATTTATGCAGGGTGAAAACGGCGCCCCCTCCACACATAGCAGCGTTACGATAGGCGCACTGCGTCAATACGATTGGACGGAGCTTTCCCAGGCCAAATGGGATCTTCGGCGTATGCTGGGCGACCACGGACGGGGAATAGCCACCAACCTGTTCACCATCAGCGATATACACTATGCTGCCGGTGACCATATGACGGGTGTCAATACGAAGGGTATTCTCAAAACCAACCCTGATAAGACCATAGAACGCCCGAAAACGGCTTTCCACGCTGCCAGGAATGTATTTTCCATCTTTGACGAAGGGATTGAAAGGCAACCTGACAGTTCCCCGGAAACCGATCAGCCTAATCAGTCTTCTTTTGCTTATAAGCACAAAAAATCAGGACAGTCGATCGTCACGCTCTGGAATAGCCGGGATCGTCCGGCAGAAACTTTCACCCCTCAGAATACCCAGGTAACAGTCCGGGGAGCATTTAAAGATCCGGTGTATGTAGACCTTATATCGGGTAAGATTTTCGGAATCCCGAAAGGAAACTGGAAAAAATCGGGTAATAAATACACGTTCAGCAACGTCCCCGTACCTGACTACCCGGTGCTAATTGCCGACAAATCTGTGCTCCGTATATCGAAATGAATTGCAATATGCTGCGTAACCTTGTCATATCAGTGTTATGGCTGGTGATAGCTGAGGTCGCTCCTGCGATGCAGTACGGCATTGTCAGCGATTCTCCCGAAGCCACCCTGGGATGGATAAGGCCCCGTTCTGCTTCTGAGATCTCAGCCTCCAACTGGTCTGTAGGGGCTGAAACAATGGACCGGGATTTTACTATCTACGAAAACTGGCGAACATTCCTCGGCCCTCTTGGGTTTAAAAAGGCGCGTATACAATCAGGATGGATGAGAACGGAGAAGCAGAAAGGAGTATACAATTGGGAATGGCTGGATACCATCGTTTATGACATGAAGGCACAAGGCGTGACTCCCTGGGTGAGCCTGTCGTATGGAAACCCTTTGTATTGCACATTTACGGGCGATAGCAGGGGTGATATTCCCAGAACCTCCGAAGCAAAGAAAGCATGGATCGACTATGTGGAGAAAATCGTAGCGAGATATAAAAATGTCGTAGCCGAATGGGAGATATGGAACGAACCGAGGATGGGAAAGCGGATAACGCCGGAAGAATACACCGATTTAGTCATCAATACGGCAACCGCGATAAAAAAACATCAACCGCAGGCAAAAGTAATCATCCTCGCATTGGACCACGCCCACTTCAAGTCGGTGGTCGACGAAGCCTATTGCAACGAAAACTACAAAAGTAAGATCGAGCAGAAAAAAGAATCCATAACCTGCGTATATGCCAGAAGAGTAATGGACTATCTGCGGGATTCGAAAAAGCTGCATTTAATAGACATTCTGTCTTATCATCCTTACAGCTTCAATCCTGACGATGCAACAGATGACAGCATAGCTTTCCGGGAATTTGCAAGATCATACGGAGAGCATATCAACATCTTTCAGGGGGAATGCGGAGTACCCTCTGAAGAGAATGAGAGAAGGGCGCTTGCGAACTATAAGTGGACGGAGCTCTCACAGGCCAAGTGGGCGCTGCGGCGTCTTTTAAATGATCTCGCCCAGGGTATCCCTTCTTCCTATTTCTCAATAGCCGATATGTGCTATGACGATGAAATAAACCGCAAAGGTTTGCTGAAAACTAAATCCGATAAGACGATAGAAAGACCTAAAAGGGCTTACTACGCACTGCAGAATCTGGCGTCAGTTTTTGACGATCGCCTGACGGCAGTTCAGGGGAATAATCCGGAAATCAGCTCAGAGAGAAATGTTGCCGGGTATGTTTTTTCCAGCAATGATAACAGGCCTGTAGTCGCGCTCTGGCTGAAAGACCGTATTCCCGCCGACACAAATGATCTGATCTCAGCCGGAATTTCTCTTAAAAATCTTCGTTTCAAAGAACCGGTATATGTTGACCTGATTTCAGGAGAAATAAAAAGCATCACCTCTGAAAATATCCGGATTTCTGCCGGACAAATTTCATTTTCCAATATAATAATCCCCGATTTCCCGGTCCTTATCGCTGAGCGGTCATTGCTGACTTTCTACCCTTCTTATCACTTGGCCGAATCAATATCCTTCCCCTATATCGGGCAGATCAGACCCAGGCATGCACTCGACATCAGCTCCTCCAACTGGTCAGTCGGAGCGGAAATGATGGATCGCGATTTTACCATCTATGACAACTGGAAAGAATACCTTGGCCCTCTGGGTGCAAAAAAAGCGCGCATCCAGTCGGGCTGGGCAAGAACCGAAAAACGTAAAGGTGTTTATGACTGGGAATGGCTTGATAGAATTATCTATGATATGACGAAACAGGGTGTTAAGCCATGGGTTAATCTTTCTTACGGCAATCCGCTTTATTCGGACGGCGGAGGCACCACCCTGAATGCCCCCGTTCCGAAATCAGATGACGCTAAACGGGCGTGGGAAAATTATGTAAAGGCTATTGTCAGCAGGTACCGCCATCTGGTAGAGGAATGGGAAGTCTGGAATGAGCCCAACTATAAAATCACACCGGAAGATTATGCCGATCTTTTCATATCAACAGGAAAAATAATCCGTGCACAGCAGCCGTCCGGCAAAATCATTGCCTTTGCTATAGGAAGCGGGGTGGACTACCGGTATGTTGACAAGGTACTACGTATCGTGCAGGAAAAGAACAGCCTGGGCCTGATTGATGAAATAAGTCATCACCGGCATATTCGGATTCCTGAAAACCGGGAACCGGAGCTTGAACTGGAAAAGGTACTGTTCCGGTACAATCCCGCCATCCGGATCCGCCAGGGCGAAGCAGGATGTCCCTCGGCCTGGAACAACAACTTTGCGCTCAACCATTATCCGTGGAATGAGCTTATACAGTCTAAACATATTCTCCGCCGGTTACTGACAGATTTAGGTCACGGTAAAGAGTCTTCCTGCTTTACAATTATGGATGCACGCTACCCTCAGGAATGGAATTACAAAGGGCTGCTCAGAGCCAATGAGGATAAAACGGTAGCCTATGCTAAACCGGCCTACTACGCATTTCAGCATCTTACTTCGATATTCGACGATCGTCTGGACCTGATCCCCGAATACGACTACAGTGTTGAAAAGGATAAAGACCGTTTGCTATCTTTATATGGATTCAAGCATAAGGAAAGCCGGAAACAGGTCATAGCGGTATGGTTTTCAGACAGAATACCCTCCTCCGACAACACAAAATCGCTCTGTGACTTTGTCCTGCCTTCCGGGAATTTCGATCACCCCGTATGGGTCGACCTTGCTACCGGCGATATTCACGAGATTCCCGCAGGAAACTGGGAGAAAAAGCAGAACTCCTGGTACTTCAAAAAAATCCCCGTCTATGATGCGCCAATTTTAATTGCCGACCGGGAGACACTTCATATAGCGGCAGAAAATAAATAATCATAAAGAGAAAAATATGCTACCAACTTCGGGTTATCAACGAATCAAACAAACTTCCCTGAATTTTGTAAACGCTATGAAAATCGGCGACAAGCCGGGTGTTTACCGCAAAGAGGCCGGAGAAGGCGAGAGCTTTTACGGCTCCTATCATGCAGCCCATATCCTCGATCTCTTCGGCGAAATGCAGCTTCTCTCCGAATCGTACCGCGACGAATGGGCGGAACAATTCAGGCAGCGACAAACCGACCAGGGGTACTTTTCGGGAAAAGCGGAAGACCGGAAAAGGGTAAGATCTCTTGATGAAATGGAACCCGCCTGGCACTACACGCGGGGTAATATCTGGGCGTTCAGAGTACTGGGAATGAGGCCTGAAAAGGAACTGAGCTTTGCTGAACCTCTGCTTGACCCGGGAAAACTGTATAAATGGGTAAAACATTACGACTGGTCGAACCCCTGGGCCGCCGGCAACCAGGTGCTTGCAGCAGCCACTGCCCTGTTTGCACTACGTGACTGGTTTGGGGCCGGCGAGGTCGACAAGGCACTGGAGGAAGGAATGTTCCCGGCACTGGAGGAGTTGCTGGACGAAAAAACAGGCTTCTGGGGAACCCAGTATGGTGCAGATCTGCCTAACGGGCTCTTCGGGACTATTCATATTACGCCTATCTACTTTGCACAGGGGTGGGAGCTGCGCGGGCTGGAACGCAACGTCGATTCCACCCTGGCCTGCCAGTTGCCCGACGGCTCTTTCTGGCCGGGAGGATCAGATTGTCCCGATTTTGACGGAGCCTATATGATGAGCAACCTGGCAGCCCTTACCGGTTATCGCCGGGAGGACCTGGAAAGCGCCAGCCGCCACTACCTCGACCATGCCCTGATGCACGAAGATCCCCGGGAGAACGGGTGGCTGCTTCACCGTCGCGACAGTATCCCCTCCGGTTGGGTGCCGCGCCCTCACTGGATATGGAAAGAGGGTGAAAAAACTGCATTTGCGGAACTCCGGGACGAGGATCCGGAACGGACGCATATCATGCTGGGGTCATGGTTTTATCCGCTGTCCATTGCCCTTATCAGTCATTTTCTGGGCGATACCGGGTATGAAGGGCCGTATCATTTTAATTCTCATTCACTGCATGTCTGTAACGTATTTAATGAAACCGTGTAAATAATGGAGAACAGGAGAACATTTCTGAAAGCAATTGCTGCCCTGCCCCTGGCAACGTCTGTTGAAAAAGAAGTTACCGGCCATTTTCAGCCGGAGGAGGCATCGGTTTCACTGAAAAAAATAGGAACTGTCAGGATCAAAACACCGAAAGAGATCAAAAAATCTCCGTTCGGCATAGGCTGTGAAACCCTCGACAGATCGCTCTGGGATCCGAAAGAAGTCTACCCGTGGATGGACGATCTGTCTGTAAAATGGGCCCGCCTTCAAACCGGATGGACCCGTGTGGAGAAACAGAAAGGCGCCTACGACTGGCAGTGGCTCGACGAAAGCGTTGACGGACTGATAGAACGGGGTTTTACGCCGTTTTTCAATGTCGGGTATGGTAATACTCACTATACCGAAGGAGATATGGGCTACCATCCGCTGCTAAGCGCTGAGGCGCTGGCTGCGTGGAAGAAGTTTGTGGTAGCCCTCACGAAACGCTATAAAAACAAAATCACCCACTACGAGATCTGGAACGAACCCAATCTCGGCGGCTTCTGGAAGCCCGACAAAGTGGATCCCAAAAAGTATGTGCAGCTGGTAAAAGAAATGGTTCCGTTGATCAGGCAGAATGCTCCGGATGCGGTAATTGTCGGAGGCGTCGTATCACGGCTGCCTTTTACCTACATCAAAGTGCTTTTCGAAGAAGGGCTGGGAGACCTGATCGATATCTTCTCCTTTCATCCCTATACGACCATCCCTGAAAGCTATAACGATAGGATCGTCGCACTGAGAAAGCTGGTAAAAAGTTACAATCCTTCCATCGAAATATGGCAGGGGGAAAATGGCTTTGCTTCTGAGCCCAACTCCACCGGATTTTTGGGAGAAGGGCCATGGACAGAAAATATCCAGGCTAAAATCATGCTGCGGCGATTGCTTACCGACTGCTCACTGGATCTGCCGATGACCCTCTGGTTCCTGATCGTCGATCTGCACGACTATCCAAAAGGCACCGGTAAGGTGAACTATAAAGGAATTCTCAGAACCAAGCCGGAAATCGCACCTAAAGTAGCCTTCAAAGCTTTGCAGAACCTGGGAAGCCTCGTACATGGGGACGTGAGAACGACGAATTCGCTGATCTACCTCCTGGATGGCGAAAAGGCAGCCGGGGAAGAAGAATACGCCCGCATCGGAAACGGGATAGAAGCCACTCTGCACGAGACCAGGGCCACAACACTCAAAACAGACAACGGAACGGTCCTGGCATACTGGTCTACCGCAAAAGCCGGGGACGCTCCTCTCAGCAAAAGCGTCCACCTTTTCCTGTGGGATTGGGAAGAACAGGGCTTCAGCGACCCCGTACTGGTCGATCCGTTTCTCGGTACCATTCACGAAATACCCGATCACCAGCGATTCTACGATCGCGACAAGTACCGGATCAGCCAGGAGGCACAATTGTTCAGGCGGATCCCGCTACAGGATTACCCCTTGCTGATTATGGAAAAAAGCCGGGTTATTCAATAAAATACCTATGAAACCCCTGAGCCTTCTTACGATACTGCTGACTCTGGCAAGCCTCTCCTCTCGGAGTGCTGAAGGCGTTTGGGATGTCTTTGCCTTCGGCGCCAAAGGCGATGGCCGGACCATGGACACCCGGGCCATTCAGAATGCCGTTGACCAATGTCATCAGGCCGGTGGCGGGAAAGTATACCTGCATAGCGGCAGATTCCTTTCGGGCACTATTTATTTGAAAGACAATGTCGCTCTTTATATAGAAGCAGGAGCTGTTTTACTGGGAAGCAATAACCTGGACGACTACCCGATTATTCCTTCGAAATATCCATCCTATACCGGTGAATTTGTCACTAATAAAATGCTGATCTATGCGGAAGATGCCCAGAACATCGGGGTGCTCGGCAGAGGTCTCATCGACGGCAGAGGGGATGATTGGGCAGACGGCCCCTACGGCTCTCCCTCTTTCAGTATACGGCCAAGAATTATCCACTTCAGAGGATGTGACAACATACAGGTAAAAGACGTTACTCTATACAATTCAGCTTCCTGGGTGCAGTTTTACCAGTCGTGCAGGAATCTGGTAATTGACGGTATTACGGTCGACAGCCGTGAAAATAAGGATATTGAAAAGCCGCGCTATGCTGATGTCCGCGGCCGGAATACCGACGGCCTCGACCTGGTGGACTGTGAAAAAGTGAGGGTTTCCAATTGCTATATCAACAGCGGAGATGACGCGATTTGCCTCAAAAGCCTTTCTCCCGACGAGGCTTGCCGGGATATTACAATCAGTAACTGTATTGTGAGCTCTAATGCTTCGGGTATTAAGATCGGCACCGAGTCTGCCGGGACTTTCGAAGATATTACCATTCAAAACTGCGTGGTGTTTGATACGCGTGTCGATGCGATAAGTCTTATGACTGTTGACGGTGCAAGATTGGAAAGGGTGAGCATCTCGAATATTACGGCAAGAAATATTAAAGGGGCCGCCATTTTTATCCGCCTGGGGACACGAAACCGACCATATAGAAAAAATGCTTCTGTTAATACGCCGGGCCTCAGAGACGTTTTGATCGAAAATGTCCAGGGTACACGGATCAGCGGCTTCGGGTGCTCTGTTACCGGCCTGCCCGGCGCTGAGCTTGAAAACATTGTGCTCCGTCGCATCAATCTCGAGTTTGAAGGAGGAAACAGAGCTTTAGACCTGGACAATCGTACGCAGAAGGATAGCGGCCGGTCTTCCCTTAGCTACGAGGCAGTTATGCAGGAAATAAACCGCGATATTCCGGAAAAGGCAGAAGCATATCCCCGCGGTGAAATGTTCGGCCGGCTTCCCGCCTACGGCTTCTATTTACGTCATGTCCGGAATATCACACTTGACCAGGTAAGGCTGCGTTTCGCTGAGGAAGATTTCCGCCCGGCGGTGGTAGGCGATAACGTGGAACACCTGGAAATCAGTAGTCTAAAAGCTGAGGGGACTTCAAAAACGCCCGAGCTGATCCGGCTGGTGAATGCACGGGATGCGGTTATTTCGTCAAGCTCCCCTCTTTCAGATATCCCGCTCTTTCTTTCCGTGCGGGGAGAGAAGTCCGGAAAAATAACATTTCTGAATAATGATCTTAGAAAAGCAGCCCGGAAATCCGAAGTCAAAGAGGCCCCGGAATCTGTGCTAAGGGAAATCAATACTATAGAATGAAAGTTTTTTTTCCTTATAAACACTGACCATTCCTGACCATGAAACGATTACTGATTATACTCTGCCTGTTTTCGCTCTGCCACTTCACAGCTACAGGACAATCCAAAGAAGTCCGGCTGCCGGGCATCAGGGACGTCTACGACCTGGGAGCAAAAGGAGACGGGCAGACACCGGATACGAAAGCCATCCAGGCAGCCATAGACCAATGTCATCAGGCCGGTGGCGGGAAAGTATACCTGCATAGCGGCAGGTTCCTCTCCGGAACGCTTTACCTCAAAAGCAACGTCACGCTCCATATCGAAGCCGGCGCCGTCCTGCTTGGAAGCGAAAATGCAGACGACTACCCCAATGCCGGTTCAGTATACCCTACCTACGTTTCGGATACCATGACCAGCAAAGCGTTTATTTATGCAGAAAACGTCAAAAACATAGCGATTGAAGGCAGGGGGACCATCGACGGAAGAGGAGACCTGATCGATAAAAGAGGCCTCAACGACGCCTATCTTTTTCCTTCGTTTATGTACCGCCCCAGGATCATTCATATCAGGGGCTCAGAAAATGTCCGCATCCAGGATGTCACCCTTTTTAATTCCGGATCGTGGGTACAGACCTACCAGCAGTGCACCAATCTTATCATTAATGGCATTACTGTAGACAGCAGGGAAAATAAAGATGTGGAGCAAAAGAACCGCGAACACGCCGTTAAGCATCGCAATACCGACGGGCTGGACGTGGTAGACTGTGAAAAAGTCCGTATCACCAACTGCCTCATCAACTCCGGCGATGATGCGATCTGCCTGAAAAGCTTTTCCCCGGACAAGTTCTGCAGGGATATTACGATTTCCAATTGTATTGTCAGCGCGGGCGCCAGCGGGATTAAGATCGGTACCGAAACAGCCGGTGCATTTGAAGATATTACGGTGCAGAACTGTGTGGTGTATGATACCTGGGGAGAAGGCATTGCCATCATGACCGCCGACGGGGCACGGATCGAGCGGGTGAATATCTCCGGTATTTCGCTTAGAAATATCAAGAGATCGGGAATCTTTATCAGGCTGAACACGCGAAACCGCACTTACGGGAGTAATACTTCCGTTAACAAACCCCATCTCAGGGATATTATCATAGAAAACGTACAGGGCTCGCGGCTGGCTTCGCTGGGTTGCTCCATTACGGGGATAGAAGGACTTCCTCTTGAAAATATAGTATTAAGCAATATCAATCTTACTTTCGAGGGAGGCGTGAGGTCAGCGCCCGCAGTTTCGGAAATTCCTGAAAAACGAAATGCCTATCCGGCAGGGGCCATGTTCGGGCCTGCTTTGCCCGCTTACGGCTTTTTCATCCGGCATGTAAACGGCATTGCGCTCGATAATATCCGTCTGAAGTTTTCTGAGGAAGATACCCGGCCTGCGATCGTATGCAGCAATACCGACAACCTGGAAATAAGGCGGTTAAAAGCCGGAGGGACCCAGGTTACACCTGCTTTGATCCATCTGGAAAACACGCGGGACGTGTTAATTTCCGAAAGCCGGTCTCTATCGCCGGTTCCGGTCTTTGTCGCAATGCACGGAAGCGGATCCCGGAACCTGGCGCTGATCGGCAATAATCTGAAGGATATCAAAAAGGCGGTCGTCTTTTCAGGCTCTGCATCTGAAAATTCACTAACGGAATTTAACAATATTAAATAACGAAACCCCTACCTGTTTAGCTATGACCTCCCTGGCTATGAAAAAGACTGGATTCAGCTCCCTGAAAATCGCGTTGGTATTGTTCCCCGCTATGGTGCTGCTTTCTTTCACGAAAGACCTCCCGTCCGTTTTTCTTATCGGCGACAGCATCTCGATCCAATATGGGCCTTACCTGGCAAAGTACACAGACGGCGTCATACAACTCAGCCGGAAAAAGGATGACGGCAACGCGCTGAAAAACCTGGACGTCCCTACGGGCGCCAATGGCGGAGACTCCCGGATGGTACTGGAATATCTCAGGAGCAAGCTCCGGGATCCCGGCTTTCAGCCCGACTATCTCGTGTTGAATTGCGGACTGCACGACATCAAACGTAACCCGGAGTCAGGAAAAATACAGGTAACAGAAGCGGAATACAGGAGCAACCTATCGGCCATCATATCTCTGCTGAAAGAAAAAAATATCAGACCGGTATGGATACGGACTACAGCCGTTGTAGATACGATCCATAACAGCCGTTCCGGGTCTTTCAAAAGATACGCCCGGGATCTTAGTATATATAACGGGATCGCTGATCAGGTTTGCAAAGAAAACAATATCCCCGAAATTGACCTTTACGGCTTTACCTGGCGCCTGGGCATAACGCAGTTTACTGATCATGTGCATTACAAAGAGGAAGCGCGGGCACTCCAGGCTGCTTTCATAACGGGTCAGCTTATAGAGATAATCAAAAAAATTACCCTTGATTAATATACCTCATATATAGGAATGAAAAGGTACCAAAAAGCTATAGCCAACTTTTTTCAAAAGGTTTGGAAACAGATTCATAAAAGCCCCCAACAAAAAACAAAACAACTCTTTGACGATCCGCCTAATCTTTATATTATTGTATAGTAAAATTATTATTTAATTATATTAAATTTAAGATACCAGATTCATTTTCCAGCGCTATCAGATGGACCATCCTTAACCGGTTTCCCTTATGCAAACCTTAACCACCCTGGACTATTGGGCTGTAGCCATTTACATGCTGCTGATGGCAGGAATAGGCCTCTTCCTGGGGAAATTCATCAAAAATATCGGTGACTATTTCAAGGGAGGCAATGCCATTCCCTGGGTGTCAGGCGCCATTTCCAACTTCATGACCAAATTCAGCACCTTCATCTTCGTCGCCTATGCCGGGATCGCCTACGAGCACGGGTTTGTGGCGTTGACGCTCATCTGGAGTACGGTGCTGCCTGCTTTGATCGGTGTGGCTTTCTTCGCCAGACGCTGGCGCCGGGCCGGGATCATGACCCCTATGGAGTTTCTCGAAACCCGCTATAATATGCCCGTTCGCCAGCTCTTCTCATGGCTGGGAGTCTTTTTCAAAATCCTCGACAACATGGTGAGACTCTACGCGCTCGGCCTGTTTGTCACCGCTGCTACCCCGCTGAGCCTGGAGATGTCCATCCTGGTTTGCGGCATCATTGTAGCCCTTTACACGGTAGTGGGCGGCCTGTGGGCAGTGGTGATTACGGATGTCGTCCAGTTTATCATACTGATGGTTGCTACGCTCATCCTGGTTCCGCTTACGATCCAGGCGGCGGGAGGACTTTCTCAGATGAAGCTGGCAATACCGGAACACTTCACCTGGTTTAACGGTCCGAAGGGAATGCCTTTGTTCCTCATGGTCTACTACCTGATGATCCTGGTCAAATACAGCGGTAACTGGACCTTCATCCAGCGCTTTTACAGCGTCCGCGATGAAAAAGCCAGCGAGAAGCAGGGACTTCTCACAGCCGTTTTCTTTTTCCTGTTCCCGGTCATTTTCCTGTTTCCGTCCATTGCGGCCAAGGCCATTATCCCCGACCTGGCAAACCCTGAAATGGCTTATGTAAGTGTATGTCTGAAGCTGTTGCCAACGGGCATCATGGGACTGATGGTTGCGGCCATGTTTGCCGCTACCATGTCGGTGTTGAGCGGGGAATACAATGTAACAGCCGGGGTACTGACTAAAGATATCTACCAGCGGCTCTTCAACCCCGGAGCCAAAGGAAAGGAAATCCTCTGGGTAGGCAGGCTGATGACGTTATTTCTCGGGGCGCTGATTACGGTAGGGGCGCTGTATGTCGGTGGGTTCGGCGGCGCTTTCGAAGCAAACAAGCTGTTTACGGGGCTTTTTGCGCTCCCCATGACCCTGCCGCTCGTACTGGGTATCGTGCTGAAACGCCCGCGCCCGTGGGGAGCGCTGGCTACAGTATTCGGCGGGATGATCCTGGGATTGTTCCTGAACAGCCGGCCGGACGTTTCCTGGGAAATGGCTACCTTGATAGAGATTATAGCGTGCGTAGCCATTTACCTGATCTCCGGCATTATCCCTTCCCGGGATTCGGCTTATGTTCAGCGGGTAGAAGCATTTTTCAGGAAGCTTGCCACCCCGCTTACTGAATCAGAAAAACCAAAGGTAGATCCCGGCTTCATACGGGTTATGAACAGGCTCTATGCAGTGGCGCTGGTAGTTACAGGCCTTTTATTTGCAGCGATGAGTATACCGTCCATTCGGGTTACCAGCGGACAGCTGGCTTTCGGCGCCGGTCTTTTGTGTCTCGTCGTAGCTGTTTTCCTCTGGACAAAAAATGCTTCGTCAAAAGTCCGGACGGAAATAGTAAAAGAAACAGAACTCAACACATAAAACAACCCTATCACATTATTTCATTACAACATTGTCTCATCGCCCCATCATCATATCTTTTCATCAAAAATGAACTACATCGAAAACAAAGTATACTTTATCACAGGAGCATCCGCCGGAATAGGAAAAGCAACGGCCATCACACTTCTGGAATCAGGAGGAAAAGTATTTGATTTCAGCAGGAGGAGAAAGCTCATTGATACCTTCCGGCACGAAAATCTCCGGTCTTTCCAGGGTGATGTAACATCGGAAGCAGATGTCGCAGCGGGTTTTGCGGCCTGCCTGGAAGCCTTCGGCACAGTTGATGTCCTGATCAATAACGCAGGTATAGGACTGCTCACCACCGACCTTTCCGAAACCGACCTGGAAACCTATGAAACGATGGTAAACGTAAATATGAAAGGGGTTTTCCTGTGCAACAGGGAGGCGCTTAAAATCATGAAACCCAGGCAACAGGGGCACATCATCTCCGTTATTTCTATGGGAGGACAGCGTACTAACGCTAACGCTCCGGTGTACTGCGCCTCCAAATTCGGTGCCAGGGGGCTCAGCAGCGGTCTGGCCGATCAGGCTATAAAGCTGGGCATCAAAGTGACCGACGTAAATCCCGGCCCTACCGACAGCGAATACTGGGGTGACCGGAAAGTACCCCGTGAAAAATTCCTCAAAACCGAAGATGTTGCCAGGGTGATCTGCTTCGTGCTCAATCAACCTCCCGACGTGCTCATCCGGGAAATCAACTTTGATAACATTAAATTCCTTGCCGGATAGGAAATATATTGTCCTTTCCCGCGCCTATCCGCCAATATAAACACATCCATAGCACATAAAACTGTTTAAGACCATGAATTCAACCGGCCTGGATATAAAATCGCCTTTCCCTATTTCTGTCGAGGAAATGAGAACGCGCTATCTTCGACTATACACCGGAGCTATCAATGATGTGCTACGCTTCGATTACCGGATCCACGCTACAAGCCTGCCTCCCGCATTTGCCCCATTGCGCGAAAATATGAAAATGGCAGGATTTGCCTTCACCATCAAAGGCGGCCCTGATATCACAACCGACGGTGAAATGGAAACCCGTGCGGAAATGCTGGAAGCGCTGCACCAGGATTCTGTGGTTGTATGGGATTGCACCGGCGACACCGTCACGTCGCAATGGGGGGAGGTTATGACCATGGCAGCTATCCGCGCCGGGTGCCGCGGGGCGGTTGTCAACGGAATCCGCGACACAGAAGCCATCCTTGACCAGCAATTCCCGGTTTTCCACAAATACAAATCCAATACTGGTATGCTCGGGAGATTCAGGATGTTCCATTACCAGAAGCCTGTGCTGATAGGTGAAGTGGTGGTCAGGCCCGGCGACTGGATATTCGGCGATATCGATGGCGTGATTGCCATCCCGCAGGAAATCGCGTATGACGTGCTTTTGGCAGCCGAAAAAATTATCAACCGGGAGAGTGAGATTAAAAAAATGGTAAAAAGCGGGATGAGTCCGACCGAAGTAGTTAAGAACGGCGGATACTTTTGAGTGGGTGTTTGGTTATGGATAAATCTATCGAAAACCGGGCTTTTATTTCATTATCCGAAGCGAGTAAAATACGAGCCGGACTGGTTTCCGGGGACGCTGTCCTATCACGGTTCTTCCGGGCGCTCGAAAAAAGAGTTTATAGCCGGCTGGACAGAAACCTGGCTAATCTCGGAGAAACCACCGAATGGTATTATCCAGCTGCAGAATACGTGTCTGACGCAGCCCTGCTATTCCTGCTGCAACCGGAAGAACGTTTGGGAAGCTGGCTGCACGACATAACCCTGGAAATTATACGCAAACCTGCCTACGACTGGGCCGGTCCCGGATTCCGTGATCATTCGGAACCGCTTACCGGGCACCTCGAAACCGCTCATCTCTGCTGGGCCACGTCATCGGCGCTGGACCTTGCACCGAATCTTTTCGACCATGAAGAAATACAGGAAATCCGGAAAACACTTTTGGAAAAGGGGATTACGCTGTGCGGTCGCTGGGTCGAAAAGAATACGCATCTGGCCAACTGGCGGGGGATTATGGTTTCGGGAATCGTCGTAAGCGCTGCCGTACTTAATGAAGCCGAAATTCTGGACCAATATATCCCGGAGCTGAGCCGGTGCTGCCAGGCTTTCCAGCCGGACGGATCGTATGGCGAATCGCTCCAATACGGCAACTACCTGGCTTTTGCCCTGATGCTTGCTTATGAATCCTTAGCCAGGAAACACCCGGAGCGGGTACCGGCACATCTTGTCAGCGCTTATGCGAAGGGAATCAACTGGATAGTCGCCAGCATGTTTTATTCCAAACCACTCGAAAACCGGGTAACGAAAGAACCGGTCGCCAGGGCGGCAAACTTCAATGACAGCGCCGCCATATTCAGGTCGTCGGGAGACCTGCTTTTACACATCGCCGCAAGGCATACCGACCCGAAAGAAGCAGGCCTTGCCAGGTGGCTGTTTGATCAATATTATGTTCCGGTCCCTGAGCAGGGGCCTCATGAGCTGGCTTCATTCGGAATGCGCAACGATTGGGGATTTCTCACGCTGCCTCTCTTAACCGTAACTACCCTGTCTGTATCGCCTTCGGAAGCCGGCCTCCCGGAGGTCTCTGCTTTCAGCAACGGCCATACATTTATCCGCGATGCCTGGAACGGGAAAACGGTGATCGCTGTCAACGGCGGCGGCGATCCGCTCAACGGGCCCGGACACTTACATGGCGACCTTAACAGCTTTATCCTCGTACACAATAATGAAAGATTGCTTGCCGATCCGGGGCATAGTTGCTACCGCAATCTCATCCACGGACTGGAAAGCTCGTCGCAAACCCATAATACGTGTACATTCCTGCTGGAAGGCGATGCCCTCGGGCTACAGGAGGACAGGGCCAAAGCATCGCTTCTTGAGCAAAGAAGTATTCTTCCCAGGCGGAGGATCCTTCCCGAAGGACCCGGAGAGCCGGTAGACCGGCAGAACAAGCGCCTGATCGTTTACCGGGATAAGGAAGTATCGATCGTCGGCGCAGAATGCAGCAGCGCTTACGGAAAGCCTATTGAGTTATTTGAAAGGTTCTGGATCCTGGCCGGAAGCCATGCATTGTTTGTAGTAGATCACATCCGCGCATCTGAACCGGTCGCCACGATATGGAACTGGGTAGTCAATAACCGTGACGGCAGAACAGAAACCCGGATGCAGGACAATAGTCTCGAGGTGCTGCGGGGAGAAGCCGGACTGAAGCTTTTCCATTCGGGTAACGGCCGTTTAGGATACCCGGCTTACGGCTACATGCATGATGCGTACCACGTAAAACCAGCTCAAACCGGGGAAGGAAGGCCCGGCAGCGGGCTGGTTTTCCGTTTTACCGAGAAAGGAAGCGCACCGGTGCGGACCGTCGTTCATACCATTGCGCTAGACACTCCCGGGCGCCTGGAAGAATGGAGAATAAAGCAGGATAATGACTATATTACGTTGGAAAACCCCGACGAAATATGGACACTGAACTTCCCGGAAAATGCCTTACTGTCCCTGACATCCGGCGGTGGCATCCGGAGAGAGATCCGCAAAACGGGTGGACGATACCAGTTATATTTGCCATTGTAGTGATTAATATATGAACAACGAAGAAAAATTAACCTTTACCGGAGTCGACCACCCCGCAGTGGCCGCCGACAATGTCGAGACCCTCGCCGATTGGTATTGCGAGGTGATCGGCTATGAAAAATGGTTTTTCCATCCCAAGCCGGTCTGGATGCTCAAAGCCCCTGACGGGACATTGCTCGAGATCATGCCCAAAGACCATACGCTCCGCCAGGAACGTACGACCTGGACCCCCGGCTGGTCGCACGTGGCTTTCCGGGTGAAAGACATCGACCGTGCAATAGCTTATCTCGACACCAAAGGGATCAGGTGGGCCGGAGAGATCATCAACGCGATCGGCGGAGGAAAGGTCAGGAACTGCTTTGATCCGGAGGGGAATATGATACAGGTGCTGCAGCGGGAAGTGTGATGGTTAATTTGCAAGTAGTAATAACGTCTGGAATAGCATTGATTATCATATAAATATATGAGTATAAATTCACAAAATGTATTAGATTATCCGAATAACAATACCATTTTTATGGTTTGGATTTTTAGGGAAATCGATACTAAAAAACCTGTTTTTGACCGTGTATGTGCACTGATGAGCAATCTTAATAATTCGGCTCAGGTGCGTACCGTAACTTCAAGAGCAAGTGTAGTGATGGGCATTAGTCATAGTGCCTGGAAAAAACTGAACCTGCCCGAACCTCTTCCAAAAGAATTAACGGACTTCGCTCCTATTGCAGGACAGAAACATACTGCTGTTGCCACACCCGGAGATTTGCATTTTCATATCCGTGCAGACGATAAAAGTTATTGTATTGATATGGCGGCAGCTATTTCCGAAACATTATCACAAGTGGCAGATTGCATTGAAGAAGTACACGGGTTCAGGTATTGGGATGGAAGAAGCATTTTGGGCTTTGTGGACGGCACCGAAAATCCCAACGGTAACAGCAGGGCTTTTTTTGGCATTATTGGGGATGAGGACGAAAAATACAAAGGCGGCAGTTATCTTTTTGTGCAGAAATACATTCATGATCTGGTGGCGTGGAGGGCTTTACCTGTTGCTGAACAGGAAAAAGTTTTTGGCAGGAGCAAAGCAAATGATATTGAAATGTCCGATGATGTTAAACCGTCCAACTCCCATTCCGCTTTGGCAAATGTAGGTGATAACAAAAAGATTGTACGGGACAATATGCCGTTCGGCAATATGGCAAGCAACGAAATGGGCACTTATTTCATTGCTTATGCAAGCACTTTCAGTACAGTTACAGAAATGCTTACAAAGATGTTTAAAGGTGAGCCAGAAGGCAATTATGACAGAATTTTAGATTTCAGCACAGCCAGAACAGGAACGTTATTTTTTGTGCCGACCTTTGAAATGCTGGATAGCTTTGGAGGCTAAATGGAATTAGAGGATAAATATACTGTTTACACCATAGGTCATTCTACCCACAGATTCCAGATAAATTCAATCCTTTCCAATCAACTATGAAAGCACTATTCTACCAAGGCAATCAATCATTCGCCATAAAAGAAGTACAACCAGAGCCTTTGAAGGAAGGTGAAGTCCGGTTGAAAGTCGCCTACTGCGGTATCTGCGGCACCGACGTGCACGTCTACCACGGTCATATGGACCAGCGGGTAAAGACGCCCCAGGTCATTGGCCATGAGGCATCCGCCGTGATCGATGAGATCGGGGAGGGCGTTTCGGGCTGGAAACCCGGGGAGAAGGTGGCGATCAGGCCCCTGCAGACCGGCACAGCGGATCCGTCGGACAACAGCTGCGCGCATATCGGTAAAAATATGAAATTTATCGGGGTCGATACGCCCGGCGCTATGCAGCAATACTGGAATGTGCCTGCCTATACGCTTCATCGTCTGCCCGATACTCTTTCATTAAAAACTGCGACGCTGATAGAGCCGCTGGCTGTGGCCTGTCATGACGTTCGTCTCGGGGAAGTCCGCTCCGGTGAGCATGTAGTGGTGATCGGGGGCGGGCCTATAGGGCTGCTGATCGCGCTTGTAGCCCGGGAGAAAGGAGCAAAAGTAATTCTTTCGGAAGTCAACGAAGCCCGTCTCGCGCTGGCGGCCGCTTTGGGGTTTGAAACCGTCAATCCTCTTCAGTGCGATCTGGCCATTGAGGTGGATCGTATTACATCGGGAGCGATGGCAGATGTCGTATTTGAAGTTTCCGGAACGCAGGCCGGCGTCTCTGTTATGACGCAGTTGCCTCGCGCCAGGGGAAGGATCGTTATGGTCGCTATCCATGCGCAGCAAAGAGAAGTAGATGTTTTCCGTTTCTTTTTCCGTGAACTGAAGCTTATCGGCGCCCGGGTTTATGAACCGGAAGATTTTGAAGAGGCCATTGCCTATACCGTTTCGGAAAAGCTGCCCCTGGATCAGCTGATCACTCAGGTGTTGCCGCTCGAAAAGGCACAGGAAGCTTTTGAGACGATCGATGCCGATCCTGCCGGCGTAAAATATTTATTGGAGGTATGAAACTTTCAAATTGCACATAAAATTGTCATAGACTTAACTTTGCCAACACACCTTCCTTTTCAACATCGGGCTGGATATTGAAGGTGACTTCAGCGACAAATGTATAAGAATTATATATTTCCTTCCCCCGGTAGCTTTTAGTAATTACCTTTGCGGAAGGAAATTAAATCCAAGGCTGTGGGAGCACGTTTTCTTTCCGTTTTTTTCCTCTCGCTGATGCTGCTCAAAGTATGCATCATACCCCTTATATACCTCGATTTTGAGCTACGCCGCGATTACATTGTAAAAAACCTCTGTATCAATAAAAACAGACCTGAGCTTCATTGCGACGGTAAATGCTATGTAGCCAAACGGATTGCAGCGGCACGGGAAAAAGAGCAGCAGGAGGCGGAGCAAAATTTTATCTTCAAATTATGTGAGACCCTTGCGGAGCCGGTCAGGCCTTTCCATGCGGTGCTTCCCGCAAACCCGTTAATGCCTTTTCCTGACAAAATTTCATTTCTATACACTCCCGGCCTTAATGGCCTAACGCCTGTTTCAGGCATTTTTCATCCTCCGCTCATATCCTGATCGTGCTCTTTATCGTTTTTTAAGAATCTTTGCCGGTTTCACCGGCAGAAGATACAATTTTTCATCTGCCCAAAACCTGATTTCGTGGGCATCAGACTCTCTTTCAAAATGTCAGATAAAAACAATCTGGTCAGACGCTCCCTGCTGTTTTTTGCCGCAGCAGGGCTATGCTGGTCATGCAATACCAAAGATCCCGTCCCTCCCGGAGGAAGCCTGAGGATCGAATTCGATAACGTCGTGGGCGATAAAAACCTCGTTTTAAACGGAGTCAACTATGAAAACGCTACGGGAGAAGATTTCATCGTCACCAAATTCAATTATTTCGTCTCCAATTTCAAGCTGTATAAAACAGACGGAACCGTCTTTACCGTACCCCAGGATTCGTGTTATTTCCTTATAAAAGAAGATAACAGGGCATCGCAGTTTGTAACATTAAAAGACATTCCGACCGGCGACTACGATCACGTGGAATTTATGGTCGGTGTCGACAGCCTGCGGAACACCATGCCTGAAGCGAAGCGTACCGGTGTGCTGGATCCCGGCGGGGACATGGCCGGCGACGGTATGTACTGGGCCTGGAACTCGGGCTATATCTTTGTTAAGCTGGAGGGAAGCTCGTCTTTCGGCAACCCGGCCAATAACAAATTCTACTATCATATCGGGCTCTACGGCGGGTATGATAAGCCGACCGTCAACAACACCCGGACCGTTAAAATCAAATTCGGGAACGACCTCGCCAGGGTAACAGAAGACCATATGCCTGAAGTACACCTGTTTGCAGACGTGCTTAAGTTTTTCGACGGTCCTGCCACGCATCTGAGTATTGCCGAATACCCGGGTATTATGGCTGCCGAAGTACACAGGCCCTATACTCAGAAGCTCGCAGACAACTATAAACAAATGTTCTCCTACGATCACGTCCATTAATTGTATGATGTCCGCAGAAAGAAAATATACCGCTTTAGGGTTTCTGGTACTGTGGCTGCTCACGGTTTTGGCGGTATCCTGCGGGAAGAAAAACGATCCTGAACCGGAACCGGGCGGGCCTACTCCTTACAACTGGGTCAAGCCCGCCCATTTCCCGGATCCGGTGTACGATTTTTCAAGGAATCCGCTCACGAACGAGGGTATCAAACTGGGCATGTTCCTTTTTTACGACGGGATCATGTCTCGTACGAATGAGATCGGCTGCGGCACCTGTCACCAGCAGCAGGCAGCTTTTACCCATCACGGTCATGAGCTGAGCCACGGAGTAGACGACCTGATCGGCATAAGGAACTCGCTTCCCGTTCAGAATATGGCCTGGAGTCCCCGTTTTTTCTGGGACGGCGGCGTTCATGACCTTGATTTCTCCCCGCTTAACGCCATCGAGAACCCGGTGGAAATGGACGAGTCTGTCCCGTCTATTATCGAAAAGCTAAAGGCAGGGCCGAGACCGGGCGCGAAAATGCCGGTCGACTACCCCAGGCTTTTCAGGGATGCTTTCGGTACGGAAGAGATTACGACCGGACGGATGATGCGCGCACTCTCGCAGTTCATGCTCACGATGGTTTCGGCTACCTCCAAGTACGATTTCTATTTAATGGGAGACCAGTCGGCCCTGAATGCGCAGGAGAAAGAAGGAATGGTTTTGTTTGAGAAGAACTGCTCATCCTGCCACACCGGAGTATTGCTGACCGACCACTCATTCCGTAACAACGGCCTGGTTCCGATGCGCATCAATGACAGGGGCCATTCGGAAATTACGGGAGATAAGACCGACAGGTATAAATTCAAAGTCCCCAGTCTGAGAAACGTCGGCGTCACTTTTCCCTATATGCACGACGGGCGGTACCATTCCCTGGAAGAAGTATTGAGCCACTACAGCGACTCCGTACGGCTTTTTATAAAATCCGGCTCAGAAGCGGTCGAAACGCTCGACCCGCTTCTGGCCGACCCCGAAAGGCCGGGGATACCGCTTACAAAAAGCGAGCAGCAGGCCATTATCGCCTTCCTGCGCACACTGACCGACGACATCTTCCTGAAAGATCCGAAACTCGCTGATCCGGGTATTGGAAATGCCTTGTAGGAGGTTAGCCGAGAGCATAGAGCCCGAAATTGCCTAATTGTTATAATAATTTCTCCAATGAAAAAAATATTCCTTTCCATAATAGTCTTCACCCTGGCCTCCTCCCCCGGCTCCGCCTGCGACATATGCGGCTGTGCAAACAGCGGCTCCTATTTCGGGTTAATGCCCCAGTCGCACAAATCGATCATAGGGGTAAGATACAATTACCTTCATTTCGACACCCATCCCGACAGTAAGGTACTCGCGACAAAAGAGACTTTCAACGTAGCCGAGTTGTACGGCCGGTTTTTCCCGTTCAAAAGAGTGCAGGTGATGGCTTTTGTCCCGTATCGCTTCGACGCGCAGGTTACTTCGGCGGTTACGAAGAAAAACTCCGGTCCCGGCGACATGACCGCACTCGCCGGCTATAACCTGTTCAATACCTTCATGGATGGGAAGGGGTCTTCGGAATGGACCCACTCCCTGACGATGGGCGGAGGGGTCAAGCTGCCTACCGGCAAATTCCGCTATGACGAGAATGACCCTCTGCAGGTGGCCAACGCTAACTTCCAGCTGGGTACAGGCAGTGTCGATTTTATCGTCAATGCGTTTTATAGCCTCAACTGGAAAAACTGGGGACTCTCAGCCAATATTTCCAGGAAATTCAACACCAGGAACAGCCAGGAATACCGCTTCGGCGATCAGCTGTACGGTACGGCAGACCTGTTCAGAAGCTTCTCAATAGGAAAAATGAGCCTGATGCCCGCTATAGGGATTTATGCCGAACATATGCAGCATGGCGCCCAAAACGGCGCTATTCTCGATATAACAGGCGGCACCATCGTCAACGGGACTGCCGGGCTAAACCTTTTTTCCGAAAAATGGATGATCGGGGTGAACGCCCAAAAACCGGTTCACCAGAAAAGCGCTTCGGGACATGTTTTCCTGCGCGACCGTATCCAGGTGCAGCTCGGGTTTCTGTTCTGACAATGCCTGCCGGGTAAAAAAACCGAGCGGATTCCACAGTAAATCCGTAATTTCGTGCCGTTTTTATTTAGTTACGTAAGAGATCCAGATTATATGAGCACTTCCGGTCAAGCTACCCAGTCCTGGCTTCAACGTTTACAGGAAAAATGGTCACTTTCCAGCTATTGGCAGGTAGTGGCGGTATTGGTGGTCTTCTCGCTGGCAGGCTCATCGGTAGTAGCGCTGCGTAAATGGTTGTTTGCTGTTCTGGGTTATACCGACCAGACCGCCATGTGGCTTAAAGTAACTACCTACCTGGCTTTCGTATTTCCGGCTTACCAGGTTCTGCTGCTGTTTTACGGGTTTATCCTGGGTCAGTTTCATTTTTTCTGGTCGAAAGAAAAGCGTATGATTCAGTGGGTAGTGAAAAAGGTTTCGAAGTAGCTACCCCGCCCTTTTTTCCTGTATCACGGGAATATTCTGCTTCTTCCCCTGCCTGATCTTATTCAGCGACAACAGAAAAAAAGACCCTGCCGCTCCCGAAACGAGGGAAGCGGTCAGTACCGCGAATTTCGCTTCCGATTCCAGGTGATGTAGGCCCTTGAACGAGAGCATGGCAATAAATATGGACATCGTAAAGCCTATTCCTGCCAGCATTCCCACGCCCAGCAGTTGCGCCCATGTCGCATTTTCGGGAAGCCTGCATAGCCCCAGCTTTACCGAAATCCAGGTTGCAAGTGTAATCCCGAGAGGTTTCCCTACAAAAAGGCCCAGGAGAATGCCCAGTCCAAGCGGCTTAAAAAGCCCGTCTGCCATACCCGCTTCAAAAGCAATATTGGTATTGCATAGTGCAAAAAGCGGCATAATGAGGAAATTAACTGGTTTTACCAAGACATGTTCCAGCTTTTCAAGCGGTGAATCCCGGTCTTTTTGCCGGGAAGCAGGAATGATCATCGCCGTTATCACACCTGCAATAGTAGCATGTATACCTGAATGGTGGATGAAATACCAGATAAAGGCTCCCGGTATAAGGTAAAACACGAGCTTCCTGACACCCATCCTGTTGAGGACTACCAGCATAGCCAGGATGCCGGCCGCGTACAGCAGGTAGGTGATATGCAATTCGGTCGTATAAAAGATCGCTATGACCAGGATTGCCATAAGATCGTCGGCAATCGCCAGTGCGGCCAGGAAAATTTTAAGAGAAACCGGCACCTTGTCGCCCAGCATGGTAATAATTGCCAGCGCAAAAGCAATATCGGTAGCCATCGGGATCCCCCACCCTCCTGCCGACTCCGTACCGGCATTGAACAGCGTATAAATAGAAGCCGGCGCCAGCACTCCGCCCAAAGCCGCAATGATAGGCAGGGCCGCCTTCGAAGGGGAGGAAAGCTCCCCGTCTACAAGCTCCCGCTTTATTTCCAGGCCTACGAGCAGGAAGAATATCGCCATGAGCCCGTCGTTGATCCAGAGCAGCACGGAATACTTCAAATGGACCGATCCGATATCCGAGCCTATCTCGGTAGCCAGAAGTCGTTCAAAATCTTTCCCCAGCGGAGAGTTGGCCACCAACAACGATACCACTACACAGAAGAGAAGAATAATACCGCCTGATGATCCTGAGGAAAAGAACCTGCGGAAGAGATTTACCACATTCGCCATAACCGTAAAAGTAAGACGGGGAATGTTCTGATAAAACTGCTACGCCTTATTTTCCTGCTCAGTAATGACCCTCTTCAGCCTGTCACGGCTTCACAGATACGGCCAGTTCCTGCTTCCGGGTGCCCGGAGACGACACCAGGATGGAATTTGCCGTCAGCGTTATCTCCCTCCATTCATTGGGATTCCTGGCAAATGCTGCGGTCTGGACTTGCACGAGCTTATTCTGAGGCCCCAGATGGCGTACCAGGTTTATATGATTATGGCCCGACAGGATCAGTTTCAGAGAAGGATGACCCGACAAAATATCGTAGAGCTCGCTGCCCGCCGTATCCTGCCCGAAAGGAATATGCATCAAAACGATTTCTACGTCGTCTTTCGACTCGTTTAACTGTTCTTTCAGCCACTCCAGCTGTATTCGGTCGAGATAGGGTGGTTTGCTTTTTTCGTACTCTCCCGCCGAATTGTAGCCGTTATCGAGGAAAATAAGCCTGTACTGTGTTCCACCGGCTGTCAATAACCTGCTATAATAGGTCCCTTCGCCGAAAGCCGGGGCCGAACGGATCCAGGCGGCCCGCGCCTTACCTGCTGTCCACTGCGATGAAATCATCCGCTCCCCGTCCCACCGGTAAGTAGCGATGTCATGATTGCCAAGGTTCAGGAAAACCGGTATCGGGTAGCTGTTGATAAGCCGGGCGAACCTTTCTATCTGGTAGGTATGTTCGTCTCCATCTGCATTTGTCGCCCCGGTGAAGTCTATCATATCTCCCGTAATCGCTGTAAAACGGGTGGTCTTTGAGGTCGACAGCGAATCCAGCATCTTTTTCAGCGGGGCTATACCATTCCCGTAATGCTTTCTCAACCGGATAATATCAGGTTGGTAATGCTCCAGTCCGAAGATAAGGTGGGTATCGGTGATATGCACAAATGAGACCGTGTCTGACTGGGCGGATGCAAGCCGGGGAACCGATATCGAGAAAAGGCCGCAAATAAGCACAGCCGGACAGAAGAGGCGGAAAATTTTCATAGGTTTTTTACCCGGTTTTGATTTTAGATATTATACGCGCCAAAAAACGAAAAGGGCTAGGCATGACGGGACTATTCGGCCCATTCCGAAAGATAAGAAACGAGGTCAGTGTCTTTCCTGATCGCAAGCCTTTTCCCGGCGTTTCCGGCAGAATAACCACGTGTTATCCAGCGACAGGCTTTTTCAAGCTCAGTCATATCCAGCGCCTTTCCCATGCTGTCTGTCAGGTCTGCCATCAGGAGTGGGCGCGGGGCCAGCGATGCAGCCAGATCAGGCAGGTCATAGGCCAGCAAAGCGCCGGGGACCATGCTGTATACAAACCCGGGATTGTACCTTTCCGTCTCTACTATTTCCTGGTATGAGCTGTACATTCCGGCTATGGCAACTCTTGCAAAGCGGGGTTCCAGCACGGCTGCATGCAGAAGCGAAGGGCCCATTGTTCCGCGGGCTACACCCCAGATTTCATCCGCCGGAAAGCTCTTTTTTATTGTTTCCACAAGACGCACTAAGTCTGCCGCATGTACGCCTGCGATGCTCCGGCCGGTCAGAGCAGCCGTAAACCAGATGTTGTAAGATACTCCTCCTATAGCCGCATCCCCTTTAAACTGGTCGGAGGTCAGTTCCCCGGTACCGAGAAGGTCGGGGGCAAGAACTGAAAACCCCTTCTTAACCAATGCTTCTATCTCACCCGACGCCTCGCGTGCTTTTCCTTCAGGATGCAGGTAGATGATGGTCTTTCCTGATTTATTCTCCGGCAGGAACAACAGGTACGGTACCGGGTATTCGCCTTCTCCCTTCAGGAAATATCTTTCAATCACATAGCCGGTTTTCGGTATCCTTCCTGTAAAAACGGGGGTAGGTATCGCTCCGGGCTTTCGGAAGCCGCTGTACCTGACAGCGCTCTCCGCGACTTTCTTCCGGTGTGCAACAGTATTCTCTCTCGATTTATCCAGTGCGACGGTAAGCTTTTGCGCCTCCTTTTTATTCAGGGAAAACACGGTTTCAAAGGCCGGAAAGGAAGTAGCGATCTGCCCGGTAGGTGTTTTCTGAAGTTCCTTTTCGGTAAGCAGGTCGATCTCGAGCTCTACCGGCGACCCTGGCAATTTCAGGTGTTTTTGAAAGAATGCATACATTTTTTCCCTGATATTACGTACGTAACCGTGCTCATAGTCTCCCTCCACCATCTCCAGGTTTTCGGCGGCGCCGTACAGGGTATACAGGTTTTTTACCCTCGTGTGCACGTCGCGGGTACCGCTGATATTAAAAAAATCGCGGGTTGTAGCCATGATAAGCGTAGGTTTGGGAGCACGGATCTCGAGGAAATCCGCATGATCGATCCCTTCTTTGATTCCGTGGTAAAAATTCTGCTCTCCGTCCTGTACCCCGATAGACTCGATAAGCCTCGAAAAGCCCGTGATATAGCCACTGGGAGCCGAAGCAACTACCCGGTCGTCGAGCGCGCTGATATAGGCGGTCTGGGTTCCTCCTCCTGAAAGTCCGTGGACGCCTATCCGCCCCGGATCAACTTCTTTCCTGCTGACCAGGTAGTCGATACCGCGGATACCATCCCATACAAAATACCTCGCGACCGACTGGCCGATCAGGAATGACTGGACTGCCGGGTACGAATGCTCTTTGGTAGAGCCCCCTATCTCCGATTCACCGGTCTGTGCGTTCATATACTGAAGTCTTTCACCCTGGCTTACAGGGTCGATAGCCAGTACAACGAATCCCTTGAGAACCAGGTTTTGCAGGGGTAGTTGATATACATCCCTGCGATAGGCCTGTGCGCTGTGGCCGCTGCAAAAGAGGATAGCGGGGGCCGGGGCCTGCAACCGGTCGGGAATAAACAATGATGCCGTAACGTAGTAGCCCGGCAGTGATTCGTAAATAATATTTTCGATAGTGAAGCCTTCTTTGCGGACAACAGACGTCACCTTTGCATTAAGAGGTGTTTTTTCGGGAAAAGCCCCAATCTGGTTCCAGATGGCGGCTTTCATTTCTTTTTGCCGCTGCTGCCACTGCGCTTTGGTTTTGAGCTTCCCCACTTTGGCCGCCTCCTGATCAAGAAGCTCATAAGCATCGCCGGCCAGGTGATGATATAAAAGGTGGGCAGGATCGCTGTACCTGATCCACTTATTCCCGACTACTTCCAGCTCTTTCTGGGCAGGCGCCGAAAAGGAGATAAACAAAGCAAACAGGAATTGCCATACCCGAAGGAAACATTGTCTGGTATTCATTACTGCTAAGGTAAAAGGTTTAAAAAGTCGCCCTCCCATCGTCCGAAGACGAGGGGAGAGCAAGCGAAACTCTGTGTTCTCTGTACCTATGTGGTAAAAACTACTTTTGAGGGCGCAACTCCAGTGAATCTGTAACTTTTCCCTGCTGGTCGACCACTTCTATCAGGAGCCTCTGGTCATTGGCCTTAGCCCTGAGCATCGCATTGTTCGAATTGACCAAAACCGGGAACTTGTGGCCGGAGGGGTTAGCACCCACCTTCATGTGGCGGTGCAGGTGCCCGCTGAGCATTACCTGCGCCCCGGCTTCATTCAGGAGTGGCACAAACTTCTCAGCAATCTCAACTTCACCGTGCCAGCCGCCAAACGGGGGCATATGGCATATCACCACCTTGTAAGGCGCACTCACATACTCCGGGCGCTTCAGGGCCTCCTTCAGCCATTCGGCCTGTTCCGACCGGTAGTGATCCATATTGACGATGCCGGAGTATTCGATATCCGAGTCAGGTTTGTCTTCACCGCAATCCAGCACTACAAAACAAATGGGACCTCTGCGGACGAGATAATACAGGTTGCCTGTGAAACTCGGGAAGTAGTCGGGAAACGGGCTGGCGTACTGGCCTCTCGTTTCATGGTTTCCGCGGGCGTAGTACATGGGGATCTCACTTGCGAAAACTTTCGTACCCGTATCCATAAAATCGGTGAACATCTGGTCTTCCGTGCGAAGGTCATTGGCCATGTCCCCGTTGAAAAACACGAGATCGGTCTTTTTGAAATCCAGGTTGCCGAGGAGCTTTTCCATCACGTCATTACGCCCGTGTATATCGTTCACGACTCCGAAGGTAACCTCTTTCTGGTCGGGCCTGCTGGTGGTAAAACGAAGCGGCGCGACACGATATACCTGGGTAGCGGCCACATCGCCATACAGCACCTTAGCCCCAACATGGCTGAGCACTTCCCGGGAATATACACGGTAGCGGTAAGTGGTTCCGGGCGTGAGGCCTTTCAGCGTCACTTTGTGGAGCTTCGAAATACTTTTGAAGCCATGAGAGCCGGCAAAGAATTTAGGGCGTTCTTCCTTGTAAAAATGAGTACTGTCGTCGGGTGCAAGCTCCACCCAGCCGGTTGCATCCGAATCTGTAGTCCAGACAATCGTCACGCCGGTATCGTGAAGCGCCTGCAGGTAGGGGCCGTGCGTAATGCTGATGGTGCTTTGGGCAAAAGCAGGCAGGGCAGCTAAGATCACCGCCGCAAAGAGCAATATATTTCTCCGCATTCTAAAGTGGTTTATGGAAAATGTACGGCAGATCATTCTGTAAAAGTAAAATTGAATGTTTTATCTAAAAACTGTTACTTTGCAAACATCGCCGTCACTTCCGTTCAAGTACTTATAACTCCGGCATGCGTCCCAAACTAATCCTACAAGAAGACCCGGTAAGCCCGCTATGGCAGCTACTCTGTTCGGGAGATCGGGACGCATTCGGACAAATTACCGAATATTGTTATAAGCCGCTCTACCATTACGGAACAAAATTTACAGACGACCGCGAGCTGATTAAGGATTGCCTCCAGGATCTTTTCCTGGATATATGGGAAAAGCACGCGCATTTATCGGGGGTTATAAACCCGCGCTCTTACCTGTTCCAGGCTTTTCGCAACAATCTCCTGCGTCGTATCAGAAGAGTATCCAGGTTTTCAGAAATCGGGTCAGGAGATGAGCTGGAGTTCAGTTCTTTTTCTTCTGAAACAGAATGGATCCTCCGGGAAACAGAAGCCGGTCTGGAACAGAAGCTTCAGCAGGTGATGAAGCAACTTCCCAAGCGCCAGAGAGAAGCACTGTACCTTCGTTACTACGAAAACCTTACCTATGAAGAAATAGCTGACGTAATGGGGTTACGCCGCCAGGCTGTGGCCAATTACCTGCAATACGGGATACAGAAGCTGCGGGATTACTGGCAACAGATGGTAATCCCGCTGCTCCTGTTGCTGGTGAGATAGTTTCTTCCCGGCCGGTAAGGGTTCTATTCTACAACAAGCTTTATTGTTTTGGCAGTACCTGCGCCATTTATATGCACCAGGTACAGGCCGGCAGGCAGTCGTCCTGTCTCAAGCTCAGCCTTGCCCGCACTCAACAGTACAGGTACGCCGGTTTCCCTGCCCAGCAGGTCAAACACTTTCACATCCAGTTGTCCCTGCCGCCCTTCTATTTCCAGCGCCACCGCTCCGTTTCTGACCGGATTAGGGAAAAGCCTGACAGCGAGTCCATCCGGATCATCTCTTTTGACCGAAATGATGGGGGAATAGGCGAATGAGTAGTCATTGTCCACCATTTTCAGACGGTAATAGCTGATACGCCCCGGAGCTCCGGCTATCTTTGCCCCATCGCGAAAGGAATAAATTCCCTGCCCCCCGACCCCGCCGACGGCCGTCACGTTACCTATGCTTTCAAAGCTTTTGCCATTGACACTACGCTGTATCTCGAAGTGCGAAAAGTTCATTTCTTCCGTAGTTTGCCAGTTCAGCTGAACGGCTCCTTCGTTCAACGCGCCCGTAAAGGACACCAGCACTACCGGCAGGGCCGACTCGTCGATAAGCTCATAAGCGCCCATGTCTATCTGTGGCCCGTATATACGCAGATTGCCCGCCAGATCTGTCGGGTCATCCTCATCGTCTTTGGGAAAGAGTCCGGGGTTTGTAGCCGGATTGCCTTTGTTGACCACCGGGCTACCGGGTTTCAGGTTATAATTACCCGCTGTAGTGGGTTCCTCATATGCTGCAACAACCAGTTGCTCAAACATGGGATCGGTATTCCCGGGCAGATTATTGCTCCCTGCGTTGTATCCCTGCACCAGTGAATAGGAAATATCCGTCAGGTCCTGGTCAGTAAAATAAATACCCGTTGAGCCGGTAATTGCCGACTGGTTTCCATAAATAATACAGTTGGCCAGGGTGGCACTCCCGCTTACATGGAACCAGCCACCTGCTTCTTCCGATGCGGAGTTACCGGCAATCGTGACGTTGGTTAATTTAGGGCTACCGGCAGCGTTGTACCAGCCGCCGCCGTTTTCCTCTGCGGTATTTCCGCTGACCACCACGTTGACAAAGGTCGTCGGGTTGCTGCTGCTATTAAACCAACCACCGCCATGTCGTGCTTCATTCCCCCTGATCACTACATTGGTTATTTTTGTTTCTACGGAAGCAGTAGAACTAAAGTGGTACCAACCCCCTCCGTCAAACACGGCTGTATTGTTTTCAATGATTGCGTTGGTCAGGACGGGGAAGCCTGCCTGGTTATACCATCCACCCCCACGGCCTTCTGCCCAGTTGCCGCTGATCAGAACATCGGTTAGCTCGGGAGATGTATTCTGGATATTGAACCAACCGCCCCCGTTACCGGTTGCGGAGTTATTGGTCAGCGCAACACCGGTAAGTTTCGGCAGTCCGCCGTTATTGTACCAGCCACCACCTGATACCGCCTCATTATTGTCTATTGTAATGCCGGTAACAGGTACACTTGAAAATTCGTTATGCCAGCCACCGCCATACCGGGTCGCTTTATTGTAGCTGATCACCGCGCCAGAGCCTGTTACGCTGCTGGGATAGTTGCTTTGAGAACTGTACCAGCCGCCGCCATCTCCCCCTGCCGTATTGCCGGTAATTGTCACATCGACCAGGTTGACGGTGCCGCCGACGTAATACCAGCCTCCTCCTCCTCCGACAGCCGAATTATTCCGGATAACTACATTTTCAAGGCTCGGATTGCTGCTAATATTGCCCCAGCCACCGCCAAAACGCGAAGAATTATTACGAATAATGCTATTCCTGACTGTGGGGCCGGAATTGACACTAACCCAGGCCCCCACGCTCCGGCTAACGCTACTTCCGGCAACCTGTATAAATGTGTTTGTTGTCTGATCTGCCGAATTAGCGCCCATAACGGTAAACCCGTCAAACACAAAAGTATGGTTGACCGCATCGGAGGAAGTGATCACTACATGATAAGTATTGCCATCATCCGGGATGTCATCTTCATCGTCTTTATCGATATCGCCGCTTAATATGGTGGAGTTGGCGGCCGGATCTCTTTCTCCTGCTCCACCCGGCGGATAGCCACCCAGCACCCGGAGATTGCCGCGTGCAAAGACAAAGGCTTTATCGCGGTCATGATCACCATTCCCCGCTATATGCTCCGGGTAATAGGTTCCCCGAGCTACCCGGATTTCGACGATGTCCGTATTTTCGTGTGCGGCCAGGACAGCATCGGCCAATGATTGAGCGGCGCTTCCCCACGAGGCACCGCTACCCGACGGAGAGGCGGACGCATCCACATACACGATGCCATCGACAGACGGCGTGATTTGTGCTTCTGAAACGCTGATCATCACAAGACTCAGCACGGCTATTACCGGGTAAATAAAGGCTCTTGTCATAGCTTTTAACGGATTGGTTTATAGAAGATTTTTATTCCGGAAAGTATTCCGGGTATGCCAACACGTTCCGGCTAAGGGTGGTAGGATAGATATTACTAATGCCGGTCCGCCAGACTAGGTACAATCAATCTGCTAAGTTAGTGTAGCCAGATCCCGGAATCAATCCAGGAAAACCTATAGTTAGCATACAGGAAAACCTGTATTTTTTTGGGTAAAAAAGGCCCTCTTTATCAATGCAGTTAAGTAATCTGCAATTTTTTCTAAAAAAACATTACACCATGGGTACTATTACAGCGTACGGCACTCTTCAGACCGTATGACAAGATTCCATTGAATGAAAGACGACAGAGACTCAAAGCCCGAAGACCTTGTAGAAGACCCGGCATTCCGTGCATGGGTATATCACAACACCGGTAACGAAGAGTGGACGGCCTGGATAAACAAGCATCCCGACCGTGCCCAGGCAGCCGATCTGGCCCGGAATATACTGCTTTCAGTCAGGGGAGAGCTTGATGATATTCCCGAACCTGAAGTAAAAGACAGGGTCAGGAATATCGTAGCTACGATCGACGAAGGTAGTTCGGACATACGCAGCCTTACCGGCAACCGGGAGCGTAATACCGGGAGAACGCTTTGGTGGGCGGCAGCAGTTCTGGCGATAACGACGGGAATCGGAGCGCTTCTGTACACCGGACAGGCTTCCACTCCGGGAGAAAACAGCTCCGCTTCAGCACAAACCGCCGACAAAGATCTCCCATCCTACATCGAAGTTTACAACGAGTCGGAAAACCAGAAGCTGGTCAATCTGCCCGACGGAAGCTCCGTCCTGCTGAAACGTGCCTCCAACATTCGCTTTCCCAGGCAATTCGATGCCGGGAAACGGGCGGTAGAACTCTCGGGCGAGGCATTTTTTGAGGTAAAAAAGAATCCCGGTCACCCGTTTTTCGTATATGCAGGAGAAATGGTCACCCGGGTAGTAGGCACCAGCTTTACGATCAGGGCTTACGAGAATGACCCAACGGCGAAAATACGGGTGAAAACCGGTAAAGTACTGGTTTCTGCGGCGGAAACGGCTTTTAATAATTCCGGGAATACCGGTGTAAAGGAATTGGTGCTTGAACCCGACCAACAGGCTGAGTTCTCCCGGTCGGACCTGAAAATTGTTTTACTCGAAAACAAACCGGTAGAGGCAGCACCGATACCGATCGAGCAAATGAGCTTCGAATTCAGGAGAACTGCCGTTTCAGATGTATTTGAAACGATCAAAACCGCATACCAGGTAGATATCCGGTATGATGCCGCTCTCCTCAGTCACTGCTCCATTACGGCGTCCCTGGGCGATGAGCCGCTCCTCGAAAAGCTCAACATGATCTGCGAAGTAATCGGCGCTACCTTCCTGGAGAAAAACGGAAAGATTTATATAGAGGCCGGGGGATGCGAATAACCCCGGTTACTGATCCCCCTGAGCTTATGTTCCACTTTAAACTTTCAACCCCTATGCCTTAAAATCTCTATTAAAAAAACCGGAAATGCTGGTAACATTCCCGGTCCCGATACAATCGAAATGTCCTCCGGTAGTCTGGTAAACTACGGGTCCGTTGAAGGACCATGAGGATTGGTTAGCTAACTCTGGTAAATCACCTAACCTTGACAAATTTATGCAAAAAAAACAAAACGCTTATGGTGTTCTTCCCGCCATTATGAGGATCACGATTCAACAATTTGTAATGGCTGTCGTGTTTGTCAGCTTCTCCTATGCCGGTAATCTGAAGGCACAGGAACTGCTCAACAAGCGTGTTACCCTTTCGGTCTCGGACACCAGGGTAGAATCAGTGCTCGATATGATCGCAAGGCAGACCGGTGCGCGCTTCGTATATAGTCATGAGGTAATCCGGGCGGAGCGGACAGTTTCTCTCCACGTGAAAGAAAACAGGCTGGAACAGGTTTTGGAAACGCTGCTTGAACCGCTGGGTATCGGTTATACCGTTACGAACAGGGGAACGGTACTGCTCAAGAATACGGGGAAAGCACTGAGCTCCGCAGAGCCGGGGGAAGATGGTATAACCACATTTTCTGCCGACCGTACAATAACCGGCAAAGTTACAGATGAAGAAGGCGAAGTGCTACCGGGGGTAAATATAGTGGTGAAAGGGACTCAGAGAGGAACCATTACCGATGTAGACGGAACCTACAGCCTCCTTATTCCGGAAGGACCTCAAACGCTTATTTTTTCCTTTGTCGGATACGTCTCCGACGAAGTCCCCGTAACCAGTGAAAAGTCAATAGTCAACATTTCGCTGAAAACAGATCAGAAGTCGCTTGAAGAAGTCGTGGTGATCGGCTACGGCGAACAGCGCAAGGTAACGCTGACGGGTTCGGTAGCAAGCATCCGGGGAGACCAGATGCAGCGGAATCCTTCCACAAATCTGTCGGGCGCCATAGCGGGTCTGTTACCGGGAGCGATCGCTTTAAACCGCACGGGGGAACCGGGAAGAGATAACTCGAATATCCTTATACGCGGAAGTAGTACCACGGGAAACACAGGACCACTGGTGGTTGTCGACGGCATACAGGGCGCTACCGGCTGGGAACGCATCAATCCCAATGACATCGAATCCATATCGATACTGAAAGACGCTTCTGCCGCCATCTACGGCGCGCGCGCTGCAAACGGCGTCATACTGATCACAACCAAAAGAGGTTCCTCGGGCAAGCCTGTTATCAGCTACACCATGAACCAGGGATTTGTAAAGCCTACCCGGATCCCCCGGTTGGCCAACTCTGCTGTTTTCGCAGATTACCTGAACTACCTCTTCGAAAAATCAGGACAGCCGCCAAGATACACCGAGGAAGAAATTCAAAAATTCAGAGACGGTACTGATCCCGCTTACATAAATGAAGACTGATACGGACAGGTGCTCAAAAAAGTCTCCCGACAGAATCAGCATAATTTGAATATCAGAGGAGGAGGAGAAAACATTAAATACTCTGTATCAGGATCTTATTTAAACCAGGATGGCATGTTCAAAAAAGGCAGCCTGGATTTCAGATCCTACTCGGTACGCGCTAACCTTGATGCGGGCATCAACCGGTACATTAACGTTGGAGTGGACGTAAATGCAGGAATGGATGTCGGGAACTATCCTGCCTATAGTACTTCTACTGCATTTGCAAGGCTCAGACAGCTTCCTTACATCCCGGTTTACTGGGAAAACGGTCTGCCGTCTGCGGGAATTGAAAACGGGGAAAATCCCGCTGTAATGGTCACTGAAGCGACAGGTAATTTCAACGAGGACAAGCAGCGCTTTCAGATGAAGCTTTCTTTTGACATAAAACTACCCTGGGTCGAAGGCCTCGGCACAGATGGTTATTTCGCCTTTATCAATGATAATACTTTTACCAAAAACTGGAGGACTCCCTGGACCGTCTATGACTATGACCGCAACCAGGATATTTATATCAGCAGGACCGGGGGAGGAATTACAAAGCCCGAATTGACGCAGGCTGCCGCTAATTTCAGGAATTCGCTGGTAAACCTGCGGCTGAAATATGCCAGGCAATTCGACAGGCATTATTTGAATACGTTTGTTGCCTATGAGCAGATAGACGAGAAAAACAGCAGCTTCTCAGCTTTCCGGAGAAATTATATTTCCAGTGCTATCGACGAATTATTTGCAGGCAGCCTCGTAGATCAGTCTACAGGCGGAAACCGTTCAGAAACAGGACGTCAGAACTTCTTCGGACGCATCAGCTATAATTTCTCTGAAAAATACCTGATTGATTTTAACGCGAGGTACGACGGCTCCTCGGCATTTCCGAAAGGAAAAAGGTTTGGTTTCTTCCCTGGGGTTTCGGTCGCCTGGAGGATTTCCCAGGAAAATTTTCTACAATCGAACAAATTTGTTACAGACCTCAAACTAAGGGCTTCCTACGGTAAGATGGGGAATGACCGGATCAGTGCGTTCCAGAACCTGATCCTTTACACTTTAGGAAACACCGGCTATCCTTTTGGAGCATCTTCAGCCGCTACCCAGGGATTGGTAGCCGGTGTAAGTCCGAATCCGAATATAACCTGGGAAGTAGCCTCCACTTATAATGCAGGCTTTGACCTCGATCTGCTGAACGGACTTTTCGGGTTGAGCGTAGATATATTTAAACAAAAACGATCTAATATTCTGACCACGCGAGACCTGGCGGTTCCTTACTATACCGGTTTGAAGCTTCCTAACGAAAATATCGGAGTCGTTCAGAATAAAGGAGTCGAACTCCAGCTGACCCATCTCAAAAACTTCAATGACTGGAGCCTGAGAATAAACGCCAATATGGCGTACGCTAAGAGTAAAATATTGGATATCAGTGAAGCAAGCAATGTACCTGAATGGCAAAAGGCTGAGGGACACGCTCTTGGAGCCGGGCTCTACTATATGAATGACGGAATTGCAAGAACACAGCAGGACGTCGATAATGCACCTGACAGAAACGGTATGGTAATAGGTGATCTTATGTATAAAGACATGAACCAGGACGGCAAAATTGACGCCGCCGACCGTGTACGTCTCGACAAGACGAATATTCCCAGGCTGACATACGGATTTTCAGCTTCGATAAGCTACAGGAACATTTCACTATGGTCGCACTTTGCCGGTGCAGGAAAGGTCTGGCAGTACTACCTGCTTTCTGCCAGGAGCGGGATGAACCAGCTATCGGATCTCCTGGAAAACAGATACAAACCTAGTAGTATGGACTCTGAATACCCGATTCTGCCAACAGTCGACACCGAATCTGAGGTAAGCGGGCTACGCTCCGATTTCTGGCTGAAAGATGTTTCCTATCTGCGGCTGAAAACCCTCGAAGTGTCTTATACACTCCCACAGCAGTTGCTGAACTCACTTGGAATCAAATCAATGAGAATATATGTCAACGGGAATAACCTGCTGACCTTCGACAAACTAAAATGGTTTGATCCTGAAAACAGCAATGAGATGGGAGCCTTTTATCCCCAGAATAAGATTTTTAATGTAGGCTTCGGATTAAACTTTTAATAAAATGAAAAGGCAGATTCATACCGGGAATATACTTTCAATCCTGAACAGGATCCTTCCTGCAATATTCCTGATCCATTTACATTGGGCATGCAACACGGATGTCCTGGACAAAGTCCCCCTCGATCGGTTTTCAGATGAAGCGGTATGGCGGGACGCCGCTCTGACCGAAGCCTTTGTAAATAATACTTACCGTATTATGCCTCAAGGACATACAAGTGGCGCACAAATGCTGGCAAGTGTAACAGATGAAGCATACTATCGCACCGGAAGGCCAGACTATATTTCAGCCGGCAACATTACTCCTGCCGAGCTCGGAGTACTCAATTTCTGGACGCAGGGAGGGGAGGCCGGTGCCAATTACAGCTACTGGTCGGTTATAACGAAGTGCAATATCTTTTTCGATAATATAGGTACTTCGCCGATAGATGAACCTGTAAAACAGCGAATGATTGGGGAAATGAAGTCTTTAAGAGCCTACGCATACTTCCGCCTGGTTGCCTTTTTTGGCGGAGTTCCCCTGATAACGAAATCCTTTACGTTAAACGACGATTTTAACGTTGCCCGGAATTCCTATAACGAGTGTATGGATTTCGTCGTAAATGAGCTGACCGAAGCCGCCTCCTTACTCCCGGTAGCCTACAACGACGAAAATAAAGGAAGAATTACGAAAGGCGCGGCCCTGGCTATCAAATCGAGGGCTCTTCTGTATATGGCAAGCCCGTTAAACAACGCGGGTCAGGACAAAACCAAATGGGAAAAAGCAGCGACGGCGGCCAAAGAAGTAATTGACTTGAATATATATTCGCTGTTTCCCGATTATAAAGACCAGTTCCTGAAAAAAAATCTACATAACCAGGAATCCATATGGATCCGGCCGTTCAACTACTCTGTCGACCCGGAAGGAGCAAATGTTGAGCAAACGCTTTATCCTAACGGCTATAACGGGTTTGGACAATCGTCTCCGCTGCACAATATGGTGGATGCCTACGAGATGATCAGCGGAAAACTACCTAAAGATGACCCCACTTATGATCCCCAAAACCCTTATGTAAACAGAGACCCCCGCTTTTATGCCAGTATATTGTATGATGGAGCTCCCTTCCAGCACAGAGAGCTGGAGACATTTCTACCGGGCGGGCTTGATACACAGGAGGGACCGGTTTCTTCGTGGAATGCTACCCTGACCGGATATTATTTCAGAAAATTTATTGACGAAACAATAGTAAATCCGGGAGGAGTGGTAAGAGGCGATTCTCCGTGGATTTATTTCAGGTATGCAGAAATTCTCCTTAATTATGCAGAAGCAAGCTACTTTTCAGGCAACGAAGAGACAGCCAGGGAATACGTCAATATGGTCAGAAGCCGGCCGGGGGTCCAAATGCCTCCCGTTACCGAAAGCGGCAGCGCCCTGCTTAACCGGATTATTAATGAACGCCGGGTTGAGCTTGCATTTGAAGAGCACAGGTACTTTGACGTCAGACGCTGGAAAATCGCCCCGGACGTTCTTAACAAAGATGGCTCCAGAATGAACATACGCAAGGATCCTGTCACCGGGAAAAAGAGGTACCAGGTCCAGGAATTTACGACCAAACGCTTTTATGAAAAAAACTACCTGGTCCCTATCCCGCAGTCTGAAATCGAGAAAAACCCGTTGCTCGAACAGAACCCGGGTTATTGAATGTTGAAATGAGATACTATTAAATACCAGTTTAATAACCGATGAAATTAACACTGAAAATCCCGATCCTCTCCCTGGGTATTTCCCTGCTCGCGGTTATGTCTCCTTCTCATTCCGCTGCACAAGCCGAACTGGAAGTTGTGAAAAACAAATGGATCCAATACAGCGATTTGTCGCACCTGCTATACCATCACCTCGCTGAAGATGCCTACAAGCTTCTGGACAAAGAGGCGGACCTTGCGGCCCGCCTCAAAACCAGAACGCAATGGCAGCAGCGACAGCAGGAAAAGAAGGCTGCTCTGTGGAACCAGATTGGTAGCTTCAAGGAAAAAACTCCCTTAAATGCCAGGATAACCTCGGTGATCCAAAAAGACGGCTTCAGGATTGAAAATGTGATTTATGAATCCCTGCCCGGTTATTATGTAACCGCCTCATTGTTTATCCCCGATCACGTAACGGCGCCGGCGCCGGCCATACTCTTCTGCAGCGGGCACAGCGCCCGGGCCTACCGGCGGGACGTATACCAGCTACCCCTGCAAAACCTGGTCAAAAAAGGATTTGTCGTATTGGCCATCGACCCCGTAAGCCAGGGAGAAAGGCTGCAGTACCTGAACAGCGAAACCGGGGAGTCGGAAATCGGGAGTTCTACCAAAGAACACTCCTACCCTGCCGTGCAGGCATTCCTGATCGGCCAGTCGGTCGCCAGGTATTTCGTTTGGGACGGAATCCGCGGGATCGACTACCTCGTGAGCCGCAAGGAAGTAGACCCTGCCCGTATCGGGGTGCACGGCCTTTCGGGAGGGGGTACCCAGGCAGCCTATATCGGCGCCCTCGACGACCGGGTCCTTGCGTCTGCACCCTGCGGGTATATCACAGGGTTCAAGCGGTTAATAGAATCTATCGGGACCCAGGACGGCGAGCAGAACTTCTATCATGGCATTAAAGAAGGGATCGATCATGCGGATATGCTGGAAATACGCGCGCCCAAACCAACGCTTATCATGGCCACTACGCGCGATTTTTTTAACATAAGCGGCACCCGGGATGTATTTAAAAGAGTAAAAAGGGCTTATGAAATATTCGGAGCTGCCGGAAACCTCGAAATGGTCGAAGGCGACTACGAGCACGGATACGAGCAGACTATCCGCGAAGCGATGTACGCGTTTTTTCAGAAACATCTGAAACTACCCGGCTCTTCCGCCGAGCTGTCCATCACGCTGCTCACCGAAGAAGAGCTGCAGAAAACGCCAACCGGGCAGGTAGCTACCTCGTATACCCGCTACGAAACCATATTCACCCTGAATAAAAAGGAATCGGAGCCGTGGACCGGTCGCCTGCAGAAAGCCCGGGAGAATACAGCTACCCACCTGAAACAGGTAGTGACCGATGCCAGGCAATACAGCGGATTCAGAGCCCCGGCCGGCATAGAATCGCCGGTTTTTACGGGCAGGATCCGCAGGGATGCATATGTGATCGAGCGATACTTTCTGAAAGGAGAAGGCAACTACCCGGTCCCCTATCTGCTGTTCGTGCCTGCTGAACCATCGGGAAAAACGATCATCTACCTGCACCCGGACGGAAAGGCAAAGGAGGCCTCTGGAGAAATAGAAAGATTGGTAAAGCAGGGCCTGACAGTTTTAGCACCCGATCTTCTCGGCGTAGGTGAGCTTATTTCCGACCGTTTCAAAGGAGATGCTGCCATCGAAGGTATATCCTATAATATCTGGTTTACGGCCGCGTTGACAGGCCGGAGTATCGTAGGCGTACACGCCGCTGATTTAATACGCCTTGTCAATATGGTAAAGCAGGGTTCCCCGCAGGAAGAGATTTGGGGAATGGCTCGGGACGAAATGGGTCCCTCGCTATTGCATGCGGTAGCGTTCGACTCCCGGATTGCAGGTGCAGCTATACTTGGAATGTACTGCTCTTATCAGGACGTAACTGACAGGGAGCGGTACAACCCGAAGTTTGTATATAGTATGGTTCCCGGAGCCCTCCGGGCCTATGACCTGCCTGATCTGGCTGCTGCTATTGCTCCAAGACCACTGATCCTGGCCAACTTCGTAGATAGCAAAGGGCACCCCTTGCGCCCCACAGAAATGGATACGGCCTCTGCGGTGGTCCGCAGGTATTATGAAATTAATCATGCTATACACACTCTAAAGACAATTGTCACTGACGACCCGGTATCTCATTTAATTGATCGGATAGAAAAAGTGAATAGATATTGACAAAACCTGCTGGATGCCCCAGATCAGACCGGCGTAAACCTTAACAAAAATCCCACAGGTTTGCAGATCTGAATTTTTCCTGACAAATTTGTAGTTGAATTACAAATTTGTCAGGAAAATGAGGGAGCGTTTTATAAGCAGACAGATGCAGTCTGAATTATTGAGACTAAATGGGCACTTCCCGATAGTTGTCGTCACCGGTCCACGTCAGTCTGGTAAAACCACTTTGTGCAGAAATACTTTCTCCGGATACGATTATGTCAATCTGGAAAACGTCGCTATCCGCGAACAGGTGGCGCTATCACCTCTTGACTTTTTAAGGCAATATGAAGAAGGGCTTATTCTTGACGAAGTTCAGCAATCCCCCGAGCTATTCTCATATTTACAGGTACTAGTAGATGAGATGCCCGAAAAACGCTTTATACTTACCGGTAGCAGCAACCTTGCACTAATGGAAAAGGTAACTCAATCGCTCGCAGGAAGAGCTGCCGTTTTATCGTTGCTTCCTCTTTCTCTGAAGGAATTGGGTGAAAACACATCCGCAAATACCAATACATTATTGCTGAATGGCGGTTATCCTGCCGTATGGGCAAAACAAATACCAGTTCAGGATGTAGCCCGCCAGTATTATAATACCTACGTAGAACGCGATGTCCGGCAATTACTGAATGTCAAAAATATGACTCTCTTTCAAACCTTCATCAGACTCTGCGCCGGGCGTATCGGCAATGAATGGAACGCCTCTGCCCTAAGTAATGAAACAGGGGTAACCGTGCATACTATCCAGGAATGGCTGAGCGTTCTGGAAGCTTCTTATATAGTTTTTAAACTTCCCCCATTTTTCAGAAATATTGGAAAGCGGCTAATCAAAACTCCTAAAATATACTTTTGTGATACTGGTCTGGCGTGTTTTTTACTTGGGATCGAAAGCGAGCAACAACTGGCTACCCACCCATTGAGGGGAGCTATTTTTGAGAATTACATAGTACTCGAATTCCTAAAAGGTCGGCTTAACGAGGGAAAACTCTCCAACATCTACTACTATCGGGATCAGTCGCAACGGGAAGTAGACATTATACAGGAATTTGCCTCAGAACTGCATGCTTACGAGATCAAATCGGCACGTATTTTTCAAAAAGATTTCCTGAAAAACCTACGTTATCTTAAAGAGCTGCTCGGAAGCAGCCTTACTATCGCTCAGGTAATATACGATGGAGATATCGATGTCCCCTCAAAATCGGAAGGTGTGATAAACTTCAGAACTGCTATAACACAAATACCGGTTTAACCCGTATTAAAAAAGAAAATATCATGAACAGAAGAAATTTTATACAGGCAGGGCTGGGAGGAATAATCGGAGGTGCGGGAGCGCCGTCCATCATCCATAACGGTGCGGGTTACGAAACCAGCCTGATAGAAAAGGAAAGAAAAGTTCCTGTTTCGGGGAGCTACGATATCGTAGTAAGCGGCGCCGGTCCGGCAGGAGTAATCGCGGCAATTGAAGCCGGGCGAAACGGTTCGAAAGTACTTCTGCTGGAAGTCCGCGGCTGCCTGGGAGGCGTATGGACCGCCGGGCTCCTCAGCTGGATTCTGGACCAGGCCAATAAACCCGGCATTATGCGGGAGCTCGAAACCCGGTTGGATAAAATGGGGGCCAAGTGCCCCATCAATGTCGGGGCCAATCTCTCCTATGATGTTGAAAAAATGAAATTGCTCCTGGAAGAAATGTGCCAGGAGGCCAATGTGGATATCCTGCTTCACACCCGGGTCGTCGGGGCGGCTAAAAATGACCAGAAGCGTCTCACTCATGTGATCACAGAGTCGAAATCAGGACGAGAGGCCTGGGCGGCAAAAATGTTCATAGACACTTCCGGCGACGGTGATCTGGCCGCTCTCAGCGGCTGCGGATTTGACTTCGGAAGTGAAACCGACGGAAGCTTCCAGCCTTCCTCGCTGCTCAGCATCGTCACTGGGGTTCGTTTCGAAGATATCCAAAAGTTCGTCCGGTGGTCGGGAGATACCGGCTCAGCCTCCAAAAGGTACCTTCTGGATGAAATGGCAAAGGCCGGCGTAGTACCTTCCTATTCCAAGCCCAGCATCCACCCGATCAGGGAAGATCTGTTTATGGTTATGGCCAATCATCAGTACGGGCTCTCCGGCCTCAACACGCGCGACGTGACCAGGGCTACACTGATCGCCAGGAAGGAGATCCATCAGATTACCGAAGGACTCAGGTCTTTAGGAGGAATATGGAAAGACCTGAGAGTGGTGTCGACGGCTGAGCATATCGGGATAAGGGAAGGCCGCCGTATCCACGGGCTGTACACCGTAACGACCGAAGACCTGGTAACCGGTGCAAGACACGAAGATGCCGTATGCCGGGTTACTTTCGGAGTCGATGTCCACTCCGTTAAAAAATCAGACGATGATCCGTCGTCTGCCTATAACAGGGGTATAAAGGTGAAGCCTTACGATATCCCCCTGAGATCCCTGATTGCCAAAGACGTAGGGGGGCTCTTGATGGCCGGCAGATGCATCAGCGGTGATTTCCTTTCCCATTCCAGCTACCGTGTAACAGGAAATGCAGTGGCAATGGGACAGGCAGCCGGAAGAGTGGCTGCTTTGGCAGCTACCCAAAACAAGCTCCCGCAGGAAATTTCTTTTACCAAAACAGGCCTTTCGAGGCTCGATTAAATAACAGGCGTCGACGCCACGGGCTGACGCAAAACCGCCTTTGTGTCAGCCCGGGTGAATGCGCCGGATGAAGCGGAATTCCGAAAGAAATGCACAGATGCATTTTCTTCTTACTACTAATCCCGGTTTTACTCCAAACCGGCTGCGCCTCACTCTCACGACAGGGCCGCCCGACGGCTGTTTTGCCGGAATCTGCCGTCTCTGCTGAAGATCTTCCGTGCGATACGGCTCAGGCACCAGGCTACTTTAGCAAAAACAGAGGGAAACTGATTCCCCATTCCAGCACCGGCCCCTACCGTACTCCGGCAGGCTACCCCGTCTGGGAGTTGCAGAATGGCAATCGCTTCCCCGTCGGTTTCAGTACATTCATAGAAAAAGAGGTCTGCACCGACAGCGTCTGTAAAAGAGTAAAAGCCTGGCTCTTTTGGGACAGAGTGGGAAATTATCTCGGATTGAGCACTCCTTGCAGCCAACCGCTTACCAAATCGGACCACACTACTTTTGACCAGGAAGATTATGAACAGCTGGATCTGATCCTCAAAGACACTTCATCGGTACTCCGGCGTCTCGAATACCGGGATCTCACCAGCATCGACCCCGGTTCAGAATACCCCGGCAATTTACCTGCTTCCGGAATCGATGCTATTTCAGGGGCCACCTCCCCTGCCCTGCAGGACGTGGTCGTAAAAGATGCCGTCTATACCTGCTATACCCTCTGGCATACCGTACACGGATACTATTATCCGCAAATCCAGGCCATACTGGACATCAGGACGAACCGCTTGTTTCTCAAACAGCTTTTCCGGTCCGGCGTGCCTTCCCATCAGGCATGGGCCCTCCGGTATGTTTCAGAAAAAAACATGAACAGAAAAACAATAAGGCTCTTAATTAGCGCAATGAAAGATACCGGTACAAACACCCAGAGTGAAATCCTGGAAAAACTGGCCGGGGCAGAAACACTTGAGACGAGGGCGGTAACGACATTATTGAAAATGTATGAAACGGGCGCTATAGATGTCACGCTCCTTCACTCCGTGTATACGCTCGTCAGGCCTCCGCACCTCCGGGACGACCGCGTACTTTTTATCCTGAACCGCCTGATGCTGAGCGAGAACAACTATATTAAAAATATGACCAGGCAACTGCTCCTGCCGGACAACTGAAATTATACCAATCTCCGACATCAACCCCCGATCCTCCGAAATAAATTTAATTATATTTGTTCCTGATATTGCCTAAATTACTAATCAATATTGCGGGGCAGTATGAATACGAAACTCCTTACTGACCATGAACTGGCTGAACTCATGCGAGATGGGGAGGAAACGGCATTTACCGAAATCTACAACCGCTACTGGAAAAAGCTCCTTACGGTCGCGATCAATAAAACCGACGGCAACGTGGAGGAAGCGGAAGAGATCGTACAGGATATTTTTGTCTCGATTTGGAAGCGCAGAGACGAGTTGGAGCTTTCTTCCAATCTTGAAAATTACCTGGCCGCCTCGGTAAAATACCGGGTGATCAAAAACCTGGCCAGAAGGGATCTGAGGCGACGGTACGAAGCCGAAAACCGCCACTTGTTTTCTAATTCCGATAATTCGACACAGGACTGGCTTGAATTTGAAGATATGAAAACCCGGCTCGAGGCCCTGGTAGCGGCATTGCCGGAAAAGTGTCAGCTGGTGTACCGGATGAGCCGTGAAAGCGGTCATTCCCAGAAAGAAATTGCAGGAGAGCTGAGCATTTCCGAAAAAACCGTCGAAGCACACCTTGGAAAAGCGCTGAAACTGCTCCGCAACGGATTGTATTCCCTGAAGTTCTTTCTTGCTTCACTGCGCATTACCTATTGATTTTCAACCAAATAAACTATGAAAATTAATTGAACATAAAAAATCCACCAAACCATAACAATTGGCAAAAATGAAAACACTCCTGGCTTTCGCCCTGTTGTTCACCCTTACTTTATCTGCCTGCAGCAAAAAAGACGATCCGGATACAGACCCCCAATCCGGAAAAGGAACCGCCGTCAATTTCAAGAACGAACTGGAAATACCACTTACGAAAATGATGGTCGGTATTCTCAAAGGGTCTTCGGCTAAGCTGGTAAAGGATTATGGTACCCTTGCCATAGGCGCTTCCACAGGAGATATCGCCATTAACGACAGCGACGACCAGTTCCAGGTCTTCGTCTATTTTGAGGATGATAGCGGGGTTTATTACTCAGACTTTGGATTTCTTATTGACAAGGGACAAAAGAAAACATTCAACATCGGTCGTAATATTTCTTTTAGGCGTATAGAGAAAACGAGTTTTATGTACCCGAAGTGACCGAAATCAAAAATTTCTCACCACCACTAAGGGATTGTTGTTGTTCAGAGTACTTCTATATAAACGGTACTCTTTATGACATCATCCGACAGACAGCGGCTGGAAATGCTGGCCGGAAAATGGCTGGAAGGCAACATTACGCCTGAAGAGCAGGAGGAATTCTCTGCCTGGTATAACCGCGGCCAGGACATACCGGCTTTTATCCCTCCTGAGTCGGCCGAAAGCGAAGAAGAGCACCGCGAAAAAATCCTGGCCAATATCCTGCATAAGAGACAGCAGCGGAAACGGCTTGTCAGTTGGTGGAAATCCACAGCAGCAGCTGCTATTCTCCTGATGGCAGTTGGCTACGGCATCTTTTTATTCATTTGTGAGTATAGCACCCAGGCAGATCGTATAGAGGCGGCCATTTCCGATGACGTTGCGCCGGGTACGGATAAAGCGACGCTTACCTTCGATGACGGCCGGTCTGTTTCCCTCGATGAACAACAAAACGGCGTTTTAAAATATGACCGCGGCGTCCGGATCAGCAAAAAAGATGATATGGTCGTATATGAAACGACCGATTCCGGGCCTGAAAAAACCGGCTATAACGTTATTACAACACCCCGCGGAGGCCAGTACTCCCTGCGCCTGCCCGACGGAAGCACGGTATGGCTCAATGCCGCCTCCTCTCTCAGGTATCCAACCCGCTTTACGGAAAACAACCGGACAGTCGAACTGAAGGGAGAAGCTTTTTTTGATATTGTGCCTCTTGCAGCCCCGGGCAGACCGGATGCCGGCAAGATCCCTTTCATTGTAAATATTCACGGGAAACAGACTGTAAAAGTACTCGGCACCCGGTTTAACATCAACGGTTATGAAGACGAGCTGTCTGTCAAAACAACGCTGGTAGAGGGCAGCGTCGAGGTTTCGGCCCAAAAGGGAGGGTCGGCCCTTCTCAAGCCAAACCAGCAGTCGGACCTGACCCGTAACGGTAGGCTCACCATTACGGAACATGCCGATATGGAAGAAGCGCTCGCGTGGAAAAACGGCCTGATACTTTTCAGAGATACCGATATCAGGGTGATCATGCGGCAGATCGCGCGCTGGTATGATGTCGATGTCGTTTACCAGGACGATATCCCGGAGAGGCTTTTTAACGGCGGGATCTCAAGGAACTCGAAATTATCAAGCCTGCTGCAGATACTTGAAACCAGTGGGATCCGCTTTAAGGTAGAAGGAAAACAGATCATCGTTACCCTCTAGTAAGAGGTGGGAAACTGCACAAATTAACCTAATTAAAATTTCTATGATCAGAATCAATACCTAGCTTTCCACCCCTAAAAAATGCCGGAAGCGCTACCAACACTCCCGGCGGTCGTTAGGGCAAACTCCACAAAGTCCTGTTTGTTACATTTTACCTAACTTATACAAAACTATGATTTTTTGTATTAGCAGTGGTTCTTTTTTCCCGGAATTGAACCGTTCACACCTCTTCAGGAGTACATCTAGCCGGGACCGCTTCACCGGAACCATCCCAAAGAAAATCATCATGCAGATCAAGCTCGTCTCCTTCCTTATTCTGCTGGCCTGTGTTCACGTGTTTGGTGAAAGCTATTCTCAGAAAGTCTCGCTTTCTGAGAAAAACGCGTCCCTGGAAAAGGTATTCAAGGAGATCAGGAAGCAGAGCGGTGTTATTTTCTGGTACGAAAGCAGCCTTTTGAAAGGTGCCGATAAGGTCAATATCCGTATCAGGAACGCTTCTCTGACCGACGTGCTGAGCCACCTGTTTGCTAACCAGCCTTTCAGCTACAGCATCGTAGAAAATACGGTGGTGATCAAACCTAAAAAAGTACGGGAGGCAGACACTCCTCCTGCCGGAACGGACCCGTTTCCCGCTATGCCGGCCCGCGAAACTAGCGGGCCTGAACGGAGGGTGCCGGCTCTTGCATCTAAGATCAAAATGCATATCGTAGAAACCATACCCGTTCGCGGCAGGGTTTCCGACGAAAAAGGAGAAGGGCTTCCGGGCGTAAGCATCCTGGTCAAAGGCACCCAGCAGGGTACAGTGACCGATGGGACGGGCGCATTCACCCTGAATGTCCCCGACGAAAACGCCGTGCTGGTTTTCTCCTTTGTCGGGTACATCACCGAGGAGCGGACCGTCGGCAGGCAGACGTTGCTCGACATCTCGCTGCGGGTTGATCAGAAAGCCCTCGAGGAAATCGTCGTGGTAGGATACGGAGAGCAGAAGAAGGTGAACGTGATCGGTTCCGTCGCCCAGATCGGATCGGACGCGCTTGAAAACCGCCCCGTAACCCAGCTTGCACATGCTATCACCGGGCAGATGCCGGGTGTAACGGTGACCGTACGGTCGGGACGCCCGGGCGATAACCCCGGTACGATAAGGGTACGCGGGGTCGGTTCGTTCGGTGCCGTGCCCGATGCGCTTATCCTGATAGACGGTATTCCCGGGAATATGAACGATATCAATCCCGAAGACATCCAGAATATCTCCGTACTGAAGGACGCCTCGGCTGCGGCTATATACGGCGCCCGTTCGGCAAACGGTGTGGTGCTGATCACGACCAAAACAGGAGCCAGTGGGAAAGTATCCATCTCTTACAACGGCTATGCCGGCTTCAACAAGGCCACGCAGCTGCCTGATTTCGTGAATTCATGGGAATATGCCGAAATGTACAACATCGCTTCGGGTACCAACAGCTTCGCTGCCGATGACATCGCAAAATACCGCAGCCAGTCTGATCCCGACAACTATCCCAACACCCGGTTTCTCGAACAGCTTTTTTCGGGAAATGGCTTCCAGACCGGGCATACCGTCAACCTCAACGGCGGGAACGAAAAGACAAAATACTTCCTTTCAGGCGGTTATCTTAACCAGAAGGGGATTATTCCCAAAAACTCCTACGAGCGCTATAACTTCAGGCTGAACCTGGAAAACGACCTCGGCAGGAATTTCTATCTTACCGCCAGGCTGAGCGGCTCTTTCGACGAAAGGAATGAACCCCAGGCTACTGCCAACAAGGGTGGGGAGCTGACCGATCAGTTGATCCAGAATGCGATCCGGTACCCGGCCGTATTCCTCGGGCAGGCTTCCAACGGCGATTACGGCATCGGCGCCGAAAGCGGCGGCACCTCCGTATCGTGGCTGGCGTCGGCTTCTTACCTGAAAAACCCGAGGACGCGGGTTGGCACCAACTTCAAGTTGGACTGGAAACCCATCACAGGGCTTGTATTTTCGGCCATCGGCGGCTATAATTTCGATTTCCTGGAGCAAACTTCCTACCGCTCCTCGCAAAGGCTCAATGACAGGATCACACTTGCACAGTCCAACCTGAATCAATTCCGTGACAAGGAGATATTCAGGACCGCACAGTTCCTCGGCGAGTATTCCAAAGATATCGGGCAAACAAGGCTGGACTTTCTGGTGGGATATTCATTTGAAAATCAAATCATTGACAGGATGTCGGGCTACCGGCAGAATTTCCCGAGCAATGACTACACCTATCCGTCGATGGGTGGAGCCGACAACCAGCAGTTTAACGGGACAGCGGAAGAATGGGCCATACAGTCGTTGTTTTCAAGGCTGAAGCTGAACATAAGTGATAAATATCTTTTTGAAGGAACGCTGCGGTACGATGGCTCATCCAGGTTTCCCGACAGCAACAAGTACGCTGTCTTCCCGGCTTTTGCTGCCGGATGGCGTCTTACAGAAGAAGAATTCCTGAAAAACCTCCGGTGGCTGTCCAATTTAAAGCTGAAGGCTTCGTGGGGGATATTAGGGAACCAGAATATTGGTAACTATCCCTACCAGGGTGTATTGGACTCGGGCAAGAACTATGCTTTTGGGACCGGGATTTCCACCGGCGCAGCCTATTCTACCTATAAAGATGCCAACATCAGGTGGGAGTCGACAGAAACTACGGACGTTGGGATAGAAGCCGGGTTCTTTAAAAACAGCCTGGGACTGAATGTCACTTATTTTAGCAGGAATACGACCGACATCCTTTTCAAGCCTTCATCGAGTGTGTCGACCATCCTGGGCGTAGGGATCAGCGAGACCAATACCGGGCAGGCCACCAACAAGGGCTGGGAGTTCGATGCTTTCTACAGGAACAGCTATCGCAAACTCCAGTATTCGGTCAGGGGTAATTTCTCAATCATCAACAATAAGGTGGTCACGCTGGGGCTGGGCAACGTTACGCAGCCCAACGGCCTGGTAGGGAACGGTTCCGATCTATTTGTAGGCTACCCTATGGAGATGTATTACGGCTACCTGTCGGACGGCGTCTTCCTCGACCAGGATGATATCAGCTCCTGGCCGACCCAGACTGCCGTTACGCCGACGCCCCAGGCAGGAGATTTCCGGTATAAGGACATCAGCGGTCCTGAAGGGGTGCCCGACGGGAAAGTTGATCCTACCTACGACAGGGTATACCTCGGAAGCAGGATTCCGAAATACACCTACGGCTTTAATTTTGATGTCAAATATCATGGATTCGACCTGGGCGTGTTCCTGCAGGGAATTGCAGGCGTAAGCGGACGACTGACAGGCTACGCGGATGTTGCCTTCTTCAACCTGGGTAATATCCAGCGCTGGCAGATGGAGGGGCGTTTCAACCCCGACCAGCCGGTAAGATACCCGGCATATCCGCGCCTGGAAGTAGTAAGTAACAGCGGTACGCCCAACACCCAGGTATCCGATTTCTGGATTCTGAATGCCGCTTATCTCAGGGTAAAAAACGTGCAGCTGGGCTATACCCTGCCGGCCAGCCTGGTCAACAAACTCAGGATCAATCACGTCAGGATATATTCCAGCGTCGAAAACCCTGTCACCTGGAGCAATTACCGCCCCGGCTGGGACCCGGAAATCAACACCGGAGGGGCCTACTATCCGATCCTTTCTACTTATACGTTTGGACTGAATGTTAAATTCTAGAACATATGCTCTGCGAAACTTGCAGTTTCGCAGTCATATTATCTCGCTTGTAGCGAAGAAGTATCGTCAAATCAGCTAATCATCACATCAATCTTATACAGATGAAAGTCAAGATAAAAAAATATATGATGTTGGGCGCCCTGGCTATCTCGCTGGCTTCCTGCGACGACCAGCTCAGGCAGTTTCCCAACGACGCATTTGCGCAGGATAACTTCTGGACTTCAGAATCCAATACTATGATAGCGCTTGCCGGGATGTACAGGGGAGGAATTACCTACGGTACCGGCGTAGTCCCCAACGACTGGTGGTCTTATTTCGGAAGCATCCAGCTTGAGTTTGCTACAGATAATGCCTATGACAGGAGAGGAGATAACTCCACTTACAACAGGCTGACCAACGGAACGCTGCTGCCCAATAACGACGTGATCAAAGGATACTGGTCGGCCTCTTATAAACGGATAGCGATATGTAATGATTTTCTCCAGAATATTGAGAAAGTACCCATGGAGGAAAGCAAGATAAAGCGCATGGCGGCCGAGGCGAGATTTCTCCGGGCTACTCAGTATTTCTATCTTTCCCAGTATTGGGGGAGCGTCCCGCTGGTAACCCGAACACTGACTCCGGATGAAGCCAACAATGTAGACAAGGAAAACAAGGCTGCTATTGTAAACTTCGTCATAGAAGAGCTCAAGGCTGCCGCAACAGACCTTCCACAATTCGGAGCCCTCGGGGATTCAGAGCACGGTCGGGCCTCCAAACAGGCTGCGCTGGCTTTTTTGGGTAGAATCCTGCTAAGCGAGAAAAAATTCAGCGATGCGTCGGAGGCATGGCGGGCCATCATTGACCTGGGTGAAAATATAATCGACCCGGACTATGCCGGGCTGTTCAATCCTTCCGGGGAAATGAGTAAGGAGAATATTTTCAACCTGAAGTACCTGGGCGGGCAGGCCAGCAATGCCATGCCCCAGCATTCTTACCCGGCCATGCTAGGGGGCTGGCATCTCTTTAACCCGCTCGGAAGCCTGGCCGATGAATACGGATTTGATGACGGTTCACCTTTCTCTTACGAAAACCCTAAATTCAATTACAAGAACATGGGCGCAAACCGGGATCCGCGGTTCAGGTATAACTTCGTGTGGGACGGCAGCACATTTGGAGGCAAAAGGTATGTCTGCCATCCCGATTCCGTCAATTCGCTGGATCAGCTGACCTACTCCAAGCAGGCTACCCGCACCGGCTACGGACTCCGTAAATTCTTTGACGAATCTTTTACAGGCGGACTGGTTACGGACTACGGAGGGGATATCCCGATAGTCCGTTATGCGGAAGTGCTGCTGAGCTACCTGGAAGCAGAGCTGGAGGGTGGAAAAACGATCACGCAGGAACTGCTTGATCTGACTATTAACAAAGTCAGGGGCAGGATCTCGGTCGGCCTTCCCGCAGTTACGGTGACCGATCCTGCGGAGCTAAGAACCATACTCCGCCGGGAAAGAAGGATCGAGCTTGCCTTTGAGGGCCACCGGCTCTGGGATCTGCTGAGATGGGGCGTCGCCGACCAGGCGCTGGCGGGAGAATTCTGGGGAGCCGCCTTTCCGGATTCCCAGCGCTATCCTACCGCCTCGCAGAAAACTGATCCGCTCTTCCGCTGGTATGTGACTTCCAAAAAATTCAGGAAAGGACAGGACGAGACCTGGCCCATTCCCGAATCGGAAGTAAACGTGAACCCGAAACTGGCGAATTAGGCAGGAAGTATCGGGTGTGAGGTAATCAATAATCATTAAACACTTGCTTATTTTGATGAAAAAACCATTTCGTCGAGGGTTGTTGGGGTGTATCCTGCTTATGTCGGCAGGATACACCGGCTCAATTATCCCGAGGATCTTCCAGAACGATGTCCCGATCGTACAACAGGAATACCTGAAGGCTTACGGGAAACCCGCCGGTATAAAGCCGAAAACAGGTCCGCAGCCCAATATCCTGTTCATTACCAGTGACCAGCACTACTGGATGCGCATGGGATATAACGACCCGACGGTTAAAACCCCCAACCTTGATAAACTTGCAAAATCGGGTACCATCTTCGACAGGGCCTATACCTGTAACCCCGTTTGCACCCCTACCAGGGCGTCGATGATCACGGGCCTTTATCCCTCCCAGCACGGCGCCTACGCGCTGGGTACCAAGCTGCCGGAGACGGTTCCCACTATCGGAAATTATCTCAAAGAGCTGGGGTACAGTTCCACACTGGTCGGAAAGGCCCACTTTATGCCCCTGGCAGGAACCGCTGAATATCCTTCGCTGGAAGCCTACCCCGTGCTCCAGGATCTCGATTTCTGGCGGAAATACCACGGTCCGTTTTACGGGTTTGACCGGGCGGAGCTGGCGCGCCCGCATGGAGACGAATCGCATGTCGGCCAGCATTATGCCATCTGGATGGAGGAAAAGCTGAAAAAAGAGGGGCGCTCACCCGACGAATGGAAGCAGTGGTTCAGGAAGCCCGGCCAGGCGAATTTCGAGAATTCGAATGCAGCCATGCGGAAAATTATGGAAGAGAATGCCGCTACCGGGGAAATGCAGTACGGCGCCTGGAATATCCCCGAAGACTACCACCTCAATGCCTGGATCGCTTCTCAGACCATCGCCAATCTTGACAGGGCCAGAAAGGAGGGGAAGCCGTTTTTTATCTGGGCGAGTTTCTTTGACCCGCATCCGCCCTATCTCGTATCCGAGCCCTGGGCCTCCATGTATAAACCGGAAGATATGAAATTGCCGGAGGTGCCGGAAGACGATATGGAAGACATGCCCTATCACTACCGCATGACCCAAAAGAACGGGACAAGGGGCTGGGGAGCACAGTATATGGAAGACGGCTTCGGCGTTCACGGCTTCGCAATCCAGGCCAGGGATACGGAAAAGGCAAAAAAAGATATGGCCATTTACTACGGCATGATCTCGATGATGGACAAATACATCGGCCTCATCCTGGATCACCTCGACAAAACCGGGTTAAGAGACAATACCGTTATTGTGTTCACAACCGACCACGGCCATCATATCGGTACCCACAATTTATATGCAAAAGGCGGGTTTGCATTTGAAGAAGACCTGCGAATTCCTTTTATTGTGTCGTGGAAGAATCATGTGCCCGAAAATAAAAGGACAGATGCGCTGGTTTCTGTTGTCGATCTGGCGCCTACCTTCCTGACACTGGCCGGTATGGACAAACCGCTTACCATGGCCGGTCTCGATGTTTCGCCGGTATGGACGGGAAAAGCCGAAAAGGCCAGGGACTGGGTGATCGCCGAAAATCATTTTCAACGGACCAAATTCTACCAGAAAAGCTATATTGAAAAAAGATACAAGGTAACCTGGTATATGCACAGCGACGAAGGTGAGCTTTTTGACCTGGAAAAGGACCCGGGTGAATTCAATAATCTATGGGATAACAAAGATTACCGGGAGCTCAAACTGCAGGTTCTGCACCGGGCCATGAAAGCCGATATGGCCAAAGAAACCTGCTGGATGCCCAGGATCGGGCCGGCGTAGCGCCGATAATTACCGGCTACTAGAATTCGTTCATTATTTCTCCCGATAGCTATCGGGACACATCCACTAATCAGATGAAAACCATCGTTAACTTTTCCCTTGGCCTCCTCGTATGCCTGGCTGCTTGTCAGGCCAGCCAGAAAGAAGGAGAAAACACTTCAGGCAAACCCAATATCATCATCATCAACATGGACGACCTCGGCTACGGGGATGTGGGCGCCTACGGGGCTACTGAGCTCAAAACTCCCAATTTCGACCGCCTGGCCAGGGAAGGATTACGGTTCACCAGCGGGCATTCGACGTCTTCCACCTGTACGCCGAGCCGGTTTGCACTGATCACGGGCGTGTATCCCTGGCGGAATAAAGACGCTAAAATTCTCCCGGGAACTGCGCCGCTCATCATCGATACTACGCAGGCTACCGTAGCGTCGATGCTGAAGGAAGCAGGTTACCGTACGGGCGTGGTAGGCAAATGGCATCTCGGGCTGGGCAACGGGTACGTCGACTGGAACAAACCTATTTCACCCGGACCCAACCAGCTTGGTTTTGACTATGCCTACATTATGGCGGCCACACAAGACCGGGTGCCTACCGTCTATATCGAAAATGGCGTTGTAGCCGGCCTGGATCCCAACGATCCTATTGAAGTAAGCTATGACAAGAATTTTGACGGGGAGCCGACGGCGCTTACGCACCCCGAAATGCTCACCATGAAATGGCATCACGGCCATAATCAGAGCATCGTAAACGGTGTCCCCAGGATCGGTTACATGAAAGGCGGGAAAAAAGCCATCTGGAAAGACGAGGACATGGCCGACCACTTTCTGGCTAAAGCCCGGGATTTTGTCGTGAGCAATAAAAATCAGCCGTTTTTCCTCTATTATGCGATGCAGCAGCCCCACGTTCCCCGCACTCCGCATCCCCGCTTCGCCGGGACGACCGGGATGGGCCCCAGGGGCGATGTAATTGCCGAGGCCGACTGGTGCATAGGAGAGTTCCTGAAAACCCTTGAGGATCATCAATTGCTCGAAAACACACTCATTGTCTTTACCAGCGACAACGGACCGGTCGTAAACGACGGGTACTACGACGACGCTGTGGAAAAGCTCGGGAAGCACACTCCTTCCGGGCCGCTGAGAGGCGGTAAATACAGTTTGTATGAAGCCGGGACGCGCGTCCCCTTTATTACTTACTGGAAAGGGACGATCCAGCCCGGTGTTTCCGATGCACTGGTCTGCCAGATAGACCTGATGGCCTCCCTGGCGGCACTGACAGGCCAGAGCTACACCGGAGAAGACAGCCGGAACCTGCTGGATGTATTCCTGGGAAAAAGCGACAAAGGCCGCGAAAACCTGGTGCTGGAAGCCTCGGGCCGCACAGCCCTCCGCCAGGGCGACTGGGTGCTGGTCCCGCCCTACAAAGGTCAGGCTATGAACAAAAGCGTCAATATCGAGCTGGGGAATTCTCCCGAATACCAGCTATATAACCTCGCCGACGATCTCGGCCAGCAACGCAATCTCGCAAAAGAAAACGTGGAGAAAGTAAAGGAAATGGCTGATATACTGGAAAGCATTCAGGGGAAGAAAGCCGGGGATGTCCCGGAACTGGAGCTGAAATAACGGGAACCGGCTTTTTAAAACGGAGTCTTCTCCATGGTCTGGTCTGTTGAAAACACTACTCGCTGACTTCCACTTCGGAGAGAATATAATTCAAATGGTCGACATCGCTGTCGTTCAAACGGAGGATCCCGCTTAACGTCCTGATTTCGTCGGTTTTAAATCGATGGCCTTTCTTTTTGAACTGTAGCTCAATCAACGATTCGGGACCGGCTCCTCCGCAAAAGAAACATTGCGCCATCGGCCTGGCCGAAATCACATAGCGGCGCCCGTACTCATCTACAGGGATCATATACCCCCTGATGCTGATCTTCTTGCCTTCCAACTGCCTGACTTTGGGACCGAAGGCAGGATACATGAAATACAGTTCAAACTCTTCATTGAAACGCTTTTTATAAGTAACGTCCGCTAATGTCTTCCAGGTAATCTGTATCCCTTTATCAGCAGGTATGCCCGCGGTCAAAAGTATGGAGACCAGGAGCATGCCGGCGATGGCTATATATGAATGAGTACCCATAAAAAAGAATCTGAACAGCGCTATTTCCCGGCAGAGAGACCTTCCAGCGCCACTTTTATTTCAGAAATAGCCTGTTTGGCGTTGTTTTGATATTCGAGCATCGATTCGGCAGTCATTTTGGGCGCCGGTTTGTGCTCGTGCTTATGGTCATGGTCGGTATGACTATGTTCATAGCCGGGTACTTCATAAAGCCCCTCTTCCCATTCATGCATCGCATCATGAATACTATCGAGCCTGCTCATGATCAAACTATCCTGGCTTGCCTTCGCCTCTTTTTTGAGCGAATCATACAGCTGGTGCGCCTGCCTGTACAAATCGGCTGCTTCCAGGTGCACGCGGTTGGCCTCATCCAACACCTGGTTTTTGCCTGGTCGCCCGTTACAGGAGACCGCCAATAACATAAAGACTATCTGCCATTTTCTCATCTTAATGAATTTTTATATTTGCAACAATGTTGCAAATATAAAAAAAGTATCCGGTTTTTCAAATATCCCATATATCAGATATGACCTTTTTTAATGCACGTCAGAGAGGTTTGGTCCCTGTTTTCTTAACGCTGACAGCTTCCTTGCTGCACAGTATATGTTGTTTGCTGCCCTTGTATGCATCTTTTGCCCTGGCCTTCAGCCGGTCGGTTTTCTGGAAATCGGCCCAGCCGTATCTGCTGGTTGCGCAGGTATTGTTACTATTTTATTTTGTAAACCGCGGCGTGAAAGAGCGCAGGAGCCGGGGCAAAGTCACCCTATACGGCCTGAGCATATTGATCAGCCTGGCAGGAATAGGGCTTGGTCTGCGTGAGCTGCCGGTAAGCCGGAAGCAGAAGCAAGCCGTACATATACTGGAAAACCTTAAATACCAGGAGTCTGTTACACTCGTATTCCAGCGGGAACCCGATATATCGCAGGTAAAGAAATTGCTTTCCGGGCTGGAAGGGGTCAGGTGGCAGAAGACAGCTTTTGAAAACGACAGGCTGACAGTGCATTACCACTCGGGATTAGTATCTGAAGAAAAGATACTGACCTTGCTGGTGCAAAACGGCTATCAGTTTGAACGGGTAGTACCCTGATAGCAGCTGAGAAAAGAGAACAGGCATTTTCGATCAAAAGGTATCTTCAAACCTGAAGACATCCTTTTCGAAGTGTATGTAATGTTCGGTGAGGTGCGAAAGCTGCCCGGAGTACTTCTGAGCGAGTTTCGAGTAAGCTGCCACAGACTCCCATTCGGCGGGAGTGAGCTCATGTGAAATTCCCTTCAAAGACGTAACGTGAAACCTGATGGCCGCTCGCACCAAACAGAAATATTTGAAGATCAGCACATCTTCCTTCATCAGGATCAGGGGCAGCTCGTTCTGGTAAGCAGACAAAAGAGCTTTTTTCAGGTGCTCATAACCATAGAAGTCGAGATCTGTGCAGAGAAATGCTATTTCATAAAGTAAATCGATCTCCCTGAAAGAGTCTTCAAATTCGAGGCAGTCGAAGATGACCGGGTCATTTTCATAGCAGAAAATGTTTCCTGCGTGTAAATCCCCATGTACGTCCCGCATAAAACCCTGCGAAATTCTCTGCTCAAGCCTCCACCGGAATAGCTCGTTAACCGACTCCGCCTGCCGGACCCACCTTTCGGCCCAGGCCGGGTCGTAGTCTTTCACTTTCCCGGCCAGCCATTCTCCGCCCGCACCGATCTCCTGGAACGTTTTCAGCGCAACCGTTTCATCCCACTCGTTATACACGGGCGCTTCACTCTGGTGGAAGGCTGCGAGCTTTGACGCCAGGTTCTCCATGAATTTTTCGGTAACAGCTCCCGATTTCAGTTTTTCCGACAATAACAGGCTGTTATCCAGCTTCCGCATTACGACCGCGTAGTCTACGATTTCGCCCTCTTCCGCATTAAAGCTAAACCGGTCGCCATCGTGGAAAACAGGCGTAACAGCCAGGTAAACATCGGGTGAAAGCCGTTGGTTAAGCTGCAGCTCTCGCCGGCAATAGTAATGCCGGGTCTCAAGTTCCGTAAAATCCAGGAAATCGAGTTTTACCGGCTTTTTTATTTTCCAGGCCAGCGCCGACCCCAGCAGTACCCAGGAGATGTGTGTTTCCATGAGTTGCACATCACTCTGTTCGCTATCTGCCACGCAGGCTCTTAAATTTTCTATCTGGCTGCTTGTCATATCTTTAACAGTTCTTCTATGAGCTCGCCTACCGGTTTTCCTTCATCCGTACGAACGACGTAATCGACGATTTCCGGCTCTTCGTATTCATTTTTAAGAAGCAGGTATACCTGCCAGTCAGCTTCGCTATCCGGCCTTTTACGCTGCAGGCGCCGACGGGTTTCTTCCTCTCCCGCCTTCACCTGTATCACAACCGGCCTGGTATGCATTTCGCCGGCAAGGGTTTCGAATGCCTTGCGTCGCGAAGCTTTATGAAAAGTAGCGTCAAGTACTACTTTCCCGTTATTGCGCAGCACTTCCTGCGCCTTCGTCCACATTTCCCGGTATACCAGCTCTTTGTCACTTTCGTCATACCTGCCGCGTTTCTGCAGCGTGGTCCTGATTGCATCGCTGCTCAGATGAACCAGGTTCAACGATCGCGCAAGCTCCCCGGCCAGCATCGTTTTGCCCGATCCGGGAAGCCCGGTTACAAGAATGACCGGTGCCTGGCGTATATCGGCTCTTTTCTGGGCTTCCATCTTTTTATATCTGCAAAAGCTTCTCTGCATGCGCAGCGCCGCATATTTCTTTAACTCCTGCCCTTTGAGTTTTAGTATATCCGGGATCAGGTTCAATATCCCTGCCTTCAAATCAACCCTAACCGTTCCAAATGGGTAAATATCCGGGCAAAACTTGTAACTGTAATCGTTTCATTATGCCTATAATCTTCCGATATGGAAGGAGTAACTGCAAAAACGGGAATATTACCCAGGTCTTGTGAAGCAATGACCGTGCCTTTTGTAAATTTAGGCGCGTTGGAGTATTTGATTTCGATACCGGCTACCGGGTTTAGACCTTTTACCAACACAAGATCCAACTCACTTCCATCCTGAGTCCGATAAAAATATGAGCTCACGCCAATACGTAGTCCTGCAATAATTTGCTGAATTACAAAACCTTCCCATGAGCTTCCTTTCCCGATATATCCTTCGAGCATCTCCATATCTTCGATACCGGCCACTGCATGCAGCAAGCCTGAGTCACGGATATAGATCTTAGGTGATTTTACCAATCGTTTTGAAACAAGGGATAATTGCGAGAAATTTTTCTGGATCCGTATGCACGGAGCTATTTCCTACCATTTAGGCTAAACTGGTTGGGGTTTTATTTTCCGGTAATATCATAATATTGCCGGAATCAAATCCGAAATTATTATAATTTCACAGGATATAAATATGATCCGGGAGTAACCGTCTACCGGAAAGCGTTATTTCTTCCAGCCCCTGGTTAACTGGTTAGGTACTTCCTCTACCGTTGCCGTATGCGCTTCCGCAACTTTCTTCAACTCGTTTACAA
>CAZLGW010000008.1:196892-200368 GCA_964559125.1 uncultured Cytophagales bacterium
ACTTCCTCTACCGTTGCCGTATGCGCTTCCGCAACTTTCTTCAACTCGTTTACAACAGCCGGGTTTTCCTTGGCAATGTCGAAGCGCTCTGAAGGATCGGTCAAAACATTAAAAAGCGTCGGGGTTTCCAGTACCTCGACCTTAGGAGGATACCCCACAGGAATATTAGACTTGAAATACAGCTTATAAGCGCCTTTTCTTACTGCAAATAATTCTGTGCCATGATAAAAGTACATCACATCGCGGGGAGCGGCATTTTCTCCGCGGAAAACCGGCGACAGGTCATAGCCGTCCAGCACGCGGTCTTTGGGAGCCTGTATTCCCGCCAGCCGGCAGATAGTAGGCAGAAGGTCGAGGGTGCTGCCCATTTTCGACACGACACCGGGTTTTACACCACTCCCCCAGATAACACAGGGCACGCGCTGCCCGCCTTCATAGCTCGTGCCTTTTCCTCCGTAAAGAAGCCCCGCCGAGCCCCCGTTCTCTCCGTACGTCAGCCACGGACCGTTATCGGAAGTAAATACCACATAGGTATTCTTATCAAGTCCTTCAGCCTTTAGCGTACTCAGAATCTGCCCTACGCTCCAGTCAATTTCCTCTATCACGTCGCCATACAGCCCCCTTTCGCTTTTGCCTCCGAAATCCTTATTGGCAAAAAGCGGAATATGCGGCATGCTATGCGCCAGGTAGAGAAAAAACGGCTTCGATTTATGCTCCCTGATAAACCTGACCGACTCCTCTGTATACCGCCTGGTAAGCGTAGACTGCTCAGCAGGCCTTTCGATCTCCTCGCTGTTTTTCATGACAGGGACATTAAAGCCCCTTATATCCGGGTTGGTCTTCTGGAAACGCTCATAGGGATACTCCCTGTTGCGATCCATATCATTAGAGTAAGGAATGCCGTAATAGTAATCAAAGCCGTTGGCATTGGGAGAGTATTGCGCCAAATGGCCCAGGTGCCACTTGCCGATACATGCGGTGCTATAGTTTTTAGTCTTCAGCACTTCGGCTATTGTCAGCTCTTTTTCGGGGATTCCGCCCTCCGAATCCGGGAAAAGCACCCTTCTTGAATCCGGCCCTTCCATACCGCCCCGGACCGGCAACCGCCCGGTAAGCAACCCGAAACGGGAAGGTGTGCAGACATTGGATGCAACATAAAAGTTGGTCCATTTCTGCCCTTCAGTCGCCATTCTGTCGATAAAAGGAGTTTTGATAGTAGGGTGTCCGAAGCACCCGAGGTCGCCGTAACCCTGGTCGTCAGTGAAAATGACAATGAAATTGGGCGATTGACTGCTCCGCTGGCCAAACCCGGTATGTAGGTACAACACGAATATGGCAAGAAACAGATAGTTCATTTTTTTCATGCCAATATAAAGTGTACTTTCCAAAAACTATACTCTAACAGGTCTTTATACACCGACGGCCCAAGACCGGAAACAGCCGTCGGGTTATATTCACTTTATTTTCCTAATTTTATCAGCGACATGAGACGAATCGCCGCATTTCCCATCCTCGCATATCTGGTCGTTGCCTGCGGCTCGCAAGAGCAAAGCGGACAGACAAAATTTACTGGCATAGCTGTCTCGGAACTTTCAGGAAAAGAGTTGTCTGTCGCCCACTGCAGTCGTTGTCATGCTTATGTCGCTCCCGAGATTTTGCCTAAATCCGTGTGGATTAAAGATGTACTACCGGCTATGGGCCATAGAATGGGCATCTACGGTACCGATCAAACCCGCGACAGCCTATATACGACATACAAAAGCGGCGCAATCATCCGGAGGGCCAATATTTATCCTGAAAACCCCGTTCTGGCCAGGGAAGACTGGCATAAAATTGAACAATATTACCTCGAAAATGCACCGGATACGATCCATCCCCCGATTCGCCAAAAGAATATCCGCATGGGCCTCCGGCATTTTAAATATAAAAAGGCTTCCTACGTGAACCGTCCGCCGCTAACTTCTATGGTCCGGATTCTGCCCGACAGGCAAGGCATAGCTTTTGCCGACGCGAAAGGTACCCGGAGCGTGCTGACATTGCTGACGCCGGAGCTCAAAGAAAATTACAGCATTCTTTTTTCGTCCACACCGGTTCAATTGTATGAAAAGTCGAACGAGATCCTTCTTACTACGGCAGGCAGGGGAGTATTCCCTACCGACGACCCGCATGGTACCATACAGAGATTGACAAAAAGCGGATCTGTGTATCAGCCGGGAACTGTTGTTGTGCCCAACCTACGAAGGCCTGTCTGCACAGTTTACGGAGACCTTAACAATGATGGCCTGGAAGATATCGTCTCCTGTGAGTTCGGCAACGAAACCGGTATGCTGGCCTGGTATGAAAACAATGGCCGTGGAGGCTATGACAAACGTGTCCTTCATGAAAAACCGGGCACCATCACCGCTGTTATTAAAGATGCGAACGGAGACGGGCTACCGGATATCTTTACCCTTGCGGCCCAGGGCGACGAAGGTATTTTTCTTTATGAAAATCAGGGTGGAGGAAAGTTTCAGGAAAAGCGCCTGATGACTTTTTCACCACTCAATGGCTCTCAGTATATGGAACTGGTCGATTTTAATGGAGACGGCCATGACGATATCCTGTATGTTGCCGGCGACAATGCAGACATAACACCTATACTGAAAGAATATCATGGTATTTACATTTTTCTCAACGACGGTAAATCCAATTTCAGCCAGGCCTATTTTTATCAAATGAACGGCGCCTACAAGGCTATGGCCCGCGATTTCGACCTGGATGGCGATCTGGATATCGCAGCCATCTCGTTTTTCCCCGATTATCTTCAGTATCCGGAAGAAAGCTTCGTTTACCTTGAGAACAAAGGCAATCTGAGCTTTCAGGATTACTCTTTTCCCCAGGCCTCGGAAGGTCGGTGGATGGTAATGGATGCGGGAGACCTGGACGGTGATGGGGACATCGATCTGGCTTTGGGGTCGTTTGTATATTTTATACCGGCCGGAGACACCACCGGATTGGGTCCGCGGTGGCTCGAAACGAGTCCTTCGGTGGTCATACTTGAAAACCTGGTCCGATAAGCTTTGGGAGATTTTTGGAGGTCACAATAACATCGGAAGTGGCGCTTTTATCCCGACTACTCCGGTTTATCGAGCAGCCACCTGGCAGCCCGGGTGTTATAGTTGTTTTCATTCTTATCCAGCACTTGCTGTACAACTGCTTTGGCGGCAGCGCTGTTGATATCGATGGCATCCAGCGCATTGATGGCAAAGGTGCTGACAAAACCACCTTTTAGGACTTCCTCCAGTAATGCCTTTTCCGCTATTTCCCGTTCTCCCAAGTGGTGTAGCGCCTCTGCCACAACAATCCTGACTGAGGGAAATCCGTCATTCAATGCGGCTTTCAACGAATTGGCTGCATAGGCTGCCTCCTGACCCAGGATCAGCAGTCCGGTAGCACCCCAGTAGCGGATAGCCGGATCCTTGTGGCGCAGGTAGCCG
>CAZLGW010000009.1:0-189681 GCA_964559125.1 uncultured Cytophagales bacterium
GGCCTGTCCGAACACGTTGTTTTCACAACCCGTACCCAACTTGGGTAATATTTTTCTTAAAAAAAATGTCAAATCAGTAACCTGCTTCGTCCGTTGCGTCCATTCGCTCGATCAGTTTCTCCCTTAAACGGTCAAGAAAAGGAGTCCGGTTTTTCTTTCGCCCCCTTAGTTCCAGGAAAGTTCTGTAGACATTCCCCAACGGCATTTGAAATTGGTGCTCCAGAAATGCAGCAATCGTTTTTACCTCAACTGATCCGCTATTCAAACAACCTACACTTTGGAGTGCATAGACTAATTCGGTTAAATCGGCCTTACTGGCTGTCCAATAAAGTGCCCGATCAGAAGTTTCAGCTTCTAAGCGGGATTGACCTGGCTGTTTACCGAAGTTTTCAAGAACATCTGTAAGATACTCGGCCAGCCGCTCATTGGCTATCATTCTTGCCAGCTTAAAATCATGGCTTGTAGAAAACTCAGGGTCGCGGTCAAAAAAGTAACTGTCCGAAGTCAGGTCAGGATGCTGAGGGCACCGCAAGAAATACTGTCGGTCCAAATACGTTTTCCCGGCTTTGTAATACTGGTAAAGGTCCATACTTCGCTCGTAGGAAGTGTAAATATTTTCCAGCTCTCTTGAGTAATAGGCCTCCAGCTTTTCCGGCCCGCCGAAAGGTTTCTGACTTTCCAGCTGGTAGCGTTTTTGATAGTAAATAAGTTGGGAGAGGAGTCGTGGTTTGATTACTTTAAAGAAGCGGATTTCTTCTTCGGGTGCGGGCGGCGGATGTTTTTTGAAAAAATCCTTCAACCGTCCTTCGTAGGTAACACATAGCTTTACCGCCTGCTCGAGTTGCTGCAGCGTCGGCGGGCTCTCGGTAAGAAGATCTTTTAATTCAAGTGTAAGTTTGTTTTCTAAATCGTTGCTGAAATTTTCCATAGCGCTCTCATCTCCATTCATTTTCACGTTCGGTATTCAAATAAAAAAGATAAAAGGATTCTCGTAAAGTACCCTATCGGTATCAGCACCGCTTTACCAGTTTAACACCCTTTTCTCTTGCCTGTTAACGATTCCGTCACCGGTCTAAAGCCCTTAGAAATCCCTTTTAAAAGCGCCCCATCACGATCAGAATTCAATTAAGGTGAAAGGTAGCACCGGGCCAGGGAAAACTGCGGACAAAAGCGTTCGGCATAAACGGTACCCCCTTACCAGGAACCCCCCATTATTCCGTTTCCTTTTTGCCGCTATTCCCGGCCTGGTGCAGCGGTGAGCACCCTAATTAAATTCTTAAAATGATCATGGGAACGCTTAAAACAAAAAGAAGATTTCAAGGGGGCAACCGCGCTCAGGCAGCCGCTTCTACCAGGACAGACCTGTATGAAAGGATTAACCAACTGATCCTGGACAAACTCCGTCAGGGAACAGCCCCCTGGAAAATGTCCTGGAGCTCTTATGGCCCGGTCAGGAACTATGTATCCGGAAAACGGTATCGGGGCATCAATGCCTTGTTATTAGGATGTATGGATTATGAATACCCGCTTTTTATGACTTTTAACCAGGTCAAAACCTTAGGTGGTACTTTGAAAAAAGGATCTAAAAGTATTCCGGTCGTCTACTGGAAAAGGTTGGTTTATTCTGCCAATCCAGAAGGTTCTACTACGCAAGACTCTGAACAAGACAGTGACGATGTGAAGATCGTTCCGTTTCTAAAGCATTACAATGTATTCAACATCGCCTGTGTGGAAGGCGTTGATTTGAAGCTGCCTGCCAAAGCGATCGCACATGATCCGGTAGCGTCTTGCGAGCGGATTATTTCCGGAATGCCTACTCCGCCTGTAATCCGTTATACCGGCAGTCAACCCTGTTACATTCCTGCCTTGGATGAGGTGAGGGTGCCACCCATCTCACGATTTGAGAGTGCCGGAGAATTCTATAATACACTCTATCATGAGCTCTCGCATGCTACAGGACATGCCAGCAGGCTGGACAGACCAACGCTCACCACTCCGGCAAAGTACGGTTCGGAAGCTTACTCCAAAGAAGAGCTTATCGCTGAAATCGCCGCCTGTTTCTTATGCGGCCATACCGGAATAGATTGCCAGATCCTGGAAAACAGTGTTTCCTATATAGGCCACTGGCTGGAAAAGCTGACCGGTTTGCTTGAAGAAAACCATAAGTTGTTTGTGCAGGCTTCCGGGCAGGCCCAGAAAGCTGCAGACTTTATCTTAAACGATCAGGAAGATGTTGATGCTGATCACCAAGACCCTTCGCCGGATTGAAAGCTGGTACCTACAAGGGGTACCGTTACCCTTACGGTACCCCCTAAATTTCATTGGACGTCTGGTTAAACGTGTTTAGTATCGTATCTTTGGGGCAGAAAATATTAGTAGCGACAGCTATTTTCGTCAGGCCCTAAAACCGCCAAATATTTAGCATGCACGGAAAATAAGCTGACGCTCACGCTATGCGTGGGCTCAGTTTACCGTGCGTGCGGGCGCTTGGCGGTGCCTAGGGTTCTGGTGGCTGATGTCCCACGCTGCTTTTTTGCACTAAAGCCACCGCTTCGGGACAGGCGATTTTATTTCTACTACAATGAAAAACGACCAGTTTCCTGAAGGGCTCCTGCATGAGCCGATCGCTTCGTTAAAGTTTTCCGATGAATTTAAAGAGGTAGTCAGCAAAGCCGGTTATAGTACGCTCGCTGAGATGCTCACGTGCAAGAACCCCTATAAACTGCTAAAGCATCCGGGGTTTGGATACCGGATGCTGGCAGAGTACTTTACTTTCTTAGTGGACAATAAAATGAGCTATTATCTTCAACCGAGATAATTTTCGGTGTCCTTAACCATTGCTTTTAAAAGCTTGTGGACTTCCTCGACGGCATTGTCGCCGGGCTCTTGAGCCTTGGTTTTGAAACTCCCCGGACTGATCCGGGTGGTTTCCTTACTGGAGAAGGTTTGCGTGATCCCACGGATCACTTTCGCTTTGACCGGTTCGTGGAACACGTCATGTTTAAAGAACAAGGAGGTCAGGTAGGCCATTTGGGAAACTGAAAGGTTCAGTTTTAAGTACGGTTCGGTTTCTTCCGGCTCGTTATTTTTGGCTTGAAGCAGCTTGATTTCCTCGTTTAACCAGTTCAGCAATTGCTTTTTGATGGAAGGAATTGCCTTGGAATAGCAGATTCCTTTGGGAATAAAAATCTGGTTTACTCGCTTCCGGTAATCTTTCAGATAGGTTAGGATTTCACGCGCGTTCCGGGCTTCTCCTCTTACTTTTTGACTGATCAGCTTGATCATGTATTGGAAAAACTGCGGATTGTTAAAATTGAGTCCGAGAAGAATTTCGGCTAAGGCAAGATCCTTGGTTCTTCGGGTTCCTATTTGAGTCTCAATTAAAGACAGTTCTTTTGCATAGTATCTCACGTAGTAAAGCTGATGAAAGCTGACCGGGGCTGTCCCAGACTGAAACAGCTCGCGGAAAGGAATAAGTGCGATCTGTTTCAAATCGTCGCTGATCCCTTCCGCTTCAAGCTGTACTTTCAACTTACCGGCGACAGGGGTTAGAATAGTGCGCTCGTTTGTTTGTAATCCAATGGGAATGCTTCTTGATAAATCAAAGTCTTTTTCGAAAGTCGCCCTGAACTCCTCGAGTAGCTCGAATACCAAATTTAGTCTTTCCGGATCTTCTACTTCGATCTCCCGGATCTGAGCAAAAACTTGATCGGCCAGGCGAACAATTCTATCTTGGTACCAACGGATGTAATAACGGATTTGTTTTTCGCTTGAAATTTGGAGTATTCTATTCATTACCGCACGAAGAAAACGGTCTTTTTCTCCATACCAGGAAGTGAAAGGGGATTCACTATTGGATCGGAAACCTTCCGTTATAGACATTGCTAAACTCTCCAGGCTTTCTAATTCGTTTTTCATGGAAAAATAACCCAACAGCTAATTGTACACGTATTTATTAAATCGATATATTATATTCGCCAACTCCCTAAGAATAAAAAAGTCTTTAAAATGTTTAATGTATAACTTTATTCTATACTTGGTATTCAGACGTTTTAAAATGTCCTGGCGTTTCTAGAGCTGGTAGTGGTAGAGAATTACCTTATCGATCAAGGTAAATATATTTCTCGCAGGTTGGCGATTTAAACTCCGAATCAGAAAATTATACTTAATAACATCCAACACCATCAACGATGGTGATAGAAAAGGGAATCCGATAAATTTTATGCTTTTTCCAAAGTAGTTTTACTTATGTGATTGTAGATAGTTAGTCAACAATTTTATACAGTACCATTCCTGGCGCGGAAGGTGGAACGGGCCTTTAAAGAGGTTTCCTTTCGCGGTCTGTGCTATGCTGCCGTCGCGGTGCAGATAGCCGAACCATTCGCCGTGGATCTTATCCGGGAAATGATCATAAGCGTATTGATGCACGAGACGGTGTCGTTGCGCGTATTTTTCGTCGCCGGTAACGAGGAATGCCAGCAGGGTCGCGATAATGGTTTCGTTATGCGGCCACCAGAATTTCATGTCCTGCCAGTATTCCTGTACAGGTTTCCCGAAAACATCGCGAAAATAGAGGATGCCTCCGTGCTCCCGGTCCCATCCTATTTCCCACATATAATCCAGCATGCGGCAGCCCAGCTCTTTCAGACGGTCGTCTTTCCGGTATAAAGCTTCATGCAGAATGAACCAGGCGCCTTCTATGGCATGGCCGGGATTTAGCGTCCTGCCGTCGATATGATCGATTATGCTGCCGTCGGGAGCTACCTGTTCCATTACGCAGCAGATGTCGTCTTTCACGAAATAAGATGCAATCTGGTCGATCCAGGTACTGATCCATTCGTCGCAGCGCGGATCTCCGATCGTCTCGCGGAGCTGCTGCGCAGTATTGATCATGATCATGGGAGTGCCGATGCCGATCGCCGGCCGGGTATCGGTAAATTTTGAAGGCAGCAGGCCGGGGGTGGAGGCAAAACGGAGGCATTCCCCGAAGATGTTTCCGGCCAGATCTGCGGCCTCCCGGCTCCCGGTGGCCTTTGCATATGCCGCCGCAGCGATGACATAGAATGTTTCTGAAAAGAAGTATCGTCTTTTCCGGATAGGACGGCCGTCGCGGGTGACGTGGAAAAACATCCGGCCGTCGGTATCGAAACAGTATTTGTTAAGGAAGTCAAACCCTAGTTTGGCACCTTCCAGCCATTCCTGCCTGGGTTCGATGGTATTGTATAGCGTAGCAAGCAGCCAGGTGGCCCGCCCCTGTATCCATACTGCCTTGTCGTCGTCGATAAGGGAGCCGTCGGCATCACGCATCAGGAGGAATCCTCCGTGCTCGCGGTCATAGGAGCGGGGGAACCAGAACGGGACCGTATTTTCCAGTAGACGGTCACGATAAAAATCTCTGAGTGCAGCCAGTTCGCCGGTTGTGTATTTCATATTCTGCAGAAAGGTTTTGGCTGTTTTGGTTTAACCGTTTTGCTGTGGGCGCAGGCAGGTTTGCTGGATAATCAGCGCCACTGCCACAATCGCGGCCAGTATCGCAAAATCACGTCCCAGGTTCCCGGAATCCGTGGATTTACCGAGTATATCGGTAATAATAGCGCCTGCAAAGACGCCGGTCATGTTCATGATGCCATAGGCGGTAGCACGGTAGCCGGCCGGCACAAACTGGCAGAGTATCGGCATATTGTTGGCATCGAACATCCCGAAGCCGAAGCCAAAACAGAATGCTGCGCCTATAACTGCCGTGATGGAATCTCCTAGGCCAATCAGCACCAGCGCCGGGATGGTGAGCCCCAGCCCGATGCCGCTCACATAAATACGGCCCCTGATATTATGCTGTACCCACCTGTCGCTCAGGATGCCTCCCAATACCACACCTATGAGCGACGAAACGGCAATGGTAACGGTAGCCGCCGGCCCGGCCAGCGACATGTCCAGCCGGAGATTATTGGCGAAAAGCGTGGGCAGCCAGTTTTTTACCGCCCAACCGGGAAGGCTGGGGACGGCAAAGTACATCAGGATAATCCAGAACGATATATTCGAGAAGAGCAAAGCCATCGCTTTTGATACGGGAATCCTTTCCATCGCCTGGTTTTCAGAACCGGCTTCCGTTTCCGGGCGCTTTTCTTTCAGGAAAAAGACCAGCACAAGAGCGTATAGCACGCCGACAACACCAAAGCCGCGAAATGCCGTTTCCCAGGAAAAAGTCGATGCGATGGTAGCACCGAATCCGCCTAACGCCTGTCCCACATATAGCCCCGTCAGGTGCAGCCCTATAGCAAGCGAACGGGTCCGGGAGCTATGGTAATCGGCGATCAGCGCCAGACCGGTAGGGATGTAAAGCGCTTCGCTGAGGCCCATCAGGGCCCTCAGCAGGTAAAGCTGTTCAAATGTTTCGGCGTATCCCATGAGCAGGGTTACAGCACTCCATACAAACAGGCTGCCTACAATCAGCCACTTACGGTTAAAACGGTCTGCAATGATTCCCGCTACCGGGCTTACAAAACCGTAGATCCAGAGAAATACGGCCATCAGGCGCCCGAAGTTGACCGCCATCTGAAGTTCTTCAATGTCGATCTGCATCGAAGGGCGCATCGTAGCCAGCATCTGCCGGTCGAGGTAGTTAAGCAGCGCCACTACCCATAACAGCGCCACTACTACCCACGGATATCTTTTGGATGTGCTCATCGCCGCAGACCAGGTTTTGAGGTCATAGTTCCTTCGAGAATAAGCGGAGTGCGGATACCGGGTTTAATTTCACCGCTGGTGATGTAAATTTTACCCTCGCGGTATACTGCCGCAGTAGTGACAGGCACCGTAAACGGGATTTCGCCTGCAATCTCCCATTTACCGGTATCAGAATGGTATTTCAGAACTTCTCTGCTGAAGCCCGGATGAGTCTCCTGCAGGTGATTTTTCTGCCCGATAAGCGAGTCTCTGGTTTTATCGTCAAGCATGGAAGCTTTTGCGATGAGGGTTTCGATTTGATTAAAAATTATGCCTTTGTCGCCACCAAAAAGCCATAGATCGTCATCGGCAGTTGTTATACCGGGCGTAGCGACGCCCGAACCCGCGGCGAGCGGATAGGGGAGCGACTCCTTTTGCTGCCATTCCAGTGTTTCCAGGTTGAGTGCATAAACGGTTTTGTAAATGGTGCTTATTCCGTTGCTGTTTTTACAACGCCCGCCGATCATATACAGGTAATACTGCCCATGGCTACTGATGATTAATTGAACAGCATGCGAGGCGGGATGAGGCATCGGCGACAGCGATTCCCATCCGGAAAGCGGTTGTTCCAGGGAAAGACGCCATATTTTATCGGAAGTCCCGTTTGCGGTCTCGCCTCCCGCTAAATAAAGTGCATTGCCATAAAACTGAAGCGATGCATTGGTAACGCCCAGCGGAAGTTCGGGCAAGGATTCTGTGATAAGGTCGGTCCCGGTCCATTCAAGTCTGTATACCCCGTTGGAAATGCCTCCTTCGTTTTCCCCGCCCGCATAGAAAACCTGGTCGCCGGCTGTCACGCTGCCGGCATAAGCTACGGGATAGGGGAGCTTTAAAGACAAGGTATCCGTAAAGAAAGCCTGCCCGACCGGGTCAAATAGATAAACATCATCATAGTATCTTTTTGTACCTCCCTTCCAGGGAAGTTGTTCGGGAAAATTGGCGCCGCCTGCTATGAGAAGACGGTTTCCGGTAAAGCCGCTGACAGGACCGGCCACGCCTAAGGCTTCTTTTGTGGTCAGAGTGGGTAGCGCGCCGGCCGTTTTCCAGACAACAGTGCTTTCCGTCTCCTTTGTATTACAGGAAGCAGCAATCATAAAAAACAGGATCGGTAAAACAAGGTTTTGCAGCATAAGGGCTGAAAAGGGAATGTATTTACTTCAGGAAATAGGGGTCGAGATGCAGGTTCCGGACATCTTCGCGGAACTTTTCCCACTGTATTTCATCCATATTCCTGATCGGTAACCTGAATTCCCCGCAATCGAGACCTGCCAGCTTCATATAGCCTTTCCCGACAGAAATACCGCCGTATTTTCCCAAAAGTCTGATGAGGTAGATGGAAAGCTGCTGAAGTTGCGCCGCCTTTCGCAGGTCTTTTTCTTCGAAGGCCCGGATCAGCTCGAGGTATAGCGCGGGCACATAGTTGTAGGTACTCCCTACAGCTCCCCGGGTGCCGAGCGCAAGCGCAGGTAACATGTTTTCATCCCTGCCCCACAGCATGTCGTACTTTCCGTTGGCGTAGTGGATGCAGGAAAGGAAATCCATAAAATCTTCATGAGTGTATTTGACTCCTGCGAAGTTGGGGATTTTCCCGTCTACTTCCTGCAGCAGGTCGTAAACAGGTATACCCACTCCCGTCAGCACAGGGATATGATAATAGTAAAAGGGCAGTTCGGGCACGGTATCCGCTATTTTTTTGCAGCAGGCAGCCAGTTGGGATGCCGACGACGGTTTGAAATAGAAAGGCGCTGTGAATGAAACGGCATCAGCTCCCGCTTGCCTGGAGAATTGCGCCAGTTCTATACAGTCCGTGAGCGAGGTTCCGCCCACCAGCGGGATCAGAACAAAATCGGGATCGCTGCTTGTAAGGCTTGCCCACGCCGCTATAACCTGTTTTTTCTCCGACATGGAGAGCGATACACCCTCTCCTGTAGAGCCGATTATGAAAGCGCCGCTAACGCCGTTTTGCCTGAGCCTTTTATAATAGTCCGGGATCACTGATAGCCGCAGGGCCCCGTCTGCGTCCATTGGTGTAAAGGGCGCTGCGATAATACCCTCAATTTTCACTAAATTCATGCGATATTGAACAAAATAGTTTTCTATTCCTATTAAAATATTTCAATAAAAATAACCTATCGAATATCTTCTTATTCTTAAACTATATAGGTCTTCTTTAGAAGGCTTCACGTAGTAACCAAAAAAAATATATTTACGACTATTTAAAATACTTACATATGCATATTCTTCATTTTTATTATCTTCCATATTGTCACAAATCCTCCATTTCACCCCATTATCTTCGGAAATAGCGACAGTTAGAGGACTCCGCTTTGCTTTATAGTAGCCGGGCCCTGTTTCTCCATTATTGTTCCATACAAGAATTATGTCTCCTTTTCTATTTATTCTTCTTATTGAAGCCGGAGAAATGGGTGAGTTTATTTCTGTAGGAGTTGCAGGAGACCAAGTAAAACCCCTGTCCTTGGAAAATGCCTGGTATTGTCTCCCGAAATTAGCGCGAATTATCATCATAACATTGCCATTCTTTAGTTCAACGATTCCGGGTTCTTGTGTTATAATAGAGTCAGGAGCCTGAACTTCCTGACCTTTTTTCCAGTTCACGCCTTCGTCATCTGAATAATAGCAATTTAATTTCCCCTTATAACTATATGACGATCCAGGTGTATTGTGCAAAGAAACCGGAACTAAAATCCTACCATTCTTCAATTGTATTACCCGGTCATTATTCAAAACAAAATATCCCAATTGATCCGTTACTACCGGGGTAGGTTTGCTCCATGATTTCCCTTCATCCCTAGATATTCGCATTTGAGGGATACAATCTTCCATCGAATTTTTCTTTAGATAAAAAAGAGCTATATTTCCGCTTTTTTTTAAACGAATAAGCGACGCCGACATTACATTCATATCCCCCTCTCTATCTACAACAGGAGTATCTTCCGCTGTCCATGTTATTCCGTTGTCATCGGAAAACCTCGATACTAATCGAGCGGGTGTATGATCACTGGATGCACCTTCAAAGCGAGTGTAGACAAACATGATACGCCCTCCTTTTAAAAATATAAAACTCCCCTCGCTATTACGAGGATTAGCAGAAGTTGCTTTTAAGTCAAAAACCACATTTTCATGATTTTGCGCCACTCCGTAGAGCGGGCCGAAAACCAGAAACAATACAAGGACTTTTTCTTTCATTATTTTGCTGTTGTTCATGGAATAATCCCGAATAGAATACCAAAAAAATATATTCTTCATTAAGAGAAAGTATCTAAATAGACATATATTTCACTATGTAACTACTCTACCGCGTACACCCTGTTTTCTGTTCTGTATGAAACTAATTCCGAATAATGGAAAACTGAACTAACTTTCTTATTGTTATGAAATATAGGAACGAGTGACTCTACTACAAAATCAGCAAAATTGGAAGAATTAAAGGCTATATAAGCTAGTCGTAATGCATCAAATGGCTCATCGAATTTTCTGTTTAAATCGGGCAACAAGATGGGCCCCGTATCTGTTTGATACTGATGAGTATTAGAATTAATGTTCATAGTTTTACATGGACATTCTATCAAGCACGACAGTCCGGTAGTTGTATTGTAAATATCCGTTTGAGTCACGATGGGGATCCCTGAAAAAGTAGCCTCTCTAATCTTATCAAAAGTATCTAGTAACGTGATTTTCTTGGGAATAGGCAATTTTATCACCGGGTCTGTACCAAACATATCAGTCATGTTATGGATAGTTCTATAATTTTGCCTTTCGTTAAAATACCTGCGAAATACTAACATCCTGTCAGCCCCAAAAACAGGAAGAAAATCGTAATTATCTCCTTTGAACAAATCCTTTGAAGCAAATGTATTTTCGCTCTTACAAGACGCTCCTTGGTAATATATAGCCTCGCTACCCGTTTTGTCCCTTAAAACAATGCGGCTTTCAATCCACATCCTGACAGCATTGGAGGCCTTAGACTGTCCCGAGTTACAGATAAATGATTTTCCGTAGTCTAGACACCTGGAAGAGTCGTTAGCTATTGACTCATCTTCTTTGTCAATATATAATTTATCCAGAGACAACGATGATGTCATAATGAGACTGGAACGCAGAAAATTTCTTCTCGAATTCATGGTTAATATTAGATAAATCTTCGTGATAAAATTGACTAAAATATAAGTGTTATTTGGTTGTTAAATATTCAATATCCAGGAGTCTGTGTTAGAGATTTATTGTTTGTAAGAGTAGTTATATCTATAGGCCATAACATTCTATTTTCATCATGCAGAGTGGTGTATTTTAGAACATACTCTTTCCCGAACCTCCGTAAATCATACCACCTTTTCCCTTCGGAAATAAATTCGTAGAACCGTTCGGCTAGAATTGCTTCATTCACATTGTTGTCTCCGCTCTTATTGGGGAAGCCGTATTTCTCGACAGTGTAATTACCCCCAAAAGCGCGCTTTCTGACCAAGTTTATTTCTTGTGCCGGATCTTCACCCAGCAAGCTTTTTGCCTCAGCCAGCATCAGCAGGAGGTCGGCATACCTATATATGGGATAGTCGTCAACCATTACGCGGTTCCCCGCATTCAAAATACCCTGATATTTGTTTACATAGCAGCCTGCAAGCGTAAGGGTTTCTCCCTCCAGTCGGAAAGCTCCTTTAATGGATGCCCATTTCCTGGAATCCTCGTCTGAGAAAGCCCAATATGTGCTCTTCTTGATAGGTGCCTGGAAGCCACCGGTGCCGCCTACCAAATCTCTCTTGACATCTATTCTGGCTCTTGAGAGGGTATCGTAGTAACTACCGATATAATTGATTTGGGGAAGGAAAAGAAGAAAACTACCACCCATAAGTTCATATTCAAGAAGATCGTTTCGTATAGCGAAGATGATTTCCTTATTCCCTTTGCTCGTGGTTGCAAAGATATCCTTGTAGGAGTCCATGAGGCCAAACGAGGGGACATTTGACTGTATTTCCGTCAGGGCGGCTTTTGCCGCCGAAACATCGGCACTCCCGCCGCCCATCTGACGTGCAGCCCACAGTAATACTTCCGCTTTTAGCATCAGCGTGGCGCTTTTTGACCAGAGGCTCTTATTTTGCTTGAGCGTGTAGTTGTTTCCGAATCCTACTTCCGATTTGGCAATATCGGATTTGATCTGTGCCATTATCTCGGAGGCTGGACTGGCGCCTTTAGACAGCGCTTTAAGGTCAAATGTGGTAGTAGGCTCCAGGTGAAGGATTACATCCCCCCAGCTTCTCAGCAGATGAAAATAGTAAAAAGCTCTCAACCCGTAGCCTTGCCCGAGATAATATTCTTTCTCACTTGATGATAAAATATCGGCACTTTCCGTTCTTTCTATTAATAGATTAATTTGATTAATGTTAGAATAGATCCCACCGTAGTTTTCTATTATCGGGTCATTAGCATTTAACGTATTCAACCACGTTCTAGAAATATTATATGTTGATTCACCCCCAAACGATGTGTCTCCAAATTCATCTCCCCGCATTCCACCCAATACAAACAGATTGTAAGTGTGAGTCCTCAACCTACCATGAATACCTATAATAAACGACTCCCACTGTTCGGTGGACTTCCAGAAGTTGCCGTCAGTAATGCTGCTTACTGGAGAAAGACTAAGTTCCATCTGGCTACAACCCGCCAGGATAGATAGCTTCAAGACTATGAGGATATGTGAAAGACTTTTCTTCATGATTTTTTTAATTGTCTTTTTTTTAGAATGAAACTTGCAGAGCGAATATGACGGTTCTTGGAAGTGGGTATCGTCCACCATCGAGACCGCCCAATTCCGGGTTAGTACCAGAATAGCTTGTCAAATATCCAAGGTTCTGGCCAGTTATATTCAGCCTTGCCGACGATAGCTTCATTTTGGAAGTCCAGGTCTTGGGCAGCTGGTAGACAAGCGTCACTTCTCGAAGTGCGAAATAATCTCCTTTTTCATAAAATCTTGAGCTATTATTGTTCATTGTGGAAGCCGCATTATTTGATCGTGTAATATTCTTCTTTATAGCCTGATCAGCATAATAGAATTTCGGTAAATCCGCTTCTATATTATCCTCGCTCCACATTTGTTTTACCTCTGAAATCAAATTTAATGTACCTTGATACTGGCCTAGAATTCGCGCATATAGATCATTATATATTGTATGCCCTAATCCATAGTCAAAACGAGCGTACATTTTAATATTCTTATAGGAGATCGTGGAGGATATTCCACCAGTATATTTAGGATACATGTTTCCAATTTTCACACGATCAAGTGAATTTATAATTCCATTATTATCAAGATCTGCCCATAAGACATCTCCCGGCTCGATCTGATATCTTCCTGTTTTATTGGTAAGATCGGCATAAGCGCTCGGCCCATAGAGTTCTGCTATCGCATCATAACGGTTCGCTACCGACCGGTTGACATCTTCCCAATCGCGGAGAATACGTTCCTGCTTGAAGGCGAACATATCACCGAGTGTTCCTCCTTCCTGGATACCGCCTACCCAGACTATTTTACCCTGCGCGGGATCGTATACTTCGTATCCCCCCTGCCTGTTCCTTTCGTTCCCGTTATCGGGCAGTTTCAAAATCTTATTTCTGACGAACGCAGTATTAAAGCTGACGTCCCACGTCAGCCCGTTGGGTAATGCAAGCACATTTGCATTCATGTCGACTTCATACCCCCGGTTGCGGAAGCTTCCCAGGTTTGTTCTTATGCTGTTGAAACCCGTATAACTGGGTAAGGCCAGGTTAGTAAGGAGATCGCTCGTCTCTCGATTGAAATAGTCTACTGACAATATCACCTTGCTCTTAAAAAGCCCGATGTCGGCCCCGGCATCTACAGAAACAGACCGCTCCCATCGTAGACCGCTATTGACAATCCCGGTATTAAGAAATCCCGCCTGCCCCGCATACAGTGATTGTATGCCGTAGCCTCCTTGCACCTCATATTCGTCAACCCCAGCAACGTTGCCATTTACACCATAGCTGACGCGTGGCTTAAGACTAGCAATAAAGTTGTCAAGCCCCAGACCACTGAAAAAGGATTCCTTGTGAATATTCCACCCTACTGAAACCCCAGGGAAAGCCGCCCACCTGTTACCTTCCGCCAGCCTGGAGATACCGTCGTAGCGGATCACTCCCGACACAAGGTACTTGCCATCTAAGTCATAGTTAAGACGACCGAAACCAGATAATATCCTGTGCCCCCCCCACGAAGAGCTGATCGAGGTACGCTCTGTGGCGGCATTCAGCGTATAGATAAAGTCGGTCGCAGCCTTGTTGCCTGCAGCGAAAAGGCTAAATGACGATACGTCGAAATATTCTCCTCCGATCAGCACATTGAAGTTGTGGGTGTTGAGGCTTTTGAAATAGTTTAAGGTAAAGTTGTGCTGCTGCTGCAACGAGGTGGTATAACGCGAGGATGCAGGACGTGTCACATCAGGAACGGTAGTGGTTTGGTATTGGATCGACTTGTTAAACGATTCGTTTAGGTTGTCGATGTAATAGAAGTTGACCTGCCCCTGTAGCAGGAGATCCTTGACGACCTCCCAATTTGCCCCTAAGTTGAAGGTAGTTTTACGGGCATTGTTCTTCCTGACATAGCGGTCGAGATAGTACAAGGGATTGCCGTTGCCTACCGCATTGTTAGGGTTCGGATTCCCCTTATCGTCAAAAGGCTTGAAAGTCGGCCAGAGACTCTGCACGCGATAGAACACATTTGCTTCTCCCTGGTAGATGGGGGGGAGCTTAGAAACAGAATAGGCTACGGCACTAGAGACTTCAAAATTTGGCCTTATCTTGTATGAACCGTTTAAAGTTCCGGATAGTCGCTCATATTTAGTGCCTACCACAATACCTTCTTCATTATAATACCCCAGACTGCTAGCAAATTTCGCTTTTTCATTTCCGCCTGTAAAGCTTATATAGTGATCCTGGGTCCTGGCAGGATTCTTAAAAGTTGCGTCACGAATCTGGCTTCCGTAATCAATAAACATCAGAGTATCTCTATCATTGTAAGGATCGATCAACCATTCCCATCCGTCATTCAACAGAGAAGAAAACTGACTGCGGTTTGTCTCGGTAAGTTTAATAGAAGAATAAATGTTAGGAAGATTAACCCCGAAGCCTGTTTGGTCGTCGGGAGACACGATTGCAACACCCCCTCGGGCAAATGCGGTATTGGTCCTCCTGACTCCAAGTCTATTGAAATGAATAAAATCTCGCGCATCTACATAATCGTAGGAAGTTCTCAGATGATTAAATCCCACGTGTACTTTGTACGAAATTTCGGAGAACCCATTTTTCCCTCTCTTTGTAGTTACCAATATTACTCCGTTGTTGGCACGGGCTCCGTAGATAGCGGTGGATGCTGCGTCTTTCAGTACCTCGACCGACTCAATATCCGATGGGTTAAGATCATTGAATGGCCTAACTATTCCATCGACTAAGACCAACGGTGCTCCTGGGCTATTAATGGATGCCCCTCCTCGGAGCAATATACTAGGAGAACTTCCGGGTTGCCCTGAAGTATTAATCACTCTTAACCCTGGTATGGTTCCTTGGAGTGCTGAGGCTGGATTAGAAAAAACACCATTTTTCAATACTTCAGTATCCAATTTAGAAATAGATGTTGTCATAGTTTGTCTCGACTGCGTTCCGTACCCCACTACTACTACTTCCTCCAAAGCTTTCTCATCCACTTTTAAAGAAACTTCGACGGATGTCCTGCTACCTACCACTACTTCCTGACTTAAATAGCCCACAAATGAAAACACCAGGACAGCGTCGCCATTGGGAACATCGATTGAAAAGTATCCGTTAATATCAGTCGTCAACCCACGCGTTGTCCCCTTTAATAGAATATTGACTCCGGGTAAAGGTTCTCCTTTTTCGCCCGTTACCTTTCCCCTGACGGATCTGTCAGATGAAGGTGTCTCCAGATTCAAACTTTCCAATTGAGGAATAACACGCGCCTCTTTTGACTTGTCTGGCAGGCCCGGAAAAGCCTCTTCGCGTACTAACGAATCTATTTCGATAGTAATCGACCTGCTTTTAGCCTCTTTTTCCCGCGTGATTAAGTAGACATCCTCGCTAACCTTTTTAAAATACAGTTTATGAGGCTTAAGGATGCGGGTCAGGCTTTGCTCCAGCGTAGCGTTGCCAGTGAGGAGCGCTCTGTTGGCAGGCTGGTTTACCAGGCCGTCGTCAAAGAGGATATTAACCTTGTACTTGTTTTTCAATTGGATCAACAGATCCCGCAAAGTGGCCCTATGACCATCAATTGATTGATTGTGAGCAATTTCAGGCGAGGAAGGGATTGGCATCCCGATAGAGGCTTGTACATAGAAGAATGTAAAAATAGTAGCCAATATACTATTCCGAGTTACTCGTAAAAAGCATCTCATACACGATAAGGTTTAAAAGAACAGGAATGATTAATCTGTAAAAATTACTTTGTTCCCCTGGCGGGTAAAGCTGATATTGAACATATCCGCAATCAACTCAAGAGCGTTATTAGCATCTTGGACCGGCAACAATCCTGTCGCCGTTTTATTACCCAGGACAGGGTCTCTGAGTTCGATCGGGAAACCATACGTATCTTCCAATATAGTTGTGATTTCCCGTAAGGACGTTCGGTCAAGGGTAAGTATATGATCTTTCCAGGAAGAATAGTGCTCGGGTCTTGAAGTATGTGACCTGCTTAATTTTCCGTCCGTACCGATCGCTACGATATCTCCCGGGCTCATTACAATGGGCTGATCTTTCGGTACCTGAGTCGTTTGCAGGGCTACCTTGCCTGTTCGAAGAATCACCTGCGACCCGCGTGGGCGGGCGAGGACTGTAAACTCGGTACCTAATACCGTAATCTTCAGTCCTGTCGCCGTTGATACAATAAATTGCCGGCGGTTCGGTGTACGTTCAATTTCAAAATCGGCTTCTCCGGATAGCTCAATTCGCCGTGTTCCCTGACCAAAGCCGAATCGCGGATAGCGTACGGAGGAGTTGGCATTCAGCGAAACCCGGGACCCGTCTGGTAATGTTATTTGTTTCGTTTCACCATAGGCTGCTTTACTTGTTTTATAAAAAATATTTTCGCGGGTTGCATATACACAAAGTCCCAATAAGGCAAATAAGAAAACAGCCGCCACCATCTGGCGCGAATAGATATACGTCCAGTGGATAGTTTTCTTTTGAGGTGAAGAAGAGGCCTCTTCCCTGTACTTCTGATCGACTTTATCCCTGGTTTTAGCAAACGCACCCTGCCATGCCGTGGCGGCCTGTAAATGCTTGAGCTCCCAATCATGTAACCATTTATAATACTGTTCATGATTCGACGGGTTTCTCAGCCAGACTTCAATTGCCTGCTTTTGAAGTGGGGTAGCTCGGCCTGAGAAATAATCTAATGCCGCGCTTTTGATAACCAGGTCTTCCATATTTATATGGCTTTCATAAAATGATTAGTAAAGAAGAGATTTCATTGCAGGAACCGGACTCCGAGCATTATCAGCCCAAAAATTACCTTTCGGAGTTGACTAAGCGCCTTAGCCATATGCGCCTCTACCGTTTTTAGTGAAAGATCCAGGCTGGCAGCAATCTCTTTATTTTTTTTCCCTTCAAACCGACTGAGCATGAACACCCGCTGGCATTGCGGCGGTAGTTCATGGATAGCTCGATCAATCCGCTGATACAACTCGTCGTATTCCATCAGTGATTCAGGACTGCTACCGGCCGGAAGATGTCCTGATGATTCGGGACCGGTAAGGTTCTTTTCCTCTTTCAGCTCATATCGGACGTAGGTGTAGGCCCGGTTGCGGACAGCAGCATACAGGTAAGCCCGATAAGTGCTCTGAAGAGACATATAGCTATTGCTCTTCCAAAAGTCATAAAACACATCGCAAACAATATCTTCGGCCTTCTCTTTAGTATACACAAAGCGCAGAGCGTGACTATACAAGGCCTCATAATACAGTCGAAACAAAGCCTCAAATCCGTCGCTGGTTGATTTTTCAAATGCTATCCGAATAATCTGTTCGTTGTCAATCACCTTCGCATGCTTATTATCTTGCTGCGGGAGTTCCTCACTTCGAAGAGAAGCTTTGGGTCCGGGATGCTGTTCTAGTGGGCTCATTGGCTACCAAAAGTCTTTATTAGGATGACATAAGAATGGCCCTCTACCCTTAGTGAGGAGGTGAATATATTTTAAAAAAAACTTTGCGAAGTTATATTCCAGGCAAGATGTAGTTACTTTTCTCATTTTTTTCAAAAACTTAACCACGAGCAAATAAGTCCTTGCGAATATCCTTTTGTGGCAGCCAGCCCAACTAGTTCGTCCAGGCCTCACCCGTCGGAAATTCTCACAGGTTGGCTAGAATCGGCATTTCTTCCTTAAGTTCACCAGATTCTAGTATAAGAAACAGAAAAGTGGAAGAGATATGTGGGACGTGGAAAAAAAATCTATCCTTGACGAAATCAAACAAACCGATCTAGTCAATCACCTGTCTTCACTCGGGCACGAGCCTGTTAAGGTTCGGGGAGTAAATTACTGGTACCTTTCCCCGTTACGCGAGGAGAAAACGGCTTCCTTCAAAGTCAATCGAAAGCTTAATCGATGGTGGGATTTTGGCCTTGGTCAAGGCGGCAGTATAATCGATTTCGGGATTCTGTATCATCAATACTCTATCAGCGACTTTATCCGGATGTTTTGGAGAAATCCTGACCGGGTAAATTGTCATAAAGTATGGTATCAGGACAGTGCGCGGAACAACCTCGAAGAAGGTATCACCATTCTAAAGGTCAAACCCCTCTTTTCAACGCCTTTACTTCATTACCTTGCGCTGAGAAAAATCCCAGTCGGTATTGCAGAAATATTCTGCCGGGAAGTGGTCTACCTGCTTCAAGGAAAAAACTACTACGCCATTGGATTTCCGAATGATTCCGGCGGCTACGAACTGCGGAACTCATTTACGAAACTCTCTTCCTCTCCGAAAGACATTACCTGTATCACTAGTGGCAACCAAGAGGTTGCAGTGTTCGAAGGTTTCTTTGATCTGCTTTCTTTCCTGGTAGCAAAAGGGATCAGGCAAGCCGTCCATTTGAATCTGATCGTACTCAATTCGCTGTCCTTTTTTGAAAGAGCCCGTCCTCTTATGGAAGCTCATCGAAGGATACACCTCTACCTGGATAGAGATGCTGCTGGTCGTCAGAAAACGCGGGAAGCACTTTCTTTATCAGGCCGGTATCAAGACAAAAGTCACCTGTACCGCAATTATAAGGATCTGAACGAATGGCTAGTCCAGTCAGGCTTAAAGAAACGTCTTGCTTTAGAATTAAGATGAGCCGGAACGAAAAATATACCAATTGTACGCCTACTCAAAACCAGCAGATGCCCTGCTCTAGGATGACTGGAAGATTGCTGCTTTTTTGCAATCGGCCAGATGTCAGATTGTATCACAATCTAATCTGGTGGAGCCGCCCAGGCAGCTCTGCTGAAATGCCGGACCGCCCTTACTCCGGAGTCGTAGGCGGTAAGGCTTTAGAATGAACTTCTTAAAACGTAAAAATGGAATGTGATGAGCGAAGATAACAATCGCAGCAAATGGCTGCACCTCAGGCTAAGCCCTAAAGAATACCAGACCGTCCAGCGACAATTTAGCAAAACAACCTGTAGGAAGATCAGTGAATACGCCCGCAAGCGTCTGCTTTCTAAACCGGTTACGGTGAATTACCGCAACCAGTCTCTGGACGAGCTGATGAGGGAGCTAATCCAACTCAGAAGCGAGCTCAATAGCATTGGGAACAACTTCAATCAGGCAGTCAAGAAGCTGCATTCGTTGAGCATGATTCGACAGTTTCAAGACTGGATCACTGCTTACGAAACCGACCGGCAGAAGCTGATCACCCAAACCGGTAAGATCAAAGAACTGATCATCAGTCTGTCAGAAAAATGGTTGCAGTCATAAAAACCGGGAATTCCATTCGCCGGAGCTTTTACTATAACGAGAACAAAGTCGAGCAGGGTGTGGCCGAATGCATCATGGCCGGAAACTATCCGTCCGATCCGGACGAGCTTTCTCAAAGCGCCCGACTGAACATGCTCCTGCGCCTGGCGGAGCTGAATCAAAATGTGAGGCGGAATAGCGTCCACATCTCACTTAATTTTGATCCGTCCGAAAACCTGGACCGAGAATGCCTGCAGCAAATCACTCAAACCTATATGGATAAAATCGGCTTCGGTGAGCAGCCTTTCCTGGTCTACCGGCATCACGATGCCGCTCACCCTCATATCCATGTGCTCTCCGTAAAAATACGTCCGGATGGCAGCCGAATTGAAACCCAAAACATCGGCCGGAATCTTTCCGAAAAAGCCAGGCGCGAAATCGAGCAGATTTTTGGACTAATAAAAGCAGACGATCGGAAGCAGGAAAATGCTTTCCATCTTCAGCCGGTCAATGTCGTCAAAGCGCTCTACGGTAAAAGTCAAACCAAGCAGGCCATTGGTAATGTGCTCAGTTCGGTTCTTGAGAAATACCGGTATACCAGCCTTCCGGAATTGAACGCTGTGCTCCGGCAATACAATGCATCGGCCGATCGCGGCAAGGAAAATTCCCGGGTTTATAAAGGGGGTGGATTGGTATATCGTATATTGGATCAAGATGGAAAGCCTGTCGGTGTACCTATTAAAGCCAGTGATTTCTATTCCAAACCTACGCTTAAATACCTGGAGGAAAAGTTCGTTGTTAACCAGGCGCTACGTATTCCACATAAGACCCGAGTCAAAAATGCAATTGATCTTGCGTTGAAGCGTAACGAAGGCTTAACGCTTCCGAGCCTGGTGCAGTACTTGACCAAACAAGGTATCCATACCGTCCTGCGTCAAAATCCTGACGGGGTGATCTATGGTATCACCTATGTGGATCACCGTACCCGATGCGTTTTTAACGGGAGCGAGTTAGGTAAAGCCTACAGTGCGAAGGCGATACAGGAGCGGTTATCCCAGGCTCCTGTTTTGGAGCAGAAACCACACCAGCATCAATATTTAACAGCAGGCGCTCGGGTACCAGAAGAGAACGAGGCTCATTTGGCATTGGTCAGTGATCATTTTAATGATCGCCGATTCGTCGGGGCCTCACCTGAAACGGAAGATGCTTTCAAAGCACTTACCGAGCCTATACCGATGCAGGATTCCGCTCCTTACACCGGGCTCCGGAGAAAAAAGCGCAAGAAAAGGGGACTATCTATTCATTCTTGAAATGACTTCATGATGGCAATGCATACAGGAGAAAACGAACAGGCCTTGAGAAAGATCCTGGATATGACCAGGGTGATCAGCATCGTACTGCTGGCGTTACATTTTTATTATTATTGCTACGGTGCTTTTGCCGAATGGAAGCTGGTAAGCCCGTTCAGCGACCGGCTGCTGATGAATATTCATAAAACCGGTTTGTTTGAGAAGTTCGTTCGTGCTAAAATCATCGCACTGGGCTTTCTTGCTATTTCCCTGCTTGGAGCCAGGGGCCGAAAGAACGAAAAGCTCAGCTACCAGACCGCATTTACTTACATTGGGATCGGCTTGGCAGCGTATTTCCTGAGCTATCTCTTTCTATCGCTGCAAATGAAAGCCGCAGCTGTAGCCCTGATCTATATGAGCGTTACCTCTTTGGGCTTTATGCTGATCCTGACTGGAGGAACACTCTTGACCCGGATCGTCCGGAACCGGCTCAACAATAAGGATATCTTTAATAAGGAAAATGAAACCTTTCCGCAGGAAGAGCGGCTATTGGAAAACGAGTATTCCATTAACCTGCCGGCCCGTTATCAATTGAAAAACAAAATCCGGGACAGCTGGATAAACATCATCAATCCTTTTAGGGCATTGATGGTATTGGGATCTCCAGGATCCGGAAAGTCGTACTTCGTAATCCGGCATGTGATCACCCAGCATATAAAGAAAGGGTTTACCCTATTCGTGTATGACTTTAAGTTTGATGACCTTACCAGAATCACCTATAACACCTGGCTAACGTACAGGCACCTGTATTCTAAACCACCCGCCTTTTACGTGATCAACTTTGATGATCTCACCCGTTCTCATCGTTGTAACCCACTGGATCCATCAGCCATGACCGATATTACCGACGCAGCCGAATCCGCTCGTACCATCCTGATGGGCCTCAACCGGGAATGGATCAGAAGACAAGGGGATTTCTTTGTCGAATCACCCATCAACTTCCTGACAGCGATTATCTGGTATTTGCGAAAATACCAGGACGGGGAGTTCTGTACGCTGCCGCATGTCATCGAGCTGATGCAGGCCGATTACGGCGACCTATTCAGCTTGCTTCGTACCGAAAAGGAAATCGAAGTGCTGATCAATCCGTTTGTCAATGCCTACCTGAACGATGTAATGCCACAGCTCGAAGGCCAGATCGCAGGAGCTAAAGTCGCGATGGCCAGGCTTTCCTCTCCACAGCTCTATTATGTGCTCTCGGGCAATGACTTTACCCTTGACATCAACAACCCGGAAGAACCTAAAATCGTCTGTATGGGCAATAGCCCTCAAAAGGTACAAATCTACGGCGCAGTGCTTTCGCTTTATGTGAGCCGTCTGATCAAACTCGTCAACAAAAAGGGAAAACAAAAGTGCAGTCTGATCTTTGATGAGTTCCCCACCATTTACCTCAATAACATGGACAGCTTGATTGCTACAGCCCGCAGTAACAAGGTGGCTACCTGCCTGGGTATCCAGGATTTCAGCCAGCTCCGGAAAGACTACGGCCGCGAACAGGCCGACGTGATCCTAAACATTACCGGGAATATCATTTCCGGCCAGGTGACGGGAGATACGGCGAAGCAACTATCAGAGCGCTTCGGAAAAATTATGCAAGACCGGGAAAGCTTGTCTATCAATAGCAGCGATACTTCTATCAGTCGCTCCAAACAGCTGGAATCTGCTATCCCTCCCTCCAAAATCGCAACCCTCAGTTCCGGGGAGTTTGTGGGGATGGTGGCCGATGATCCGGATTGTAAGATTGAACTGAAGGCGTTTCACTGTGAGATTGTGAATGACCATGAGACGCTCAAGCGGGAACAGGACGGGTATAAGAATATGGAGTCAGTAAGAAAGCTGGATGCGGATATGGTTCAGCGGAATTATCTGCAGATCAAGCAGGATGTGCAAGATATTATTGAGACGGAGATAGAGAGGATGCTGAGTGATCCGGGGCTGGAGTATTCGGCGGTGAGGAAATAAATTTATGAGACCGCTTTTACTCCGCGGTTTGATCGCCCACATCAATAGTAATGATGATCTTATTCTTCTCCTGCCGCACATTGATCGTCTGACCATTCTTGAATCCGAGGTCCTGCAGCCATTTTCCGCATAACCGTATTTCGGGGAATATGACCGGAGGCCATGAATTGACTCGGCTAAAGTACTTGTAGTAGACTTTAAGCTGACGTTCGGCGCCAATGGGGTTTTGTTTCTCTTCCATTTCAAAACGGATATAGTTTACTGCAAATTGTTTCTTTAAGTTAAAAATAATTTTCGTAAAACGAAATTATAATTTCGTTTTACGAATAAAATACAGGCTTAATACATTGATTTACATGAAGTTAATTTTTATCATTAAGTTTGCATTAAACGAAAAGTAATTTGTTGCATGACCAAGCATAAGTATAATCGTATTAAGGCGGTTCTGGTTGAAAAGGATAAATCGGCGAAGTGGCTTTCTGAGCAATTGGGAAAAGATAAGTCTACCGTATCACGATGGTGTACAAATGACATGCAGCCGACGATTGAAACGTTTTATGAAATTGCCAGACTCTTAGATGTGGATATCCGGGAGTTGCTGATTTCTACCGGGAAGTAGTTTTTATTTTGCGTTATTTTATGAATACCTCAGTACACAATAAGCTTGTTTCTTTTATCTGGTCCATTGCAGATGACTCTCTACGTGATGTATACGTACGTGGAAAGTATCGTGACGTTATACTTCCAATGGTCGTTTTGCGCCGTTTGGACGCATTGCTTGAGCCCACTAAAGAGGCTGTAATGGAAGAAATGGCCTTTCAGAAAAGCATAATGAACTTTACCGAATGGGATGACAAAGGCTTGACACAGGCTTCTGGCTACGTTTTTTATAATACGAGTACATGGACCTTACAACGCCTGCACGATACGGCCACTAACAGCCAGCAAATTCTTCAGGGTAACTTCGAGGACTACCTCAACGGTTTCAGCGCCAACGTAAAAGAGATCATCGACAAATTCAAGCTCAAAAGCCAGGTCCGCCACATGGCCGCAAAAGATGTGCTGCTGGATGTGCTCGAAAAATTCATATCGCCTACTATCAATCTGACACCTTTTGAAAAACTGGATCCGCAGGGGCGTAAGCTGCCTCCGCTGTCTAACCTTGGTATGGGCTACGTTTTTGAGGAGCTGATTCGAAAATTTAACGAGGAGAACAACGAGGAGGCAGGAGAACACTTTACCCCGCGCGAAGTGATTAACCTCATGACCCATGTCGTTTTCGAACCGGTAAAGGATAGTCTTCCTCCGGTTATGACCATTTACGACCCAGCCTGCGGCAGTGGTGGAATGCTGACCGAATCTCAAAATTTCATCAAGGACGAAGAAGGCGAAATTCAGGCTAAAGGCGATGTGTATCTGTATGGAAAAGAAAGCCAGGACGAAACGTATGCGATTTGCAAATCGGACATGATGATCAAGGGGAACAATCCCGAAAACATCCGCCTGGGTTCTACGCTTGCCACTGATGAATTTGCTGGGATCAAGTTCGATTTTATGCTTTCTAACCCTCCATATGGTAAATCCTGGGCGACTGATCTAAAATACATCAAAGATGGTAAAGATGTGATCGACCCGCGCTTCAGAGTAAAGCTGAAAGACTACTGGGGAAATGAGGAGGAGGTTGACGCGACACCCAGATCGTCGGATGGCCAGCTGCTCTTTCTGATGGAAATGGTTTCAAAGATGAAGCCGCTGACACAAAGTCCGAGAGGCTGCCGTATTGCGTCGGTACATAACGGGTCAAGCCTGTTTACCGGTGATGCAGGCGGCGGCGAGAGCAACATCCGTCGGTATATTGTTGAAAATGATTGGCTGGAGGCTATTGTGCAGCTGCCGAACAACCTTTTTTACAATACGGGCATCACTACCTATATCTGGATTCTGAGCAATCGTAAAGCTGCTCACCGGAAAGGGAAGGTGCAGCTCATCGATGCGGGGCAGCTTTACCAGAAGCTTCGGAAGAACCTGGGAAATAAAAACTGCGAGTTTTCGCCTGATCATATCCGGGAGATCGTCCGAGTGTATTCCGCAATGGAAGCAATAGAGCGCGAAAGTGAAAGCGGCATTGCCTCGCAGGTATTTGACAATACCGATTTTGGCTATTACAAAGTGACCATTGAAAGGCCAAAACGGTTAAAAGCGCAGTTTACACAGGAGCGGATTGCTGCCCTTCGCTTCGATAAATCACTGCGTGAACCCATGAGCTGGGCGTATGAGGCATTTGGCGACGAGGTGTATACCCGGCTGCACGACCACCAAAAGGCGATCCTCGACTGGTGTGAGAAAAACGAACTGAACCTCAATGCCAAACAAAGCAAGGCACTCGTTAGCGCCGACATCTGGCAAAAGCAGCTGGATTTACTGAATACAGCCGTCTCGTTACTGGAAACCATCGGCATGGAGGAATTCAGCGACTTTAATGTATTCCGAGCAGCAGTAGATGCCGCACTTAAGAAATCAGGTATCAAACTTGCGGCCACGGAGAAAAATGCCATTCTGAATGCAGTAAGCTGGTACGATGCCGATGCGGAAAAGGTAGTAAAAGGAAGTGTAAAACTTCCAGGAGAAAAGCTGGAAAGGCTGTTACAATACCTCAGCTGTACGGAAGAGCAGTTGCCAGACTATGGCTACTATCCAACTGGAAAAAAGGGCGGATACCTGCAATACGAGACGGAAAGCGACCTGCGCGACACGGAGAATGTGCCGCTAAAAGACAGCATCTATGAATATTTTACCCGTGAAGTAAAACCGCATGTGGTCGAAGCCTGGATCAACCTCGATGCCACCAAAATCGGGTATGAGATCAGCTTCAATAAGTATTTCTACAGGCATAGGCCGCTGCGGAGCATTGAGGAGGTAACGGCAGATATACTGGCTTTGGAGGCAGAGAGCGATGGATTGATCCGGGAGATATTGGAGATGGGTTGAGATATTATAACCGCTCGAACGGTGATAAAAAACGGCTTTTTTCAAATAAATGGTAAAGATATTAGACATGAAAATTGAGGAGTTAATTGATCAGGCGAAGATACTGATTGATTCGAGTCCTCCTGATACTAACGGATTTCTAACCGAGTCTCTAGAGTTTTTACGACTTTATGCAGGTGAAAAAAGCTCGTTCTATTTACAACTTCGGGATAAGACCAAAAATATACCAATGAAGGACTCTCATGACTTCGAGTTCGATTCTCAGAGAGTACAAAATCATATCAGGAGCTGTTTAATGGCATTTGTTCGCTTTGCTGAGAAAGGACTTTTAGGCGGCGTTTCAATCAAGAGGCAGGCAGAAATCGATGTGGCAAATGACATTCTAAGTCAGGCGAGCCTACTGCTTAATACCAAAGGAATTCATCCGGCTTCTCCCTGTGTTTTGATTGGAGCGGTTTTGGAAGAGTTTCTCAGGACGTGGTTAGAAGAGAAGGGGATAAGTTTGGGTGGATTAAAACCATCTATTGACACCTATTCAAAAAAGCTGTATGAAAATAAGCTTATCGACAAGCAAGATATGAAAGATATAACCGCTTGGGGCGGATTAAGAAATCATGCGGCTCATGGGGAATGGGAGCATGTGTCCGAAGTTAATAGAATTAGTATCATGTTGGAAGGAGTTAATTTGTTTATGCGCAAGCACAGTTAAAAAATGTCATTTCTATCGACAAGTGGTCAACAAAATAGTAAAAGTTAAGGCGGGATCTTTTCTTATAAAAGAATAGCAGATGCGGATATTAGATAAATACAGCGAGTATAAGGATTGTGGGGTTGAATGGCTGGGGGAAGTCCCAAAGCACTGGGAGTTGAAGCGATTGAAAAATATCGCCAGCCACATTAATAGAGGAGTCACACCAAAATACGTTGAATACTCAGAATTTAGAGTGATAAACCAAGCGACTTTTAGCAAAGGTTTCTTTGACTTCGAAGCTGCTAAATTCACGAAACATAATTCGTTCGAGAATGACGGTTTGATTAAAGGAATCGTAAGAAGAAATGATATACTATTAGCGTCTACAGGTGGAGGGGTACTGGGGAAAGTTGCTCACTACGAGCTTGATGATGACAATTATTTAGCCGATAGTCATGTTACAATAATTCGCGGAGGTGAAGAGTTTGCCTCTAAGTTTTTCTACTATATACTTTCTATAAATTACGATCTGATAAATGGAATTTTGGCTCAGGGATCGACCAACCAAACTGAACTTCAGAGAGACTGGTTAAGGAATCTGAAATTTCCTATCCCTCCTTTCCCCGAGCAAATCCGCATCACCCAATTCCTCGACCATAAAGCCGCCCAAATCGACAAAGCTATTGCTATCAAAGAAAAGCAGATAGTTTTGCTCAAAGAACGAAGGCAACTACTTATTCTCCAGGCCGTGACGCGTGGGTTGGATAAGGAGGTGGAGATGAAGGATAGCGGGGTGGAAGATCTTGGAAGTATACCCCGACATTGGAAGATGATTCGACTAAAATATCTCCTAACAGAGCGAACAGAACGATCAGAAACAGGTGCAGAAACTCTATTGATGGTCAGCCAAACCCATGGTTTGGTAGTTAGAGCTAACTTTCACGATAAGGCGGAAGTAGCTCAAAGTACTATTGGAAATAAAAAGGTCTATTACGGTGATCTAGTATTTAATAAACTGAAGGCCCATTTGGGAGTTTTCTTTAAAAGTGAAATAAACAAAATCGGACTAGTAAGCCCGGATTATGCCGTGTATGTTTCTAATGGGGGCATCACAAATCTAAAGTATTTGGAGTTTCTATTCAGGCATCCCAGCTATATAAAACAATTTATATGTAAGGCAACGGGTATTGTACAGGGGCTTATTCGGTTATATACTAGCGACTTGTTTGAATTAAAGATTCCTGTTCCCCCTGACACGGAACAAAAAGGTATACTAATTAAAATCGACGAGTTTGAACAGAAGTTTAGTAAAGCAGTTTCCTTAAAATTGGACGAAATTGAAAAACTAAAGGAATATAAGGCTACCCTGATCAATAGTGCGGTAACTGGGAAGATAAGGGTGTAAGGGTGCAGCTAAATCGGTAATACGGTTAGTTTTCTTATCTTTCCTCTAATCAATTAGTCCGGCAACAGCATGTATCAAACAGTTGAGCAACGTATCGAGGCAGTTCGGGATGAGCAAACCGACACGCTCGACCTCAGCCATTTTGATCTCACGACGCTTCCCGACGAGGTATTCACCCTCCGGAGCCTGCGTGTGCTGCGCGTCTGCAATCTACTGCATGCAAGCCATCGGTCGTTTATCGATAGCCTCCGAAAGCCGGGCCACGGCAAAGTTGAAGAACTCCTGGCCTACGACGAAGAAGCCGAACGTGAGTTGCTGCAGGAGTTGCTGATACCCAGACAGCTGCAAACGTTGGATGCGCGCATAGGCCAACTACCGGCACTGGAAGAGCTCGATTTGGGATACAACCGCCTCAGCAGCTTACCTGATACTTTGGGCCGTCTTTCCCGCCTCCAGCGGTTAATTTTGAACAACAACCAGCTCACCCACGTGCCGGCATCGCTGTCGGAGCTAAAACAACTCCGCCTGCTGGATTCAAGAGGAAACCCGTTGCAGGCTCCCCCTGTGCTGCCCCAACTCGATCACTACAACCGTATAAAGGAACATTTCAGTCAGCAGAAAAACAGGGCTGTCCAGGAAAGAGACTATAATCTGGCGGCTTGGTTACGAGGTTAGGAAAATAGTTTCGGATTGGTTTTGTAGGGAGCAAGCGATAGCGATGTCCCAGAAGCGCGGTAGCCGGAAGGTGAGGGTTTGTTGAGGCGTATGGAAGCCTGGGAAGTTCATGTGGAATTCTGAACAAAACAATGCGATTATGGCGTTTTTCGGTAAATTTGTTTTTTTACAGTCGCCTTCTTGAAAGTAACTCAAAACATATCACGTCTTCAGTACCTGCTGTCGTTATTTAAAATGACAGCAGACGAACTGGTTGTGCTGATTAGCGATCGCTTAAAAAAGCCGATCATCAAAGAGGAGCTGTTTGCTGAGGAGATTAAGCTTGCCCACCTCAAACGAATTGACAAGGTCTTCAACAAGGGACTGCACTACTACCTGGACCCCAAGTCGCCCGAGGTATCGAAAGACGCCAGCATCTTTTTTAGGAAAAAACAGTTTGATACCGATCTGAACATTGGAGCCCGGAAAATTGTCAACCAGTTTGAAGATTTCAAAATTTCGCTTTCGGCTATTTCCAAGCTTGCCGAGATTGATGTGCGAAGGCTTCTACCCGTTTTTAAGGTAACCGACGATCCCCGGAAAGCGGCAACGGACATCCGTCAAAAATTGTATCCGGTATTCGATCCCGACCTCCGGAGCTTTTTAAAGGCTTTAATAGCGAAGTTCGCTGCATACAACATCCTCGTTTTTGAGTTTGTCGAGACCCATAACAAAAAGGAGAAAGCGAATATCGACGGTTTCTTCCTGACGCCTAACGTGATTGTACTGAAAAGACAGCAGGCTTCTTTCAGACGGGAAATATTCACGCTGGCGCACGAGTTGGGGCATTACCTGTTGAATGAAGAGGAGGTAGAGCAGCTGAATATTATCACGCTGGCAAGCCATTCCTTATCGCGAGTGGAGCGATGGTGTAACGACTTTGCGTTCTATTTCCTGGCCGGCGAATATGGTAGTATCATAGACGAATTGGAAGAGGCGAGCAGTATAAATGACTACCACATGGAGGAGGTTGCTTTTATCTCGGGACAAACCCACCTTAGTAAAATCGCCATTTTCACCCGCCTTCTGTTCAAGAACAAAATCAGTAGGGCAAATTATGAAACGATTAAGACTGATTTCGAAGAGCCATTTCGATTAATGCAGGAAGAAAAGGCCAGGCAAAAAGAACTCGAAAAGGAACAAGGTATTCCACAAAGAGGTTCGACTCCTAAGCCCATTAATTCACCATTGTTGATTTCTACGATTCAGACTGCATTTTACGAAGGTATCATCAACGAATATGACGTCTGCAAAGCGCTGAATATTTCGCCCGATAAATTAGAAAAATACATTCAATGAAAGTAGTGATCGACACCAATTCGCTTCTGTCTCTGGTTCGTTACTACTTACCATTTGATACAAGTGGGGCTTTGTACGAATTCTTCAAACGGAAAATCCTGCAAGGTGAAATCGTGATTATCGACAAGGTCTACGATCAATGCTCGTATATTGCAAAAGGGATTATCCTGAGCAGACTGGATTTTCTTTCCGATGTCGATTTTAGAAAGTCCGCTAAACTCCCATACAGCACCTCAGCGCTTCTTCCGCCATCCCCTGGCAAATTTCTGAATTTAATGGATAGCAATTTTCCTGTAGCGGTACAGAAAAAGAAGCTGACTGACGTGGAGTTTGAAAATCAGAAGAACAGGCATATGGAAGATGCAGATATTAAGCAAGTTATATTATGCCTGCATTTGATGAGACAGGGGGAGGAAGTAATATTGGTTACTGAAGAAACTGCCGGTAGCAACGACAACAAGCTGTTTAAGAAAATCCCTGCCATGTGTGAAATATTGGGGATCGCTACCCTGCCGTTGCCTGAGCTGATCAAAAAATATGAGGAGATTAAATTTACTTTCGACCAACGCTTATCATAAAAATCAATAGCAAAGGTTGACACCTTTTCTTTCAAAGTACATAAAAAGCCAGTCATGCCAAGCCAAACCAACGAAGCCGCCCTCGAAATAACCATACAAAAATACCTGACTGGTTCGTCCATAGAAGAACTCGCGGGACAGGCTCCTTCGGTTCTCGGAGTTCGGGAGCGTGCGGAAGTATATCGTAGCGGCAATGGCTATTTCGTGGGTTACCCGCATGACTTCAATGCACGGTATGCCATCGACGAACACCGGTTTTGGAGCTTCCTAGAAACTACGCATCCTGACGAACTCGCCAAGCTGCAAAAGCAAAGCGACTGGAAGCTGAAAATACTGGACCGTCTCGATAGGATGATACGGAAGTATGGCATTATCAGGCTGTTGCGAAAAGGACTGGAAGTGGATGACGTACACTTCACGCTGTTCTACGTGCTGCCCCTGGCCAGCAGCAGCGAGAGCATCAGGAGGAATTTTGAAAGCAATGAATTCAGTGCTACCCGGCAAGTCCGCTATTCCGCTGCCAATGCCCGTGAGGAAATTGACATGGTACTGTTTGTCAATGGCCTGCCCTTGGCGACTATGGAGCTCAAAAACCACTGGACCGGACAAAATGCGAAGTACCACGGGCAGGAACAGTATAAATCCAAACGGGACATTACGCAACCGCTACTCCAATTTGGTCGCTGCCTGGTGCACTTTGCCGTCGATACCGATGAAGCGTATATGACAACCCGGCTGGACGGTCGGAATACCTTCTTCCTCCCCTTTAACCTGGGTGATCACTACGGCAAGGGAAACCCTCCGAATCCGTTCGGACATAAAACTGCCTATCTCTGGACAGAGGTGATGACCAGGCAAAGTGTAGCCAACATCATTCAACATTTTGTGCGCTTTGATGGCAAAGATGCTGACGCACTTTCCAAAAGGCGCCTGTACTTCCCGCGTTACCACCAGATGGATGTGGTGCGTAAGCTCATCGCGGATGCTGGTCGGTATGGGGTCGGGAAAAGCTACCTGATCCAGCATTCGGCCGGTTCGGGTAAGTCGAACTCCATTACCTGGGCCGCGTATCAACTGATCGAAACCTATCCGGAGCATGAAAACGTGCCTGGCAGCAAGGGCGTCTCCAACCCGCTTTTTGACTCGGTGATTGTGGTGACCGACCGGCGGTTACTCGATAAGCAACTCAGGGAGAACATCAAAGATTTTTCGGAAGTCAAAAATATAGTCGCCCCGGCTTATTCATCGCGCGAGCTGAAAGAAAACCTGGAAGCCGGAAAGCGCATCATTGTCACCACGATCCAGAAGTTCCCGTTTATCGTAGAGGGTATAGCCGACTTGAGTGAAAAGCGATTTGCGGTCATCATCGACGAAGCGCACGGAAGTCAAAGCGGGACCGCGGCAGACAACATGAACCGAGCTTTGGGAACGAGCAGAAGCGGAGATGCCGACGAAGATGCACTGGATACGCAGGAACTTATACTTGCGGCAGTACAATCGAGAAAGATGCGCGGCAATGCATCCTATATGGCTTTCACTGCTACCCCGAAAAACAGTACACTCGAAAAATTCGGCATCAGGCAGAAAGATGGAAGTTTCAGGCCGTTTCACCTGTACTCCATGAAGCAGGCCATCGAGGAAGGTTTCATTCTGGACGTACTGGCCAATTATACTACGTATAGAAGCTACTACGAGATCGAAAAGTCGATTGAAGACAACCCTCTGTTTGATACTACAAAGGCTCAGAAAAAACTAAAGCATTTTGTAGAACAGCATCGCCAGACCATCGCCACCAAGGCTGAGATTATGGTGGATCACTTTATAAGCAAGGTGGTTACACCCAAGAAATTGAAAGGAAAAGCGAAGGCGATGGTCGTTACCCAAAGTATTGAATCGGCCATCCGGTACTATTTCGCCATTCAGCATTTGCTCACTGATAGAGGTAATCCGTTCAAAGCCATTATCGCATTTTCGGGTAAAAAAGAAATCGACGGTATCGAATACACCGAGGACAGTCTAAACAATCTCCCGGCCTCGATAGACACTACCAAGCCGACCGACCCTGGCTACATCAGTGATAAAATTGCCCGGTATTTCAATATGGACGACTACCGGATCCTGGTGGTTGCCAACAAATACCTGACCGGCTTTGACCAGCCCAAACTCTCTGCCATGTACATCGACAAGAAGCTGCAAGGCGTATTGGCCGTTCAGGCGCTGAGCAGGCTCAACCGTGCGGCTGATGCACTGGGCAAGAAAACGGAGGATCTGTTTGTGCTCGACTTTTTTAACACTACAGATGAGATCAAAGACGCTTTCGATCCATTCTATACCTCTACTACACTCAATTCAGCTACGGATGTCAATGTTTTGCACGATATCAAATCTATCCTGGACGGAACCGGGGTCTACGAATGGTCAGAGGTAGAAGATTTTACCGCAAGGTATTTCCGCGGCACCGATGCGCACGAACTCGGTTTCATCATCGACGTAGCTGCCAATCGTTTCAACCGGGAGCTCGAACTTGATGAGAACGGAAAGGCTGAAATCAAGATACTGGCAAAACAATTCGTCAAGATTTATGGCCAAATGGCCGCGATACTTCCTTACGAGATTATCCAATGGGAGAATTTGTTTTGGTTTTTGAAATTCCTGATTCCGAAACTATTTGTGAAAGACTCGGATAAACCTGATTACGACGAACTTCTTGATGCTGTTGACCTTTCCACTTATGGATTGGAGCGGGTAAAGCTGAATGCAAGCATAGTACTGGATGAGGCGGAAACGGAACTTGAACCGCAAAATCCGAATCCCAGAGGAGCACACGGATCAGACACTACAGAAGATCCGCTCGAATTTATTATCAACAGTTTCAACGAACGCTGGTTTCAGGGCTGGGATGCCACGCCGGAAGAGCAGCGGGTAAAATTTGTAACCTTGGCAAAGTCCATGAAAGCCCATCCTGACTTCGAAGAGAAATTTCTCCAAAACCCCGATACACAGAACCGGGAACTGGCTTTCCGGAAGATTTTCGACGATGTGATGGGCAAGCAACGCAAGGTTGAGCTGGAATTGTACCGGGCAATTTCGAAGGATGAGAGCTTTAAGCTGGCGATGCAGGATACGCTTAAGAGGATTTTGGGGATGATGTAGGAAGTAATCGTGAGTTGATCAAAAAAGTATTGATCGATAAATAAAATGTAGTTACCCACTGTGCCGCTCTTTGTGAAGTGAAATCCTTACACAAGCGTCTCTTCACTCCCCCGATTGTTTCCCTCCCTTGCTTCCCGCCGTCATCCACCCGGTCCGGTAACAGAACAGGCCCTTCCCCGGAAGAATACCGTCTTAAAATCACGGTTCTCAGGTGCTCTTCATACTCATCTCCCCAATGCCCCAAAACGGAAACGACCGGAATCAGGATTTTGCCCAATTCAGTAAGGCTGTATTCGACTTTGGGAGGAACTACCGGGTAAATCAATTTTGTAACCAGTTCGTGCTCCTCCAGTTCTTTCAGCTGCACATTCAACACCCTCCGTGAAGGCCTCCGGAATTTTACGCTGCAGTTCGCTCGGCCTTTTGTGCCCTTCATTGATAAACCACAACAGGCGTATTTTCCATTTCCCGTAAAGTACTTCGCCGACCAGGTCAAGGCCGCAATTCAGGCTCAGCGTCTTTCTTTCATACATAAGACAAAGTTAATCCTATGACTCAAAGAGCGCAATACGGGATAAATTTATCCCTATATGATTCGTTCTTCCGTACTTGTATCAACAGGTCATACGCCTCACTTTTGCGTTATAGACAATTAAAAAATGGAAGAAGTATTTGATTTAAACAATGAGTTGTCAGGCAAAATTGCCCTGGTCACAGGAGGAACAAAGGGGACCGGAAAGGCCATCGCCTCCCGTTTGCAGCAGGCCGGAGCCACGGTGATCGTCACGGCCCGGAATGCCCCTGCCGGAGAAAGCGAAAACCTGGATTTCATTCCCGCTGACCTCAGCACGCCGGAAGGAACACAAAAGGTGACAGGTGAAGTGCTGCGTAAATACGGCCGGTTGGATATCCTGGTCAATAACCTCGGCGGCTCCGAAACTCCTGGCGGCGGCTTTGCCGTGCTTACCGACCACGACTGGGAAGAGACGCTGCAGACCAATCTCCTGGCCCCGGTCCGGTTAGACAGGGCTTTTCTGCCGAAAATGATAATCCGGGGGAACGGGGTCATTATCCACATCGCTTCTATCCAGGGGCGGCTTCCTTTATACGACTCTACCTTGCCTTATGCCGCCGCCAAGGCAGGCTTGATCAATTACAGCAAAAGCCTGTCTAACGAGGTCTCGCCCAAAGGCGTTCGTGTCCTTACCGTTTCACCCGGCTGGATCATGACCGGCTCTTCTATCCGGATGATGGAACGCATCGCAGAAAGTTCGGCCATAACCGTCGAGCAGGCCACTCAAAGTGTGATGGATGCGCTTGGCGGAATACCGATCGGGAAGCCGGCCCGGCCGGAAGACATTGCCGAGCTGGTTGGCTTCCTGGTATCTCCAAGGGCCGGATACCTGACAGGGACGGAATATGTAATTGACGGCGGGACTATTCCCACGATTTAGGAACCTTTAAAATCTAAGGACATGAATTTACCCAAAGTAATTGCGGACCTGGTAAAAGCGCAGGAAGAATTTGACGCTGAGGCTTATGCCGGGTGTTTTTCCGATACAGCGGTCGTCTTCGACGAAGGTAAAATACACCGGGGCAGAAACGAAATAAAATCATGGATCGGTAAAGCAAACCAGGAATACCGGACCGTAATGACCCCGATCGAATATACGGCATCCGGACAGACGGGTATGATAAAAGCTGAGGTGTCGGGAAACTTTCCGGGAAGCCCGGTGACCCTGCACTATCATTTTTCGGTTAGCGACGGTCAAATTGAGTCGCTGAAGATCACCGGGTAATCACCTACCACTCAAAAACGCTGCTAAAGCGGATGATTGATCCCGAATTTGATAATCTGGTCTATTACCGGAAGCAATTCCCTTCCAAGCGGCGTCAGCGTGTATTCGACCCGCGGCGGAACTTCGGGAAAGGATTTTTTGGAGACGATCCCTTTGTCGCAGAGGTGTTTTAGTTGGCCGATGAGCATTTTTTCGCTGATCCCCACAATGCACCGTTTCAATTCACCATACCGGATGGTTCTGGTGTTGATCTGGTAGATGATGAGCATTGTCCATTTTCCGCCGATGATTTCGAGCGTTTTTCTCAAAGGACAATTTTCATCCGAAATATTTAGCTTCATGATAAGACCTGATAATCAGTAATTTTATACTTTCAGTAAGTACCCTACTTTTTAGTAAGTACTTGTTAATAAGAGAGTAAAGGTAGAAATTTGCCTGATAACTGCATTCTTAAAAATCAATCACATGTCTAAAAACGTAGCAATTGTCCGATCCTATTTTAGCGCCCTGGCAAAAGGAGATTTTGACACAGTGGGCTCTTTATTCTCGGATGATGTCATATGGCACCAGCCCGGTAGCGGCATTCAATCCGGAACCTATAAAGGAAAAGCAGATTTGTTTGCCCACTTGGGAAATTTTGCCAAATGGAGCAACGGCACTTTTGCCATCGATCACGTAGAATACGTGGCAGGCAACGACGAGCTAGTGGCCGCAGCGATTCATTTTAAAGCTCAAAAAGGAGACCAAACCCTCTCTATGAAAGGCATTGACCTGCTTAGAATCGAACAGAATCTGATAGCCGAGGTTTGGCTTTTTTCGGAAAGAATTGAAGAGGAAGACGCGTTCTGGACAAGCGCCGCCAATAGCTGAAGTCTATTTCATTTGTCCGATGGCGATCCACCCTTCCGGGGTAATGCCCATGATCTCGGTGGCAACGCCCAGCGTCTGGTAGGTGTCAAAGAAAGCCATTCGCGCTATCGGGTGGTCTACTTCACTGATTATCGTATAACCTTGTCCGCGCAGCTCGTTTGTGACCCAGTCAAAATCATTCACCGGTAAACGGAAGGCCATGTGCTGCGTACCGCCGGCAGGATACTGCGAGAGATAGTCGTGAAACATGCTTTCCCCTGAAACAGGTTGGACGAGTTCGATGAAAGTCCCGCCGTTATAGGTTTGAGTAGTCAGCCATTCAGCGGCTACGACCTTGCCATAATAGGTCATACCCAAATCCTGTGCCCGAATATTTTCCGGCCGGGGAAAGCTGTTGATGCCCAAGGCGTTGGTAAAGAAGTCTACGGCGGCATAAATGTCGGGCACCACCCAACCGATTTGTGCCAGTTCCAGCCTGGATAAGGTGTTTTGGATATTGCTCATCTCATCATATAATATATCGTGGTCATCATCTACAGATACTCCAACAGAAGTTTCAATTCAAACACCTTACATCCGGATACCAGTTTAACCAGCCCTATAATTGGCTATTAAAAGATACTTATATCTTATTCCCGCTGTACATTCCTCCGTCGTAATAAGCCGATTTCGTATTCGTTACAAACAGTACTACTTCCGCTTCGCTTTCAGTGCTAAGTCTGATATCTTCCTCACGTATAAAAATGCTGTCTCCTTTGGAGAGGTGAATATTTTCATTCACCGTGGCAGTTCCCTGAAATACATAGAGCAAATAACCAAAATCCGGATTCACTTTTTCGGGCAGCCCGAGAAAATGACCGGCCGTAACCCTGGCATCATAGATATAGGTGTCGCTGCTGAGCTGTAGCTTTGTTTTGCTCTTATTCGGAGATGCGATGAGCCGCCATGCGTTGTCGCTGTGTATTGCTTCCAACTCATCGAAGATGACTTCCGGTTCGGTATCCTTTTCGCCGGGCCGGATAAATATCTGCAACCCTTCGACATCTTCGTGTACGGCCTCCTCGTGGTGGAAGATTTTCCCGGCTTTCATTAACATGAGGCGTCCCGGCGTGATAAACTCCTCAAATCCCTCGGAATCAGTATGCTTCACTTTACCGCTTCGGAAATAGGAAAGGATATCGTCGTTAACGTGCGGGTGCATCCTGATCACCGCACCTGATTGTATATCGGCCTGGTCTATCCGGCCAATACTGTAATACCCGGTGTCGGATTCTGACAGATCAAGGCCCGGGTACAGGATCCTGATATGGCTGTTCCCTTTCTTGTTGGAAGCATCTAATTTCCTGATCATATTTTCAAAGCGGCTACGTATGATTACACGAACTTAACGATTTGGGAAAGAATTTAGACTCAGCCTAAAGTCGAACTACAGTTGTCATTCCGTAAAACCTTCTTTAACCGTCAATAATAGAGCGACATTTTCAGTAACTGTGTTCGCAAAGTATTCAGTCATTATTTTACCCATCTCGCTTTCGCTGGCCTTTTCTGTATTCACCTGTAATAAGCGAGAAAGACGTTGGTATAGTCGTTCACTCCGGGACGCAATTTTTTTCATTTCCCGTCCCATAACCCTGGCAGCGATATGAATCAATTCTACTGACTCATCCTCAAACAACTCATTATGATGATTGTATATTTCTTCATCATACATGTCGAAAAAGTGATTCAGTATATCACAGATGTCTTTTATATCGTCCCTTCTTACCTCTGGCCGATCTTCCCATGCTATAAGTTTCAATATTACTATACCGGGAAGGGTGCAAAATTTAAACTGATGTTGTTCTTCTATATTTATTTCGGGGAGCCCCTCCTGATATACCTCTTTAAACCCCGGCACCTCCAAACTGGTGTAACCCGTACCATCTACGGTCACCTTGCCATTTTCATCCTCAATCGCTCCAAAAGGCATTAGATCCACTTCAGTTTTATCCTTCCATAACAAGACAAAAGCATTTTCACGTGTCGGGTGAAAACCCTCATATTGAACCAAATAAGTTTTCAGATTTTCATAACGCCCTTTGTCATTGATCAGGACAGCAAAATCAATATCAGCAGTTGTCCTTCGGGCATGGATCTTGTTGATCCCACTCATCCAGACATCTCTGGCAACCGCCCCGACGAGATAGTAGTCTATTTCAAACTCACTAAAACCTCTTTCCAGAGCAGATAACATTTCGGAGATATCCGGCTGTAGCCGTATCTGTTTAAAGTTGATTTTGTAAATACTCATCGTAAATCTTTTGAGCGGTTTCTGTACATCGCCTGTCACCTACGTTCATCAAATCGGCGTACGCAAGTAATGCCGGAACTGTTTGCCCCTTATTATCTTGCTGCCAGAACACGTGATAAACCTTTATGAAACCTTTTTCATCAGGAACGAGACGGTAATTTTGAATAAGTTCAGTCCTTGTTTCTCTCGTGTACAGCGTCAATTCAGCAGGTTTAAGATAGTGTGTCATTAAATCTCCGGCTGCTTCGCCCCCCCACCAGGTTTTTCCGGGTTGTAACGACAGGTTTTTCCAATGATCGAAGTCATCATTCTTTAAAAAACGAAAAGTCCCTATCCTCAACGTCGGTTTCAGACGCTGTTCATATGCTACAACCCAGGCACTTAATAACTCTTTCTTGTTATTCAGTGCATATTCGTTTTGGGAAATGGTAAGCAGAAATCCCTCTTCTTTCAATCCCCTCATAATATGGGTGATATTGCCGATCGTAGTACCGGTACGTTCTGCAATCTGGCGGTAAGGCTTATTAATCCAGGTTTCGTCAAGCAAAAACTGGAAAAGTACCTTCAGTCCGGTTTTCGTAAATGCCCTGCTACGCGATTCCGGTTCTGCAGGAAGGGGCGGATTGGCGTCTATCCACAGCAGACTTCCGTTGTATTTGAGAAATACATTGCCGTTCCCCTCCAGATACGCAATATTCTGATGTCTTAGCTCCTCCTTGATCTTGGGGAATAAACGCCGCGCAACAACTAAAACAGGGGGATAATCTCTGTTGAGGTTTTCAATATAGGGTAAATGATGATTCCGGAGCTCCTTCTTAACTTCAATGTGATAATTAACCTCGTGGTTTTCTAAGTGCAATGTAACTTTCCCGTCCAGTACTTTATTATCAGGCTCCCATATTCCTTCAATTCCAGTCTGCCTTCGAAGGTTATCCAATGCGGTATAGACAATTTCCTGCTCTCCCATGTTTCTTAAGTATTATTGTTTACGAAAACGTAAACATTTAAATTAAGTAAACAAACTTAATACTTAATTTTGATTTTCCCAATCTCTTGCGAGGGAATCACACTATTTCCACACCTCTTCAAGCGTCTGTCTGAACACTTCATTCAACTTTACCGTGTCAGGCTGACTCTGCGGCCCCAACCCCCTGACGTACTCGTTGTAGAATTGGATCTTTTGTTCAAGAAAATTGTTCAGTACCTGAATTTTCGGCTCCTCATCCAGTTCCTCCCCTGACACTTTTCTGTTAAACAGGTTACGGATCTCATTCTCAACACCTGTATCCGTCACCTGACTGTCCAGGAGCTTTTGAAACTCCATAGGAGCCATGGAGTTGGTTTCCCTAATCCAATCGCAGGCAAGTATCGGACGCAATACGTAGAAGTATTTCTTCACGCGCACCTTCTCCCCCTGCAAATACGTTTTGTAATTGCCTTCGGCCATATGTAGGTAATGATACAAACAGGATTTCGGGTTGAAATACAACTCCGTCAACTCCCGAAGCCTTTCAGCAAGGATACCATGTTGCCAATAGACCGTCGGACTTCTCAACCACTCCAGCATAGCAGGATTTGATTTTCGAAAAAGACGCAAGGCCTTCTTCAGTTCCCACCCGGCCAGATCGATATCGTTGGGTAGTATTTCCTCCTGGCTATCCTTTTTATCGTCGATGTCCAGATACCAATCAGGTTGATGAACATAAATGTATCGCACATCCCAATCGCTGTCAACGGATGCGAATCCCCAGGCCCGGCTGCCGCTTTCTACGGCGTACAGAATTTTGATATCATGTTGCTGTTCAAGGCGTAAAAGCTCCCTTTTTATTTCTCCTGTCATCACCGGCATCGTCATATGGTTTCTAAAATAGCGGTTTGAACGCATTTAAATAGGAATCTCCTAAAATTCGTAAAGCTAAAATATCCCCGGTGAGCTAAAAGATAAAAGAGCAACAAGCCAGCTGTATATTTTCAGGATTCGAACCTGGGCTGTTTTCACAGCTTCTACCAGCGAAGTACTACATCTGTACGGCATCTTTCATTTTGTTAAGAAGGGTAAAAAAACAATGCATGGAATATACACCTTACGATGCTCTGCTCTACCCACTGAGCTATCCCGCCAAGGCGGGAGCCGGACTCGAACCGGCGACACGAAGTAACACACATTTACGACACCTTCTTATCTCTTTCAATTGTGTAAGGAGCGACAGACAAAACGAGACGGGGGACCGCTGTTGAGGACTCGAACCTCCATCATATGTTGCCATACAATGCCCTCCCCCTTAAATGGTAGCGAAGTAGCCCGTTTTTACGGCATCCTTATTTTTTTATGGATAGAAATCAATAAGTCCGGCCTTACTTCTCCCAACTCCTTCACAAGAAGCCGGGGGAACATGAAGTAATATCGATACGCTCGATACCATCCAATGCTTTCCTCCCGTTTTCCAGGGCTTCAAGCACGCCGAAGATCTTATCGCTCCATCCGGCCAATAGGTAAACCTCATTCTGGATGATCTGTATGGGTGGGCGCCCATACCCCATCAGGTCAAAAAGGTATAACCTGGCATCAGGCGCTACGGTGCGTTTGTATTCCAGCCATAACGCATAGATGTTTTTTGTACCGGTCATACTGTTCCATAACTGGCAGTCTGTGAAGAGCATCACTTTATCCATTACCGCTTGGCGTTTCAACAGATCTGCGATCACCAGAAAACCATTGGTGGCATAGCCTACCTCTCCTTCCCGCTTATAAAACTCCTGCACATTGGCCAGAATGTTGCTTTTAGGTACCGGGATCAGCTTCCAGGTATCGCCAAACATCCCGACCCTTACATTCCGGCACCGGCTTTGAAGCAGCATGGCCAGCATCAGCCCGACATCATACAGCAATACCTTCGACTTAGGTGAAACCGGTTGCTGCATGGAGCCCGATACGTCGCAGGCCAGCAATACCCTGGTATTTTCATTAAACCCGGCTATCGCGGACGCACTTTGAACAACAGCTTTTTCAAGCGCTTCCAGCAACTCACCGACATACCCGTCACTCCCGGTGAAAAGACTTTTCAGCTTTTCTGAAAGACTACCCTTTCCTGCAGGCAAAAACATAGTCAGCAACTCCCGGTAAGCTGCCAGGTACCGGAAAGGAAACTGTTTGGCGTTGTCCACTTTCTCCGGCGTCGAAAGCTGATCCGCTACCTTGCGGATGTGGGGGTAAGATACGCCCGCCTCCAGCATATTCCGCAGGTTACGAAGCGTAGCCATGTAACCCAGTTTCCCACTGTCGATCAGTTCTTCCCATTTAGCTTTAAATGCTCCTTCCTTTTCAGCGTCACGCTCATAGGAAACCTGGCCCAGGGCTGACAGCTCTGTCTCCCAGGTATAAGGTGTTTCAAGCCTGTTGTCTACAATTTTGTTAAAAAGCTGTTGCTGCGCTTCATCTTTCGGCTTCGGGTGCACCATGAAAAGCGCATCCCGTAGCCGGATTTCGGCCGGACGATCGTATTTGGCAAACTGGTATTCGTCAAACCTGTTAAAAGCCGCAGACAACCCTTTCTGCAATTGTTTGGACAAACCACCCAGCTTTTTAAAGCCTTTGCGCTTGTTTAAGACCTGGTAACAGGCCAGCAGCTCCGTAATCTCGTCAGCACGCGCAATGACCTTTGCAGTAGCTTTGGACACCAGGTCGTCGCCGGAATGTACCCGGGCCAGTTCGGTCAGCAGCACCAGCGGCGCTGACCGCATATACATTTTATGACGGGTGTAAACTGCCAGTTTTGCGACAAACAACGGATCATTTTCCGCTACCAGCTTCCTGACGCGCAGCAGGCGGTCATTATCCTTTTCATAAAACGAATCACTGACAGACCATGTCACTACGGCAGTATATAGCTCCATAGCAGGATCAAGCCTGAAGGCTTTCTCTCCTTCATAATTTTTCACCTGCATACTCCCGCTGTTGACTGTATTAAATCTCATGACATTCTTTGTTTTAATTGAATGTTCAAATCTCAAACTCAACTGCGCGGTCTTTCTGCGCAGTTAAAACTTTTTTTTAGTCCTCCGGCTTTTCTTTAGGATCGGCCATCCTGACAATCCGCGGCTGAAAACTAGCAAGCACTTCTACCAGGTCGGATTGGGCAGCCATCACCGCATGGATATCCTTGTATACCATTGGCGCTTCATCCAGCCCGGACCCGATCACCGTAATGCGGTTTTCCTTCAGGTTCCTGTCTACCTCTGTCTTGTCGATGGTCTTAAGGGCAGCGCTCCTGCTCATCAGCCGTCCGGCGCCGTGAGAGGCCGAATGCAACGACTCCCCATTTCCTTTTCCCCTTACCACAAACCCCGGAGTGCTCATTGAGCCGGGAATGATCCCGAGCATATCCGCTCCCGCCGGGGTGGCTCCCTTTCGGTGTACCATCACGTCGGTCCCGTCGGCCAGTTTTTCCTTCCAGGCGAAGTTGTGGTGATTCTCGATGCGTCTCACCGGCGATACCCCGAGTCCTTTGGCGATCTTGTTGTGGATCTCATGATGGTTAGCCGAGGCATAGTCTCCAGCCAGGTTCATCGCGATCCAGTACTCCTGTCCCTCGTCGGTATGAAGGTCCAGCCAGGCAAGGTGACGTGCTTCTTTGGGAAGCAGGGTCTTCTGCATCGCAATGGCCGAATAGGTGTTGGCAATATTCCCGCCGAATCCCCTTGAACCGGAATGGGATAGCAAGGCCAGGTATTTACCGGCAGGGATACCGTCCAGCGCATTTTCTCTAATCGTCAGCTCACCCCATTCCACGAAATGGTTGCCCGTTCCCGACGTACCCAGCTGCGCATAAGCTTTATCCTTCAGCGCTTTTACGGTCTTGATTTCGTTCCACTCCAGGCGGTCGAACAGCGTTGTATCCAAGTGCACGTTCGTTTTGGCCCCCATCCCGAAGTGTGTATGTTCCATCAGTAGTTTTTCCAGTCTTGACTTTTCCTGCTCGACCGATGCTGCTGGCAGATCGAAGATGCTCAGGCACATGCGACAGGCGATATCCACCCCTACCGCGTAGGGGATAATGGTATCCGGCTGCGTGGCCAGTACCCCACCTATCGGCAGACCATAGCCCTGGTGCGCATCAGGCATCAGCGCGCCTGCCACAGCGATGGGCAACTGGATGGCCGTACGCATCTGCGCCAGAGCGCCTACTTCTATATGTTCCGGGCCGAAGACCGGGAAAGTCATGATTTCCTCCTTTAACTGTTGCACGCTCCGGACCTGTTTGATGAACTGGCCTTTCCCGCGCAGCTCGATAACCCGTTCTGCAATATTTTTGAATTTACCGTTCCGTTTCAACGCATAGGGTTCCGGGTGTTCGATCAAGGCTTCAAGGTTGGCCATAATGGCGGCTTTGTCCATCACCTCGTGTTTCAGCAGGCCATTGGCCACCCGGCTGAACGCTACCAGCAAGTCCAGGTCGCAGATTCCCAAAGCGCCTAATTCTCCGTTGCTGATTTTTTCTCTTTCCATGACAGGTATTTTTTGTTTTGATGCTACAAACCAAACCTCTAACTGCGCAGTCTTTTTGCGCAGTTGAATTTATTTCCCTACTTTTCCAAAAAAAAGTTGCGATGCCAGTCAATCGAAACGCCCTCATACGCTACCGTACCATTGACCAATGTCTTCAGAACCGGTTCCGGAAATGGACCCTCGACGACCTCATAGAGGCCTGCTCGGCTGCCTTGTATGAATTTGAAGGGATTGACAAAGGCGTGAGCAAGCGGACCGTCCAGGCCGATATTGAAATGATGCGCAGCGACAAGCTGGGCTATGAGGCTCCTATTGTGGTGATTGACAAGAAATATTACACCTACCAGGACAAAAATTACAGCATTGCCCATATCCCGCTAAGCCATCAGGATTTGAAGGTACTGACCGAAGTATCAGGCTTGTTGCAGCAATTCAAGGGCTTCAGCCATTCGGCCGACCTGACCGAGATGGTCAGCAGGCTGGAGGACAAGATACATGCCCGTAAGACACATTCAGCCCCGGTCATCGATTTTGAAACGAACGATCACCTTCGGGGCCTGGAGTATATTGAGGGAATCCGGAAAGCGATCGTTACCCGGACGACGCTTTATCTTACCTATCAATCGTTCAAAGCCCGGCAGGCCAACTCATTCCATTTCAGTCCGTACCTGTTAAAGGAGTACCGGAACCGGTGGTTCATGCTTGGCCTGTCGCACCAGCGGCATGCGCCTTTACTCACCCTGGCCCTGGACCGGATACAGGATTTTCGGGAAAATACCGGAGAACCTTACCGGGAGAATACCCAAATCGACCTTTCCACCTATTATTCGGATGTGATCGGTGTGACCAAAACTCCCGGGCAGCGTGACTGCGAAGTAATATTCAGGATGGATCATAAAAATGCCCCTTACCTGATCACAAAGCCGCTTCATCCTACGCAGAAAGTTTTGAGCGAAGACGCCGAAGGTAAAATTTTCAGTATTAAGGTCGTTCTGAACTTTGAGTTGGAAAGAGAGATACTTGGTTTTGGTCCAAGAATACAGGTTTTAGGACCTAGGATTCTACGCAAAAGGATCAGGGAGCAATTGAAGGAGGCGTTGGAGAAGTATGAGTAGTCTAAGCCTTGTTTGATCGTTATTTGATAACATTGCCTAATAGCCATATAAGTTCCTGATATACAGGCGCTTTTTATTTGATTGTTATTTGATAGCTCCCCATTCCGCTGAAGCGAGATCAAGATGGTTATAGTACCAACCTTACCTACAAAAGCTGAACAGGCATACCGGGATGGCCGTTCGACTCAGGTACCTAACGGGCGTATGATCGGTGTAAAAGGTAGAAACTCCCGAAAGATAGGCTACAAAGGAGCGTATATAACGTACGAGCAAGTCTGGATAAACACCGCCCCCAACCTATATCGAATCTAATTCAGACTTCGTTTGCTGATCGAGAAGTTAAGTTTGAGTATTTTCTGTTGTACGGGCCTGAAGCGTCATTTACGCAGCCAGGATCTCCGCCAAAGCCTTCAATTCCTCCATCAACCGGTTCGAATATCTTTCCCAGCGGGATCACTTAAAGCGCCTCAAAGGGCGCTTTTGTTGTTTTATAAGTGTCGTTTACAGGCTGTTTTCGAAGAGAAGCACATCGGCCTCCATTTATGGTCAAAATAGACTAATATATAACACATTGCAATAAAACAAAACCCCGAATAAGCTAATTTCTTTCGTATTCGGACGGTCGGCCGCTGCCGGTTTTTGCGTACTTTGAATTTGCCTAAAATTTAAAATATAGATGCAATATACACTTCGGGGTCTAGGTTCCTGTGTTTTCTTCAAATAGTACAATTCTAATAATGCAACCGAGTTAGGCCGTATCTATGATACCATCGATTGGGATGCAGGTTCATCGGATATTCCAGTCAATTGCTGTTTGTAAAACTGACGCGACACCAGGTAATTTGAAAGAAGTCACAGGGTTGAGTGTCCTGCGGATTCTTTCTGTCATACCCTTGTTGTCTACTGAATCAAGAATACTACCCAAGATAGCCCGGGCTGCAGGTGGGTACAGAAGCGACAACTTCACCATCTGCAATTTATCCTTTTCCGGCAAATCACGTACAATCGCTGTCAAACGAATTACGATCTGCACTATAGGCGTATCCGGGATCTTCTTGATAAATCGTATGGCGTCCAGAATCTGTAACAACGGAATATTATCGCGGGTAATTGCATTCTTTTGCCGGACAAAAGAAATAGAAAAGCGCCCCCTCATCAAAGAGGGGCGAGGAGAACCGGTTCCTATCTGGACTACGTTACTTATTTGGGTAGTTAATCCCAACCGGTTGTACATGCTCAAACCGGTCAGGTAACCTATTGGGTCACCGTTTCTTTCCAGCAGATCTCTAATCAATTCGTCCTGAGCCGGCTCCAGGCGACCGAAAACAGTTTCCCGGGGCTTATAAAATTTCCCCTTCGACCATTTTGAGATCAATCCCGAACCGCTCATGCGATTAAGCGCTTTAATAACCGCTTCTCTACGAGACGGATCAGGGGTAACATCCTGGTAGGTAAAAATAACCCCCGCAGGAAGAAGGTCAATCTTTGACTTGATGAAATCCGGAGTCTTCATATTGTACTACCTTGTTTGGAAAAACAAAGATACGACAATATCCAGTAATTTTTATAAAAAACTGGACATTGTCAGTAGGAAGGAAAACCCTCTAAATAGTAAAGGAGGGTTTTATCTTACGAATATTGTAATGGTTCTATAGCCTCCGCCCGACTCCCTAACTCAAGGGTTCAAACTTCCTCATACCACTCCTGGAAATATCCCAAAAAAGACGTGATTTCAGCCCCGATATTTTGATAAATCCGGAACACATTTTACCTTTACAAAAAACAGGAGATAAAGCACTCTTGTTCAGTTGGTTACAACGGGTATTTTTCGCGATTTTATACAATTTCGCAGATCGTGGAGTCTGACAAACGAAGAACCTTAAAAAGGTGATTATCAAGTCATTATTTTTCAGGTTCGAACCCCGTCTTTCTCCCATCTACAGATTAAAGTTTTAAAAAGGCTCGTTTAAATGTTTTAAACGAGCCTTTTTAAGCCCGCCCCTCACGTAGCTTTTCCTCTGTTTCCAGGTACAAGTCTATCAGTTCCCCGGCAATACGATAGCTGATATCATCCCACTCCGGCTCCGGATATCTCATAGCCGGCGAGGCGAAGATGCCTTTCCTGACAAGCAGGAGCTTAAAAAACTTTATCGAGTTGCCGACTTCCTGGTTGGTAAAAGCAAGCACCGGCAGCAGTAACCTGAAAAGCCTGACTGCTTCCTCCCGGCTACCTTGTTCGTAAGTCGTGAACAGACGTTTATATACCCTTACCATTGAGCTTTCGGGTATCATGGCATCCACAGACCGGTCCATCGCTTCAATGAACTGCGGAACGGCCCATCCGCCCGATACATGAAAATTCTCACCTAAAGCCCGCTTTACTGCACTGTATTTCGGTCCGGCCGGCATCGTCTCGATCTTGATCCCCTTTATAATCGGTAGCTTATCTACCAGCTCCGATAAAATTTCCGTATCCATTCCCTTGCCGTCGATCTGGAAATCCTGCAGCATTACCGGTACAGAAACTCCCTCCAGTACTTTCCGGAAATAAGGAATTATCTGCGACTGAATTTTATACAGCTCCTGCGGTACGGCCAGCATACATGCCGCCAGGTGGTGTTTTTCGGCCCAATTGATCAGAGTTCTGACCCGGTCTGCGTCACTGTCTGATACGCCTGCTATCAAAGGTATACGTCCACGGATAGCCGCCATCGTCGTACGCAAGAGCAGAAGCCTCTCCTCAAAAGACAGATAAGCCACTTCTCCGGCCACTCCGGTGCAGATCAGGGCATCGGCGCCGGCATTCACGGTGTCTTCTACCAATGCTTCCTGGCTTTTCAGATCAGGCTCTCCGGCCGGTGTAAAGGCAGTCTGTAAAATGGAGATAATGCCACGCGGGATCATAAAAGCAGACTTTTCAATTGACTTTCCTTTCGAGCTGCTGTTTGAAGAAATCCCAGACTTCGGTATAAAAGTGAATATCCTGAGGTGGACTGTGAACACCGTTGATTACCCTGATAAGCTTTACCTCCGGTTTGCCTTTTGCTTGATAGGTGTAGCTTTCCATCGAAATGTTATTTCCCGGAACCAGATCTGGTAATATCCTTTTCTCCGGTTCACCCTCATAACCGGCCAATCCCGCCCAATACACGAACGACTCCCGGGTCGATATTACCGTTCCCAGCGGAATACTAGCCTTCATTTCCCCTCCTTCGTCGGGGTTTACCGGATCGGCCGTCCCATTAATGATCAGCATCGAAACCGGCTCTCCCAAAGCTACACAATCCATATTGTCCGCTGTCGGCATATTGGCTACCAGCGCTGCTATAGCCCTGAACTGCCCCGGCAGGCGTAACCCCATTTTATAAGCCATTTGTCCGCCGCCTGAAGCACCCGAAGCAAAGACTTTCGCCCTATCGATACCATATTTTGCAACGAAATAATCGATCATACCCAGAAAGAAAGCTTCTTCGTTGATATCGATTTTGTTCGCTTCGACTGTCGATGCCCTCCTGCATTCGTTCCAATACCTCTTGTAACCCTGAGGATAAACCAGCAGAAAATTATCAACCGGCATCTTCTCTTCGACCTTCCCGGTATACTTCATAAACGCCTCGGCAGTCCCTCCAGAACCATGTATGGCAAAAACAAGACTGCCGCCTTTCGTATCGTGCGAAGGCTTTTTAAAGCAGAAAGAACGGTAATATCCTTCTACGAGTATCGAATCATGTACTACCTGTGCCTGTATCGCGTATCCCGTTAAAATCAGGACGACGCCGGCGATAACCTTTTTCATTGGCTTATGTTTCGTAAACTAACCCTACCCGAAAATAGGAAAGCGGAAAACCACCGGCTTTTACTGTGCGTGACTTCAGCAGCTCCTCATCAGCAGCCTTCAAAATTTTGTAATTTTACAAGACTTATCCTAATTCCTGCATCACCGGGCTACCTGCCGTAATCCGGATTGGGACGGTCAGGCACGGGCGCGTTTACCTTCGTCCGCCACAGGAACATTTCCCGTTTCAGCCTCCCGGCAACCCGGGGCTTTTCAGTCAGCAGATTGTGTCTTTCTCCAGGATCGGAGTCCAGGTCATACAGTTCAAATTCATTCATCTCGAAATAATGATGAAGCTTCCATTTCCCGGACCTGAGTGTTGTCCCGGGCCTGGTCCTGAACAATGTATCTCTCGCTTCGTCCCGCGCCCCTCTGTAGCTCTCCAGGTAAACCGGGAAGTGCCAGTACAGCAATCGGGGCCTGCCCTTTTTTCCTCTCAATACCGGCGACAGGTCGACCCCGTCGAAGCGGCTACTACCGGGAGCTATCCCCGCTATCGAAAGAAAAGTCGGGTAAAAATCAATATGGCTTACCGGGAAATCACTGGTCGTGCCGGCCCGGATATACCCCTGCTTCACCATGACCAGCGGGACGCGCGTCCCGCCTTCGTAATACGACCCTTTCCCGGCCCTGAGCGGATGCTGGAAATGCAGGTGCGATATTCCCCCGTTGTCGGAGGTGAACACTACAAGTGTATTCCGGAACAGCCCCAGCTCTTCCATTCTTCCGATCAGCCTTCCTATGTTGCTGTCGACATTTTCAACCATTGCAGCATAGCGGGCAGTTTCGTCAGGAAATCCTTTCGAGAGGTACTTCTGTACCAGGTCTTTCTTCCCCTGCAACGGGGAGTGTACGGCATAATAAGGGAGGTACAGGAAGAACGGGCGTTCCCCGGCTTTCTCCAGCAAAGCGATCGCTTCATCCGTCAGCCGGTCGGCCAGGTACTCTCCTTCTGGGCCGTCGGCCAGCCTGGGATTTTTGTACGGACTGAAGTGCGATGCAGGAGAGCCTTTCGCGGTTCCTCCTACGTTTATCTCAAAACCCTGGGTAAGCGGATCCTCTCCGAGGTGCCATTTACCCACGATAAACGTGGCATAACCTCCTTCATGCAGCTTTTCCGCCAATGTGATCACGCTGTCTGCCAGCACTTCGCGATTGGGCTCGGGGATAATCCGCCGGTCCCTGCTTTTCCCTCTTTCAGACGAGCCTACAGTATAAATTCCATGCCTCGGTCCATATTGTCCCGACAGAAGGGAAGCCCGGCTGGGCGCACAGTTGGAAGCAGCCGCATAAGCATGCGTAAACCGCATACCCATCCCGGCCAGCCTGAGTATATTGGGTGTTGAGAAATCGTGGTTGCCGTAAAGCTCCGTATCCATATACCCCAGGTCGTCGACATTGATCAGGAGAATATTCGGACGGGTGGGAGCAACGGCATACAGCGGGCCCCACAACATGAGGATCGCGGCTCCATGAGGCAGACACTTTTTTAATCTATTGATCTTCAAGGTAAAATATTTTAAAAAATCAAATGTAAGATTTTTGTAAGATAGTATTTCCGGCTTTTTATACCTCCCTGCCTAGATTTGCCAGGTCTTCAGACTGGAAAAAGTGAAGCTCTTATAAAGAGACATAGTGTAGTCAACAATTCATGAAAAAAATAATTCCCTCCTCTATCTTTCCACGAACGCTTCCACACCTGTAGTGCTCGCTCACGGGGTTACTCCTCTCAGTTTCACTCCGGATAATAACGGGAATTACAGATTTTATACCCATACCGACGCATCGTGCGGTACACAGGAGAGGGAAAGAACGCGGTTTGTAACCTGCGGTACCCCTCCGTCACCCCTTGTCAATGACGAGGCCTCAGGAGCGATCGACATCACCCTGGGAGCATCCTGCACCGGTAACCCCTATGAAATCGACAGGGCTACTTCTGCCGAAAACGAACCTTTCGTAGGCTGCGGCATTTACTTCATACCGGGCGCCAAATCATTATGGTTTAAGTTTACCGCGCCTGCTTCCGGAGCAGTCAAAATCACTACAGATTTTGTGGGTTCCACTCTTGACGATGCCCGGATGGCCCTCTACGAAGCAGACGATGCATCAGATTACGCTACTTTTACAAACATCGCCTGCGATGACGACGGCGGCATTACCGATGGCGGATGGAAGCCGGTGATCTTCCAGGCCGGCCTCAACGCAGGCCAGGTTTACTATGTACAAGTGGAAGTATACCATGGTTTTGTCGACGGGTCGTTCTGCCTGAAAATGTGGTAACGAAAAAGCTGGTAGTGGAATAGCCGCTAGGGTGTGGGTACAAACTCTTTCAAAGGAGTAAGTGTAACCGGCCCCAGCAATCCTGATTCGGGGGGAGTCCATTCTGAAGAATCAAATAATCCCTCCGCATCGCGGCTTTCACGCGAGTTTGAGACGAAATTAATATTGTAAAATTTCTTCCAATCGACTTTTTTGCGATCCAGTTCAATAATGCGATTGGCCATCAGATTGGAAACATATATTTCCAGGGTATTATGGCTTTTGAAAAAAGCAGAGGGAATATCTGCTTCAAATACCGGGCCCGCCAGTGTATCTATGGGGTGACCATTTAAAACGACCCGGGCGGACTCGCCGACTTTTCCCAGGTTAATCCTCCATGCCGGCGCGCTCCCCGCCTCTATCGAAAAAGTGGAGGTATATTTAGCAGTTCCGGAAAAGTGGGCGTACTTCCCGTTATCCGGCAAGGTCCATGAACACAGGCTATCCAGGTCTATCTTATTTAACAGCCCGGGATTTCCGCTTATGAATTCCAGGTCCCAGCTAAGATCGGGGCGGTTACCCGGGCCGGCAGGCTCATAAAAATCATAAACAGGCTCTTTTTTATTCCTGTTTTGTACCGTGCTCAGTATGAAGCTGCCTCCCGGATGGATCCTTAAATAAACTTCGGTTTCCCCCTGGTCATTCTTCCTTATATTTTTCGCAGTACCTTTTCCTCCCGTCCAGGCATTAAATATCGTTATCTCCGAATCTGCCTTTGAAACAGGTACCCACCCTGAAAAAGTATCTGAGGCCTGATTACTTATAAAGTAAATAAAGCCTGTCCCATTTCTGCGACGTACATACTTCAATCCGCTATCCACCAGTTTTTCTGGGGTTACTTTCATTTCCGTCAACCCTTCTTCCGGCAGGTTTGTGAGAAGTACCGTCCCTTTACCCAACGTAGTCTTTCTAATCCCGGAGCCGGTTCCATCCAATTTAACCCGGGACAATAAAGCTGCAAATTCGGCCCGCCGTTCATCCAGGTTTGACAACCCCGGAACATCCTTCGGCAGATTCCGGTGAAAAATAACCTTAGCTCCCTCACCAGCTAACTGCAGCAGCTTCTGCAGAGAGGATAACGGCATAAAACTAACCTCGGGAACAAGTATAACTTTGTAGGAGGTATTCCCGGTATGAATTTGCTGACCGGCAACTTCTACATTCTGAAGTTGCCGGTCTGAGATGTAATCAAACGCATAACCTTTTGTTTCCAGCATCCCGACTATTTCGCCGAAAGATTCTCCGATAAATCCGTTTGCTACATTATAAGGATAATAATGTTTCAGCAGCTCCTTCCCGGGCTCATGGAAACTGTCCTGTATTGGATAGTAAACCAATATATCGTTGTCGGGCTGCCCCAATTGCAGAAAGGACTGGGTACGGGTTATATAGGAGTTCAGGGCTGAAAAATCGGACCAGAGCGAATTGGTCGGGCCATATTCGATGCTGGCGTAGAAGAGCCATCCCGGCCAGGGCTCGCCTGCCGGCGAATAAGTAGTGCCATGATAAAACACATGATTGATACCTCCGAGAAAATAGCGATCTACCCGGTGTTTTATATCGCTTACATTCGCGAGAAAATGATCTTTCACCCAGGTTGTAGCTTCTGCCGAGGTCAGTTTCTTCCCACTCACATGCGAGGCTGACGAAGCGAGCTTCATGCCCGCAATGTCGTCGGCTTCGGTTTCAGGAATATCGCATGCTGCATACAGGTCCAGCACATTAGCCGGTGATCCGTGGGCCTGGTTACGGTTCAGGAATCCCTTATTATTGGCCCAACGGTTCCAGGGCACGCTGAAATTATCGAGCAGCAGCTCAGAAACAGTTTGTCTGTAATCTGCCAATACCCGCGCATTCTTTTCACGCCCATCATCGCCAAAAAGTGCAGGGAGATGGTTTTTCAGGTCATAGCCTCTTCGTTTGAGAAATTCTTCAAACAATAACGGCGTCCAGTTTGCCTGCCCTCTTGCATCGTCCACCTCATAAGAATCATTGAAAAGCGCGCGTATATTTTTCAGGTCATATGACCGGAACCGGGAGTCGAAATGATCGAGGTAGTTCCTGATAGCATCCATAGAAAAATGGTCAATCACATCTCCTTCTCCACCCGGACCGGCCCGCTCTACCATCTTACCATGCCATCCCTGGAATATCGCATAAAGTGTCCAGATCCCTTTGGGAGCGGTCCAGTCCAGCTTATTATCGTGATCAAGCTTATTAGTCAGATCTATTACTTCTCCTGAATCGGAATACCCCATCAATGAGATCAGGGGGATTCCCTTCTGAAACCGTACTTGCTCCAATGATAGTTGCTGGAGATTGCTGTTTTCGCTCACCGGATCTTTAAGGGCAGCCAGGTCAGGTCTTCCCCGGGACGCAGAAATGATCGGTGCCTGGGTGTAGCGGACAGGCGTATCAAGCCGTTCATTTTCCTTCAGCGAGTATTTGGTATGTACAAAATACTTACAGGCATCACCGGGCTCTACCCACGGCCCTCCGAACGGCCATCCTGAAGTCTGGGCCAGGTCTACTCCCAAACCGAGTTGATCGGCAGTCCGGATTGTATACTCAAGCATATCCATCCATTCGGGCGACAAAAAGCTCCGGAATGTCTCTTCATGCCCTTTGGCGCCATAGATCGGCGTAATCTCTACCCCGCCGAGGCCTGCATCTCTGTATTCCTGCAGGGCATTACTCAGCCCGGCGCTGTCGACAGAGCTCCCCATCCACCACCACCTGGTCCAGGGTTTGCTTTCCTTTGTAATTTCCGGCCAATCGTCAACAGATAAAAGGTCCGAATTGCGGGAGGCACAGGACAATATGTAAACTGGAACGCAGAATATCAGCGCCTTTATAAGTAATCGTATCATGGTATCTGTCAGTATCTTCCTAAGAAGGCCGGGAAAACCCATGACGGCCCGTTCAGAACAGGCATAAAGTAAGCTGACGCGGGAGTGAATTACAAATTACTTCTTGTATACTTCGTTCAGTAACTTCAGGGCAGTATTCACCAGCACCTCGCCGGCCAGGTCCGTACCTAAGCTCTGCTTGTCCTCCATTTCATAACCGCCGCGTTCTTTTTCTCCCGGCATACCCACATAAATGACTCCGTAGCCATTGGAATATCCCAGCACGAGTGTCTGCGGGAACGGGGACTTATCCCTGATCGCCTGCCCGATATCGGTAAGCAGCTCACCCGGAAGCGCAACCAGCGCCAAAGGGCCGCATGCTACCACCTGGACATCTCCGGCAAGCTTTTCCAGTCCTGTATGCTGCTTCCCGTAAGGATTGAGAGGCAGGCCAATAGTTGTACGTTTGATATGCAGGGGGCTGGTCTGCAATTTTACGCTGTACCGGTATGCCGCGCGGGCTCTTTCAGTCAGCCCGTCGGCCATTACGTCGACCGCGTCCAGGCCCCTTTTCCAGGGATTTATATCCCCGCCTGCACCCAGCAGGAAAAGAAATTCCCCGCCAAGCGCCTGGCTCATCCTCCGGGACGCTTCCCCCGGCCAGTCTGCCGACAAACCGTCTTCATATGGATATACCGACACCGCGTGGCAAGACAGGTGAAAAATGGAAGCTACATTGTTCCCTGATTGGTTCCGGAAGGATACGATTGTCATCGAAGGATCTAACGGACCGAATGTTTTCCCCCCGACCATAACAGCCGGGTCCCAGTCAGGATACCTGAAATTAAATGCTTTAGGAGTGGAATCTTCTGCAACTCCCCAGGCCGCTGCACGCGGACGCCGGTTGACCAGGAACGCTGAAACATCTGCCCGACCGATCCGGATATCTACGGGTACGGCCGCGGCATCCGCCTCCCGGGCGGCCTTTGCGATTCCCGTAACCAGCCCTGCCTTCCAACGGCGATAATGAGGATTATCGTCCTGTGAAATATGCCACCACGAGTCCCGTTTCATTACCTGCCGGTAGCTGTCGCCGTATACCGGAGACCAGGGAGCGGAATGGCTGTGCGATGCATTTACCAGGATATTATTTTCAGAGATCCCCAAAGCTGCAGAGACCGCTTTCCTGACCTCAGAAGTGAAAGATTCCCCGGCTTCGAGCAGGTCCACGGAGATGATGACCGCCTTTTGTCTCGTATCCTGCAGCACAAGAACCCGTGCGTAAAGCGAATCGAGTATTTTTCCGTATGGCTTCTGGTTGACCCAGTTGATCACCCCCGGGTCGGGCGTAATATTGCTTCTGGCAACCCCCGCGCTAACAGGTGCGGAAGGACGGGAGGCGTCCTGGGAAAAGCCCGCAGAAACGCCTATCCCGAAAAGCAACAGAAGTAGAAGGCACCTTTTTTCGTTTAAAAATCCATAGGACTTTTCCGGGGTGGTCGTACGGTTTATACGATAATAGTCAACCATCGTTATACTTTTAATTTCAAATGGTTAAAATAGTCATTTTTCTTCCCTCACGGCCCGGTTTACAGCAGAGGGCAGAAAAATGCTTTAAACCGGAGTCCCGGTTTAAAGCTAAAGCCCTGCCTGGTTTCAAAGCGATTCATAACCCGGATTTTGTGGGAACGGGGCGTCGATATTCAGGTCTATCTGCGCCTGGGGAATAGGCCACAGTACATTGTGCGGCTGCATACTGGCCCCCGGCCACATGGGATTGTCGTTGTATTTGAGCGTTCTTTCCAGCAGCTTACCTACTCTGCGCAGCGTGATCAGCCTCCATTCTTCACCGTAAAGCTCCCTCACGCGCTCGTCCAGCACATAGTCGATGTTCAGTTGATCCAACGTTGCGGGTGTGGCTTTGGCACGGCTCCGTACCCTGTTCACGTCTGCCAGCGCCAACGCAGGCTGGTTAGTGCCCAGATAGGCTTCGGCCCGGAGCAGCAGGGTTTCGGCAAAGCGAAGCGCATACCAGTCCTTGTGCGTAATGCCCCCTCCTGCGCGGTTGGGCTGCAGGAAGTAGTTTTTCGGGTCCAGGAACTTGGTATGGAAGGGATAGATAATCTTGCAGGTGTCGAGCATAGGGTTGGGCCGCGCGGGAGTGTACAGGCTCAGATCGACTTTTTTGTTGTGGTACTGGGAGGCAGGGTTGTCGTAATAATATTCCCTGACAATATTGTGCGGGGCATTTCGTACATCTATGTTCCAGTTTCCTGCCCATACCGTGTAAAACACCAGGTTAGTGCCTCTGACATTGGCCGTCGGACGGCTGTATATGTCTGAATAGCCGGTATGAAGGCCGTTGTAGACGGTCCCCAGGAAGGCCGTATAGCCGTCGGGTGTCAGGCCCAGGTCGAAATAGCGCGGTCCGAATATGTAGGCAGAAGCCATCTGGCCTCCCCCCTGGACTTCGGGTTCTACCTGGATTACCCACATGGCTTCCTTATTTTCCGGAAGATTATGGTTCTGGTAGCCGAACAGGTCATAATAAGGATCGCCCGCACCGAAGATATCGTTGCCAAGCCTCGTACCGAAGCGCTGGGTCATCAGGTTATACCCGTAATTGTCGATCACTTTTGTAAGGGCCTGTACTGCAAGGTCGGGTTTCTTTTGCTCAAGGTAGGTTTCGCCGAGAAAATGAAGAGCAGGTCCCTTGGTAATCCGGCCGGGGGCCGCTTCCTTACCCGGATCGGGCAGGTGTTCGGAGGCAAATAGAAAATCTTCGGCCATCAGCTCATGAATGGAAGCTGCCGGGTCACGCGTGAAGTCCGCCCTGGCTGAGCTTACCGGTGATCTTAACAAAGGAATGTCGCCGTAGGTAGAAACCAGGTTCCGGTATATGAATGCCCTGAAGAACCGGGCTTCGGCCAGATAGACATTCCTGCCGACTTCACCGTCCCTGAAAATGGCGGGGTCGGCCAGTTCGATTTTTTCGATAAGTACATTGGCCCATTGAATGACCTCAAACCCGACATTCCAGGAGTCTACTACATACTTCGAGATCGGTGATGTGTCGAGGTAGCAGTTCAGGTAATCGGGATACCGGTTCGGGTCTTCTCCCATATAACCCACATCGCTTCCATGCGCCGTCCAGTTCATTGTACCAAATTCACCGAACGAATAGTAAGCCGCCCGTACACGGTCATGGATAGCCGTAATACCCTGCAGAATCCCCTGCTCGGTCAGGTAGGCGTTGTCTGGTGACAGGAAGTCCCGGGGAATTTCCTCCAGTATGGAGTCATTACAGGCCGACAGGCTCAACATGATACAGAGGACTCCGGTAAGCGACTGATGTATGAAGTTTCTTTTGAATTTCATAATATTCATATTTTTCGATTCTAAAAACTAAAACGGATACCGGCAATGTAGTTCCTCATCAGGGGAGTGTCACTGGTGCCTGTTTCGGGATCCCATCCCTGCCATTTGGTCCATACGTAAGGATTTTTACTGGATACGTACAGGCTGAGGTTGTTTAATTTCAAATGGCTCAGTACCTGATGCGTCAGTTGGTAGCTCAGCGTTATATCCTGCAGCCGCACAAAACTTCTGCTTTGATAGATCCCGCTTTGCCGGGGCTGGTTCAGGTAAATCCCGGTCGTATTGGTAGTGGGGGCATCCGGTCGCCAGTACGGGTTGATCGCGGAATTGTTCATCCTTTGCGACATAAGGAACCTGGGATTGATATTGGTAGCATTATCAGCCCAATAGTAGTTTTTGCCGCCCTGGATCGCATTGAACATAAAGTTCAGCGTAAAGCCCCGGTAGGAAAGCGTATTCGTAATGCTGAACCTGTAGCTGGGCTCCCGGTAGCCGATCACTTTCCTGTCCTCACCCGGTGTTATGTCGTTGTCCCCGTTTTGGTCTACATACCTGAACTGTCCCGGATACCAACCGGCATAGGGAATCCTGCCGGCAAAAAATTCCTCCTCGGTCCATACTCCTCCTGCCATCTCATAGTCGTATATCGCCGATATCGGTTCTCCCACAAACCATTGATTTCCGACATCCGCATCGTTACCGTTCCCGTACAGCTTGGTAATTTTACTCCTATTGATGGAGAATACGAAAGCAGTCTCCCACTTCAACTGGCCGGTCATATTCCGGGAATTGATCATAAAATCGACCCCCTTATTAAAAATTCCACCCAGGTTGGCCCAGACGTTGGCATAGCCCGAAGTACGGGGCAACTGGCGCTGCACGAGCACATCCCTCGTTTTCGACGTATATATATCCAAAGAACCGGTGATGCGGTTGTTCAGGAACCCGTAGTCCAAACCCAGGTTATACGAAGCGGTGGTTTCCCAGCTCAGGTCCGAGTTACCGAGTGTAGACGGGTACAGACCCACCGCGGTTGTCTGGCCATAAACGTAATACCGCGTTCCCATTCTTGACAGGCTGGAATACCTTCCGATACCCTGGTTCCCGTTTATCCCGTACGAAAGTCTCAGCTTGGCGTAATAATTGCCCAGGCCCTTAAAAGGCTCTTCCTCCGACAATACCCATGCTACCGACAGGGAAGGGAAATTTGCCCATTTATTGTTGGAGCCGAAGCCGGAGAACCCGTCCCTGCGGGAAGTCCCGGTAAAAATATACCTGGAGTTGTAGCTATAGTTTAGCCGGGCCATCAGGCCTATGCTGCTTTCGGACCAGGCCGAGCTGGCCACCCTCGCTATGGTACCGAGCCCCATGTTGTCATATCCCAGCACTTCATTGTCAAAACCCTGGGCGGTAAGCGTGGAAACCCTTCCCGAACGTTCTTCGCGGGTATAAAGTAAAGTAAGGTTGACTGAATGCTTGTCTACGCTCTTCTGGTAGCCGATGATGTTGTTCAGTATCCAGTCGTTGCTCTGTGAGTGGCTCTTGGTGGCCAGCCCCCGCTGTGCGACCCCTTGCGGCGTATTGTAATTGTGGTAGGAGTTATTGTTATCGAAAGCGAACCTGTTGGAGTAATTCAGCTCATAGGACAGGCCTTTGATCCATGGGACGTCGATCCTGGCGCGCCCTGTCAACTGCAACTGGTTTCCTTTATCTGAATTATTGATATACTGGTACACCAGCGGGTAGGGCTGGAACAGCTCGTTTCCCAGGTAAATATCGTATACCGGCTGACCGATGTAGTTGTTGACCAGCGGGCTGGCCACACGGGCATCCGACAGGGAGGCTGGAATGCCCGATTCATCGGTAAAGGCGTAGGCAGAGTTAAAGGTCAGCCGGAGCCAGTTGGTCACGCTGCTTTCCAGGTTGCTTCTCAGCGTCAGGCGTTTGAACTGATCGTTAATCTGGATGCCGTCTACATCTGTATAAGCGCCCGACAGGAAATAGTTGATCTTGTTAGCGCTTTTGCCCGAAAGACTGAGGTTATAATTCCGCATAGGTGCATTTCTCAGCACGGCATCTACCCAGTCGATAGACCTTCCGGCCAGGTAGTTGTCCCGCTCCTCCTGCGTAGGAAGATAATTGGCTACCAACTGGCGGTTGGTTACATCGGGCCGCTGCGGCCGGTTCTGCGCATTGTCCGGATTGGTGGCATACCAGTTATAGACCAGGTTTTGATGGTTCCAGTCTACCAGCCTGATTGCAAATTCGTCCCCGGTCATCACCCGCATCGGATTGTTGGTCATTTTCTGAAATCCATAGTAAGCATTGACTGCTATGACAGGCCTGTCTGATTTCCCGCTTTTCGTCGTGATCATGATAACCCCGTTGGCCGACCGGGAACCGTATACAGATACGGAGCTGGCATCTTTAAGCACGTCGATGGTTGCGACATCGTTTACGTCGATATCCGCAAGGGAGCCGTTGTAGATAATATCATCGACCACGATCAGCGGGCTGTTGCTGGCAGAAAGCGAGTTTTGTCCGCGAATGGAAAAAGCAGGTTCTGCGCGGGCGCCACCCCTGTTCTCGATATTTATACCAGGTGCTGCCCCGGTTAGCGCCTGCAGGATATTGACATTGGCCTGGTTTTCCCGCTCCTCCATATTTACTCTTACGACAGAGCCGGTCAGGTCGCTTTTTTTCATGGTACCGTACCCCACTACAACGAGTTCATCCAAAGTTTTCTGGTCGGGTTCAAGCGTGATTTCAAGAGCGCTTTGGTTGCCGACTGCTATTTCCCGGCTAACGTAACCTACAAAGGAAAAGATGAGCACGTCATCGGGAGTAGAAATCACCAGTTCGAAAAAACCGTTGATATCTGTTGAAACACCCCTCTGTGTTCCTTTAATCAGGACATTCACACCCGGCAGCGCATCGCCTTTCTCATCCCTGACAACGCCCCTCACATTTTTTTCAGGGGGCAGAAAAAGAAAGGTTTCTTCCTGTTGTCCCTTCACAGAACCGGTAGCAGGAACCCGGGTAAGGATAAGCTGGTTGTTTTTCAACCGCTCATAGCGGATCTTCCTGGGGGTAAGCAAGTGCTCCAGTATCGTTTCAACCTCCTCATCCCGGAAAAATACGTTGATACCCCTGAAAGGGGCTACGACATCCCGCTGATAGGAAAATGAAATATTCGTCAGCTTTTCGATCTGCCGGAGCGCCGCATTGAGTGAGACATCCTGCATCTCCAGTGTTATCTTCATTTTCAGGGACTCCTGTCCACGCAAAGGATGAGCATAACCCATGCCTGCTAATGCCCCGAGCAAAAAAAGTTGTAACACTCCTAGTTTCATAAGCGCTGAAAGCCTTGGCTTTAAAATAGAATTTGACATAATTTGTGTTGTTTTTGTTGTGACAGACAAAACAATCCTTTCCTGCCGTGAAGACGGCGGCGAGGTTCTAAGGGAGGATGTGGCCGCATCTTCCCTTTTTTACGGGCTCCGGTCGGGTTTTCAGGGGACCGGAAAGAAATAACGGTGCTGCGTATTTACATAGCGATGCTCATAGGCAATACGGGTTTAGGTGTTAACGTGTACTACATCCCTCCGACTCAATAACGATACGTGCATCTTCCTCCTTATAAGAAGCGCCGATGGTCCGGCAGATGACTTCCAGGTTATCAAATATCGGTTCGTCGTTTAAGGTCGTCGTAATGACGCAGCGTTCGAGAAGGTTCCGGTCATACACAAACTGCACGCCATACCGGTCTTCCAGTAATTTCAGCAGATCAGGCACGCTGATGTCTTCAAAACGTTGCCTGGGATACTCGGAAAGCTCCCGGATCGGCAGAGGATTATCGACCAGCCGTTTATCGAAGTGTTCGTCCTTCCTGGAAAACACCACTTTCTGATTGGGCGCCAATACGACCGCTGATTTTCGTGGCCCCGCCTTCGTACCGGGATCCTTTCTGAAAACAGAGACTTTCCCGGTCTTTACATTCACCTCCACTTCATTGTCATTTTCGAAGGCCCGGACGGAGAAGCTGGTCCCCAGCACTTCCGTAACGATCTCGCCGGAATATACCGTGAAAGGGCTCAGCGAATCTCTGGCTACCTCAAAAAATGCCTCTCCGTTTAAAAAGACCTTCCTGCCCGATATACCAAAAGGTTTGCTGAAGGATAACCTGCTGTTTTTCTGAAGCACTACAGTACTTCCGTCGTCCAGTGAAACGGTCATGGGAATGATCTCCCTGTTTACCACCTCCGACATCACTTCCTCTGCCGGATTCTCCTGCAGGAAGCCTGTTGGATTGGTATCAGGCTTGCTATCGAAAGTGGTTACAGCTACCCGGCCTATTGCCACTGCCAGCAGGATACCGGCCGCCAGGCCGATCGCAGCCCGCCGGAATGCCGTCCGGCCGGTCGCGGCCCGGTCTGCCCGTAAAAAATTCCGGTAAAATAAAGACCGGCTGCGCCCCGGCGCTGATTTTGCTCTTATTCCTTCGGTTATACGACGCCATACTTCTCCCTGGCTGGAGGCAAGCTCTTCTCCATTTTCGGCTTCCTGCACGACGAGAATGAGCTTTTTCGCCCTGTCCATAAGTCCCGGATAGGCCGGATCTGATGTCATGAACTGCTGCCAGTAGGCGTCATTTTCATTGAATAATACCCACCTGACAAACGAATCGTCGTGAAGGAAATCATTTATATCAGAATAATTATATTTCATCGTTCCAAACGCTAGACAGGTCTCTATTTAAAGAGGTACAGCTTTTGGCAAAAACTAATCATCGCCTGATATTATTTTTTAAAATATTGTTCTTCTGATTTAAAATATTGCCTGTCTGGCGTTAAGAAGTTTTTTTTAAATGGTGAAGGAGTCCGATCTGTGAAGAAACAGACCAGGAGTGGCGGGCTGTTACAGAAAACAGGATATAGTAATAACGGCGTAGGGTTCGATCAGCATCCGTAGCACGGTATAAGACCGGTAAAAGAGGTTGCTAACGGCCTGTTTTGAAAGCTTCATCAGCGAAGAAGTCTCTTCGAGGCTGAAACCGTGATAAAAGCGGAGCATGATGGCCTCCCGCTGTCTGGGGCTTAGCCGGGCAATGGCATCTTTTATTTTATCTGCTTTCTCGGTCAGGGTTTCCTTTTCAATCGTCTGCTGTTCGACCGACAGCGTTCCGAGGTAATCAAGAAAATCATCGATATCTTCCGACTCTTCAAAAATATCGTTCCTTGTATTTCTCAACATCTGGTTACGTAACGCCCGGAACAGGTAAAACTTGGGTTGGTGCGCTTCCGACAAATATTCCCTCCGCCGCCACAGGTCGATAAATACGTCCTGGATAGCGTCTTCGACCAAATGCCGGTCTTTCAGCAGCTTCATCCCGTAGTGCGCCATAGACTTGAAGTAGTGCTGGTAAAGCTGCTCAAAAGCCTCCTGGTCGCCCCGAAGAAAGCTATCCCATATTTCGAAATCCCGCTTTTTTCCCGATAGCCGGTTGACTGAGACCATACTGAAGAATCGGTTAGTATCTTCCTGAGAAGGCCGGGAAAACCATGGCGGCCCGATCAGCATGGGTGTAAAGTAAGCGGATGTGGGGGTGAATTACAAGAATTCAGTTAGGAAAACAAACAGCTATTTCTTCAACCTGTTGAGCGTATAGCAAATAAGGTTATTAGCCAGGCTGTCTCCCGATTCAGCTTTTATATTCTCTGTATTCAACTGGTATACGTAGCCTGGTTTTAAGGAACTCAGGACTAACGATACTTTCTTCCCGTCGGGAGAAACAGTTATATTTTTTACTTCAACATTCTGAACGTCCATCCGCGGAGAGCCGTATTTCGAACGATACTCATAGTAGTATCGCTGGAACTTGTAATTACCCGGATTTTTCGCGGCAGCCGGATCGACGGGCTGCGTAAAGGTCAGGTCGAAGCCATCGGACGTCAGGCTCATACTGTATATCTCCATTGGTTGTTTGCCGGTGAAGACAATGCGTTGAATGCCTTCGTCGCCCGGCCACCCGTGAGCGGTTTGTCCCACCCACAGGCTCCCGTCGGGGGCAAAGGCCAGCCGGTTGTTCCCTTTCCTTAAGCCCTTTCCGTCAATAAAGGGAATGCAGGCACCCTGTAGTTCCCCATCCACCTTTTCCAGGATGACCCGGAGGATCCTTTCGGAATTCATTTCGCCCACAAACAGTTGTCCGGAAAAAGGCCCGAATTTCCCCTGTGTAAAATCACAAACCGGTTGGGTCGGCGATTTGGTCATAAGCCCGTGAGGGAATAATACAGCAGCCTCGGTACGCATACTATCCAGTTCTGCTATCGGAAGTTTATATGGGCTTCCCCTGTTCCAGTCCTTTTTCCATATCAGGCTACCCGGATGCCCGTAAAAATTCCCTTCCTTTACGTGGTAGAGCTTATCGGTTCCGACCCAGTCTCCGTCGTTGTCGGTAGCCAGCAAATTCCCTTCCGGGTCGAACCCGAGCCCGTTTTGGGAGCGAAATCCCATCGCATAAGGTATCTGTTTCCCGTCGGGTGTTATTTTCATAATCCAGCCCTGGTAAGGCACAACTGAAAACTGTATGGGCCATAAGCCATTTATATCAAACCTGCCCCTGACTTCCGGCATCATCTTGTCACCCTCTGACGGCAGACTTATCGCATAAAACAGGTTGCCTGACTTATCCTTTACCGGCCCGTAGTTAAATTCATGATAGTTGCCGGTCAGACCGAAATCATCGGTTACCGTCTCGAAAATGTCAGCCTTTCCGTCTCCGTCGATATCCTTTACCCGCGTTAATTCCGGTCTCTGCATGATCAGAAACTCAGACTCATTAACGGCCATAAGACCGAGAGGATCATGAAGACCCTGGGCAAATAAGTTCCATTCCTTTGTATCGGGATCGTAAAGCATCACTTCTCCCCGCTGAAAGCAGGCTACCAGGCGTCCGTCCGGTAAAAAGTCAAGCCCACCCGTTTCACAGGTAAGCCAGTCGGGGGTGTCGATAGTTTGTATTTCGTAAGACGTATCTGACCTCCCAAAAGAAGTATCTGTGGCAGGTTTATTTTTATGGGATGAGCAGGCGGAAAACAGCAACATGTTTGCCGTTAAAAGGCTAAAAACGGATAATTTCATAATTTCTTCCTGGTCATAGTGATTGTAAACCGGATATTTTCTCCGGCAGGAAATTCCAGTTTTCCATCTACCGGTTTACCCACGGAAGAAGTATAGTCGACCCCATCGTCAGCAGTAGAAACAAACCAGATAGTTCTGTCACTTTTCGGGATCCTGAAAGTCCTGGATAAACCAGACCCGTCTTCATTTTCCTTTAACAGTTCATACACGTCTATACCATTGATAGTATAATGAAATTCAGGATACCTGTCAACCAGGGAATAACCCTTGAATTGTACGGTTGGGATATTTCCGGGCTTATCCGGATGTAAAGGATAGCGGGTTTTATTCTTAAAAAAAACAGTTCCTTCAATCTTTGCATAAGCCTGGAAATGCCCTTTCCATATTTCGGTATTATCCAGAAATCCGCCCTCCCAGGCATACCGTAAATGACAGGTCGCCGCATCCCAGCAATAAGATACGTTTTGAGGGAGATTTACGGCGATAGCAGCCGGACTGGCATCCGGCACTAAAATCCTGTACAGAAATGGCGGTTCCTTTGTATAGGGAGGCGCCGGTTTGGAACTATGGGAAGCATGATCGCCATGCCGAACATCGTCAGGAGGAATATTAGGGTCGCTTTCCAGCGGGGGCATCGCGCTATTGGTTACATACATCGCTCCAAACATCACTAGACCATGGCCCGGATAGGTACATACGTAAGGATAAATACCCTCTTTTTCCGGGACTGTAAACAGCAGTGAAGTTGTCTCACCCGGGCCTATCAACTTTGTACTCCACAGCACCTTTGAAGTCGCGGGTACATAATGCCTATCCGGCCCCATGTCACCCAGCTCCAGTGCGGCGTTAGCTACTTCTACTCTTGCGCCGGGCTCGGTAATGACCAGGTTATGGAGCATATCGTCCTTATTGGCTAAAACCAGTTTTACTTTTGCCCCGGGTTTCACCTGAAACCGAACCTTATCGAATTTAAGCCCTCCAACTGTATTGATCGAAATAGTCGTTAATGAGTCCTGCTTCTGCTGTGCGGCCGCCGGCAGAAGCAGCATCCATACAAACATCCCCAAAAACAACCATCCTTTAAAAATGACCATAATCGTCCGGAATAAATAACAACATCACTTTTATTTTCCAGGCGGAAACCATATCGCCATCGGATCCGGACCTAACCCTGTTTTTATGGTGGAAACTACTTCAAGTTTCTGCATATCGATGACATGTACACCATCGGAACCTTCTGCTTTCAGTTTTAACTCTTCGGTACCGTCTGCCAGCACTTTTGCATCCTGCGAATCTTCACACCCAATAAATGCATATTTACGATCCGGTGAAATCTCAATCCCGATAGCGCGGTCACCTACCCTGATCCGCTTGATCTCCTTCCGGTTGGGGACATCATAAACAATCAGCTCTCCTTCCTGTGTCCAACTGGTGATCAGTGCTATCTTGTCGTCGTTTGTAAACCGGATACGTTTGATGATGCCCGGGCATTTAATGGTCTCGACAACTTTATTTGCCGCTACATCTACGACAGATATAGTCTCATCGGTTTCATTGGTAACCCAAAGCTGCTTTCCATCGGAGGTGAATGCCATTCCCCCGGCGCCTCTCCCGGTTTTAATGAGCGTGATCAACTTCCCCGACGCCCGGTCGATTACGGATACATCGGCTGAAGTTATGTTCCCTGTATATAATGTCTTATTATCGGGCGATACATATACCATGTGCGAAATCTTCCCATGCGTCGGGATTGCCCGGGTTACCTCGTTGGTCCTGGTATCTATTTCAACGACAAGCCCACTTTGGCCGGCGGTAAAATAGGCGTTCTTCCCGTCAGGGGCTATTGCTGCTCCATGTATACGTACATATTCTCCGGTGTGGATCTGCTTAACCAGCTTCCTTTTTACAAGATCGATTACCGAAATGGTATTTCCCGGAGGGTTATAGCTGCTTAAATAAGCAAATCGCCTGTCTGCCGTAAGTACTATCTCGTGCGGGTTTGGACCGGTAGGGATCGTTTCCTTCACCTTAAATGTAGCCGGATCAACATACGACAAAGTATTGGAATGCTTGTTGGCTACCAGAAGAATGGGCTTGGCTTTTTTCTTTACGGAATCCCCGCTTCGCGTAAACGCAGCACCGAGCATGCATACGATAGCAATTGTTAATGACAGGCAATATTTCATGTGTTTTATTTTTAAAATGACTATTACTATTTGTATCTGGTTATGATCATCTCTCATTGCACCAGGCAATATGACCTGGCGATATCTTATCCAGGGCAGGCGTTCCGGCCAGTTTCATATCTCTGATTAACTCATCTTTGAGTATTTCAAGAGTGAGTTCAACTCCTTTTTGTCCGTATGCCCCCAAACCCCAGCAAAAAGGTCTTCCTATACAGACAGCTTTCGCTCCCAGGGCCAAAGCCTTGAAAATATCTGTCCCTCTCCTGATCCCGCCGTCTATCAACACCGGTATCTTATCTTTTACGATATCGATAATTTCCGGCAGGCAATCAATCGTAGCCCTGTTGCTTTCAAGCTGGCGTCCGCCGTGATTTGATACGATTATACCGTCGGCTCCGTTTTCATAAGCTAAACGGGCATCCTCGCTGGTTACTATCCCCTTCAATACTATTTTCATTTTTGTGCTCTTCTTTAGCCAACCTACAATGTCCCACGTCATTCCGGCATCCAGTATCCCCACTCCCTTTGGCAGGATACCTTCATAATTAGCCTTCTTCAGAATACCAAAGTCTATCAGGCTGAATTTCTCCCTCTTACCTACCACAGGACTATCCACTGTAAGCACCAATACCTTGCACCCCGCCTGCTCCGCTCTTTCAATGAGTCTTTTAGTCACATCCCGAACTGGCGTAGCATATAGCTGAAACCATATATCGGCTCCTGATTCTGAGGCTATTTCATTAATCGAGAAGTTAGAAAGGGAGGAGGCAATCATAGTATGATTTACCTTTTTTGCGGCTTTTGCAGTAGCTATTTCTCCGTCAGTATGAAAATACCTCTGATTGGCTACCGGGCTAAGTAATACAGGGTTATCCAATACCTTATCAAACAATTGTACCCGGGTAGAAATTGTCCTGACATCTACCAGTCTTCTCGCCCGGATCTGAATTTTACGGAATGCTTCAGTATTGGCCTTTATAGTAAGCAGGTCGTCCGCTCCGCCGTTCAGATACAGAAAGGGATCTTCTCCCATTCTCCTCTTCGCCAGTTGCTCAAGCTCATATAAGCTCTCAGGATAAACTTCACCGGAAAAATATGACGCATGCGCCGGAACAGCAAAAGAGGACAACCCGAGCCACTTGAAAAATAATCTTCTTTCCATAAACTATACTTAGCGCAGCATATCCTTTTAATTATTCTGCAATTCGGTCATTGATATAGATTCAATCTTCAATTCCAGTGATTGTTCTTCATTGATTTTGGAAGCAATATCACACAAAGTCAGACCAAATTGCCTGGCCTGCCTGTGATAAACTCCAAAAGGTTTGAGCTTATCTGCCAGGTTTTTGATGTCAATAAATTTATTGCCTAAGGGGTTCGGGAAATCGACAATCGCATATTTCAACTGGTGATCGGACGCGCTTTGAAGTGTGTGCCCCAAAACACTGGCGGTAAACCAGAACGAATCCTCCGAACAATTCTCAGAAATCTTCAACCCGAATACAATCGTTTTTGAGTTATGAATCATCCCGGGTAAAATCCACAGGCAGTCGCGGGTCAGTGCATAAACCGGGGCGCCTGTGTATGCATCTGTTTTAAGCGGTTCGGGGACAAATTGTTTGCTTTCGCTCCCGGATTCTACCGACGATTCGTCCGGGAAGTATAGTGCCGCAATTTCGATCCCGTTTCTTTTAAGCTGCGCCGGTAACCCATTGGGGTTGTCAATCTCCTCCCGGGAAGCGATCAGCGCTATCTTATTCTCCTTCAAAGCCGCCAATGAAACAGGAACAGCATGCTGACGGGTTGAAAATTTAATCTTCTGATCGTAATACAACGACAGTGTTTCGTTTTTACGCTGAATAGAATTAACCGCAACAACTCCTATTCCTGCCGCTACAGGATAGATATTCGGGGTTCTGCCAAACGGATGACGGCGATTGCCCAGCATGACGACAAAAAGGTCCAGCCTGGGGTCGATCCAGATCGAAGTACCGGTCCATCCGCCATGCCCGAGCGCATCCGGCGACATATTCCAGGGCCGGTTCTTCGATCCTGATCTTTTATCCCAGAGCAGCCCTCTCACCCCTACATTCATAAACTGTGACTCCGTTATCTTTTCGTATGTCTTCGAACTGAAAAGCTTAACTTCCGAGCCGTCTTTTTTAACAAACGTTCCCTTACCGAGCCACAGCGCAGACAGGATGGCGAGGTCAGGCGCAGTCGAAAATAGTCCCGTGTCCCCGGCCACACCGCCGAGATTATACGTATTAAAATCATTGACTACGCCTTTATACCATACGCCATCCCGCATTTCCGTTGCAGCCGTCCGTTCCACCCGCGTTATGTCAGGATTATACATAGTATCCCGCATCCCCAGGGGTTTATAAATATTATCCGAAGTAAAATCACGCAGGTTCTGACCGGAAACCTTTTCGACAATATGCCCCAGCATCAACGGGTTATTGTCGTTATAGTCATATTTCTCGCCTACGGGAAAAATAAGGTCAAGTGAACAGAGCACCTTAAAAAGATATTCTTTCGTACCTCTTACATCTGCACCGTAATAGCCGATCCCGGACGTATGTGTCAGAAGATGCCTGAGTGTAATCTTGTCCTTACCCTTACTCCCGAACTCCGGGAAATATTTGACAACCAGGTCGTCAGGCGAGACTTTTCCCTGATCGATAACGACGGCCATGGCTGTTGCCGCAGCCGCAACCTTTGTTACCGAAGCCAGATCAAAGATGGTATCCAATGTAATTTTTTCCTTCTGCGGGTACAACTGCCTGTTACCGTATCCCTTAAGGAAGCCCATTTTATTTCCCCGCCCGATGGCCACTACAGCCCCCGGCGTATGGCCGATGGCGATCGCCTCTTCAACAAGTATATCGACCTCTCTGAGAATTTCAGGATCCATACCCAAAGAACCGGGCGATACCAGCCCGAGCCATTCCGGCGGGAACTTCCCGGCTTTTACCGGCGGGGGAGCGAAAGACTCGGGCAACCCGCCGGCAATACCTGCAACAGCCAGGTGTTTGATAAAATTTCTGCGATCTGACATACCAGATAATTATTGATCCCACCCGGGGTTTTGCGTCAGGTTAGGATTGAGTGTTAACTCCTGGGTAGGGATAGGGCGCAGGTATAATCTATCATACCATTTCCTGGTAAATCCCGGCCATATTTTATGGTATTCTCCCTTAGCCGGATCGTATGCACCCAGTTGGTTTTTTTCTTTTTCCAATAACTTACCGGCTTTCCATCGCAGCAGGTCATACCACCTGTCAAAACCCTCCGTTGCAATTTCAATACGCCTCTCACGGCGTATTTCATTAATGAGCGGTGTGACCGGAACCTCCCAGTCGGGCCAGTTAGGATCCGTAAACCCTACTTCGGCTTTCAGATGCGGCATACCAACGCGATCGCGCAGAAGATTTAATGATTTGTCTAATACCTCCTGTGTGCATTCGCCTAGTTCAGCCTTTGCTTCGGCATAGTCGATCAATACCTTACCATATCTGAAAATGAACTGATCCAGGGTAGACTGAGAGCCTATCCTATCGACCTCGAGATTGGAATACCTCTTTATCATTTCATACCCCGTCCAGCAGCGGGTCCCGTTAAATTGGGGAGGAATTTTCATATCGAAGGTGCCATCGGGATAAATCCTGTATTTACGCTCAGCTGTATGAATGCTCTGCCTCATCCTCGGGTCTCTGTTCAGAAACTCTTCTTCGAATACTTTGTCCCCCTTATATAGCGGACTTAACGAGATGGGTAGCCCGTCAGTGCACAGGTAGCCCTCAACGAAATCTTTGGTGTAGCCTGATTGAGTTTCTCCTAAATAGCGAGCTTCATTCTGCATCAGCACATCCTTTACATATTTTACAAACATGATCGCCTCAGGATTGTTTGTATAGTCATACTGAACAAAAAGATCATAGTAATCCGTATCGGGGCTCCCGGTTGAGTATAAGGCAAACTGTCCTGAATTGATTATGCTTTCAGCCGCCCCCGCAGCCTGCCTTAATAACCCTTCATAATCACCACCCAGGTTATGATATTTCCTGAAAGTTCCTTCAAACAGGCATACATTTACTTTAAAAGCCAGAGCCGCGTATTTTGTCAACCGGTTATCAGAGGATACCGCCGGCAGATGTTCTGCCGCAAAATCCAGGTCACGTATCATATTAGAAACGACAGTTGCTCTGGGATCTCTCCCTTTATAAAGTAGCGAGTCGTCAATATTCAGATCCTTTTCCAGCCAGGGAACATCCCCGAAAGTAACCAGCTTGTCAAAATAATAATAGCTTTTGAAAAACCGGATTTCGCCCTCATAGCGGGATATATCCGGATTTTTCTCCATTTTTTCAATTCTCGCGAGCGCATAGTTTACATTACGGATTTTTAGCCAGTCGGCTTTCCCCCATCCGCCTCCACTGCTCGGAACTGTCGATTCTCCCCACAGATAAGCATCCCTGGTAATAAAGCCCTGGTTATCCGTAAACCTTTCCTGGGTCCAGAGATACCCGTTCGTCCTGCTCAGATCAAGATAAAACTGGTTTGTATAGAGCTCCAGGTCGGAAGCAGTTTTCCAGAAGTTCTGATCGCTGATCTTATCTACAGGAGACAGATCTAAATACTTATCATTGCATGAAGAAAACAGGAAAAATACTGCTCCAAATACAATCAGGATATTTGAAATTTTCATCTCTTTATAGTTAGCAGTTAAAACTGAACATTTGCGCCAAAAGACAAGGAACGATGAATAGGATAGTTCCTCCCGTTAGATAGTTCGGGATCAGAAACCTTCATCATTCCGGTAATTTCTCCTACATTATATCCTGACAAATAAACCCTGACTTTTTCCATCCTGATTTTATCCGTCAATAATTTAGGAAGCGTGTAACCTATTGTTAACTCCTTTAGCCGCATATAGGCTCCATTTTGTAAAAACCGGGTTTTCGCTGTTGTAACATCAGCAGAATTAGTAACAAGAGGTGCCGGGAAATAAGCATCCCTGTTGCTTTCAGTCCAGTAGTCCGCACCGATTTTGGGCTGTGCATTCCACTGGCTCTGGTATTGATAAAGAAAATCTGTCGCCGACAACAAAACATCCCTTTTCATCACCCCCTGCAGAAATACGGTGACATCGATCCCCTTCCAATTGACACTGGGTCTTACGCCAAAGCTATACCTGGGAGTGGAATTGCCTATAACCTTCTGGTCGCCGGGATTTGCAAGTGTTGAATTCCCCCTATCTATCTTCCCGTTACCGTCAATATCCTTAAATCGCAGATCGCCGGCTTGCAGCCTCCTCCCTGTTATATTTGTCTGGTTTACAGATTGGGCTTCCTCATCACTCTGGAAAAGCCCGTCTGTCACCAATCCCCAGATGGTGCCAATCTTCTTTCCTACGTAGTGGCTGCCTATTAAACCGGCGGGATTCGAAAATTTCGTTATCTCCGAAGAATAATCTGAGAAAATAAGAGTCAGCCCTACATGACCGTTTGATATTTTCTGCTTCCAATCTACAGAAACGTCGAACCCTATAGTTTTCAGATCGGCAGCATTAGTCCTTGGTTCAGCAACCCCCAAAACACTTGGCAAAGGTTCGGATGCCGTTAACATATCTTTGGTGTCTCTCCTGTACACATCGACAGACCCGCTTAACCTGTTGCTCAGGATTGCAAAATCAAGTCCCAGGTTTTTCTGATTGACTACCTCCCATGTCAATGTCGGGCTTACCAAACCAGGAGCAACGGCTGTTAAGGGCTTACTATTCCCGATTAAGTAATTGACCTGATTGGTGGAAAACGTAGCGATATACGGATAGTAACCGGAAACATCCTGATTTCCAAGACTTCCGTAAGATGCTCTTATTTTCAGTAAGTTGAAAACATTTTTCAGCTCTCCGAAGAATGTCTCGTTGTCTATACGCCATCCGGCCGATATAGATGGAAAAAGTGCAAACCGGTCACTTTCAGAAAATTTGGAAGTACCATCATAACGGCCGTTTATTTCCAGTAAATAGCGGTCATCAAAGTTATAGGTAATACGCGCGAACCCACCTCTCAAAGCGTACCTTGATTCACCATCGGAAACATTCATCGTCCCGGTTGCCAGAGACAAAAACGGTATTGAGTTAATGACCAGGTTTTCACGATAAGAGCTAAAGCCGTCAACGTTTGAATTTTCCTGGTTAAACCCGATGGATGCCTTTACATGATGCCTCCCGAATGAATTGTCGTAATTTAGATACGCATTAAATGCGTTGTAATTATATCTTTCATTGTTCCTGGTAACATTGCTCGGTTCTGTCTGGTATATTCCTAACGGTATATCATTATATCCTACCAGGTTCTTCAAATAGTTTTTTTCTTCCGTATCCCTGTTGTTATAGGTATAATCGATATTTATAGTGGTATTCCTGAACGGATTTAAAACTATCCTCCCCGTTAACCACATATCGTTTATACCCCTGTTCCTGTACCCTCCTTCCCTTAAGAACTGCACCATATTAATCTTGCCGTCCCAGGTGTAATACCTCCCTTCCTGATCATAAACCGGGTCTTCAGGCCATGAATTAGAGAACAAGTAATTAACATCTTCGTTAAAAACTCCTGTATTGGGATTGGGAGGGTAATGCTTATTATTCTTATTCACCAATATATTTGAGCTTACTGTGATCCATTTGGAAATCTCATAGCTTAACTCAGAGGTTAAATTGTAGCGCTCATAACGCTCATTAAAGCCTTTTGCAATTCCCTGTTCGTTTAAATAACCCAAAGACGTATAATATTTCAGCTTCTCTGATCCTCCTGATATGCTGAGATTATACTGCTGCATAGGATAGCTTGTTCGCATGAGTTCTCTCGGCCATTGGATATTGGCAGCTCCCCGGTATCCTGCAACTGCCGGATCTTTGACAAGTGCCGGCTGGGAAGGGTCGTTATAGTGGGCCAGTATGGCGGCCTCCCGGAATGCGTCGAAGTAAGGCGTACCGCTTTGACGGATAGTCGCAATATTATAGTATTCCAGGCGCTCTTTAGAATCCATAATTTCATTAAAAACCGTAGGTTTATTGATGGCATAGTTAGTCGACAGCGTTACCCTGGGCTTATGTTCTCCTCCCTTTTTTGTAGTGATAAGGATCACACCAAACGCTCCCCGCGCGCCATATATGGCTGCAGAAGCCGCATCTTTCAATACCGAGACCTCCTGGATATCGTTTGGATTAAGCAGGTTTATATCACCGGGAACACCGTTAATCAATATCAGCGGGCTTCCGCCATTGATGGAGGTAAAACCGCGTATATTGAAATCGGCGCTCCTGCCAAGCGCCCCGGACGATTGGGTAATGTTCAGGTTGGGAATAATCCCCTGTAAGCCCTGCGCTACATTAGAAAGGGGCCTGTTCTCCAAAACCTCTGAAGTCACGTGAGATACAGCCCCTGTCAGGTTCACCTTCTTCTGTGTGCCATATCCTACAACCACAAGATCTTCAAGTGCTTTTATATCGGCTTCCATCGAAATATCGATCGTCGTCTTGTTTCCGACTACCACCTCCTGCGTTAAATACCCTACAAAAGAAAACACCAATGTTGCACGCTCATCCGGCACTTTGAGCGTAAATGTCCCCGTTTCACCGGTCGAAGTTCCCTGCTGGGTGCCCTTTATCAAAATGCTTACTCCCGGCAACCCCTCGCCCTTCTCATCCGTAACTTTTCCCCTAATCGTGTGTTCGACGACGACTTCCGCCAGATCATCGATAGCCGGTATCTTCAAATACGTCTCATTTTTCTGATCCGCGGCAATCCGCCTCAGCATAATCCTGTTGCCCGATGCCGAATATTCAATCGAAAGCGGCCGGAGCAGCTCTTCGAGTACAAGGTCCAGCTTTTTGTTCTGAGCCTGCAGGCTTACTTTCTGTCGTACGTCTATCGCGCTGGAGCTATATATGAAACGAACATGGGCCTGCTCTTCAATCTGCGTTAACACTCCCTTAAACCGGGTGTTTTCCGCCTGCAGTGATACATTCCTATCCAGGACATTCTGTCCGTTACTGCTATGGGCATAGGCAAACCCACAGCAAACAACTAACAGGAAAAGCTGATGGACGGTTACTTTCATGATTTTCCAAATCCGCGGTGGGATTCGTAAATTTTTGTTCATAATTTAGCATTGTTTTAAGGGTGAAAGAGCTCTGAAAACAGATGTACTGTATCTACCGGCACTAGCCGGATATGATGCTCAAATGGACGTTTGAGCGGTACATAATAAGCCGGTGATGTGGACGCATTGCCGGCTTTTCACTTTGTAACCGGGTTGTGTAAATTAGTTCATATCGTTCATTTTTTAGTGTTTAGGAATTGTCAGCGTGGTAAAATATGCTACATGGCTATCCGCAGCCGGTACCTGAAATATAAATCCCCGTACCCCTGATTTCGTAACTTATACGCAGCACATCGCACATGTAATCCAGTTGCTCGTACAAGCCCAATCCGTTCAGGTCGCCGGTAAATACGCATCGCTTAAGCGCCGCATTGCCTATTACGATCTCGATTCCATAAACCTTTTTCATAAGCCCCAGCACCTCTTCCACCGGTGTATCGTCAAACTGGAAAGACGACTCCAACTGGGGAGGTACGATCATTTCCGGGATATCCACCAGGTCCTGCCGGATGATCCTGGATTCGGTGTCGAACACTATTTTCTGGTTGGATGTGGCGATTACACCGTTGCGTTTTTTATCACGGCCCGGGTTACCGGTATAGACGGATACCTTCCCGGTCATAACAGATACCTCTATGGTCCTTTTGCTTTCCTGAGGCCTGATCCGGAAACTGGTGCCAAGCACTTCCGTAACCAACTCTCCTGTATATACGAGAAAAGGGATCTGCGCGTTCGGCTTCACTTCAAAATACCCTTCTCCTTTCAGATGAACGATGCGGGCTTCCTTTCCGTACCCCTCATCGGCTACAATCATCGAACCTGCCTCCAGGACCACCGTGCTACTATCGGGCAGTACGATCTTCTGGCGGGAGATAGTTGTATTTTTGGTTTCGATACCCGCCGGCTCAGTATCTGTTCCCGGAATGAACAGCTTGTCTTTCAACAATATCCCGGCGGTCAGTACCGCCAAAACAGAGGCTGCCAAACCTAACCTGAATGCATTTACTTTTCCGAAAACGGTTTTTCGTGTTTTCTTCAGCCCCGCTTGCCCCTTTACGTTCTCCCAGATCTTCTCCCGGGTCCGGAGCATTTCATCTTCCCCGTCAAAAACAGTACTTTCGCTTTGACACCTGAAATGCAGATAGCCCCATTTCTCTACCGTTTCTATCTCTTCAGGGGTACATACTCCCGAATTGTATTTTTCTATCAGTCTGTCGAACTCCTGCCTGGTCATTTTCCTCTTTGTTATCAAACGTCAGTTGTCTGAATTAAACCGTTCAAGATGCTGCCGGATCATTTTCAGCGATTTGGTGATATGGTATTCTACCGCTTTGTCGCTAAGCCCCATCCGCGAGGCGATCACCTTGACCGAAAGATCATCCATTTTACTCATCCTGAATATTTTTGCCGTCTTCTCGGACATGTGCTGCAATGCTTTTTCTATTGATTCCGAAAGCTGTCTCTCGTTAAAAATCTCATCAGTGTCTATATTCTCGAATACCTCCCGCATGAGCTGGTATTCGTGGTACTTCCTCAGGTTGATCCGCGTCCTGAAATAGCGGTTGACCAGGTTCCTGGCAGCAATAAAAAGGAACGCATTGAGGTTACGAATCTGCGACCTTTCCCTGTTTTGCCAGAGACAAAGCATCAGTTCCTGTACAATCTCCTCCGTATCTTCCTTCGAACCGATCTGCTGGTATACAAACCCGAAAAGCTGGCGCCAATAGCGGTAATAGATGACTTCAAATGCCTGTGCATCATCACTTCTCAGCAACTCCACCAATACATTGTCTGTCAAATCAGTTGCTTGCATCCGGCGCCGGGTTAAACGTTTTTTGTTTAAAGTTCCGGACTACCTCACAATCCCTAAAAAAAATCTGATTTTTTTTTAAATATATATTATTCAGACCGTCAGGTCATCTTATATGCCGCAGACGCACAGATAGCTATAGCTAAAGCCTATACCCATCTGTGCGTCTGTGGCTATATGCTTAGCCTCAGCTTCCCCAAAGAAGCCGGTACGTGAAAATCGGGCTCTGTAGTAGCCGGATCGACCCAGGTAAGCCAGTTTTCCACCAGCTGGTTATCTTTCACACTGAATTCCGCCCGGTAAGCTCCGAAAAAAATATCCTCACCCTTCTTCAGCCCGTCCAGGAAAGCGAGCGGTATAGCTCCTTCTACAGTGTATCCTCCCTGCCGGGCACGGGCAGAAACTTTATAACCAGCCGGCGCTTCCCAGTCGAAATCGATCTTCCGGTAGTGCTGAGCAGCGTAGGAAAGGGTCCTTCCCTGTGAGTCGATCTCCAGGCAGTAATATTCCCGCATGTCTTTGTCTTTGGAGAAAAACAGCTCCACACGATCCTCCTTCTCCACGTCGCGCTCCTTGCTAAATACCGGATGGGTTACTATTTCAGCATCCGATACATTGAAAAAGAAGTACAGGTATTCGTCATCTCTTACCATAGACAAAGAGGTCTCCGGAGAAACCTCTTTGTTCCAGGGATTGCTGAAAGAACTGATTTCCTTGACGCCCGACCAGGCTTTTTCGTCATTTACCCCGTCGGGCTCAATGGCACCGGCCGCGACTAACTTTACATGATATTCCTGCTGCTGCACGCATCCCGTTAAGAATGCCAGGAGCGCTACTATCCACAATTTCCTACGCATATATTCTCAATTTTCACGCTCCCGGCCGGGGCCGCATATCTATTGCTTTTTATTAAACGGCTTTTGCAATTTAACCAGGGGAGTATCACCATTCAGGTCCATCCTGACGGCCCCGATTCTTTCTTCGCCGCCCCGCCAGCCCTCACGGGCATTGAAAAACATCCAAAGCTGATCTTTCCAGGGTACTACATCTAATTGGTAGATGATAGCCGAACGCCAGGGAATGGAAGGTTCAGGCTTAATAATCGGGTTGAAATCCGCTTCTTCCCACGAGAGGCCGTCCCGGCTGAATAACATCCGAATTTCGGACCTCGATTTCTTCTCATCATCTATGTAAATAGGGTTATAAAGAGCTATATAGTCGTCTTTGTAGCCGAATACCTTAAACCCGCCGCAGCCATGATTGCGGTAGGGAAGGCTTGCATCGGGCGCCAGTACCGGCTCCTCCCGCTTGGTGAAAGGGCCCAAAGGATTGTCGGCTTCCGCACAGAAAATATACTTAGGCTCGCCGTATCCTGCGTCATCCAGGTACACCATACCTGCGCTGTAGTACATCCTGTAGCGGCCGTCGGGCAACTGTATTACACAAGGGTTACGAGCCTCAATGGTAGTCCCCTCACGCTCCATCGGTAAGTCGGGCGTGATGAGGTTTACCGGCTCCGACCAGGTCTTAAAATCGGTTGTAGTCCGGGCGCGGATAATAACACCGTATTTTTTCCTCAGCTCCGCATCTCCGGTAGCATTGGTTGTCGCCGCATAGTATTGTATCCAGCGGTCTCCGTCTGAAAAAATATATTGTATCCCTACTTCTCCCTCTTCCCTGAAGACCTCCTTCCATTTTAGCCCGTCGTCCGAAACGGAGTGAAAAAACCAGGTATGCCAGCCCTCCGAATCATGTGAGAAACCATGGTAAAATGCATGCCATTGCTCATCAAACTGACCTGGCGTTAAAATCTGAGGATCGCCTATGACCAGCTCAGGCAGCCCGTACCCGGCCGGGTCGATAAGCGGGTTTTCGGGGACTTCGCTCCACCTCGACGGCCCCCAGTCGGGAATAGCCGTGACCGTTTCCTCAACCGTGGTGTCTTTTGTCTGCTCCGACTGGCAGGATGAAAGAAACATCCCGGCCCCCAATGCTAAAATAAACTTTACTTTCATTAAAAAACGAGTGTTAAATGATGGATTAAGTACGCTCTTACAATAATACGACCTCCGGATCAATTAATACTTCCGGTCATGCATTGTAAGACTAGTCTCTCCATCATTTTACGCTCATTAATTTCCTGAGCCTCCTGTTTTGGTTTTACTGCTGCCGCTCCTGATGAGCTCCGTCAACTCCTCCTTCAATGCATCCGCCAGCTTCGCATTCTCAGCCATTACATTATGAGCTTCGAGCGAATCGGTCCTGAGATTATAAAGCTGGCCGGAAGGCATGCCGGGAGCAGGGTCCTCCTGTGCAGGAGGTGTGAACCCGCCCGACCCGAGTCCGTCGATAAACTTCCATCCGTCCTTCTGATAAGCAAACATGCCTCTTGAGGAATGATGGATCATCCCGATGCGCGAAGGCTTGTTCCCGGTTCCTGAAAGCAGGTCGAGGAAGCTAAAGCTGTCTTCACCGCTGTCTTTCGGGATTTCCTGGCCCGTAAGTCCGGCGAGGGTCGCATAAATGTCGGTCAGGCTGACAAGGTCGTTATTCGCCGTATGTTTTTTGATCGTCGCAGGCCATGAAACAAGGAGGGGGATCCTATGGCCTCCTTCCCATACATCGCCTTTCTGCCCCCGCCGGCCGAAATTTGATTGATGGCGGGATGAAGCAATTTCCTCCTGGGGCCAGTATGCCCCGTTATCGCTTGCAAATATGACCAGCGTGTTTTCATCTATCGATAGTTTTTGCAGCAATTCGGCTACCCTGCCAACCACGTTGTCGATATTGAGGACAAAATCGCCGTAGGTACCCGGGTCAGACTTCCCTTTGAACTCTTCGGCGGGCATCCACGGGGTATGCGGACCGGTAAGGGGGAGGTACATAAAAAATGGCTTCTCCGGGGAGCTATCATGACTTCTTCTGATAAAACCCAGGCCTTCATTCACAATTTCGTCCAGGCATTTTTCTATCCTGAACGACCTGGAAATCTCTCCCCGCCGCCACCAGACGCCCTTATCCCAATAAACATCTTCATCCGTTGTATGCTTTTTATCCCAGGCATACTTCGTTCCGGGCAGCCTGTTCTGATATAGTTCAGTCGTAAGCGTCATATCCGGGTCTACTACTTCATGGTTTCTCATGAAAAGATAGGGAGGCATGTCGAGGGATGCAGGGTGGATAAAGGAATAGTCGAACCCGTGATCGTTCGGACCGTTTGTAACTTTTCCGCTGTAGTCTATATTTGAATAGCCGGTTTCCTGGTCGAAAACTACCTTATTATCGGGAGTTTTTGTTTTCCAGGTCAATCCAAGATGCCATTTCCCGATACAACCCGTCGTGTAGCCGGCTTTCCTGAGAATAGCGGCTATCGTTTCCCTTCCCGGCTCTATCTCCGGCGTACCGAATCCGCTGGCTCCTTTTCCGCCGGAGGGAGCCCGGAAAGCGAATCTGCCCGTAAGCAGGCCATAGCGCGAAGGCGTACAGACCGAGGCTCCCGCATGAGCATTCGAAAACACGATGCCACGCCCGGCAAGGTTGTCAAGGTGGGGCGTTTTTATTCTACTTTCAGGGTTGAGGGCGGATATGTCGCCATAGCCCATATCGTCGGCCAGGATGATGATGATATTTGGCTTCGACGGTGCGTTCTGCTCCGGTAAACAGGCGGTGCAGAAAAGAGTAAAGCAAAGACTCAGGAGAAGGGATGATTTCATTGGGATAATTAAGATGATATAAGTTCACAAATCCAGTTCGAGCTTTTCCCTCCCCTCTGCCGTGATGAAACCCGGGTTCCAGGCGGGGTACCACGATTGTTCCACTACTACTTTTTTTACCCCCGGCACACTGCGTACCGCATCCTGGATACTTTTGGAAGGGGTTGAATGGACCGAATTGGATCCGTAGTCAAAATAAGACGCAAGGGGACGGCCTCTGTGAGGCATCGCAAGAACGATTGTCACTACGTCGATCCGGACGCGTACATCCTGCACCAATCCCAGATCGACTATACTGACGTCCGATTTATATAGCTGTGGATCTTTTACCAGGTGGAGGGCTTCCCAAACCAGTTTTTTAATGGCTACAGTACCTTTGGTTTCTCCCTGTCTACCCAACTGAGGGGAAGCGGCCTCTCTTTCAGCCGAACCTGCATTCCGGAGCTTTCCGGCCGAAACGATGAGTGGTGCAAGCAGGTTTTTACGCAATCTCTCTATATTATTTACCCCTTCTTCGGGAGTAAACGGAAGAACACTATAGGCATTCTTTTCATACAACACCGTCCCTTCTTTCATCATAGCGTCTCTTACCGGGTACCGGCTCCACAATTGCCCGTGCCATTGGTAGTGTAACAAAGGCGAGCCGGAATGGGCAAGTGTCCGCCCGTCACTGGCTTTGTGGTCGAGAAAAATACCCATAAAACAGTCCCGGGTATCCTTGTTATAAAAACCTATACCCCAGAGGTTATTTTGTGTATCGGAAGGGACGGCGCCCGTATGAAGCTTCCCGTCGGCATCCAGCCATAAAATATCGGTAAAAGACTGACCGGTAAATACCCATTCATCATCGCGGATAGTAGCAACGCCAAAATCCTTAACGGCCGTCATCTGGCCGTTCTTCAGGAAAAACGGCAAACCGGCATAAAACCTGTACTCGATATCGATCAGGAGCCTGCTCGGTGAAAACAAAGGATGAAGAGGAGAATAGGGGAATCCCCACCGCCTGACGATCGTGCAAACCGGACCGCGAATGATTTCATAGTCGGGGCATTCATCCCATAAAGAGATCCTGAACTTCTGGAAATGGTCTTCGGGGGTATAGTCATGTGCCCAGTCTATTCCCGCCGGTTCGCCGTGGCCTTGCCCGCCGGAATAGAACTCCATTCCATGCTCGCGCTTCAGGATGATTCTTTCTATCTGTCCCGTCTGCCTTGAAAGGTTGACTTTATAGAATTCGTTTTCCAGCGACAGCCTGAACCCTTCGCCGGTCGTCACCAGGTCGGAAGGGTAAACCGGCAGCTCCGCCACGGGATTTCCGTAAAAAACCAATACCTGGTGTCCGGCGGATTTCGTGACATCCAGCAGAAAAGTCAGCTGGCACATACGAATACCGTCCTTGTTGGTTTCGGAAAATACCTGTGAAGTCAGCTCCCGTATTTTCGCTTCGTAGATAGTGGCCGCCCTGATTTCCCGGGCAAGGGAAGCTACCTGGTCGGCCTGGAATGCCAGTGTCACCTCTACCGGGTCGTTTGTCCTGCTCAGCCCGGCTGTTTCCGTGATAGTCAAAACTTTGTAATAACGCCACCCCTCAGCCCATTGCTTCCAGTCTTCCGGCAGTCCTTCCGTAAGCGCAAAGTCGGATGCCTCCGAAACCGGCAACGATACCGGACCTTCGTCTGCCTGAGCCTGGAGAGCCGAATTCCTGATCGAATCGGTGAGCGCCCTTACGAGGCGGTAATTTTTCTGTTCCCAGGCCTTCTGTAGTAAAGCCATCTTTTCCGGGAAAGGTTCGGTCCGCTCCCAGTAGCGCCGTCTACCCTGGTCAGCGGGGCTTAGCGGCTGCGGATTCGCAGGACTCCCCGGACTGCTGAAAACCGGCAAAGAAGCACCGGCAACGCCCGACAAGCCCATCCCCAGGAAGGCTCTCCTCTTTATTCCTTTTTTTTCTCTTTTATTTTTTCCAGGATTAAGGGTTAGTCTTTTCATTGGTTCAGGCTAAAAAAGGGTTACAGCCGGTAGAATCTTACGGCATTATCATGAAATAGCTTCTTCTGGTCTTCACGAGACCGTACAGAGACAATCGTTTTCAGGATTTTTACCCACTCACGGATTTCCATTCCTTTCAGGCACACGGGCCAATCGCTCGCAAACACGACGCGGTCAGGTCCGAAAATATCGAGACACAGGTTGACGGAAGGCGCCAGGTTTTCAGGAGTAAGACGGTAACCGGGAGCACGGGTAATGACACCCGATATTTTGCAGATGGTATCCTTGTTTGAGGCGAGCGCCCTCATGCTGGTCTCCCACTCTACCAGGCTATGATCCGGCATATCATGCAGCTCTTCCTTTTTAAAAAACAGCCGCGGATCAATATTCCCGCAATGATTGACTGCAAAAGCCGTATCGGGGCAGGAATCCTTCAAACGGACGACGGCATCCAGCCATTTTACCGGCACCGAAAACTCGAAATGCATCTTCAACTCTCCCAACAGGCGGATATTTTCGATCACCTGCGGAGTTACGATATTTTCTTTCGTTTTAAAAAAATGCCTGATCCCTTTAATGTAGGAACTCCCTTCAAACTGGCGGATATAAGCCGGGAAATCGCGTTCGGTAGGGTCTCCGGCAATTACGGCTGCGACGGTCGGATTCGAAGGATCGCGGCAAACCTCGATTGCGTAATGAGCTTCTGTATTACGGCTTGCCGGCGGCACGGCCACTTCCATATAGACCGCCTTGACGACGTTAAGGCCTGCGATTGCAGCCTTGTAGTCATTCATATCGAAATTTCTTCCGAACGGCGGTGACGACCATCCTTCTTTAAACCGTAAGATATCCCACAGATGCTGATGAGTGTCGATCAAAGGGAGCTCATCCTTTTCATCGGAGAAGAGTTGGATTGCAGCGCCGGGACGGGCAGTAAATGCAGCTGCCAGGGCGGAAGAACTGAGTGTAAGGAATTTTTTCCGGTTTAGCTTCATAATTCAGAGCGAATAACGACTTCTTTTAAAAGCCTATTCTTCGCTCCTTATAACTTACAATTTGTCAAAGAATTGCTCTCTCCCGTCTCATGACGGCGGGAGGGTGATACCCGGTCTGAGACCGGGGTCGCGTAGATGGAGGTTTAACAGGAGCTAATTTGCGGGTCAGAGACCCGCTATCGCGCTTTCACCGTCTGAAGACGGGAAAGAGCGGGGAGCGGGTGGGGCTATCTGCCGTCATTGCCCATTTCCAGCAGGCGTTGTTCAGTAAGTACTGTTATCGGTTTTTTTTCTCTCAGCACCTTGATTTCTTCCGGTTTAACCGGCGGGCGTCCGTAAGAGAGCTTTGGGTCCGCGGTGACGAATGAATTATGCAGATAATCCATGATGCCTGCAATTTCTTCGTCTGAAAAGACATCCCGGAATTGAGGCATTGCACCGTTAAACTGGTACAACTTGCCATTTATATGAATAGGTCCCTCCAAACCGTTTAATATGATCATTCCCAACCGGGCATTCGGGCCTTTCACGTGTTCAGATTCTCTCAAAGGCGGACCTATATGTTCTATCCCCTCTCCGTCCGGCCCGTGGCAGCCGGCACAGGTACTGCGGTAGATCACAAGTCCTTTCTGGAGCCCCGGTATAGGTATTTTCCTCTGGACGAAAATAGAATACGTCTTATCCTCCTGCGTGTTTTTAACGGACTGATCCAGTAAGGTGCTGATGATTTTACCGGTACCCGGTTGAGAGGCATACCTCCTGAAACGTTCTTCCAGGCCTTCCAGGCTGCTTACCACGACTTCCTGGAAAACAGGGCTTTCCGGGTATTTGTGTGACAGCTTTCCCAGCAGGGGTAAAAATGTATCAGGCGCTGCAGCAGCCCATGGCCCCAATGAAGAGGCCAAATAGAGATCGACAACGGTATCATTCCCTGCACTTAAATCATTCACCAGCTTTTCCATCGCTTCAAAATGACCGGCAGTAGTATACCGGTTCAAAAGCAAAAGGGCATGTGCAGACAGCATCGGAGCCGGGGAAGCCGCAACTTTTCGAAGCAGCTCAAAGGACAGGGCGTCCAGCCCTTCCAGCGTATACAAGGCATGCATCGCTGCTATGGTATCGGCGGTGCTCTGCACCAGCTGTTCCAGTTCCGGGATAACAGACCGCTGCTGTTTAAAGATCAGTAATTGCTGCGCCCTGTCTCTTATCCAGCCATTCGGGCTTTTGAGCATTGAGACCAGCTCTGTGCCGGAGGCTTTATTCAATTCGGGAATGCGCCCCAACTCTTTATTCTTGTATTTTACCCGCAATATGCGCCCTGCGTTCAAAAGAGTATCCAGCTGTTTGCGAATAATGCCCTCTCGGTAATAGGGCGTCGCAGACACCTTGTGCTGTATCACGCCACGGTGCATATCTACCACATACATGGCTCCGTCGGGACCATTCACCAGGTTGACCGGACGAAAGCCTTCATCTGTCGAAGCAATGAATTCTTTGTCATCCCAGGCCTGGGCAGCCGTTGTTTTCAGACTTTCGAAAGTAAGCACATTACGCTTGATGAGATTAGCCTGCGGTTCACATACAAAAGCGTTTTCACTGTAACCGACGGGAAACTGGTCTCCACGATAGATCTGGGGGCCGCATGCGGCGGTAAATCTTATCAGAACGCTATCTGCGTTCAGTATTCCTGTCACATAGCCCCGGTTTACTGTCGTGGGATGCAAAGGATAAATACGCTGGTCGGTCGTTATAACTTTGTTGATAGTTTCCTGGGGCTTCATGTACCGATTGCCAACCGAAGCATTAGGCAATACATAATCACCGACCAGTTGCACCTCATTATAACCATAGTAAAGCCGCCCGGCGTTATCTTTTGTAATCCCGAATTGTCCGCGGAAGGGAGTCGGCTCATGTATCCATTTGCCGTCTTTAAGCTGGTAGCGGGTAGTGGAATAGGCGCTGTATATCCAGTTATCGATATTCATCAACAACCCATTGGCCTGGTTTTCCGGGTTGGAGTATTCATCTGTATACAGCGAATCCACCAGGACCCTCTTGCCGGGTTTGTCATTGTTTATTTCCACAAACCACAGATTGGGAGGTTCGGCATACAATACGCCTCCGTAGACCAGCGCTATAGCCCGGGGAAGCACGAGGCTATCCAGGAACACTTTGGCATTTCGCGCCCTTCCCTGGCTGTCAAATCCTTCTACAATACTGATCCTCCCGTTCGGCGTTTCCTCTCCCGTTCCGGCAATATTGGGCATAAAGCCACGCATTTCCACTACCCACATCCTGCCCTGGTTGTCAAAATCCATCGCAACAGGCGCCTGGATCAGGGGCTCTGAAGCCGCCAGCTGTATCTCAAAACCATCTGCAACGGTGTAGGTGTCAAAAGAAACTGCCGGATTATTGTCAGCGCCGGTCGTACAGGCGCCCATCAGCAACGTTGTACAAAAAAATAGTAAAAGTTCTTTTTTGGCTTCTATACGCATACTTCGATTTTAAACGGTAAATCCCAACGCGTCATTGGAGTTTACTTGATAATCGCTATTTGGCGTCAATCTACTAACCATCGGGAACTTTTTCCGGTTCAGATAGGTAGTGCTCGCATACCAAGCATCTATACCATAATTCGAACGAACGCTATGTTGGTAGTGTCAGCAGATGCACCTGCATAGTAATAAGCCAGTACTTCATTATTCCCGAGATACAGCAGAGAAGGATGTCCTACAGAAAATTGTACCATCTCTGCCCATGCGTCGTTCATACTAATCTCCCTGCTGTCCTGCTTACCTGAATCAGCTTCATACACGATCAGCGATGCATCAAATCCACGCCGGATATCCTCACTTATCCTCACCGTAATAACCGGTTTTACCGATCTGTCAATATCAATCGCCATTAATCTGCCGTCTTCTAAAACAATGGGTTGCCCGGGTTGCCCATATATACCGGTATCCCAAATCGCTCCCCAGGTTTTTCCTCCGTCATTACTTCTCCTTGCGTGAATGTTCTTATACTGATTGGTTACACCATCCAGTGTCCAGAAAAAATCGATGATCGATACCCCATCTGCCAATACCTGCGGCCGCTGGTCCCAATAGTACATTTTCTTTTCTTCCGTAACCATCACCGTGTCTTTCCAGGTATTACCGCCATCGTAGGAAAAAATCATGGCAGAGCGATGTATCCACTCGTGCTGATTCCCTACGGCTTTGTTGACCTCGAACTGGCAAATAATGGTTCCATCTTTAAGCATCAATGGTGGTCCGGTCAACGGTACGGGTGCATCAAGACCTTCTATTGCCATTAATTGTGGTTGGGACCAGGAAGCCCCGTCATCATTCGAGAAACAATAAAAGATCCTGGTATCTTTCAGTGTTTCTTCAACCGGATCATAATACGGCAGCGAAGTGTCCGAACAATCCACCCAATTCAAAACCATCAAAACCTTCGTGCCCCCTAACGGTAAAAAATAAGCAACTCTGCTCTGTCCCTGTATCCCTTTTATATCCGGTAGTATTACCGGCTCGTAAGGAGTATTCCACGAAGCTCCCTGATCATCCGACCAACAAATGACAGCATGCATAAAATCACAATCTCCTTTTTTCTCCGAGGCCTTAAACGCCGCCAACCACCTGCCGGAAGGAAGCTTTTGTATACAGGGAAATGTATTACTGTTGAACTGGCTATGACCAGGGACAGGAATGGTCCCTTTGCTGACAACTTTCATTAGAAGGATTTTGACTGTTTTCTTTTTATAAAAATATCCAGGTAACTCAATATAACAGCGCTTATAATGCCAACCGTAAGTGAGGCAGGCATGATCCAAAGCACCGTAATGCCGAATATTCCCCAAAATGCAATCGCTACCGCTACCCCGATCGCAATAAGCCCCCCCAGAAAAGTAGCTCTTTCCGTAGCAAACGGGACAAACAGCGCCATAGAGAACAACACAAACAACGGGGCTACAAAAAGATTGACAACCTTCATAATTACATCAAACAGGTTGCCCGGCACCCTGGCTATGATAAAGCTCAGCAATAAAATAATGACTCCGATCACAAAGGAAAGTCGCTTAATCTGCCGTAACACATCTTCCTTCCGGGGATTTTTCCTGAAGCGGTTGATCAGGTCTTCCGACACAACAGAAGAAACGCTATTTAATCCCGAAGACAAACTTGACATGGCCGCAGCCAGCAGGCCGGCTATTACCAGCCCCGATATCCCGGCAGGCAATCCTATTAAAATAAAACGTGGAAATAATGTATCAGCCTGCTCTACGATTGGTTTGCCATTTAACAAGGAAGAGTTATTGGTAAAATAGGCCAGCATAGATAAACCCACCAACGCGAGCAGCACGGAGGCAAAAACATCCGACATCAATGCGATCTTAAAAGAACGCCTGGCCGTTTTTATATCGGGGGTTGCCAGGTAACGTTGCACAGCCATCTGGTCAGCACCATTAGTGCAAACATACCATACCAACACAGACAACATGGCATTAGCCATGGTCGTTCTTTGTAAAGGATCAAAACCAATTTTAAATGTACTCCAATGTTGCGGCCATTGTGTAGGAATAATAGCGCTTACCGAACCAAAATGCCAGCAAACAACCATAACGCTTAGCAAAGCCCCTCCTAAAAAAATAGCAGACTGAATAATATCAGTAACCACTACAGCCTTCAGTCCGCCCATTGTTGTATAAATGATTGTAACAACAGTAAGCAACGCTGCCATCAGCGGCACATAAGCCTTATTAAACTGAATAACGGAATATAATGCCACATCTATGGTTACATAAATGATAGTAGCCATCCATAGTAAACGAAGCGACAAAAACATAACGGTACCAAGTAACCGTACTGACAATCCTAATTTCTGCTCCAGTATCTCGTAAGCACTGGTAACCCCTGTTTTCATGATGGCGGGTATTATCCACCACCCAACAATAAAGTAAACAAGCGGAAAAGCCAGAGACCCGGCAAATATAATGGGGCCATGCTGTATCATTTCTCCGGGATAGGTTAAATAGCTTAGTGTACTGAGTAATGTCGCAAAAAGGGAAATACCGACAGATGTAGATTTCATCTTTCTACCTCCCAGCAGGTATTCCTCTACTGTTTTATTCTTTTGTTGATAATACCATCCTATACCCAGCATGCCGGCTCCATATATACACAACACTATCCAATCCAATGATGACAGGGAGACCGAAAAAGTTTGAAGAAGAGAAAACACGGCTATTTTTTATATTGTTTTTTGAAATATTTTATTACAAGAGGCGGGTAAACCTGTGTTGAAAACTTTTTTCATTGTTTATTTTTAATAAGACTTTCGTGAATAGATTCTAACCGGTTTATTTCAGCTCTAAGCTCTCCCCGTCTCATGACGGTGGGAGGGCGATACCCGGTCTGAGACCGGGTCACAAAGACGGGGGTTTAATAAGAACTAACTAGCGGGTCTCAGACCCGCTATCGCTCTTTCGCCGTCTGAAGACGGGAAAGAGCGGGCGGAAAGAGGATCAGTGGATCGGAAGTCTTTAACTAGAGGAGTAAAAGCCACCCGGATAGCCGAAAATAAGACTGCAAACAAGTTAAAAGCAGCAATATTGATACCTGAAAATATATCTCAGGAACAGTTTGCCTGGCATATTTTAGGAGAAGAATCCTTTTTGCCCACCCTCCCGGCGTCGGATTTCGATTTGCTGGAAGCTTCTTTAACGGGTATTAAAAAACAATCGATTGTATCGCTTGCAAAGGTTATGGATATCCCGTTAAAGGATATGGATGCCTTGTTAAATTGCCCTTACGGTAGCTCATGGTCTTACCGTTTTTGAGGACGAAATAAAGTTTAACAGGTGGTTAAATAAGGAGAGTCGCGCATTAAAAGGCCAAAAAACCTATTGAATTGTTAAATACCCCGACAGGTATTAAGCTGGTTAATCAGGTATTGGGCAGGATTGACGAAGGGATATATTCATGATCAGCGGTTAAAATAGCGAAGACGGGGGGAGTAAGAACTAAATTGCGGGTCTGAGACCCGCTATCGCTCTTTCACCGTCTGCGCGACGCGGTCTAAAGACGGGAAAGAGCGATAGAAGGCACAAGAGTCATCACCAGCTTTTCGACTATCTTTTCTTAAGTTTAAGAATTTCGTTTGCAATTTTCTCCCTAACCAGAATAAAATCCTTCGGATCTGGATCAGACCACCAGTTTGGCACAATTGTAGATACTATCCTGGTTACTGCTTCTCTACCGGCTAATTGTTCCAAAATATGGAAGTATTCATAGTCTTCCATCGAATCGCGAATGTTCTTGAGGCGCATGGATGCTACCGGCCCGTTCATACCACAAGGTACACCAGGGTACATCAGGAAACCTTCGCCGTTAAAATGATGTCCCGCTGGCGAGAAAACAGGGAGGAACCACGGATCCATCACTCCTGTGACAGATTTCGGAGCGTAGACGGTCGACCAGTAAAGCAAGCCGTTGATTTTGTATTGCCAATTGATCCATGTAGGCATCCGATAACTGGCTAAAGGTTGATCAATAGCCCAATAGGGTGGATCATAGTCTTTCACTTCATTGTATGTCGGGCTGTAGCCGGGCGCCCTTTGCGCCAGGGCTGTATACGACCAGACTTCGTCGCCGTTTGTTATTTTTTCATTGATTGTGCCGCGATCTATAAAAGAGAAAAGAGGACACCAAATGTCAACTGCCGGATCTATATCGGGCCAGGATTTATCTTGCTTATAGGTTTGTTCCACTACAAGGCACTGCAAAAGAGGGGCCGCTTCATGTACCAGTTTCCCAAGCGCCAATACTTCTTCATAACTTTCTTTCGTATTGGGCTCGTCAACCATATATAAATAGGCTCGTTTATCCCATCCGTTCTCTTTCAGGTATTGGTAATACTCCCTATAGTAACGGATTGCCTTTTCACGATTTGTAGTGGTGGACTCGGCTATCGGGGAACGGTAAAGCGGAAAATCCGTCACATTGAACTCCTCGATATACTTTTTTAATGCGCTTGTACGCTCGGAAGTAATATTTAAAGATCCATCCTTGTTAACTGTAGGCAATAGCCTGGCAGGAATAGGCGGGTTAATGCGATTTTCAGCAAGCATTTTACAATAGTTCAGTTCCAGTTCACTATAGGCTTCCGAACTTGTCTCGATGCCAAAAGCCGAAGCAGCTCCGGCCACACCACCAAAGGAATTTCTATGAGTAGGGCCGTCCGGCAATGTAAAATCCCATACATGGACAATGACATCTATAGAAAATACCGTTTGAGGAGATCCATTTTCAGGTGTTCTCCCTGGAAACATCTTTCCGTCATTACCAGGAATTACACCCGTTTTGGCACTGCGAACAGTAACCGTCAATGCACCTTTGTACTCCCCGGCAGGCGTGTTTTTAGGGATATATATATCTACCCAGATCGCCTCGCGGCTTCCCTTCCATACTTCGAAGGGGAGCGCATACATCTCAAACCCTTTACTGATAACACTGCCATCAGGGTTCTCCTGGATCTGGGTACGTCGCTCTATAGGTTTACCGGTTTCAGGATTAATAAACGGAATCAGCGGATCAGGATATAGTCCCGGCGGAAGTTTAGTACGGGGTGAAGCAAGCCTCACCCGGGTATATTCTTCACGGAATAGCGAAGCGTTCTCCTTACCGATCTTTCCGGATTTACCGGTCAGGTCAGACATTTCGGCATTGATGATCACCGCATTCTGATGCAATGCCTCCACTACTACCTGAAAGGACTCTACTTCGTTCTTTGCCGCCTTGACAATTGCCTGGCTGGCTCCTGAAATCTGTTGTTGCGGCCCTATCCGCTCCATACTGTTCAATGCCGTAAGCCTTATATTTTTGATCTTATTTTGCTGCTGCCCGTTAGTATTCAATGCGTTACCCATCAAAAAGGCGACAGTTAGCAGTACCACCGTTAGATTCATTTTACCCATTTTTTCTTTTCTATAAATGTATTAAATCCAATTACTTTATTACCTATTTATTCTTCCTATCGGTATGATATATCCCTACCTGGCATACAATTTCTTCAGGTCGTTTAACACTTTGCCGATATCAGCGCCGGATGTCGTATCCATAGCTTTCAATTTTTCTTTTAAAAGTGCATCTACATCTTCTGTCCGCCCCTGACCTTTAATCAGCCCCTTGATCATCGCCCGTTGAAAATTTTCTTTATCTGCTAAATCGGGTTGCGATACCCTTCTTAGCAGGCCGACAATGTCCTTTTTCTGGTTTCGGGCTCCTATAACATCCGAAATATTTTCTAGAAAGCCGGATTTCCAGGAAGGGGTGGATTCTGAGAAGAAGTCTGTTTTACCCAATGCATTTAACATGCCGATACCCGACCCTGCTTCCGAACACAATACGGCTTTACGGAACCAGGAATTCTGGCCCTTTTGAGCTATCACCTTTGCCAGCACAAGACTTATGGCATCATTTTTAAAATGACCTGTACTTAATACCGCCTGAAAAGAAACGCGTGCGGAGGAATCAGAAATCATATCCGTAAGCATAGGCAAGCACTGCGGAAACCGTTCAGACAGTATAGCTGCGTTTTCACGAACACCCGGCGAAGGGTCTTTCATCGCTGCCTGAACTATCGACACATCCAGCGCATTCAAGCCTTCCAGCGTATATAACGCATGTAGTCTGCCTCGTGCATCGTCGCTTTGCCCGAACAAGGCTTTTATTGCCAGAACAACCGTTTTATCCTGGCGCTCTAAGAGCAATCGCTGGGCCTGAAGACGCCACCATTGATTGGGGTGGGCAAGCAGTGCTACCAGGTCATGGGAGCTTTTGTCTTTAAGTTGAGGCGCCACCCGCTTATGAGTGCCTGTATTCTTCGGAACTATCCGATATATACGCCCCATGTCATGACCTGCCTGAAAATCCATCCCTACCTGCAAATCGTTAGGAATAGAAACCGGGGTCTCAATATGTTGCCGGTACATATCGACAACGTAAAGGTATCCGTCAGGTCCTGTGGTAAAACTTGTAGGCCTGAACCAGGTGTCCGTAGCTGCAAGGAATTCTTTATCGTGTTCAGGCTCCGCCCGCTTCGCTACATAGAAGGGTTTAATGCCCTCATATACAAGAACATCTCTATGTACGAGGTTGCCGGAAACGTCTCCCGTAAAAATATTGCCCTGGTAGGTTTCCGGAAACTTATCGCCGCCATAAAATGTCCCGCCGGAAGCACCGGTAAACCGATCCCTTGCGTATTCTGTCGTATTCATATTTTTCTCCTGATACAGAATATTCCGCTGGTCTGTACGCATCTGGCGCCAGTAAGGTGTTTCTGTCAATTGGTACATCCCCGGGTCGTGGTCAGAGATATTTTCTCTTCCGTTACCGATACCCTGCGGGAAGAAGGGATTCTGTTTAATATAGCGCAAGGGAATAACCGCTTGCTGGATATGTACGGAATTTGACGTAAAAAAACGGTGTCCCCAATCGTCAAATGTCAGTCCGAACTGGCCGATTCCGGTAGTGGTTTCGAATTCATTGCGGTCCAGGCGAAAACGGAAATCATTTCCGGCCATAAGCAATTTAGGGGCATCAGGCCTCCTGGTAAATGTTACCTCGCCTGCCTGCCCGGCATTATTAGCGTAGATCCAGTTGTCAACATTAAAACGGAGGTTGGTAATCTGGGCCTCTTCGTTTTTATTAAAAAAACCGGTGAACAGGATCTCTTTTGAATCGGCACGTCCGTCTCCGTCTACATCTTTATAATAAAGAATATGAGGCGCGGCGGCTACGAGCAGGCCGCCATCCCATGGCAAAACACTGGTAGCTTCCCTTATCTTATCAGCAAAGACAATAGCAGTATCCGCTCTGCCATCCTGATCCCTGTCTTTCAAAAGGATAATTTTTCCTTTGCCCCTGAGAGAATCGGGCATATTGGAATCTGGCATGTCCACTACATAGGCGTTTCCCTGTTCATCAAACTCCATGGAAACCGGGTCTCCGATATAGGGCTCTACTGCAAATATTTCGGCTTCGAAATCTTCGGCAAAATGGAAGGTCTTCATTGACTCCTCGGGGGAAAGTGGTCCCGGATAGTGCGATTTCGTGTCACAGAAAGCTAAAAATAGCGTCAATAATAGCGGCGAAAGGAAAATACCACTCTTCTTTATCCCGGATATTACAAAACTGATTTGATTCGTTGTCATTTCGTGCAGGTAGCTATAATGGTTTAAGGGAAACAGGTCATTTCCCGACTTTCAGTTTATGATAGGGATAGGTTTCCAGATCTCTTGCGGCACGATCCTTGATCGCCTCCAGATCGACCCGAGCACCTCCCTGACGTTTGCTCTCATCGGCCGCTTCCATAAAAGCAAGTATTTCCAATGTCTCTTTGGGGGTTACGGGGACTATGCCCGTATTGAAATAAGCTATAATCTGTACCAGCAAGGGTTTATAACCTGCAAAATCGCCTATGTCCGCTATACTTTGGGAGCCGAAAACTTTACCGCCAAACCCATTCTGCACTCCCCGGAAAGTCCCGATCCTCCCGTCGGCCCATGTGCCGGTTACTATGTCCGTTCGCGCCGTACTAAACCTTGTCACCTGTTTACATCCCTGTCCCATGACGGTAAATAAGGATTCTATGCCATGAATGCCGTAGAAAAACATGTCGGGGTGACCGGGCGCCGACCCCGTTGGGGAGAAAGTATCAGCGCCTGTAACGGTCCCGACCGGTGTTTTGCCTTCCAGCATATCACGAACGGCAGGAGCAAACCTTGTAGCGGAAGAAGAAAATATGGGTACTTGGTATTTCTCCGACATAGCAAAGATTGCCATGGCATCAACCAGGGAACTGGCAATCGGTTTATCGATGAACATTCGCCTTCCCGCTTTTAATACCGGCAGCGCTTGTTCAGGATGGACGCGTCCGTCCACAGATTCAAGTAAGACCACGTCAACTTTCCCCAACAGCGTATTTATTGAGTCGACAATCTCCACACCCATTCCGGAAAGCTGTTCCGTAAAACCCGCAATCCTACCTATGCTGTACGGCATATCGGAGCTGCCTTGAGTAGGATAAGCAGCCACTACTTTATACCCGTCATATTCAGGGCCTGCTGAAGGGTTGTTCAGTGTACTTGTGAAGGCGGTTACATGCGAAGTATCCAACCCGATAATCCCGACTCTTTTTCCTGGCGAGACAGGCTTAAAGTTGCCATATAGCGGGGTATCGATTGTCAGACCAAAGCCAATACTCCCCATCGCCGTGGTTTTAAGAAAATCACGGCGGTTTAAATTATTTATCATAGTTTTTGCGAGTTTCCTCCTTTTGCTTACCTGGCTTCATTTAATAACCTCACCGCCGTATCTACCAACAACTGGCCGGCATCGTCAGTACCCACCGTAGAATTCATCTCGTATCCTCCCCTGGCTATTTCTCCCGGCATCCCCACATAATGTACACCATTGCCGTTGGAGTAGCCCAGCACCAGTGTTTGCGGAAAGGGAGACTGGTTTCGTATAGCGGTACCCAGGTCTGTCAGAGGTTCTCCGGGCAAGGTCACCAAAGCCAGAGAGCCTAATGTAATAACCTGCACTTCCGCATTTAAGGCATCAAGCCCGGTTCGCTGTTTACCTTTCTCGTTAAGTGGCAACCCAACAGTGGCAGAACGTACTGCTAAAGTGCCCGGCGTTAATCTCGAACTTGTATGATAGGCCGATTTAGCATAGTCTGCTAAGCCTGAAGCCATCTTATTTAACGCATCTCTACCACGTTTCCGCGGTGTAATATCCCCGGCTGTTCCCTGTAGAAATATTACCTTACCGCCAATAGAACTACTTATGTGTTTGGTGGCTTCTCCCGGCCAGTCGGCGGAAATTGCTTTCGAGTGTTCATAAATGCATACTGCATGGCACGACAGGTGATAAATAGACGCCACGTTCTCTCCGCTCTCATTTCTGAAAGAGATCAGCGTCATTGCACGGTCTACCGGCCCGAAGGTAGCCGCGCCCATAAGACCGTTCGATTCTTCGACACCCCATTTGGGCGTTCGTGGCCTGCGATTGTATAAATATTCGGAAACGTCGCTTCTCCCGATCCATAAGGTGGCCGGCTGCATGGAATCGTGCGCATGACGCGCTGCCTTTACCGTCTGGACTATCAGGCGCCCCATCCATTCCTTAAAATAAGGTTCATCATTTTGCGGTGAAAGATTCATAAGCGCCCAGGGGGTATCGAGCTCTTTACCACGATAACCCTGACGATAAACCGGGCACCAGGGGGCAGAATGATTATGGGCCGCATTAACCGTAATATGCGTTTCAGGAATTTTTAACTGTGCGGAAATCGCTTTTCTAACCTCATCTGTAGCAGATTCCCCGGCATCAACCAAGTCCCACGATACTATGACAATCTCCCTTTGCCCGTCGTTCAATGCCAGAGCCCGCACATAGATCGAATCGTGGACCCCCTCAAACGGCTTTCCGCCAATCCAGTTTTTCACCCTGGGATCCGGCGTGATGTTTTCTACCGCCATCCCTACTTTCAATTCCGGTTTTTGGGTCCCGAATTTTGCCGAAGCCGGGGAATTGGAGAAAAAAATAAATACTGGTATTAAAAGAAAAGCAAATACCTGATTAAAGTCAGAGCGGACCAAAGCCCTTTTTGGTGTAAGCACTTTTGTTTTTTTCATAAGCTAAATCTAAGCCGGCAACTCACAGAAGGTAAATTGCCAATGTATTAGGGTGTTCTTATTTAATCAGTATTTCGTCAATAAACCGATATGCTTCCTCCCGGGCCTGCTTTGGGAAGCTATGACCGACATCCGGGTAAATCACCCGTAGCTTGTCTTCAGCGTTGAGGAAATTATATCCCATTTGTGCAAGCCAGATACCCTCTTTAACGCCGTTGATGTCAAAATTTCCATCCCCGACAGGTGAAGAGGAGAAAAAAGCCCTGGGGGCAATGGCCTGAAGCAGCACATGAAACTCAAAAGGCTTTCTGCTTCCGTCAAGTCCATACTTTGATGCCCAAACAGGCATGTAAACATTTTGAGTCCATGGCCCGAGACGGGCTGTCTGTTTTTCTTCCGATATCGGACCAATATTGTAAAAATCAAACTGCGTCCAGCCGCAGCTGCTAACGGTCACTTTCACGCGGGTATCGAAGGCAGAAAGGAAAATGGCATTGTGTCCGCCGAGCGAATGGCCGATAGCCCCGATACGGTTGCCGTCGACCATATCAAGCTGCTCGAGGAGATCGATGCAGCGGATGTGGTTGAAAATACCTTTCATTGTGCCGGATTCATAATCGTCCGAACCGAAATCGTACGGGACGCTGTCTCCGAAGCTGGGGTAATCAGGAGCAATGACTACATACCCTCTTTCTGCAAGCTCTCTACCATACCCCAGGTTCTGGCGTGATTTTTCATAAGATCCCTCGCCATCCACACTTTTTTTACCAGCCACATCGGTTTCATGCAGCGCCAGCATGGCCGGCAGCTTCCCTCCCGGCCTGGCCGAAGCGGGTATATAAAGGTAGGCAGATACGATCTCGCCGGGTTTTACAGTGATACGGATATTGAGGCGCTTATAGTCGGCTGTTACGAGCGAATCGATTACTTCGAAAGACGGAGCAGGCAGCTTTGTACGGGGCAGCGGGCCCATTACCAATTCCATCCGGGCATTTACCTGCGCTCGGTATTTATTCCAGTCGCCAGGCTTTTTGACCGTATAAGGAGCGCCATTCTCATCTTTGGTCACCAGTACAGGCTTCTTTGCAGGCTTTTTCACGCGCAACACTTTCTCTATTTCGGTAGTGAGCGATTCCGCTATAAGCCTTTGTCCTTCGTCATTGGGGTGCAGGTGGTCTTCAAACAGGACTGCAGCCGATTGTCCGCTGGTGTTATGGAAATGCTCAAAAGTAGCCTGGTTATTGACGAACCCGGTTTTATACCGCTTCGCCAGCTTTTTGACTTCAGCCACGTATTCCATCAGGCGGTCGTGCAGGAAGTCCTGGTCTCCGGGCCGGTAGCCGTTGGTAGCCATTAAAATCACCCTGGTCCCGCGGGCCTGCAGGGTTTCGATCATAAAGCTTATATTATTGCGGAACTTATCCAGCGGTATCCGGGAAGGGTCGCCTTCTTTCCTGGTATCGATATAGGCGTCATTAGCCCCGAACCCGATGATGACCAGGTCGGGGCTATGATCTAGTACCTGGGCCTGGAACCTGTCCAGGGCGTGCGCCATACCGGCAGTGGGTTTATTGTCGGCCCTCCTGCCAGTATGACTGCCTCCAACGCCTGAATTGATCACACCGGCATGAATACCTTTTTCACTGAGCAGATCGGGCAGCCTTTGGGCAAAGACACGCTGAATAGTCTTTCGTTCGGCAGTGATTGAATTGCCGAAGGCTACGATTTTCAACGGGCTGTCTGCCGTCTGCGCTCTGCCGGATAGGGGGGGGTACAGGATCAGGAGTCCTGCGAAGGCCGCAATCTTGCGGATCTTCAGCAAAAGGTGAGGTATCATAACCTATCAGTATATACCGACTCTTATTGCGTCCTGATTGTTGTACTATAATTGTAATATCCCCCGGGAGCGCTGGTAAGTCCTGCCGCCCGGATGTAATACCTCCTTCCTGGCGAAAGGCCTTCGATCGTAAATGTCATTTCACCGGTGTTGGGATCCCCCGGCGCGATGTTAACCGTCTTTACCCCGCCATTGGGTATTGTAAACATATTGGGATTGTCAACGGTGCTCCAGACTACAGCCAGCCTGTTTAAGGTTTGATCCTGGTGCACTTTCTCATAAGCTACTTTAACTGTGGCAACAGCGCCGTCATTACCCAGCAGAGAAGCCTTTAAGCGTACATTTGGAAGAACCTTGATATCAAGCTCGGTACTTTTACCGATGGAGATTTCCAGATCTTCCCTGATCATTTTAAAGGCACCCAGCGCCCTGACTTTGTAATTACCTGTGAACAAAGCAGCATTAGTGAAATGTCCGCTCGGCAGACAAACGCTCGAAATCGGCTGCGGCGCGTCATTTTCAAACAGCTGAATCAGGGCGCCGCCATTCACTCCCCCGTTCTCAATAGTTTCTGCGGTGACTTCGTCCACTACTTTCCCAAATAGTGTCGCGTTGGGCGCTTCGAAGTTATCAATCTTACATGCAAACATTGACAGCGCTACCAGGAATAAATAGATTATATTTTTCATCTTAATTTCAAAATTTGTACAACTACCAACCTGGGTTATTTCTGATAATATTACTTGTGCTTATGTAACTTGACAAATCGCTGTAGTAATCACGCTGTTCCCACACCCTGGGTAAACCATTGAGAATAGGGAATCCGCTAAACCGTTTGAAAATATACTTATACGAACTTCCATCATACTTAAGGTAAGGAAATAACCCTTCCATATAGGTGTTTCTAAAGAGTTCTTCACCAATACGCCAACGCTTAATGTCCCAGAACCGTTTATCTTCAAATGCCAGTTCCACTTTTCTTTCATTGCGCAGCCTGTCGATAGTAAGTTCATTACTTCCGAGCAGTTTTATCCCTGCGCGGTTTCGTACCTGGTTAATGGCATCGAGAGCCTGAGGAAGATTTGTCTGAAGCTCAAGGGCCGCTTCACAATAGTTCAACAAGATTTCAGCATAGCGAAAATCGATGTAGTTCTGGTCAGATTGACCCGCTATGATGACGATCCTGCTTGGGTTAAGAAATTTTCGGATATAGAAACCCGTCCGTGTTCCGTTCCCCTGCAAATAGGGGCCATCCAGACCCACCTGTAAAACACCCCGGTCTTTTGGAAACGGGATATGTTCTGTTTCGTAAAGCGTTCCATCGGTATCGTATACCCCTTTATGGATCTGGATGTCTCGCCCTATATAAGGCGCCCCCGGATAAAAGATACTGGCATAGAACCGCGGATCTTTGTTCTTAAACGCGTCTAACGGAGAATCGAATTCTTTCCCTTCTACATTTAATATACCGGGGCTGCCGTCAACGTATTCATACGATTCGACGAGATCCAGATACGGAGCTATTTGCGATCCAAAGCTAGTGGTAAAACCATAAGGGATCCATCGATTATCCAACGAATGCGCGAAATCGGGAAAGCTATAGGCTTTTTGAAAAATGACTTCCTTATTATTCTTATCCAGAAACAATTGCTGGTAGTTGGTTATGGGGTCTCCCGATTTAGTTGAGGGATCATATGAACTATCATAAAGTCCAAACCGGTTACTTTCCATGATAACTTTTGACGCATTCATTGACTCCGTAAAATAAGCGGCGGCCTTTGACGACGGAATACCTACCAATCCGTCTAACTGTACCGTTCCGTATTTTGCTATCGAACCGGCATAAAGCATTGCCCTCGACTTCAAGGCCTGAGCTACCAATTTAGTGGCACGATTGGCGTTCTCAGCGTTCCGTGAATCGGGAAGGTCCGCAATGGCAAGGTTCAGTTCGTTCAGGATAAACTGGTACACAGCATCTTCTGTGTCCCTGGGACGCTGTAGTTCCTCTATATCCCCGCCAAAGTTCTGAACACTTTCAATGATGGGCATTCCGCCGTACCTCTTCACCAATTGAAAATAATAATAGGCCCGGATGAAACGAAACTCTGCTATGTATCTTGTCATCAACGCTTCAGATATCTTTGCGGTTTTGATACGCTCTATCGCATAATTGACCCTCCTTATATAGGAGTACATGGTGGTGTTGTGTGCAATGGCAGTATTCCCAAAATCACTGGCAACGCCGGTGTACTGAAAGGCGGACTCGTCGGTGGCGTGTGTTTCATAACTACTGGCATTGGTATTCTCAAATCCCACCTGGATGTTGGCATACAGGTTGACCAGGTAAAGATCAATCATCTGCTCTGACTCCCATACATCACCGTCTGAAATTCTGTTCAACGGTTTCCTGTCTAATGTGTCTTCAATACAACCGGTAAATAACACGATTGTAAAAAGAATGGGTATGATGCTATGTCTCATATTTTTTGACTAAAACATTAATTAAATGACTTAATTACTACTCGGCTATCACTTTGTCGATAGGAGCCGGGTCAGAACTTTAAGTTAAGGCCCACATTATATGTTTTTTGCTGAGGATAGTAGTTATTTCTCCCGTTGTTGTTTTCAGGGTCAAAAGGTCCAAGCTTAGAAAATGTAAGCAGGTTTTGCCCGCTAAGGTAAACGGTAAGAGATTGTACTTTCAGTTTTTCCAAGAATGAAACATTTACGTCGTAGCCAATATTCAAAGACTTCAGTCTTAAGTAATTGGCGCTGGTAAGCCAGAAAGACGATGATATGTTGTTATTGGGCGACCCTCTGTTGATCGTACTGGGGTATTTACCGGGAATCCATTTAGAATCAGGATCCCATGGGTCTTCACGATGCCATCTATCCATGAATAAAGCGTAGGCGGTCTGATCTTCCCAGAAAGGAGAAACCGTAAACGATGCCTTGAGGAATTCATAATTAGCTGCCCCCGCCCAATTCATGCTCATTGAGAATCTTTTCCACGATACATTCGCCCCCAGGCCGTAGCTGATCTCCGGCGTGTCACCCCTGCCTATAATCTGGGTATCGTTATCATTAATGACGCCGTCTTTATTGTAATCATCATATTTGATATCACCGGGCCGCAAAGTGGAATTGCCTCTTCCGTCCTGGATAGGCGACGAGTAAATCTCCTCGACAGACTGGAACTGGCCGATTGCCTTGTATCCAAATCTGAGGTTCATCCATCTTCCTTCATAATTGTTTCTCCAGTTATCATACTGGCTGACAAAGTTCCGCTGCTCAAGGTGTGTATACCTGGACCGGGTAAAAGAAGCATTGGTCCATATTGAATACCGAAAATCTTTTCTGATCGCTTTGTTATGCCTTAATACTATCTCGAATCCCCTGGTATTATCGGCATTAAGGTTCTCGTCCGGCAATACCCCCCCGAAAGTCAAAGGAAGTTGTCCGAGCCGTTTTGCCAGGATCCCTTCCCGTTTGCGGTAAAAGACATCTCCTTCGATTTCAAGCAGCCTGTCCCATAGCGCCACTTCAAGTCCCAGGTTAAAGATCTGGCTAGTTTCCCACGTAATATTAGGATTGGGTATACCTGTATCATTCATGCCCCTGGTGGGGTTGTTCCCTCCGAAAATATAGCTTCCGCTTGGATAGCTATATCCTGCAAGAAATTGAAAATTCCCTGTTCTGTCGCTGCCGAGTTCTCCCCACGACCCCCGGATTTTCAGATTGCTTATCGTGGACAGGCTGTTTTTAAAAAACTCCTCTTCGGAGATCCTCCAGCCGGCAGAAACACCGGAGAAATACCCCCATCTTGTTGCAGGCGGAAATTTAGCGGAGCCATCATACCGGAAACTGTATTCAAACAGGTATTTACCGGCGTAGTCGTAATTTACACGGCCCACGTAGCTTTCCCTCCCTGCATCAGAAGCAGATCCACCGTTATTTTTACCCAGGTCAGGACCGGCAAATAGCTGGTCTATCGGCACCTGGTAGCCTACTCTCGAAGCCGAGAGACTGCTGGCTCTATCCTCAAATACTTCATGAAGTAAAAGTGCATTGACATTATGTTTTGCAGCAAAGGATCTCTGGTAATTGAGAGAAGTGAAGATACGCGCTGCTATCGACCTTCCAGCACTCTGGCTAAGATTATTAGCGTCACGTGGGGTAGCACGGGTTGAGGTCTGCGTAGCTTCGTCCCAATGATAGGTCCAAAACTGCTTAGACCAGGTTTTACCCTGATTAAAATACATATCGTACGTACCTCTGAGATTAACACTTAATCCTTTAACAAAAGGCACCTTGTAATTGGCGGTTAACGATGTTTCATAAACCTGTTCGTTAGTGTCCCAATAACCGGTGAGATCACGGTCCAGGTAGGCAGTTAATCCATAGTTTGCCGTAGTGATCGTCCCATCCGGATTTCTCGGTTTCAGGATGGGCCATTGGTACTGAAACCACGATCCCATGGTAACATCCTGTTGAGTCATTTGAGAGCGATCCATCAGTCTCCCGCTAACATCTACTGAAATGGTCAGATCATCGTTAATGTCGGCGTCTACGCTCGATCTGAAATTATATTTTTTATAGTACTCATCCGCTCCCTTCCACATGGTCTCCTGCTTGATCTGACCTAAAAGGAAGAAGTATCTTATGTTTTTACTACCACCTCTGACAGAAATATCCTGTTGAAACTGAGGTGGATAATCCCTTATCATATAATCAAAATAGTCAAAATTCGGGTAATTGGGATCCGTCCCCAAACGGTACTTTTCAATTTCCTCTCTCGTGTAAACGGGAGCGCCTCCTGCATTTATAGCAGCCTCGTTTTTCAATGTGGCGTATTCGGCCGAATTAACATATTTGGGATATTTCGTAAGATGTTGTACGCCATAGTTGGCATTATAGCTGAATACGGGTTTACCCGATTCCCCTCTTTTCGTAGTCACCAGGATCACCCCGTTTCCCCCACTTACACCATACACTGCGGTAGAAGCCGCGTCCTTGAGTATGGTAATGCTCTCAATTTCGCTCGGATCAAGCCGTGTAAAACTGCGCCCCACCACGCCATCGACCACAATCAGTGCGTTTGAAAAGCCCCGGATCGACAAGGATACGTCATCCTGGCCAGGCCTTCCGTTTCTTTGAAGGGTAGTTAACCCGGGTAAATTACCATACATCAATGTCGCTACGTTGGCCGAAGGTACCACTGAAAGATCTTTTGAGGTTATGGTAGAAACTGCCCCTGTAAGATTCACCTTCTTCTGCGTTCCATATCCCACTACCACCACCTCTTCCAGCCCTTTCTCATCCACCTGTAATGAAACATCAATCGAGTTCCTTGTCCCTACCACCACCTCCTGCGTAACAAACCCCACGAAAGAAAACACCAGCACAGAATTTTCATTGGGCGCGTCAATTGAATACCGACCCTCGGCATCGGTGATCAGCCCCTGCTGCGTCCCCTTGACCAGTATACTGACGCCCGGCAGCGGCTCGCCCTGCTCATCGGTAACTTTTCCTCTTACTTCCTTAACGGGCACAAGGCTTTCCGTAGATAACAACAGGTCTTGAGGTACAATCTCCGAACCGGCTATTTCGCGCGAAATAATAATATACTTACCCGAAACGGTATACATTAAACGCAACGGTTTCAGAAGCTTCTCCAGGACGGATGACAGCGGTTCTGCCTCTGCCCTGAAGTTTATCTTTTGGGTGGGCATAACAGCCAGATCATAGCTAAACTTCACTTTCGACCTCTTTTCTATCAGAGATAACACAGTCTTTAAATCCTGGCCTTCCGTCCGGAAGGTCACTGACCTCGCCAGGGCCTCCTGAGAATAGCTGTTGCCCGCCATACTCACTCCCAACGTCAATATGACCAGGAATAAATGAAAACAGGTAAACTTTATCATAGCTACTAGAAACTGAGCTGGTAATCGACTTTTTTTCATACTTTTGACTTGATTTTGTTTTTTCGTTCTCAACAATGAATAGACAAATCACTTCTTCCTCCATCCGACCGCAAGTAGATGGTGGAAAATGAATCACGGGCTGACGGTGCTGGTAACATCGTCAGCTTTTTTTGGCTTCAGGCGCTATTCTTTCGGCGCTATTTTTATTTAACTGATTTGTTTAGTAGTTATCCTGACATAGCTTTTATTTTGGTTTAAGGTTAAGGGTTTAGCGGGTCTCTATGATAATCCTGGCATCGACAATATGATATGAAAGCTCCATTGTCCTGCAGATCAGGTCCAGTTTTTCGGTAAGCGTTTCGTCTTCAAGGCTCACTTTCAACAACCGGTCGGCAAGCACATCCTTATCGTAAATGATCTCAATCCCATAAGCCTTTTCAAGCGTTGAAAAAACTTCAGGCAACGGAGTACGGTCAAAATCAAACTCTTTTTTATCGGTACCGGCCAGAATAACAGGTTCCGGGACAATCATCTTGCTGAATTTCTCCAGTTCGTTCGAAAATTCTGCCTGCTGGTTGGGCATCAGCACCAAACCCGACAGTTGCGGATTTTCTTTTACTTTTTCAAATTCCTTTTTTTCGAAAACCGAGACTTTCCCGGTTTTCACCGCTACCACCACCTTTTCCGAAGCTTCGTGCGCTTTTACCCTGAAGCTCGTTCCCAATACTTTCACTACCGTTTTATCGGTAAAAACAAGAAAAGGATGATTGGGATCTTTTTCAATATCAAAGAAAGCTTCGCCCCGCAGGTAGACAACCCGCTCTTTTGAATGGAAATGCCTGGGATAACCTAAACTGCTGTTTTTCTCAAGATTTACGGTACTGCCATCATCTAGTGTAATAGTCAGCACTTTATCTTCTCTATTGATCTGCTCTATATAGTCTGCCTGGTCCGATGTCTCATCCGGTACAAACGACTGGTATTCCTGAATCCCATCCGAAGGGTAAAACCTGAAAAACGAGTAACCGGCAATAAGCAGGATCGCAACAGATGCCGCGATGTATGCCCACCCGGACCGCCTGAACAATGATCGCTCGCGGGCTTTCATATGTCCGCTGACATTTGTCCAAATCTCATCTGCCAGGTTTTTATGATTGTTCTCAGAACCTCTTTTCTTCAGCTCCAGGACCAGTTCCCGCGCCGCCAGGATCTTGTCGATCTGGTGAGGGTGTTCGTTCATGTACTTCTGCCAGAAGTCACTGTGATCGGAATCACTATTGGTCACCCACTTTTGAAACGACTCATCAAAAGCAAAATCCTCTATTTCGAAACTGGAAAAATCCCTGAACATCGACTTTCACCTATGGTATATATACCCAGTGTAAAAAGTCGCTGTTTTTAATCCATTTTTTTTGACTTTTTTTTTACAAAAAACCAAAAAGTAGCATAAGCATTACATCGCGGAGATTTTTGAGGGCTGTATAAATAAACTTACAGGCGGATTGATAGTTCACACCCATCAGGTCGGCTACTTCCTCATTGCTCATTTCTTCAAAATACCTGAGATGGATAGCTTCCTTTTGTCTCTTCGGAAGCCTGTCTAAGGCAGCATGCAATTTTTGTGACTGACGGATCCCCGTTTCTTCTTCAAATAAACGACGCTCAAAATGATCGTCGTCCACGCGGTATTCAACGAGTTCAAGATCTTCTGTATGATGCTGTTTAAGATACCTGACAATCTTATACCTCAACGATTTAAAAAGATAATGCCTTACCGAAATCACTTCAGCAAGATTTTCCCGGCTGTCCCACAACTCTATAAACAAGTCCTGGATACAGTCCTGTATAACATGCCGGTCGCCCGATATTTTGTACCCGTAGCTAATCAAAGGCTGAATATGAGACTGGTAGATAACCTCAAAGGCAAGCCTGTCGCCCTTTTTGAACGCATTCCAAAGCAATTGGTAGTCCTGCCGGCCTTCGGCCTTAGAAAATGCATTGTCTCTCATTTTTACAGGAAATTTCTCCGGGACAAAATTATACAATTACATTATAAATCATAATTTTTTCACATATACTACCCCTGGATATGAGATCGCCTTCACACGACAACCCCCTGCCTGCCTCCTTCCAAAAACACCTCCAGGTTCCCAGCTACCAGCTTCATCAGTCTCTCCCTCGCTTCAAACGAAGCCCAGGCCACATGCGGGGTAATCACACAATTAGGGGCTTTAAGCAGCGGATTGCCGGCTTTCGGAGGTTCTTCGGAGAGCACATCCAGGCCCGCTCCGGCAAGAGCGCCGCTGTGAAGGGCTTCTGCCAGGTCCTTTTCGACGATAAGAGGGCCCCTGCCCGTGTTGATCAGGTAGGCACTTTTTTTCATCAGGGAGATCGCTTTCGCATCGATTATCCCCTGCGTATCGGGTGTCAGCGGGCAATGCAGGCTTACCACATCACTTTGCGACAGCAACTCTTCCAGGTCGGCAGATTCCACACCGGCAGGGAACCCTTTGGAAGGGTCTTTCCGGTAGGCGATGACTTTCATCCCGAACCCGAGGCCGACATTCGCCACGGCCTCTCCTATGCTTCCAAGCCCTATCAGGCCGAGTGTCTTGCCTGCCAGCTCCACAAGGGGCGAGAGCGTATAGCTCCAATCTTTTGCAGATACCCATTCTCCTCTCAGCACCGACTGGCTGTGCAGCTCCACCCGGCTGGCCAGCACCAGTATAAGACCGAAAGTATGCTGCGCCACAGACGAGGTGCTGTAGCCGCTCACATTCGTTACCCTTATGCCCAGTTCCCTGGCTGCATCGAGATCTACGTTATTCACTCCTGTAGCGCTTACCCCTATGTATTTCAGGCGCTTCAGCCCGGCAAGGACTTCCCTTCCCAGTTTCTGCTTGTTCACAATTACTGCATCGGCCTGTTCCGCCCGTTCGACGACCTGGTCGGGATGTGTCCGGTCATAAACGGTCAGGTTTCCGAGCTTCTCCAATTCATTCCAGCTAAGATCGCCCGGGTTGAGCGTGTAACCATCCAGCACTACTATATTCATCAGGAGTATTGAGTTTATATTTTCCATTTCTACACGACCGGATCTACACAACCGGATCCGAAATTACGCCAGAAGAATGTAAAATGAATGAACAAATTTTAATTTTTGGAGAAAGTGGGTAACTTTACAATTGGTATGCTTGCATACTATGTTCCCTTTTCGTTTTACCATTATTTTCTGAGACTACAACTTACAGAAATATGAATGCATATATTATTTCGGGTTACCGCACCGCGGTAGGAAAGGCAGGCCGGGGCGGGTTCAGGTTTACAAGACCCGATGACCTTGCCGCACATGTCATCAGGCACCTGTTAACGGAAGTCCCTGCTCTCGACCCTAAAAGAATAGACGATGTAATTGTGGGAAATGCGGTTCCCGAAGCCGAGCAGGGCATGCAGATGGGGCGCTATATATCGCTTTTGTCGCTCCCTGAGAATGTTTCGGGGATGATCGTCAACCGGTATTGCGGCTCAGGCGTTGAAGCCATAGCAATTGCAGCCGCCAAAATCAATGCCGGGATGGCTGACTGCATTATCGCCGGCGGCACCGAATCGATGTCTCTCGTCCCGGTGATGGGGTGGAAAACGGCGCTGAACTACGAAATAGCGCATACCAACCCGCAGTATTACCTGAGCATGGGGCTTACTGCCGAACAGGTAGCGAAAGACTACAAGATCAGTCGCGAAGCACAGGACGAATTCTCCTACCAGTCTCACCGGAAGGCGCTGGATGCCCAGAAAACCGGCCGGTTCGACAGCCAGATCGTACCGGTGCCTGTCAGTGAAACCTATTTCGATCCGGCATCTAATAAAAAGAAAACAAAGGAATACATTGTGAATAAAGACGAGGGGCCCCGCGCAGATACCACCCTCGAAGCCCTCGGGAAGCTCAAACCTGTTTTTGCAGCAGGAGGAAGCGTGACCGCGGGCAACTCTTCCCAAACGTCCGACGGCGCCGCATTTGTACTGGTCATGTCGGAAAAAATGGCTAATGAACTGAATCTCAATCCCATTGCCCAGATGCGCGCCTATGCTACGGCCGGGGTCGATCCCCGCATCATGGGAATCGGACCTGTCGCTGCTATCCCGCTGGCCCTGAAACAGGCCGGTCTGCAGCTCGGAGATATCGAGCAGATCGAGCTGAACGAAGCCTTTGCCGCCCAGGCCCTGGCCGTAATCCAGGAAGCCGGCCTCGATCCCGCTATCGTCAATCCCAACGGAGGCGCTATTGCATTGGGACACGCGCTCGGCTCAACCGGCGCCCGTCTTTCCGTTCAGCTTTTCGAGGAAATGCGTCTACGCAACCAGAAATACGGCATGGTAACCGCCTGTGTGGGAGGAGGACAGGGGGTTGCGGGGATTTATGAGTTGGTGTGAGGCGATGAGTCCCGATAGCTATCGGGACTCATCGCCTCATCAATACCCTCCCCTATATTTATAAGTACTTGCTACTTTATCGATCGCGACGATATAAGCAGCTATACGTAAAGACACATTAAACTTCTTCGAAGTCTCGTAGACGTGATTGAAGGCGTCTTTCATAATCCGGTCGGTACGCCGGTTGATCCTCTCGAGTGTCCATTTGTATCCTATCCTGTTCTGAACCCATTCGAAATAGGAGACCGTTACCCCTCCTGCGTTGGCGAGGATATCGGGCACAACCATGATCCCTTTTTCGTTGATAACGTCGTCTGCCGTCGCTGAAGTAGGTCCGTTGGCGCCTTCTACGATCAGTTTGGCCTGGATTTCGCGCGCGTTCCTATTCGTAATGACGTCTTCCTTGGCAGCAGGTACCAATACGTCGACAGGTAAGCGGAAAAGCTCATCTGCCGGCAATACCTCTGCTTCTTTATAGCCTTCAAGCGTCCCTCTGTTTGAGACACGATAGGCGAGCGCAGCATCTATGTCGATCCCGTTGCTGTTATAATATACGCCTGAGATATCGCTTACGGCCAGGATTTTCACCCCTCTTTCCCTCAGCAGGGCGGCGGCATAGGAGCCGACATTCCCGAAGCCCTGTACTACGGCCGTGGATTTGTAAGGATTCAGCCGGAGCTTTTCCATAGCCGCCAGCGCCGATACCATTACCCCCCGTCCGGTAGCTTCCGTCCTGCCCAGGGACCCGCCCAATACCAGCGGCTTTCCGGTAACCACCGCCTGGACCGTCATGCCTTTTGCCTTGGAATATTCGTCCATGAGCCAGGCCATTTCGCGCGAGCTGGTTCCCATGTCGGGAGCCGGGATGTCCTGGTCGGGACCGAATACGTCGAGCATAGCTGTGGTATAGGCTCTCATCAGGCGTTCCATTTCACCTGCCGACATCGACCTCGGGTCACAGGCGATACCTCCTTTTGCACCCCCATAGGGAATATCAACCACGGCACATTTCCAGGTCATCCATGCGGCAAGCGCCCTTACCTCATCCAGATTGACGTCCGGATCAAACCGGATCCCCCCTTTTCCCGGGCCGAGGATGGTGGAATGGATCACCCGGTAGCCTTCAAACGTGTGTATCCGCCCGTTATCGAGCGTAACCGGCAAGCCTACTATTACCTGTTTCCGGGGCACTTTCAGGATGTTGTACATCTCGTCTGTTATACCCAGCAATTCCACAGCTTTATCGAAACGCTGCATCATCGATTCCAGGGGATTCTCCTTATCTTTGATAGGAGCTGGCTCTATGTATTTCATAGCTAGTAAAATATTGATTTTGAGCTTGTTGTAATCTCATTTTATTTGGAATACGCACAAACTTACACTATTTGTTCAAATTTCCCAGCTCTCTCTTCATACCCCAAAACATAACAATCCGCATAAAATTTTACATTTGATCAATATACCTTACAAAAAGAATACGCAGCCGCCGTTAACTGAAAGTTAATTTCAGGCTAAAGCCATATTAACAAATCAAAAAATAGTTTAATTATCCTAATCAGGTGACCTAACTCATAGTATTTCCATTTTAATATTTTACTTTTGCATCGGATTCTGAAAAGGAGTTGTTTATCTAAGTAAAGCGCAGAGTACTGCTATGCAAGAAGAGAGATTAAGATATTCGGAGGAAGAGCTTAAGGAGTTTGAGAGCATTATCCTTGAAAAGTTGGAAGGTACGAAAAGTGAGCTCAACTATATCAAAGAGTCGCTGAGCAAGAGGAATGATACCGGCACTGATAATACGGCCGGGACCAACAAATTGCTCGAGGACGGCGCAGACACCAGTGAAAGGGAGAATCTCAGCCAGTTGGCCGCCAGGCTCCAGAAGTATTCTCTACAGCTGGAAAACGCCCTCATAAGAATAAAAAACGGCACTTACGGCATTTGTGTCGATACCGGGAAGCTCATCCCGAAAGAACGGTTAAGGGTTGTTCCCCACACCCAGCAGACCATAGAAGCCAAGCTTAAGCGGAAATCCTGAAGGGGCTATCGGCCGTCAGCTTTCAGCTGTCAGCTATGGCTATTATTAAGGGGCATTACTCTTCGTCGTCCAGGTTCTGGAGCCGCAGCTTTAAAGGACCGGCAGGGCGGCTTTCGTTGTGAAGGCGGTCGACCGATGTCAGAAAATACTGATAACGTACTCCCGGGCGCGCACCGGTATCGGTGATCTTATTCCCGTTATAAGAAATGCCTGCGATCTTAGTTGGATCCGAATTCGTAGGTTTCTCATCTGCTTCGAACCTGTATAACACATAGTACCACGGGAGCTCCTGATCCCGGGCCTTGGCCGGAGTGTCCCATTCTATTTCCAGCATATCCTGCTCGTTAATGCTTGCACGCAGATTTTGGGGGCTAAGAGGTGCAACATCATCTTTCCATGGCATCGCCGGCACCAGCGCCGGATACTGATAGAACCCGTTTTTCAACGAATCAGTGATGCCGTAGTTATTCCGCCGGAGCGACCGGGAGCTGAAAAACGAACTACCCAGGGCTCCTTTTTCTCTCAGGAATCTCAGTTGATTGGGTAGCTCCATCTTGCTGTCCCAGTTTTTATCTGTGTCTTCTGCCCCTACCCGGTACGCTGCGTGGCCTATATAGAGATGCTTCCCGAAGCTGTTATCCACCCACCAGTCCACCAGGTTCGCATAAGGCACCTTTTTGAAACCGAAAGAAAAATAGACCTGGGGCACAATGTAGTCAAGCCAGCCTTCTTTCAGCCATTTCCTGGCGTCTGCATACAAATGATCGTATGAGGTGAGCCCGCCTACGGTTTCCGAGCCTTCAGGAGCATCCCTCCTGTTGCGCCATACCCCGAAAGGGCTGATCCCGAACTTAACCCTGGGATTTACTTTCTGTATGCCTTCATGCACCGCTTTGACCAGCTGATCTACATTGGCTCTCCGCCAATCTGCCTTGTTCGCGTAGCCGCGCCCGTACTTACGGAAAGTCTCGTCATCGCTCAATACCTTGCCTGCTACCTGGTACGGATAAAAATAATCGTCGAAATGAATCCCGTCCACATCATAGTTTTTCACGACATTGACTACCGACTCGACAATAAACGCCCGGACTTCCGGGATACCGAAATCAAATAACTTATAACCGTCGTAATCCAGCACCCAGTCGGGCTTCAGATAGCTGAGATTATACTGGGATACGCTCATGGATGATTTGTGTACCAGCCTGTTCAGGTTCAGCCACGCGTGAAATTCCAGCCCCCTGGAATGACTTTCCCCGATCATGAATTCCAGAGGGTCGTAGAAGGGCGATGGCTCCCTGCCCTGTCTGCCTGTCAGCCATTCACTCCAGGGCTCGGCGCTTTTTGCATAAAATGCATCGCCGGCCGCCCTTACCTGTACAAAGACGGCGTTAAGCCCGGTTCCTTTATGAAAATCCAGGAGCGACCGGAATTCCTGCTTTTGCCGGTCGGGATGAAGGTTCTTCTGACTGGGCCAGTCAATGTTGTCAACCGTCGCGATCCATACTCCCCTGAACTCCCGTTTGGGAAAAGACGAAGAAGGAGCCGGAACATCTTCAAACCTTAACCTGCCGCTGAAGAGCGATATCAACAAGGCAGCCAGAAATAAAGCGGATAAGACAGATCTTAAAGACTTTTTTATATAATTACTTGTCGATTTAACAGGCATTTACTGAACATCCGGAATAATTGTGTCAATTTAACCTCCTTATTTGATCTGTTCCTAATATTTGCGGCAAATTTACCTTGCAAAATGCACTGCAATTCCACCAAAACAGAAAATTATAAAAAAAAATGTAGGTTTTTTGCTATTATTACAAATAATGGTACCTTACTAACCCTTTTTTAAGATACAAAATTAACAAACGCAGAAAAATTTGGAGCCTTTTGTAAAAACGCCTAAAGTACATGTATTGTTTGAAGCTGCCTGGGAAGTATGTAACCAAGTCGGCGGTATTTATACAGTTATCCGAACCAAGGTACCTTCAATGGTCGAGAAATGGGGAGAAAACTATTTTTTGCTCGGCCCGTACTTTCAGGGCAAGGCTGCTTCCGAATTTGAACCTATAGCCGACTGGGGCGATTCCCCGGCCGGCAAAGCCGCCAAAAAGCTGAAGGAAAGCGGGGTGGACGTTTATTATGGTTACTGGCTCGTGACCGGCAAGCCAAGGGTAATACTCTTTGATTTCAATTCGATCCGGTCCCGGCTGGAATCAATTAAGTTCAGCCTGTGGGAAGATCACAGGATCTCGACGCTGAATTCGGAAGATCTTGTCAACCAGGTGGTTCTTTTCGGGGATTGTATCAGGGAATATCTTAAGATTTATTGCGCCGATAATCACAAAAAGCAGGAAATCTCTACCCAGTTTCATGAATGGATGGCGAGCAGTTCCCTGCCCGGCATAATGAAGAGTGAGACACCCATGGCATCGACCTTCACTACCCACGCTACGATGCTCGGAAGGTACCTGGCGCAGAACGAGGATGACTTTTACAGCAAACTCCCGTTTTTTAACTGGGAACAGGAAGCCAGGAACTACGGGATCGAGGCACAGGCCGGGATCGAAAGGCAGGCTGCGCAAAGCGCCCATGTACTGACTACGGTAAGCGACGTGACCGCACGCGAATGCGAGGTTTTCCTCGGGCGGAAACCGGACCTCGTAACGCCAAACGGGCTTAACGTTCAGCGATTCCAGGCCGACCATGAATTTCACAACCTCCACGTAAAGTATAAGGAGCGGATCCATGAGTTTGTCATGGGCCATTTTTTCCAGAGCTACAGCTTCGATCTTGACAAATGCCTGTACTTTTTCACTTCCGGCCGCTTTGAATTCAGCAATAAGGGTTATGACCTGACCCTCGAGGCTATGGCTCGTCTCAACTGGAAGATGGTCCAGGCCGGGATGGACACCACGGTGGTGCTGTTTATCGTTACCAAGCAGCCTTACCATTCCATCAATCCCGATGTGCTCCAGTCGAGGGCCGTGCTGGAAGAAATCCGCCAGACCTCTACCGCTATCGAAAAGCAGGTCGGTGAAAGATTGTTTCTTTCGGCCGCTTCAGGCGACGATACGCACCTCCCCGATCTCAACCAGTTCGTAGACGAATACTGGCGCCTGAGGCTCAGGAGGACCATCCAAACCTGGAAGACCTCCCGCAAACCGGCCTTCGTTACCCACGACCTGATCAACCGGGACGCCATTGTAGACTATTGCGAAAAGGCAGGACTGACCAACAACGAGCAGGATCGTGTTAAAATAGTATATCACCCCGACTTTGTCACTTATACCAACCCACTCTTCGGGCTGGATTACGGCCAGTTTGTGAGAGGCTGCCACCTGGGGGTTTTTCCAAGCTACTACGAACCCTGGGGCTACACCCCGCTGGAGTGTGTTGTCAGGGGCGTGCCTACGGTTACGAGCGACCTGTCAGGATTCGGTGACTACATCATGCAGATCATGCGGGACTACGAAAACAGGGGTATCTACGTAATCAACCGCAAATCGCAGAGCTTTTCTGAAGCAGCCGAGCAGATGGCCAGCATCCTTTTCCGGTTTGTGAAGCTCACCCGGCGCGAAAGGATCAACCAGCGCAACCGCGTAGAGAATATCGCCGATGTTTTCGACTGGCTCAGCTTACGTTCCTACTATGATACCGCCCATGATCTGGCGCTGCGACGGAAAAAACCCACAGCCTGACCCTACCCTGTAATTTTCCGTCTGACAGACCCGGGATAAGAGGGTCCATTTTTTTGTGATTAATTTTGACTAATTACAAATTAAGCCTACTTTTGCTCACGCTTGTAATTAGTCTAAATACGATGTGTGAGGGACCCGGCTCTCCACTTTTGTTTTCCCGGATACTTACAATGTATCAGATCATAATGTTCATCATTTGCTGTTACTATGATTAAGCATTATACAGCCAAACGGGTGCTTTTTCCTTTTATCATCTGTCTGGCAACCTTATATTCCCCGTTGGTTTCAGCACAGACGGGGTCGGTCAGAGGCGCTGTCCATCTGCCTGACGGCTCTCCCGCTGCATTTGCATCGGTAGTCTGCCGGTCGGCCAATCAGCAGACTGTAGCCAACGACAAAGGCGAGTTTTCCTTCACCGGCCTGCAGACAGGCAACCATCGTTTCGTTTTTAAGATGCTGGGCCATGAAAGTCCCGAAGATTCCGTACTGGTAAGCGAAGGCCAGACCAGCTTCATAAGCGGGTTGCTCGACTTAAAACCCGGAGAACTCAACGAGGTGGTGGTTACAGGACAATCTGAGCCGATGACCCTGAAAAACTCTGTTTACCAGATACGGATGATCAGCTCCGAAAAGATCAGGCTCCGGGGCGCTACCAACATACAGACCGTGCTCAATACCGAGCTCGGGATCAGGTTGTCTAACGATATGGCCCTCGGGACAACGGATGTAGAACTGCTCGGGATGTCGGGTCAGCGGGTCAAAGTACTTCTCGACGGCATTCCGCTCCTGGACAGGGGCGAGATCAGGGAAAGCATCGGGCAGATAGACATCAATACCATCGACCGGATAGAGATCGTCGAGGGCCCCATGTCGGTGATCTACGGTACCGACGCCCTGGCCGGTGTGATCAATATCATTACCAAGAAAGGCAGCGGAGCAAAAAGCCTGCAGATCACGACAAGAATACAGGAAGAAACCGCCAATGACGAATATGCATTCCTGAAAGGGGCGGGTGTGCACAACGAAAACCTCAACGTCACTTTCCGTAACAGCCCGTGGGAAATTTCCGCAGGCGTAACCCGCAATAACTTTGGCGGCTGGCAAGGGAACAATACCGGAAGGGCCAAATCCTGGATGCCCAAGGATCAACTGTTGGGTACGGCCTCCCTAGGCTACAGAAGCGATAAACTGACTCTTTGGTACCGGTTTAACGGAACCGATGAAGACCTGAACAAGCTGGGGAATATTGTGCCGGAGGGGACTCAACAGACCCCCATTGCTACTGACCAGAAATTTACTACTTGGCGTTTGTTTCACCAGGTTCAGGCGGATTATAAAGTCAACGACAAGCTGACTGTCAACGTGGCAGGCTCCTACACAGACTATTCGAGAAAGACATTAACCACCAATACCAACTTCAACACCGGCCGCACCACCCTCAGCCTTGCGGACGGCAGCCAGGATAAAAGCAACTTCGGCTCGGCATTCGGCCGTACGATCATCAGCTACAAGCCCGGCGCGGCGGTGCTGCTGATGGGCGGTGTTGAATACAATTTCAACGACGCTACGGGGGCACGTATCGAGGGATCGCCCGTTATTCATGATTACGCTGCTTTCCTTACTCCCGAAATCAGGCTTGCCAACGACAAGATCAACCTGCGTCCGGGCGTCAGGTTCATCCACAACTCGGTGTATGATGCGCCACCGGCGATCCCGAGCATCAACGCCAAGCTGAAGCTTTCACCCAAAGCCGACCTGCGTGTAGCTTACTCCAAAGGTTTCAGGGCCCCTACCCTGCGTGAGCTCTACTTCTGGTTTTTCGATGCCTCCCATTCTATGAAAGGAAATCCTGATCTGAAAGCGGAATCGTCGAACAGCCTCAATGCTTCGCTGAACTTAACCCTGATGCAGTCAAAAGACCTGGTACTGGAGGCGGTCGCAGGCGGGTTTTATAATAAGTTCCGCGATTTCATCGACCTGGCTGTTGACCCTAAAAACGTGAATATATATTCCTATTTCAATATCAACAAGTCGCAAACCGCGGGAGGAAGCCTCAATACGAAGCTTTTCTGGAAAGCGCTCCACGCGAATGCAGGAGTCCAACTGACCGGGCTCTATAATGAAGTGCTCGCCGGCGATCCCGGGCTGGATCTTCCTGAACTGAACTGGACGCCCGAAGTGAACGCAAATCTTATCTATAGTTTCGCTCCCATCCGTACCAGCTTAAACCTCAGCTACAAGTATACTGGTGTCCGCCCGAGGTACCAGCAGGTGGGAAACGATGCATCAGGCGGGGTCGTACTAACCAAAACAGGATCGTTTCATATGGCGGACTTCACCGCGAACAAAGTTTTCGGAAAAAGCCTTACCGTAAATGCCGGGATAAGAAATTTGTTTAACGTAACCTCGCTCACCAACACCGCCGGCTCGGGTGGAACCGGCCATAGTACTTCGGGGCCGCTACCCATGTCATACGGACGGTCGTACTTCCTCGGAATTCAATATAGCCTGAATGTACTTCAATAATAACCAACAATTTATCAATCATATATTCTAATGAAAACCTTAATTGCAAGATTCTTTTTTGTGTGTTTGCTCGTGAGTTTTGTAAATGCCTGCAAAGAAGACGAGCCACCTTTGCCGGACAACCTGATAGCATTTGAAACGGATGCTGCAGGTATCGAAGACGATGAGTCCGAGGCTGACCTGAATATTACCCTGAGCCGGGCAGAAACCAAACCGGTAGAAGTAGTTTTGAATGTAGTGGCGACGAAGCTCTCCTACGACCAGGAGTATACGACAACGCCTGCAGTCAACAACGGCGAAATAAAGCTCACTATTCCTGCCGGTCAGGCTTCAGCCAAGATCAAGGTAAGCAAAAAAGCAGGAGCTGTGCTGAACGGGGATGAAAAGCTTAATTTCAAGATCGCTTCCGCTACCTCTCCCGTGCTTTTGGGCGCAAAAACAGAGCTTAACCTGTCTTTCGCCGCTATCGTATCCGAAGAGGGCTCGCTTATCGTCTCAGGCGCGACAGAAGAATCACCGTATACTAACTCAGTTTACGTCGACATGAGCGGCAACAAAATGACGCCGGTAGACCGCAAGAGCTGGAACCTGGGCTTTTATACAGGTTCAGAATTCAGGGTGGTCATCAACCCGGGATACCAGGCAACGGCTAAAGCGATCGATAAGACGGATCTGGCCGCCGTTACCTTAGCCGATACCGCCGACGTTGAGCTTACATTCGCTATCGGTGAAGGAAGTATAGACCTTGTTGACGACTGGACCGGCGACCTGACCAAAACCGCAATTGCCGAGGTATCGGCTACCGACGCCAACAATAAAGTGCACCTGGTTTCATTTGAGGACAGCAAAGCCAAAGACAAATGGTTTAAAGTGAGAGTAACCAGGAACGGCTCGGGCTACAAGGTGCAATACGCCAGGATAGGTGAAACCACCATTAAAACACTCGATATCACCAAAGACCCTGAGTATAATTTCATATTCGCTTCGCTTGAAACCGACAAGGTCGTTTCTGCCGAGCCGCGTAAAGGCAGCTGGGATTTCCAGTGGGCTTACAGCACCTATAATTCAGGATTGGATACACCTTACTGGTTCCAGGATTTTATCCTCATCAACCACCTCGCAGGTGTTGAGGCTGCCGAAGTGATGATTTCCTCAACAGTGACTTACGCCAATTTCACCAAAGCCAACGCTACGGCACTTACCTTATCCAAAAACCGGGATGCGATCGGCTCGAAATGGCGTTCGGGCGGCGGGCCCTCTTCCGGACCGGCGGTTAGGACAGACCGGTTCTATGTAGTCAAAGACCCTACCGGAAACTACTACAAACTACGGTTTACATCGCTGGGCGCTGACGGTAAGAGAGGAAATCCGGAATTTGACTATGTGCTGCTTCAATAGTGGCGGAATAAACCCGGATTCAGGGAAAAACGGGAGGCGGAACAGGTTCTGCCTCCCGTTTCTTTGTACTGAAAATGTCAAATCCATACATTTGTCCCGTCGCATTCGTTAACGGGTTTTCATTGAAAATATCATACAACAAAGCGTTTCTGGTAAACGGCTCCTTTCTCATGCTGGGCGCGTGCATCGCTTTTTCGGTGATGGTAGCCTCATCCCAAATACTGGGAAAGTACTACGATACAGCGCAGCAGGTTTTCTTCAGGAATGTTACGGGCACAGTCTTTGTGATGGTAAGCCTGATCCGCCGTCCCGCACAGCAAAAGGGCGGGAAGCCTTTTCTGCTCCTATCGCGCGGAATTATCGGAACCCTGTCTCTATACCTGCTATTCTACGCGATCAGTACGCTGGGTATGGCGAGATCCATCACCTACCAGTATACGTATCCTTTGTTTATGGCAATATTCTCCTATTTTCTTTTTAAAGAAGCCCCTTCAAAAAGAGAAATTGCCGCTATACTTGCCGGTATGACCGGCGTCTGGCTGATATTCCGGCCCGACATACAAATCCCTCTGAAAAGTCACCTGATCGGACTTGGCAATGCGCTGCTCACCACGTTTGCCTACCTGGCCATCAAACAGCTTAGCTATTACTACGACTCCCGTTATATCGTACTTTCATTCATGCTTAGCGGTATTGTACTGCCCCTCGCTTCTATGGTTGCCGGCAGGTATTTCACATGGAATGATATGGAATTCCTTCTCGGTCACTTCAGGTGGCCCGACCAGGCGTTCCACTGGATCCTTTTCCTGGTATTAGGGTTGACCGCCCTGGCAGGCCAGGTGCTGATGACCAATGCTTTCGCCTACGGCAAAGTCAACCAGGTAGCGCCTATCGGCTATTTCAGCATTCTGTTCTCCACGCTTTTCGGTCTTGCTCTCGGTGAGTCGGCCCCCTCTCCCGGAGTTATAGCCGGCATGGTCCTGATCGTCGCCGGCGGCATTCTTATCACCGCATTTCCGAAGCGCTAAGGTCGTTTTGACTTTAAAATACAATGTATTATATTTAACATCCTATGCAACTAATCATTCCGTCACACCATGAAATTATACCTGCTGACTATTCCCGCCATGTTGCTTCTTTCTCCTCTTTCTGTCAGCGCGCAGGAGGATGTCCGTGTGCTGCACCGGAAACTGAAATCTGAAATAGAGAAGTCCTATAAAAGCAAGGCCATCACCCAAAATGAATACAACAAGATGATGGAAGAGCACCGGGTCATCAACAAGACCATCGAGCTTGCCCTGGTAGACGGGCATCTTTCACCGGACGAAAAAAATAAAATACTCGGCAAAATCAACCGTTCCAAAAAGAGGCTGATCCGGTATAAGAATAACAATGAAGTATACTAAACCGGAAATATGAAATTTCACATTCCAAACCAGACAGCCTTTCGACTGGTAATTTTCACCTGGTTCCTGGCGGCAGGGGCCGGCGATATCTACGGACAACCGGCCCTTGATCGCAGCCGTCCCAATATTATTTTCATCCTTGCCGACGATCTGGGTTATGGCGATGTGGGGTTCAACGGGCAGCAAAAAATAAAAACACCGAACCTGGATAAACTGGCCGGCGAAGGGTTGCGCTTCACGCGGTTTTATGCCGGGACCAGCGTATGCGCTCCTTCCAGGTCCTCGCTGATGTCAGGGCTGCATACCGGACATACCTACATAAGGGGCAATAAAAAAGCTGAGCCCGAAGGGCAGCAGCCGATCGCAGACAGCGTGGTCACGGTGGCCGAATTGCTTCGTGAAAGCGGCTACGTAACGGCTGCATTCGGGAAGTGGGGACTGGGAGGGCCCGGCACCGAAGGAGACCCGATTCGCCAGGGTTTTGACCGGTTTTACGGGTTCATTTGCCAGTCGCTGGCTCACCGGTACTACCCGGCCCATTTGTGGGACAATGAAAAAAAAGTATTGCTGGAGGCCAATGAAAACCTGAGAAAAAAGGTAGTGTATGCGCCGGACCTGATCCAGCACAACGCGCTGGAGTTTGTTACTTCGCACGACGGGAAAAAGCCCTTTTTCATGTTTCTACCCTACATTTTGCCGCATGCCGAGCTTGTAGCGCCCGACGATTCGCTTCTGCAATACTATAAGGGCAGATTCCCTGAAACTCCTTTCACCGGAAATGATTACGGCCCGGATGCTACTAAAGGCGGGTATGCCTCACAGGCTATTCCTCATGCTACATTTGCTGCCATGGTGGCCCGCCTGGATATGTACGTAGGGCAAATTGTAGCAGCATTGCGTAAAAACGGTCTTGACAAAAATACACTGATCATATTCTCCAGCGACAACGGCCCTCATCTCGAGGCCGGGGCAGATCCGGTTTTCTTTAATAGCAGCGGCGGATTCCGCGGCTTCAAGCGCGACCTGTACGAAGGCGGGATCCGGGTACCGACCCTGGCATACTGGCCGGGTGTCGTAAAGCCGGGCGTCAGCCATCATGCAGGTGCATTCTGGGATATCCTCCCCACATTTACGGAACTGGCAGGAATAAAGAAACACCACCCGACCGACGGCATCTCGCTGGTCCCGACCTTACTGGGAAAAGGTAACCAACCCGTACATGACTATCTGTACTGGGAGTTTCACGAACAGGGTGGCCGCCAGGCCTTAAGCCAGGGCAACTGGAAAGCCGTACGGCTCTATGTCAATAACCCGGCCCGGACAACAATCGAGCTATATGATCTTTCAAAAGATCCGGGAGAATCCAACAACCTGGCCGAAGCCTATCCTGAAAAAACGGCTGAACTCGCCAGGCTAATGGACCGGGCACGCCGGCCCTCGGCATTATTCCCGTTTGGCAGTGAGAGGAAGTAGTGTTGTAGTTACATAAGGTGAATTCCTCCTCGCACTGAAAACGGTATTTTTTGAATACCTTAGAGGGCTGTTGCAACATAAAGAACCCTCGGTAACAGCCAAGCGAAAAGCTACTATGAGAAAAACCTTCTTCTGTATTGATGCACATACATGCGGTAACCCGGTTCGCCTTGTGGCCGGGGGAGGGCCGCTGCTGAATGGCAACAGTATGATGGAACGCAGGCTCCATTTCCTGGCCGAATATGATTGGATCAGGACCGGGCTTATGTTTGAGCCCAGGGGCCATGACATGATGAGCGGCAGTATTCTCTACCCTCCTGTTGATCCGGCTAACGATATCGGCGTACTCTATATCGAAACCAGCGGATGCCTTCCCATGTGCGGGCACGGGACTATCGGCACAGTGACGATCGCTATAGAGGAAGGGCTTGTGGTGCCAAAATCTCCGGGTACGCTTCGGTTGGAAACTCCTGCAGGGCTTGTCCTTATCGAATACCGGCTGGAAGGTAAAAAGGTGAAATCTGTTAAACTGATCAACATAAAGTCGTTTCTGGCAGCGGAAAATCTCCGGATCGAATGTCCCGGGCTGGGCACACTGACGGTAGATGTCGCTTACGGCGGAAATTTTTACGGCATCATAGATCCCCAACCCAATTTCAAAGGGATCGAACACTATACTGCCGACCAGTTGATCACCTGGAGCAGGATTTGCCGCAGGCAGTTGAATGAATGCTATGACTTTGTCCATCCGCAGGATCCCAACATCAGGGGACTCAGCCATATCCAGTGGACCGGCGCGGTACTCGACCCTTCGTCTACTGCCCGGAATGCCGTATTCTATGGAGACAAGGCAATTGACCGTTCGCCCTGCGGAACCGGCACCTCCGCTCGAATGGCACAGTGGCACGCAAAGGGTCTGCTGAAAAAAGGAGACAAATTCATACACGAAAGTATCATAGGCTCCAAATTTACAGGCACCGTCGAAGATGAGATCTCAGATGCTTTCGGCGACGGGAAGCCGGCCATTATCCCCGGCATCGAGGGATGGGCCGTGGTTACAGGTTATAATACTATCATCATTGACGACGAAGATCCTTACGCACACGGATTCCAGGTTATCTGATTCCCGGGTATCGGCTTTAACAGGAAATTACACTATCCGGGCTACCGGTTAATTACAAACCTTACCCATACACTATTTTTTGACTACTTTCAGAGAAGTTCCGTCAAATAATCTGACAAAATACATCCCGGGCTGCAGGGAGCTGATATCCACATACTGCTTATCGGAAGAGATAGCCCAGGTTTTTAAGACAACTCCCTGAATATTGACCAGCCGGGCGGTAGTGCCGGCGACACCCTGTCCTTCCACCCAGAAACCATGATCGGCCGGAACCGGGTAAACAGACGCTAAAGACCGGCCCGGAAGATTTACGCTAATGATGTTGCTATTGCTGCGGGCCCCGTCAGCTTCCGATATACGGAGGCGGTAGTAGGCAATCCCCTTACCCCGCAGAGGCATATGCCTGAAGGTGTACCGGGCTTCCGGAGTTTGGGCAGCTGCTACTATCCCTGCTTCCTCAAAATTAGTGCCATTCGGGCTGTATTCGATCGTATAGGCCTCAATATTCTGTTGGTCAACTACCTCCCATCTAAGACCTACCGTGTTTTCAGCTTCAGCAGATCCCGAAAAGGATACCAGCCTTACCGGCAGCGGGCTCGCAACGGACCCTATAAAAAAGCCACTGAAGCCTTCTACCCCGAAGCTTACCTCCCATCGCCCGCTTACGGCGTTCCATACGATATCCTCCGCATTCGGGGCAATAACAGTTAGAGGAGAGCCTTCGTAGTCGCCCGGCGTGCTGCCGGTGGTACCATGATATTGGTATACCCGCAGATTGTTTTTGTTCGAATTGTCGGTAGGGTTGATCGGAAGATATCCACCCGGCATTTCGTCGTTGAAATTGTCAAATTCATCTTGCGTAAAATAGAGAGTGACTCTCGCGGATCCACCTGCCGGAGCGTTGACCAGGTAATGCCGCTGGACATACGGCGAGCTATTGTGGAAAGCGACTTCCGGATCGATCTCTACCGTGGCGGTAACGCTTCCGCTCACCGGGTCGGCGCCGGCCGGTACGATGCGAACGATGAGGCGACAGGCTTCGTCATTGCCATAAAAATCAGTTGGACCGCTGATATTCTTTGTGCTTTCGTCATTGTGGATGGCCAGATTACCTGCCGGGAAGGCATCCTGGTACTCGAAAGCCCCCATATCTACGACCGTATGAACTGTCCGCGGATTACCGCCGGCATCCAGCGTAACTCCGCCAGGAAGCAGCGCATTATCCCCCTTGTTGATGGCCGGGCTGCAGGTTTGCAGGCGGTAATCGCCGTTGGCCGGGTCGGTAAAAAGCGGGTCGCCGTCGATGTTTCCGCCGCCATCCACTCCGAGGCTGCTGTTCCAGTTGTCACTTCCGCCCCAGTTGGCGATCAGGCTATGGGACACCACCGGCAGGTCTCCCGCCATGTGGTAAAGCGATACCTCCGGGGCGGTCTTGTCTCCATCGACCTCATTGTCCCAGATAACCACATTGGATAAAGAAGCCGAGGCTTGAATACCTGCCAAACCGCCTCCCATCATACTGGCCGTATTTCCAGAAACCGTACAATTGGTCAGCTCGACAGATTCACAAATGCCGCTCATCATACCGGCGCCCATCATGGCCGAGTTTCCGGAAAGTATACAGTTGGTCAGCGAAATGGCCGGGCACGATTCGTTGATAATGCCGCCACCCTGCGGGGCAGTATTGTTTGCAATCTTACTGTTGAGTATCGTGACAGAAGTTCGGTCATTACGCATCCCGCCCCCGCGCTGATCGGCAGCGTTCTGTGAAAAGGTGCACCCGGTCAGTGTAAGCCCACTCTCTATGTTGTGCATCCCTCCCCCGTCAGCTTCCGCCGAATTCCCTGAAAAAGTGCATCCTGTCAACGAGAGGGTAGACCCGGTGTTCATTATACCGCCGCCATTCCGGGCCGTATTTTCTGAGAAATCACATTGGTCAAGTGAAGGGGTGCTTCCGCTATTCGCCATCCCGCCGCCGGCATCGGCCGAATTCCCTCTGAACGTAGTACCGGTGACGGAAGGGTTTGCCATCATATTGGACATCCCCCCACCGCCTTGCTGTGCCGAATTCTCCAGGAACACACATTCGGTCAATTGCGGCGCTGCTGCTAAATTCGCCATTCCGGCGCCGTTCTCTGCAAAATTTCCCCGGAAGGTGCACCTGACCAGCGAAGGCGTCGAAACATCGATGGTGTTGCTCATCCCTCCTCCCAGAAGCGCTGCATTCATTGAAAACAGGCAGTCTGTCAACGACGGCGATGAAAGAAAGACATACATCCCACCACCGCGGCCTGAAACAGCGGACATCCCGTTTACGATGGGCTCCTCTCCCTCATCTCCATAGGAAAACCCTCCTGTGATGGTAAAGCCGTCCATGCTTCCCTGGCCAAGCGCTCCGGCGGCAATGACTACATGTTGGACATTTTCAGCATGCCCGTTAAAATCCCCGGCGTTGTCGTTTCCATCCAGGTCGCCGCTCAACACAGTACCTTGTGCCGGATTGTTTATATCGGGCAGGATACGCGTATCATCCAGATCCTCCACCCCATGAGCCGGGTCAAACCCGCCATAGAGCTGTACGTCGGGTACCAGCACAAACGCATTCTGGCGACCGCCGTCGGTGGCATAGCTCTCGTCATCGGCGTGATAGGCGGGCACATAAGTGCCGATCGCGACGTAAATCCGAAGCGGGTTGGCGCTGCTCCAGCCGGGGCTTCCCCCATCGTATTGCTCACGCGCCCATTTCAGCGCATCGGCCAGCTGCGGGATCGCGTTAGCCCACGAGTCACCCGTACCGGTGTATTCAGAAGCAGCGGTATTCACGTTAATATCGACGTAGAGGACATTCCCGTCAACCGTAAACGTTTCTCCGGTCCGGGCCTCCACGGAAACCTGTATGGATGCCGTCCCGGGCTGATGTCCTGAGGTCGCGACACCAGCCGTAGCTCCGTCAGGATGGTTGAATACCGGCGTATGACCAGTCGGGTTGAATGCGTTTGCAAGTAGTGCAGCGCTCAGCAGCGCAAACAAGGTAGCGTAGGTATGTATCCGGCGCATCGGCAATAGAAGTTTTTCCATAGTGTTACAAAGAGAAGGAATTTCGCGAGGCGGGGGTATCCCTCTTTTGGGGGGGGGAAGCACTCCCCCCCTCAGCAGGCTCGGTGCAAGCCGGTTAAGCCACCGAATGACCCTGAGGCTGGTCGAAGAGCGGTTTACTCAAAATATGAGACATATCAGAGAAAAGGTTTGATATATTTACTATATTGAGATCTCGAATAGTCCTCCGTTATTACACCCTCTTTGAAATCAAGTGATTTGCCTCTCAACTTTCCCTTTAATCGAAATACCCCTGGAGACCTGACAAATGAGATAGTCGGCCGAAATTCTTCACTGCGGCGAGCATGAGCCCGTTAGCTTTCATTACAAAAACTAAGAGAAACAACAATATGCCATCAAAAGGACAAATAGTTACGAACCCGATAAGTCAGGATACTTATGAATTCATCGAAACTGCCAAAGACACTAAAGGTGAATTTGTCAGATTAAAAGCAACCATCTATCGTAAAGGGCAGCTTGTCCCGAAGCATTTTCATTTATTCCAGGACGAATCTTTTGAAGTTATTTCAGGGCAGTTAACTATTCTGACAGACAATCAGGTAAAGACATTGAAAGTTGGAGAGAAAATCACTTTGTCCAAAAATATACCACACAATCACTACAACAATGAGAATACCCCTGTCATTTACATCCATTCCGTTTATCCGGCATTAGACTTTGACTATTTAATTGAGAATCTGATGGGGCTCGCAGCCGACGGAAAAAGTAAAAACGGAAGTTATGGATTAATGCAGGAGCTGGTTTCGCTTCGCTATCTTGACAGCAAAACATTTTTGGCAGATATCCCTGTTTGGGTACAAAAGATATTAATGCACACAATAGCACCAATAGGGCGATTATTAGGTTACCGGGCTATCTATAGAAGATATTCGGACATCGAAAAATAACTTATCCCCTCTCCTTCAATATCCGCTCATAAAGCGCAATCTTCTCATCCTTTTCCTTAAGCAGCTGAGCATACAGCCGCTTATTCTCTTCAATCGCTTCAACCCATTTCTCGAAAGGGTTGATATTGAATGTGCAATTAGGGTTTACAGCATTCAGCGTCGAGGTATCGTTGCTCGTAAATGTATTGGAGATAATATTAACTGCCATTTCGTCGTCAAAATTCTGAATCGCCTCCACCGGCACTTTCAGCACTTCTGCCACCTGCTTAAGGATAGCCTCGTCGATAGATTCCTTTTGTTCCAGGAGCGATACCCGCTTCTGGCTCCACTCCTCCCCCATTTCCCAGGCAAGAGCTTCCTGCTTCAATCCCATCATTTCCCGGAAGCGCTTGATATTCCGGCCTTCGTGTACTTTCTTACGTTCAGACATAGTATTGGATTTCAAAGTGAACAAATATAGTAATCCCTGTGAATAGTCAAAAGAATGGGTCCTGTCCCGATATCGGGAGCCGAAGGATTGGTAAAGCGAAGATAGAGATTCCCGGGAAAAGGCCCAGGAGATAAATTACCTCAATTTGGAATAAAATAGAAGATGGGATGATCTGGGGTCGAGCTATTCTTTATCTGCCAATTCCTTCCGGATACGGGCTACATACTCTACCGAAACCTCGGCGGCGCCTGCAATCTGCTCATCGGTAAGCCCGGATGATTTCACAAGATTACGGACGATCTTTTCAGTATTTTCCTGATATCCGATCTTCTTTCCCTTTTCAACAAAAATATCCAGCGTATTCATGACAGTGCTTTTTATGGATCAAGTACGAAATTTGTGGAGGCGCTTGTATTTTTCTGAGTTTGTTTTGTGGCTTTCACCTGGTTTGGATTACCGTACCTTTCTTGCCTTTATTGGCTCCTGGGCGTGTAATCCCAAACCAATAGACGGGAGGAGAAGATCCGGTAGGGTCTGCTCTTTCTATGCTCAATCCAGCTATATCAATAAGACAAGGCCCTCCACAAGAAATAGGCTTGATCCCTTTTTATAGTTACCGGTACATCTTCAATAAGCGTAACAATCTCATTTTCCTCCAGACCGCTCACTCCAAAGGTATAAACGATGATATTAGTTTGCAAGTTCTCCTGTGCGTCCATTGCCAGCGACAGGATCGTCGGAATCCATTTTACCAACTCTGCTTTTAACTGACTATATTTCAGAGCAAGGAAGGAGGCCTGAAGGAATTTATTCTCCAATATCTGAATCTCTTCATCCGATATTCCCCCCGGGTCATGGTAAACATAGTCATATTCCGATTACCTCAATTTTGTAATAAAATAAAAGAGCCGGGAAGAAACCAGCCCAAAAATGAATGCTGCGCGAACAGCCTTTATCTGTACTTCCTGCTAATAAGCGCGTGACGACTATTTACCTGTAGCTTCTCATAAATATTTTTAATATGGTACTTGACGGTTTCCAGCGAGATATCCAACCGGATCGCCACTTCCTTATTGGTCAACCCCTCCTCTATTGCTGCCACGATCTGTGCCTCGCGGGGAGTCAGCTTTTCGGTCAGGTCATGAACATTTTTGGGGTTGAAGTACTCTACCACCATACGCGCAATGCCGGGAGACATGGGAGCGCCGCCTTCGTACAGTGACAGAACGGCTTCCCTGATCCCAGGCAGCGGTGTCTGCTTCAGCAGGTAGCCGGAAGCCCCGTTGCACAATGCCTGGAAAACCCGGTTGGCATCATCGTACACGGTTAGCATGATCACCTGGCACCTGGGAGCACGCCGTTTGATACGGGATATGCCCCTGATGCCCGACTCGCCGGGGAGGCCGATGTCCGACAGGACGATATCGAGGTAGATCCCATCGCTCCATCGCTCGAAAAAGCTTTCTACCGACGACGCGGACAACAAAACCGAAAAGCCGGGCTGGTTTCCGAAATACTCGTCCAGCATGGTCCGGATTTCCTGGTCGTCTTCGATTATGCCTAGTCGTATCATGAAGCAAAGGTAAATGATGCCGTTATCAGTTTATACCCCTCTTTTGGGTAGCAGCTTAAACACCACCCGAAACATGCCGGCGGCATCGGTTACCGCCAGTCTGCCGCCGACTTTGGTTGCACGCAGCTCCATATTCTCGAGTCCACGCCCACCCTGACGGTCGCCGACCTCAGTATGTTTTTCCACGTAACGATTGGCTACCTCCAGCCGGATGGTTTCGCCCACTTGCAGCGTAATGACAATTTCCGAGCCGCCGCTGTACTTGATGGCGTTAGTCAGCGCTTCCTTAAAAATCAGGAAGAGGTTCTGCCTGACATCCTGGGAAACTTTACCGGATTCTACATTACCCTGCTCCTCAAACCGATAGCTGAAGTCGAGCTCTTCCCGCAGCCGGTAAGCGTAGTCTTTCATCCGGATCACCAGGTCTTTCATCGTATCAAACCGCGAATCTATTGACCATACCATATCACTCATCGTCAGCAGCGCCTGCTTGCTCGTGTTCGCAATCAGTTCCAGCTGCTTCTCCCGCTTTTCAGGTGTGATTTGATTCTGAGCAAGGGTATTGGCCTGGAAAAAAATACGCGTAAGCGAGCTGCCCACTTCATCATGGAGATCTGCTGCTATACGGTTACGGATGGCCTGTTCGCGACGGATCTTCGCGATCCTGCTGCGATTCCATAGCAGCAGGAGGCCCGACATCAGCATTATAATCAATCCGTTGAACCACCAGGTCTGGTAGTAATACGGGCGTTTGACGATGGTAAATTCCTTTTGCCTGCCATCATCCCGCGTGCTACGGGTTTCCAGCCGGATGCGATAATCACCCGGCGAAGGCTCGATCAGGGAAATGTATTGACCCAGCCCCAGTTGTTCCCAATCGCCGGTATTGACCGCATACCTGATGCTGCCGTCGGCGCGGTAATTTCCCGGCGTGCCGACATACAACCCGGTGAGGCTCTGGCCCGGCTTCAGTACTAAAGTCCGTTCGCCCCGGTAGGGCCAGGTATAATCGGACGACTTCCCTCCGGTATTCCTTGCAGAGGTGTGTATTTCGGTTACGAAGCTTTCCAGGTGGCTGCTGTTGTCAAACCAACGCTGCGCCATGTCCAGTACGGTATATCCCATCAATCCGCCAATGTACACGCGTTTCCGCCCGGCATCCCTGAACGAAGCACCGGAGTTGAATTCCGATTGGCGCAATCCCTCCGCCATCCCGATGCGCCGCACCTGCCGGCCCCTGATCAGGTTCAGTCCGTCTGCCGTACCGACTACCAGGATGCCACCGGCATACTCCAGGCTATAAACCAGGTTATTACTGAGTCCCTCCCCTGTCGTAAACGACTGCAGCGCCTGTCCGCCGGCATCGATCGCAACCAGTCCCTTTCCCTGCGTTGCCACCCACAGCGTATCGCCTGCGACCAGCGATTTATAGATGCCCAGGTTTCCTGATTGGGGGTATCGTTTGATTAACGTTTGCCTGTCAAGCTCGAAAAGCCCGAGATTGGTACTCAGCAGGATCTTATCTTTATCAACCACCCGGATATGCCGTACCTGGAGATCGGAAAGCCGGGTACCGTCGGAATCTGCCTCAAACCGGCTCAGGCTACGATTTTTCTTATCCAACAGCCAAAGCCCCCCGGTACTGCCTATGAGAAAATCCGTATCTGTTTCGGCCAGGCTCAGCACATAGTCAGGCAGGTTGAACCGGTACAGGTTTTGGGCAACAGGAGAGAGGGTATACTTGAGGTCCACGATACGGCGCTGCTTCCGGTCGAAGATTTTCAGGAAGCCCCCTTCCGTTCCTATCAGCAGTTCGTTGTCGTTCATAGGGAACATCACATAAGCATGCCGGAGCTCCTGCAGCAGGTACGTCGTCCCGTCGGGTCCGATGAAGCCGGCCCCGCTATAAGAACCGTAGAAAACAGCTCCGTCGGGGTAAACATAAATGCCCCTGGTGCTTTTGTTCGCATCCGGGTTGGCAGGTATCATTTGCGACAGCCCCCTGGTTTTGGGATAGACAACAAAAATACCTTCCTCGTTTCCCAGCAGTGCCTCATGGCCGGTAATATTGACCGATGCAGTCCTGAACCGGTGTAAGGACGGTATTTCCAACCGTTGCAATACATGCAGGTTTGTATCCAGTATGTAAGCCGATTCATTGTCCGCATACACATGGATATGTTTCCCTTGCTCCAATACATTGAACTTGTCGGATGATATCGTAAAACCATCCGTGATTACCTTTTCTACCCGGCCCGCCTGACGAAACCGGAAGACTCCCTGTTCATATACGTCCAGGATCAATCCGTCGTGTTGGGTTATCAGGCTCATTATCACATTACCGATACCAGGCAGTACATGGTAATCGGTTGCATATCCATTCCCGGGATCGATCGATAGCAGCGTACCCACGGTAGTGCCTATCCAGTATTTACCATTCCACCAGGTGGCGCTCCGGGGGAAAACCTTGTTATTACCGGCGTTGACACCGCGCTCGTACAGTTCGTCTATGCGGGTAAACCGATTGCCTTCTATGAGCAGTAAGTGACCATTTTCATAGGCTACTATGACCGTCGAATCCGATAGCTTTTTAATCCAGTACACCGTACGGTCCTGGACGGGCGGTAACAGGTCCTGATCTACCGGGTGAACTTTCCAGGTTTTAAGGTCGAGATAGTTCAGGCTGGCGTTTCCCGCCATCCATAAGCGGTTCCGGTGATCGGCGAGGATACGCTGCGGCATGTCGTCGGTGAGCTGCTGATCTGCCAGGGTTTTCAGTATATCCAGCGACCGGTAGCCATCATAGCGGTAGATTTCGCCGTTAGTCAGGAACCAGATAAAGCCCAGGCTGTCACGCGTCACATCTTTGATCAATACTTCATCACGATCGGGGAATAGCTTCAATTTGGTGATGGCGTAGTCCTGTGCAGCGGCGGGTTTGAAGCAGGAGATCCACCACCCAATCAATAACAACATCCTTATATAATAATCATGCTTTGTATAGCGCGAAGCAATCATCCGTTTTTCATTCGTCAGTAAGTTCTGACGATAAAAGTAGGAAAATCCGGGAACAAAGCTACCCGTCCTTAGAACTTCTACCGACGGTATACTGCAGCCAGCAAAAAGACTCGCCCCGGCTATCCGGGCATAAACTGGTGCTTGAAACCTCCGATATTGTCGACGGTAAACCTTAAAAGATTTCCTGATTCAAGAGCAACGTCAGTAATTGAAAAATTACAATTATTGACTACTTGAAACATTTTCACAATTCTGGTTGGAATAAAATAGAAAGTAGAGTAAATCCGGGGCTGGAAAGCTATTTCCTACCTGTCAGCTCCTCACGGATACGGGTCACGTAATCAGAAGAAACTTCCAAAACCCTGCAGATAAAATCGGTGGTAGCCCCTTCTCTGATCATATTGTGGATGACCTTTTTGGTATTTGCTTCGGCAGCCTTCTTCCCTGCAAGCTCTAGTGAGCTTTGATAATCAAGCTCGATCTGTTCTTTTGTTTGCAAAAACATACGTTCTTCTTTGGTTAGGTTACTGATTTCCGCTATTCGGAACACCTTCTGGAATACCTTCTTTCGCAGGAACACCGGGATTTTATCCATCCGGCTCAAGTTCTTCAACAGGAACAACCAGCGGTCCAGGTCAGTTTCCAGTTGATGTTCGGCTTTCGTAAATTTAGGCAATTCGATAAACTTAAAACCCAGCTTGTCATAAAATATTTCACCTGTAACCCTATCAATGAGACAGTAGTCGTGAAGGTAATCTTCTTTGCCGGTCTCGATCTCAAATTCCAGCAAAGCAACCAGGTACACCTCCTTTAACGCATAATTCCAACTTTTCTTTCCTTTGGGCAATTGCTCTGAAATAGCGCGTGAGGCATAGAAAACTCCCCGTTCTTTGTAATACGGCTGTTCGGCGCGTTGCATTTCTACAATGATCTGTTCGTCGTTGTCGCAGGTGCAGAACAGGTCGAAAACTACCTTTTTGGATTGCTCGTCGTCTCCATACTTTTCGGTAGAGTTGTAGGTCAGGTCGCGGATCACTTTCTGTCCTTTGAATAGCTGGTTCAGGAAGTCGATGAGGATTTCCTTGTTGGGCTCACTGCCGAAGAGTCTTTTAAATCCGAAATCAGATAAGGGGTCTATAAACCTTGCGGGTTGTGGGATAGCTGGAAGCATAGTAGTATTATTTTCTTTGGTAAAGAACTGATGTATAGCAAATAACAAGAAAGTATAGCTTTTTTACAGAAGCTAAGATAGAGCATTCCAACAAGAAAGCAACGGAGGATTTTACCTCAATTTTGTAATTTCAACGCCACCCCAACCCGGGCGCTACATGTTCTAAAATAGAAGATAGTATGTGTACATTGTAGTCGACTCCCAATGTATTGGGTATTGTCAAAAGCAGGGTGTCTGCTTCCTGTATAGCCTCATCTTTAGCCAATTCTTTTATGAGCTGGTCTGGTTCTGCGGCATAGCTTCGCCCGAAAATGGCGCGTCTGCCCTGTTCGATCATCCCGATTTTATCTACCCGGCTGGTTTCCTGTCCAAAGAGATAGCGATCCTGATCCGTTACCAGTGCAAAAATAGACCGGCTCACTGAAACCCTCGGTTCACGCTGGTGTCCCGCCTTTTTCCACGCTTCTTTGTACAGCCTGATCTGCTCTGCCTGTTGCACATGGAAGGGCTTACCGCTTTCATCGTACTTCAGGGTAGAGCTTTGCAGGAACATCCCGTTTTCGGCCGCCCAGACAGCCGTAGCGTTGGAAGCGGCTCCCCACCAGATTCGCTCCCGTAGTCCCTCAGAGTGTGGCTCCAAACGCAGCAAACCCGGCGGATTCGGAAACATAGGGTATGGATTAGGCTCCGCAAATCCGACGCCTTTTAACTTATCCAGGAATTCCAATGCTTTACGACGCCCCATATCCGCGTCGGTTTCGCCTTCGGTCGGTTCATATCCAAAATAGCGCCAGCCATCGATCACCTGCTCAGGCGAACCTCTGCTGATCCCCAATTGCAATCGCCCTTCCGAAATTAAATCGGCAGCTCCGGCATCTTCCACCATATAAAGCGGGTTTTCATAGCGCATATCGATTACACCGGTCCCGATCTCTATGCGGCTTGTTCTGGCGCCGATAGCCGAAAGCAAAGGAAACGGCGACGCCAACTGAGCTGCAAAATGATGTACCCGGAAATAGGCGCCATCCAAACCGATTTCTTCGGCGGCAACAGCCAGGTCAATAGACTGCAACAGCGTATCGCTTGCCGTACGCGTCCTGTAAGAAGGGTGATCAGCCCAATGGCCGAACGATAAAAATCCTATTTTCTTCATAAGTCTCCTTTCAGGTTTTGGTCGAAATATAACCTATTAATATTATTAATACCCCTTATCCCCTTCAATCTTTCCCGTCTTCAGGGTGAAGGCAACTGCTCTTTCCCGTCTTGAGACGGTGAAAGCGCGAAGGCGGGTCTCTGACCCATAAAAGGCCGTATTGGTTTCAGGTCGAAGACCTGATGTCGCCCTCCCATCGTCGTAGACGAGGGAGAGCGGGATGAACTACCTCAATTGCAGGTAAAGGTAAAACTTTGTAGATTACGATTCATAATTGACTTTTGTAAATGAAATAATGTCAGTAATCAATCACATACGATTATCGGAGCTAAGTGCAAAAATCAATGATGTTATTGAAACAGCATTCAATACCCAGACATTCTGGATTATAGCTGATATTACCAACCATACGTTCCGGCCTCAAAAAAACTATCATAATTTTGAGTTAGTAGAGAAAGACCCCAATTCAAATAATATCATTACTAAAATAGCAGGAAAGGCCTGGGGTGCAGGGGCAACTCGGATAAGAGACTTTGAGCAGATTACGGGACAAAAGTTCACCAATAATATCAATGTCCTGATCCAGGTTAAGGTTAATTTTCACAGTGTCTACGGACTTTCTCTAGATATTGTTGAAATTGATACAAACTTTACACTTGGATTATTGGAGCAACAGCGGCAGGAAACTCTTGCCAATTTAGTAGCACGTAACAATTTTATCCAAAAAATTGGACACAGGTATATTACCCGAAACAATCAATTGAATTTACCGGTGGTTATTCAGCGAATCGCTGTTATTTCTTCCAAAACTTCTGCCGGTATTGAAGATTTCAAACACACTCTTCAAAACAACCCGTTCAACTATCTATTTTTCATTGATGAATATCATACCGTTGTTCAGGGAGAAGTGAATGCAGAACAATTCCTTTCAAAACTAATTGACGTGGCTCTGTCTCAAAAGCCTTATGACGCGGTTGTAATAACAAGAGGAGGTGGCGCTCAGACCGACTTCCTGATTTTTGACGATTACGAAATCGGGAGGGCAGTTGCAAAATTCCCAATTCCTGTTATAACCGGGATAGGGCACCAGAAAAACGAAACCATCGCAGATTTAATGGCTCATACTCAGACTAAAACTCCTACAAAAGCTGCTGAGTTCATAATTGCGCATAACAAGGCCTATGAAGACAATATCTTATCATTTCAAAAAATAATACTGATAAAATCGCAACAATTGCTTTCTATGCATTTTCAAAGCCTTTCTGTGCTTTACAGTATTGTAATAAATAATACGAGAAACATCCTCAATCATCATAAGGACAGCCTGGTTCAGATTAATCAGGTTACAGTAAATACTTCAAAATCAATTTTATTCAATAATAAAAACGATTTAGTAAGTATCTCTTCCCGGCTACTATCAAAGCCTAAAATCATTCTATACAATCGTATAAGTGATATTGAAAATATTACAAGAAATATAAAAACTTTTAATATAATGTACTGGAAAAATAAAAGAGGTTACCTGGGTCACTATATATCGGTAATCAATATAATGTCTCCTGGCAATATATTAAAAAAAGGATTTGCAATCGTCAAAGCCAACAACAAGATTACAAGCAATCCTGATGATATAAAAATTGGAAGTGATATTGAAGTAATATTGGCAGATACCAGTATTACATCTACAGTTAATCAAAAAACCAGCTACGATGGAACAGAATTTAACTTATGAAGCTGCTTATAGCGAATTAGCTTCAATAGCAAGAGAAATTGAAAATGAAAGCGTTTCGGTAGACGTTCTGGCTCAAAAAGTCAAACGGGCTTCCGACCTTATTACATTTTGCCAAACCAAGTTAAAATCCACAGAATCAGAAGTGAATAAAATCATTGCTCAAATGGAAAGCTCAAATAAGTAAAAAGGGATTCGGTTTTCCGAATGCTACCCATGTCTATCTTTGAATCTCCCCCACTTTTACGCTCAGTTCCTGATACCGCTGCCTGAACGAGGACAGTATCTTTTTGAAAGCCGGATCGCCGGCCAGGTTCCTGGTTTCTTTCGGATCTTTTTCAAGATGATAGAGCTCCTCGTAGCCGTGTTCTGTATAAATGATGTATTTCCAGTCTTTCCGGACCACACCGCCGGTTTTCGGAAGCCTGGGAGAACCCAGGAAAGTATGCTCATAGTAAAAGTCGTCGCGCCATTCTTTGATTTTACGGGAGGCCAGCAATGGCATCAGGCTCTTTCCCTGCATGACGGCGGGCGGTGGGATCGCAGCCAGGTCAAGAAAAGTCGGGGCCAGGTCAATATTCAGTACCATCTGATCTATTGCCTTCCCTGACGCTGCCTTTCTGAGGGGATTGTAAATGATCAGGGGCACCCGTATGGCTTCCTCAAAGCCGAACCACTTTCCCTGTAGCCCATGCTCACCCAGGCTGAACCCGTTGTCACCCATGTAGACGATGATAGTATTATCGGCTATGCCCAGCTCTTCCAGCTTGTTTCTGATCCTGCCTACCACCTCATCGACGCCGGAGATGAGCCTGTAATAGTTTTTGACGGTTTGCTGGTAAAGCTCGGGAGTGGAGAACAGCGGCTTCCAGCGGACACGCCCTATATTCTCATCTGTCCTGAAAAACGGGGGATGCTTTTGCCAGTATTCCGGTCCGTAGGTCAAAGGAAGTGGGATCGAATCATCCAGGTAGAGATTTTTGTAGCGTTCCTGGACAGGATAGGTAGGAGGGTCGCCGTCGAGCTCATGCGGCGCTTTAAAATTCACGGAAAGACAAAAGGGACCTTCAGAGGCAAATTTATCGAGGAAGTCGTCTACGCTAAGGGCGATGGTATCCGTATCATGAATCACCGATCCGTCGGCTCTTTTGTGCCAGTAAGGGGGCTGTCCCTTGTCGGTACACCTCCAGTAAGCGTATTCCCGGGAAGGAGGGTTATTCCCCACGCCGTATTTCCCGACAAAACCGACATTGTAGCCGGCCTTTTGAAGGAGAGAAGGGTAGGTCAGGGCCAATGCCGGGGCATCAAAGTTTTTGGCAAAGTCATCAATACCATGCCGCGACATATACTGCCCGCTGAGGATACTCGCCCTGCTGACACTGCATATAGCGGTAGTAACATAGGCGTTGCGGAACAGGGTTCCTTCCCCTGCGAGACGGTCGAGATGCGGCGTTTTTATAATTTTGTTTCCCATAACTCCCAGGGCGTCAAAGCGGTGGTCGTCGGCCAGGAGGAAGACGATATTGGGGCGGTCCGCAGGCTGGGCTATGCATATCTGCGCAACTCCCGCAACAAGTACCAGAAAGGAAAGGATTTTAAGAGTTGTTTTAACGGTTTGCTTTTTCATTTTTACAGTTTCCTTAAAAGAGTCGGATTTTTCCCCGGGATATCACTACTTATCCGGCACGATCATCACCACGCTACCCTCCGCATCCATGACCTCCGAAACTAAAAATTACGAACTTTTTTGAAAAAACTTCGGTAAATCAGAGCAAGTGGCAGTATCTTGATGTAAAATAACTATCAGCTGTCGGGAATCAGCTATCGGCGCGTTTGATCCCGATAGCTTTTATACAAATGAAAGAGAGCATAAACAAGGGGTCATTTCTGGTCGCAGAGCCCTTCCTGAACGATCCTAACTTCGAGAGAAGCGTGGTTTTTCTTTGTGAGCATTCCGAATCCGGCTCTCTGGGGTTTGTGGTAAATTATCAAACAAACCTTTTCCTGGGTGATGTCCTTGACGAGAATATCTACGAGGATATTCCTCTTTTTCTTGGCGGACCTGTCGAGAAAAACACGCTGCACTTCCTTCACAGGCGCCCGGATCTTATTCCTGAAAGCCTTGAAATCTGCAACGGCATTTACTGGGGCGGTAATTTTGAGCAGGCAAAGCGGGAACTCAATTCTTTTAATTTAAAACCTGAAGATATCCGCTTTTTTGTCGGCTATTCGGGCTGGTCGGCCGGTCAGCTGGCTGAAGAAATGGACCAAAAGACATGGATCGTAGCCCCTGCCGATGCGACCTTCTTCTTCAATACTCCTGTAAAAGGATTCTGGCGCGAGGTACTTAAGCGTATGGGCGGCGAATACCGCTCAATCGCACATTATCCGACAGACCCTTCCCTCAATTAATTCACCACCTATCCCCGGAAGGCAATAGTAGTATCCTTCTTCAATCGGCTTTTGACAGCATTACTTATATGCATTATCCAGATACCAGTATGTATTCTTCCTTTTATCCCGATCGTTTCAAAGATCAGACAGTTTTTATTACCGGCGGCGCCGAAGGACTTGGCAAAGCTATAGCCCTGAGAGTCGGCCGGGAAGGCGCCCGGCTTGCACTTGCAGATTTTAATGAACCGGCTTTAAAGAATACGGTAGACGAACTGACCAGTGAAGGATTGACCGTAGCAGGCTACCATACCGATATCTCAGATGAAGAAAGTCTCCGGTCGGTAATAGACGACGTAATTGCCCGCTACGGGAAAATAGACGCAGCCATCAATTCTGCCGGTATCGTTGGCGCAACCAATACAAAAATCACTGATTTCACTACTTCCGATTTTGAGCGGGTGATACGCGTCAACCTCCTCGGAAGCTTCCTTCTTACCAAATATGCGGTCAAAGCAATGGAGCCTAACGGCTACGGAAGGATCCTGCTCATAGCTTCTATCGCCGGGAAGGAAGGAAACCCCGGAATGGTAGGGTATTCCGCAAGCAAATCGGGTGTGATCGGGTTGGTGAAAGGGGTAGGCAAAGAGTATGCTACTTCCGGTATTACCGTCAACGGGCTTGCTCCTGCCGTGATTAAAACTGCCATGAATGCCGATACGGCACCGGAACAGCTCGCTTATATGACTGCGAAAATCCCGATGGCCCGGTTGGGTACTGTTGAGGAAGTCGCCGCTATGGCTTCTTTTATCATTTCCAGGGAGAACAGCTTTTCGACAGGATTTATTTATGACATTTCCGGCGGAAGGGCAACGTATTAGAACCAGGGCCGGGAAGCAGGTGCTCTCCGGGCGGGACTTGCGATCTTAAAATTGGTACCGGAACAACAGGTCTCCGTTATGGTCAGGGTACAGAGGGGAACGGTCAAAGGCTATTCCCATGAATAGCTTTCTCATGATTCGTGCTTCCACTGCATAAATCCCCCTGAGTTCATTTATCCTGAGCGTGTAGGAGAGGCTCACCCTGTTGAAGAGCGATGCAGACAGCCCTGCATCCAAAAGTATATTCCGTTTCAGGCGTACCAACGCGTAAGGCGACACCTTTACCTGTTTACCGATGCCAAAGCGATAGGCACTGTGAAACACAAAAGCCCGTATATTTCTTATTGCATCTGCTTCCCGGATCGTAACTTTCCCCTCCAGCATATTGTGAACGGCCGTTCCCAACGAAAAACCTCCGGCCCTGAATTCCGCCCCGAAGTCCAGGTCGGGAGCAAACCGTACGGAAGTCCCTTCTTCAGAAACAGGAAATCCGAGATCATCCCAGCGAATCCTGTCGACGTTTACTACACCTCTGGCGCTCACGCTCAAACCGGCTCTGCCGAGAGGTATTTCGCGGATATAACCACCATAAATTCCATTCCGGGAAAAATAAGAGTAGCGATCGTTCAGGTATGCCACCGAAAAGAGGCCTTTCGGGTTGGATGTCCTCCCTATAAAATTGGCCAATAAAGTCGCGGGCTTGTCCCAGATTTCCTTGTCATTCGCTACAAACTTTCTCTTCCCCAATACAGACACATAGTAGTCGGAAGTACTATCAATCGGAAGTGAAGCAGGGTTGAAATAGTTCATATCCCTGTTATACAATGAGGGACTCAGGTAGTGCTGTGCGTAAGACGGCGCAGCCACCATAACCAGGAAAAGCGCCCGTAAAGAATTTCTCATTTCAACAGGTTGAAGTCAGCGAGCGTATTTTTGATAAAGTTCCCCAGCTCCGTATCATGCTTACCGCCTTCATAACGGTAAAGCGTTACATCTCCTCCCTCGTTCTTCAATCCTTCCAAAACCGTCTGCGAGACGGCAATCGGAACAAGGTCGTCGGCGTCTCCGTGATGCAGAAATACCTTTCCTTCCGGTTTCCAGCCTTTGTTGTAAGAATTATCTTCGAGTATGCTCATTACTTCCGTATCCGAACCCGTTATGACGCCGGCCATGAAAAGATGGTTAAAGACGCGTTCAGGGTTGAGTGAAGGAACGATCAGGGACGACATTTCGTCATAAACCGGATAAGAGTAAATCTGGTCGGTAGGCCGCCGGAGACTGGAAAATTTGTTGATTGCATAAACTCCCCACGATAAAATCGGCAGAACAAGTTTATTGGAGCCTCTGCTCCTGATAAATTGACTGACATACCACATCACATTGCTCAATCCGGCCAGGCTGGAACTGGCTACGACACGAAACTCGTCCCCGTACTGCTCCTGGATATACTTGTGCGCAGACAGACAGGCCCCTCCTCCCTGCGACCAACCCGTTATAAAAAGGTTCTGATCGTAAACAAGGTCCGTCCGGGAAAGTAAGAAAGATTTAGCAGCTAGCAACCCGTCAATATTCGCCTTGAAAAGCTCGGGGAAGTAGATATAAGGGTGGTCCTTGTCTGCAGTGAGGCCGAAACCTATGTAATCGGGAAGGAATACGACATAACCGGCAGAGGCCCATCCAAGCCCCATATTACGCACATCCCGATGCGTATCGGTACTTCCTTTGTAAGGAGACGGGGCTATATTCTCCGACCCCAGCAGCCTGGAAGGAATCTCGGTACCATGACAATACATAAGCAGGCGCGCCTCGGTGACGCCCTCCGGGATAATGAGCAATCCCGTGGAATTAACAGGTTTACCCTGATACTCCGTACGATACGTCAGACTGTAAAACCGGACGCCGTACCTGACCACGTCTTCCGGGTCCAGCTCGGTGATCCGTTTTTCTATTTCCCCTGCATCCAGGGAACCGTTCAGAGAAGACTCCATCAATTCGCCTCGTTCTGCAGGCATGAAAGCAACTTCTTTTTCACATCCGGAAAACAGAAAAAGGGCCAGTGGCAGGTAAATAATTTTATTCATAAACCGATAATAGTAACCAAATATACAGCAAGCCGCTATCTTTTCAAATCACTGCCTGAAGCCCCAAATTTTCCTTCTTACCCGGGCTCCGCATTAAAATATCAGATTTATTGAGTAGGTTTATCCAGCCTATTTTCATCATCTCATTGTCTGATTATCATATCATCACATTAATTTTATCCAGATGAAACGCCTGATTTCGGTTTTAACAGTAGTTCTGGCAAACATTTTTCCCATTTTAAATGCTCAGCCGGAACCGGAATACAGCCTGAAAAAAGGAGAGTTGGAAGCCCATATGCGTATCCTCGCTTCTGATGAGCTGGAAGGCAGGCGGACCGGCGAGCAGGGTAATCGTGTGGCTGCGCGCTACATTGCCGAACAATTCAGAAGATATGGCGTAGCTCCGGTGCCGGAGCAAACGGATTATTACCAGCCTGTCTGGTTCGAGAAAATCCTCGCAGAGAAAAAAGGCGCCCTTACTGCAGAGACAGAAAGTCTTGAGCACGAAAAAGACTGGATCACACTTTCAGGCGAAAAGGCGGAATTAACCGCACCGGTCGTCTACGCGGGGTATGGCCTCGAAGACGCCTCCAAAAAGTGGGACGACTATAAAGGTCTCGACGTAAAGGGGAAAATTGTGGTAGTCCAGGGTGGGCTACCGGAGTCCCAATCCCCGAGAGAGAGCATTGCAACCGCGGGACAGAAAAGGAAGCTCGCCGCCGAAAAAGGCGCTGTGGCCCTGATCGAGCTTTACAATGCTTCCACGCCATGGAATTTTATTGCCAGGTTCATGTCGGGAGAACGGCTCGGCATAGCACCCGAAAATGCCCAGGCCCACTCATCACTCCCGCATTTCTGGGCAAACGGGAAGGAAGCCAGGGTAACCAGGGCTCTCAGAGACGCAAAGCAGGTGACTATCTCCGGCGAAGGCAGAAACATTACGCGCGCGCTCAGTTATAATGTGGCCGGTTATATCGAGGGCTCCGACCCTCAGCTCAAGGATCAATACATCCTCCTTTCGGCCCACTATGACCATGTCGGCGTCGGAGCCCAGGGAGGGCAGCCTTATACTCCTGAGGACAGTATCTTCAACGGTGCACGGGATAACGCCTTCGGTGTGACCGGGATGCTCGCTGCTGCCAAAGCGTTGGCAGAATCGAAACCTAAACGCTCGGTTCTTTTTGTGGCTTTTACGGGAGAAGAGCTTGGGCTCCTCGGCAGTCGTTATTATGCCGAACATCCCCTGCTGCCGCTCAACAAATGTATCTTTAACCTAAATTCCGACGGTGCCGGGTATAATGACACAAGCGTGCTGGCCGTTATCGGTTTCAGGCGCACCGGAGCATCAAAGCAAATTGAAGAAGCCGCCAAAGCCTTCGGACTGGGTGTAGTGGGAGACCCCGCTGAAGAGCAAAACCTGTTTGACCGTTCGGACAATGTCAATTTCGCTTCGAAAGGAATACCTGCTCCTACTTTTTCGGCAGGCTTCAGGGATTTCGACACCGAGATCATGAAGTATTATCACCAGGCCATCGATAACCCCGAAACGATCGACTATGATTACCTGCTCCGCTACAGCCAGGCATATACGCTGACTGCCCGGCTTATCGCCAACCTGGCCGATCCCCCGAAATGGGAGCCGGGAGACAAATATGAACAGGCTTCAAAGGAGCTATACGGGCGTTAAAGCTGTCAGCTGATAGCTATTTATTTTTTAGACCAATCTAAATATATTTTTGAAATACCCTAAACTGTATTATTTTTGTAACGTCTACCAGTATAAACATCGTTACTTAAATATCCCGGTTTGGAAGCTCATATCACTACGGCTTTTTTACTCACTCTCCTGGCAGGTATATCTACCGGGATCGGGAGTGCGATCGCTCTGCTGGCCAAACGTACCAACACAAAATTCCTTTGTGTATCGCTTGGCTTTTCGGCGGGAGTAATGCTTTACGTATCATTTATGGAACTGCTCCCCGAAGCGCTCCGGGAACTTACCGGCGCCTGGGGAGAAAAACAGGGTACACTGTACCTGCTGATCGCCTTTTTTTCTGGAATAGCGCTTATCGCCCTTATCGATGTGCTGGTACCCAAGCAGGCTAACCCGCACGAAGTACAGGGCGTAGAAGACATGCATAAGAAGGTCAAGCTGAAACGTGTGGGCGTTATGGTTGCTCTTTCTATAGCGATCCATAATTTTCCTGAAGGCATAGCTACCTTTACTTCCGCTTTGGTAAGCATGGAAGTCGCCATACCGATCGCAATTGCGATAGCCATTCACAATATCCCTGAAGGCATCGCTGTCGCCGTTCCCATATTCCATTCCACCGGGAGCAAATCAAAGGCTTTCTGGTATTCGTTTTCATCGGGCCTGGCCGAGCCCGTCGGAGCGCTGATCGCCTATCTTTTCCTTATCCCCTACTGGTCGGTTACGATCAACGGCATAGTCCTGGCATCGGTAGCCGGCATTATGATTTTCATATCGCTCGACGAGTTGCTTCCTACTGCCGAGAAATTCGGGGAACATCATCTTGCTGTCTGGGGAATGATAGCCGGCATGTTCCTCATGGCGGCGAGCCTCTACGCTTTCATATGATCCATATAATTATTACAAGATATTATTTGGGTTAATACATATAATGTGCTTGTCGTATATTTATTAGTACAGGTTCTGTATTTGATTCTTAATTTTGCAAAAATTTCGCAAATCGTTTATGTCAACCGCAACAATCAATTATCCCGTCCTTTACGTCATAGACTTTGACAGTACTTTTACCAAGGTCGAGGGGTTGGACGAGCTGGCCGCCCTGGCGCTCGCCGGACACCCGAACCGAGATTCCATAGTTGCACAAATCCGTGAATTAACGGATATGGGAATGAACGGGGAGATCTCGTTTTCGGAAGGGTTGAAAAGAAGAATTGAATTGTTGTCGGCCAATAAACAACATATTGTGCAGCTTATCGGGCACCTGCGCACAAAAGTATCCAGTTCCTTCCTCCGTAATAAGCAGTTCCTGCGCGATAATGCCGACAGGATCTATATTGTTTCGAGCGGGTTCAAAGAGTTTATCATCCCGGTGGTTTCCGAGCTGGGCATTCTCCCTGAGCATGTCTTTGCCAATGAATTCCGGTTTGACGGCGACGACAATATCACAGGAATTGACGAGACCAACCCTCTCGCCTCCGATGGCGGGAAGATAAAAGCCCTGGAAGCGCTGCAGCTGGAAGGCGAAATATACGCGATAGGCGACGGGTATACCGACTACGAACTGCGCAAATCCGGGCTGGCAAGCAGATTTTATGCTTTTACCGAAAATGTCAGGCGGGAAAAGGTCGTGGCAGTAGCCGACTACGTAGCCGGCTCGCTGGATGAGTTTCTCTTCCATAACAAGCTCGATCGCAGCCAGTCCTACCCTACCAGCCTCCTGAAGGTGCTGCTTCTTGAGAATGTTCACCCGGCGGCAGTTGCGGCATTTGAGAGAGACGGCTTCCAGGTAGAATTCTTAAAAGGCGCGCTCGACGAAGCCGAACTCTGCGAAAAGATAAAAGACGTAGCTATTATCGGGATTCGTTCCAAAACCAATATTACGCGTAAGGTACTGGAAAATGCCAACAGGCTGATGGCCATAGGCGCTTTTTGCATCGGTACCAACCAGATCGATCTCGAGGCTGCAACCGAAAAAGGGATCCCGGTTTTCAATGCCCCCTATTCCAACACGCGCTCCGTAGTGGAGCTGGCTATCGGCGAAATTATCCTGCTGGTCAGGAATGCCGTAACCAAAAGCAACAAGATGCACCGCGGGGAGTGGGACAAATCTGCCGCCGGCAGTTATGAAATAAGGGGTAAAAAGCTGGGACTGGTCGGGTATGGAAGCATAGGCACACAGCTTTCGGTAGTTGCCGAAGCTATGGGTATGGAAGTCTACTTCTATGATGCAGTCGAAAAGCTCGCGCTGGGAAATGCAAAGAAAGTCAATACACTGGACGAACTCCTTGCCATATCAGACGTCATCAGCCTTCATGTCGACGGCAGGAAGACCAATGCCGGCATGATCGGGAAACGCGAATTCGACCTGATGAAAGACGGGGTCATATTCCTCAACCTCTCCCGGGGACATGTCGTCGATATACCTGCACTTGCCGAAGCCGTCAGGAGCGGAAAAATTGCCGGCGCCGGGATCGACGTATTCCCGCAGGAACCCAAAACCAACAATGAGCCGTTCGTCAGCGAGCTGCAGGGGCTTACCAATGTCATACTGACGCCGCATGTGGGTGGGAGCACCCTCGAAGCACAGGAAAACATAGGCAACTTCGTACCTGCGAAGCTACTGGAATATATGAATAACGGAAGCACCTACGGAAGCGTCAACTTCCCCGAAGTGCAGCTGCCCAAGCTTAAAGACTCGCACCGTATCCTGCATATCCATGCCAATGTGCCGGGTGTTCTGGCTAAGCTGAACAGTATTTTCGGCAAAAACCAGATCAACATTACAGGCCAGTATCTCAAAACCAACGAAACGGTCGGTTACGTGATTGTAGATATCGCCAAGGGCTATAACCGCGAATTTATCCAGGAAGTAAAAGCGATCGAGGGGACCATCCGTTTCAGAATGTTATATTAATGACTACATTTTTCACTCCGGGGCCTGCCCAGCTTTATCCTACTTTCGAAAAACACCTGAAAGCTTTCCTGGACAGGCAACTGGGTTCCATATCTCACCGCAGCCAGGTTTACCGCGACCTGCATGCGTTTACGGTGGGTCAGCTGCGCACCTTGCTGAAGGTACCGGACACCCACGCGATCCTTTTCCTGGGGTCTGCTTCCGAAATATGGGAGAGAATTCTCCTGAGCACGGTAGAACAACACAGTTTTCACCTGGTCAACGGTTCTTTTTCGAAAAAGTTTTACCAGTATGCTTCCGGCGCCGATAAAAAACCAGCCCGGTATGAAAAACCGCTGGGAGAAGGTTTTGAGCTTGACGAGATCCGGGTTCCTGACGAGGCAGAGCTGCTATGCGTTACCCATAACGAAACGAGTTCGGGTGTACAAATGACAACGGAGGACATTCATTTTCTAAAAAAAGCAAATCCTTCCCGGCAGATCGCAGTCGATATGGTTTCGTCGGCTCCCTACCCCGGTTTCGACTACAGCATTATCGATACGGCATTCTTTTCCGTTCAGAAAGCTTTCGGTCTTCCGGCGGGCCTGGGCGTATGGATCGTAGGTAAGCAATGTCTCGAAAAAGCCCTCTACCTGAAGGAGCAGCGCAAAATCAGTATAGGAGCCCATCATGACCTGCCGACTCTCTGGAAAAATGCACTTAACAATGAAACTCCTGCTACCCCGAACGTGATGCTGATTTACCTTCTCGGGAAAATAGCGGAGGATATGAACGCTTACGGAATCGACAAAATACGGGAGGAGACCGAACAGAAAGCGGAGCTCCTGTATCGATTTGCCGAAAGTAGCGCCGGCTTCAGCCCCTTTGTGGTTTCTCCCCGTCACCGCTCCCGGACAGTCGCCGTTCTGAATACCGAAAGACCGTCTTCAGAGATCTTAGCGCAACTCAAAGAAAAAGGCATGGCTGCCGGCAGCGGCTACGGCGACTTCAAAGCCTCCCAGATCCGGATCGCGAATTTCCCGGCTGTGACAACCGCGCAGATAGAAGAGCTCATAGCGGAATTAGCCAAGATATAATCTAAGATTCTGCCTGGCTGTACAGCTAAAAATCATCGCAAAATAAAACAAGGCCGGAATATGATTTTCTAAGGAAATTTTAAGTTCTCAGAAAAATACAACGCAAAAAATTTGGAAAGGGTTGTGAAGTTGCCTTAACTTTGCTTCACAAATTCAATCAATACACCCATAAGAAAATGAAAAAGATCTTAGCATTTGCGTTTGTTGCCACTATGGTTTCTTTCGCAGCTTGTACAAGTAAACCTACTGAAACCGAAGTAGTGGAAGAAACAGTAGTTGAGTCTGAAATTCCTGCAGCTGCAGATACTACTGCATCTGACACCACTGCAGCGCCTGCCGCTAACTAAGAAAAGCGAAAGGCAAAAAAATAAGCGGCTATGGGCTTTGTCCACAGCCGCTTATTTTTTTGCCTCTTTCAGGACGTCCTTCACCCGCTTTCCGCACATTCTTAAAACTGACAAGGGCATAAATAATGTTTTTAATACTATTTTTGTTCCTGATCATTCAGTATACCTTTTTATGAAAATCCCCCGTCTCCTTTTGGTAGTACCGTGCTATAACGAAGAGGCTATTCTATATCACTCCTATTCGCTGCTGAAGCAGTTTTACGAGCAACTCATTTCCGACCTGTATATATCCCCCGAAAGTAAAATATGCCTGGTCAATGACGGTAGCAGGGACCGTACCTGGGAAATTATCGAAGAAATCTCAAAAAATGACTCGTTGGTAACAGGAGTTAAATTGTCTAAAAACTATGGACACCAGAGTGCTATCCTGGCAGGACTTGAGCATTTCAGAGAAGAATTCGATTGTTTCATCACCATAGATGCCGACCTGCAGGACGATATACTTACCATAAGGGAAATGCTTGAAAAATACCGGGACGGAGCTATGATCGTATATGGCGTACGCGAAGACCGCAACTCCGATAGCTGGTTTAAAAAGACAACCGCTGAAGGGTTCTACAAGCTGATGGCATTAATGGGAGTACCACTGGTTTTTAACCATGCCGACTACAGGCTAATGGACCGGCGAATACTACGGGAACTGGGAGGGTTCCGGGAAGTTAATATGTTCCTGAGGGGAATCATCCCGCTCATAGGTTTCAGAAGCGACAAAGTCTACTATAAACGACTCGAACGTGTGGCCGGGGAGACCAAATACCCGCTCGGCAAAATGCTTATGTTCGCCTGGAATGGAATAACTTCCTTCTCGACGTTCCCGATGCGCATGGTATTATATTTTGGAGTATTCAATTTTCTGATAGCCGCAATCATATTTATCTATATAGGCTTTTCCTATTTTCTGGGCTTTACCGTTCCCGGATGGACATCAACCTTGCTGCCCATGACTTTCTTTAGCGGATCTAATATGATCGCCCTGGGACTGATAGGTGAGTATGTCGGGAAAATTTATGAAGAAGTGAAACAGCGTCCCCGTTATATTATAGAAAAAGTAATTAATGAATAGCAACGCTTTGTCCGACCTCTACCGTCGAAGCGGTGATCTGTTTAATACAGGCCTTCTGTTTGCCTCTGTTATACCGCTTATCGCCCTGTCATTTTACAATCATCCGTCTGCTGTGGACGACTACTGCTATATTTATACAGTTCGCGAACATGGCTGGATCGGCGGTATGAGCAAATACTACAATGAATGGACGGGGAGGTATTTCGGGATTTTCCTCAACCATAGCAACCCTCTGATATTCGACTCGTTTGCCGGATTCAAAATATTGTCTTTACTATTGATTACAGGGCTGTTGGCGAGTATCTGTTTCCTTATAAGGACTGTTCTCCCAACTCTCCCGGCTTTTTCGCTGCCAGGCCTTACCGGGGTTGTCATGTTCCTGTTCCTGATGAAACTCCCGAGCATAGCTGAACAGTTTTACTGGGTTGCGTCTTTTGTTACCTATACAGTACCCAGCATCATGATCCTCCTTTGGGTCTCACTTACCATAAGGTGGTACAGGTCTAGGGATAAGAGGGCCAGAAACCTGATTGCCGCGGCGTGCTGTTTTCTGGTGTTCGCCTCTATAGGGTGCAGTGAAACAACACTGCTCCTGATGATTGTACTGATCGGAACCTGGTTTTTCCATCGTATTGTCATTGTCAAAAAGCTGGATATGCTGATGCTGCTGGTCATGATAACCGCCCTTTTTTCATGCTACCTGCTGTTCAGTTCTCCCGGCAATACGGCCCGGCTTGAAGGCAACCCGATAAGCGGCAACATTCCCGGAGCCACTGTTGCCACGGCCAGGTTTATAGCAAAAGCAGTACAAGACTGGCTGACAACTACTCCCCTGCTACTTTTTACGCTATGCTGGATGCTGATGTTGGGTCGCATGGGCTTACCTGGCATCTCAGGCTTTTCTATGCCCGTCTGGCTCCCGCTGATGAGCTTTCCTGCCCTGCTCTTTGTAGTGGTTTTTCCCTCATTTTATGCGATTAGCATCGAACTGGACCCTACTCTACGCGTTGTAAACAGTCTTTACTTTTTCTTTCTGCTGGGTTGGTTTTATGTGACAGGAGCAATTGCTTACAGCATCAGCAGGTTTATGCCGGCTTATTTCCTGCGCCAGGGGTGGGCAAATACTGTCTTTTTGGTCATTTGCGCAATTGGTATCGTATTCTCTCTGAGAAGTTCACATAATTTTAAAACGGTATACCGCGACTGGCTGAAAGGAAAAGCCGGGGCCTACAATCTTGAAATGAAAGAGCGATACAATATCCTGAAAGACAAAAATAACCCTAACCCGGTAATTCCGCCGATCAGGAACCGTCCCGAATCATTATTTGTGGGCGACATTGAAAATGACCCTAAACACTGGTGGAACTGGTGTATGGCAGGCTATTTTGGGAAAGAATCCATTCGGCTGTCCGAAACCGGATCTCCTGCCAATTGATAAAATCTAAAATCGGATTATATCCTCCCGATGCGTTTTCAAATGAAGCCGGCTGCTATAACACCCAACCAATCGAATCCGACTTTCCCGGCGATTGCTGTTATCACATTCCCTGTCGTGATCTGGCTTCTGGTGATCTTATATTTCGCAGAAAACATCCCCTGGTTTGACGATTTTGACCCTTTCCCCGACTTCCTGAGAAAATGGATCTTGTCTGACCAGGGATTTGAAAAGCTAGAGCTGATTTTCCAGCCGAATAACGAACACCGCATGATATGGGGCAAACTGGTTGCCCTGGCCTTTTACAAACTGACCGGTCATCTCGATTTCAGGTTTTTACAGATTTCCTCCGCCTTTTTTACACTTGGCACGTTGCTCCTCTTCTGGAAAGCCTTCCGAAAGACCGGTTTACCTATCCTGTTCTTTGCTCCTGTCCCTTTCTTTCTCTTTCATTTACAATACTACGGGACCTACCTTTGGGCAATTTGCGGAATGCAACACCAGCCCGTTGTTTTTTTTACGGCGTTAACATCCTACCTGCTGGGAAAAAAGCTATTCTGGCCGGCAGTATTAGCGGCTATCAGTACAAATTTTGCAATGGGCAACGGAATTTTAGTCTGGGTTTCGGGTTTCGCCATTCTCTTATATCTCAAACAGCCCCGCCTTATCCTCATTTGGGTAATTATGTGTGCGGCCAATGTATACCTTTACTTTTATGGCATGTCGCCTCAGGGGAATGAATCAAGCTTCGCCTTCCTGAGGCAGCACCCTCAACTCTCATTCATAGGCTTTTTCACTTTTCTCGGCGGCCTGTTCGACCTCTCGCCTGACAGGCATATCAATACCAGGAACATTGCTACGTTTATCGGTGGTTTTCTGGCCGGCATCTATGCTATATGGTGGGTAATTCGTTTTGTTCTTCTGAAATCCCGCCTACCAGGACCTTCTCCGGAAAAAATACAGGCAGACGGCTTCATAATCGGAATCCTGGTTTTTATTCTGGCCAACGCTTTTGTTATAGCCCTGCTAAGGCCGCGATTCGGAATGGACGTTATGCTGGTCAGCAATTACAAAATCTATCCCGGCCTGTTCTTCGCAGCGGTCTATTTTTCTATACTGCTATTGAAGCGCCCTCCGAAGGCAACCTTCAGAGCAGGTCTGGCTGTTGCTGTCGTACTCTGGACGGGCAGCCTGTTTATCTATTTCCCTACAGTTAGGGAAAGAAGTTTTTATTTCCAGGTCAACGCCTATAACCAGAGTGAACATCAGTTTGGCCTCGGTTTTGAGCCTGGCTCTGAAGCTGCTGCATATATCAGCCATCTGATCGGTTTCCTGTCGGAAAGGGATATTTACCATCTGCCGCAAAAGCTCGAAAACCAGCTGAACCTTATAAAAACAAAGCCTGCTGCCGGTTTAAATTCGCCATTCACCATCCACTCTGATCACGAATCGATAATCGTTCACATCCCTGACATGCCCCCACCGGCACTGTACGGCAAAATTCGCTTTTTCTATGTGTCATCCGGCGACAAAATATTCTTGTTCAAAGCGGAGCAGAATGCAAACCAGGGGCGAAATTTTCTCCAAAAATTCACCAATGGAACTTTTTTCTCTATATGGAAGAACATGCTTCCGGAAGGAACCTATCATGTAGGTTTTTACGACGATCGGCTCCGGTCTCATTTTTCCCTGGGCGAGATCACTATTCCCGGCGGACCAGCCGGCGCTGTACCTGATTAATTATCCGTTAAGCCAACTTATCACGAACCTGATTGCACTTTTCCCTGATCACCGATTTCATTCCGCCGGCCTCTGCTGCTTACTGTGCAGAGTTGTATAAAAGGTATGATTTTGAGTTCAGGCTGGCGCGCCCGCGTAAAACGAGACTGGGCGATTTTACCTGCAGGCCGGGAACCCGCCCCGCTATTACAGTCAACCGTAATCTGAATCCTTCCGCTTTTCTGATCACTTTCCTGCACGAAGTCGCCCACTGTGCGGTGTACAGGCGATACAGGAAAAGAGTAGCACCGCACGGAGCCGAATGGAAAGCATGCTTCCGTGAAATATTGCAACCTGTTCTTTCTCCTGAATTTTTCCCGGCTGAAGTCCTGCCGGCCCTGAAAAAATACGCACTCAACCCCAAGGCGACCACCTCGGGGGACATTGCCCTGGCTGAAGCCCTGAAAAAATTCGATCCGCAGCATGACGTGCCCGGCAACAAAAAGGTATTGAAACATCTGGAAGAAGGCAGTTTATTCGTTTTTAACGGAAGAGGGTTCAGGAAAGGACCGCTACGCCGGACCCGTATACTGTGCACGGAAGTATCCTCGAAAAGAAAATATACCATAGCTGCGCATGCCCTGGTTGAAGAACAACATTAGACTGACTTCAGTAAAGCTGGCTTTTGTCTGTTGCTTTACCTGGGGCCTGGCTTTAACCGGCGCTTCTTCGCAATCCTCTTCCGTACTCTCGCAGGGAAGTTGGTATAAGATCGGAGTTACGGGAACAGGAATCTACAAACTGGATGCTGCCTGGTTCAGCGCTATGGGAATCGACCTGAAATCAGTGCAGCCCGGCCGTATCAGCCTTTATGGCAACGGTAGCGGGATCCTTCCCCAATCCAACGATACAGCGCGTCCTGCAGACCTGCTGCCCAATGCCGTATGGGTAGATACGCGCAGCGACGGTAGTCCGGAAGCCGTTTACTTTTACGGCGAAGGGCCGGCGGTAGTGAGCTTTGAGCAGTCGTCGAAGCGCTACAGGCACGAAGTAAATCCTTATGCCGATACGACCTACTATTTTCTTACGCTTAACGATACTCCGGCGTTACGTATAGAAACATATAATCCGCCTGTCCCGACTTCTTATGAAGTAGTCGATACCTTTGAAAACTATTGGTTTTATGAAAAAGAAGCCGTCAACCTGCTTAAATCAGGACGGGAATGGTGGGGAGATTACCTGGGCACCGTTCCGTCATTGAATCTTGAACCTGAGTTCCCCGGGCTTATTGCCGGCACAAAAGCACTGCTGAGCTTCCGCGCCATCGCTTCGGCCCAGACTTCTACCCGTTTCGTCTGGCAGGTCGACGGCGCCGCTGTCGGCGAGCAGACGGCCGGAACCGTTTCCACCTATCGCTACGACCTGAAAGCTCAGAAGGCTGAAGCTGATTTTGAATTTACCACGGGGACCGGTCAGGCGGAAAAATTAAAGCTGAACGTTACCTATGATAAAAACGGGCAGGCTGGTGCAAGCGCTTACCTTGACTATGTAAGCCTGCAGATCAGATGCAGGCTGAAGCAGTACGACACCCCGACCGTCTTTCGTATCCCGCCTGATACAGAGGGCAGCCGGGTCCTGGAATTCGGATCGGCAGACAACGGGTTTATCCTCTGGGACATTACCGATCCTTTGAAACCCGTCAATTGCGTTCTTCAGAAAGCAGGTAACGGAAGCTCGTGGCTGGTGCCGCTGGTATCCGGCGCGGCGCGCAGTTATATCGGCTTCACAAAAGAGCAGGCGGTTTCCCCTCAGTCGGCAAGAAAAATCCCAAATCAGGATATCCATGCACAGCCCTCACCCGATATGATTATCGTCACTGCCCACGAATGGGCCGACGAGGCGGAGAGGCTTGCCTCCTTCAGGCAAAGCAACGATGATCTTGAGGTACTAACCGTCACAATAGAGGAAGTATTCAACGAATTCAGCGGCGGCAAACCTGACGTGACGGCCATCAGGGACCTCTGCAGGCATTTTTACGGATCAGGCCGCCTGAAATACCTCCTGTTGTTCGGAGACGCCACATACGATTTCCGGAACAAGAAAGGAGACGGAACAGACCCGCAATTCTATTCCCGGATACCTTCCTACCAAAGCAGGGAATCGCTCCATCCGGTATACACTTTCGCTTCCGACGACTATTTTGGCTTTCTGACCGACGGTTCGGGCGAGTGGAAAGAAGACGCTTCCGGAGACCACCTGCTGCAGATAGGGATCGGCAGGCTTCCCGTAAAAAGCAGGGAGGAGGCCAGGAGGGTCACCGATAAGCTGATTGACTACGCATCCGGATCAGTCAGAGGAAAATGGCGTAATCGTATCGCTTTTGTAGCCGACAACGGCGATAACAATATACACCAGGAACATGCCGATCAACTCGCCGGGCTCGTTACTGGAAGCTTTTTACCTTCAAGGATCTTCATTGACGAATACCCACTCACGGCTACCAGCCTGGGTAACCGCGCTCCTGCCGTCAACAGTGAGATCAGGAGAAAGGTAAATGAAGGCTCGCTGATACTCAACTTTACGGGCCACGGCGACGAATCGGGCTGGACAGACGAAAAGATATTTACGCTGGCCGATATACAGGCTTTGCATGGGTATGGCAACATGCCGCTTTTTGTAACTGCCACCTGCGAATTCGGGCGATATGACGACCCCTCTGTCGTTTCCGGGGCCGAATTGTTACTCCTTAGCCCCCGGGGGGCTGCCATAGGGGCTATGACAACTACACGGCCTGTTTTTTCCAGTACCAATTTTTCGATCAACCAGGCTTTCTATAACGCGATCAACCAGGGACTCACCAGGCTGGGCGATATTGTGAAGACCACTAAAAACAACAGCCTGGCGGGCGCTCTTAACCGGAATTTCGTATTACTGGGCGACCCTTCCATGAAGCTTGCCATCCCCAAGTCGTCCATACGGTGGACGTCCGTGCCTGATACGCTGCACGCCTCGGAAAAAATCAGCCTCAAAGGGGAAATTTACGATCCCGCAAGCGGAACGACCGACATCAACTTCACCGGGACCGCCTACGTTTCCGTATACGACAAGCCGGTGCAGTTCAAAACCCTCGGAGCAGCAGGCCCCGCAGCTACTTACGAAGAATACCGTAATAAGATATTTGAAGGAATGGTAAGTATCTCAAACGGGAAATTCGAGGTAAATTTTGTCGCTCCGGCAGAAGAAACGGCCGGCTTCCGGAAAGGGTTCGTGAGTGTGTATGCGCATACGGAGGATAACCAGCTCGACGCTTCCGGCCGGCTGGAACCCCTTTTCGGCCCTCCGGCCAGGCTACCGGATCCTGATAAAAATGCACCAGTGATTAACGCCTTTCTAAATACCGGGTCTTTTCAGGACGGGGATGTCCTCGATGCTTTTCCCACACTTTACGCAGACATCAGTGACGATAGCGGTATCCGAATCTCCGGAGCTCCCGAAACATGCGGGATGACGGCCGTTCTCAACGACACCCTGGCGCTTCCCGTATCTGATTACTATTCATCCGACCTGGATTCATACCTGACCGGTAAGATCACAATGCCTCTGGATATCGCAGAAGAAGGCGACTATTCCCTGGTGATCAGCTTCTGCGATATTGATGGGAATTCTGCCCGGAAAACGATCAGGTTTAAGATCCGGAAGAGCGGATCTGTAAAAATCCGCTCTTCCGTTGTGTTCCCCAACCCGTTTACGGACAATGTCTCCTACCGCATAGAACACAACCGCGCCGGGCACGACCTGGAAGTCGGCTTCAGGCTGTTTACCAGGACCGGCCAGCTCATCTTTTCCGACCGCCACACGCACTACAACGCTTCCGGTTCCATCGAATCCGGGATTCCGCTTACAAACCAAATAAAACCTGAGCTGCAAATATACCTTTACGAGGTAACGCTACGTTCTTTACTGGATGGAACCACTCACAGAATAACAGGTAAGCTTATCCGCAGTCAGTGAAACAAATAAAAGAATTGTAAAAATTTAATATTAACGCTATTTTCGCAGCGGATTAATTCGCTGATATCCACAAGCCGGCATTTATCGCCTATTGCAAAAGCACTTTATATGAAACGTATTTTAGCAGTACTATCCATCACCTTCCTACATCTTGGCTTATTTGCCCAAGCCGTCAATAACTCAGACAAACCATCCGGCAGGATCCCCGGCGGTTCCACGCTTGCATTTTTGAATATTACACCGGATGCGAGAAGCGCAGCCCTGGGCGATGCAGGCGTAGCTGCCACACCCGACGCGAACGCTACTTTCTGGAATGCTTCCAAGCTTGCTTTTATCGAAGAAGATCTGGGGGGGGCACTGTCGGTCAGTCCCTGGCTTGGCGACCTTACCGACGATATGTTCATAGCCTACCTTACGGGTTTTAAGAAACTGGAGAAAGGGCAAACTATCGCTGCTTCCCTTCATTATATGAATAACGGTGAAATCGACCTGAGAGATAACGGGGGAACAGCGCTGGGAAATTTTAATTCCCGCGAGCTAGCTCTGTCGGGAACCTACAGCCGGCAACTCAGCAGCAAGCTCGCGCTTGGCCTGACCCTCAAATGGATCTACTCCAACCTGTCGGGCAACGTTGTTGGCTCCGGCTCTTCTATCAAGCCTGCCAATACAGCAGCCGGCGACATCAGCCTTTATTACAACGACGGCTTCAAGGACGAAACAAGCGGGAAAGAATTCACCTATGGGCTAGGCTTTACTTTCTCCAATTTCGGAGGTAAGATCAGCTACGGAGATAACAGCTATTTCATCCCTACGTTTCTACGCCTCGGAGGCCGTATGACCATATCCGGCGACGGTATCCACAAATTCAATATTCTCGCCGACCTCAACAAGCACATGGTGCCCACTCCGCCTTACCTGGAAAGATATGTGGATTCCGACGGCAACACCCGGACCAGGGTCCTCGGTGGAAGGGCTATGAATGAGCTGGGCCTCATGAAAGGCGTTTTCGGGTCTTTCTCTGATGCCCCCGACGGTTTCAGCGAAGAGCTGTCCGAAATTTCTTATGCAACAGGTATCGAATACTGGTACCATGATGTTTTTGCTGCCAGGGTAGGTTACTACGGGCAAAGTGAAAAGAAGCTCGGGCACAGCAACGTTACTTTTGGCCTGGGAGCGAAATTCAAGAAGAAATTCAATGTAGACTTCGCTTACATGGTACCCCTTCGCCAGGGATCGCCGCTGGCGCAAACCTGGAGGCTTTCGCTGGCCATCGCCGTATTCAAGGCAACCGATGTTATAGAGAACTGATCCTGAAACTTTATTAAACAGGCGAATGACAGATAACAGCCGGTCATTCGCCTGTTTGCTTTTATATGCCCGACCGGAAAGCAATACCCTCGTACAAACCCATTACGTCCCCGGTAATACCCCGATCCGGTATGCTGCTATTGGACAACGGCACTCCCCTGCACTGGATCAGCACCGGCGAACAGGAAGCCATAAGGATTGAATGCCTGTTTCCCGCTTTATCCTGGCAGTATCCCCATCCGAAAATTTCTTTTTTCGGGGTAAAAATGCTGTTGGAAGGGACGGGCAGCAAAAGCTCGGCAGATATTGCCCGGACGCTAGACCTGTACGGTGCATTCACCGAAATTGTGCATACTCCCGACTACTACGGCCTGACCGTCTACACCATGCCCAAATTTCTTCCGCATGTGCTGCCGGTGGTTGCCGAAGTACTCAACGACGCCTCTTTTCCTCAAAAGGAATGGGACAACCTGCTGAATATCGTTTCCCAGCAATTGAAAGTCAACCAGGGGCAGAATTCGTGGCTGGCGGGGTCAAAATTCAAAGCTGCATTATTCGGTGAGAACTCCAGATACGGATATTCCCAGAATGAGGCCGACCTGGAAAACCTTCAGATTGAAGAGGCAAAGGCGTTTTATGCTTCCTTCATCAGGGATTCTCCTTTTTACATCTTTGCCTCCGGAAAAGTCACTGATGCATCCGTAGAACTGATCAGCAAATACCTGGGTCGTCGTACGGTAGGCACTCCCCCTTTGCCGCCTCCGGCATCACCCCCCGGGCAGGCTCCGGTAGCAGCGGGAAGAATAGAGGTAAGTAAATCCGGCAGCAGCCAGTATACCCTGCGGATGGGCCGGAAAGTTCCCGGGCGTCTGCACCCCGGCTATTTTAAAGCGCTTGTAACCAACGAAGTGCTGGGCGGATATTTTGGCTCCAGGTTAATGAAAAATATAAGGGAGGAAAAAGGGCTTACCTACGGGATCTCTTCCTACCTGCCCGCACTGCGCGATTCGGCCTACTTCATGATCGCTACCGACGTCAATAAGGATTCGCTCGGCGAACTCCTGGACGAAATAAGAAAGGAGTTCGACATCTTACAGACACAAACAATCACGGACAAAGAACTTGAACGGGTAAAAAATGTCATGTCGGGAGAGTTTGCCAGATCATTGGGGACCGCCTTCGAAATAGGCGATCTTCATCAGACGGCCGTCATCTGCGGCCTGCCCCTTTCTTTCTATGACACTTACCTGGATAATATCCGGGCAGTTACGACCGAAGACGTGCAGCATGCAGCCTTTGATCTGTTTGATATAGAGCAGATGACAGAAGTTGTGGTGGGTTAATAAAGTATATTTATATTCAGGGGGTCTTATCCCAAAAGATCGTCAATAAAGGACAGAGGACGGTTTCAAACAGCAATTATCAGCAAAATGACTCAGAGCAAAAAAGAAAGTATACTGGGAGCTTTACGGACAGAAGGGATCCTACCCCTGTTCTATCATCCTGATCTATCGGTCGCAAAAGCAGTACTTAAAGCGACTTACGACGGTGGGAGCCGCGTATTCGAGTTTACCAACCGGGGGGAAGGAGCAATAGATGTTTTCAGACCTCTTGTCGAATATGCCCACCGGGAGCTTCCCGGACTTTGGCTGGGGATAGGGACGGTTTACGATCCGATCACGGCTAAAATCTTTATAGAAAGCGGTGCTGATTTCGTAGTACAGCCCATCTTCAATGCTGCTGTAGGCACAGTTTGCCAGGAAGCCGGTATTCCCTGGTTCCCGGGCGTTTCGACGCTTACCGAGATTTACAATGCCCGGCTGTCGGGAGCCGATGTCGTGAAGCTTTTTCCCGGCGATGTGCTCGGCTCCAAATTTATCAAAGCCATAAAAGGCCCTATGGCCGATGCCAGGATAGTAGTAACGGGAGGAGTGAAACCCACCTACGACAGCCTGAAAGAATGGTTTGATGCCGGAGCGTACGCAGTCGGGCTTGGCTCCAACCTTTTTCCAAAAGAACTGATCGAAGCCGGCGATTTTGAAAAGATTACCGGACTGGTCGAAAACAGTCTTTCGATAGCCCGGAATGTAAGGCAAAGCCACGCCTGATTATATGGGCGATATGGCTACGCCGACCCTGTAATCTTCCAGCTTCAGGTTCTTCCCTTCTTCCGGGAAAGGAAGAACCTGGTAGACGCGTAGCCCGTACTCGCTGTTATTAAGCTTAAATTTCTTCAGCTTATCTTTTTCCTTATTCGCATAAAAATGTGTCTCCACCCTGACCGAATCGGAATTATCGCGAACCAGGAAAGACAGCTCAACCCAGCCCTGATGTATACAAATCACGTTCCGGGGGCAACGCGAATCCCTTACATTTTTCAGAAATACCGTCACTGTGCCGGAAGACGTCCCCGGGAACTTCAGGCCGCTGCTGTTGTACTGCAGGGATTCTGTAGGCATAGACTGAAGGTCTAAATCGTCGGACTTACAACCTGCCAGGACGGCCATTGTCAATAATAGCACCCAAATCACGGTCGTTCTCATTTCTCTCTTGCTGATGCTTTCGTTTCCTAACTGGTACTGATCTATCCGGATCAGGCTTTTTTATTTGCCGTCATTCCGGACTCAGGTGATATTAAGATTCAGCTTCCGCTTCAATAGTTGTAACCTTTACCGGATTTTTTAAATCACATCCCTGCCCTCCGGGGTGCTATCCGATCATTCCTACCTCCTTATCTTCAGCCTGTTGAGCGCATCCTGGTATTGCCGGGCATTCAGATTGTGCTCGCTGAGCGTCTCAGCAAACGCATGATACCCCGAAAAATCGGCCTTGGCACACATATACAGGTAGTTATGCTGCTCGGCATTCAACACCGCATCGAGCGACCTGATGTCGGGCAGCCGTATCGGCCCCGGCGGGAGACCTGCATAACGATAAGTGTTATAGGGAGAGTCGAACATAAGCTGGTAGTTCAGCACTCTTTTAATAGCAAAATCGCCCAAAGCAAATTTTACGGTGGGGTCGGCCTGCAGGAGCATGCCGCGTGAAAGACGGTTAAGGTAAAGCCCGGCAATTCTCGGCCGTTCGTCAGGCATTTTCCCCTGCTCTTCTTCCACTATAGAAGCCAGTACCGATACCTCATCGGGTGTAAGGTTCAGGTTTTTAGCTTTGGCTTTCCGGTTCTCATTCCAGAATTTATTGTACTCGCTGTGCATCCTGTCCAGGAAAGCCTCTACAGGCACATCCCAGAAAATATCGTAGGTATTAGGGATAAATATACTCATGATACGCGTGGTATCGAGCCCGTACTTTGCGGTCATTTCCGGGTTGGAGAGAGCCTCTCCAAGCTTATCTTCCCCAAAAAGAAACTTAGGACCAATCCTCCTGACCAGGTCCTTCTTCAGCCGGATATTGTTAAATGTCAGTCTGACAGGATCCTGCCGTCCCTCCCGCAGCTTGTCGATCACAGCCGGGTTAGTCGCGTCGGGCGGGATAACATACCGGCCGGGTTTAACATTTTCCTGCAGCTTTTTCACTTTCGAAAGAAAAGCGAACGACACATGATCCTGGACCACATCGTACTTTTTGAGAGAGTCGGTCAATGTCTTGAAAGTCGCCCCCTTCGGGAGATAAAGTACGAAGCTTTCCTTTTTTCCCACCTGCAGGTTGGGCGTCCTGTACATTTGCCAGAAATAAAAAGTAAAAGTGACCGTCACGATGGTCAATGTTAGGAAAATCCCGATTTTAAGGTTTCTCGACATAGCAGTCCTTACTGATCTGATAAAGCAAAGGCTTTTTTACAAAGGTCGGAAAATTTTGTGGATTCGTCTGTTATCTATATTTGTAATGCAGTTGGGAGTCGTGAGACTATAACCCTTCCGATACTGCTTTTTAGAACCGACTCCCCTCTCCTGGTCCCTGAGTCTACCGAAGGGAGGAGGAGGGCCAGGGGTGAGGGCCACGAAATTCTGATTTAATGAACATAGGCAGCAAAGTACGCCTCCTTCACGGAAAGGAAGAAGGTATTATAACTAAGATCAAATCGGGCAAATACCTTGAAGTCGACCTCGGCGACGGGTTCAGTATCCCCGTCCTGGCAAGTGAGGTAGTTTTGATTTCCCCCATGGAAGCCAGGCTCGAAACACCTGCCCCAAAGCAACCCGGTCCCGGCAGCAGAAACATTCTCCCGGCCAGGCAGGCTTTTGCGGTAAAAGGCATTTATCTTGCTTTTGTTCCTATTAATGACCGTGAAATCGTGCTTCACCTCGTCAACCTGACAGACTGGCGAATTCTGTTTACCATGTTCGGCAGGAATGGAAACAAAACGCAGGGGCTGACATCAGGGGTACTGGAAGCCGGTGCATCCCACCAGGTAACGAAACTTCTTCTGAAAGATTTCGAGCAATGGCCCGTGTTCGACACGTCGCTCCTCTACTATTCTGAGGAGCGAACGCCTGAACAATTTGCGCTGAAGCATTCGCTCAGATGCAGGATACAGAGCTTTCACAAGCACCTGCAGAAAGCTCCGCTTCTGAATGTCAATGCCCATGTCTTCCAGATTGACTCTGATGCGGGTGCCCCCGAAAAAGAAGCCAGGGATATCTCCGCCGATACGATAAGAAACAAAATGCTGGAAGGCGACGCAACAGAGCCTTCCCGGGGATTTAACCGGTCTGCTCCTGAAATCGATCTGCATACCGAAGCCCTGCAACTGGACACTGCAGGAATGTCGGGCAGCCAGATACTAGACCGGCAGCTGACGGCGTTTAAAAACTACCTGGAACAGGCTATCGCCGACGGGCTCGACCAGGTGCTCATTATTCACGGAGCCGGACAGGGAACCCTCCGGCAGGAGATCCACCGCCAGCTTAGCAAACATCCCAATGTGGCTTACTATAAAGATGCCCGCAAGGAAAAATTCGGATATGGCGCTACAGTAGCCCACCTCAGATGATCACTCGTATTACCGGGCGAAAAAGTCTCAAAACTGCAGGAAACCCGCGGATATTTTCTGCACTTATACTACTGCTTTGCACTGCAGGTTCACTAACATGTTATGGTCAGCGGCTTCCGGATATTAAACCGCCAACTCCAAAATACCTTTATTCGGATATGGAGATCCAATCAGATCAATTTAAATCTTCGCTTACAGTCAGCGCTCAGATGCCGCTTGCTGAGCTCGAAAGGCAAATCAACAAACAACTGACAGGCCTTCTCTACGAAGACAAGAGCTACGAGGATGATAACCAGGATAACCTGAAGGCGAAAGTCTGGAAGCTCGGCGACATCAGGATAGAGGCCAAAGGGAATCATTTCCTGTTTGATGTCCCGCTGAAAATCTGGGCAAGCGCGGGCTATAAGATCAGCCCGTTTGGCTACACGCTGGAAGGTTACAGGGACACCGAGTTTAAAATCCGGGTAAGGCTCATCAGCGAAATCCGGTTCTCGACCGACTGGCAGATTCTTACTCACACCCGGGTCGACAGCTACGACTGGATCACCGAGCCTACCATCAGCGTAGCGGGCTTTTCTATTCCCATTAAAGGAATGATCAGCCGGATGCTCAACAGGAATGCCGGCAAAATTACATCTGCTATAGACAAAGAAGTAAGGGAAAACTTCCAGGTGAAGGACAAAATAGAAGAAGCATGGCTCCTGGCCCAACAACCTCAGCTGCTTTCCGAAACTTACAACACCTGGCTTGTCAATACCCCCGAGCAGGTAGAAGCCAGGCTACCCGATGCTCAGAACGGATTCCTGAACATTCAGGCAGGCATACAGGGATACACCCAGACCATCGTATCGCAAGTGCCGCCTGTCAGGAGCAGGATTGTAAAACTTCCGCCCCTGAAGATTGTGGATAATTTACCTCAGTCATTTAATATCGGGCTCATTTCATCGATCAGCTACGAGGAAGCCTCCCGCATGGCCGAAGCGTATTTCAAAGACAAAACCTACTATTTTTCAGGAAACCGGTATTCCGTCCAGATCAGGAAAATTGAGCTATACGGCCAGAACGAACGTCTCGTCATTAAGGCAGGGCTTTCGGGCAGCATCAGCGGAAATATCTATCTCAAAGGAGTTCCCCGATACGACCCCGTTTCGCAGACCGTTTACCTGGAAGAGCTTGAATATGACCTTAATACCCGGAATGTGCTGATCAAGGCAGCAAACTGGCTTCTTCACGCGAAATTTTTGCGCATGATGAAAGAAGCAATGGTATTCCCCATCGCAGAAGAGCTGGGCGCTCTCACCGAAACTATCCGTACATCGCTGGCAAACCAGGTGATTGCCGACGGGATCACACTCAAAGGGAAGCTCAACGAAGCGCTGCCCGATAAGATCAATCTCACGCCCGGACACATCTATACGGTCGTGCACGCAACGGGTAGCGTGGATCTCCATATCGACAAAATAAATTACTGAAGCTGCTGGCAAGGTATTTGCTGGTACAGATTGGAAGAACAAGTTGTCCTATCGCCTTATCTCCCGATAAGGAGGAAAGTCCGGGCAACACAGAGCGCCATACTTCCTAACGGGAAGGCAGCCGCTTGGCGACGGGCGGCTGACAGCCAGTGCCACAGAAAATATACCGCCGCAGCAAATCCGGGACACCTGGTGTTGCGGATGGCGCGGTAAGGGTGAAATGGTAGTGTAAGAGACTACCGCTTTGCCGGTGACGGCAAAGGCAGGGTAAACCTTATGGGTTGAAAGGCCAAATAGGTGCCGGAAGGGGCTGCTCGCTCCGTGTCGGGCCGCATGGCACGACGCCGGCACGGGTAGGTCGTTAGAGGCTGCGGGCGACCGTAGTCCGAGATAAATGATAGGGCTATATTCCGATATAGTAACAGAACCCGGCTTACAGACTTGTTCTTCCTTTTAAATCTGGCAAGGTTGTTATTGATAGTTTAGATAAAATTTGTCTATGAGCCTGAAGCGTTATTACATCGTACTGGGTCTTTTACTGCTTACACTGGCTGAATCTGCAGGTCAAAACGGGAAAACTTATGAAGGCGCCTACAAAATGAATACCTGGTCGGTAACCGGGTATGGAGGTATCACCAGGTTTTTCGGCGATCTCCGGCAGCATAACTTTGCATATGGAGAGAAAGAATCACTCACGGGTGCATGGGGACTATCGGTCAACAAGCAGCTCACTCCCCTGTTCGGTATGCAGCTTACCTTCAGTAACGGAAGCCTTTCCGGATCCAAAAAGGGGATTGAAGGAATCGACCTCGCTACCAGGGAGCCGATAATCGGCCCCGACGGGAAGCCTTTGCTATACGATGTTTATTTCAAAAGCCCGTCCTATATTCAAACCTCTCTCGACGGTACGGTCAACCTGAACAGGTTGTTTTTCGGGCATAATAAAATGCGGAGATGGAAAATAGATGCGCATGGCGGTATCGGGATCATGTACTTTTATTCCGAGCTCTATGACATGTTCGACGACCACCTCCTGCTCCGCAGCAACACGGAAGGTAGCTCCCGAACGGCAGGCACCTGGAGACGGAACGGCTCTACCTACACCAGGGAGTGGGTCTTTCCGGTAGGATTGTCATTCCACTATGAAGTATCGCCCCGTATCGACATCGGCCTCAGCTTTACCTATAACCACGTCAATACCGAAAAGATCGACCTGACAGTAGGTTCGCTGACCGACTATGACAGGCAAAGCGGGCTTTGGGGCTTTTACCAGGGCGACTCCAACAAAGACAAATATGCTTTCGGGGCCGTAGCACTTACGTACAAGATCGGGAAAAATGCGGCAAGAGCACCGAGAACCGGGCAGACCGATGCTTCGAAAGGACGCTACCACCTGCGGTATGCTACTCCTGCGCAGCTGATCCCGCCGGTTTACAACCCTACCCTTTCAGATGCCGATTCTATTGCCAAAGCCAATATGCCTAACCCGGTCGACGCACGCTTGTATACAGACAGCGACGGCGACGGAGTAGCCGATCTCTTTGATAAAGAGCCGAATACGCCTGCAGGCAGCTGGGTATCGGGAGGAGGGGTCGCAATTGATCTTAACAAGCGTGTAAGCGAGATAGTCTCTAAAGAAAAGCCGAAAGACGACTGCGATGTGATCTTCGGGAGCATCGAATTTGATACCGACCGCTCCACTATCCGACCGCTCGACCGCGAGTCGCTGACCCAACTGGTAGAGCACCTCAGATCGAAACCCGATTGCAGGGTCGTCCTTATCGGCCATGCCGATGCCAGGGCATCCGATGCCTATAATAAATCGCTTTCAAAACGGCGTGTTGACGCAACCAAAAGAGAGCTGGTTAAACTGGGCTTCGCAGACCCGAGCCGTATCACCACCGAATACTACGGAGAGCTGGTACCCGTTGCCGACAACAAGACCAAAACGGGCCTCCAGGCCAACCGGAGGGTTGAGATCAGGATACTGCCTTCCAATACGCTGTACGAAAGCTATCCTTCCGGATTCAGGCCGAAGTAAGCAGGAGTCAGGTAAAGAAGTAGACAAATCCTATTGACTTTCCAGTTCATTTCCAGTACTTTAGCTCTTTGTTGTCAGTAACCGCTATCTGCGATGAAAAAGAGCCTTATATTACTTGTACCCGTCATTTTCCTCCTGTCGTGTCGGAAGAACTCTTTCGATCCTTTTCCTCCTTCAGAAGGCGACAAGCTTGTCTCTGTGTATTATGAGAACGAGAAATTTTATGAATATGAATACGACTCCGAAGGTAGACTGGCCGTAGAAAGAGGGAAGTTTCACTACCATGAGTACCATTACCTGGCCTCGTCCGAAACCATTTCCAAGAAGGTATATCTCGATCAGGGGATGTTCAGCAGCTATGGACCCATAGCTACCAAATCCTTGAATCGTACGGAATGGGTAAATCCGGCTAACACTCCTTTATACGGGACGCAGACTTTTAAGTATGATAGCAATAATCGTCTTGTCCGTAGTTCTGCGTTGATTACGGGGTATTCGGAATATGAATATGATTCCGAAGGCCGAATCTCTGCAAACAAAATATACAATAACGACGCACTATCCGGTTCTCGTGAATACCAGTATGACGCTTCGGGAAACCTGATCAGGGATGATCACTACTATATTTTCTCGGAGGGTTCGAAAGTACTTTCGAATACTACCGAATACGAGTATGACAATATGAAGAATCCTTACCTGCACCAGGCTCCTGATCTTATTCCCGGGCCCGGCACGAATCCTAACAATGTGATACGCAAAAAATATAAGGTATATTCCGATTCCGGCTACGGACAAGATATTACCTATAGCTATGCTTATAACGACGCAGGATATCCTATCAGCAGGAATGATGGAATGAGGTATATTTATAAGGACTAAATTACTTCCTGCTATACGTATCCAGCGTCGCTTGCGGGAAGCTCTGCAGTATGTCTGCTATGATATTCAGCATAACTTCCCCTCTGTCTTCGTTCTTCGAAGGCGCTTTTACATTGCCTGAAGCCCATCCCTGCCAGACCATACGCGAGGTTTCTTCCTGGTAGATGTTCAGGATAAACCGGCTTTCCTGGTAGTTGTAGGTCGAGTAGTTGTTAGGCATCGGTCCGTACCACCACCAATAGGGGGAGTAGTTGTTGTTGGACCGTATCTGTTGCCTGTCTTTTACGTCGGTCATATACCGCACTACGATATCAGGGTCCTGCTCAACCATCTTATATCCTTTGGCTTCCATCACCTGCGTCACCGCGTCTGTGAGCCTTCGCCGGTTCAGGTCGCTGCCCAGCAGCGGGTCCTGCGCCATACCTTTCTCAGCTTCTACCTTGAATGTCTTGAACTGACGGAGATTGACCGAGGAGTCATAATCGTAGCTCACCTGCAGGGATTTGCTGCAACCGGCAAGAAAGATGATCATCAGTACCGGCAACCCCCATTTCATTATCCTATTTTCCATAGCTATTGCTTCTTTTATTTTTGAAAACTAGTACGAAATCCGGCGCTTACTTGTTGCAATTTAGCATTTTACGAGAGAAGCGCTCTATTTATTATGACCCCTTTTACCCCTCAATGGTTTAAAGAACTGGTCTTCAATATATCGTAATTAACGATTTTTTTCGATTTCCGCTACAAGCTTCCGGAAATCGGGCTTTAAACCTCTTATTTCGGACCGAGCCTCCAACCGGTTTGCAGGTGAAGCATGGGAACCAGCTGCACATGAAAACCGTGACGCTCATGGCCCAGGTCTTCATTCGCTTTGGCGCGCATCTCGTCTGGGATAGCTTCGGGACCATCCGGGCGCACGCTGATCAGCGCCTGTTCCCTCCTGAGAAATCTCACTCCCGGACCGATTCCAAAATCCACATAAAACCTGCCCTTAGACGGAACTGATCTCAATCCGAGCTTCCCGGCAATGATCAGCCGCCTGTCATCCCGGGTGTAGTTATAAAACGCCCGCCAGTGCGTCAGATCGGGAAAATGGAGTTTTTCGAGCCTTACCAACGCGCCTGCATAAACCGCGGGAGCCTTTCTGAAAGTTCTTTTATAATCAAGGTTAAGACGAAGCCCCCGTACACTGGCATTACCAGGAAACTCATACTGCCAGACCCAGCCTTTTGAAAGACAGGCAGCATCGAACCCGAGAATATGTAGACTCTTCTGAAAATCCAGTCCCAGGTTATAATTCAGGAATGCCAGGTTGTGCGGGTCTGTACGTATCGCCCATTGCGCACTAAGATTGCCGGAAAGGGAGATCAGGACCACCAAAATAAAGACCGGGACTCTCATTGCTCCGATTTAAATGTACATGCTTTACTTAAGACCCGAAAGTACCCGAAAAGATGGAAACATCCCGGCATTTATTCTCCGAAACATGATCGCACCATTATTCCGCATCATGATAAAATCCGCTTAAATAATTTTATGACCCGGTGATTCGTTGAACTTATCAGTTGCAAAGGTCAGTAGCTTATACACATGAAACGAATGCCTGTTATACATATGAAATATCCTGCAATAGCGCTCCTCTTCTTATCCGCCGTCTTCACAGGCTGCTCATCGGGCAAACCCGTCGACTACCAGTCGAAATGGAAACAGCATACCCTTTTCTACGAGCAGTCACCCACCGATGATGTAGATATGAAATCGAGACTGAAATTCGGCGTCCAGAACAATGACGACAAACTGTTCGTAAGCATTGCGACCCGTGAGCCCGACCTGATTTCCCGGATCATCAGCAGCGGCATACGCCTCTCCGTTTCCCCTGACGGAAGCAAAAAGGCAACCACCAAACTGCTTTTCCCGGTAGTACTAAAACAAGACCGCCGCGCAATACGCAAAATGGAGCACGTGGATATGCTGGGCCCCAGCATGCAGTTGCTTCTCGATACCTTCAACAAAGAAGCGCTTATCAACCAGGGGGCAGGCGACCGCTTTATTAACCTGGTCGACAACAACGAGGAGCTTTACTGCAAAATCAATATGACGCCCGACGGCGAGCTCTCCATCGATTACGCGCTGCCCCTTAAAAGCATAAATCCTGTTAACAGTCCGCAACTAGCTCTCTCCCTCCTGCTGGAAGGCGCTTCGCGCTCCGGAGGATTCTCTCCGGGTATCAGCGTAGGCGTCGGAGCGGGCTCCTACGGCGGAATGGGTATGGGAGGAATGGGAGTGGGAATAGGGACAGGCGGCCGGAATTCATATGGCAACCAGAACGTTGAATTAAAGCTGAACGTGGTTCTGGCTTCAAAGTAAGCTTCGCCTGCACAAAATGCTTCTTCCCGGCAGATCGCTCGCAAAATTGCCGCTATTGGAAATTATTACTATTTTCCCGGCAAATTTGAATAAAACCCAATTCGTTATTAACCATCCGTCGCATGAAAAACTGGGGAGTAGACCTGGGAGGCACCAAGATCGAATGTGCCGTACTTGACCACCTCGATCACGAAAAAGTACTTATCCGCAAGCGTATCGCAACAGAAGCAGCTCAGGGTTATGAGCATATAGTTGGTCAGATCAAAAAGCTTATCGATTCTGTAGCTTCCGAAATCGGCGAAACCCCGGAGAAAATAGGGTTTGCTACCCCTGGTGTACTGGACCCGGGCAGCGGGACAATGAAAAATTCAAATACCACCTGCCTCAACGGACAGCCGCTCGGAGAAGATCTCCGCCAGGCTCTGGGTGTACCTGTCAGGCTCGCGAATGATGCCAATTGCTTCGCCCTGGCCGAAAAGCAGATGGGAGCGGGCCGGCGCTATCCCCAGGCCGAAGTTGTGTTTGGCGTCATCATGGGTACCGGCGTCGGAGGCGGCCTTATTGTCGGCGACCGTATTATCGGAGGGCTTCACGGTATAGGAGGCGAATGGGGCCATAACGAGCTGGAGTTTGACGGGGACGATTGTTATTGCGGTAAAAAAGGTTGTACGGAACAGGTTATATCCGGGCCTGCGCTGGAGAGATACTATGCCCGTACCAGCGGCGAAAGCCGGTCGCTCAGGGAGATACTGGAGCGTAACGCCGCAGGCACTGATGTCCACGCAAAAAATACCGTAGACAGGTTGCTTGAATTCTATGGCAAAGGAATTTCATCGCTGATCAACGTGATTGATCCAGATCTGATCATCATCGGCGGTGGAGTAGGTAATATCGACCTCCTATATACCGAAGGATACGAAAGGATCAGGAAGTATATTTTCAATAAAGGAGTCGTTTCTACCCCAATTGTGAAACCTGTGCTCGGAGACAGCGCCGGAGTCTTTGGCGCGGCGCTATTATAAAATATTTTTTTCCTATCTTGTTTAACCAAAACAAATCACTCAGACAATGGCATCAAGATATACCCGGATGGCTGCGACATTACTTGGAAGGATGCTCCTGACCATCGCCCTGGCAGGTTCGTGGCAGGTGTATGCGACAGGAGAAGGAAAAGAACCAAAACAGGAAGTTGTCGTAGACGGCCTCAAAATGCCCTGGGCTGTTGCATTCCTTTCCGACACCGAATGGCTTGTAACTGAAAGGCTTACGGGAGAGCTTCGCCTTATACAGAACGGGAAGCTGCACCCCGACCCGATCGCGGGCCTGCCGGAGATCTGGACCCGGGGGCAGGGTGGCCTGCTCGACGTCGTCCCGCATCCTGCATATAAGGAAAACGGCTGGATCTATCTCAGCTACGCTTCCCCAAAAAAAGACGGGGAACCGGGTGAAGGAGCCAATACCGAATTCATAAGAGCTAAGCTTAAAAATCATGAGCTCACCGACATACAGGTGTTGTTTAAAGCCATACCCAACCGTACAGGTAATCCTCATTTCGGCGGCCGTATTGTCTTCGATGGAAAGGGACATATTTTCCTTTCGGTAGGTGAACGCGGCGAAATGGACAAATCGCAGGACCTGAAAACGCACCAGGGACGCATCATCCGTCTTACGGAAGACGGGAAAGTACCTAAAGATAATCCCTTCGTCGGCCGGAAAGACGCCTTGCCCGAGATCTGGACCTACGGGCACCGGAATCCCCAGGGACTTGTGCTGCATCCTGTTTCAGGTGTTTTGTGGGAACATGAGCATGGCCCCCAGGGTGGTGACGAGCTCAATGTGATCGAAAAAGGCAAAAACTATGGCTGGCCGCTGATCACTTTCGGGATCAACTACGACAACAGTGTCATTTCCAAAGATACGGCCCGCGCAGGACTCGAACAGCCCAAAACCTACTGGAAGCCTTCTATTGCTCCCTGCGGAATGGCAGTCGTTACGAGCGATAAATACCCGGAATGGAAAGGCGACCTGCTCGTTGGATCTCTTAAGTTCAATTATATACAGCATGTAAAGGTAGATGGCCCGAAAGTACTCGGAAGGAATACCGTGCTGCAGAAAATAGGAAGGGTTCGGGATATCCGCCAGGCGCCTGACGGTTACCTGTATGTAGTAGTCGAAGGTGGGAAAATAATCAGGCTGCTCCCGGAATAGAAACCTCAGCAGGGCAGGTAATCCTGAATAAAGATGACGAAGGGGATAAGTTTTGAGCCAAAACATCGAATCATAAATTGTTCAGCTTTGAAGTAACCGGTATCAGGGTCCGGTACGCCGATACCGACCAGATGGGATATGTTTACTACGGTAACTACGCCAGGTACTATGAAATCGGCCGGGTCGAAGCACTCCGTGCTCTCGATTTTCACTATAAGGATATGGAGGAGTCGGGAGTGATGATGCCTGTTTATGACCTGCATTGTAAATTCCATCTGCCGGCCCGATATGACGATCTCCTGGCAATAAATGTAAAAATTTTGCGTCCTCCTTCCGTAAGGGTACATTTCGAATATGAAATAAGGAACCAGGACAAGGTATTGCTGAATACCGGTTCAACTACGCTGGTTTTTCAAAATATGCACACAGGTAAACTCTGCCAGTGCCCCGCCGACCTTCAGGCAAAACTCAACCCGTTTTTCCTGGAGGCCAACGAGTGGCTGGCATAATGCTCCCGTAAAAAGGAACACACTATGAAGCAACAGGAACCAGGATTCTTAGATAGCAAATATCTGAGCGGCATTAAAAATTTCCTATTGAGCGTCAGGTTTCCCGGTACTCAGGTAACGTGGTATGATGTGGTAGGCAAATTTATTCCGCGAATCGTCAACTACGACATAGATCAGCGCGCCACATCCGTGGCTTACGGGTTTACCCTGGCTCTGTTTCCCCTTATCCTTTTCCTTTTCACACTCATTCCTTACATCCCTATCCCTGACCTGGATACCCAGATCATGGATTTCCTTCATGAGTTTGTCCCGGAAGGAATTTACGAGTTTGCCGAACAGACTATACGGGATATTGTAAGTCGTCCGCAGGCAGGTGTACTTTCCTTTGGTTTCCTGCTGGCCCTTTACGGAGCTACCAACGGGATGGTATCGCTTATGCGCTCTCTCAACATGCTGAACGGTAAAGAAGATAGCAGAAGCTTCTTCCAGACCCGGGGAACTGCCGTGATGCTGATGATGTTTATGGCGCTGGTACTGTTTCTGTCTATTGTCCTTATCATCGTAGGCGACGCCGTCATGAACTTCGTCACCCGGCTGGAGATCTTAAACAGCTCTGTTACCGTACTGGGCCTCAACCTGCTCCGCTACTTTATTTCTTTTGCAGCCCTTACCTTCGGGGTAGCCATCATATACAGGTTCGCCCCCGACGTCAAACTCAGGCTCAGGTTTATCAATTTCGGGACCATCCTCGCAAGCCTGCTGATCCTGCTTTCCACTTACGGGTTTTCTTTCTACCTGTCCAATTTCAGCTCCTACAACAAGCTCTACGGCTCCATCGGTACAATAATCGCCCTGATGCTCTGGCTGTATCTTCTTGCGCTGATCCTGATTTTCGGCTATGAAATAAATGTGAGTATCCAAGAGGCAAAGCGAAAACCAGTGGCTAAGCAGATGTAACTACGTGATGATTAGCCGATGCGTCCCGTTAGTTGTCTGGAGAAATCGTCTCATTACCTCATCGTCTAATTGCCTCATCGTCTCATCAACAAAAAAAGCTTCATGCAGGAAAGAACAGGTTACCTGAAATCCAGGTTCCGGCTAAATTTCCACTTTAATCGGGAATAATACCAAGCGCCGGTTTTGCCCGGACTAATATAAACTCTAAACTTCCTGCAAATGCGCTTCGTGACTGCCCTGGCTTTTTTTTCCGTCCTGATCATATTTTCGTCGAAAGCCCAAAAGAAGGAAACTATTAAATTCACTCCTCACTTTGTAGCTTCCGAAAGCTTTGAGTCTGTCGGGGTAATAGATGTCAATAATGACGGCAAGCCCGACCTGGTTTCCGGGGATTTTTATTACCTGAACGATGGGGATCAACGAACGATTTTCCGGAAGCGTCAGCGCATAGGGAACCAGCCGGCGTTTGGCGAGTATTTCGACGATTTCTCAACCATTGCCATCGACGTCAACCACGATGGCCGAATGGATTTCGTAACCGGGGGCTGGTTCGGAGAGTCCTTGCGCTGGCATGAAAACCCCGGGAAGAACGGAGTATGGCCGGCACACGAGATAGCAAAAGTCGGTAATGTCGAGACAGTTAGGGCATGGGATATCGATAATGACGGACAGCCCGAAATTGTACCTAACACACCGAATTCCCCCCTTCACTACTATAAGCTCGAAGGTCCCGGCAAGTTTGTCCGCTACGAAATAGGCGACTACAAAACCCATGGTATCGGCTTTGGTGATATCAACGGCGACGGGAAGGGCGATTTTGTGATCCGGAATGGCTGGATCGAAAATAAAGGCAACAACCAATGGCAGTTTCACCCTGACTTTGACCTGGGCAAACACGCCAGCATACCCGTCATTGTCGCCGACGTAAACGGCGACGGGAAAGCCGACCTGATAGCAGGCAATGCACACGACTACGGCATTTACTGGTATGAGCAGCAAACCGGGAATAACGGCGCTCGCTCATTCAAAAAACACCTGATAGACGACACTGCATCCCAATATCACGAGCTGGTATGGACCGATATCACCGGAGACGGAAAGCCCGAACTGATCAGTGGTAAGCGGTACCGGGCGCACAATGACGGTGATCCGGGCGCTCACGACGACGTGGGCCTTTACTATTTTACCTGGGACGGGGCGAAGTTCACCAAGCATGTTATTGCCTACGGCCCTCCCGGGGTCGGAAAAGGAACGGGTATCTTTATGCAGGTTGCAGATCTGAGAGGCACCGGGCGTAAAGACATCATCGTGGCCGGCAAGGACGGGTTATGGGTATTCTTCAATGAAGGACTCCTGTAAAAAATTTTAGCTCATTAATCTTATCAAATTAAACCCCGATGCTTAGAAAAAGGCTGTTTTCTGCCTCCGGAATCCTGGTCTGCTTTTTTGTGGCAGCAACTTCCATCCCACTCTCCGCCCAGAGCGGTTTTCTTCCACTGGAACTGAAACACCAGGACAGGATCCTTTTCCTCGGAAGCTCATTGTTTGAGAACGAACTGGCCGAAGGATACCTGGAATTTGCCCTTGCTTCCAGGTGGCCCGACCGCGATCTTACCTTCAGAAATCTCGGCTGGACGGGCGACAATGTTTTTGCAGAAGCCCGCAGTACGTTTACCACCCCTCCCACCCCCTACCAGCAGTTGTTCCAGCAGATCAGGAGTACCAAACCCAACCTTGTGCTGATCGCTTACGGCGGTATCGAATCACAAAAAGGAGAAAAAGGGCTAAGTGAGTTTACCAGGGGACTGGAGATCATCATTGACTCGATCGACGCTTTGGGAGCGCAGACGATCCTGATTTCTACAATTCCTGTAAAACTTGCCGGCAACGAGGAAAACACCGTCATTCAGAACAAAAACCTCAAATTGTACACCGACGCTATCGCATCGGTAGCTTCAAAGCGGAAAAAGCGATTTTCAGATATTTATACGCCGATTGCTCAAAGTACAGGTAATCTCTATCGTGATAACGGAATTCATTTGAATGCCGACGGTTACTACTATCTCGCACAGGTACTCGAGCGTTCTTTCGGATGGCCTGACCGGGCTACTAAAATAACGGTAAATGTATCTAAACCGGCTGCCTCCGCCGAGCCGCCTGCCAGGATGATTTCGGAGAAAAACGGGAAGATCACATTCCGCCTTGAAGAACCCCTGCTGCCTCTTCCCGTAACGGCTTCTGGACAGCCGTCTCCCGAAACTTCGGTCTCTATCCGGGTAAACGGCCTGAAAAAGGGATCCTATACCTTAACCGAAAACGGAAGACAATTGCTTACCGCATCTGCTTCGGAATGGGCCGGCGGTATTATCCTTGACCACGGCATCTCGCAGGTTCAGGCTGATAGGGTTTGCGAATACATTGTCAAGAAAAACGACCTGTTTTTCCAGCAGTACCGTCCTCTGAACCGGACCTACATCCTGGGCTTCCGGGCATACGAACAGGGCAGGCATAAGCAGGGCCTTGAGGATCTTAATTTTATCATTACCTGGCTTGAAGGGCAGATCAATCTCCACAGGAAGCCCCTGGTAAAAACGTATGAACTTGTTCCTTTAAAATGATAATCTATAATATTCATTCATTCTGATGAAACTGATAAGCATATTATCACCCTTCCGGGGCCTGCTCATATTACCGGTTCTGCTCCTGACGACTTCTTCTGTCGATCGGGACGACCGGAAAGACTATCCTGACCACGATCCGAAAAAAGAGCTCGAATCTTTTAAAATAGCGGAAGGATTCGAAGTCACGCTCTTTGCCTCCGAGCCGATGGTGGCTAAGCCAATCCAGATGAACTGGGATGCCGATGGCCGGCTATGGGTAATCAGCAGCACCGCTTATCCTCACCTTAAGACGGGAGAGGAAGCCAACGACAAGGTATTTATCCTGGAAGACACGGATGGTGACGGAGTAGCAGACAAATCCACAATCTTTGCGGAAGGCTTGCTTCAGCCGACAGGTGTCTTACCTGGTGACGGTGGAGTTTACGTTGCTAACTCGACCGAAATATTGCATTTGTCAGATACTGACGGTGACGGAAAAGCAGATACCCGGAAAAAGATCCTGGACGGTTTCGGTACTGCCGATACCCACCATTTGATTCACACTTTCCGCTGGGGCCCGGAAGGGAGGCTGTATTTTAACCAATCCATTTATATCTATAGCCACGTCGAAACTCCCTGGGGTATACGCCGGCTGGAAGGCGGCGGGGTCTGGAAGCTTCAGCCGCACACACTCGAGCTGGATATATATGCAAGGGGGCTGGTCAACCCATGGGGATTGAGATTCGATAAGTATGGCCAGTCTTTTCTCACCGACGGAGCCGGAGGTGAAGGAATTAATTACGCTTTTCCCGGCGCTACTTTTCTCACCGCGCCAGGGGCGGAAAGGATCCTCCGCGGCTTAAACCCCGGGCAGCCCAAGCACAGCGGGCTCGATATTGTTTCGGGGCGACACTTACCCGAATCATGGGCGGGCAGCCTGATCACCAACGATTTCCGGGCGAACCGCGTCAATCGCTTCCAGCTGGAAGAGCAGGGCAGCGGGTACGCCTCCAGGCAAATGCCCGATCTGCTATGGACCGACCACGTGGCTTTCCGGCCTGTAGATATCACTGTCGGCCCCGATGGAGCTATCTACATCGCCGACTGGTACAACCCGATTATCCAGCACGGCGAGGTAGATTTTCACGATCCGCGAAGAGACCAGGAACGTGGCCGTATCTGGCGTATCACGGCGAAAAACCGGCCGCTGGTCCCCGGGCAAAAGCTATCCGGAGCTTCCGTCGGAGAGTTGCTCGAAGCTCTGAAGGCTTCTGAAGAATGGACGCGTTCACAAGCCCGCCAGGTACTTAAGGAAAGAGGGGCTCAGAATGTAATTTCCTCCCTGCAGGACTGGGTGAATAAGCTCGATCCGCAGAGCCCGGAATATGAGAGGTTGAAGCTGGAAGCCCTGTGGGTATTCCAGGCGATCGATACTTTTAACGGTCCTCTCCTGGAAAGCCTGCTGGAAGCAAAAAGTCACCAGGTACGTGCCGGCGCACTGAGGGCGCTCCAGATATGGCACACAAAACTGCCTGATCTGCCGGCAAAGCTCCAGGAAGCAGTGAATGACCCTCATCCGCAGGTAAGGCTTGAAGCGGTGATCGCGCTCAGGGAGCTCGGAAATACGGAAGCCGCCCGGACGGCGCTTTCGGTTCTCGACCACCCGATGGACGAATTCCTCGACTTCGCACTCTGGCAGACCATGAGGGAGCTGGAGCCTGAATGGATCAAAGATCTTAAGAAAAATCCCGGTTTGTTCGGCGACCCGGCCAAAGCTTCCTACGCACTGAAATCTGCCGCCAGCCCTGACGCCATCACCTCGCTTACACAGATATATAAAAGCGGACAGGTACCGCAAAAGTACCGGAAAGATGCATTGTCGGCCATTGCCAAAAGAGGTCAGCAGCAGGATATGAATGACATCCTGGACGCAGCCCTGCTCAGCTACTCTCAAAAAAAGGAAGATATCTCTGCTGAACTGGCGGCGCTGGAAGATGCCGCATCGAAAAGAAAAGTTTTTGCCGGCAAAAACCCTGAACGGCTCAGAGAGGTAATTACCGGAGGCGACGAAGCCTCCTCGATTGCCGCAATCAGGCTTGCCGGCGCGCTGAAACTGAATAGCCTTGACAACGAACTTAAATCCCTGGTCAATCATTCTAACCGGAACTACTCCAAAGCCGCAGTCAGCGCGCTGACGTCCATATACGGCAGGGAGGCGCAATCGTTCCTGAAGGAGCTTGCCGGGGACAAAAACCCGATTGACCTCCGACTGATCGCCGTGTCGCAGCTTGCCACGGTCAATGCGCCGGAAGCGGCCAGAATAGGAGTATCATTAATGGGAAAAATGACCGATCCTGAGCAGGCAAGGGAGATTTTCACGGCGTTCACTTCCGACCGCAGGCGTACGAACGCACTGGCGGAAGAGCTCATAACCACCCGTATCCCTGAACCCATTGCCCTCGCTGCCCGGCAAAACCTGCAGAGGTCGGTCCCCTGGAACCGCAGAGACGGAGATGACGTAAAATTGCTCATCCAGGGCCTGGAAGCATCGGGGGGCGTACTTCCCAAAGAACGTATGCCGCAGGACCTTGACGAAGGCCAGATAAAGAGTCTCGCTTCGGAAGCCCGGAATAAGGGCAATGCGGCAAACGGCGAGCTTGTTTTCCGCAAGCCGGAGCTGGCTTGTCTTACCTGCCACGCCATAGGAGGCGCCGGCGGCCTGATCGGTCCCGACCTGAGCAGTCTTGGAACCAGTTCTCCGTCCGAAACTATTATCAAGTCGATCATTTATCCTACCGAATCTATCAAAGAAGGCTACGAGCTTCAAAGAGTGGCGCGTACCGACGGAAGCGAGCTGATGGGCTACCTCGTAAGTGACAGGCCGGGTGAAATCGTGATGAGAGATGTAACGGGCATGGAAGTTGCGATACCGAAAGACCATATCCGCGTAAGGGAAAAGATCTCCGGCTCGCTGATGCCTCCCGGCCTGACGTCGACCCTCGACAAGCAGGAATTCCTCGACCTGGTCGCCTTCCTTTCAAAAATGGGTGAATCGGGTAGTTTCCGGGTTCCTACCCAGCGTTATGTCCGTCGCTGGGAAACGCTTTCCGGCGGAGAGGCTGATCTCAAAAAAATAAAAAAGGATGGTATCCGGATTGCGGCATCGGATAACAAGTTGGGATTCCAGCCTAATTACAGTATGGTATCAGGCGCATTACCCATCAGTGAACTGCCATTGCTGGAAACCGGCGCCGGTAAACGCTATAGCTTTGCCAGGTTTCATATCGAGGTGCTGACTCCCGGACAGGTATCTTTCGGCTTCAATGATCCTGACGGGATTATGGCCTGGGCAGACGGCAAACCGGTAACGATAAACAGCGGTCAGGCGGAGACTACTCTTTCTCAGGGGCTTCACCAGGTAACGCTCGCTGTTGACCGGAATATCAGAAAACAGGGACCACTGCAGGTGGAGCTTTTAGAGGGAGGAGCTCAGACAAGGCTAATCATGGGGAGGTAAGATATTTCTTACCAGGCTGTCGATCATATCCGACCAGGATATCGGCGGTGCGTCTTCTGCCTATGGCTGAACGATCACCCGCCCGGTTCGGCTTGTCCCGTCGGCCAGCCGGACTTCAACCAGCAACATTCCCGAACCCAAACCGTCAATAGAAATACCGGTTTCTTCCTGATAACGTACTTTTTTCAATAACCGGCCCGTAATATCCCAAAGCAGGACTTCCGCAATATCCTCTTTGGCATCAAGGTAAATGCGGCCCGTTGCCGGATTGGGATAAACCAGAAGGGCAGTGTCTGTATCTTTACTCGTTACAACCGACCGGATGTCGCTATAGGTATAAATCCCATCACCGCGATCGATCATTCTCAGGCGGTAGTACGACAGGCCGGGCAGGGGGCTAAGATCGCGGTAGTGATAAGCGAGGGGGGCGTCGCTTTCACCGGCCGCGGCTACTTCTCCGATCGCCTGCCATAGCCTGCCGTTGTTACTACGCTGTATTTCATAACGCGAGGTGTTCATTTCGTTGGCTGTATGCCACTCCAGGAGTACTGATTGCTCCCCGGCCCTGGCCGTGAAACCGGACAGGGTTACCGGGAGTGCGTCGTCACTCTGGCCCGTGATGAAGAAACCGCTGAAGCCGGGGGTAGTGAAGGTCACTTCCCAGAGCCCCAGGGTTTCATTCCATCGCACGGACTGGTTGTGGATAAAGGAGGGTTTTGTTTCGGACGATAGGGTGGTCCCGCTCACCGAATAGGCGCCGTTATAGCGCGCTACACGGAGGTGCTCGGGCAGCGAGGCATTGTGCGCGTCGCCGAAAGTGTTGTTATAGTGATCAAAATCAGCCTGGGTGAAAAAGAGGGTGACTTCGGTATCCCCGGTATTTTCGGCAGACAGGTCGTAATAACGGCGGACATACCGTGCGCCATTATGGCCGATCAGGTCACCGGCAGAAGTCGTCGAAACCGCGATGCCGCCTGTGGCGTTCTCCGGCCTCACCACCGCCAGCAGGCTGCAGGAACTGTAAAGATAATTGTCGCCAGACGTCAGCGGCCTGCCGGCCTCAGCATCGGATGCGAGTGTATAGCCGCCGCAATCCGATTCATAGGCGCCCAGGTCGATGTGATGACGGAGCAGCCGTGGATAGCCGGCCAAGTCGCGGGAGCCAGTATTCAGGCCTTCAAAATAAGTGTTATCTCCTGCATTGATGACAGGGCTGCCTGTTTCCGGCCTGTAGTCGCCGTTGGCAGCATCGGTAAACATCGGGTTGGTGTTGAGGTTTCCGTTGGCGGTGTTGGTAACACCCTGAACCAGGCTGTGGTAATATTCGGGTATGCTGCTGTTTGCTCCTCCGCTGTTGAAAATGTTACTGACGCTGCCGCTTGCGGTTTGGTTACCCCAGATAATAGAGTTATAAATTTTCGGAGTGGAAATGGCTACGTTACGCATTGCCGTTCCGTTGTTGTCGTTGGTTGCCCCCGTGTTGCCCGAAATGGTGCTGTTGACAAACACAGGCGAAGAAGCTGTATTGTAAATCGTTCCGTAAGTGGCGGTATTGCCCGTAAACAGCGTATTGACGAAGGTGGCGTTGCTATTGGTGTGCGACACTACACCTGCATAAGCCGAGTTATCCGTAAATACGGTATTGCGCACCTGCAGTGACGAATTGTTGAGCGACAAGCCCGCACCACGCTCATAACGTACAGGTGTGCCATTTACAGTGATTGATGTATTGCCGTCTCCAGAAGTGATGTATCCTCCGCTTACGGTAAAGCCGTCTAACAGTGCCGAATCTACATCGCCTGCCGAAATAAGGACGTGATAAACGTCATCGGCTGAAAGCCCTGATATACCGTCAATATCTCCACTCAAAATGGTAGGATTAGCTCCGTAGTTTCTTTCTTCCAACGTGGTCTCTATGCCTGCAAAACCGCCGTAAAGCTGTACGTTTTTGACCAGTACGAAAGCGTTGTCACGGTCTTGCAGATTGTTTCCGTCCATGTTATCTGCCCGGTACAGCGGTTTGTAGGTACCCTGTGCCACAAAGATTTTCAGCGGATTGGCATCGAATACGGTATTATCGGTATCATACTGTTCTTTTGCCCATTTGAGGGCATCCGCCAGCTCACGGATGGCATTTACCCAGTCATTGCCTATGCCGTTTCCACCCGATACGCTGCTGTTTACGTACAGAATGTTGCTGGCATCGGGGATATTACTGCAATCTGTACTGTAACTTGCAATTGCATCTTTATACCAATCTGGTTTTGCATTAGCATCGGCAACATTATCTACTTGAATACAAGTGAGGTTTGGACTTCCGCTTGCAGCCATAATATTCAATGCCGAATTATTTCCATTTTTCAGGTTGAGCCATGTAAGTTGGTTATTATAGCAATAAAGAACATCCAAAGCCGTGTTTTTACCTACATCCAATGCAGTCAATTGGTTGTCGTTACAATATAATTCTGTTAAAACCGTGTTTTTGCTGACATCTAATGTGGTCAGTTGGTTGTTTTGACATAGCAGTCTTGTCAAATTCACAAATGCTTCTATGCCTGTAAGGTCAGCAATGTTTTTGCCAGAACAGTCTATTGTTTCTGTAAATGCTTCGGCTTCTGCTACTTGTATTTCGCTGTCGCCATTGGTGTTGATGGTGGCATTTCCCACCAAATATGCTTTAAAATTAGCATCGGTAATATTTACAACGGGACTGTTACAAGCCGTTGTTACTGCCGCTGTATTTATACAAGTGGTTTTGTTTCCGCTGATGGTTCTGTTTCCCGAACCTGACAGATACGTACAGAAATTAGGCAGATTGCAAACGGCAAGATTGGGATTATCCTGCATGGTAAGTCCGCTTCCGCTTCCCGAAATAGACGATGCGGCAATATTTTTCAGTCCCGTAATATTATCTAAAACCGCATTGTTTCTAATAACGATATTACCGTTGATGGCGGTTACATCGCTCAATCCGTCCAGGTTTTGCAAGAGCGGATTTTGCTCTATCTGTATGTAATTGCCAATGGTTTTAAGTTTTCGCAGGGCGTTTACGTTGGCAAGTTTTGCATTATTAAAAATATACAGATAACCCGAACCGCTTCCCGAACCTGTAATTTGGGTGAGGTTGTGCAGTCCGTTGAGGTTGGTCAGTTCAGCATTGTCTCTAATGTTGAGATATCTTGCTTGTGTAATTGGTACCAATGCTGAGATGGTGGTCAATGCATCGCATTTTTCTATCCTCAAATCTCCGTTAAAAGAAGTGATGTTGTCCAGTCCGATGAGCGAGGTAAGATTTGGGTTTCTGCGAATGATGATATTGCCCGTAACGGTTTTGATTTTTGACAGCGCAGAAATGTTGGTAATATCGGAATTGTTGCTTCCTGCATCGTAACCGATAATGAGATTATTTACGGAAATGTTGGTGCAATGGGCGTAATTTGCTTTGAAGTTGTCAACATCCTGCTGTGTTCTAAGTATTAAATCTGTTCCCGAAAGAGCATTACAAGCCGAAGCACACGCAGCAGTAACGGCGGCTTCGTCCAAACAATTGGTTTTGTTTCCGCTGATGGTTCTGTCTCCACTGCCTGCAAGATAAGTGCAGAAATTGGGCAGGTTGCAAACGGCAAGTTGCGGATTATCTACAATATACAAACCATCAGCGCCGCCTATACCGGCAGGATTGATGTTCCTCAATCCCGAAATATCAGTCAATATACTATTACTACGAACCCTGACCGAGCCGTTCATCGTGGTCAGGTTGGACAATCCGTTTAAATGGGTCAGTTTTGGATTCCACGCAATTTCAACAAAACCCGAAATAGAGGTTAAAGCCGATAATCCGTTGATATTGGTTAAGTTGGCATTGCCATAAATATAAAGCAATCCTCCGATGTTTGTTAAGGCAAGACCATCGAGCGAATAAAGATTGGGATTGTATCTTATTCTTAATGAACCTGTTATAGTTTTGATTTTTGACAAGGGAGAAAGGTCGGTAATATTGGAATAGTTTGTTCCTGTTTCGTAACCGATAATGAGATTGCCAACAACGGTAATATTCGTACAGCCTGCGTTTGCATTTGCAAAATTGGTAATATCTGCCTGTGAATAAAAGGTAATATCTTCCTTAGTACAGTTTTGTGCATTTGCTTTGGCGGCAAAAACCAGGGAAACGAGGAGAACGAGAACAGAGAAAAGGGATGACCGATAAGGTAGACAGGGCTTGCTCATGCTATTGTTTTTGCAAGCCGCAAACCTATGGCAACATCCGCCCAAAACAGCCTCTACGGTGCTGAAATTCCTACAACGGTTGAACGGTTAGAGAAAATCAGGGGTCATTTCGAGGCAAAATAGACCTTCGGCATCTGGCCGGTCTCCTTTTTAAAGGCATTGTAAAAAGTGGCTACGCTTCTGAAACCCGATTGCCGGGCAACGGCCTCGACAGTCATTTTGTCGGCCAGCGCCGGGTACTCCCCGATAAAATACCGTATGCGGTAGCCGTTCAGCCAGTCCCGGAAATTTTCCCCAATCAGATGGTTGATGACGTAAGAACAATGGTGCGCCGGGATATCCACAGCTTTGGCCAGGTCTTTCATCTGGAAATCGGGATCCAGGAACGGCTGCTTTCCGGTCATAAATTCCTGCAGGACCCCGCGGTAAATGTGCTGCTGCGCCGTATTCAGGTTATTTTTGACTGCCGGGCCTCTGCTCTCTTTCCCGGCTACCTCTTTTTCTTCACTACCGGTCTGGTTCGACACAATGATATATCCGTACAGGATTTGCGGCTGGTACAGCACGAAAATCATGACAAACAAAAGAGCCATACCGCTCACCATCAAAAATACCGGGCTTTGGGAGTAGGAATAATCCATTATATTGAAAAGCAGGGCAACGAAAGTCAGCAGGCGAAAAAAGGTCGACATCACGGCAAAAAAGAGGATCCATATTTTCCCCGTTTTCCATTTTCTCCGGAAAATACCAGACGTAAAGATGAAATACCACATAGCAGCCAGGTAGCCCAGCCATAGCAATGCCAAAGCAGTATTATAAATCCCGGCAGGCAGCAGCCCGGTCTTTTCGGATACGGAAAGCTGTCCGCCCTCCAGTACCTGGTTTGCAACGCTATTCCAATCGATGGGTTCTCCCACGGAAACCGGAAGAATATGAATAACCGCGAAAACAACGGGCACAAAATGCAGGAAGTCGCGCTTCAGAAAGCGCTTTTCATCACTGATAAAATACCGGACATACAAATAGGAACAGGCAGGAGCGGCAAAAAAGAACAGGGTACTTATTTTCTGGACAACCGGGAATACCTGGTGATAGGGTGAGATAATGATCAGCACAACGCAGATCTGCCAGAACCTGCTCAGCAAAGCCAGGCTTAGCAAACGGTTCAGGATAGAGCTCCCCTGCCTGGTAAGTACAAGATGTAATGAAAATGCAAGAAGCAGAAAGGCTACCGCACAAAGAAAGAAACTGAAGATATGCATAACTGGCGCAATATTAAGTCTTTTTACTTAATATCGCATCTGGCGGGCCGGTGGTGCAGGATTCAGCCTGTCTGGAGGAATCTCTTAACAATAATTAAAACTCGTGAACGGATATGGAGCTGGCATCTAAAGCGAAAACTATTTTAGAAAGTATTAACAGCAAGACTAAACTCGGAGACCTGAGAAAAATTGCAAACGAAATCGGGAAGGATCACGACCTTTCTTTAGAATTATGGTCAACAGGCGAATTTTTACCCAGATTATTGTCAATCTTAATATTAGATTATAAACTGATTACCGAAGAAATACTTGACAAGTTTGATCAAGACATACAAGCTCATTCATTTGATGAACGAAATCATTTAATGGACTGGCTGATGGCTAATCAACTTACCAAATCTAAAAGGAATATTTCATTGATGTTGTCCTGGAAAAACAGTCCTTCTGCGTTACAAAGGCGGGCATTCTGGTACTATCAGGGACGTTTGAGATGGACAGGCCAGGTGCCACCCGGCAATACAGATGAATTGTTATCCGAAATTGAATCAAAAATCATGCATGAAGCGCCCGAAGTACAATGGGCTATGAATTTCACTACAGGATGGATTGGTATTTATGATAAAAAGTACCGGGATCGATGCATAAAACTTGGAGAGAAAACAGGGCTTTATAAAGATGATATGGTTTCAAAGGGATGCACACCGAACTATTTACCTGAATTTATTGCAATTGAAGCTAATAAAAGGAATTTATAGGTAAATATTTTACATCAATCAGTGAATTGTTTCCTTACCATTTCTCCAGGCCCAATAACTTCTTCCCGAGATCGGTCAGCTCTGCTACCGGCTGGTCTTTTTCCCTCTCCAGCGGATCACCGGGAAAAGCATAGCCACGCGGAACGGCTTTTTCCTTCCAGGAATTGATCCGGAACTGCCTCATTTCCTCGTTATCTTCTTCGGCGGGCATCATGGCGATATATTGTGCGATGCGCACCTTGTCGCCGCTATGATTGACACGTATGCCATGCGGCTGTTTGCTATGGAAGATCAGCAGATCGCCGGCCTCCATCTTCACCTTGGTCGGCGTAAAGCCAGTGGTGTCCGGCCTGAAATAGTCACGGTCTTCGGGTTGGGTCAGTTTCCACGTGTCGTATTCGCGGAACAGTTCGGGGATGCATTGGAATCCACCCATATTTTCGTCTGTCTGATCGGCCAAAGCAAGGACGCCCTGTACGTTCTGGGGGTCTGTCTCCGGATCGTAGTCCCAATGTATGAAACCTTTGTATTCATGGCCCGGACGGATCGGGAAGTTCAGGTTGGCCCGGTCGATGGTAACCCACAGCTCTTCCGTACCCCAGATATCGGCAAACGCCTGATGTATTTTAGAGGACTGCCTGTTGTCCCACAGGTACTGGTGGTTGTAGATTTCCACCATGCCCGTGTTGTTGAGTTCGGACATCCCGATCTTTGCCGCCGGTCTGTACCATGTTTCCGGATCATCGGGATCCTTGCCCTCATATTCCCAGAGATAGTCGGCCAACCGCTTGGCCTGTTCTTTCGGGACGGCGTTCCTGATGACGATATAGCCGTTGTGTTTCCAGAACTTCCAGTCGTCCTCGCTCAATACACGGAGCGGCTCCCCGTTGCTGCGGTCACTTAACCTGATCTTACCGGTCTTTCCGACCGAGGGATTCGACAGTACTTTCTCTTGTCCTTTGCTCACCGCTGTTTCTTCGAAAAATTTCTTTTTCATATCATATTCAGCTTGAAGATTAACGTCGATACAAATTTGCCCATAGGATATGGCATCCGCTTTATCGGTAATGACCTATGTTTGCTCTGTATTGACCATTTTGTGTATTTTTATAGCATACAATAGGAGTATGAGCATCAAAAAAGAGGAAGTGATCTTTGAAGACGGTCGTTCTTTCAGGCTGTTTTCCCCCAGCTTTAAAGACCATTTCCTATGGCATTACCATCCGGAGATCGAGCTCGTATATGTAGAAGCCCTAACCGGCATCAGGCATGTCGGGAAGCACATTTCCGACTTTATGGGCAGCGACCTGGTTTTGATAGGGCCGAACGTTCCGCACCTGAACTTTGACTATGCCATTAAGGACGAATACGACCAGATCGTGGTACAGCTCAGGGATGATTTTGTAGATAGTACTATTGCATTTACTCCGGAGTTCGATAAAATCAGGAAGATGCTGGAACGCTCGCATCTCGGGCTGGCATTCCATGGACAGACGAAATCGGAGGTCGTGAAAAAACTCAAAGGCATTGACAACAGTGATTTTCTCAGATCACTGCTGGGGATGGTGGAAATCCTCCATATACTGGCCATGTCTACGGAATTTGAGGAACTAAATGAGGAGGACACGAGGATTAAGTGGTTTCTCAACGACAAAATCCGCATGGGAACCATTTATGACTATATACACGAAAATTACAGCAAAAAACCGGATGTAAATGAGATTGCCAACATGGTGCATTTGAGTACAGCGGCATTCTGCCGGTACTTCAAGAGACATACAAATATGAGCTTTACCGATTTTTTGAACCGGTACAGGATAAACCTCGCCAAGACATTCCTGTTGCAGGAAGAGACGATATCCGAGGTATGCTATAAGCTGGGCTATGAAAGCATATCCTATTTCAATAAGACGTTCAAAAAACTGGTTGGAGAGACACCCTCATCTTTCAGGAGAAGGTATTGGGATAAATTCAAAAAGCAACCATCAGCCGGCTCACATGAATAGCCTTGTTAAATAAGGCAATAGTTACTAAATTTTCTCCCTTAAAAAATCATTAACTGCAAAAATGAACCGGCTTCTTATTCCCTTTTATTTGGTTTGTGCCTCTGTATGCCTGATCTCCCCATCGGCCCGGGCCCAGTATGACAAACAATTGCGAGTCAAAGGATTGAAAGATTCTGTTCGGATTTACCGGGACAAATGGGGAATTAACCATATCTACGCGAATAACGAATACGATTTGTTTTTCGCGCAGGGCTACGGTGCTGCAAAAGACCGCCTTTTTCAGTTTGAGCTGTGGAGAAGACAAGCCACCGGGACTGTTTCTGAAATTCTGGGGCCCTCTGAACTGAAGCGCGACATCGGGCTGCGCCTTTTCAAATACAGGGGTGACATGCAGAAGGAACTCTCCCATTACCATCCGAACGGGGCTTCTATCATTAACGCTTACGTAGACGGCGTGAATGCCTATATCGGAGAAGCCAGCCAGACTCCGGATGCGCTACCCATAGAGTTTAAAATGCTGAAGATAATACCGCAGAAATGGACGCCGGAAGTGGTTATATCAAGGCATCAGGGATTGCTGGGAAACATAGAAGAAGAGTTGCGCATGGGCAGGGCCGTGGCTGCCGCCGGAGCGCAGACAGTAGCGGACCTGATGTATTTTCATCCCAAACAACCCGATCTGGCGCTCTCACCCTCTATTACCAAAGAAATGCTCAGTCACGATATCCTGGAACTATACAGGTTATCGCACACGCCGATTGTTTTCGGCGAAAAACACCGGAAATATATAGAAGCAGTAAAGCGCGGTGACGAAGGAAGCGAGGGAAGCAATAACTGGGTTGTGGCGGGCAGCCGTACAGCCAGTGGATTCCCCCAGATGGCGAACGATCCGCACCGCGCCATTTCATTGCCCGCACTGCGGTATATCGTGCATCTTTCAGCTCCCGGCTGGAACGTATTAGGGGGTGGAGAACCCGTCATACCGGGCATTTCTATAGGTCATAACGATTTTGGAGCCTGGGGGCTAACCATTTTCAGAACCGATTTTGAAGACCTGTATGTGTATGACCTGAACCCAGAAAACCTGTCGCAGTACCAGTACAAGGGCAAATGGGTAGAGATGGAAACCGTGCGGGAAACCATCCCGGTTAAGGGACAGGCAGCAGAGAAAGTGGATCTTAGGTATACCAGGCATGGCCCTGTGGTATATATCGATACACTCGGCAAAAAGGCGTATGCCGTGAGATGCGCGTGGCTGGAACCAGGCGGCGCGCCTTACCTGGCTTCACTGCGCTTTAATCAGGCCAAAAACTGGCAGGAATTCAGGGCGGCAACCCGGTACTCCAACGTACCGGCTGAAAACATGGTTTGGGCCGATCGGAACGGCGATATAGGTTGGCAGGTGGTGGGTTTAGCGCCTGTCAGGAGGAATTTCAGCGGTATGGTGCCCGTGCCCGGTGACGGGCGTTTCGAGTGGGATGGCTACTTACCCATTCTGGAAAGGCCCGGTAGTTTTAACCCGTCTAAAGGCTTTTTAGCAACGGCAAATGAAGATGTTACTCCTGATGATTATAAACATTGGGAGGCTGTGGGTTATCAATGGTCCGACCCTTTTCGCGGCGATCGTATCAATGAAGTATTGACAGATAAGAGCAACCTCACGCTGCAAGACCATCAAAGCCTGCAAACGGACTACCTTTCTATTCCGGCAAGGGAGCTTGTGCCTATGATGAAAGGGCTGAAATTTGAGGATAAGCTGGTCAATGAGGCTCTTGAACGTTTAACCGGTTGGGATTACCGCCTGGAGCCAAACTCTGTAGCGGCAGGAATATATGCTATGTGGGAGCGCAAGCTATACCAGGAAGCCAACTCCGCTTTAGTGCCCGCCGATCTGCAGGGTTTAGTCAGTATACAGCTTAAAAAGCTGATAGAGTGGCTAAAGGATCCGGGGAAAGCCTCTTCAGGTAATAACCCCATCGTCAACAAAAACGAATTCCTAACCACAACTTTTGAAAAAGCCGTTGCCGACCTGGTAAAGAAACTGGGTGATGATCCGGTTAAGTGGCGCTACGGACAGGCTGACTACAAACATAGCCTACTCACCCACCCGCTTAACCCGTATCTGACAGATGAACAGCGCAAAGCGCTGAATATCGAACCATTACCCCGGGGAGGAAACACCCATACGCCTAATTCTACAAGCGCCAACGACAACCAGAGCCATGGAGCCAGTTTCAGGATAATCCTGGACGTAGGTGATTGGGACAAAACGCTTATGACCACTACACCGGGACAGTCGGGCAACCCCGACAGCAGGTTTTACAGCAACTTGTTCGAGGGCTGGGCACAGGACAGCTATTTCCCGGCTTATTTCAGTAAGGAAAAAATAAAAGCGAATACGGTTGAAAGCACCTTATTGATTGGGAGATAGTGCGATTAATACAGGCATTTTCAGATAAAAGGTTCAAGAATGAACTTTCCCCCAACAAAAAACCGGTGAAGGGGCAGTTTTCGAACCGGTTTTTGGAGATTTGGAGAAGATCGGCAAATTAGCAAAGAGATCGGGATAGAAAAAGACGATTGAGATTTATACTCTTAATGGTTAATCTTGTAACTGATAGTTGCAAAAGACATGTCCGAATCTCAACACGTAGAATACAAGCAGCAAATAACGTCCGAATTGGAAAAGGAGGTTGTTGCCTTTTTAAATTCTAACGAAGGTGGGGTTATCTATATCGGTATCAACAAAAAAGGGGAGCCTGTCGGTGTAGCTGATACTGATCATGAGCAACTCTTAATAAAAGACCGCTTAAAGAACAACATCCTTCCTTCGTGCCTCGGACTTTTCGATTTGGCGACAGAGTCGATTGGTGGCAAGAGGGTAGTAAAAATTATCGTTGCAGGAGGTTATGAAAAGCCCTACTATATTAAAAGATATGGCCTTTCCGAGAAAGGGGCATTCATAAGGGTAGGTAGTGCTTCCGAGCCTATGCCTACCAGGCAGATCGAGCTTTTGTTTGCAAAGCGGATCAGGCATTCCATCGGCAAAATTAAATCTCCGAAAAGCGGGTTGAAGTTTGAGCAGTTGCACATCTATTACCAATCCGCAGGAAAGGTGCTTAATGAGCAATTTGCGCCGAACCTGGAATTAATAAATGAAGACGGAGATTTCAACTACGTCGCCTATCTATTGTCTGACCATAATAGCATATCCGTAAAATTCGCCAGGTACGACGGCCTGGAGAGAACAGAACTTATCGAAAGCAATGATTACGGATATGAATCTTTAATTAAAGCAGTAAAGCAGGTTTTAGACAAGCTCAACCTTGAAAATCGTACACTTACGAAGATTACGGAAAGGGAACGGCAGGAAAAACGATTATGGAATGCCATTGCGTTAAGGGAGGCTACCATTAATGCATTTTTATGTAAACCTTTACATACAATGGCTTATGTAAAGGGGAATATTATGTAAACTTTTGCTGTCCTCTCTATCCAT
>CAZLGW010000010.1:0-179483 GCA_964559125.1 uncultured Cytophagales bacterium
TTAGAAGAAGCCTATGTATGAGGAAACAAAAATAGTTTAGAGCAGCCCTGAGGCGTCGCCTCAGGGCTGCTCTAAACTATTTTTCAAGGACGGCCTAATTTTTTTACCGCCAAGGGCGCAGAGTACGCAGAGGTGATCGCAAAGAGGCTCAGGCGCAAAAGTTGTGGAGTGCGTTGTATTTTTCTAGGTTTGTGACTTTAACCTAGTTTGAATTACCTTGGAGAGTTTCTTGTCTTTAGTGGCTCGCGGGCGCGTAATCCCAAACCGGTAGACAGGAGGAGAAGATCCGGTAGGGTCTGCTCTTTCTATGCCGAATCCAGCTATATCAATAAGACAAGCACCTCCACAAGAAATAGGCTTGATCCCGCAAAGACTGTTTCCTGGATGCTATAAACCTGTGGCGGAAAAGCCTGTGATCATATGAGTTAGTAAAAATCAGATGCTGTCTAAAAAGTATTTCCTGATAAAAGTCGTCGAGGGTGTTTTAAAAAGCACCAAAATGCAAGGCGTTGAGGATGAGGCCGAAGGAGCATACCTTAGTATGTGACTGAGACCGAATTCCGAAAACAACGCAGCAGTTTGAGTGCTTTTAAGACACCCTCTGGATAAAATTTTGACAATTCTCTTGATCTTCCTATTGATGCGCCACCCGGGCGGCAGTCAGCATAATATTATGGAGATCGCTGTTTTTGAGATGCGGTCTGATGAGCTCGCTTCCCGGTCCGAATGCGCCCAATTCGACGAAGTCGGCTGAGTGCCCGGTTCCGGCCCAACTGACAGACGTATAGGCGCTTTGAATCTCGCCCAATTGCCTGAAAGGTAGTTTGTATGGATTGTAAAGCCCTTCCTCTTTGGGAGCCGTATAAAAGGTCAGGAGTAGTTCCGCTTCCTCCTTTTTAATGGCATATCCCTGTGCAGCCTCAACGCGCTCTATAACCTGCGCAGGATTAAAATGATGCGTAATACCTCTCAGGATCCAGTCATTCGTATTTTTAAAGGTCTGGATGCGGTCGAAGTTACTGTCTTTGCCGAATAGTCCCGGGTTGGCATTCCCATGGTCTGTAGTAAAGATTACAAGTGTTTCCCCGTCTTTTTTGGCGAAATCGATAGCTGCTTTCAATGCCTCGTCGAGCGCTATCTGGTCGTAGATGAGCCCTCCTATATCGTTGGAATGCGCAGCCCAGTCTACCTTACCGCCTTCTATCTGCAGGGCAAATCCTTTCGGGTTTTGGGAAAGCCGCGTGATCGCTGCAGCAGACATTTCTGCCAGCGACGGGACTTTGGCAAGAATTTCCTTATTCGACGATGCATCCAGCGAAAAAGGAAGACCGTTTTCAACAAAGGCCCCCAACAGGCGTTTGGAAGATGTTCCTGCTGCAAGCAGCGCATCCCTGTCATGGACCACGTTATAGCCGGCTTTCGAAAATGCACCGAATACGTCAGCCTTATCTTTACGGCGGTCGCTGCTGAAAAATTCCCTTCCACCGCCAAGGAGTACGTCGAATTTTAACTCAAGATATTGCTGTGCGATCTCATCCTGGCTGCCGCGTGAGGCGCTGTTTACCGAGAACCCCGCCGGGGTTGCGTGGGTGATAGGGACAGTTGTAACGCAGCCGACCGATTTGCCGGCCTGCTGAAACTTCTGCAGGATAGGTTTGTTAAAGCTGCCGTCTGCATTGACATTCAGAGAGCCGTTAGGTACTTTAACGCCTCCGCCCCAGGCAGAGCTGCCGGCCGCGGAATCAGTTACCAGGCCGCTGGCCGAAGAGGTATCTACCAGCGCCCTTACAGCCTGATTATCTTCATAAAGCTTCAGCCAGGTACTCCTGCGCCCTTCTTTTCTCTGAAGAAGCAGATCAGCCATATTCAGCGTGCCGGTACTCATACCGTCGCTGACAATAAAAATAATATTTTTAGCCTTTTTCCCTTTGGAAGGCTTTTGCGCGTATAAAGCATTTCCTCCAGGTAGAAGCGAAGTGCCGATGAATGCCAGGGAACTGTTCCTGAAAAAATCTCTCCTTTTCATTTAGAATAAACGGGTATTGGATTGTTGTTTTGAATCTCGCTATAAAGTTATACGCCTTATTTCCAAAAAAATACCTTTTTCTGTAAAGATCAGGTGAAGCTTTTTTTATGTACTTTTGACTTTCTATCATTTTTCATCCAAAGAAAAATGCAGCGGAGCAGATGGTTAGGCTATGGTATGTTGCTGTTATGGGGGTTTGTCCTCTCCATCAACATCCTCTTTCGCCATGCGCACAGGCTGCCCGACGGGAGGATCGTCTCGCACGTCCACCCTTTTAAATGGACCGGGGAGAAAGGCCCCGTTCCTTATAACCCGCACAGCAAATCAGAGCTTTCCTGGCTCGATGTACATAGCAATACGCCTTTCTTCGGAGAAGCTTCCCAGGAATACGACTTCTCGGAGCATATCACTCCGGAGGCCAGGCCGGTTGCAGACTATACTTTTTGCTTTATTTCCTGCCGTACAGAGCAGGAAAACCCCAGGGGACCGCCCGCACTTTAGCCAAAACTTTCTTTATGGCCCGAAAGTATACCCTTTTCAGCATATGCGGAACTACCGTATGATGCCTGAATGAAGGTATCCGTACAAGTTTGTACCGGTTTGCTTATACCGGGCCCGGAATCTATCCATTTATTACAGTGCGGAAAAATCATGAAGCTATTACTTATATATCTGGCGTTATCGCTATTACCCTGGGCAGGGTATGCCCAACAAAATAAAACGGGAGAACAAGGGGCGCTTGAAGGGAATATACGGTCATCCAGAGCGCCTGTCCCGTTTGCGTCTGTCTCGTTGATGGGAACCTCATTCGGCTCACTTGCCGATTCCTCCGGGTTCTTTACCATAAAAGGTATTCCTCCCGGTCAGTACGAGATAGTGGTTTCTGCTATGGGTTACCAGACCTTTAAAAAGAAGTTGGATATCCGGGGCGGATCGAAGGTAACGTTTAATGCTGATCTTACCCCGTCAGATATGAACCTTGACGAGGTAGTGGTAACCGGAACGCTCAAAGAGGTGTCGAAGCTCGATAGCCCGGTGCCGGTGGATATCGTTACGCCGAAATTTTTAGCTAAGAACCCTACGCCGAGCATCTTCGAAGGATTATCATATGTAAACGGTATAAGGCCACAGATCAATTGCAGCGTGTGCAATACCGGCGATATCCATATCAATGGCCTGGAGGGGCCCTATACCATGGTACTGATCGACGGAGTGCCGATCGTGAGCGGCCTTGCGAGCGTTTACGGACTGACAGGTATTCCCAACAGCCTGATCGAACGTGTCGAAATTGTCAAAGGTCCCGCCTCCACTCTGTATGGCTCCGAGGCGGTAGGGGGGCTGATCAATATCATCACAAAGGATAACAGGAAAGCTCCTACATTTACAGCCGACCTGTTTGCAACAGGCTACCGGGAGTATAATGTCGATCTCGGCGGTAAGTTCTCTGTAGGGGAAAATGCTACATCCCTTCTGGGGGTTAATTATTTTAATTACCAGCAGCCGGTAGACAAAAACGGCGACGGTTTTACCGATCTCACCTTGCAGCACCGCATTTCGGTTTTTAATAAATGGCAGTTCAATCACGCCGACGGCAGAGTATCTTCGATAGCGGCCAGGTATTTCAATGAAGACCGGTGGGGCGGGCAGATGAATTGGTCGAAACAGTACAGGGGCGGCGACGAAGTCTATGGGGAGAGCATCTACACCCGTCGCTTTGAAGTAATCGGGGCGTACCAGCTACCGGTAAGTGAGAAAATCACCCTTCAGTATTCTTTCAATACCCATCACCAGAATTCCGTCTACGGCGATACACCCTATCTTGCCGATCAGCGGATAGGCTTCGCCCAGCTTCTTTGGGATAAAACCGCCGGGAAACACAGTCTGCTCGCAGGGCTGCCTTTCCGGTACACTTATTATAATGATAACACGCCGGCTACTGCTTCAATGGACGGGCGCGACAAAGCCAGCGAAACTTATCTTCCGGGCCTATTCGTACAAGATGAGATAAACCTAGGTAAAAGTACCCTGCTCCTGGGCGCCAGGTATGATTACAACTCCATACATGGCCATATTTTTACCCCCAGGGCTGCATGGAAAAGGAAGCTGGGTCAGGCCGATGTTTTGCGGATCAACGTAGGGCGGGGCTACCGGGTCGTCAATCTGTTTACGGAAGAGCATTCTGCGCTGACAGGGGCGAGGGATGTCGTTATTATGAACGAGCTGAAGCCGGAGCAAAGCTGGAATGCAAACCTCAATTTTGTAAAAAAGGTGGTTACAGGCAACTCATTTATCGGTATAGATGCAGCCTTGTTTTATACGCACTTCACCAACCGTATCCTCCCGGACTATGATACAGATCCGCAGAAGATCATTTATGACAACCTGGAAGGATATTCGGTATCGCGGGGAATCAGCCTTAACCTCGACTACAACCTTCCTGTACCTCTTAAAATTGCGGCCGGGGCAACCTTATCCGAGAACTTCCTTATGGAGGACGGAGTCAAAATCATTCCGGTGCTGACAGAAAGGATCATGGGAGTAGCAACAGTTTCGTACGATTGGGAAAAAGCAGGTCTTACCATAGACTACACCGCTAACCTTTACGGGCCTATGAGGCTGCCCCTGTTGAGTGAAAACGACCCGAGGGACGAGTACTCACCCGTATGGTCGATACAGAATATCCAGTTTACAAAAAAAATAGGAGAGAGGTGGGAGCTTTACGGAGGGATCAAAAACCTCCTCAACTTTCGCTCTCCCGCCAATTCCATTGCCAGGGCATTTGACCCCTTCAACCGGCAGGTTGTATTCGACGACCGGGGCGAAGTCGTGGCCACGCCCGACAATCCCCACCGGTTAATATTTGACCCGAGTTATGTTTTTGCCTCCAACCAGGGGATCAGGGGCTTTGCAGGAATACGATACAGGTTGCCGTAGTTTTGACCGTTTAATAAATAATTTTTAAAACCGATAGGAATTATCATATAGCTTTTTTTATTTTACATGATAGAAGTTATACGACCCGGATCTATCACTTTATAGATAATATTAGTAGTTCAATATATTCACGCGATCCGACCGGCCTGAAAACAGTTGTCCCCCCATCTGTGTTTTCAATATACCGGCGGAACTATTGCAAACAGGTACATTAACAAAAACACTTTTCTATTATATGGATTCAATCAAAAGCTAAGCACATTTCTTTCTTGCTGTCTGTTGCGCTGCAGGGTTCTGTCCCCCCCATGGAATCCGGAGTTTTTGTGAGCGTATAAACCAGACGTTTCGTATATCAACGTAGATCCTTTTCCCTGGAGAAGGATTGCCGGTAATGATTTGCCTGCTGTTATCGGTAGGGCGATTCAGCATGCCTTCCCCCCCGTTTCCGGCTCGATTTCCACATTTTCCTCCTTAAAAAGAATAAATTCCGATAATTGTGAATAAAATCCATACTCAATTTTGTTCGACTTATCCACATAAGTTTCTACACGATCTTTCCAGAATCGCCTCTTTCGTTTTATCCGTATGCCTCCTGGTTATATATACCAACGTGGCAAGGGCTGAAGGTTCAGGTACCTGGAATGTAACCGGTAACCGTCAGGCCAACCTGTTCGCGCCTTCGAACAACTCCCAGGCCAGCAACAATACCGGCTATCGCAACAGGGGTTTCATGCTGCTGGCCTCAGATACAGGTACTCAGCAAGTACCCTATAACCCGGAGCATCGCCTCTACGTTTGGGTAAAAAAAGACGAGACTGTGTTCTGGGGGTTTCGGTCCCCTTCCGGTGACTCCAATATCACTTTTACCTGGTATTATGATAATAATCAGTCAACCGGAACCGGTTTGAGTTATTTCCCGACCGCTACCGAACAGGGAAACGGTCGCCGATCGAAGCAATCGCAATCGGTCAATGTAACCGGCAACGGCGGAACACAGGGGCGACCGGCCAATGCGGCAGCCGCTGCTGCCGGCCCGTCGGCACTGGCAGCAGGTGGGTATAACGCTTATTCTTTCACCAACGATACCGATGAAGACCGGGCGTTCTGGCTGGAGATCAACACATACAGCCGGGAGTTCAACTATTGGGACATCACTGTCGCGTCGGGTACGCAGCAAGAAGGTTACGTCAGGCAGGACGGCAGAGTCTACTGTAAATACTGGAGCCTGGTAAATGACCTTCCCAGTACAATGGGATCGAGCAATAACGGGTCTTTCCCCGCGACGATCATAGACGAAGTTACCGAAGAAATTATACAAAATGGTTTCGGGTTTTATATCCCGATTGACAATACGCGCACCACAAACAACGATTTTTTTGTGAAGTATGCCAATTTTGGTGGATCCAATGCCGGATACGTGGTCTTTTTCGCCAATTCGGAAGGGCCGGGCACCGGAACCGTGGCTCAAAAAAGGCGTTCTATGGCAGGCGCCTCCAGCAATGCCCAGTACCCGTTGTTTCTCAATGATCCGGACAGCGATGTCTGGCCCTCAACTGTAGAGTCGAACTGGACCGTCACCGGTAGTTTTTCAAAGAAACCGTATCCCGAAACAGGGGGACAGGGCACGTTTACCGTGGAGTCCAATACGCCGGGGGTTGTCGATATCCTTATCGACCTGGACGATGAGCTTAACGGGCAATATGACGCCGGAACAGACATTAGTTTCACGTATGAGTTTACAAACGCTAATTTCGACCCGGTGAGCGGAAAGTGGAAATACGTATATAACTGGAACGGGAAGTACGGGAACGGAACTACCGACGTAGAGGCTGGTACTCCTATCGGCGTTATTACCACAATGGCGTTTTTCCCGGTCCATTTCCCGATCTACGACATGGAGCAATCGCTCGGGATCAGGATTACGCACATGAGGCCCGGAGTTCCTTACAATGATGTTTTGTATTGGGATGACGACAATATTTCCGACGTCAACATCAGCGGCACCGCAAGTCGGAAAAGCATAAAAAACAACCCCACCGGCTTGCCTGGCCCGCAGCACATATGGCATGCAAATAACGATAACGGCTTTAGCCAGAATAATACGATCAATACCTGGACGGGCGCTTTCAATAAAAGGAGTCAATTTGCATTCAACTTTAACTTCGATGTCGAGGTAGATCTCGCGGTTGTTAAACAGGTATCTGTAGACGGAGGAGCTACGTTTAACGATACGGAGACTGCAAAGGTGGGCGACGAGGTCATTTTTAAGATTACTGCGAAGAACCTGGCAATTAGTGGCCAGCAGGAAGTAACTGCAACAGGTGTAAATGTCAAGGACATTTTACCTCCGGGCTATGAGTTCGTAAGCATGACTCCACCGGATGGAACGGATTGGGATAACGACGAAAAAGACTGGGTAATTGGCGATCTCCCCGTTGGCGAAGAGCACTGGGTTACCCTGACCATTGTAGCCCGGGTACTTGCCCGGGGTAATATGGAAGACTACCTGAACCGGGCCGACATCAGGGGAAATGAAAGTGAAACAAATACTGACAACAACTGGGATACCGCTACTTTGCAACCGTTCAGGATTTCGGGCAATGTATTTCACGATCCTGACGGTGGTAATGTCAATATCAGTGCAGCCGGCGGTATTAATACGATCCCGTCCGGGCTCTACGCCAGTTTACTCGACGGTGAGGGCAAAGTGTTGACAAGCGTTCTGATCCCTGCTATCGCCGATATCCCCAATGACTGCGAAGACAATTGCCCTGTTCCCGGCGCTTTTAGTTTCGATGTGATTCCGGGAGAAGGTTATAGGGTGATAATAGGCAATAATACACTTTCTCCGGGGGCTTCTCCCTCGGCGCCGCGTGCGCTTCCCACCGGATGGATAAACACAGGAGACTTCAACGGGCCTGGTCCCGGAACCAACCCGGCCAGCGTCGATGGTAAGAGCGAGCCTTTTGATGTTACAGATGCAGATGTAAGCGATATCAACTTCGGTATTCAGCAGGTGCCTAATTCTGATGATAGAAATTATACGCTGCCTACCCCACTGGCGTCGGTACTGAATGTCCCGTTGGCTGGCGATGACGATAAAGCTCCATTAATGAGCGGATCTGATCCGGAAGACGGTGTCTATACAGGAAAAGACGGAAATCCAACTAATCCGCGAGGTGTTGTGATCACTTCTCTGCCTGACAATGGCGCTGAATTGTATTATGATGGCGAGCTGGTAAACCAGGATGACATCGACAATAAGACCCTGTTTGAAGATCCGTCTAAGTTTACGGTCAAGCTTACTCCCGCACCCAGTATAACAAGCACACAGTTTAAATATGCTTATGTAGATGCTGCTGGAGCGCAGGATCCCACTCCGGCTACTTATGTGATTGACTGGGGCGCGCTTCCCCTCAAATGGGAGCGCGTGAGCGTAGCCGAAGAAGCAGGCGCAGCCGTGGTATCCTGGAGTACGACCGAAGAAGTGAACGTGGATTACTTTGAAGTGCAGTACAGCGCAGACGCACGTAGCTGGAACACAATCGGGACCAGGAAGGCTGAAAACACGAATGCTGCAGGCTACAGGTATACCCATCAACCGGAGAGAAACAGCATCCACTATTTCCGCATCCAGAGCGTCGACCTGGACGGAAGCATTTCAAGAAGCCCGATCGTGAGCCTGAAAGGTGGGAAAGAACTCACCGGAATCGTGCTTTATCCCAACCCGGTTATCAACGGAGAGCTGACCCTGGACACCCCTCTTGCAAACGTGAAGAGCGTCAGTATCTTCAGCACAGCCGGTGTCCTTCTGAAGTCTGAAGCTCCCGAGGACCGTGTCCTGGATGTCAGGAGCCTCCCCGGTGGATTATATATCCTGCAGGTAGTATACCGGAACGGAGAAACCGCCTCGAAGACATTTGTAGTCAGGTAGGTGTAGTATATCAATTAAAAAAGCGCCATATCGATCGATATGGCGCTTTTTTTGTAAGATTTTAATAAGCTTTCAGACTTAGATCCAGGCTTTTGACCTGGTGCGTCAGGGCTCCGCTCGAAATTCCGTCCACACCTGTTTCCGCGATCCCGCGTATATTTTCTTTGGTAATATTGCCTGATGCTTCGGTCTCAAAACGGCCTCCGATCCGTTTTACCGCTTCGCGCATGTCTTCGGGCGAAAAATTATCCAGCATAACGATATCCACGCCACCGGTACGCAAAACCTCATCCACTTCCTCCAGGTTCCTGGTTTCTATTTCTATCTTAAGGTCTTTACCCGTTTGCCGGAGGTATTCTCTTGTTTTCAGGATCGCAGCCTCAATACCGCCCGCATAGTCTATATGATTGTCTTTAAGCATGATCATATCATAAAGTCCCATACGATGGTTATGCGCTCCCCCGATAACAGTAGCCATTTTTTCAAATATCCTGAAGTTGGGGGTGGTTTTACGGGTATCGAGGAGCTTTACCGGGAGATCGCCTATCAGGGAGACCATTTCTCTTGTGTGAGTGGCAATCCCGCTCATACGCTGCATAATATTGAGAACGAGCCTTTCCGCTTTCAGAATGGATCGTGCGCTGCCTGATACTGTCAATACGATGTCGCCGACCCTTATAGCATCTCCGTCATGCAGCATCTGCATAATGACGAGTGCGGGGTCTACTTCCCGGAAAACTTCAATGCCGACTGATGCGCCGGCAAGGATCCCCTCCTGTTTGACCAATAGTTTCGCTTTTTCCTGCCGCCCCGCCGGTACGGAAGCGAGCGACGAATGATCTCCGTCGGCGACATCTTCTTCGAGCGCCAGCCTGATAAGATCTGTAACCCTGCGCGGATTTACTTCAACACAGCTCATCACTAAAAATGCCTTTCACCGACCTCTCTTTTTCCAAGCAGAACGGCGCCTATCATGGCTACGAGCAGAAGGATCGCCGCCAGCTCAAACGGCAGTATATAGTCTTTAAACAATACTTTACCCAGGTTCTCCACCATACCGGTCTGGGAGTTAAAATTAGCAGGATCGACTCCCGTCAGCCGGGTCTGGAGATAAGCGCCGAGAAGGATCACAAATAAGGTTCCCCCGACAATAGCCCCGGCCAGCCTGGCCAGCATCGGGTTTTTGCCGTATTCTTCCGCTTTCATGTTCAGGAACATGATCACGAACAGGAACAGCACCATGATGGCTCCCGCATAGACAATTATATTGACTGCCGCCAGGAACTGTGCATTCAAAAGAATATAATGCCCCGATAACGTAAAGAATGTAAGAATAAGGTACAATACGCTGTGAACGGGGTTTTTAGAGACAATCACCATCAGGGCGCTCAGTACCGTCAGAAATGCCAGGAAAAAAAACAGTGTTTTGGTTGAGTCCTGTATCAGTAATTCATTCATGACCAGATGTCGGTATTCAATACGGTTTAATTGGATGGGCAAAGATAATTATTATTTTTAGCTATCAGCTATACAGGCTCTTTGGTCCATTGGTTGTTAACCAGTCTCAGGATACCGGCCGGGTTACTGTTCTGCAGTTCGGCCGGCAGCAGCGAATCATCCCAGTCCTGGAAAGACTGCGGCCTGGTGAAACGGTAAATGGCGTGGCGGCCTACAGAAGTGAACCTTGCGTCGGTCGCCGCGGGGAAAGGCCCTCCGTGGTGCATGGAAGGACATACTTCAACCCCTGTAGGAACACCATTCATGATAAACCTTCCTGCCTTGCGCGCCAGCAGTCTTACGAGCCCGGGAACGGCAGCGGCTTCAGCAGGGTCGGCAAACAGCGACACGGTCAGTTGGCCTTTCAGCCGGGTAACTGCATTTTCAAGCTCCTGCATATTCTCAAATTCAACCAGCAGCGAAAAAGGCCCGAATACTTCCTCGTGCAGGGAAGGGTTTTCGAGGAAAGTACGCCCGTCGACTTTAAGGATAGTCGCCGGCGCCTGGTTTTCTCCGTTGGAAGGTTGTTCCGTTCTGGCCAGCAGGCTTGTACCGGGTTGTGACGATGCATGTGCAACCAGGCGTTCATAGTTCTCACAAATTCCCCGGGTAAGCATTGTACCTTGCGCCACCAGCTCTATTTCCTTCCTGTAAGCGGCTTCAAAATCCGCATTATCGTCCGATCTGAGAATAAAAACAAGACCTGGATTGGTACAGAACTGTCCTACGCCCAACGTAACCGAGCCGGCCAGGGTTTTGGCCAGCTGTTCTTTTCTGGCAGCAAGGGTTTCGGGCAATATGACTACGGGGTTGACGCTGCCCATTTCGGCAAAGACCGGTATAGGTTCTTCACGCTCCTGTCCGAGCTTATAGAGGGCCATGCCACCTTTAAGAGAACCCGTGAACCCTACCGCCTTTGTAACCGGATGCTTCACCAGGGCGGTCCCTACTTCGTGGCCGGAGTCATACAACATGGAAAAAACGCCTTCCGGCATACCCGTTTTCTGCGCAGCGGCCACGATAGCCTGGGCGGTAAGGTCGCTCACGCCGGGGTGTGCCGGATGAGCTTTTACGATTACGGGGTTACCTGCTGCCAGGGCGGGACCGGTGTCTACTCCTGCTACGGAATAGGCAAACGGGAAGTTACTGGAGCCGAAAACCACTACCGGGCCCAGGGGGACATGCATTTTCCTGAGGTCGGGTTTCGGTGCAGGCGAACGGTCGGGTATGGCTGTATCGATACAAGCGTCTACCCACGATCCTTCCTCGATCAGGTCTGCAAACTGTGTCAGCTGGTTGATCGTACGTCCCCGCTCTCCCTGCAGCCTTGCCATCGGCAGACCGGTTTCGAGATGGGCCCTTTCCAGGAGCTCATCTCCAAGCGAGCTGATTTCCGTGCAGATAGCTCTCAGAAAGGCAGCGCGTTTTGTCGCCGGCAGTGAGCCGAAAGGCAGCGCTGCCTCGTCGGCCAGCCTCATAGCCGATTCTATTTCAGCCGAAGTAGCCTGGTAAAAAACCTCGGGGAGGTAAGCGTTTTGCGAGGGTACGTAAGATTTAAACGAGTTTTGTCCTTCGGCCGAAAGCTGGTAGCCGATAAAATTTTTTCCTTGAATAGCCATTATTTAAATACTGATGAAACGGTTTCTTTAAATCAGAGAAGGCGCTCTATGATCTGATCCACGCTGATCCCTTCGGCTTCTGCCTTGAAATTGCGAACGATACGGTGCCGGAGCACTGCTTTTGCAGTCTGCCTCACGTCTTCAATATCGGGTGAATATTTCCCCGTCAGCAATGCGTTGCACTTAGCGGTAAGGATCAGCGCCTGGGAAGCACGCGGCCCGGCGCCCCATTCGAGGTAGTCGTTTGCGGCCTGAGTGGCCCCGGCCGAACGCGGGCGCGTTTTCTGGACCAGCCTGACCGCATATTCCACCACGTTATTGGTAACAGGTACCCGGCGGATCAGTTGCTGGAAGTATTGTATCTGTTCGCCGCTAAGCACCTGCATTACCTTTTCTTTCGTTTCCGAAGTGGTTTGCTGTACAATACGTACTTCTTCTTCATAAGAAGGGTAATCGAGCGTTACCATAAACATAAAACGGTCGAGCTGCGCTTCCGGCAGCGGGTAGGTGCCTTCCTGCTCGATAGGATTTTGCGTAGCAAGCACAAAGAAAGGCTGAGGCAGACCGTGTTTCTGTCCGCCGATGGTAACGGCATATTCCTGCATGGCTTCCAACAGCGCCGACTGGGTTTTAGGCGGGGTACGGTTAATCTCGTCGGCCAGGATGATATTGGAGAAAACCGGCCCCTTGATAAACTTGAAATTCCTGTTTTGATCCAGCGTCTCAGAACCCAGTATATCGGAAGGCATCAGATCCGGTGTAAACTGGATCCTGTTGAAAGTCAGATCGAGGGAAGACGCGATGGTCTGGATCAGGAGGGTTTTGGCCAGTCCCGGCACGCCGACCAGGAGGCAGTGCCCCTGACAGAAAATTGCCGTAAGAAGCAGTCTTACCACTTCATCCTGGCCTACAATCACCTTTCCGATTTCCTTTCTCAGCTCTTCATAAGCCGTCTTGAGCGCGTCTGCTGCTTCTACGTCAGATTTATAACTCACTGTATATAAACTATTAAAGGTTCAAAACAGGGGCAATAAAGAAAGATAGAAACCCTGTCCATTTTTCACCGCTTACAAAAGAAAGGAACTTATCGAACTTCTCCAAGCTATCAGTTGTCAGAATCGGCTATCAGCTGTCAGAAATCAGCTATCAGAACGTTTGACTCTGACAGCTTATCTTACACGACTTACTATCGATGACAACCGGCTGACAGCTGATAGCCGATAGCTGACATCTCAAATTACAATTAAACTGGATCAATTATAAATTAAATAAGGCGTTCATGTAAAAACACCATTTCTTCAGTCATTGTAGTTGTTAACCTTGAATACATCATTTTTACTATTTACAGATCATGGAAAATACCTCAAGAAGAAACTTTCTTAAAAATCTGAGTATCCTGGCAGCAGGTATGAATATACCTTTGCCTTCTGATGCCTTCGGCGTGAACAAGAAGCTGAAGGTATTGCTGGTAGGCACGGGCGTCAGGGGCTCTTCCTTCTGGGGGCAACGCCTGGTGAGGCAGTATTCCGACATCCTCGAGTTTGTCGCACTGTCTGATATCAACCCCGGCCGGCTGGCCTATGCCAAACAGTATATGGGGGTGAACTGCCCGACCTATGTGGATTTTGACAAGGCGCTCAAAGAAACGAAGCCCGACCTGGTAATAGTAACTACTGTAGATGCTACCCACCACGAATTTATAGTCAAAGGCCTGAAGAACGGATGTGATGTCATCACCGAGAAGCCGATGACCACAGACGCGGAGAAATGCCAGCTTATCCTGGATGCCGAGAAAGCATCTAATAAAAAGCTCCTGGTAGGCTTTAACTACCGTTGGAGTCCCTATGTTACAAAAGTCAAGGAATTACTGGCTGCCAATGCGGTAGGCAAAATTACTTCTGTCGATTTCAACTGGTACCTCAACATTCATCATGGTTCTTCCTATTTCCGCCGCTGGCATGGTCTTATGAATAAGGGAGGCTCATTGTGGGTACACAAGGCTTCACACCATTTTGACCTTCTCAACTGGTGGATCGACAGCGATCCTGAAGAGGTTTTCGCCTACGGGGCGCTGGAGCATTATGGGAAAAACGGCCCTTTCAGAGGAAAAAGCTGCCGGAGTTGTGTACACAAAAATGATTGCAAATACTATTGGGATATTACCAAAAGCAATCACGATATGAAGATGTATGTGGAGAATGAGCGCCATGACGGCTATGTAAGAGATGGTTGCGTTTATCGTGAAGAAATAGATATTTTCGATAAAATGTCGGCTCAGATCAAATATGCCAATGATGTAGTGGTGAATTACTCACTTACCACTTATTCACCTTATGAAGGCTGGAAAGTTGCGTTCAACGGGAGTGAAGGTAGGATAGAGGCCTGGCTCGATATTCCGTTTATGAAGAACGAACAGCTCGACCAGGCAGCCCTTCATGCGGCAGAAATGAACCAGAGCGGTAAGTCTGACGTCATCAACGAGCCTGTTGTCGTGCATAAGAATTTTGAAGAGTTTAAGATCATACAGGTAACCAGCGAACGCGCCGGGCATGGGGGAGGAGACAGGAGATTACAGGATAAGCTTTTTAAAAACCCGGATGCCGCCGATCCGCTTAAACACGCGGCCGGAATCCGTGATGGCGCTATGGCGATACTGATAGGAATAGCGGCCCGGAAGAGCATTCAGACCAACCAACCCGTCAAAATCGGGAGCCTCACTTCCCTGAAGCCGAGTGTGAAGAGATTGTAAATAAAAATCCCCCGCAAATGAAATCTGCGGGGGATTTTTTTATTGGCGGGGGAGCCTTTGCTTTTGAATCTAAAAGAATGTTACAGCGCGGGGATGCGAAGCACTTGTCCCGGATAAATCTTATCGGGGTGTGTCAGCATAGGTTTGTTGGCTTCGAAAATAACAGGGTATTTGTTTGCATTTCCGTAGTACTGCTTCGCAATTTTAGACAGGGTATCACCCGACACTACAGTATAAAACTGCGCTTCAGCCTGCGGGTCAGCCACCGTTAACCGGTTGTCGACTACTTCAACTCCTTCTACGTTTCCGACAGCAAGTGCAATTTTCTCGGAATCTTCCTGGGTAGCCACTTCTCCTTCCAGCGTTACGGTGTCACCTGAAGTCTTGACGGTAAGGCTGTTATAGGCTAGTCCCAGAGATTTTACATGGGCAAGAAGAGAACTTGCTCTGAGCGGTTCCGCTTCCGGGGTAGGAGCGGCCTCTTCTTTCTTAAATACTTTTTCTCCTACTCCTTTCAAAAATGATAGCAATCCCATTTGATTAATGATTAAAAGTTAAAAATTTGATACTGATGCTTCAACACTTTCAAAGCTAGTTCAAAATAGCGGTTGGCACAATGGTTAGACCGGAAAATAACAAAGGGGTCACACCCTGGCGGAAAAAGGTAAAATCGTGTCGATAGCTTCATGAAAATCCCCATCACAGGCTTTGATCCCCGAAAAACCGGGAAATGACAGCGCTATGGGAATATCTTTTTCGAGGTTGAGCCGTTCCAGCCTGACTGTCAGGCAGGTTCCGTTTTCCTGCAGCCATTTCCCAAGGTACTCCTGCTCGGTCTGACCGGGAGTAGGCACCAGCAGCGCCTTCTTCCGTAAAACAGCCAGGTCCATCAGTGTAGAATATCCGCTCCTGCATATAACAAGTTCCGAACTCTGAATAGCATCCTGCAGGGTTGAAGTACCTAAATAGGAATGATATACGATATGAGGAGGCAATTCTTCAGGCGATGCGCTGCCGGGGCTTCCTGCAGCTACTATAAAGCGGTATTGCGGCAGTGCTGAAGCCTGCTTAAGCAAGACTTTTTCAAACAGGCTACGGGTAGGTTCCGGGCCCGAAATCAATACCAGTATCTGGCCGGGCGTTTCCGCCGCCTCTTCTGCCCGTGCGGAAAACTGCGAAAGCCACCCTATATACCTGGCATTCCCGGGGATTGTTCCGGGATGGGAAAGAATTCCGCCCAGGCTGTTACTGCCGGGATTATCCACGACCCAGCAGGCTGTAAATTGACCGAGCAGATTGTAATGCAATTTTTTTAAAATACTGTCGGCGGCTTTACCCATTCCCGAAATAACCTGTAGCTGGTGGGTGAGAATCACCGAACGAACCTTCTCAGAATAAAGTCCGTAGCGATTGTCGGAGATGACCAGGTCGAAATGCTCTGACCGTAGCAGTTCATGAAGCCAACGCTTTTCCCTGCGGATGGCACGCAGGATCTTCGGCACCTGTCCCAGGATGCGCAGTGTAAAACTGCTCCTTATCCGGCCGTAGCTCACCCGGTAACCGGAGAGTGGAAGGACGCTTATTTCCGGCAGGTTAGCTTCCAGGACTGCCGCTACCTTACCTTCACCGGCCATTACTACCTCATGGCCGGCGTTGAGCAGGTATTTCACAACCGGCAGACAGCGCGTGGCATGGCCGAGTCCCCAGTCAAGGGGGACTACCAGTATCCGGAGTTTTTTGTCGGTAGTCAACGGGCTTCCTGATTTTTTACGCAGATTCCAGCGCCTGGCCTGGTACCTGTTCGGGCGCTAAAATGTGAATTAATCGAGAAAAAGAAAAGATGGATTCTGACCGCAAAGGTACAAAGACTATACAAAAAACTTTGCGAAACCTCTGCGTACTCCGCGCCCTTTGCGGTAAAAAATAACCGCCAAGGTCGCGATGGACGCAAAGAATGCGCAAAGCGTAACTCCCCGGAAGGCGAAATCCTTGTTGGGAAATATTTTTTCGCTCTTCGGAAAGTACTGTTTGGCAGGGTTGAAAGATAGCAGGTATTTGCATTGAGTTCCTTTAGCGGACGTCCGGGCATTTTTGCCTGGTATTCCTTTTAATTCTGTGAGATACCCCCACGACGAAACCTGACCCCAATAATGCATTCAAATCATCCTGCACCACCATCCCGGCGTGGCGCTGCAACGGGAACTCGCTCCGACATTCACTTTTCACAAAAAAATACAGATGCTATGAAGTACAAATCTATTTTTCTATTATTTCTCATTGGATCCCTGACAGGATCTTACGGCTATGGGCAAGCACCGGCCAATGACGAGTATACGGGATCTGTAACACTGACGGTCAACCCGGGGTATACGGCCGATAATGTAGTTTCAGGCACTACGGTAGGGGCTACCCAAAGCCCGATAGGAGGATGTCGTATCAATGCGCATGACGACGATGTCTGGTACAAATTTACAGCGACAAAAGCTTCACATATTGTAAGGTTGTCTAATGTTACTACTGCTTCGGGTTTGTCCAACGAACGGTTTATTGAAGCTTTTACTAACGTAGGCAATGCTCCTGACCAACAAATCCATTGCTCAAACGCCGCTGCAAGTACTTCGGAAGGGCTTCTAACCGGACTGACGGTCGGTAACATTTATTTTGTACGGATTTATGGCTACTACACATGGTCCGGAGTTCCGGATCGCATTAATTTCAATATTTCGATCCTGACACCACCCGATCCTCCCGCCAACGACGGACCGGCAGGTGCCACTGAATTAATCATTAACCAGGATTATACTTGTCACAATGCCGTTGCCGGTACGACCAACGGAGCTACACTGAGTAGTACAGTAGCAGCCTGTAATGCCGGCAATGACGATGACGTATGGTACAGATTCACAGCCACAAGGCCCTCGCATATTGTCCGCCTGTCGTCCATTTCACAGGCTTATGGCATTTACCGGAGTAATTATATTGAAGTTTTCACCAGCGTCGACGGTCAGCCGGGCGAACGCATATTGTGCAGTTCTAATGGAAGTACTGATACACACGAAGGATTGCTGACGGGACTTACTGTGAATGAAACCTATTTTGTCAGAATATACGCCGAGTATGCTTTTAACGGCGTGGCCGATCGTATCAATTTCAATATCTGTATCATCAGCCCAGTCTATCCTCCGGATAATGACGAATACACCGGGGCGGAAGTGTTAACGGTAAATGAAAACAATACCTGTACTAATTCCGCTACAGGTACCACGGACGGAGCTACCCAAAGCGAACAATCAGCCTGTAATACGAATGAAAACGATGACGATGTCTGGTACTACTTCGTGGCAACTAATGCCGCCCACAACGTTCATTTATCGGGCATCACCTTAGCTTACGGCAATACCCGGGCTTATACTATTGAAGTATTGAGAGAAGAAGAAGGGGTACCCGGAGAGCTTATCGCTTGCGAATCAAGCCAGGCACAGTCGCATGAGGTCTATCTTGCTGGTCTTACTGCCGGTGACACCTATTTTGTGCGGATTTATGCAGATTATGCCTTTAGTGGCATCTCCAACCGTATCAACTTCAACCTCTGCGTCCTCACGCCCCCCGTCCCGGCTAACGACGAATGCACCGCAGCAGTCGATATCTCCAACGGCAACCAGGTATCGGGCACTACCAGCGGCGCTACCGAAAGCCGTCCTGCCGGTAGCTGTGGTTCGGGGTACGCTTACGATGTCTGGTACAAAGTCACGCCTGCTTCTTCCGGCGCACTGACTGTCACTGCTTATACCGGCGATTTCAACCTGGTGCTCGAGGCCTTCACCGGCAGTTGTGAATCCCTGTTTTCCATCGCCTGCAAAAATGACGCTGACGGAAGCGAAAGCCTGACCATTACCGATGCGGCAGAGGGAACCACCTATTATTTCCGAGTGTACAACAACACGCCTGCAGCAGTAAGGGTAGCGGCCGAAACAGGCAATTTCACAATCCAGGTTTCCGGCGATGCCCTCCCTATAGCCCTCGCCTCTTTCAAAGCTTCACCTTCCGAAAGCAACTCCGTCCGTCTCGACTGGACTACCACCGAAGAGGCTAATGCCGGCCACTTCGAAGTGGAGCATAGCCTTAGTGGAAAAGAGTGGAGCAAAATCGGCGAAATAAAAGCTTCCGGAGTCCACGCAGGAATCAAATCATACACCTATATCCACACCAATCCTTCTCTATCTCTTAACTACTACCGGCTCAGATCGGTAGACCTGGACGGCGCTTTTACTCACAGCGCTATCGAGAGGATCAGCTTAAGCGGCAAAGCGAAGGAGCTTTTCGTATATCCCAATCCTGCCAGCGAATACCTCTCGCTGGAGGCAATCGGCGACCAGAGAGCGATCAGCTCCATGCAGCTCTTTAACATGACCGGAAATGAAGCCCCGCTGAAACTGGATAAAGCCAGCCGTTTGCTGGATGTAAGGCATTTGCCTGCCGGCAGCTACCTGCTGAGGGTCAGCCGCAACAATAGCTCAGTCCAGACGTTCAGGGTTGTTATCGGACGGTAGCAACAACACTGCCCCTGCTGTCCTGCTTCCTCCTCTTATAGCCCGGGGGAGGCAGGCTGTAGGGGTTAAATAAGCATTGCCTCATTGTCTAATTAATTTTTATTTTTATAGAAATGAAACGCTTTAACTGGCTTTACTTCGTCATTTTTTCTGGCTACCTGTTCTCTTGTAAAAATCAACCCGATGTAGAAAAAGAAGACGGCATCGCTACAGATTCGGTATCGTTTTCTGCCCTCGCTGTGAGCTGTTTTTCATCATCGGCAAAAGGGATCGCGGTAGTCGATGTCAAGAAATTCTACCTGGAAGGAAAGGAAGTAGAGACTCAAACGGAAGGGAAGCTATTCGAAACTGCCGATGAAGAGGCATTTACAGCCGTTATGCAGAAGGTATCGGAAGGCGTAGTGGAGAATGCCTACCGGTCGGGCGATTTCAATTCTTTCCACGACATTTTTGAGGCGGAACTTAAAAAGAAGGCAGGTATCAGGCAGTCGTATGTACTGGACAAAGATCAGGCATCTCAACTGTTTAAAAGCCAACCCGTTGCCCTCCGGTTGGGAGTGGGGGAGAATGCCCGGGTTAATGCCGGAGCATCGTTTTCTTTGAAAGACCTGGTTGGCTTCGTCAATATCAGCACGCGGCCTACAGCATCGGACCGCTACAGAAAGAATTACGAAAAACTATCCGGGTACCTGACAGTCGGCAATATCGGCCATATCAGGACGGCGGTGAACCTGTCGGAGGGGATTGCGGTTTCGTCTTACCGGGACCAGCAATATATAGGCGGCTATACCTTTATTCTTTCTGAAACAGGTCCTGTCCTGGGCGCTCCGCCATTTATCTGGGAGCAGATCATTGTCTACGGCGGCTCCGATGTGCTGGTTTCCATGCCCCAGGGCGCTGTTTCAAAGGGATATGGATTGGTCAATTTCAGCGATCCGAAAACTACCGAAGCCACTAGCTTATATAACGCTACAGTGAAAGGAAGTTCTATTATTTTAGGAACTCCGAGAGGAGGTTATGCCGCTGCGATAGACTTAAAAGACTTCATTAACGTTTCGAACGGCTTTGAAAGCACTTTTGAATATGCAGGGAAAGATGCCGATCTTGTTGAAATACGGCTAATAAATAGTAATGGTGGCTACAAATCTTTCGGAATAGGTAACCTGTCGTTCGGAAATTACAACATCTTTTGGCCTGGTTCCGAAGTAATCAATAAACCCGCACCGCCGCTCTTCGACGGCAGCACCCGTAAGGTGAAAATCCGAATTTTCAACATCGATCCCAGAACCAGCGTCGCCCAGGTATTCATCGATAATATGGATGTACTCCTATACGAGATCCGCGCCGACAACATGCATACAAGTCAGTATTTTACTGAAAACCAATATCGCGTCTCCCTCAATGCCGTCAATTCCATCAATAACTACTCAAATGACGTCAATTTAGAAATAAAAAGCTGGGAATTCAGGGCTCTTTGAGCACGCTGAGATTTCCAGCAACTACAGCTATCGGTGCATGCAGATTCTGTCCAACAACCCGGGACAAGCAGTAGAACAGAAATATTACGGAACTCAATATACCTTTTTGGGAAACATTTTTTCACCTTTCGGAAGATATCGCTTGATTGCTAAGCCGTTTCGGCCCTTCTTGGTAGCCGGAAAACTCTGCCTCTTAATGCCTGTTGCAGCAAAATGGAGATTGTCAGGATTTTATATTACTTTGTAGCGGCTATCAATTGGTTGACCTGAATGCCCTTAATATCTGCGTGGAATTGTCGATACATCTTCGTTATAGCCTGCTTGCTTCTCATTGCAACGGCTTCGGGGCAGGTGTCGCCCGATCCTGCAAGAATACAATCAGCAAAGAAAATTGAGCGGGAAGCCCTTGAAACACAAAATCAGAAGCTGCTGGCCGAAGCGTATTTCCTGTATGGCAAGGCCTATGCGGTAGAAGGGGTTTCCTGACGGCCTATGACTATTTCATCAAGTCGCTCTCTATTCTCGAACCCCTGGGCGACTCGTTTGAAGTCGGAAGGCTGTACCTGTGGCTGTCAGATAGTGAGGGGCAGCGTGACCACAAGGATAAATCTCTGGAATACGCGCTCCACGCAGAGCAGGTTTTCAACCGTATCGGGTCTGAAGACGGCCTGATCAAGATCTATGCCAAGCTGGGAGCGATTTATATGGAACATTTCGTAAGGTCCCCTAAGCAGGAGCCGTTTGAAAGGGCGCTCTATTATTTCAACAAAACCAACAACCTGGCCCACAAGAGGAAGGACACACTGGGGATAGCGGATACCCACAGGGATTCCGGTATTCTTTTCAATTATCGGGGCGACTACCAGGAGGCGCTGCCTCATTTGAAAAAGGCCCGGGATTTATACCGAAAGCTGAACCGGTCTGACTACGAATTCTTTGCGGTAATACAAATGGTAAAAACTTATAGTGGCCTGGGCCGGCTTCCCGCCGCAGCAGAGGCCAGGGAAGAGGCCTATGTATTGTACCGCCAGACACCCGTCCCTACATTTAATATGAAGGTTGCTTTAGAGCGGGGCTTCCATGACTACTATAACAAATCGGGAAACTGGAAGGAGGCTTATTTAACCTTTGTACGCCTGAGAAATATAGAAGTCAAACAGTTTTCTATTCAGAGCGACAGCCTCATTAAGCGACTTCATACAGAATTCGAGACCCAAAAGAAAGAAGCCGAACTGGCTGCCCAGCGTACCGAACTCGATCTGAGCCGGCGTAACCTGAAGCTGCAAACCGGCTTCATTGCCGCACTGCTGGTCTTGTTTGCCGGAGCCATCGGAGCTGTGATCGTCTTTTTTCGTCTCTATCGTAAAAACAGGCGTATCAGTGCTATCAACGCCTCACTGGTAAAGGAACAAAACCACCGGGTGAAAAACAATCTGCAGGTGGTGGCCAGCATGCTTCACCTGCAATCCCGGCAGTTGCCTGACGAAGCTTCCCGGCAGGCGCTTTCTGATAGCCGACTCCGGGTACAATATATGGCAATGGTGCAGCAGAAGCTGTATGAAGAAGAGCATCTTGCGGGAATGAACCTCCGGGCGTTTATCCCGGAACTGGCCGATATGGTACTGGCTGTATGCGGGTACCCCGACATCGATAGAGAGTTTAATATTGAAGAAATCCGCCTTTCGCCCGATCAGGCTATCCCGATGGGAATGATCGTCAATGAACTCATTACCAACTCTTGCAAATATGCATTTCCGTACAGGGATAGCCCCGTGTTGAAAATAGAATGCACCAGGAGAACCAAAGACAGGCTCCGGCTAATCATAGCCGACAACGGGCGACAGGAGGAGGAGCTGTATACCGATAGCCTTAGTGGAAAGAACGGGCATACTGCGTGGATTTCCGGTATAGGCATCCGGAGCTCGTTTGGAATGGAGCTGATCAGAATGCAGGCCGGACAGCTCGAAGCCGACTGGCAATTCTCGCACCCGGACGCTGACCCGGCTTCCGGACTTATATTTACTATGGAATTTACGATTTGAAAACTTCGATATATGCACTCTTTGAAAATCCTTCTTTTAGAAGATGAAATCATCACGGCCACAGACCTGAAAGTGACCCTTGAAGAGGCGGGGCACCGGATTACCGACATTACCCGCAACTACAGCGAAGCGATGGCCTCGGTGAAGAGAAACCCGCCGGATATGGCTATCCTGGACATATTTCTCAAAAATTCTTCTGCCGACGGTATTTCGACCGCACGGGAGCTACTTGAACACAAGTGGATGCCGGTCATATACCCGACCGCCAATTCCGAACCCCAGACATTCCGGAGGGCCAAAGAAACTTTACCGGCCGCCTACCTGCTTAAACCTTTCAGGCATGAAGAGCTGGCTTACCAGGTGGAATTAGCTTATTACTATTTCTCACAAACGCAGAAAGAGTCTGCTTCCGAAGGCTATACTGCCGAAAATATCTTTGTTAAAGAGAAGGGTAGCTATAAGAAAATCCCTAAGAAGGAAATACTCTTTGTCCGGGCCAACCGGATGTATTGCATCATATATCTTAAGACCAGGGTCCTTACCGTCACCGCAAACCTAACGTATTTATCCCAGTACATACAGGAGTCCAATTTTTTCCGCCTGTCAAGATCTTATATCATCAACCTCGATCACGTGGAAAGCATTAATCCAAGCCATATCTTTTTTGCAAACCTTCCCGAAGGGATACCTATCCCCTCAGGAAGTAAAAAAGAATTGCTTAAAGTGCTGAATGTGCTTAAAACCGGGTAGTCTTTTCCTGAAGGTGGATCAAGCGATATTTCTGTGGGGCGCTGAGTATCTGCAAAGAAAGGAGTTCAGAGCGGCTATTGCGTGCTGGAATATACAATAGTGTTCCACAATTTTTTCTCAAACTTCCTAAATTGAGCCGCAGCTGATATGCAGCCGTAGAAAACACCAATTCAATGGATATAGACTGGCAGCCTTCGGGCCTTCAAAATGATATTGTACGACTCGAACCGCTGGAGCTTTCGGATTTTGAGCGCCTTTACGAAGTAGCTTCCGATTCGCTCATATGGGAGCAGCATCCCGAAAAAGACAGGTATAAGGTCCCCGTTTTTCGGAAATTCTTTGACGGTGCAATTGCCTCGGGAACGGCTTTCTTAATAGTAGATGCGAGTACCGGCGAGGTCATCGGGTCTACCAGGTTTTATGAATTCGATGCTGAAAACCGGTCTGTTGCCATTGGTTATACCTTCCTGGCCAGACGCTGCTGGGGTGGTGTCTTCAACCGTGCGGCCAAGACCCTCCTGCTGGACTATGCATTCCGGTTTGTGGAAAAGGTTTATTTCCATGTCGGCCTGCATAATATCCGCTCCTTTACAGCTGTGAGGCGGCTCGGCGCCAGGGAAGACAAAGTCGTCGATTTTGATCACTACGGAAACAAGGTGCCGCACAGGCAGCTTGTCCTGGAACGACCGGATTGGGAAAACAGGCCGGGTAAAATACTATTCTGACCTGGTACTTTCGGGAAGAACAACTCTTTGGGACACGCCGTCTTCGTTCTGCACTATGTTGACAAACAGAACGCCGGCGGCGGTGTTTTTCAATTTGAGCTGTCCGACAAATTCCCCTTCAAAATCCTTCAGTTCTTTCCTGCCTTGCTCTTTCCCTTTCGTATCGGTTACCGTTATGAACACGTCACCTTTCTCTTTAACTGCGAAACGGAGGTTCAGGTGACCGTCAAACGGCCGGTTCGGGTTAATCGATACACCCCTTACTGTTTTTGACGAATTCGGAAACCCATTTTCCCAACCCAGGGTAAAATTTCCTGCTTTTTCGATCCTGTCAGCCAGGTCAAAACCGAAGATCGCCGGGCGCGATTCGATGTCTGCCATCATCTTGTTCATTTTGAGCTCTATCTTTGCAGCGCTTTTCGAAAGAGAAGTATCAATGCGTTTACCCAGCCTGTCGAGCTCTGCCCGGCTTTTTGCTTTTTCGTAAGGCCCGGGTTTTCGTATGTCCCCTTCTTCCATTGTAATGGTAATACGCCGGTTTTTGCCTTTGCCTTCAATATCAAGCGTACTCAGGAGGCTGTCGAGGTGAGCGCGCTGCTGCTGAGGCGACAGTTCGCCGGTATCGTAGCTACGTTCTTCCACAATTACGTCCCCGCCGTTTTCCTCCATAATCTGTACGGTAACGCGCGACTTCTCCTTTTTCGGAAGCGTGTCCTGTGCTTTTAATACGGGAACACCCGTCAGCAGCCCGCAGGCTAGTAAGAGATATTTCATTGTATATAAAGATTAATTAGACAATTAGACAATTTATTTCCCGGCGGTCTGAAAGCTGACAGCTGAAAGCCCCTTTCCCCGTGTTAAAGTATGTTAAAAGCCGGCCTGCCGGGCGGATGAAACTTATTTTTGTAATTGGAATGTCACAGCAAGAGACGGAGTGGGAAAGGAAATGTTGCATGAATAGTTGAAAAATGACGCCCGGAAAGATAAAAGCCATTGTTTTTTTTATGTGCCTGTCGATGATAGGGCTCATTACCTTTCAATGGTACTGGATCCGCGAGGCATTGGCGGCGCAGAATGACCGTTTCAACGACAAGGTAGCGGAAGCTGTACAGAACGTAGCCCATAAGCTCGAAAAGCAGGAAATCGTCTACCTGCTTCAGCAGAGGAGAGAAGACGAGATCCAGAAGGAAAAACTTCGCCAGATGACCATTCTTGCCAGGACGAAGGAAAACCGCCCGGCCCGGAAAGACACGATCGTGCTCATGGCACCTCAAAACGCATGGGCCGGCAGAAGAGGCGGGGAGATCCCGATCCCGCATCGCAGCCGCGGGCTTCAATCTGATGCGCTGGTACCGTCATTTCACCAGCTGATAGAGCGTGAGCAACGGCTGATCGACGAGTTCTTCAGGGCACAGCAAATGGGAAGCGCAGGTATCGAAGAGTTCATCCGCCGGCGGATGAATGAAGAACTTTTCTGGGGAAATGCTTTTGACGGTACAAACAGCGTAAATAAGCAGGGTGAGCTCGCTGCCAAACCCATACAGAGAAACCTGAAGAAGCGGAAACCTGAAAAATTACCGCCGGTGCCGAAATCAACCGAAGCTGAAGTGCTGCTCAGAGAGGTGATCGAAGATATTATGTACACCAAACGGCCCGTTCATGAACGGGTTAACCGCTTCCTGATGGATTCGCTGCTGAGAAGCGAGTTCAGTGAAAAAGGGATTACGCTGCCTTTTTCTTTTGCGGTAAGGCCTCACAACGAGGTGCAGATGCTGTTCAGTACAGCCGATGTGGACATGAAGGTGTGGGAACAAAACGCCTATAAAACGACTCTTTTCCCCGGCGCGACGCCTCGTTCGGGTGGAATGCTTTTCGTCTATTTCCCCGGGAAGCGGCAGTACGTCCTGGAAAAAACAGGGGCGATGATGACAGGTTCGGTCCTGCTGGTGATGGTCGTCATGGTGTGCTTTTATGTAGCGGTCTCCACTATTATCAGGCAGAAGAAACTATCGGATATCAAGAGCGATTTTATAAACAATATGACGCATGAGCTGAAGACACCGATTTCCACCATCGGGTTGGCAGTCGACATGGCAATGGAGAAAAATTCGTCAGCGACCGGGATAGGAAATGTAGACCGTTACATGGAAATTATCGGGACGGAAAACAAGCGGCTGGGCGTCCAGGTGGAAAGAGTACTGCAGATGGCGCAGATGGAAAGAGGCAATCTCGAATTGAAACGGGAGACCGTGAATGTTCATGACATGATCGAAAAAGCGCTGAACAGCCTGAGCGTACAGCTGGAGCGCAGGAACGGAGATCTTGTACTCGATTACCAGGCAAGCCTTGAGAACGTAGACGGTGATCCTGTACACCTTACCAACGTCATCTACAACCTCGTAGATAACGCGATCAAGTACTCTCCCGATGTGCTGAAACTGGGTATCAGCACCGAAAACCGGGAAAACGGGATTGCCATATCTGTTTCCGACAGCGGGATAGGATTGAGCAAAGAGCAGATTACCCGTATTTTCGAAAATTTTTACCGGGTCCCGACAGGCAACAGGCATGACGTGAAAGGCTTCGGACTGGGACTGAGCTACGTTAAAAAGATTGTCGAAGCTCACGGTGGCCGCGTATCCGTCAGGAGTAAAAAAGGAGAGGGGGCCACCTTTACAGTCTGGTTGCCGTTGATGGCAGGGTAGTTGCAATTAAACAGCATCGTTAAATGAAGAAACTTCTTTTGGTGGAGGATGATCCGAATCTGGGCTCCCTTTTGCAGGAATACCTGTGTTCGAAAGGTTACAGCGCCGATTGGGCCAAAGACGGCCAGGAAGGATGGGATAAGTTCGTCGCAGGACAATATGACCTGTGTATCTTCGACGTCATGATGCCCAGGAAAGACGGATTCGCACTTGCCAAAGAAGTAAGGATGAGCGGGAAAAAGGACGTCCCTATTATCTTTCTTACTGCTAAATCCATGAAGGAGGATACCATCCAGGGATTGAAGATAGGCGGGGACGACTACCTGACCAAGCCGTTCGACAGGGAAGTGCTGCTGGCCAGGATTGAGGCTGTTTTGAGACGCTATAACCCGCATTCTTCTGCTCCGGGAGAGAATTCCGGGGGTGTCTACAGCATCGGCACCTACGTATTCAATTACGATATGCAGCAACTCGCATGCAACGGGGAAACCTTCAGGCTGACGAGTAAGGAATCGGAACTGCTGAAGCTGTTTTGCGAGAATCTCAATCAACCGGTAGGCAGAAGCTACGCGCTGAAAATGATCTGGGGAGATGACTCCTACTTTAACGCCAGGAGCATGGATGTCTACATCACCAAGCTCAGGAAGCACCTGAAAAACGACCCTTCCATCCAGATCATCAATCTTCACGGGGAAGGTTTCAGGCTGACGGTATAAAACAGGGAAAAAGAATTTGGCTACCTTTGCAGCGAAATCAGAAAGCTGCAAAATATGTTTTATATATCACGGCGTCCGCGCAGGAACCGTAAATCAGAAGCTATCAGGGATATGGTTCAGGAAACAAAGCTGTCCCTGAACGATCTTATCTTCCCGATGTTCGTAGTCGACGGCTCGGGTATCAAAACCGGGGTTTCATCCATGCCCGGTATCTACCGCTATTCTCCCGACCTGCTGCTGGAAGAAATAAAGGAGTTGCAGGATCTCGGTATCAGGGCGATCGATCTTTTTCCAAACTACTCCGAAAGCCTGAAAGACAGGATGGCTTCGGAAAGCTACAGGGAAGACACTTTCTACCTGAAGACGCTGACGGCTGTAAAAGAGAAATTTCCCGATATCGCGCTGATGACCGATGTGGCCATGGACCCGTACAGCAGTGACGGTCACGACGGCGTGGTGGTGAACGGGGAGATCCTGAACGACCCTACGCTGGAGATACTAGGCAAAATGGCGCTTGCCCAGGCAAGGGCCGGGGCAGATATTATTGGCCCGAGCGATATGATGGACGGGAGGGTAGGACACATCAGGAGTATACTCGACGAAGCGGGCTTTACCGGCGTATCGATCATGTCGTATACGGCAAAATATGCCAGCGCCTTTTACGGTCCGTTCAGGGATGCACTCGACTCCGCCCCCAAATTCGGGGACAAGAAAACCTACCAGATGAATCCTGCCAACAAGCGGGAAGCCCTTATAGAAGCACAGCTCGACATCGAAGAAGGAGCTGATTTCCTGATGGTAAAACCGGCATTGTCCTACCTGGATATCATCAGCCTGTTAAACGACAACTTCGATATCCCGATAGCCGCTTATAACGTCTCCGGGGAGTATGCCATGATCAAAGCCGCCGACCGGAACGGGTGGCTGGACGGCAGGAGGATCGCCCTTGAGGTCGTTCTGAGCATCAGAAGGGCAGGGGCAAAGGTGATACTGACCTACTTTGCGAAGGAACTTGCGGAGGAGCTGAGGTAGCAGATTTAAATAGGTTACAATTCCGTTTTTACTACGCCAGGCTGTTCAGCGCCCGATCAAGATGCACATAACCGCCATCCACATAGATGATCTGCCCGGTGGTGTGGCTGGATTTCCCTGAAATAAGGAATGCGGCCATATTGGCGATCTCTTCGGAGGTAGTCATGCGTTGTCCGAGCGGGATATTCTTTTCTATAGAAGCTCTTGTCCCTTCCGGATCCGGGAGCGTATTAATCCACTTTTCATAAAGCGGGGTCCAGCATTCTGCCACTACGATCGCATTGACCCTGATCCCGTATTTGAGCAACTCAACCGCCCATTCCCGGGTGAGTGCATTCCGGGCCCCGTTGGACGCCGCGTATCCCGAAGTGTTGCCCTGACCGGTTTCGGCTGTTTTGGAGGTAATATTAACGATACTTCCTTTCGACTGCTTCAGTGCAGGCAGGGCGTAGTGGGCCATTAGGTAATAATGTACCACATTACGATGGAGCGATGCCATGAAACCCTCATAAGAACCGCTTTCCAGCCCGACACCGTCATTGACCCCGGCATTATTGATCAGGCCGTCGATACGCCCGTACCTGTCGAGCACGGCTTTCACGGCTGCTTCCGAAGAAGCCGGATCAGTCAATTCGGCCACCACGTGGGAAGCCAGCAGCCCCAGGCCTGTCAGCATGTCCACTACTTTCTGGTTGTCATCGGCATTTCTTCCGACAATAACGGGGATCGCACTTTCATTAGCTAGCACATTGACTATGGCTTCACCAATACCTTTGGCGCCACCGGTAACTATGATGACCTTTTCTGTTAAATGCAGGTTCATTAAAAGGGAGTTTAGATATTTTTATTTAAATGTTGCCCGTTGTGAAGTCGTTTCCTAAAACCACCCCTTCGATTTAGAAGTCGGCTTTTTGCCCGTCAGCATACCAAAGACCCCTCTTACGAGCTCACGTCCTATCTGGCGGGTGATCGGTGCCGAAAGTACCTGCTCGAAGGCCGACTTTTCGGCTCTCCTGCTCGTACCGGTCTTTTGTTTGGCAGCTTCCTTTGCCTGTTTTTCCTGCTCTGCTATCCTGTTCTGCTCTTCTACCCGGCGGGCAAGAATTTCGTAGGCGCTTTCCGGATCAATAGAATCCTTATACTTCCGGTACAGCTGTGAGTTCCGGTACCGGCTCTCATAATCGGCGGTTGCCAGCGGCCCCATCACGGAGGTAGGAGGGAGCAGGTGCGTTGCAGCTACTTCGGTAGGAATACCTTTCTCATTCAGTACGGTAACAAGCGCCTGACCGGTTCCGAGGGTGGTCAGCACTTCATTGATCTCATAAAAATCGGATCGCGGGAACGTTTTTACCGTTTTTCTCAGGTTGTCCACATCGTTGGGGGTAAAGGTACGAAGCACGTGCTGTACGCGATTACCCAATTGAGAAAGGATCGTATCCGGGATATCCTGCGCCATCTGCGAGCAGAAAAACACACCTACACCTTTTGACCTGATCAACCTTACTATCTGTTCTACCTGGTCGAGAAATACCTTAGGTGCATCTTTGAAAAGAAGATGAGCTTCATCCAGGAAAAAGACCAGCTTAGGTTTATCCAGGTCTCCGGCTTCCGGGAATGTATTGTATATTTCAGCGAGCAGGCTCAGCATAAAGGTCGAAAAAAGTGCGGGCTGATCCTGTACGTCCGAGACGTTCAGCAGGCTGATCACCCCTTTCCCGTCCACTCTGTCAAGCAGGTCGTCTATATCAAATGATTTTTCTCCGAAAATAGAACCGATACCCTGCTGCTCGAGCGCTACAATCTTACGCAGGATCGTACTGGCGGTGGTAGTGGAAATACTCCCGTAATCCGATTTGATCTCCGCCGCACCCGGGCCTTCGGCCAGGTAATTCAGCGTCATTTTCAGATCGCTGAGGTCGACCATTGGCAGGTTTTTATCGTCGGCATACTTAAACAGTACGGCAAGTACGCCCGTTTGGGTAGCGTTCAGGTCAAGCACTTTAGCCAGCAGGTTGGGGCCGAATTCGAGAACCGTAGCTCTCATAGGGCTGCCCAGCTTGCCGCTGAGTGAATAAAGCTCGATAGGGTAGTCCTGCGGTTCAAAGGTGATATTGAGCGCCTGGCATCTTTCATCGATAGCCTTGTTGGTTTGTCCCGCCTGGCCGAAGCCCGACAGATCACCTTTGATATCGGAGAGGAACACGGGCACTCCGGCGTTTGAAAGCTGCTCAGCCAGGACTTGGATCGTCCTGGTCTTACCCGAACCCGTTGCTCCGGCTACCAGTCCGTGTCGGTTCATCATTTTCAATGGAAGATGTATCTCGGCTTCTCCGATAATTTCCCCGTCGAGTATGCCCGACCCCAGTCTTATAGCAGGCTTGTCGGTCGTATATGATTTTTTAATGGCGGCGATGTAAGTATCTTTTCTTGACACGGAGCGATGATATTAAGGTTTGTGAAAATTTGTATCCTTTCAGGAGGTTTTCAAGCTGTCAAATATAGAATTTTTGGCTGTCAATTGCTACAGAGGGGTAATGCCGGCGGGATAACCCTGAGATTACAGGAGTAGGCCTGCTCCGTTTCAGGCAATCAGATCGTGGATTACGTGCCCGTGTACGTCGGTAAGCCGGTAACGTCTCCCCTGGTGTTTAAAAACAAGCTGCTCGTGATCCATACCGAACAGGTGCAGCAACGTGGCCTGGAAATCGTGTACGTGGACAGGGGCTTTGACCACGTTGTAGCTGAACTCGTCCGTTTCGCCGTAAACCAGGCCAGGCCTGATGCCGCCTCCTGCCATCCACATCGTGAAGCACCCCGGGTGATGGTCGCGGCCGTAATTGTCTTTTGTCAGCTTACCCTGCGAAAAGCTGGTACGCCCGAACTCTCCACCCCACACGACTATCGTGTCTTCGAGGAGCCCCCGCTGCTTGAGATCCATGACCAGCGCGGCAGAAGCCTGGTCCACATCCCGGGCCTGTTTTTTGATATTTTTAGGCAGATCTCCGTGCTGGTCCCATCCCAGGTGGTAAAGCTGGATAAACCTGACGTCCCTTTCCGCCATACGGCGGGCCAGGAGACAATTGGCAGCAAAAGTCCCCGGGCGGCGTGCATCGTCACCGTACATCTTATACACATAATCGGGTTCTCCCGACAAATCCACGGCTTCCGGAACAGAGGTTTGCATCTTGTAGGCCATCTCGTATTGGTTGATCCTGGATTGTATTTCCTGATCTCCCCACAACGTCAGCTGGTGCTCGTTCATTTCCCTGATACGATCCAATGCCCTGCGCCGGTCTTCCCGGCCGATCCCGTTCGGGTTTTGCAGGTACAAAACAGGATCTTTCCCTGCCCTGAACTGAACTCCCTGGTGATGAGATGCAAGAAATCCATTCGCCCAGGCCGCCGAGCTCAGCGGCTGGTCGGACAATCCTTTGGAGATCATCACCATAAAATGCGGAAGGTTTTCATTATCCGAGCCCAGTCCGTAGCTCAGCCAGGATCCGATAGACGGCCTCCCGCTTTGCTGGGACCCTGTCTGTACGAACATCACGGCAGGTTCATGGTTAATCGCTTCGGTATAAACCGACTTGACGATACAAAGCTCGTCAACAACCTTCGCTGTATAGGGGAACAGCTCGCTGACCCATGCGCCCGATTGGCCGTACTGCCTGAAGTCGTAGATAGATTGCACAAGCGGGAATGTGGACTGCCCGGTTACCATTCCGGAGTTCCGTTGCGTACCCCGGATCGAGTCGGGGATTTCCGTTCCATGCCATTTCGCCAGTGCAGGTTTGTAGTCGAAGGTTTCCAACTGAGACGGACCGCCCGCCATAAAAAGATAAATCACTCTTTTGGCCCGGGGTGCAAAGTGCGGCCCCATGACGAAATGATCCGGTCCGGAACCGGAAGATTGCCCGGTAATGCGGGATTTCTCCTTCCCTGAAAGCAGCAGGCTGCCAAGCGCCATGGAGCCCAGGCCGAGCCCCGCCCGGGTCAGGAAGTCACGTCTGTTGAGCTGTGTGAGTATTTTCTTTACATCTTCCATACCTGCATTTATTTCCTGGTGATTGCTTCGTCCGTGTTCATGATTGAATTGGCTGTGATGGCCAGGGCCGCTATTTCCGCCGGCGAAAGGGAACGGTTCCAGGGAAGGGTTCCTGTACTGAGATAGTCAAGCGCCTGCTGAGGTGATTTTTCAAAACGCTTCAGTTCATCGGTATAAAGCCGGTTGAGAATCTGTGTCTCTCCGGGCTGGGGATGCCTGCCTGTAATCAGCCGGAAAGCTTTGTTCAGCGTATTCGTGATTGCAGGAGCTTTCCCTGAATCCAGCAGTAGTTTTTCAGCCAGTACCCTGGCCGCTTCAACATGCTGGGGATCGTTTAGCAGCACCAGGGCCTGAAGGGGCGTACTGGTAGTCCGCCGGGAAACTATGCATTCGCCTCTTTCGGGTGCATCAAATATAAGCATGGATGGTGGGGGAGCCGTGCGTTTCCAGATGGTATACAGGCTTCTCCTGTACAACCCTTCCCCCGGCTCCTGCAGGTATTTATACCGCCAGACCTTATCGCTCAACTCGTCCCAGAGTCCTTCAGGCTGGTAAGGATATACGCTTGGCCCTCCTGTCTTCTTTACAAGCAGGCCGCTTATGGCCAGGGCATTGTCCCGGACCATTTCAGCGCTAAAGCGAAATCTTGCACCTCTTGCAAGCAGAATGTTTTCCGGGTCTTTTTCTGCAAGCTCTTTCGTCACCACCGAACGCTGCCTGTAGGTAGCTGACAGCATAATGGTTTTATGCAGCTTTTTGATATCCCATCCCGACTTCCTGAATTCCACAGCAAGCCAGTCGAGTAATTCGGGGTGCGACGGAAGATTGCCCTGGTTGCCGAAATCGCCGGCCGACCTGACGAGTCCTTTTCCGAAATGCATTTGCCAGATACGGTTTACAAAGACACGGGCTGTGAGCGGGTTGTCTTTGTCGAAGACCCATTTGGCCAGTCCCAGCCGGTTTTGCGGCAGCTTTTCATCAAAATGAAAAATCTGACCTGGCGTGCCCGGTGTAACCTGCTTTTCAGGCGCATTGTATAGGCCGCGGCTGAGCACATACGTAGGTCGTGGCTGCGGCAGATCGCCCATTACCATAATTTCGGGAATCGTATTGATAAGATCGTTAAGCCGGTTCCGTTTCTGTTTCAGCGTGTCCCTGATGGCATTCCCCGGCTGATCTCCGTGTGCGAGATAATAGCCTTTGAGCAGCGTCCCGGGGTCTGCCTGGTTGGCATTGCTGAGTATTTTACCCGCTTTGTCAGGGTTGTGGTCGTATAAAACTTCCAGCGCTGTCAGTTCCCGCTCATAAATTTTCAGCTCGTCGATCCCGCCGTCTTTGAATGGCAGAAGGAGGTTCCGCTGCCCTAGTGTAAATCCTTTGAAGCCGTAGGTATGGATGTCTTTCTGATACAGGATTCCTTTGTAGAGGTTATCGTAGTCGGTAGTAACAACGGCCTTCTCACCGTTAACGTAGAGGTGGGTTCCCCGGGCTTTACTCGACCCGTCGTAGGTAACGGTCACATGTGTCCATTGTCCGGCAGGGACCGGCTTTTCGGTTGTGATCTGTATGGCATTCTGCGGATAGGAGTGTGCAATGATAAACTGCAGCCTGTTATCTGCCAGTTTGAGCGAGTAGCCTTTCAGCCCAAGCCGCAGGTCCTCGCAATGATAGAAAATCCCTGCATCCGGGTAGACGGTGCGCGGGTTGATCCAGAGTGATACAGAAAAAGGCTCCGTCCTTTCATGCCACCCGATCTGATGTCCCAGCGTTATAGAATTGTAATCGTTTACGAAATAGGCATTTCCTTTTATACCCGGCTTCAGTACGGGGTCATTGCATTGCGCAGGCTGCCTGTTGTTGACGAGGTTCGGAGTGATTATCTTTTTTTCCGGGATTGTCTTTATGACGTCGAAAGGATAATAGGCTACCAGGCTTTTTCTCAATTGCCTTCCCAGGACGTCCGCGGAGACGGGATTCCGGGAAAACCATTCCGGGAACGCAGAAACCGAAGCAGCCGTATGCGAGGAAAGCTTGCTTTCGAGGCCGGTAATTTCTTCTTCCAGAAAGCGTATGAGGGCCTCATTCTCATCGTCCGTCAGCAGGAGGGCCGGGCCCGGAGTCTGGTCCGGACCGTACACCGGACTCCCGGTTTCGTTCGTATTGTTGAAAAAGGCGAATATCCTGTAATAATCTTCCTGGCTGACGGGATCGTATTTATGATCGTGGCAGCGCGCACATTGCAGAGAGAGCCCAAGGATGCCCTGTCCCAGGGTGTGAACCCTGTCAGCATTATATTCTACCCTGTATTCTTCGAAAATAATCCCGGCCTCAGAGTTTTTTTTATGCAGCCGGTTGAAGGCGGTGGCGAGTATGCTCTCCCGGCTCTTGTCGGGTACCAGGTCGCCGGCAAGCTGCCAGGTCACAAAGCGGTCATAAGGCATATTGCGGTTGAACGACCTGATTACCCAATCCCGCCAAGGGGAAAGATCGCGGTGCTTATCGTCGAGATAGCCGTCACTGTCGGCATAGCGCGCTACGTCAAGCCATTCTACCGCCATACGTTCGCCGTAAGCCGGCGATGCCAGCAGGCGGTCAATCATTTTCTCATAGGCATCCGGCGCATTGTCATCTATAAAACGGTCGGTTTCTTCCAGAGAGGGTGGCAGGCCGGTGAGGTCGAAACTGGCCCGGCGTATAAGGTCCTCCCTTTCGGCCTCCGGCGAAAGATCCAATCCTGCTTTTTCCAGGCGGTGGAGGATGAAATGATCGACTGGCGTTAGCGCGGGGTCTTTCCGCCTGATCCGCGGAACCTCAGGCTTTTCGGGTTTAATAAACGACCAGTGAGGCTTATACTCCGCTCCCTGTTCTATCCATCGTACAATAGTGGCAATCTCTTTTGCAGTAAGGTGGAGGTTGGAGGAGGGAGGCGGCATCCTGACTTCCGGGTCATCTGAAATCAGCCGGGCATACACGGCGCTGGCCGAAAGGTTGCCGGGAACGATGGCATGGCTTTTTCCCGCATTTTTTAAGGCTGCATAGGCACCCTCTTCTGTATCCAGCCGTAAATCTCCTTCCCGGTGCTTTACGTCCGGGCCGTGGCATGCAAAACACTTGTCCGATAAAATAGGTTTGACGTCGTAGTTGAAATCTACCTTATCAGGAAGCTCCTTTTCCGCAAGAAGGATTTCTGCAGGTTTCTCTGTTCCGCACCCCGTCAGCACAAACAGGAGCAAGATGAAGAAGCCGCCGAAACAGCCCGGATAAAAGAATCCATAAGCCGATAGCTTCAGTTTCATTCGTGACAAAGTGTTTGGATCTGATGCATTGGCTTGAAAACCGGGTGAAGCCTTTTGTTGAATTTTCTTAACTAATCTCGGTAATATTCTTATACTCTGCAAATGCACCTTCAGGTACTACCCTTTTTCTGATTAAAAGGCGATTTTTTATTAAGTTGCACCTCTTTCGTTATTCCTGAGTTCAACGTCATTATATGTCATATATCAAATTAGCCGCCGGGGTTGTCAACCAAACACCCATGGATTGGGAAAACAATGAAAAGCATATCCTGGAGGCAATCGACCTGGCCCGGAACCAGCACGTCGGCGTACTTTGTCTGCCGGAATTATGCATTCCGGGCTACGGATGTGAAGACTACTTTTTTTCCCCCGACCTGCAGGCCCGGTGTCTTGAAATTCTTCAGAACATTTTGCCCCATACTTCGGGAATGGTGGTTTCGGTAGGGTTGCCGGTACTGTACCAGCACCGTTTATACAATGCGGCATGCCTGATCACCGACCGGCGGATTGCCGGATTTTACTGTAAGCAATTCCTGGCTAATAACGGTATTCACTATGAGGCCAGGTGGTTTCATGCCTGGCCGAAGGGCATTGTCGGGGCTATCGAGGTAGACGGGCAGTACTACCCTGCCGGCGACATCGTATTTGAGCTGGGATCGGGCCATGCGGAAAAAGTAAGGATAGCCTTTGAAATATGCGAAGACGCCTGGGTGGCAGACCGACCCGGAAAACGACATTATGAACGCGCTGCAGATATTATCCTTAATCCCAGCGCAAGTCATTTCGCTTTCGGGAAATTCCAGCTCAGGGAACGCCTTGTCCTGGAAGGCTCCCGGTCGTTCGGATGCAGCTATGTATATACAAATCTGCTGGGAAATGAAGCCGGGCAGGCTATATACGACGGCGACGCTATGATCGCCTCGAACGGCAGGCTCCTGGCGTCCGGTCCGCGGTTCAGCTATGCCGATTCATTCATCGTTACAGCTACTGTCGATACCGCCGGCAACAGGCTTACCCAAATACAGAATAAAAAGGAAGCACAGAAAGAAGCCGACTGGAAAGTCCCGGTTTTCTTCAGCGTCCCTGAAGCAGAACCCTCATTTCCACAGGAAGCAGAACTCGAGCATTTCGAAAAAGGCGCACACGTAAAAGAGGAAGAATTCGCCCGTGCGGTGAGCCTCGGACTGTTCGATTACCTGCGGAAAAGCAGGTCGAACGGTTTCACCATCTCGTTGTCGGGAGGGGCTGACTCCAGCGCCTGTGCCGCACTGGCCGGCCTGATGCTGTACCTCGGAGACGAAAGCATCGGGATGGAGCGGATGAAGGAAAAATTAGCTTATATCCCCGGAATAGCAAAGCTGAAAACCATTGATGATATTGCTGAAAAGCTGATAGAAACGATTTACCAGGGCACCCGCAACAGCTCCGAAACGACCTTCTCTTCCGCCCGATCGCTGGCCGGCTCAGTGAATGCAACGTTTTACCGTATCGATATCGACGAGTTGGTAGAAGGATATAAGGAGCTGATCGAAGTGCAGATCGGCAGGAAACTAAGCTGGGAAACGGATGATATCCCTTTGCAGAATATACAGGCCCGCGTCCGCGCCCCGGGTGCATGGCTCCTGGCCAACTTATCGGGAAGGCTCCTGCTCGCTACTTCCAACCGTTCGGAAGTGGCAGTCGGCTATGCCACAATGGACGGAGATACCGCCGGCAGTATCAGTCCCATTGCCGGAATAGACAAGCATTGGCTCAGGCAATGGCTCGTATGGCTCGAAACCACCGGCTGCGAAGTAAAAGGCAGGCATATCCGGGTGGAAGGTCTCAAAGAAGTAAATGCCCTGAACCCTACCGCTGAGCTGAGGCCCCCGGAAAAGACGCAGACCGACGAAGCCGACCTGATGCCCTATGAGTTGCTGAATGTCCTGGAGAACCTGGCGATCCGCGACAAGATGTCGCCTCTGGAATGCTACAGGCTCATCGAAAGCCGGTTTGAAGACCGGTGGCCGAAAGTGCAATTGCTCGGATGGACAGAGCGTTTTTTCCGTCTCTGGAGCCGGAACCAGTGGAAGCGCGAGCGATATGCCCCCTCGTTTCATCTTGATGACTATAACCTTAACCCCCGTACCTGGTGCCGGTTCCCGATACTGTCGGGCGGCTTTGCGAAAGAGCTGGCTCTTTTGCGTGCCGATTTTGATAAGGAGAGAGCGAACAAGCGAAAGGGAAAGATCGGGTTTTAGAGTAGCTTTTATATAAATGAAAAATCACCTCAGGTCTGTTTTCAGCGGATCGATCGGGGATCTTATTGAATGGTATGACTTGTACGCCTATTCGGTATTATTTGTAAGTTGGTTTTACCACGACACAGAGGGCCACAAAGATTATGAAGAGAGCCACAGAGGTATAATCACTCATTTCTCCGTGGCTCTCTATTTTTTCTCGGCGGCTCTCTGTGTCTTCATGGCCCTTTGTGGTTAAACCACAACTTTCTTGTTAATAAATGTAAAAATCCGGAGAAGGCGACCTATTTTAGCCGGATAACAATTAAACGACAGGCAAACCCCGTCGTCTAATCGTCATGAATTTTCATTAATACAATTTTCTAATATTCTTCTAAACAATCACCGGTATGAAAAGATACAGTTTGTTGTTAGCCACATCATTATTGGCATTGGTATTTGCATTTCAGGGCTGTAAAGGGCCGGAAGGTATACCGGGTCCGCAGGGACCGGAAGGACCGCAGGGGCCGGCAGGGCCGGAAATACTGCCGGTGGTATTTGATGTAGAAGCCAATTTTACGGAAGCCGGACAGTACAGACAGGCTTACAATATGCCTAGCAACCTGGATGTCTATGATACGGATATCGTACTCGTTTACTGGCTTTACGATATAGTGTCTGTCGATGGAAAGCAAGCCAATCTGTGGAGAGCGCTGCCGCAGATAGTACCTGTTCCGGATGTCAACGGCTTTTTCCAGTATAATTTTGACTTCACGCAGTATGACCTGGAGCTTTTTATGAACGGTACGGTCGATCTGAGCACGCTGGACGACAGCTGGACACAAAAGCAGATCTTCCGGGTGGCGGTGTTGCCGGCCGAACCGGCGGTTCGCAAGACTGCCGTAGACCTCAACAACTATGAGGAAATGGTAAAAGCTTATGGCATAGACGAATCGAAGATCAAAAGTGTCAGCGCAAAATAAAAAAAGCTTGTAGTCGTGTATAATCAAAAATCCCCTGATCGTACGGTCAGGGGATTTTTGATTGATGATGTGAGAAATTTTTATCAGACATCTGCAAACGCCGGGCTGAACATAGAGACTGCTTTGGCTTCGAGCAACGATTCTCCCATCAGGTATTTATCGACTGCACGGGCTGCTTCCCGGCCCTCGCTGATGGCCCATACCACAAGCGACTGACCGCGGCGGCAGTCCCCGGCTGCAAAAACTTTTTTGTTGGAAACAGACTGGTAATCTGTCGCCCTTATATTCCCCCGGTCGTCGAGCTCAAGCTCGAGGTCGGATACTATACCTTCAGCCTGCGGATGCAGGAAACCAGCTGCCAGGAGGGCAAGTTCGCAAGGTATTTCTTCTTCGGAGCCTGCTACTTCCATCATCTGCATCCGGCCTGTAGCAGGATCGGTCTGCCAATCAAGCTTTACGATCTGCAATGCCTTCAGATTACCGTCCTCATCCCCGATAAAAGCCTTGGTATTGATTGCCCACTGCCGGTCGCAACCTTCCTCATGCGAGGTGGAAGTACGCAACATCATAGGCCAGTTGGGCCAGGGCGTCGAGATGTCGCGGTCTTTGGGGGGCATGGGCAGCAGCTCGATCTGGTGTACTGATTTGGCGCCGTGCCGGTTGGAAGTGCCCACACAGTCAGACCCGGTATCGCCGCCGCCGATCACAAATACGTTTTTATCCGTAGCCAGCAGTTCCCCGTTCAGGTAATCGGCGCCGCGATGGTCTTTTACGCGGTCGATCCCCGCTACACGCTTATTTTGCTGGCTGAGAAACTCCATAGCAGGGTAAATTCCCTTCAGGTTGCGCCCGGAGATTTTGAGATCTCTCGGTACGGTTGAGCCGATGGTCAGCACAACGGCATCAAAATCATTGAGCAGGTCCTCGGCTGAAAGGTCTTTACCTATATTCACATTGGTCCTGAAATTCACACCCTCAGCCTTCATTACCGCTATTCTCCTGTCGATGGTAGCCTTATCCAGCTTGAAATCGGGGATACCGTATCGCAGAAGTCCCCCGATCTGGTCGGCACGCTCAAACAGCGTAACCGTATGGCCCGCCCAGTTAAGCTGCGCTGAAGCAGCCAGCCCGGCAGGGCCCGAACCTACCACTGCCACTTTCTTTCCGGTCCGTTTCTGCGGGATTTTCGGCTGCACGAAGCCCAGTTCGTACGCTTTTTCAATGATAGATTTTTCTATCAGCTCAATGGCGACAGGCGGCTTGTTGATGCCGAGCACGCAGGAAGCCTCACACGGAGCAGGACATATCCGGCCGGTGAATTCGGGGAAATTATTAGTGGAAGACAGGATCTCATAGGCCAGCTTCCAGTTCTTATCGTATACGGCATCGTTAAACTCGGGAATCACGTTCCCGAGGGGGCAACCGTTATGACAAAAAGGAATCCCGCAATCCATACAGCGGGCCGCCTGGGTGTTGGCCTGTTCTTCGGTGGGCAGCGGTTCGATCTCCTTATAGTCGTGTATCCTTTCATCTACCGCTCTCTTTTTGGGTAATTCCCTGTCGAACTCTAAAAATCCCGTTATTTTTCCCATAAAACTTTAAAATTCTTGATTTGGATACGATAAACTTTAAGATGCGATTACGTCAACTACTATATCCTTGTATACCACATTTTTGTTTTTGATCTGTTCCGAAAGCGATATGTTCCGGCTCTCCAGCGCATTTTTGAAATCTCTGGGCAGCACTTTCACAAACTGCTGTATTCCTTTTTCCCAGTTCTGGAGCAGTTCGAAGGCCACGCTGCTGGTCGTATACTGGAAATGGCGTTCGATGAACTCCCTGAGTATCGATTGGTCTTCCTCGTTTAAAGGCAGGAGATCTACCATTTCACGGTTCAGGTTCTCGTTTAACTTAGCTCCCTTATCGAGTACGTATGCCACGCCGCCCGACATACCGGCGGCGAAGTTCCGGCCGGTTTCGCCCAGTATGACGGCCAGTCCGCCGGTCATATACTCAAGACCGTGATCTCCGACACCTTCTACTACCACATGAGCGCCGGAATTCCTTACGCAGAACCTCTCACCGGCAGTTCCCCTGATAAAGGCGCTTCCTGAAGTAGCGCCGTAAAACGCCACGTTGCCTATGATGATGTTATCTTCCGGGCGGAATTTGGCATCCCTGTCGGGGTAGACGATCAGTTCGGCACCACAAAGCCCTTTGCCGAAATAATCGTTGGCGTCTCCTTCCAGCTCAAGCTTGATGCCATGGGTATTAAAGGCCGCGAAACTCTGTCCGGCAGTTCCTCTGAACTTGAAGTGTATGGTTCCTTTGGGCAATCCCTCGCCGCCATATTTTTTGGAAATCTCGTAGGAGAGCATGTTACCGACCGAACGGTTGAGGTTCGAGATCGGGTATTCTCCGTAGGTTTCTTCCCGGTTTTCCAATGATGCTCCGGCGGCCCTGATCAGCTCGCGGTCCAGGACATCGGCAATGCCGTGATCCTGTTCCTCCTGCTTGTAAAGCGCCACTTCAAGGCCGGCATTCTCCTTATAGAGGATAGCGTCGAAATTAAGGTCTTTATGCTTCCAATGCTTCAAATCTTTCCTGAACTCCAGGTATTGCGACTGTCCGACCATTTCGTCTACCGAGCTGAAGCCTAGCTGTGCCATGATCTCGCGAAGCTCCATCGCCATAAAAGTGAACATATTGACTACATGTTCGGGCTTTCCGCTGAACAGCGCGCGCAACTCCTTGCGCTGCGTGGCTACTCCTACCGGACAGGTATTGAGATGGCATTTCCGCATCATGATACAACCCGCCGCTACCAGTGCTGCTGTAGCTACTCCCCATTCTTCGGCTCCTAAAAGGGCGGCTACGGCGAGATCTCTTCCTGTACGGAGCTGCCCGTCGGCCTGAACCGTCACACGTCCCCTGAGCTTGTTTTTCACCAGGGTCTGGTGCGCCTCGGCAAGTCCGAGTTCCCACGGCAGGCCCGCGTGACGGATAGAGCTGAGCGGCGAAGCGCCCGTACCGCCGTCGTATCCTGAGATCAGGATGTGGTCGGCATGTGCCTTGGCAACGCCTGCGGCTATGGTCCCCACGCCGGCTTCCGATACCAGCTTCACACTGATACGGGCTTCACGGTTGGCATTTTTAAGATCGTAGATCAGCTGCGCGAGGTCTTCTATAGAATAAATATCGTGGTGGGGAGGCGGTGAGATAAGACCTACGCCCGGTGTTGAATGCCTGGTACGGCCGATCCAGTCGTCTACCTTGTGGCCCGGCAGCTGGCCACCTTCACCCGGCTTGGCACCCTGCGCCATCTTGATCTGGAGCTCCCGTGCATTGGCCAGGTAGTGGCTCGTAACGCCGAACCTGCCCGATGCGACCTGTTTGATGGCGGAGTTCAGGTTGTCGCCGTTTTCTCTCGGCGTATAGCGAAGCTCGTCTTCCCCGCCTTCACCGGAATTCGACTTGCCGCCGATCCTGTTCATGGCAATAGCCAGTGTGGTATGCGCCTCCCACGAGATAGACCCGAACGACATGGCGCCGGTAGCAAATCGTTTGAAGATACTTTCCACCGGCTCGACTTCCTCCAGCGGGATCGGATTTCCTTTGCGGAATTTCATGAGTCCTCTCAATGTCAGTACCTTCTGGGTCTGGTCATCAATAAGCTTCGAGTATTTTTTGAAAAGCTGGTAATCGTTGGTACGAGTGGAGTGCTGAAGCAGGTGGACGGTCTGCGGGTTAAAAATATGTGCCTCTCCGCGCTGTTTCCACTGGTATATACCGCCTACCTCCAGTTTCTGGTTCAGTCCGGGGCCTTCAGGAAAAGCAACTTTATGACGTATGAGCACTTCCCTGGCGATTTCGTCAAGGCCGAGTCCGCCGATCCGTGAAATAGTACCGGTGAAATAATTGTCGATTACATCTTTATTGAGGCCCAGGCATTCGAAGATCTGCGCTCCCTGGTAGGACTGAAGGGTAGAGATACCCATTTTTGAGAAGATCTTGAGCAGCTCTTTGTTTACAGCTTTGATATAATTGTAATAGAGCTTGTCATCCTCGAAACTGCCCTCTATCATACCGTTGCGGTTCATCGCCGACAGGGTCTCAAATGCCATATAAGGACAGATCCCGGACGCTCCGTAACCGATCAGGGTAGCGAAATGATGGGTTTCCCAGGCGTCTCCGGTCTCAACAAGAAGCCCTACTTTACCGCGCAGCCCTTTGCGTATGAGATGATGATGCACAGCGGCAGTAGCAAGCAGAGAAGGAATAGGAGCGTGATTGGAATCGATAGCCCGGTCGGAAAGTATCAGGATCTCGAAATCATCCTCTATGGCGTCTTCAGCGTATTGACAGATCCTCCTTAATGCCCTTTCCAGGCCAATGCCTCCCTGGTCGGAGCGAAAATAAGTATTGATCGTTTTAGCCTGAAAATGGCTTTTATCTACAAAACGAAGCTTGTCGAATTCCGAGACGGTCAGCACCGGGTGGGGTATTTCTATCTGCCTGCAATGTTTCGACCCTCCTTCAAGCAGATTTTCTCCGCCTCCTACAAAAGAAATCAGTGACATGATTGAGCGCTCGCGTATGGAATCGATCGGCGGGTTGGTTACCTGGGCAAAGAGCTGCTTGAAATAGGACGACAGATGCTGGCTTTGGTCGGAGAGGACTGCGAGCGGCACATCCGTACCCATCGAACCGATAGCTTCCATCCCGGAAGTAGCCATAGGCGCCAGGATCATACGGAGATCTTCCGATGAGAAGCCAAAAGCGATCTGGCGCTTCAGCAGGGCCTGGTCGTCGTAGTTCCGGTACATCCGGATGGGGTGGTCCAGATCCTCTACTTTGAGCTTGTTCTCATTGAGCCACTCCTGGTAGGGATGTTTCGTACAGATGTCCGCTTTTACTTCTTCATCAGGAATAATCCTTCCCTGCTCCATATCTACGATAAACATCCGGCCGGGCTGAAGACGGCCTTTCAGTATCACTTTCGACTGGTCAACATTTTCAATAACACCTGCCTCCGAGGCCATAATGATGGTATCGTCGTTAAGAACCCAGTAGCGTGAAGGCCGTAGCCCGTTCCTGTCGAGTGTGGCGCCTACCATCCTGCCGTCAGTAAAAGAAAGGGAGGCGGGGCCGTCCCACGGTTCCATGATAGCGGCGTGGTATTCGTAGAATGCTTTCCTGGCAGGGTCCATTTGATCGTTGCCGTCCCACGCTTCGGGAACGAGCATCATCATGACATGCGGAAGCGAGCGTCCTGTAAGATAAAGCAGCTCAATAGCATTGTCGAGGTTGGCCGAGTCCGACTGGTCCTTGTCACAGATCGGGAGGATCATATCCATTTCTTCCCTGGTAAAATACCGGGAGCTGTAGGATTTTTCACCGGCCCTGATCCAGTTGACGTTTCCTTTTACAGTATTGATCTCCCCGTTGTGGGCTATGTAGCGAAAGGGCTGCGCGAGCTTCCAGGAAGGGAAAGTATTGGTAGAGAAACGCGAGTGTACTACTGCCAGCGCCGATACGACTTCTTCATTCTCCAGGTCAGGAAAATAGTATCTCAGTTGGGCAGTAGTAAGCTGGCCCTTATAAACGATGGTACGGCTTGAAACTGTCGTGAAATAAAACAGATCCCGGGCACCCTTCACCGATTCATTGATCAGCCTGCTGGCACTCTGCCTGAATATATACAGCTTTCTTTCAAAATCCAGGTCATCCTTCAGCAGCTCCGGCCGCTTTATGAATACCTGCTCGACATACGGTTCGACCAAAAGAGAGCCTTCGCCGAGGCTGTCATTGAGAGTAGGGACCTTCCGGTAGCCAAGCAACGGAAGTCCGAGTTTTTTTAATTTGCGATCGAGCACGTTCCGGCATTCTTCGCGGACTGTCGCGTCCTGGGGAAAAAACACCATTCCTACTCCGTATTCACCGGATGACGGCAGCTGAAAGCCTAGTTTGGAGCACTCGCCTACAAAAAACTCATGGGGTATCTGGATCAGTATACCAGCTCCGTCACCCGTGTTAGGGTCGGCTCCGCATGCACCGCGGTGATCCATCCTTTCGAGCATATGGATGGCGTCTGCAACAATCTGATGAGATTTGCGGCCCTTTATGTGCGCTCTGAATCCTATACCACAGGCATCGTGCTCAAATTCACGACGATAGAGTCCTTCGTTTTCCACTGCTGCTAATGACATTTACTAACGTGATAAGGTTGATAATACTGGAATACCCGATTGCACGCCGGAAGCTGATGCCTCAGTATGATTTCTCATACGAGCACCCGAAGTTGACTGCTGCCGGTGAATGCTTAAATCTTCCGCAAATTACATAGAAATAAATTTGGTCAAATAGTGTATTTGCAGAATTTTATCCAATAGAAAAGGAAATAAAGATATAGGAAAAACTTGTATAGGAATATTTATAAAAATATAATTATATATAATCAATATAAATAATGTGTTTTTATTACCCTGTAATGATAAAAATGAAATATTCCGGGAATCGGAGTCACTTCAATTGGTAAGTCTGAAATATGACGGATATCGGAAGAAAAGACTGTATATAGTATGATTTACGGAATAAAATTGTATTCTGTAAATAAAAATAATATTACACAATATACGCGCAGTTTCATACGATGGACGGAAGCATGATCAGATCAAAGGGAAATTTGTGAATGTGGATATTGCCAGATAAGGCTTTACGGTATAGGTTACACAGAGAGCCTCAGAGATTATGAAGAGAGCCACAGAGGCATAGAGTTCTTTCCCGTCTCCCGACGGTGAAAGAGCGAAAGCCGGTCTCTTACCGGCAAAAGTATCATCATATGTTATCAGGTCGGAGACCTGATATCGCCCTCCCCTCGTCTGGAGACGAGGGAGAGCGTGCCACAGAGGCATAATCTCCGTGGCTCTCTATTTTTCCTCCGTGGCTCTCTGTGTCTTCCTGGTGAAAACTAATAATTGATCTTCCGGTTACGCGCGCTCACTTCCCAGATATCCGAGATTTCACCGTCTTCCGCAACCGAAACAGCAGGGTAGAGTGCGACAGTAGGGCAGATATGATAAGGAACGACATAATATACGTCGCCTATCGAGATATTCTCCCAATTGGAAACTTTCAGCACGCAATGCTCTTCACTATGGCTCAGCGGCTCGTAGTCCTGGAGATTGAGTATCCTGAACCTTTTATCAAGAGGATTTTCGGAAGCAATCGCCTTATAGCCCATGTCAATGGTGACAAGCCCGGGCGCAGGCTTGGAAATAACGCGTGTTACCAGAAGCGCCGCATATACAAAAGGCTGTTCCCTCAACTGCTCCCCGTAACCGGCATCCCAGAAGACGGAAGTCCCCGGGCTGCAATACACGTTTTTCCGTAAAGCATGAGCAGTAAAAGTAGGGGTACCGCCAGCAATAACGAGCGGATCGGGCAAGCCGTTGATCTCTATAAAATCATACAGGACATTCAGTTCTTCAAGCGCCTTATCGGCCTGGATCTTCCTGTCTTTGAAAAACTTTTCCCTGATATGTCCGTCGTATACATGGATTCCGGCCAGCAGCAGGTTAGGCAATTTACAGACATATTCATAGAGATTAAGCAGATCGGAGTTGACAGACTGACCCGTACGGTTCATTCCCACGTTTATATCGATAAAGATCAGCCAGGAAGCTTTTTTTCCTTTGATATAATCGTTCAGATGCTTGGCTACGTTCCGGTCGTCGATCAGGGAACCGAACTGTACGTCAGGATAAGCCGCTATCAGGTTGAGCATCCGGTCGATCTTAGGACCGTTCAACTGGTAAGCGATCAGCACCCATTTGGCGCCTGCCTGAGCGAGCATTTCCGCCTCTGCGATGGTGGAGCACTTGAATTTGCTGATGCCGGCGGCCAGGCACATTTTCACCACCTCCACCATTTTATGCGTTTTTACGTGCGGCACCAGCCTGGAAACTTCCCCACCGACGATCCGGCTCATGAAGTTTATATTCTGTTCGACCCGGTTTTTATATATGACCAAACCGGGAGAATCCACCTGGTTTGGGTCTTTTAGTTCGTACCAGTTAGGCATAGTTGATAGAGTTTTTTTAAACTTTTGTTTGGGTCAAGTACAAGCTTCAAACTAGTTGAAGGGTTCAAAATTACTGTTAACCAAGTAAATTGGCAAATAGAAGGTACCCGGCTTTCAGAAATCAAGCCTGTAAAAGTTTTAAACGGCAACAGTAAACGGATCAGACGAACATATCAAGCACCAGCACCCCGAGCAATCCTACTACAGAAACGATTGTTTCCATCAGCGACCAGGTCATGATGGTATCCTTGATACTAACGTTAAAATATTCCTTGAACAGCCAGAACCCGCCGTCATTCACATGCGAAAACATGAGGCTTCCCGAACCGATCGCCAGTACGGTAAGCTCGGGAGAAACCTCCATCGACTGCAGCAAAGGTGCCAGTATCCCCACGGTCGTAAGGCCCGCTACTGTGGCAGATCCTACGCATACCCTGATTACTGCGGCAATTCCCCAGGAGAGGATCAGAGGCGGCGCATTCCATCCGGCAAGCAGGTCGCCCAGATAGGAATTGATCTGTCCTTCGGTCATAATCTGTTTGAAGACGCCGGCCCCGGCTACGATCAGGAGTATCCCGGCAACCCCCTTAAATGCCTCTTCGAAAGATTTTGTTATTTTTTTCATCGACATCCCCCGGCTTATTCCAAGAGCTGCTGCCGAGAAGAGAACAGAAACAAGCATTCCGAACCACGGCTCGGCAAGTAATGCAAGCGCTTTGCTTCCCGGAAAAAGATTTCTGACCGGAGCCATGCTCACCAGGAGTATGACGGGAAGCAGGGCGGTCAGGATACTGATCCCTAATCCGGGCAGTTCACTCTGTGGCTTGGGAGTAAGATCAAACATTCCCGTATCGGGATTCGGATTAAATCGCCCGAGCGTTTTGCCGAATACAGGTCCGGCAATGGCAATCGCAGGTATCGATACTATAATACCATACAATAATGTCTTTCCCATATCGGCATCCAACTGAGAGGCGATAGCAGCGGGGGAGGGGTGGGGCGGCAGGTAGCCATGCGCTACTGACAGCGCTGAAAGCATCGGGACCGCCACGACCAGCATAGGTATCCTGGCTGAGGCCGAGATCATAAAGATCAGGGGAATTACGATTACGAAACCAGCACTGTAAAAAAGAGGGATCCCGATCACGAAACCTGCCAGCGCCAAACCCCAGAGCATATACTTCCGGCCGAACAACAGGATCAGCGCGTCGGTGATCCGTTGGGCTGCACCGCTGTCTGCCACAAGTTTTCCGAGCATCGCTCCGAAACCTACGATCATGACAAGGTCGCCCAGCGTCCCGCCGATGCCTTTCAGTACTGCATCGCTGATTTGAGGCACCGACAGCCCGACCGCAAAGCCCAGCCCGATCGAAACCAGCAGAAAAGAAATAAATGTATCCAGTTTTACCCACGAAATCAGTAAAACCAGGCAGAGTATGCTTAAGAAGACAAGTAAGATTAACACAATCTGTTCAGTTTACGAGTGACTATACCAGGTAATAAGAATCCTGTGGGGCAGATATAATGTTTTTTCTCCAACTTTTAATATCTCTGCCGTATATACGGCCGTGTTGATTGTTGGGAATCCCCTTCTACAAAACGCGAAAGTCTGCCGGTATACTCAATTCCGGCCATCTGCTCCCGGCACCGGATAGCCTCCGGGGTCACCGGCAGGGCCTGCGAAGGAGGTGGCGGAACGGTTTTTTGTTTAAGCAAGTATTAATTCCGTAATTTGGCCTGTAAAGAAGTGGCTATATCCGTTTAAAATGACTATATTGCCATATTTTAAAGTAAGTTAAAACAAAGCGTCTTAAAACTTTTATGGAGGAATCATCATCCGGACAAAATGTAATCCCTATTAATATCGAGGACGAGATGCGCGGTGCGTATATCGATTACTCTATGTCCGTTATAATTTCCCGTGCCCTGCCCGACGTACGCGACGGGCTTAAACCGGTGCACAGGAGAGTTTTATATGGAATGGAAGACCTGGGGGTAAGGTATAACAGGCCGCATAAAAAGTCCGCCAGGATTGTGGGCGAAGTGTTAGGAAAGTATCATCCCCATGGCGATGCCTCCGTTTATGATACTATGGTGCGGATGGCCCAGGAATGGTCGCTGCGCTACCTTTTGGTCGATGGTCAGGGAAATTTCGGATCGGTAGATGGTGACTCTCCCGCGGCAATGCGGTATACGGAAGCCCGTTTAAAGAGGCTTGCCGATGAGCTGATTACCGATATTGACAAAGATACCGTCGATTTTCAGCCTAATTTTGACGATTCTCTCAAGGAGCCTACGGTGCTGCCGGCAAAATTCCCGAACCTGCTTGTAAACGGCTCGTCGGGTATCGCCGTAGGGATGGCTACCAATATGGCGCCGCATAACCTGAGCGAAGTAATCGACGGAACGATCGCCTATATCGAGAATCCCGAGATCACCACAGCGGAATTGATGCAGCATATCAAAGCACCCGATTTTCCTACCGGTGGAACTATATATGGCTACCAGGGGGTCAGGTCGGCGTTTGAGACCGGCCGGGGGAGGGTAGTGGTACGCGGGAAGTCCCGTTTCGAGGAAACTAAAAGCGGCAAAGAGCAGATTATTTTTACGGAGATCCCGTATATGACCAACAAGGCTCAGATGATCGAAAAGATCGCCGGCCTTATCAATGAAAAGAAGCTTGACGGGATTGCCGATATACGTGATGAATCGGACCGCGACGGGATGCGCATCGTTTTCGACCTGAAGAAGGGCGCTATTCCCAATATTGTGCTCAACCATCTTTACAAGTACACGCCGCTTCAGTCGTCCTTCAGCGTCAACAACGTCGCACTGGTAAAAGGCAGGCCGCAAATACTCAACCTGAAGGATCTTATCAGGAACTACATCGAGCACAGGATTGAAGTAATAACCCGGCGTACCGAATACGAACTGAAAGAAGCCGAAAAAAGAGCCCATATACTGGAAGGCTTGCTGATAGCCCTCGATAACCTGGATGCCGTTATTTCTCTTATCAGGAATTCACGGGATCCGGAAGAAGCCAAAGTCGGCCTCATGCAGCAATTCAGCCTTTCCGAAATCCAGGCGAAAGCCATCCTGGAAATGCGCCTGCAGCGCCTGACAGGACTGGAAAGGGAAAAGATCGTACAGGAATACGAGGAGCTTATCAAGCTCATAGCCGACCTGAAAGACATCCTCGCCAACGAAGGACGAAAATACGATATTATAAAAACCGAACTGTCGGAGATCAAAGAACGTTACGGCGATGCGAGGAGGACCGAGATAGAATATGCAGCCGAAGAATTCAGCGATGAGGATATGATCGCGGATGAGAAAATGCTGATCACGATTTCTCATCAGGGTTATATCAAGCGTACCCAACTGAATGAATACCGTACCCAGAGCCGGGGCGGGGTAGGGGCAAGAGGGGTCAGGACGAAGGAAGAGGATTTTACAGAACATCTCTTCTCGGCATCGATGCTCAACTACCTCCTTTTCTTTACCGAATTCGGTAAGCTCTACTGGCTCAAGGTTTACGAATTGCCGGAAGGCTCCAAAAGTGCAAAAGGGCGGCCCATTCAAAATATTCTCAGCATCGAGCCCGGCGATAAGATCCGCAGCGTGATCAACGTCCGGACGCTCGCAGATCCTGACTACATTAATAATAACTACATTATTATGTGTACCGAGCAGGGGGTTATCAAGAAAACGTTGCTGGAAGCCTATTCGCGACCCAGGCAGAACGGTATTATCGCCATTAATATCAACGAAGGAGACCGCCTGTTGAATGTCGCCCTGACCAACGGAGATAACGACATTGTCATCGCGACAAGCGCCGGAAGAGCTGTCAGGTTCAGCGAGAAAACAGTCAGACCTATAGGGCGTACCGCAACGGGAGTCCGCGGCGTCAACCTAGACTCGGAAGTCAACAAGGACAACAAAGTAATCGGCATGGTTTGCATCTCCCGGGAGGATACGCAACTGCTGGTCGTTTCGGAAAATGGCTTCGGTAAAAGATCGGATATCGGAGACTACCGTATTACCAACAGGGGAGGAAAAGGGGTCACAACCCTGAACGCCACTGAAAAGGTAGGAAACCTCGTATCGATCGCCGAAGTGACCGAAGGCGATGACCTGATGATCATCACCAAAAACGGTATAGCTATCAGGATGGCCGTAGCCGATGTGAGGCTGGCAGGCAGGAATACGCAAGGCGTTAAACTCATCAGGCTGGGTACTTCAGACGAGATATCGTCTGTGACCAGGCTTGTAAGGGAAGACGACGACGAAGAAGTAGAAAACGTTGCCGAAGAAACCTCTGCCCCTGATACCGCACCTGAAACAGGAGATGACGCTCAAAATGCCGGTGCTTCAGAAAATGACAATCAAACCGAAGAATAATACAAGCAACTTAAACCATTTTAAATTACCTATGAAAAAAATAATTGTTTGTTTAATATTAGCCTTAATGGTGGCCCCGGCCTTTTCCCAGGACCTTCTTGAGGGAGCTATGCTGACCCAATACAAGAAGGACAAGGAAAAATCCGATGAGAAAATCCGGGATGCAAAAGCCAATATGAAAGCGGCCACCTGGATGGAAAGGGCAAAACTTTTCGAAAATATCGCTCTTCTTCGTGATACCACGGAAGTAATAGACGACGATGCTGCCAATAAAGCGTTGGAGGCTTATAAAAAGGTAGTGGAACTCGATAAAACGAAAAAGGGAGATCCCGGCAAGCTGGCGAAGGAAGCGCAGGTTGTCCTGGATGGCGAAAAGCAGACTCCGTTATATGATGCGTTTATCAACCAGGGAGTGAAGTATTTTATGTCCAAAAAAAATATGCAGGGAGCATTGGAAAGTTTCGCCTTAGCTCACAGCGTATTCAAGACCGATACGACCGGGGCGCTTTATGCGGCCATTTCCGCTCAGCAGCTGGGCAATTTTGACGAAGCGGTAAAAAACTACGGAGGGTATGCTCAGAACGGAGGTAAAGATGCCAGCGCGTACTACGGTTATGCCCAGCTTTATAAAGAGAAAAATGATTACGACAAAGCCCTGTCTGTTCTCGACCTGGGGTTGAAAGTCAATGAGAATCACAAAGACCTGATGTCTGAGAAGGTGAATATTCTCCTCGTGGCCGGGCGTGAAGACGAAGCGATCAGAGAGCTGAGCTTGCTGACAGAAAAGGATCCTAATGTGGTCAACCTTACTAACTTAGGTATACTCTATGACAACCGCTATTCGAAGTATACCAAGGATTTAAGAGAGGTTGAAGATAAACTTGCACAGTCGGGAGTCCAGAAAGACAGGCTTCAGGACGAGCTTGAGCAGGAAAAATCCAAAATCGAAATCTATGACGGAGAAATTAAGCGGTTAACCGCCCGCCTTAAAGCTCAGCCGAGAAGCGCCGATCTGAAGCGCCAGCTTGATGAAGTGAAAAAATCAAAAGAAGAGACCGAAGCAAGTATTGCTAAAATAGGAAACGATATCAAAGCTGCGGAGGAAAAGGCAAACAGCGTTGACAAATCGGCCCTTGAGACCCAGCTAAATGACCTTAGAGCCAAGCAGACAGAAGCCAAAAACAATGCACTGACGACTTATGAAAAAGCGATCGGTGTAGATGGTAACAACTACGATGCACTGTTTGGGCTTGGCGCCATCTATTATAATGAAGGCGTAGAGCTGAAGCGCGAAGTCGATAACATGAACATGCAGGAATACCAGGCAAAAGGAAAGGAGGTTGAAAGCAAAGTATGCGGACGATTCAAAAAATCCCGCCCATACTTTGAAAGAGCTGCAGCTGTTAATCCTGATTCAGACGCAAAAGTTACCCTTGATAATATCAATAATATCATACAGCAGGTAGAATCCAAGAATATTCCCTGCTCAGAATAATTTTTTCAGGTCTTGTTAAGGAAAGGGCTGCTCTCCGGAGCGGCCTTTTCTTATTTTCCCGTTCATAACCCCTGTATACCGGAGATTGGAAACATTTACGGCAGATTTAAAAAAGGCAAGGTTGGCTACTCAGGCCGTTTTTCTGGTTTGCGGTATAGCTCTTTCCGGGTGGGCGCCGATGGTACCTTACGTAAAAGATAAGCTCCTTCTGAATGATAGCGGGATAGGGGTTCTGCTGCTGTTCCTGGGAGGCGGCGCCATCGTGATGATGCCGGCAACGGGATGGCTGATTTCCAGGATCGGAAGCCGTTGCGTCATTCTCCTTGCAACCGTAGTGATAGCCGTAACGCTGCCATCTCTGCTCCTGATGAATTCGCCGGTACAAATGGGGGTGATGCTTTTCCTCTTCGGAGCCGGTATAGGAAGTGTCGACGTAGCCATGAATGCCCACGGGGTGCAGGTACAGAACCTTTTCGGGAAACCCATTATGTCGTCGTTGCACGGACTTTTCAGTGTAGGCGGTCTGCTGGGGCCGCTCCTGGTGCTTTTCCTGCTGAAAATGAATTTTCAGCCCATTACGACGCTCCTGGTGCTTTCGGCATTGCTCCTGCTGATCGTATCCATGCAGTCCGGGAAGCTCATGAACTCCGGGACAGAAAAGGAAGTGATCAGAAAATACGCTCCCGGCAAGACAGAAGAAAAACAAAAACCGGCCTCCTGGCTGAATACGAGGGTGCTGTTTTTAGGGATTATGTGTTTTATCGTATTTCTTTCGGAAGGAGCCATCCTTGACTGGAGCGCTATATTCTTAAGGGACTACAAAGGCATGGAAGAAGCTTATCTCGGCCTGGGATATGCTGCGTTTTCTGTTGCCATGGCTTTCATGCGCCTGATAGGTGACCGGATTGTCTCCAGAATGCAGAGCCGGAGAGTCGTTCTGGCCGGGAGCCTGGTAGCTGTTTCGGGCTTCCTGGTACTGATAGCGACCCCATGGGCAATACCGGCGCTGGCCGGCTTTGTTCTGATCGGGCTTGGTGCAGCCAATATTGTTCCCGTTCTTTTCAGCGAGGCCGGGCAAATAAAAAATGTATCGAGTACGGCAGCGCTGGCAGCCGTCACTACGATAGGCTATGCCGGACAACTGGCAGGCCCGGCATTGCTGGGAATCATTGCAGAGCAGACTTCACTTTCGGTAGCTTTGGGTTTTACAGGCACGCTGATGCTTGTGGTAGCTTTCAGTCATTGGAAACCCTGAAGGGGTGGAATAATAAAGTATATATTTAACATAATATAAATTATATAACAAAACCCTAAAACCCGGAACTACCGCCTTATGGGGATATTATTTTACCTTTACTGAGGACTTAAATACAAAAAGAATAAAAACGATGCGAACGCTGTCTATTTACATAGCTACAAGTCTGGACGGTTACATTGCCAAACCGAATGACGACCTTGGCTTTTTGAAACTAGTAGAAAAAGAAGGAGAAGATTATGGGTATGCGGAATTTACTTCAACGATCGACACGATAATTCTTGGTAGAAAAACATACGATTGGGTACTCCGGGAAATTGGCAGCGCTCATTATGACAATGGAGAACGAGACGTATATGTTATTACAGGTACCGAAAGACCAGGTGTAGGTAAAACAAAGTTCTACACCGGGAATCTGACAGAATTGATACAACGGCTAAAAAGCGGAACAGGAAAAAATATCTATTGTGATGGCGGGGCAGAAATAATCAATGAGCTTCTGAAAAATGATCTGATCGATGAGTTCATCATTTCGGTCATTCCTGTATTGGTCGGTAACGGAACAAGACTGTTCAAAGACGGCAGACCAGAGCAACAGCTTGAGCTCGTGAGTACAAAAGCATTTGACACCGGCCTGGTTCATGTGCATTACAAACGCAAAAAATAAGGTTGAAATCGGGGGAATGAAATTTTTCCCTAGATTTGCAGCCAGTAAAATTGGAAATGGTGTCTTCCCTGAACCGCCCTAAAAAAGCTGATGGCGCCTGGTTAAATTAAGTGTAGAAGCATTTAATCAGGTAGTTTATTCAAATGAAACGGAAAAAGTCCTTCAGCGAAAAAATCAGTTTACAGCTTCAGATTTTGTTCAGGCGCTACCCTGCCATCTCTTATATCTTTAAATGGACGCTCATTTGCCTGCTTATCGGCGCCTGTATCGGAAGCGCTTCAGCAGGGTTTTTAATATCGCTTGATTGGGCAACCAACTTTCGTGAGAGCCATTTATGGGTGATCGCATTGTTACCCCTTGCCGGTTTTATGATCGGGCTGCTGTATCATTACTTCGGGAAAGAAGCGGAAGCCGGCAATAATCTACTTATTGATACTATTCATGCTCCTCAGAAAATCGTCCCTTTCAGAATGGCTCCGCTTGTATATATTGGGACCATCGCTACGCATTTTTTTGGTGGCTCGGCCGGACGTGAAGGCACCGCCCTGCAGATGGCCGGAGCTATTGCCGACCAGTTTTCAAAGCCCTTCCGGCTTTCTGCACCAGATAGGACCATACTAATGATATCGGCTATTGCCGGTGGCTTCGGATCGGTATTCGGCACGCCGCTGGCAGGCGCTGTCTTCGGCCTGGAGTTTTTTACGATTGGGCGTATCCGCTACAATGCCATTTTTCCTGCTTTTATGACTGCAGCTATTGCCGACCTGGTCACGAAGCTCTGGCAGGCGCATCATACGCACTATTATATCGGCTTTATTCCTGATATTTCGTTTCTCAACATAGCTTATGCGATCCTGGCCGGTATTTTTTTCGGGTTATGCGCCGCAGCATTCAGTAAAACCATCCACAAAACAGCAGCTGTTTTCAAATCAGGAATCGCCTGGCCACCACTACGGCCGCTGATCGGAGGTATCATAGTGGCGTCGGCAGTATGGGCAGCTGGCACTACAAAATATATCGGGCTGGGTATTCCCACAATTGTAAGTTCCTTTGAGCAGCAGCTACCGGCATATGATTTTGCCTTAAAAATGATCTTTACCATCGTTACTTTGTCGGCTGGTTTTAAGGGCGGTGAGGTCACCCCGCTGTTTTTTATCGGGGCAACCCTGGGAAATGCCCTGAGTTACTTTATTCCGTTGCCTGTAGGACTTCTTGCCGGAATGGGACTTGTGGCCGTTTTTGCAGGTGCAACCAACACGCCTATTGCATGCAGCCTGATGGCTATCGAGCTATTTGGAAGCGAATGCGGCGTGTATGCGGCCATTGCCTGCGTAGTCGCCTACCTGCTGTCGGGACACAACAGCATATACGGCAAGCAAATGGTGGGAGAACCTAAGCACGGCAGGTTTTCAAACTACCAGGGAAAACGCTTGAATGAACTTAACAGAAAATAAAGCAGTGACGGTATCATCTGTTACCTGTTGGTAATCTTATTCGCATGAAGAACAATACGAGAGTTTACAGGATGCCCTTTGCCGGTGTTTACCCGCATTATATTTATAAAGCAGAAAAAAAGGGACGCACAAAAGCGGAAGTAGATGAGATCATATTCTGGCTGACCGGGTATGATGAACAGACGTTGCAAAAACTTATTGATGACAAAACGGATCTCGAAAACTTTTTCGGCCAGGCGCCCCGGATCAACCCCAACGTTTCAAAAATCACGGGTGTGATCTGCGGCTATCGCGTGGAAGAGATCGAAGACGAGCTCATGCAGAAGATCCGCTACCTGGATAAGCTGATCGACGAGCTGGCAAAAGGAAAGTCAATGGACAAGATTCTCCGAAAATAATCAATGGTAAGCTTCACAACGTTTATCCCTCACTTCAGATCAGTGTAAGAGCGCCCAGGTCCTGGAATAGCTGCTCTGATATCAGCCGTGAGGGTTAAATTCCTCGAAGGTGCCATCCGAGAAAAAAAGCAGGACGCGCTCCACTTTTCGCTGTGAGGCACCCGATGGTAAGCCGCTGAGGTTTTGTTGTACGGTCTCTTGTACGGAGCCGGCATCCGCAAATAAATCCAGGGGCTTACCAATAGTCTGTTTTGTGGCTTTCTTTTCGCTATTTGACACTGAATTCCAGCTACTTACATCCGTTCCTAACGCCGGCATTTTATTGTCGTCCCAAATCCAATCCGTACCTATTTCCGGGTAACGGTGCACAATCCGGGTAATTACATCAAGACTGGGCTTATTCCGGCCGTTTAGCAAATGGGAAACACCGGATCGGGGGATACCTATCTCGTCAGCAAATTGTGACGGAGATTCACATTTGTTTCCAATAATCAACCGTACTTTATCTGCTAAATCCATATTGGTCTCCATTTTTTAAGCAAATATAAGTATCTGACACTAATGTTAACACATGTTTATATCTACATTCACAAATGTTTTGTTGATTAACAATTATTAATTATGAAGAATTTACAAATGTTTTCAAAATAAAAAAGCCTTGCTCTACTTCAGAACAAGGCTTTTTTATTTTAGCGCTCCGTCAGGAGCTCACTTTTATACGCTTACATTATTTTCCCTGAGTGCATCGTTAAGTGAGGTTTTCAGGTCTGTGCTGGCCTTCCGTTTCCCAATGATAAGCGCACACGGCACATGGTATACACCGGCTGCGAATTCTTTTGGTATAGAACCCGGAATAACAACCGAATTTTCAGGGACATAACCCTTGTATTCTACGGGCTCGGCACCCGTTACATCGATTATCTTAGAGCTTCCTGTTATGGTAACGCCTGCTCCTAAAACTGCTTTTTTACCCACTCTGGCGCCTTCTACTACGATACACCGCGAGCCTATGAATGCCCCGTCCTCGATGATGACAGGTGATGCCTGTACCGGCTCCAGCACTCCTCCGATCCCCACTCCACCGCTCAGGTGCACATCTTTCCCGATCTGGGCACAGCTTCCTACCGTCGCCCAGGTGTCGACCATAGTCCCCTGGTCGATATAGGCCCCTATATTAACGTATGAGGGCATTAAAATGACTCCTTTAGAAATATAAGCGCCGTAGCGTGCGGTTGCCGGCGGCACCACGCGTACACCCAGTGATTCATAATCGGTTTTTAGCAGCATTTTATCATGGTATTCAAAAATGCCAACCTTGCTAACAGTCATTTGCTGAATTGGGAAATAAAGTATGATCGCTTTTTTTACCCATTCATTGACCACCCAGTTGCCATCACCACCAGGCTGGGCCACACGAAGCCGTCCTTTATCCACTTCCTCTACAATGTCACGTATCAGTTTGATAGTAGCCTCTTCTTTTAACAGTTCCCTGTTTTCCCAAACCTGTTCTATTTGATGTGCAAAATCACTCATAAAGTTAAAATTTAATTGAATGTATATAACTAGTTTTTTATCAGACACTTACCTCCCTATAACAAATAAATATTTTGTCAGCACCCAGCAAAATATTCTTATGATACAGATTTAACAGGGAGGTACTCCCCTGCCCCGTTTCCAGGGCAAAAATAACCACTACGATCACTATTCCAAATGCTGTGCCGGTTATAAAAACAGATTGGAAAAATAGATTTAGCAAAGTTTAGCAAACAGGCAATATTTAGTATTTAGTTTGTTGCTAAATGCAAATTCGTATTTTTCCTTTCTTATCTGCAATCCTATTCCCGGATTATCAAAATAAGATTTCCGGGCTTTTATTCTCTTCATGATTTCACTAATTTCGTGGCTGAAAAAATATGAAACATTATAACTAACAGCATGGCACAGATTAAAGTAGCAATCAATGGCTTCGGAAGAATTGGCCGATTGGTTTTTCGTCAGATTTATAACAAGGAAGGTATTGACGTAGTGGCTATAAACGATCTGACAAGCCCCTCAGTTCTCGCTCACTTACTCAAATACGATACAGCACAGGGAAGGTTCGGGGAAAAAGTAGAGCATACCGACAGTTCTATCATCGTAAACGGAGACGAAATCAAAATATACGCCCAGAGAGATCCCGCGCAGATTCCCTGGGGCAACCACGACGTGGATGTGGTTCTGGAGTGTACCGGTTTCTTTGCCGACAAGACCAAAGCTGAAGCCCACATCTCTGCCGGAGCAAAAAAAGTGGTAATATCGGCGCCTGCAACGGGCGATTTAAAGACTGTCGTCTACAATGTCAACCACCATATTCTTGACGGTTCAGAGACAGTGATCAGTGCAGCATCCTGCACTACCAACTGCCTGGCGCCTGTAGCGAAGTTCCTGGATGAGGAATTTGGCATTGTAAACGGGCTAATGACTACCATTCACGCCTATACCAACGATCAGAATACACAGGATGCCCCGCACGCCAAAGGCGATCTTCGCAGAGCCCGGGCAGCTGCTCAGAATATAGTTCCCAACAGCACAGGAGCTGCCAAGGCTATCGGGCTTGTTTTACCCGGCCTGAAAGGAAAGCTAGATGGCAGTGCACAGCGTGTGCCTACCCTTACAGGATCATCTACTGAAGTGACGGTTATCCTTTCTAAGAAAACTACAGTTGAGGAGATCAACGAAGCTGCTAAAAAGGCATCTGACGAAAGTTTCGGTTATACCGAGGACCAGATCGTCAGCAGCGACATTATTGGTATCAACTATGGTTCCTTGTTCGATGCAACCCAGACCAAAGTACAGACTGTCGGCGACACCCAGTTGGTGCGCGTGGTGAGCTGGTATGACAACGAGGCTTCTTACGTCGCGCAGCTTGTGCGTACACTGGCTTATTTTGCCTCCCTAATCAAGTAAAAAGAAAGTTCATCTGGAACTGGATTCCAGATTCCTGGTGTCCCGTCATTAAAAAAGCTCTGCCTGCTCCCGGCAGAGCTTTTTTAATGACGGGACGAAATGAATCCGGCCATATAACTAAATAAATAGGTAGTTTTTATGCTGATTGTACTTAATTGGTATATAAACTAAATATTTAAGAATTGGCCAGGTTATGTTTGATTTATTAAATATCTGTGAATCAGCTACTAAACATTTATTTTTCTTCCTTTTCATAGGAGTCCCCACTTCCTCCGTCTTCGTGCCTCACCATCGCTTTTATATACCTTATAGTGAATCCTTTTTCCCGGAAAATCCGCTCGTAATGCGTAGTAATGTCGTGATGGCTGGCCATCAGGTCTGATTCGTAAAGATTGTCGGTATGACCCAATAGCTCGAAACCAGGCGCGTCTGCGATGCTTTCGAGGCTATATTCATACAGGAACGGGTTATCGGTCTTCAGGTGAAATATCCCGCCGTTCTTAATCAATCCCGCATACAGTGCGAGGAAACGCGGGTTTGTAAGCCGTTTTTTCTCGTCTTTGTCCCTCGGCTGAGGATCCGGGTGAACCAGCCAGATCTCGTCTACCTCTCCGGGCATAAAGAATTCCTCCAGGTATTGGATAGAACTTCGTAGAAACGCTACATTGGAAAGCCCTTCCTTCATCGCCTGCTGACTGCCCCTGGCGATACGATCTCCCTTGATATCCACCCCGATGTAATTATTCTCCGGGAAAGCCCTTCCCAGCCCGACGGTATACTCTCCTTTCCCGCAGGCAAGCTCCAGCACAATCGGGTTTGCGTTCTCAAAATAAATATCTCTCCATTTTCCCTTTATCGTCTCATATAGTGGTTTTCCACGCTCTATCACATTGCCTGCTTCGGCATTCTGAGCAAAACGGAAGAGTTTTCTGCGAGTCATTAATAGTTATGGTGATTATATATAGGGCACAATCATAGCTCATCCAGGTCGGCTATAACAAAAGTACTACCGCCGACATAAATGCTGTCATCGGGACGGGCATTGGAAACAGCGCTTTTCAGCGCCTCGTTTACATCCCGGAAGGCTTCCCCTTTCAATCCTATGCTTTCGGCCTGCTCCCGGAGGGAAAATGCGGGTAAGGCCCTGTTATTGGATGGCGCGCAAAAGTAGTATCCGGCATCGGCCGGCAGGAGTTTCAGCATGGAACTGATATCCTTGTCGCTTACAAATCCCAATACAAAGTGTTTTTTCCGGGATGGTACCGACATGAATTGCGCCAGCGCCTCAGTAAACCCCGGTAGATTGTGAGCCGTATCGGCAACTATAAATGGCCTCTCCCCCAGCCTGGTCCACCTGCCTTTGAACCCGGTCGTTTTCGTGACCGAAGACAGTCCTTCCTTAACTTTTTCCGGTGAAATTCTCCAGCCTGATTCGTTCAGCATGTCGAAAGCTACCAGAACCCCCAGAAGGTTTTTCTTTTGATAGCTACCGGCAAGATCCAGAGTAAAATTAACAGTGTTAGATTTATTTCCATTGATATTTTTCTCTATTTGCAGCACCAGATCCTCATTTTTACCAGGTTCTTCCGATACGGATCCATAATCGGAGCCAAAGTACAAAGGAGCATTTTTATCCTTCGCAACTTCTTCAAATACAGCCGTAATTTCATCACATTGCCGTTCGCTGACTACAACAGGAACACCGGGCTTGATGATACCTGCCTTCTCCCGCGCTATGAGCGGCAGCGTCTCTCCCAATTGGCGCATATGATCAAGGCCGATGTTGGTAATAACCGAAAGCCGGGGGGTAATAATATTGGTAGAGTCCAGCCTGCCTCCCAATCCTACTTCTATGACTGCGATGTCTACTTCCGAGCGGGCAAAATATTCAAAAGCCATTGCTACGGTGACTTCGAAGAAGGACGGGTTTATCTTCTCTATAAAATCTTTATGCGCACTTACAAAGGATGCTATAAAATCCTCTTCTGCCGGAACTCCGTTTACCCGTATCCGTTCAGTAAAGCTTTTCAGATGCGGTGACGTATATAGGCCAACCCTGTAACCGCTGTGCTGTAAGACAGAGGCGAGCATATTGGAAATGCTCCCTTTCCCGTTGGTGCCTGCCACGTGGATCGTTTCATAGCGATCCTGCGGATCTCCAAGGTATTTGCAGAATGCACGCGTAGTTTCGAGCCCCGGCTTGTAAGCTCTGTGGCCGATATTATGAAAAACAGGCAACCTATTGTAGAGATAGGTCATGGCCTCCTCAAAAGTCATAAAAAAGCCCCCTGCTATTTCGAACGTATACGGAATGTAATAGTACCGGTCGATTCATCCGGTACGTTGGTGGATTCAGAAATGAAAGTAAGCGCTCTGACGGCATTACGGTACTGGTTGACCACCGCATAGTCGGTAATAGTCGTACTTTGAGTAATTACGTTCTTGACCCGGCCGCTTTTATCCACCACAATTTTGAATATAATATCGCCTGTGGCATCAGATTTATCGTTTACCTGCGGGCTTTGTTTCCATTTCCATCCTTTCAGGTTGTAGCCTACATTGGTACCGCCGCCACCGCCTGTTCCTTTATAACTATTGGCGTATAAACTCCCCTCCTTGGCTCCTTTATCCCCTACTCCGCTGGCATCGTCCCCGTTATTGTTTCCTCCTACTCCGCTGGCAGTACCTGTAGTACCATTGCTTCCGCTCGCTCCGCCTTTGGACTTGGAAAACAGGGCATCCTGATTAATAGGTTTCTCGGGCGCTTTGGTGGTAGCAGGTGCAGGCGTAGTGCTGCTGGCGGACGTCGATGTCTTTTTTGTCTCTGCTGCAGGCTTTTCAACCACGGGACTTTCTGCTTTGGTAGTAATAACCGGCTTCTCAACCACCTTTGTAGTAGGTGCCTTTTTCACCTCCGTCACTTTAGGGGCCGGGGGCACCGGTTTAGGAACCGCTTTCACTTCGGTCTTTTCCGGCTCCGGACGCATGTTTTCAGCTACTTTTGAATCGCTGGCTTTGTTAAAGGTCTGGATATTACCCGATCCTATCGGATCTACCCCGTAATTAACCTCCACAAAAAGCTCCATCGGCTCGAGTGGCGGAATAGTCCGCGTAAGCCGTACAAATGCCGTGGTAATAAGAAGAAAGGCCATTATCCCGAGGGAAAATGTCCACGATTTGGCTATTCTTTTGCGGTCTTCAGCATTGGCAAGTCCCATGGCAGTAGTCTGTATCTTTTTCCGCTTCAGCGGCTGTTAATGTCTGTTTACAACGGTTTGGACTCTACTTCTTCAGGAAAGTTTAAACTCAGCTCCCTGAAAGGTTATCCACAAAGATCGAAAGTTATCCACAAAAGTCGAAAATTCTCTATAAGGACTGGATAGTTATCCACACAAACCCTTATCTCTGCTTATATATCCATGCCCCTTTAGCTGTTTTACTGAGAGCAGGAATCACCTTTTGTGCCTCATTCCAACTGCTGAATTCTCCGGCGCAGAGCATGTACCTGTCGCGGACGGTCAGTGTCCTGACAGATTCATAGCCTTCGGCGCGAAGTTTTTCGGCCATCTGGACACCATATTTATCAAGCGAGCTTTTTGATTCATAGACGGATGCTATCACAAAGAATTTTTTCTCTGAAACAGCAGTATTTTCGTCCGGATCTGCAACATCGGCCCCGACAACTTCTTCCGTAACCTCTGCGGGCGTCACTATGGTTTCTTCAACCGGTTTAAAGGCTGTCGGCAAAGCCTCCGTAGCTCCCCCGGTCTTTTCCGGACCTACGAACAGGCTGCGGACGGTTTCTACGGGACTAAGAGAACTGGTTTCACCCGGCTCCCGGGAAAGAACGACGCTGACGTATACCAGCACACATGCGATGCTTGCAGCACTTATCCAGTTACCCCATGCGATTTTCCCGGATGGCCTGGTATAAGGGGCGGCAGACGATACCTCTATTTCATACTTTGCAGAAGCTTCTTCCCCGATCACCGGCAGTTGCTGCAGCTTCAGGTCTGAAGCTGCTACGGGTGACAACCCGTAAAACTCGGCATGAAAGTTGCGGGAATTATCCGGTTGGAAAACAAGCCTTCCCTCCGGGTTTAGCTGGAAAGATCCGATGCCTCCAAGTGTAACTGTCTTGTTTTTCCTGATCAGCGACTGAACGGTCTGCACAAAATCATGGATATGCCTTTTGGCTTCCCCGTAAGGCAGCCCTTCGTTTTCGGATATGTATTTGGTAAGAAGTCCGTCGTCGATCTTGAGCACTTCATTAAATGCAACCTTTCTTTCCGAAGGCAGGTACCTCCCCGACGACGGCTCGAAACGGGCAGGAAGATATTGGGTCAGCACTCCACCAAACTCAGGAATAATAACGCAATCCTGGTCGTAAAGAAGTCGTTTGATGTATTTTTCTACTTCTACCATTTTAGTTGCCGGCTTTTTCTAAACGGAAAGTTAGAAAGAAAAAGACAAACCACCAACAAAATTCAGCCCTTGTTGCCTGTAATTCATATAACGCTCGTACTCTTTGCCAAAAATGTTGTTGATGGTAACGAAGGCCGAGAAATTCCTTGTCAGCAGGTAATCGATCTTCAGGTTGAGGTCGGCAACAGGCTTGAGCTTCCTGATCTCACCCGATTGAAAATTGACGCCTTTTATCCCTGTAAGCGTATAAAACTCGCTGGTAATAAAGAGCTTTTTGCTGATTGTAAGCGCATTGAACCAACTGAAACTGAAACGCGGGCGATGCCATGCCTCTTCCACATTGCTTACGCCGTAGTCATAAAAGCTGGTTTTCACCGATGTGCTGAAAAGATCCCCGAACTGGTACCCGGCTTCACCCGATATGGTCATCACATTGGTTTTCCCGCTGTCGTAGATCGCCGAAAATCTCGTCGTGTCTGACAGCGAGTTGTTGAAGAAATAAAAGTTGCGGTAACTGGCAAAAGCCACTTTGGCCTCGTAGTTGAGTCCTTCCATTTCTCCTTTGATACCTGCATAGATATCGGAATTCTTAATAGTATTGGCCACTAAAATATTGGAGCCAAGCCATTGGTTCTCAGACAGGAACGACCTGAGTGTATTCCTTACTATATCGCCGTTATAGCCTGCCTTGATATGTACGCCCGGCATAGGCGACACATCCAGGTCTACAACCGGGAATGCCCGCGTACGGTTCACATCCAGGCCGTTGTCGGTCTCATTGACCACGTTCAGACCGGCCGTAAGTGAAAACAAATCATCCACATACTTAAACAAAGGCTTTACCCTGAACATATTCCTGTTAAAAGTCTTGTCCATATCCACCCTTTGCGAAACATATGCATCCGCATCGAAGATCGCATATACGTTGTCGGTTATGGGTAGGGAGGTCTGCAGGTTTGTGCCCCAGTCTACTTCCGAAGAGCTGTAACGGTCCTTGATCGTGTTGAGCATGGTCACTACCTTGTAGTCGATAAGGCTGTTGGGTTCTGTGTTTTCCAGTCCTAGCTTTACCCCGAAGCGATTGAGGGTCTGCCTGATCGTATCCCTGTCTACAACAACCCCTTCCGGCTGCTTCTGGTAGCCGTAGAAATAATAATTCTTGCGTTCGTATTCAATACCTCCGTCTACCTTAAACGCAGCGCCCAGGTATTTGGCGCCGACACGCATCAGTGTATTACCGTTTGCGGAGTTTTTACCGTCGACCGGGCCCGTAGATGCCGAAAGATGCTTCAGTTCGGCGGTAGCAACGATGTCTTCGCTGGTACGGGAACTGATGAAGGCCTCGCCCAGGAAACGACCGAAGTTACCGGCGCCGAGCTTGATATAATTATTCAGCGGTTCGGGCAGCTCTTTCCGCTCTTTTTCGTCGGAAGAGACTGCTACCGAAGGCACAATGGTCGGGCTTGCCGCCCCCATTTTCACATCGTTGAAACGATAGTTGACCTTGCTTTCTTCAGTTTTTGAAGCTGCAGGCTGTGCCTTATCGCGAAGCCGGTCGGCTTGTGGGAACTCGATATTTTTCTCTTTCAGGATTTCGTAAGTCTGGCTTTCGATCTCGCCGCGCTGACCGTAGGATAGCAAAGCCGTAAAAACCAGCGCCGACGAAAAAATATATCTTGCTTTCGATTTCATATTAACCTCCAGGGGTCTGTTATTGAATGACTTCATAAGTTGTTACCGGTTGGCGTCAATTTTAGCCAGCTTTTCTTTGGCTGTTGTCACGGCTTCCTGGTCGTCCGAGTTTTCAATAATGGAATTCAGGGTAGCTTTTGCCTGCGCCGTTTCGTTGGTTGCCACGTAAACGTCGGACAGCAGAAGAAATGACTTCACTCTCCACTGGTCGTACCCGTCAAACGTCTTGCTCAGCTCAAAGATCGTCGTCTCCGCTTCTTTATACTTCTTTTGCTGGTATTCACTGAGCGCCACCAGGTATTTGGCTTCTGCGCCGACCTCATCCTTATAGTCCGTAGCTACCTTTTTCAGTATATCGGCAGCCTGGGCGGAATTGCCTTGATCGAAAGCTATTTTCCCTTCGAGAAGACGGGCTTTGCCTACTCCGTCAGGAATGACATTACCCAGGTTGATCACCTCCCGTACATACACCATGGCGCTGTCGTAGCGCTTAAGCGAATAGTAGGTATCCATCAAACCGATCCAGGCAATGCCCTGTTCTTTTTTATTTTCCGCATTTCTTAACAACACCCTGTAGCTGGAAACCGCGTTGGAGAAATTCCCCCTGTCAATTTCCAGTTCAGCCGAACGCTGCGCAGCTGTGGCGACATAGGTCGAACGGTTGTCATTGATCACCTGCCCGTAAAGCTGGAGCGCCTTGCCGATGTCATTAAGCTTGTCATAGGAAGCGGCCAGGAAGTACCTGGCATCGTAGAGATATTTGCTTCCCTGGTAAGATTGCTGAAATCTGTCGAGGGCATCTATTGCAGCCTGGTATTTTTCAGCATAGAAAAGGTTCCTGGCATTCTCAAACTCCACGTCCTCGAGCTTGTTGTTGCCCGGGTTGTTTTTCCGCACTACGCTCAACACCTGGTTAAATTCTTCTGGGCGCCCGACAGCCGAATAGGCTTCCTGGATCCCTTCCAGGGCACTGCTGGCCGACGGAGATGAGGGGAATTCGCTCAGGATACGCTTGAAATCGGTAATAGCGTGCTCATACACCTGGATGTTGTAATACGACTGAGCCCTTCGCAGCAGCGCCGCCGGGATCATATAGCTCTTGGGCTGCTCGTTGATCAGCCTTGTAAAACCTTTGATAGCGGGAGAATAATCTTCCTTATGAAAATCTATGTCTGCTATCTGGAACAGTGCATCGTCAACATAGCTCGATTTGGGGTATTGCCTGATCAACTGCTCGAATTGCGCTTTTGCCTGGTCTTCGCGGTTCATGTAGACCATCGTCCTGCCTTTCTGGAAAAGCGCATAGTCATTGTCCACTTTCCCGGAAGCAGAAACCCTTTCGTAGGTCTTCATCGCTTCGGTGTAGTTCTTCCCGGCAAGGTAACAATCGGCAAGCCTGGTGGTAGCGTCTTCAAGCATCTGCGAATCGATGCCTTCAGGACGGGACAGGAAGTCCCTGAAGTAGCCCAGCGCTTTACTGTATTCTTTCTGGTTGTAGTGCATGTATCCCAGCGCGTATAGACTTTTCTGACCGTAAACGCCTGTCTTGGGATCCTTTGAAAGCTGAGTATAGACAGGTGTCGCCCTGTCCAACTGGCCGAGCCCGGCGAAAGATTCAGCCTTCAGATACTGCGCAGCTACGTTCAGCGACTCATCCATCGGGTTCTTGAGCGATTTATCCAGGTTGACAATCGCATTCTGAAATGCCTGCCTGTTAAAATCAGCTACCGCCTGGTTATAGGTGAGACGCTGATAGGTTGTGTTGAGCTCCGGGGTACGTTTTTTGAGCTTCTCTATATAAGTGATAGCAGCAGCATTGTTATTGGCTTTGGCATACGTATCGGCAATCAGCTGATCTACCTCCTCCGTATATTTACTGTTGGGATATCTCGATGCAAAATTCTGCAGCTCTTTGAGTGCGTCGTTGTGATTACCCAACTCTACCAGCACTTTGGCTGCATTAAAGCTCGCTTCTTCTTTTACAACCGGGTTGAAATCCATGCGGGAAGCGTTCTGAAACGAAGTAAGCGCATAGTTGGGCGTCCCTTCCTGCAGATAGCTGATCCCCAGAAGATAAGACGCGTACTGGGCAGTGGAATCTTTACCGGCAGCTACACTCTTAAGAATATCGATAGCGCTTTTGAAATTCTCATTCCTGAACTGCGCATGGCCGTAGTGAAGGGCCACCAGCGGATTGAGCGTTTTTTTACCGGCTATTTTCTGATAGCGCTCATAAGCAGTTGCCGCTCCTTTATAATCTCCCTTCAGGTAATAGACCTCGGCTACATAGAGCGCCACTTCATCCATTTTCTGACCGCTGCCTTTGAGCACCCTCTCACCGTAGGTTACCAGCTCATCGTAGCGGTTAAGATTATAAAGCGAGGTGACGATCCAGTTAGGGACAAGGTCTTTATAATAAGGATGGTTTTCCAGCCTTGTAAAATCCGAGTAGGCTTCCTGGTATTTTTTGTTCTTGTATTGAATTACGCCTGAATAATAAGCGGCATCAGCCCAGTTGGAAAACGAAGTCCTCGTTTTCAACCCGTTGAACAAGGCAAGCGCCTTGTCTTCCTGCTTGGTGTAGTAATAGGACATAGCCAACTGGTAGGTACTTTCCTCTTTCTTGGCTTCTGAACCGGCATACTTAACCGCTTTCTCCAGGTAGCCGATAGCTTTGTCATAATCTTTATTGTCATAAAAATGCCTTCCCAGGTCGCTGTAGATAAGCTGCGCTTTCGGATGCTCCGCATGGTTTCGTACAAAACGGTCTACCTGCATTTCCGCTTCAGGGTAGTTGAGGTAAAGGCCTGTCACTGCTATATAATATTGTGCGGTAACAGAATTATAATCGCTCGTACTGAGTAAGGGGCTACTTTCTTTCAGATATTCGGAAAACTCCTGCCGGGCAGCCAGAAAGTTAGATTTTTCAAAAAATTCCAGGCCTTTCCGGAAACGGGCTTCCGGTTCGGAATAACCGAGAGTATTCTGGGCATCGGCCGGAAGGCCGTACATAGCGGCCAGGCACCCGGCAATTAAAAGGCTTCGTTTAAAAAACATATAGGATTAATAAGAGAATTTCAATTGAAAACGAATGTAGTACAAAAAGCGTATAAGCTTGGGTAAAATGCCCGAAAATAATCCGCAGACGTATTCATGGCTGTAAAGATCTTCAGAAAATGATCCCGCTGCGCCGCAAAGCGCCCGTAAAATCATCGTGCATCGCGCGGAACCGGTCCTGAACCTGTCGGAGAAGCAGCTTATCTACAAGAGCGTCTATTTCTCCATCTGATGCCACCTCGGTTTCATCCAATTTATAGATCTGTTCGTACTGTCCGCCTGCCTCAAATTTTATTATGTACTTTCCATTCCACTGATAAAGGCTAATTTTGTGGAAAGAATTGGGTATATCGCGGAGATATCTCATAAAGGGCTTAAAATAGTTCACTGAGCTTGATCGCAAAAGTAATAAATAGGTATCAGGGATGAAAATAATTGTACCGGTGGCATTGCTTGCGGCAATCTGCTGCCTGTTTTCCTGTTCGAACCAGGACAAATCGGAGGCCTCAGTATTCTTTCTGAAAGGAAATATACAATTTAAGGAAAAGCAGTTTGCCGAAGCCGTACGGCTTTACGACGAAGCCATTAAAAAGTACCCCGCGCTGACCGACGCCTATCTCAACAAGGGGCTGGCGCTGGTGGAGCTCGAGAAACCCGAACTGGCATACGATGTTTTCACTGCCGCGCTGGTGGAGGAAGACGGTTTTCACGAAGCCAGGCTGGCCCGGGCCGAAGCAGCTCTCCGGCTCGGCCGTCTTAACCAGGCAGAAGACGACCTGGCATTGCTGGCTAATGTATACCGCGATTCGACGAGGTACTACCTCATAAAGGGAAATCTCATGGTAGATCGTAACAGGAAGGAAGCTGCATACGCTGATTTTGAGAGAGCCATCATGTTGAACGGTGAAAACGTGGAGGCCCTGGTCAACCGCGGAACGCTTCTTTTCGAAGACGGGAAGATCAGGGAAGCAAAAGAAGATTTTTCAATGGCATTGAGCCTCAATCCTGTTCAGAAGGAGGCTCTTAACAATATGGGGATGGTGGTGATGAGGGAGGGCGATCCTGAAAAGGCGCTCGAATACTTCGATAAGGTTCTGATCAGGATCCCGAATGAAGCATTTACCCTTAACAATAAAGGAGAAGCACTTCTGAAATCAGGCAGGGCTGAAGAGGCTCTGAAAGCCCTGACGAGGTCCCTTGAGCTTAAGCCGGACAACGGCCATACGCTCAAAAACCTGGGGCTGTATTACCTCGAGCGTAAGGATTATGCAAAAGCATCAGAATTCTTTGACCGGGCAGTAGCGCTGGAACAGCATGTACCGGGACTGCACGGTCTTGCCGGAAAAGCCCGCTGGCATCTTAACGACCTGGCGGGAGCCTGCAAGGTCTGGGCTGTGGGGAAGATTCTCAAGGACTCACTGGCGGTAGCGGAGTCAGGGGTGTATTGTAAATAGAAGATAATTTTTTTAAAGCAATCTCTGTGGTCCTCCCTTTTTTCTCTGCGGTTCTCTGTGTCAGAAAAGGTTACACAGAGAGCCACAGAGAAAAAATAAGAGAGCCACGGAGAAATGAAGAACTATGTTTCTCCGGCTACTATAACCGGAATTTTTCAAAAGAACTCCTGATTTGCTCCAACACCCTCCTGCTTTCTTCAGGGTCGGTGAATATTTCAAGCAAGCCCGGGCCTTTGGCATCTGCAAACTTCCGGATTGTTTTTTCCAGCTCTGTCGGTTGCCTCATCTCCTCATATGTAATGCCCGCGTCTCCGGCGGTGGCCCTTGCTGTAAAATTGTGCTTTGTTTCGAAGAACCTGCCTAGCTCCGGCTGCTCCCGGGGACCGTCTATCAGCCGGAAAATATTGCCGCCTCCGTTGTTGAGCACAACGATTTTCAGATTCTGAGGGAAGTTCTCCAGCAGGAAGCCGTTCCGGTCGTAGAGGAACGATATGTCTCCCACGATAAGGTATACCGGTTTCGCAGAAGCCAGCGCGCTTCCGATGGCAGTGCTGACGCAGCCGTCTATGCCGCTCGTTCCGCGGTTGGCCCATACGTTCTGCCGGAGCCCGAGTCTTTTGAGGAGATTGGCGTGCCGAACCGGCATACTGTTCCCAAGGTGCAGAAAAGCGCCTTCAGGAAGTGCAGAAGCCAGGTAGTATATTGATGTTAAATCATCTAACAATGTTAATTTCCTGTTAACCTGCTCAGATACGATCCTTGCGGCAAGGTATTCGTCTCTCAGCCATTCCTGTTTAAATCCGTCATTGTTAGCTTCATGCTGCTCCACGAATCTCTTATAATCGATGTCCTCCAGCATCTTCCTGAAAAAAAATTCCGGGGCAACCGGTATCTGCAGGGTCAGGGATTGAAAAGAGTCGACCAGGTGGGTTCCGGAACCTACATGCCAGTGCCGGCGGGGCGGATTCTTTCTTATAAAGTTTTTAAACCGTTTGGAAAGGAACGATTCCCCGAAAGTAATGAGCAGATCGGGCTGAAGGGACGGCTGCGGAGTATCAGCTTTCAGAAACACGTCCTGCATGGAAATAAAATCAGGGTGATTCCCCAGGTTTGCAGTAATATCGCCGAGCACCGGTATCTCCCATTCCTCTGTTATACGGCTGAGGGGCTCGCAGATTTCTTCGGAAAACATGCCCTGCCCGCCTGCTATGAGGATCCGGTCGGTTTCCTCCCACTCTTCCTGGAGCATATGCCAGCTTTCGACCGAAAGGTTGTGATAGGGTTCAAGCCGTCCGATCAGCCGGTTATGAGGATCCGGCATCCAGGTTTCGCCGGCAGAAGGGTAAAACGGTTCGCGAACCGGTACATTGAGGTGTACCGGACCTTTAGGGAATGTATTTGCAGAAAGGAAAACATCATTGGCAACGCGGTTGGCATACCAGCGGCTATCGGGGTGACCGGTATCGCAAGGCAGCTCAAATGCCTTTTTAACATTCTTTCCGAACAATTCCATCTGGTAAATAGTCTGGCCGTCCTGCTGATTTACCCATTCCTTCGGGCGGTCGGCGGTCAGGACCAGCAACGGGACCTGCTGAAAATATGCTTCGGCTACGGCAGGGGCGAAATTATAAGCAGCAGTCCCCGAAGTACATACGACTGCGACCGGACGTCCTAGCTCCAGGGCAAGTCCCAGCGCGATAAAGCCGGCCGATCTTTCATCAACCGAAACGATCGTAGTGATAGCCTTGTTACGGGCAAATGCCAGTGTCAGGGCAGCGCTTCTTGATCCCGGGCAAATTACGGCGTGGGTAAGGCCATGCTGTGCGAATATATCTACGAGATTGACAATGGGTTGGATTACCGCCATGGATTCAAAAAATAAGCCCCATCTATTGAGGATGAGGCTTGTGTAGCTTTAAACTTATCGTTACCGTCAGCCCAGGTAAGTTTTCAGGGCTTTGCTTCTCGAAGCGTGACGCAGCCTCCTGATCGCTTTTTCTTTTATCTGGCGTACCCGTTCGCGGGTAAGGTTGAACTTCTCCCCTATCTCCTCAAGCGTCATGGCATGCTCTCCGTTAAGGCCGAAGTAAAGCGCTATTACGTCGGCCTCGCGCTGCGTAAGCGTAGACAACGCCCTTTGTACCTCCTTACGAAGCGATTCGTTTACCAGACCGCTGTCCGGTTTATCGTCGGTATCGTTCTCCAGCACATCGAGCAGGCTGTTTTCTTCGCCTTGTACGAAAGGGGCGTCCATCGATACGTGCCGCCCGGATATTTTCATGGTATCCACCACTTCCGACGAAGAAATCTCAAGCACTTCAGCAAGCTCTTCAGGAGAAGGCTCACGCTCGAAACGCTGTTCCAGTTCGGAGAACGTCTTCGAGATTTTATTCAGGGAACCAACCCTGTTCAACGGAAGCCTGACAATCCGGGATTGTTCGGCCAGGGCCTGAAGGATAGACTGGCGGATCCACCAGACCGCGTAAGAGATAAACTTGAAACCGCGGGTCTCGTCAAATCTTTGCGCCGCCTTGATAAGTCCCAAATTCCCTTCATTGATAAGATCTCCTAGAGAAAGGCCCTGATTCTGGTATTGTTTTGCTACCGAAACCACAAACCGTAGGTTGGCTTTGGTCAAGCGTTCCAGCGAAAGCTGATCCCCGTTCCTTATCTTCTGGGCCAGGATCACCTCTTCGTCCGGTGTCAGCAAATCTACCTTTCCAATCTCCTGAAGATACTTGTCCAGCGACTGGCTTTCTCTGTTGGTGATTTGCTTGCTTATCTTAAGCTGTCTCATGCTATATTTTTACTATTTTCACTTCGTATACTAACGAACATTTATAGTGTTGTGTCGAACCTATAACATTTCGTTATCTGGTTTTGTTCTCCGGTCGTGGTAATAATACCTTTCTGGATAAACGGAATTTCCCGGTCTTTTTGTCTATCTCTACCAATTTTACCTCCACTTCGTCGCCGACAGACAATACTCCCTCCACAGTTTCAAGCCTTTCCCAGACGATTTCGGAGATATGCAGAAGCCCGTCTTTGCCCGGCATGAACTCCACAAACGCCCCAAAAGGCATAATAGTCTTCACAACTCCCTTATATACTTCACCAACCTCCGGAACGGCTACTATACCCTTCACTCTCGATACCGCTTTATCCATGGAGGCCTTATCAGCGGAAAATATACTCACATAACCGTAATTATCTTTTTCCTCGATGTTGACGGTAGCGCCTGATTCTTTCTGGATTTCCTGCACAACTTTACCTCCGGGCCCGATTACCGCACCTATCTGGTCTTTGTCGATCCTGATCACAATTGCACGCGGAGTATGGGGTTTCAGATCCGGACGGGTTTCCTCAATGGTCTTATTCATTTCATTAAGGATATGAAGACGACCGGCCTTAGCCTGCTGCAACGCTTCCGAAAGAACACTGAAAGAGAGCCCGTCTACCTTGATATCCATCTGGCAGGCCGTAATACCGTTGGCGGTACCGGCTACTTTGAAATCCATGTCTCCAAGATGATCTTCATCCCCGAGGATGTCGGAAAGAATAGCATATTTGCCTGTTTCGGCATCAGATATCAGTCCCATAGCGATACCTGAAACCTGTCCTTTCACCTTAAGACCCGAATCCATCAATGCCAGAGATCCCGCACAAACGGTAGCCATGGATGAAGAACCGTTTGATTCGAGTATATCTGAAACGATCCGTATCGTGTAGGGATTGTTCTCGTCGTCGGGTAATACTTTTTTGAGGGCTCTCAGGGCAAGATTACCATGCCCGACCTCTCTCCTGCCAGGACCGCGGTTAGGCTTTACTTCGCCGGTAGAGAACCCGGGGAAATTGTAGTGGAGCATGAAACGGCTGTAGCCGTAATTCATGGCGCTGTCGACAATCTGCTCGTCCAGCTTGGTACCCAGCGTAACGGTAGTAAGAGACTGGGTCTCCCCTCTTGTAAAAAGAGCCGAGCCATGCGCTTTGGGTAAGAAATCCACCTCACTTGCAATAGGACGTACCTGATCGAGCTGCCGGCCATCCAGCCTTTTACGCTCATCCAGGACCAGCCGGCGGGCTGCTTCCCACTCAAGGTCATGAAAATACCTGCCCACCAGGTCGCCGTTCAGTTCTTCTCCTTCGGCAAGCCCACCTTCGAGATAGGCGACGAGTTCGTCTTTGATAGCGCTGATTCTTTCCTTGCGTTCCTGCTTGGAAGTACCCGCCTGGGCAACCTCATAAATACGCTGGTAGGCAAAGGCCCTTATTTTATCTCTCAGCACTTCGTCCTGCAGATCGCCTTCGTAAGCTCTTTTCTCTGTTTTCCCACAGGCCGCTTCAAACTCCTTAAGCGCGATACACTGTACCTTTATAGCTTCATGGGCAACCTTGATTGCCTCTACTACCTCCTCTTCGGAAGCTTCGCTCAGCTCTCCCTCCACCATGGTGATATCGCTCAGGGTAGCTCCTACTATCAGGTCGATAGTGGCATCCTTCAGAGCTGTACTGGTAGGATTAATGACATACTCGCCGTTGATCTTGGCGACACGTACTTCCGAAACCGGCTTATAAAAAGGTATATCGGAAGCCATCAGCGCTGCGGTAGCGGCCAGCGATGCAAGGGCATCGGGCAATGCGTTGTGATCGGCTGAGATCAGGTAGATATTGATCTGGGTATCGCCGTGGTAATCTTCCGGGAACAAAGGACGTATAGCCCTGTCGACCAGGCGGCTGACGAGCACTTCATGGTCGGAAAGACGCCCTTCCCTTCTTTGAAAAGAGCCGGGAATACGACCAGCGGAGGCAAACTTCTCCTGGTAATCTACAGATAACGGGAGAAAATCGACACCCGGCCTGATTTCTCTGCTTGCTACTACGGTGGCCAACAACATCGTGTCGCCCATTCTGACAACAACAGAGCCGTCTGCCTGTTTGGCCAGTTTTCCTGTTTCCAGCGTTATATTACGCCCGTCGGGAAGTGTGATGGTTTTAGAAATAATATTAAAATGCATAATCTTTTTTTACAATAAGCCGCGGTTTCCACCATACTTTCTTAAATCCCGATCATTTCGCTGGATTTAAAAGTTGACTGGCTTGCTTTTATATTGATGTTTTTTCGTTTTTTTTAAATTGACTGGCAGAATGGCTCAATACGAAGTCAGGGAGCCCTGTTTTTAAGGCTCCCTGACTTCGTAAATTTCACTACTTACGCAAACCAAGCTCGGCGATAATAGCGCGGTAGCGCTCTATATCTGTCCTGTTGAGATAATCCAGCAAGCGTCTTCTTTTACCCACCAGTTGAAGCAACCCTCTGCGTGAGGCGTTGTCTTTCTTGTGAACTTTAAGATGCTCGGTCAGGTGATTTATCCTGAAGGTGAAGAGTGCAATTTGTGATTCCGGGGAACCAGTGTCCTGAGCAGATTTATTGAAACCCCGCGACGCAAAGATTTCCTTTTTCTTTTCCGTGGTTAAATACATAATTGTAACAACAGATTTTTATAAAATTTAAAAACTGCGCGAAGGTAGTTTCTTTTTTTCGTAAATGCAAACGGCGGTCAGCTATCAGACATCAGCTATACATCAGCCATTTCGGGAGCCGGGACGGCAGAGGCATTTTTCCCTGCAAAACGCTGCTTTATCCGGTTGATCATCATGACATATACATCCTTATCAAAAAGCCTGGAGTCGTTCCTGGCCCTGTCGGTAAAATATATCCCGAACAGCAGCAGCACCGAATTCGACATCCAGATCCCCAGGTACACGTTCATATTTTCCTCCTTGATGTATTTCTCTCCCTGGATATTCATCACATACATCAGGATGTAGAAGACAATTGAAATAAGCACGGGCATCCCGAAGCCGCCTTTTTTAATAATAGCGCCCAAAGGAGCGCCGATCAGCACGAGGATAAGACAGGATAACGCTCCCGCAAATTTTTTCTGCTTCTCCAGCGCATAGGCGTTTCCTTCTGTCAGCTTGTTTTTGAGGTATATTATATTCGTGGAAGCAAACCCGGCGACGCTCGATGCAGAGCTCCTGGCAGTTTCCCTTATCACTTTCTCCAGGCTGTCGGATGCGTTTACTGCTAGCAGCGAATCCACCCACGGTCCCGGCTGAACGTTGCGCAGGTAAGTAGAATCTTCCGTTTTAAAATTATAGGTATAATACTGCTTGCTACTAGGGTACAGGTTCTTCCTGCTTATCTCGTAATCACGCTTCACCGAATCCGCTGCATGGGTCAGCTCTTGAACGTTCTTCATATACGCATGGTATTTGAAGGCTTCTTCGTCAGATCTTTTAATACCGAAAGACGATAAACTGACCACGAGCTTGTAATTATCAAAGCGGTTGCGCATAAAGCTGGCAGGGTCGGCCACCTCCGGGGCTGCGGTATAGGAAACCCTGCCTCCCGACGAAAGGCCGTCCACCACTTCCTGGTAATTATTCCCGTTAAACAATTCAAAAACCAGGTAGCTGTTATCGTTTATAGTATACATTTTACCTGAATCCGCCAGGATCACCTCGGTGTTTCCCCTTTCAAAAGATCTTGAATCGTGCTTGTAAATCACCATTCCTAGCATGGTATTACCGTCAGGCATTTTCTTGTCCACCTTAATGCTGTAGCCCGGCAGGTCGTTGTAAAAGATCCCTTCCTTGATCTTCATGATCGGTTTGGCTTCCCTGATATCGTACAGGAGGCTGTAGGCTTTGAGGTTAGCCCAGGGAGCGACCCTGTCATTGAAAATGAAAGACACGCCGCTGATGAACAATGCGATAAAAAACATAGGAGTCATTACCCTGGTCATGGAAATACCGGCGCTCTTGATGGCGGTCAGCTCAAAAAACTCACCCAGATTACCGTAGGTCATCAGTGAGGCCAGCAGCAGCGCCAGGGGAAGCGCGTTCGGGACCGTACTGAGCGCGAAATAGCCGAACAGCGTACCTATATCGATCAGGGAAACGTCTTTGGAAACAAAATCGTCAATATAAAAAATCACAACTTTCATCAGGAAGATGAAAATCACGACCGATAAAGTTACCAGAAAAGGACCCCAGAATGATTTTAAAATAAGCTTATCCAGCTTTTTCATCAACTACCTACTATTTCTTTCAATCGGTCTATAAAACCATTCCACAAAGAATATAGTTCCTGTTCATCGGAAGTAGAGGAATAATCGGTAACCTTCAGATAAGTAGAATGAGTGAGGTCGCTTACATCAAGCTTGAACTCTATATAATTCCGGTTTTCCTCTTCGGGAGGGGAGCCTACGAACTCGAACTTCACTACCCTGTTAAGCCGCTGGGATACAAGATGTGCCATATGACTTTCGCCGTCCCACTGAATATCAAAGGTCTGATCGGGTAAAACGATCACCTTGTCTGCAAACCACTGTTCCAGCCCAGACGCAGTGCTGAAGTAAGGAAACAACACTTTAGGTGATGATTTCAATTCATATTCAGCAACGAATTTATACTTCTCCATACTTTTTATGTTTAAACGACAAATAGGCTCAAAACGGGCTCGGTTGTCAAAGTACAAAAACATTTTAAACTTCCCAATTAAAGGTGGAATGTTTTCTTTCCCTATAGATGGAGTACGGCAGGAAAAGTAGCGGGAATAAATGATGCCGGTTGGGACACAGAGCGCCACGGAGGAAAAAAGAGGACCACAGAGAGGGCTTTATTCCTGTTCCGAATATCCGGTCGGAATAAATAAAACCTTACTCAGCTTGTCTTTTTAGAAAGTATCCTTACTTTTGCACTCGAATTCGACGGCGGGGTAGCTCAGATGGTTAGAGCGCAGGATTCATAACCCTGAGGTCGGCAGTTCGATCCTGCTCCCCGCTACTTGAGGAGACACCCCATACAGGTTGTCTCCTTTTTTAATTGCAGCCGGATATCTGCCTGTTTTTCCCGGTTTACTCACATTTTGCCAATATCTCACGTGCGAGCAATGCGGCTACCCGTGCATTTTCTTCATCGTCGCTGCCGACCTTGACTTTGAGCCGAAACTCGGCTGTTCCGGCCAGTACATAGAATTTGGTGCCAAAATATAGGTCGTCTATTGCTTCTCTTTCCCAATAGGCGCTATTTCCGACATTGGCTACGGGATGGAATTTCATATTCTGTCTTGCCTTTACCATTGATTTCATAGACTTGCGTTCTTCTTCCGGCTTGTCCCGGAACTGTTGATCTATCCGGGCTTCCATTTCCTGATACTCCTTTTCGCTGAGTTGTCCATAGGCGCGCTCGAAAGAGGACAACGCTTGCTCAGGAGAATTTTTGCTGAAGCCAAACCTCTCAATAGCAACGATATTTTCATCCTTTCTCGGCATTTCCATAGTATTAGAACCGGCTTTTACTTTCACAATCATATCAGGACGGTCACTAGGCCATTTATAGCTGCATTCGTTATGCTCTTTGGAAACCCTGCTTTCCTTGTATTTCAATTCTATGGCACCCGGGTCACTGACAGGCACATGCTTAAGTATATCCTCCATAGTCAGCATTTTGCTGTAGTCGTAGTCAAAGTCTTCGAAACATTTGACATTGTATTTCTTTGATTTGCTTTTCTCTGTCGAGGATGCCGCGGCGGTTTCGGCTACTCCAAGGCGGGCCTCCTCCCCGCTATTGGTATTGCTGCCGCCGCAGGCCATGAACAATAATGTAGCGGCTGATGCCAGGAGGTAATGTTTTAGCATTTTCATATTTGTTGGATTTAAAGGATTATTATTTCATGGTCAATAATTGCTCGAGCCGTATATCTCCGAAGGGTATACCGCTCCGTCGGCGTCAACACCCACACTCCCCGAAGACCGTCTTTCTTGCCGTCCGCCCATCTTTGGTCTCTACTTCCAGTATGCCAAAGTATGAACCGACATAGTCGATCTGGTCGCTTTTGCGTAAATCCAGTTTGATTTCTACCTCTTCGTTTTTGCCCCGGATTTTGAATTCGATATCCGGGTTACTTTCCGATTCTTCCAGCACAACCTGTTGCATTTTGCCGTTTATCCTGACAAAACCCGTCTGCAGCAGATTATCGGCATAGAGAAACTCCCCTTTTCTGAAAGCTGCGCTATTTTCTGAAAACAGGCATGCACAGCCGTCTATCACTTCCGGAAGATCATTAAATGCCTCTAATACCAGCGGTTTACCCAACATAGAAGCAGCATTGTTTTTTACTTCCTCAGAGGTGGTATGCCCGCTGTTGTTGTTTTCATTGTTGGCATTTCCTGAACACGAAGTGAAAAGTACAGCGTACATAATAAACATGAAGCGATAGAGTTGTTTCATGCAACTCATGGAAATTTCATACTTTTTGAGTTTTATGAATGTGTCATATAACACAAAGCTATAGGTATTGGCCTCAACAAAAATACAATTTGTATAGTTGGTCTTGATCTAAGTATCGATGTGTATAATCCTTACATAGGTGGTAAAATGTACTTTTAATTTGTCATTTGAGCTTCATACCGAAATCTATCTCTGCCAATTATACAATATCTACAACCTTTTTGCAGTCATTCCGGTACCATTAGTAAAACACAATTTCCCTATGCTATAGGCATTCGATAGCTTTGGGCAGGTTTTACCTGAAAAAACCGGTGTAAGCAATATGTTGGACAGCGATGCCGTATGGCAGGCCTTTAATGCGTTGAATACAAACAAATTAGGCAAATAACCCGCTATAAAAATACGGATTATTCACATTTGGCGCCGGTTTATGGGGAATAGGGAGATCAGAGCCTGTCCAGTACCTCGTTGCGCTTTTGCCGGGAAACAGGAATTGCCTTGCCATTTTTCAGCATGACGTATCCGTCATTCTTATAAAACTCCTTGACCTTTTGCATATTGACCAGGTAAGAATTGTGTACCCGGTAGAAAACGGGAGGAGGCATTTGTTCGGCAACCTGTTTTAGTTTTTGTGTCAGAAAAAGCTCTTTTTCGTTTTCAAGGAAAACCTTGCAATAATTGCCGTCGCTCTCGCAATAGAGTATTTCGTCAGGCTCCAGGAAGACAACTTTCTTGTCCATATTGAGTTTTATTTTCCTGGTACCGATCCCCAGGCTGTTCAGGCGATCCATGGCCTCCTCTATCTTTTCCGAAACGCTTCGCTGCTGGATTTTCTTCTCCGCACGCTGCAGGGCCTTGTCCAGATCGTCCTGGTCGATAGGCTTTACCAAATAATCCAAGGCTTCTTTTTTGAACGCATCAATGGCATATTCGCTGTGTGCGGTGGTAAAGATGACCTCAAAATTCCGGCAGGAAAATGCATCCAGGAACTTCATGCCATTGAGGTTTGGCATATTGATATCCAAAAAAACCACGTCGACGGTATGGGCTTCCAGATAAACCAATGCAGATCGGGCTTCTGAAAACTGGCTTACAATTTCTACACGGTCTTTAAATTGCTGCAACTCATATTTTAAGCTGGTCAGCGCTTTGGGCTCGTCATCGACAAGTACACAGGTTAGGCTCATATCGTTACTGGTTTTAAATAAGGCTAAAATACAGGCTAGTACACTGAAAAGCGAAAATCTTGGATAGGTATTGTTATTTACTGTATGGTTGGTCCATTTTCACATTTATACGGACTCTGGTACCCTGATGAGGAGTACAGTCTGCTATGTCGAAATCAATCCGGGGAAAATCACTCCTTTTATTGAACTGCACGATCCGTTCTCTGATTATGTCCATAGCATGCGAGCGATGTGTGTCAAGCGGGCTTTTTTCGGCAAGCGATGTGGTGTAGCCTATACCGTTGTCCATGATCTCAATCCTGATTCCATCCACATAGTCGTATACGGAGATGGTTAGCTCCTTCGGGCCTTTGGACGGGATAAGCCCGTGCCATACGGCATTCTCCACGAATGGTTGCATTAACAGCGCCGGGAACAAGACCGTATCCGGTTTATATCGGGTATCAATATTCTTATAGATAGTAAGTTCTTCCGGTATGCGCATTTGTTCGATATTCAAGTAAAGTTCAACGGTAGCCAGTTCGTCGGCCAGGCTGCTTTTCTCATTACGGCTTCCATCCAAAATCTTGCGCATCAGCTTGGAAAATTTGTTCAGGTACCTGATCGCCTGTTCCGAATCGTGCTCTACGATGAATGCTTTGATGGAATTGAGTACGTTAAAGATAAAATGTGAATTGATCTGGCTGCGGAGCACCTTGTTTTCGAGCTGTGCAACCTGGGTAGCCAATACCTGCAATTCCTTTTCCCGTTGCAGACTGATGTTGTCCTTCTCCTGTTGTTCGATCTGTTGCTGCATCTGCACCTGTAGGTCCTTTTGCGCAACATTGAGCCTTCTTTCGGTTTCGAGTTTATCGGTGTAAACATGCTTGACCCGTATGCCCAGGCCAATAGCAAAAAAGGTACATTCTATAATGATCGCAATATAAAAATAGCCAATGGGACGTATCAGCATACCGGGAGGCTGATAGAAGTTGGAGAGTACTGCTACGGTACCCAATACCAGGTAGGTGATCGTGCCGATCAGGAAATAGATACGCAGGCTTTCCTGTTTCAGCGTAATCGCCCTGTATATGATAAATATGGCAATGCATATGTGGATGGGAAAAAAGAATTTGTAGTAATACCCGGCCATATAGGAAGGCGGGATCCATTCCAGAAGCCCCGCTAAAAAGATTAAGTTGCCTATTCCCAGGGCCAATAACATATAGCGGTATATCCACCTGGTAAAGTTGGGGTAGTATGTCCTGAAATTGATAACAGCAATGCCAAAGTGAAAATAGACACAGAGGTATACGACCTGCACGTAATAAGAATACAGGTAGACGGGCGGATAGGTCTGCATCTCCATGAAATAATAATTGCGGCACACGATATAGGTGAACAGCAGGAATACATAGGCGAAGTAGTACAAAAACAGCTTGTCCTGCGTGTTCTTGTAAATGATATAGGACAATAGAACAAGGACAATGAGATACACGAACGTCACGTGCCATAGAAACACGGACATCAAACTCAGATCACCGAATAGTTTTAATTGTTCCAATAATCCCGGTTATTGATTTAAACAAAGCTATTATTTTATCAGCTCAAAATGCGGGTATTTTTCACAAATGCTCCTTCCGGTTGTATAGTTAGTTCCGAAAGGCGGATATATTGAAAAAAAGCGTTTTTGTAGCCGGTAAAGGCCAGAACTCCGTTTATACAACAAATCGAACAGATTGTATTGTATTTGTGTCTATCCGTGAAAAAGGTTTTGATCGATAAAGTAAGGCAAGGCATATTTGGGCTATAATCGAATAAAGAGGATAACCTAAAAATGAGCTATGAAAAGAAACATGTCCATCATGCTGCTATTGGCACAGGCATTTCTGGCCCCCCAGGAAGGCAACACCCAGATACTGAAAGGGTTTGGCAAAACGCTGGAAAAAAAAGTAGAACAACAGGTCAATCAGCGTGTGGAGCGGAGAGCCGACAGAGCTATCAATAAAAGCATGGACGAAATCGAAAATGCGGCCGACGAAGCTTTCAAAGGAAGCGAAAAAAAGCAGCCGAAAGCCGGTACAGAACCATCTTCCGGCGGTAGAAGCGTCGGCTTTCCGACAGGCAACAGCAATGTTTCGATATCCGACACATATGACTTTACTTTGGGAATATCCTATAATATCCGGAGCGGTAAAGACAAACCTGCCGAGACTATGATGTGGTTGGGCGGCGAGGACTATATCGGGATGTCAGTACCCCAGAGGCAGGATATGTTGATGGTCATGCACGGTGCAAACATGATTGCTTTTATGGAAAAAGAAAAGAGCTACATGGTGCTGGGAGGAGCGATGGCGGAGCGCATCATGGGAGCTGCCGTAGAAGAGGCCGAAAAGGATACGGGTACGGAGAACTTCTCAATCAGGAAGATCGGAACCGAACGTATCCTGGACTATAATTGTGATGTATATGAGGCGAATACTTCAGAATACACTACGAAATTGTGGCTGACCGCTGAGTTGGGTGTAGACGCAGGGCACTTTATGAAAGCATTTTCCCAATTGACAAAAAGCAATGCAGGGAGGCTTCCTGATTTACAAAACGAAGCAGGAGGTGTGCTGCTGAAGATGGAAGGGAAAGGTTCGAAAAACGAGGAGACTATGTATATGGAAGCTACGGCTGTCCACAAACAGGGAAAACGTATCAACACTAAGGAATACAAAAGCATGGGATTTTAATTGTCAGGCTTTCTGAAATTCAAAAATCCTACTTTAACAAAGAATATGTAAAACTTGCATAAACAGTCAGTTATACATTTTCAACTATAGCATATATTCGAATTATATCCGCCTCGTAAGACCGGCAGAGATGAAAGCCTAATGAAGTATTCTGAAAATCAGCTCCCGGAGTATTTCCCCTTCCTGCATGGATCCCGTATCGATACCTTTCAGCTTGCAATCCGCCTCCCTCAGGTAATGTATAATACCGACGATCCGGGCTACCGGGTAGTGCGTCATTGCACTTTTATAATCCTTTACAAAAAAAGGGTTGACGCCGAGTACCGAAGCAAGCGCCTGGTCGGACCTATCGGCTGAAGCATGGGCGAGAAGCAATTTGGTAAAATAGGAATACAGCATCAGCACCACCGGGATAACGGGATTGTCCTTGGTGTTGGAGGCAAAAAAAGCAGCGATCTGCGTCGCCTTTTTTACATCCCTGGCGGAAAGCGCCTTCTGAAGCTCGAAAATATTATACTCCTTGCTGATACCGATGTACTTTTCGACCTGCTCAGCCCCTACCCCTTCGCCGGGTGCAAGATTAACGAGTACTTTCCGGATCTCGTTATCGATACGCTTCAGATCGTTACCGATATTATCCACGATCATCTGGATGGCCTTGGGACTGATCCTGACCTGCTGGTCGCGGCAGTAATTCGCCACCCAGTCGGGCAGCTTGTTATCGTACATTTTTTTACTCCTGAACAGGACTCCCGCTTTCCCTATTGCCTTTACAAATCCCCTGCGCTCGTCGGCGTTACCGTTATAGACGAGCACCAGGACCGTCGTCGGCTGGGGATTCTGAACATATCCCTCCAGGAGCTTTTGTCCTTCTTCCTTGTCTATCCCCGCCAGCTTCTGCGCATCTTTTACCATTACCAACTGGCGATCATACATGAACGGGTAGCTCCTGGCATGCTGGATGACGCTTCCTACCTGGTGATCGGCCCCATAAAGCACAAACTGGCAAAATCCCCTACTCTCTTCCGGAACGACCGCCTCTTCGAGCGCGTCTGCGACCAGGTCGACATAGTAAGGTTCATCACCGTGAAGCAGGTAAACGGAATGGAATTTTTTCTGGTCAATTTCTTTCAGCAGCGTTTCGGCGGTAACAGACATCACTATACTATATAATATTAACGGCAAAGCCGGAATGAGCTTTAGCCGGCGGCGGACAATTCTTCCAGGAAGAGCCGGCTTGCGGCCTGAAGCCTCGGGTAAAATTCGAGAAAATATCTTTCATAGCCAGCCCGGTTGCTCCGGAAAAGTTCCGACGGTCGCGACAGATCGGAAAGAAAGCTGTACCGCCTGCTCATGCTGACCAGCGTCCGTTCTACGGTTTCCCACTCCCTGTATTTAAACAGCCAGTCGTTTTCAACCAAAGCAGCAGCCAGCGGATGCATATCGGCCGGGATGAGGAATGAATATTTGTCGGCCAGCCGGTAGAAAGCGCTTACAAACTGCCTCAGATCCGTGTCATGGAACTTGTCAAAATTCGTGGCCAGAAAATGATCGAAGCAGATATCGGCTGCTACCGGGGCTGCCCTGCCGTAAAAAACGGCAACTTCTTTAATCATTCCTCTCAACACCTGATCGGTATCGGTGAAATTATCAATAAACCTATGCAGGCGGACGCCCCTGATGAAGTATTCGGGCCATGCCTTATTCTTCTCAGAATCCAATTTCCCCTTCATGTAATCTCCACAGAAATTACCCATGATCAGCTCGGGATTTTCTCCTGACAGGGCGATATGAGCGAGGAAATTCATGAAGCTATCGGGTTGGTATGCAAAAAAAATTTCAACAAAAATAGATAAAACAAGCCTTACAGAAAAAATATGTATATTTTTGCACCTGAAGTACCTCTCCGGAACATCGGAGTGAATTCGGAATATCAGTATACCAGGCGCCATGCAAATAGACAACCATAAAGTAGTAGCCATTACCTACAACCTCAGATTACAAGGTGAAGATGGGGATTTCGAAGTAGTGGAAGTGGTTGACGAACAGGATCCTATGTATTTTATATGGGGCCTGAGCGGCCTGCCGGAGGAATTTGAAAATAACCTTTTGGGATTATCGGCCGGCGATACTTTCGACTTTCGTATCGCTCCAGAGAAGGGATACGGAGAGATTGATCCGGGGGCCATTGTAGACCTTCCGCGTTCATTATTTGAAGAAGAAGGAGTAAATACCGATGAACTTTTGGTTTTAGGTAACAGTATTCCGATGACAAACGAAGAAGGTGACAGGCTGCAGGGAATAGTTGTAGATATTAAGGAGGGATTGGTTACATTGAATTTTAATCACCCTTTGGCTGGAAGGGAAATGGATTTTAGTGGCACAATAATTTTAGTGAGAAACGCAACCGCGACAGAGCTTGAGCATGGTCATGTTCACGGCGATGGCGGAATTTGTCATTGATTTAAATTTTTTTATTAACTTTAGTGAGTTACTTAGTTCGTGCTATAGCGTCAAAACACCTAAATAAATCGAAAATAAGCAACCAAAACTTAATCTCTAATCAACATAATAGTTATGTTAAGATCATTTACAAAAAAGCTTGCAGGTGCCATACTAATCCTGTTAGCTTTTAATACTAGCCATGCACAAGAAGCCTGCGACGCTCCTGGTGGAGGTTGCGACACTGTTGGAATTCAACATAAGGTCAGCCCCTGGAGAATAGGTGGTTTCATCGGGCCGGGTTTTGCCTATTGTGGTAGCTGGGCTAACACTTTCCCGTTAAGCGAAGCCAGAGATAAAACCTTGTTTAACGGATGGGGTATTAACGGTGCTATCAGTGCCGATTATTTTTTTACCAAAAGACCTGATGCCCAGTTTAAGTTTGGTCTAGGAGCTGCGCTCGGCGCCCAGCATTTCTTCATCCGTCCCGGTTTCGATGAATTTGTAGATGAGCATTTGAGAAGCTACCAACTGACCAGGAATGACGTTGAAATCAAAAGAAGTACATCTGAGGACTTCTACCTGGCAATAGGGCCGGTCGTCAGCTGGAATTTTACAAAAAGCCGGAGAAGCCCCTTCCTTGAAGCAAGCATCAAAGGCGGCATATTCAGAACTACGCCTGCGGCTATTTCTATCAGGGACCGGGGTAACGCCAGTGCTAACGACCCGAGGAATGCTTACTATGCGGTTTCTCCTAACGGTAACCGGTACTACTTCGGAGGGCTTGCCAACCTGGGCCTTTTCTTCCCGCTTAAAAACCCCACCTGGGCGCTTGGTGTACAGGTACAGGGATATCGTACCAAGGTTTCTTATGATATGCCGTGGGCGGCTGCCGGCGGGCCTTTCGTGATTTCCCGCTATGTCAGGGAGCACGGTGGTTTCAACGGTGGTATTGCTCTTCGTAAATCATTTGAATACGACGTGCCTGTTAAGAAAGATCCTTCTGCCGGCCTTACTTGTATAACGCCTACACTGTCCTTGACAAGCGGAAACTCTTCCATTATCGGGAAATACTTTACCGGCAAAGAAGACAATTGCGAGCCTATCGTAGCTTCATGGACTTCTTCGCTTGATCCTGTTATGGCCGACAGCCTGAACCAGACTTTCACCGCACGTATCCATCACCTCGCTAACGGTGAAGATAAAATCATAGCTGAAGCCATCTGCCAGAAAGATACAGAGCTTGCCTTCCCGTCCAGCTACCTGAACAGCAACGGTTGCCCTGTAGACGGTCAGTACTATGTAACTGTACAAAGCCACCAGGCTTCCGCTTGTGCTTCATGTATCAGCCAGGTAGCTGCCAGCGGTTTTGCTGCAATGAAGCCGGATACAGTCATTGAAAAAGTTATTGAGCCTTACTGCTGGTGCAATAAGAAGATCGAGGTATATGCTTATCAACGTTATACCAAAAAAATCAAGAAATGGGTGAAAGGTGTCAGCCCGGATTGTGCGGAATGTATTTGCCCTGTTGATACAACAAGCAGCGGATTCAGAAAAGTTATTTTCTATAAAGAGGATCTTAAAGACCTTAAAGATTGCGATGAGTTCAAGACGGTAGAACGCGTTCTGGATGAAGCTGGCAAGAAGGTACCTAAGTGGGCTAAGAATATTACTATTGATATTGAAACTACGTCCTTTGGTAATGCTTGTCCGGATCAGGGTATTAAGAAGAATTCTTATAAAGCGACAGTAGGAGCTAACGGGAATCTACTCTATAAGGAAAAAGTAAAATAGACGAGGATAAACACCCAAAAAAACGGCTGGTGAAAACCAGCCGTTTTTTTATTACCCTTACCGCTTTCGCCGCGTCTCCTAAACGATCTTGTTCGGAATATACCGGGTTACCTCCACCCCGAAGCGTGTCAGGAACTCCACACCTTCTTCTACTCCTATCCCCTTATAGGCAGCATAGCTGTTAAGATACAGCACTTTTGAAATCTTCATAGTGTAGATCACTCTTGCGCAGGAAATACAGGGCGCCAGCGTGACATACAGCGTGCTTCCTTCAATGTTTGACCCGTTCTTGACGGCATAGAGGATTGCATTCTGCTCGGCATGAAGCGCAAGGGAGCAGCTCCCCTTGGAGTCGCGCGGACAGCCTGACTCGGGAAATTCCTCGTCGCAGTTGTGCGTACCCGCAGGCGGACCGTTATATCCGATGGAAATGATACGGGTATCTTTTACCAGTACGGCTCCTACCTGGGCCTTGATGCAATGGGATCGCCGCGCCAGGTTTTCAGCGAGTTCCATAAAAATGGTGTCGAAATCGGGTTTGTTTAAATGTACGGGAGCCTTATTCATTCATCAGTTTTTTTACTATCTTAATTGCAAATTAGGTAATGTATATGTGAATTTGCAAAGCCGCTCGGTGTAAATGTGATGATGAGCTAATTATGCCGGTTTCATTTAAAATCCTCCTGTGTCTGACGCTGGCGGTTATGCCGGCGGGAATCATGCATGCACAGAACCCCGTCACCATAGACATTTTACCCGAAACCAGGCTCGTCCTGAAGGAAAGCAGGCATTACTTTATCTCTGACGTTATAGATTCCAGGAAAGAAAAAGGCAAGTCGCTCGGCCGGGTTATCTATCTGACGAAATCTCAGCCGCTCGACCTGCAGCGGAATCTTGAAAATACAGCTTTCGATTTCTGGAGTCATTCGCTGACAGAGCGTGGCCAGAACCAGATCCCGCTGGTTGCCAGGATCAAAGTATTTGGTATTAACGAGACCAGGGAAGCCCCGGGGAAAATAAAGGGAGAATCACTTATTTATGTCGAGTTTGTATGGTACAGGGCGCGGGAAGAGTTACTGCTTACGTCATACCGGGCGAAAGGCAATTACACCAGGCCCGAATCCAGTCCTATGTATGAAGAATTTCTCCCGAAAATGCTGGGCGATGCCATGCTATATTTTGACAAGTGGCTTACGCTCAATAACGGGAAGAATCCTTCGCTGGTAAGAGGTGTCAGGCTGATCATAGGCGATGACTACAAGGCATCAAAAGCAGACACTGTTTTTTATCACCCTGACAGGCCCCTTCAATACAGTGACTTCAAGGCTGAACCTAAAACAGGCCGTTATGCTGCTATGGTGTTTACGAGTATTTCCTACGAAGGCAATTCAAGAGTTGAAAACAACCTGCTGGAAGTCAACTTAAAGCTGAAGGTATACGTGGTGAAAAGCATGTCATGGATATTGCCTGAATCCAAAAATCCCCAGGTGTTGAAACACGAGCAGACTCACTTCGATATCGCCAAAATTTCGGCCGAACGGTTTAAAAATAAGTTAGGAAAGCTCGAACTCACAGTGGGAGATCACGACAGCCAGATCCAGTACCAGTTCCTGGAGTCTTACAGGGAAATGAACCATTTACAGAAAGCCTATGACCGTGAAACCCGGCACGGGCTTAACCCGCAGGAGCAGCGTAAATGGGAAGAAATGGTAAAAGATGAGTTAAACGGCGGCCAGGCCATTAAAATAGCGGATTAATCCTGATCATAAGCGTATCCTGCCCGTACCGGGCCATGTATTTACGGATCTCGTATTCATTGAAAAAACTCTGTCCGGTATCACTGGTGATATATAGCATTCTTCCCGCCGATTTATAAACAAAGTCTTTTCCCAGAGGCTCCAGGAAAGTCTGCCGGTAACCGGCGGCAACCGAGAACGAAGAATACAGTGAAAAGCAGCACGCAGCTATAAAAAAGATGTTTACAGCCGGGCGTTTCCGCTGTACGAAAGCGGCATAGGCTACCATGATCAGGAGAAGCAGCATCAGGGCCTGGTATAGGTCCAGGTCAATATTTTCAATAAGGTGATAAGGCAGCTTTTCGGGTAAAAAGACGACATAATTTATAAAGACAGCGAGATAGTTGACCACATACCCGGCCAGGCCGGCAAGCCAGTCGAGGCCCGTCAATCCCAGCAATAACAGACCGAAAGAAGCGGGTATCAGGATGCCGGAGATATCCACTGCAAGTAAATTGGCAAACAGAAAATAGACCGGAAGCTGGTTGAAGTAGTATACGATGAGCGGGAATGTCATCAGCTGGGCGGCCAGCGACATGACGGAGAGGCTCCAGAAGTGCTTTAGCAACCGGCTTTCAGGGCGATAAAGGCCCTCTATCGGTTTGCTCCACAGAAAGATACCCAGCATTGCCAGGAACGACAACTGGAAGCCTACGTCGTAAAATGCATTCGGGTCGGCGAGCAGGATAAAAAAGCCGGCGACGGCCAGGGTATTCACCGGGTGATGCTTTCGTGAAAAGGTATCGGCGATCATCCAGATGATACACATCAGGGTAGCTCTTTGTACGGAGGCCGGTAAGCCTGTAAGTATTGAGTAGAAAACCAGGATCGATGTCATCACCAGGAGATAAAGATATTTCCCCCATGCCCTTTTTCTCAGGAATCCCAGCCCGAAATGAAGCACCGAAAAGAAAATGGCGATATGAAGGCCGGATACCGACAGGATATGCACAGTGCCCGAGCTGACGAAAGCCTCGTTCAGTTCCGCCCTGATGTCATCCCTTCGTCCCAGTATCATCGCTTTGACAAAGCCATAAGCGTCGTCATCGTGCAGGTACTTCCGGAACAGCTGTTCTGACTTTACCGAAAGGTTTTCAGGCGAATACAGAAAGCCCGGCGATGCATCTGCCTCCGGCATCCGGTAAATGTCGCTGTCGTTCTTAACGTAGCCTATCCAGGGGATTCCCTTCAGTTCCAGGAACCGGCGATAATCGAATGCGTATTCTGTAGTTGCCGGCTGCGGCCTTCTTAACCGCCCCGATACAATAAGACTCTCCCCGACCGACGGCATCCTGTTCAGGTTATCTGCGAAATAAAGGAGCGCCCGGGACTCTGCTTCCTTCCTTTTCCCGTCGTTCAGGAACAGGCTTTTTATTTCGGCAGGGTATCTGAAAGAGTTTTTTCTTTTTTCCGGTAAGCCGGTAATACGCACTTCGTACATCCGGTAGCCCTCATTATCTATATCGCTCAGACGCTTGCCGAACTGAAGCGACTGAAGTGTAGCCGAGGCCCATCCAAGACAAACTATTGCCCCGAAAACCGCTATAGGGAGATACTTCCTGCGCCGGGATCCGGCTACGACAGATAATAGCGGCACAGCCAGGATCAGGATAAGGGCTGCCCATGCAATCCGGATATCGCCGACACGGAGAAAACCGGCGCTGAAGATGCCGGTCAGCAGAAAAAAAAGGTATCTGACAAAAGGAGTTTCACTAAACATTTAATTCCGATAAATTGATAGTATGTTATTGATTACGAGCTAATACCTGAATCTCAAACCCAATACCTGGTCATATTTTCATTAATTTATAACAAAACGCCTGGTCACCTTCTCTTTGTTTTCATTCGTAACCACGAGCAGATAAATTCCGCGGGAGAGATGTCCGACAGGTTCGGTAAAAATGCGGCTCCAAACCTTCCTGTAGGACGATGAGCCGACCTGGCGTCCGTTCATATCTACAATCGCCAGATCGACGTCCTGGTAACCTTCATACCTGATTTCAGCTTTCAGCAGCCCGTCGGCAACAGGGTTGGGATATACAGAAACAAGAAGGCGGGCGTTTTCCTCCAGCCTTGCTTTCCTTGAATTTTCGACAAGCACTGCCCTTCTCGGGCTCAGTTCCAGGACGGCATGCATTCTCTCCATCTGGTTAAAAGTAAACACATTCATGCACCGGTCGGGGGAATAGTCCATATAATTCTCGATCATATTACGGGTCGACGCTCCCCTGCAGGAAGAAAATACATCATTGCAGGAATTACGGTTGGACGTCTCCGCCCAGGGAGTATCGTCGCAATAGTCGTCACCGCACCGGGCGTCTCCCCACGTATGCAGCAATCCCAGCCAATGCCCTACTTCGTGCGTTGCGGTCCTGCCCTGGTTATAGTTGGGATCTCCCAAGGCCCCGACGTCGCCGAAACTTCTGTAGTCGATAATGACGCCATCGGTCAGCGCTTTGTCGGCATCGGCATTGTCAAGGCCCGGCACGCCTGAGAGAGAAGGGAATTGGGCTACTCCCAGGTAAGAGTTCCCGGAGAATGTGCATACCCAGATATTGAGATACTGGTCGGAAGGCCAGCTGACGATCTCAGCGAGGGTCGCGGCATCTGTATAGGGATTAAACTGCGTTTTGGCACTATAGTAATTCCTTGTAATACCGTCTGACCGAGCGCCTTCCGGCGTAAATTCAGCCAGGAAAAATTCTATCCCCGTATCGACGCCTGCCGGGTCTTCGTTGTAGCCGGGAGTCCCCGGCATCCGGCGATAGTCTTCGTTAAGGATCCTGATCTGGCTGAGGATCTGTTCTTCAGAAATATTGGGGTTGCCCCTGCCTCCTATCACTCCCGATTCCCTGTCATGGATCACGTGGACCACAACAGGTATCCGGATCTCGCCCGACTCGGCCACTCTCAGTTTCCTTTTATTTTCGATATGGGAAGTAATCTTTTCGTTAATTACCTGCAGCGGATCCACTGCGGGCCGAAGCCTTTCCAGCCCGAAATAATAGGCCTCCATCGTAGCACATCTCTCTACGGCAGGGCTGTCGCTTTGCTGCGCAGGGCAGGTAATGGCAGTTCCGATCCAGAATACCGCTGCCAGAAGTAATATGAACGGTTGAAGCTTTTTGTCAGGTCCCGCTTTTTTCATACGCCGCAAGTATATCCTTAACCAATCTATGCCTGACAACATCGGAGCTGTCCAGCTCTATAAACGCAATCCCCTTCACTTTGCTAAGAATATTCAGCGAATCGATAAGGCCCGATTTCTGATTTTTGGGCAGATCTACCTGTGTCCGGTCTCCTGTAATGATCACTTTTGAGCCCGGCCCCATTCTCGTCAGGAACATTTTCATTTGCATGGACGTCGTATTCTGTGCCTCATCAAGCAGTATAAATGCGCTTTTCAACGTTCTGCCCCGCATATAAGCCAGCGGAGCGATCTCGATGGTGCGGTTCTCAAGATGAAGCTTCAGCTTATCGGAAGGAATCATATCGTCGAGTGCATCGTAAATGGGCCGGAGATAAGGATCTATTTTTTCTTTCAGGTCGCCCGGCAAAAAACCCAGGTTTTCGCCGGCTTCCACCGCCGGCCGGGTGATAATGATCTTTTTTACTTCCTTGTTACGCAAAGCCTGCACCGCCAGCGCCACAGCAGTATAGGTTTTGCCTGTTCCGGCGGGTCCGGTGGCAAAAACGATATCATATTTACCGGCCGCCTCCACCATTTTAATCTGGTTGGAGGTCCGGGCCTTGATTACCAGCCCTTTGTTGCCGATGAGAATCAGGTTTTCATCCGTCAGAATATTTGTATCCGCTGCGTTAGGGCCGTCCTGGACATAGCTTTTGATCTGGTTGGTCGTAATACGACCGTATTTATGAAAGTGAGCGATTAAAGATTCCAGTATTTCCGATATCCGGGTGATTTCCGGCTCCGCTCCCCGCACTCTTATTTCATTGCCTCTGGAAATCAGTTTACTTTTGGGGAATGCTGATGATATTTCTTTGATATTAGCGTTTTGTACACCTAAAAAATCCACCAGCGGGATGTCTTCAAGGGAAATTATTTTTTCCAGCAAATTGAAAAGTGTTAAAGTGTTTGTGAATCAAGGCAAAATTTAGAAAATATTTATTTACAAACAAGCAATTTATCCCGGCGCCCTCTTCCCGGGTACCACAAAATCCTAATTTTCAAGGCTCTAATCAACAGATAAAATAGCCATGAGCAATCAGCTATCGGCTATCAGCGCGTTTGATTCCGATAGCTATAGGGATCAAGCCGTCGATGAATAAGGGCTGATCGCTGACGGCTGAAAGCTGATAACTAAAATAAAGTTGAGCAGCCCTGTTTCTCCTCTCCTCTTATATCCCTAATATTGCAATAAGATGGAAAATGAAAGGTTTACAGAAGCTGCTGCAAAAACTCACTTCCTGAGCAAGACCGGCGCGCGCCTGACCAACGCCGACCAATTGCCTGGCAAGCTTCCTCCGCAGGCAATAGAACTGGAGGAAGCGGTTCTGGGAGCGCTTATGCTCGAAAAAGATGCCCTTTCAGCCGTTGCCGATATACTCAAACCCGAAAGTTTCTATAAAGAGGCCCATCAGCGGATATTCAAAGCGATCATCAACCTGTTTGCCGAATCGGAGCCTATCGACCTGCTGACCGTAACGGCAAGGCTTCGCTCCACCGGAGAACTGGTGCTGGCAGGCGGCCCCGCTTATATTACTGAGCTTACCACCAAAATACATTCTGCGGCCAATATCGAAGCCCACGCCAGGATTATCTCCCAGGCTGCCATTAAGCGGGAGCTTATCAAGGTCTCGTCCGATATACTCCGGGAAGCTTTTGAAGATACGACAGACGTTTTCCAGCTTCTGGACAGGACCGAACAGGCGCTGTTCCAGGTATCGGAAGCCAACATCCGTAAGAACTACGTCGACATGCGGTCGTTGATGAATATTACGATCAACGAGCTGGAAGCTAAAAAAAATCAACCCGACGGTCTTACCGGGGTCCCTTCCGGCTTTACCGCACTCGATCACCTCACTTCAGGATGGCAGCCCAGCGAGCTGATCATCCTGGCGGCGCGCCCGGGGATGGGAAAGACGGCCTTTGTACTTTCCACGATGCGGAATGCAGCTGTCGACTATAACAAGGGAGTAGCTATTTTTTCGCTGGAGATGTCGTCGGTACAGCTTATGAACCGGCTCATTTCGGCCGAAGCGGAGATTGAAGGGGAAAAAATCAAAAAAGGAACACTGGCTCCGCATGAGTGGCAACAGCTTCACTCACGCATCAATAACCTGGCCAATGCGCCTATTTTCATAGACGATACTCCTGCCCTTTCTGTCCTTGAGCTGCGGGCAAAATGCCGCAGGCTCAAAGCCCAGCATGATATACAAATGGTCATTGTCGACTACCTGCAGCTCATGACGGCCGATACCGGAGGTAAAGGAGGCGGAAACAGGGAGCAGGAGATCGCCACTATTTCGCGCTCCCTCAAAGGGCTTGCCAAAGAGCTCAATGTCCCTGTAATCGCCCTTTCCCAGCTGAGCCGGGCTGTCGAAACACGGGGAGGAGAAAAAAAACCGCAGCTTTCAGACCTGAGGGAATCCGGATCTATCGAGCAGGATGCCGATATGGTGATTTTCCTCTACAGGCCAGAATACTACGGATTTACGCAGGATGAAGCAGGCAACCCCCTCCAGGGGGTCGGTGAAGTGATCGTAGCCAAAAACCGGGCAGGTTCGCTTGACAATGTAAACCTGAGATTTATAGGGCGCTATACCAAATTCACCGACCTGGATTCTTTCTATGAACCCAACTCTCCTCATTCCGGCGAGCGGGGCTTCCCTCCTGCCGACAGCATCGGCAGCTTCGAAAAAAGCGCTTCTACCAGTACTTTCAGAAGCAAGGCCAACGACATGGGCGATTTCGACCTGAACAACCCGAATGGGGATGTGATATTCTGATTTTTCCTTACTCAAACAACGAATACATTACCCATATTCCGGGTAAATAATATCGGTAGAATAACGAAAAAACAAAAAATATACACTCAATTTTTAGTTTAATAAATCGACAATAACTTACTCATTTCGAGAGTATTATAAATAAAAATTGAGTAACTTCAACAAGAAGGCTCTTCGAAAAATCAATAATACAAATCTATTATAGCAAATCTTAAACATATTTTTTGAGTAAGGCAACGCTCTCCACATGGTGGGTATTGGGGAACATATCGACAGGCTGGACTTTCTCTACGCGGTACATTCCCGAGAGCATCTGGATATCCCTGGCCTGCGTGGCAGAATTACAACTCACATAAACGATCCGCTCCGGAGCGGCATTTAGCATCACATCAATTACCGGTGCATCCATTCCTGCGCGGGGCGGGTCTGTAATAATCACATCGGGGCGTCCGTATTGGTTAAGAAACTCCTCTGTGAGCACATCTTTCATATCACCGGCCCAGAACCTGGTGTTAAATACGTTGTTGATCTGAGAGTTTATACGGGCATCAGCCACTGCTTCCTCTACATATTCTATGCCTATAACTTGTTTAGTAAATTTAGCAACAAAATTAGCAATCGTGCCTGTGCCCGTGTAAAGGTCATATACTAACTCATTACCACTCAATTCGGCAAACGTTCGTGCCACCTCGTAAAGACGGTAGGCCTGGCTGGAATTAGTTTGGTAAAACGACTTCGGTCCTACCATGAAAGTCAGCCCTTCCATTTCTTCGCGGATCGCCCGGGCACCGTGATAGTAAACCGGGGTCTGGTCCTGGTAGGAGTCGTTTCCTTTCTGGTTGACGATGTAGTACAGAGAAGTGATATCCGGGAATTCCTGCCTGAGGAATTCCATTACATGACCTATCCGGGTTTCATCAGGCTGTGCAAACTGCACAATTACCATGCTTTCGCCCGTGTTGGCTGTTCTGATGATCAGGTTCCTTAAAAATCCCTTATTATTTCGGAGGTCGTAGTAGTCCAGGCCCTCTTTTTCGGCCCAGGCATGCAATTCATTCCGGATATCGTTGGAGGGGTCTGGTTGCAGCTGACATTTGCGTACAGCGAACACTTTATCGAATCGCTTCGGAATATGAAAACCTAGAGCGTTACGGCTAAACGGCTCACCGCTGTGTATTTCTTCGGAAGTAAGCCATCTGCTGTTCGAAAATGTAAACTCCAGTTTGTTACGGTAATACCGGAGTTGATCGCCCGCTACGATAGGCAGCATGTGGAGGTCCTGCACCTTCCCTATCCTTTCGAGATGGTCTCTCACCTGCTGCTCTTTAAAACGAAGTTGCTCCTCATAGCGGATGTTCTGCCACCGGCAGCCGCCACAGATTTCAAAATGCTCACAAAAAGGAGTAGTCCTGAGTGCAGAAAATTCATGTATCCTGGTCACGCGGGCCTCCTGGTAGCTTTTCTTTTTGCGGTATACTTCGAGATCTACCACATCGCCCGGCGCCACTTTCCCCTCAACAAAAATAATCCCGTCTGTTTCTGATCTGTATATGCATTTACCTTCTGACGCAAAGTCGGTAATGGTCACCGCTTCGTAAACTTTTCTCTTTGGCATGTGGTGGTTAACAATATGCTTCTGTATTTAAATAAGCAAAAGATCATCTTCTTTTATATACACAAATTTCCCCTGCAGGAAAACCAGCTTCCAGTGGTCGCGCTTATCCAATACGATCACTTTATTTCCTTTTCCGATGGTACCCACTACGGAGGAAGCCGAAGACGGGCTGTCTCTCAGGAAGGTAGTGTCGCTGGCTACGATTCCTTCCTCGTAGAGCTCATTGATATTCAATACCAGCAGGAGTCCGAGCAAAAAAAGGATAATAATCGCTTTGGGTACAAAAGTAATGCTCTCATTCTTACTGTACTTCACAAAGAGTTCGAACAATACATACCCGGCTATCGCAACGAGAACCAGGAACAGCCATTGCCCGTATTTCTTTACATACAGGACAAGATAACCGAAATCATCAAACGTATACCCACTGAGACGGTGTTTGAGCGCCAGGGCTTCCATTTTCTGGTAAATAGCTTCCGAGGGTGCTCCTTTAGAAAGAACGGCAAGGTAGTAAAGGCTTTTGGTATAATCGCCGTTCAGTTCTGCTATATAGGCTAATTTCAGCAAGGCGGTAGGCCTGAAGCCATTGTCTGCCGAAAGCTGCGTTTTGTAGAGTTCCTGGGCCGAAAGATATTGCCCGATAGCAAAAAGCGAATCTGCCTGGCGCAACTGGTCCTGCGCACTCACCCGGCTGTATACCAGCACGGCTCCGCTTACCAGGATTAATCTCAAAAATGCTTTTACGCCATCCGCTGACATACTTTCACCGGCTCTTACAGAAGTATATAAAGCGACAAAATTAGCGTATTATTTGCTAATTCCAGCCTCCGACAGTGTAACCAGCAGCATATGACGGACTCCAAGGTGGCCGTGGTCGTTGAGCCACCATTCATCCAGGGAGTGGGCTCCGCCCGCTTTTCCGCCTGTGCCGATAGTAACTGAAGGGATTCCCAGCGAAAGAGGCGTATTGGAATTGGTAGAGCTTGCACCTAAAAGAGGTACGGCGCCCAACGCCGCCGCTGAAGCAGCCGTGCGTTGTACCAGGGAACTCTCCTCCACTATGGAACCCGAGGGCCTGTCTCCCACTTTCCTGATCTCGACGGCCAGGTCCTCCCCCATCCTTTTTATTTCATTTTCCCGGGCCAGGGCTTTTGCCACGGCGTTTCTGAATATATCATCAAGTCCTTTGAGGCGTTCAGGGCTCTCCGATCTCATATCGACCTCCATCCATGATTCAAACGGAACGGCGTTGACGGAAGTACCGCCGCCGATCACACCAATATTATAGGTAGTCTTAACCCCGGAACGCGTATAAATGTCGGCTTCTTCAACAAACCGCGATATGGCCCCCGCAAGTGCATTATGAGGATTGGCCAGGCCAAAAGCGCCGTATGAGTGTCCACCGGGACCACTGAACGTAACCCTGTAGCGTACCGAGCCTACCGTGCTGTTGACTATGCCGCCTATACTCACTCCGTCGAGGGCGATATGGACGTCGACCTTTGGTCCCCCGCTGCCGAACAAATGTTTCACTCCCCGTAAGTCTCCCAGCCCTTCCTCGCCGACCGTAGCCGCAAGCAGGATATCCGCATCCGTTCTGATCCCGCTTTGGTTCATTGCCCTCAGGCCCGCCAGCAAAACAGCCAGACCGCGCGTATCGTCTCCTATACCGGGGGCCTTTAACGTATCTCCCGAAGTTTTTACCTTTACGTCAGTACCTTCCGGAAATACTGTATCAAGATGTGCGTCCACTATCACCGTTCTTTTCCGGACCGTCCCTTTCCTGAGACCTATCACATTCCCCACTTCATCTGTCCAGACACTGTCGATACCCGCCTCAGCTAGCATGGATGCAAATCTCTTACCTCTTTTTTCTTCCTTAAATGGTGGCGCAGGAATTTCAGTCAGCAGGATCAGGTCGGCTATTGTTTGAGCGTCTGTTTTTTCAGCAATTTCGAAAGCCGCCCGCACGGCAGGATGCTCGGCGAGCACAGCGATCTCATCTACATATTTTTTGTGGAGCTTTATTCTTTCTGCCTTCCCCTGTTGCCCGAATGAGGAACTGGCAAGGAGAATACCGGCTGACAATATGATATAGGCTGAAGTTCTGATCACTAGGACAACTATTTGCAGTACGTTTATTTCTCTGTGAATATATCTGAAAGATTTTTACTACAGAGGCGCAAAGGACACAAAGATAGCACACTTGCTCTCCCTCGTCTAGACGATGGGAGAGCGACTTCAAGTCTCTGACCTGATAAAAGATGATCTTTTTGCCGGTCCTAGACCGGCTATCGCTCTTTCACCGTCAGAAGACGGGAAAGAGCTTAGATAACGTGTATTCTCTGTGTCCTTCGTGCCTTCTGTGGTTATTTTACATCCACAAAAGCGCCGGCATCAGCTGAATGCGGCCTTAATCTTCCTGATCGCTTCTGCAAAAGCCTCTATATCCTCCTTGTCTCCCAACAGGGAATTCTGCAGGATCCAGACCGATTCATCACAAGCCTTCTCAGCTTCTTCGCAACACACCCCGGTATAATCGACCGCCTCGGGAATTGCGTAACACATGAACCGCTTTTCCTGGAACAGGGGTTGTTTGTAAAGCGGGTGCGGATAACCCTTCAAACAAGGCACTCCCTCTGCTGCAAGCAGGTTGACAAACTCATCGCGGCTCAAGCCTCCGAAAGCTTCCGGCCGGTAACGGAATATGAAAAGGTGGTAGCAATTGAGTGTTTCGCCCACATCGCTTTTCAAAGGTTCTATCCCTTCTATTTCATTCAAAAGACGGGCAAGATAACGTCCGTTGTTATGCCTGATGCGGGTCTGTGCCTCCAGCCGTTTCAGTTGTTCGGTCAGCATGACGGCCTGCATCTGAGTCAGACGATAGTTGCAGCCGGCGTTAAAGTGGTCATACCACTGCCCTTCTTCAAGCCTGCCCACGTTCCGGAGGGAGGCCATCATTTTGTACATTTCCTCGTCGTTTGTCACTACGACCCCTCCTTCGCCGCTCGTCATGTTTTTTGACGACTGGAAACTGAAACTCCCTGCTTTCCCTATGCTCCCAAGCTTCCTGCCCTTGTATTCGGCTCCGTGGCCGTGAGCAGCATCTTCTATCACCGTCAGCCCATGCTTTTCGGCTATTGCCAATATACTATCCATGTCACACGCCAGGCCACCAAAATGTACCGGGACGATCACTTTGGTACGCGGAGTGATAGCCGCTTCAATTTTAGCCGGGTCGAGGTTAAAAGTTCCAGGCTCTATATCTACGAAAACCGGGACTGCGTTACATTCTATCACCGTAGAAGCAGTTGCTATAAAGGTATAAGGAGGAACGATCACCTCATCTCCGGGTCTGATACCGCTCGCAATAAGGGCAATACGAAGGGAGACCGATCCGTTCACGCAACTGACTGCATATCTGGTACCGCAATAGCTTGCAAAAGCCTGCTCAAATTCGGCTACCTTATCCTGGCAATTGGGACTTCCCCATTTCCCGCTGCGCAATATCTCTTCCACGGCATTTATTTCGTTATCATCGAAAACGGGCCATCCGAAATTTTTCTCTACCGATTTGCGACCTCCGTAAAAGGCCAGATGTTCCTTAGACATTGAATAATATGATTTTACAGATTTCAACTATTTTGTTACTAATCGTATCCCCTTATTCTTTGGTAATACTCAGCTCATCTTTAATATTTCCTTCAGGATCGTAGCAAACGTACCGGAGTGTATGGTCGTCAATGGTCATATGCTGGTACAGCGGCCCGCCGGGATACCGTTTCACCGCATATTCCTCTTCCGGCCATTCCTCCTGTTTTCCTTCGATGCTGATCGACATCGTGTAGACGGTACCCTTTGAGAAATCGCTCACTGCCCGGTTATTAAAGATCGGCTTCGTCCGCAGGTAGTAATGCATGTGCCCTCCCATCACCATATCCACATGGTATTTGTCAAACACCGGCCCCCACTCGGCTATGATCTCAGGGTACGGTTCTACAAAGTTGTAAGGAGGAAAGTGAAACATCACAAATTTCCAGACGGCATCGGTTTCCGACAATTGTTTCGTAATCCATTCTGTCTGCGCCTGGAGGGGAGATGTCGCATCTATCATCAGGAAAAGCGCATTTCCGTACCGGTAGGCGTACGTCATTTCCGCCGGGACTCCTGAAGGGCCGTTCTCAGGGTAGCTGAACATTTCTTTATACATCCAGGCTCCAAGGCCATCCTGGCTGTCATGATTGCCTGGAATGGTCATAACCGGTTTGGAAGCAAATACGTTGCCTGTGTATGCAAACAGCTTGTCCCAGTCGTCCCTGTGCAGGCCGGTCGATACCAGGTCTCCCGCTATCTGGTAAAAACCGACGTCAGGGTGCCTCTCCCTGGTTTTCTGCAGCATATCGCCAAATACCGGGGAATGATGCGTATCGCCGAACCAGATGTAAGAAAACTGCTTTACTGTCTCCGGTGCGGTATCGAACGAGAAGGTTTCCGTCCAACCCGTTTTACTGTTCCCTACGCGGTAGCGGTACTTCGCGCCGGACTTCAGATTGCTCAGCCGGGCGGTGTAACGATTGACAAAGCGGTCATTTCTCAGCAGCCTGTCTTCCATAACAAAGGCTTCGCCCTTCACAGATACTGTATCGGGAAGGCCATCGGGCCAGTATTGCACAAGGCTTTCCGTCACTGTTTTTGCGGTCCGCCACTGAACATCCTGTGATGAAGCCGGGTCGCTGCTCCACGTCAGTAATACCTGGTCGGGGGTGGAGGAGGAAGGAAAAGGCGTGTCCCGGAACGCACGGATAAGATGCGCCTCCCTTGCCCTGCCCCGGATCGTGGTCAGCAGCTGACCGCCACGCAGCCCGTCCGGGACGCTCGTGAGCACAAGCCCGTCCCAGTCATGGTAAGTAAACGCTCCGGTATCCATTTTCATAATATGCTGATTTTCAGGGAACACCGGGTTAACTGTCAGGTTGTCATTTTCAGAAAGAGGGTTTACGCTCACGAAATAAACCGGACGGTGTTTATCAAAGCCATTGATTCCCAGCTTCACCCGGCCCGCCGGAAAATCCTTCTGCCATACTTCGTAGACATACATTTCATTTTCCACGGTCATATCTGTCTTTGAAAACCCGCTCGCCTCCAGCCAGAACGGAACTTCTCTCTGATCTTTATGTCGCATCAGCGAAACTTTCGACGGTACATTGACATCAAATACCCAGTAATGCCCGGACAGCGCTTCCCTCTCATTAGCGGTAAGAAGGCTCAAAATGTAAGGGCTGCTCAATGTGTCCATCTGTTCCGGCGTGTAGGTTTCGTATATCCTGGTAACGAGGCCGTCCACAACCTCCCGGACAGAAAGGTCCGAACCCGTTTCAACACGGCTTCTGCAGCCCGAAACAAGAGAGAGGGCTGTTAATAGCGACACAAATAGAATATTGGGCTTCTGCATTATCAATCGGCTAAAAAATGTAATTATTAAACATAAAGGCAGGCAGAAATTAGTCTCTGCCTGCCTTACTTTTATATTGATCCTCCTACCGGAGCCATTGTCTCTTTACCGGCTCCTTTCTCAACAGTTATCTCGATCCTGATCCTCCAGCAAATTGCTGAAATAATCTTCCAGTACATCTGAATAAACTTTCACAATCCGGTCATCATTCATTCCAACGAGCAGGTCGTTGAGATCATCCCGCGACAATTTGTTATTGATCAACGCTTCCGCTAGGTATTTGGCACGTGAGATCTCCATGATCCTGTTTAGAATGATACGCCTGACTTTATTACTTGGTATTTTCAATAAAGACCACTTGTTCTCACAAAAAGTTTTATATAATCATACTAAACGTGACAATAATCTATAATAAAATGCGAATATCCTGGAAAATAAGATCGTCGGCCCTGATAAGAAATCAATCGATCCAGACCTTTTGCTGATCTGCAATAAACACTCTCGTGCTGGTAAGATAGTCGGTTCCATTGGGCGCTTTGTACTTAAGGTCTACGTAAAATGCCCGGTAGCCGCTTCCCGGCATGGGCTGCTTTACCTTCAGGACCTTTTTCCCGGATAGCTTCACGGGAACACCGCTCCATTTATCGTCCCTGAAGTCTTTATCTTTGGAATCGGCCGACCAAAGCGTTGCGCTGATCAGCTCCCCGGGGGTGGTTCCCACTTCGATCCGGGCAGCCTTTTTCTTTACCGATACGTTCCATGTGCATTCCGGGTAATCCTTGCTGCGAAGAGTATGAGCCCAGAAGCCTCCCAGCGCCTGTATAGCCTGTGTTCCGCCACCAAGATCATGGCCGGCGTTGGGCACATAATGAAGCAGGTTCTTCCCAGGTATATCTTTATAGTAGTTTTTGATATTGTCTACTACCCAATAAGGATCGTTGGTACCCATAAAGATCATTTTCGGGACGGTAAGCCGGGCACGGTAAGAGTAAGGGTCTACCATTGTCGTGATAGCCTGGCCGTCGGGTGTGGCGTGCGACTGAGGGATCCCAAGCTTTACGTAATCGTTTATTTCCTCGCTGTAGTCACCCCAGGTTTTAATCTGGTAGTCGAGGCTGGCCGGCATATTGAGAATATCTATCACCATTGGTCCGATTGCTTCTACTCTCGGATCTTTGATGGCGCCGGTAAGCCAGGAAGTCCACCCTCTTTTGGATGCGCCCGACACCGTAAAACGTGTGATTTTATGGTTATATTTTTTCTGCGAAAATTCCTGGACGGCATCCATTCCCTTTACTGCGCTTTTGACCATGGGAAACAACGCAGGCCAGGAGTAGTCTTTGTCTTTTTTGAAGTTATGGAGCGTAAAAGAGATAAGGGCGTCTTCCTTCAGGTTATCGTAAAGCGGCTGGTTGGGAACCTGCCTGATCAGCGCTACGGTCGCCTCGTTCTCAAGTGCAAGGCCCATCAGTCCCCTGAGGAGCCCGTCGTTAGTTTTGGAGCTCCAGTTGGGCTCGCCGTTTTTGACCGCCCCTCCTGTGACAAAAAGAAGCGCACCGTCGTAGCTGCGTTTTTCGGGGGTAATGATTGTGAGCTGGTGTTTCCATACAATGTTCTGCCAGGTCTGGGAGGTGAGAAGTACCTGGTTGACCGTCAGCCCGTTTTCAGAGAAGGATTCTTTTTCTTCCCACTTATAAGTCTTATCGCCGTTGGCAATATAGGCGTCCAGCGCATTTTCGGGAGTAACCTGTCCGGCAGAAATACCTGCGATCAGGCAGAAAAAGAAAGCGGTAATGATTCGACTTTTGAATAGCATTTGAGAGATGTGAGAATGTGGGAATGAGAAAATGAGAAAATGTGTTCCGCCCCGATAGCTATCGGGGATCGGGAGTGAAAATGGTTTATTTCTTAAGCAGCTTAAAAACGAGATCACGATAAAGATCGTAGGTATTTTCTCCGAGGGTAGTCCTGGAGATATAATTGTAAGTCCCGAAGCTCTGAAAGTCTTCTTTTGTCATGATATAGCCGAAGGCATCGTTGGTCAGTCCCAGCAGGAAGGGAAAATCGGTCTGCATATTCCGTTTCAGGTAGTACCCGATATTCGGCAGCGCTTCGCCCGGGATGGTCAGCAGCTTTGCCGGTCCGAGGCTGACAAGATTCACCTGGGTAGATACCTTATCGGTTGCATCCGCCATCAGGTTGACCGGTGAGTTTTTCAATACCATGCGCATTACCTGGTTATCGACAGGCAGCGTAAGCCTTTCTGCAAGATTGGAAATCTGCGGATCGCTGATCACGGGGGCGTCTTTAACGATACGCAGCGCTTCATCTGCCAGCAGGTGGCCTATCCTTACGCACTCCTGCCAGGCATCCGGTTCCGACTTACCGTCTCCCCGGTTATCGGCGGTTACCATCCCGCCGAGTGCGCCGTTCATAAAGATCGCGGTTCCGCCGGTCTGTTGCTCGATCCTCTCATAGAGAGGGCCGCACAGATCGGGGCTCAGTATTCCTCTTTTGGAACCGATTATCTCCGGGTGAACGGCATAATTGACCATGGTTGCGATCACCTTTTGATGGTTGCCTGCCGACAGTACCTGTACCACGCCGCACCGCGGATCGTATAACTTTTCTGCATAATAATTATAGGCGATACGGCCTTTGGCTTCGCCCATAGCGACTTTTAACGCCGCTGGCTGCAGATTAGCAACCGCCTCGTTGACAGCATCGGCAACCTGGTTTACGCACCAGTCCAGGTACTTCAGGCTGACGGAAGATTTCCCCGATTCATCCGGAAAACCATAAGCATCAGGGGCGCTGTGCGTATGGGTAACCCCTATCAGGATATTTTCGGACGGGATCCCCTTCACAAGCTTCCTCGACCTGTCGCCGAGCGCTGCCGGCCAGCCAAGGTTGTCAATGCCTACAAAGGCGACACGTACACCGTGGTTTTCGACTACAAGCGCCCTGACGAAAAGGTCGCCTTTCTTTTCGGTAGCCGGCCTGGGAAAGCCCATTCCTCCTGATACGGGAAGCAGAGGATCGGGCGTAATGACCCTCACGGCCGCTCCGGCCTTAAACGACTGCCCGTAAGAAAGCGTGAATATGCCGCTAAGGCATATCCACGCATTGATCCATAGAAACAGAATTTTCACGAAACTATTTTTAATTACCATGGTTTACCGGTTCCCTGGATAATCCAGGGCTTCGAATAGATGCTGTTTGCTGCACCATCATCTCCCAGAGAGGAATGCTGAGTCTGCTCCAGGCGGTCGTTTGCCGTCTTGATATTGGCTGCGTTCTGGTTTCTCTCGGTGAGCGGGTAATAAAAACGCACCGGCAGCACACCTGCCAATGAAGCTCCTTCAAGTTTAGGAAAGCCCGTCCTTCTCCAGTCCATCCAGGCTTCAGTGGCAACAGACCAGCTAGAGATCCATTTCTGGGTAAGAATCTGTTCCTGGGTTCCGTCAAACTTAACCAGCGGTTGCTCAAGGTAGGCATTCAGAGCGGCTGCATTATTAAGCCCCCAGGCCTGGAATGAAGCCTGTATAGCCTGATTATAATGTGCTTCGGCATCGCCGGCGTTCCAGCCATAGGCGGCAGAGGCTTCTGCCAGTATGAAGTGTACTTCGGCAGCAGACAATATTCTGGCCTTTATCCCACTTTTAGCATCGGCAAACGCGCTGTTTACCCACGATACGTGCGGATTGCGCGCCGACTGGGTCCCGTTGGTAAACTGGTTGTAGACATAGGGAACCGACAATCTGAGAGGAAGGCCTACGTAATCCGGGTGCTGGTTAACACTCTCGATCGGAGTTCCGGCGGGCCGCAGCCTGTCGGGAGAGATGTAGCGTACTCTTCTGGGCACCCCGTTTACGAGCGTATCGGCCACCCTGTCGGTATTGGGCGGAAGCGAGGCATTTACCTGTAAAAAGATCTCTACCTTGTTGGCCCATACACCGATCCTGGGGTCTTCCCTGTCAAGAAGCGCCTGAACCAGCGTCTGGCACATTTTGATACGACGATAGTTGGTAGCGTCATTATCGTAGGTTGCGTTCGATGGCCAGGAATCCGCATTACTGTTGCCTGGAAACGACATGGCAACATCATCGGCAACACTGGTAATGATGGGATACTGGGTCGGGTTGCCTGCAATCTTTTCTATACCTGCCTTGGCTACGTTCGGCTGCTTTTCTGCCAGGCGCATGTAATAACGCAGCGCGAGTGAGTTGGCAAATCTTCTCCATTTCGAAGCATTCCCCTGGAAATAGACATCGGCGGGTCCCAGGATACTGTTGAACGAAGGAGCGGACAAGAGCGTATTAGCCTGCTCAAGGTCGGCCAGGATACCTTCGTAGATCTTCTGCTGCGTATCAAATTCGGGATAGATCACATCGAGCGTTCTTTTATCCCCTTGCAGCGCCTTGGAATACGGCGCATCGCCCCAAAGGTCGGTGATCAGGCCGAACATCAGCGATTTCATGATCAGACCGACTGCCTGATGAAGCGGCTGCCCCATCTCGACGGCTTTATCATACACAAATTTATTATTGCGCAGGATACCGTAATAGCCCGCCCAGTCGTTGCTTCCGCCCCAATCGTAGGAATTATGGCCGCCAGTCCACCCGTCTTTCTGGGTATGCTGCATAACCCCGGCGATATCCTGGTACCCAAGCCCTACAAAGGCCCTGCCGGCTTCGCTCAATACGGTGCTCAGTACCAGGTTGGGACTGGCGGTCTCAGGGTTGGCGCCGTTTGGGTTTTCATTCATTTCGATAAGCTGGTCGGTACACGACAGCGACGTCAGCACACCGAAAACCAGGCCTGTCTTATATATTTTCTTTAGTAGACTCATGATTTTAAAGACTTTAAGATTGGCTTTAGAATGTAACGTTCAGCTTCACCCCTACAGGAATCACGAGAGGATTAACGTTATAGCGCTCTATACCCTGCTTAAACTGCACACCTGCCTGTGCGCCTGCCTGTGCCTGATAGGCATTTTCCGGATCGATATTGATCTTTGAAGCGGTCCAGAGAATAATATTACGGCTATAGACAGATATGTTTGCATCCTGTAGTTTCCATGCTTTCAGCAGGTTGGCAGGTAAACCGTAGGAAAGTGAAATCTCCCGCAGCTTGATATAAGAAGCGTCGAAAACCGTAGGCTGGATAAAATCCCAGGGGTTGACAGCCGCGTAGGGAACCGGCTGGGTGCCGGGTGTCCGGGCACCCGGGTTGATATTCTCTCCAAGGTTTTCTTCGTAGCGAACAACACCATCTGCACCGGTGTATTCATATACACCCGGTACGATGATCCCGCCATGCGGTAATACTACGCCATAAAACGTCGGGAATGAAGTATACTCAGGCGTCGGATAGCCCACCATCGGGAATACGTTCCCGTTGATCTTGATCATGGTCTCCTGGTTTGCTTTCAGCCAGTCGGCCAGTTCCTTGTCCTTGCGACCGCCGGCATCGATCAGCCTGTCGAGCGCCAGTTGGGTCTGCCCGTTGCTCATCCCGTAGCGATACGTTTGCGAGACGAAATTCCCCCCGTTCCTCCAGTCGAGCGTAAAGGCAAGCCGGAAGCTTTTATAGGAGAAGGAATTCTGCATCCCCATGATAAATTTGGGATTGAAATTACCCACCTTGTTCTTACTGGCCTGTCCTTCGGCGGCTACTTTATGCACAGCCCAGCCATAGGTCGGGTCACGCTGCAGCAAAGGCCATTGATAGTAGGGCGAGTTGGGGTCTGTTACTACCGCGATTTCGGGTCCGTAGATATCGCCTATATCCTCCCCTTTGTAAGTCCATGCACCGCCTTTGGCATCCTCCCAGAAGGTGAAGAACGGCATTTCATCGGGTAGCTCCATGATCCTGGTCCGGTTGCGGGTCCAGTTGAAGTTAACGTCCCAGTTAAAGTCGCCTCTCTGTACCGGGCTTCCTCCCAGTGTAAGCTCAACCCCACGGCTTCTCAGCAATCCTGCGTTGATATTCTGCACAACATAGCCGGTCGACGGCGCGATGGACGTACCGAAAATCTGGTTGCGATTGTCGACCACATAGGCGGTCACCGAGAAATTCAGCCTGTTCCTGAACAAGGCGCCATCTATCCCACCTTCGTAAGAAGTCGCTATTTCAGGCTTCAATTGTGAGTTCAGGAGCACGGCAGAGGTAGAGAAGCGGGGCACATCGCCCCATGCACCGGCATTACCGAGCACCTGCTGCAGCTGGTAAGCACCGGCATCATTACCTACCTGGGCATAATTCGCCCTCAGCTTCAAAAGGTTGACTTCGTTTGAAAGATTAAGGAATTCGTTGGCCAGTACGCTCAATGAAACCGAAGGATAGAAGTACGGTGCCGCATCCGGAAGGGTGCTGGACCAGTCGTTCCGGCCGGTGACATCGAGGTAAACGATATCTTTGAATCCGAAAGTTGCCATCCCGTACAAACTGTTGACTCCTCTTTTGAAGCGGCTGTTCGAATAATTGAGGTTCGCCGGCAATATATTGTCAATCGTGTACAGCTCCGGAACGATCAGACCCGCCTGGCCCTTGGACCCGGCATAGGAATTACTGCCTTCCTGGTATCTCATATTCCCTCCGAAAGAGGCGGAAAGGCTGAAATCGGAGATGTTTTTCTTATAGGTTGCCAGGAAGTCGACATTGCTCTCGAAGTTCTTGATGTTCATCAATCCATACACCCCTCTCGCATCGTCGGTATAGCTGTTGGCTATTTTGGTTTCTCTCCGCTCGCTGTAGGTATCGAGTCCGTATCTAGCCATAAAGCTGAGATCGGAAGTTATCTGCCAGTCAGCCTTTACATTTCCATACAGCCTGTCGCGCTCGAAGCTGTTGTTGACCTCATAGGCAAGGAAGTACGGGTTGTTTGTTCCAGGAATGGCAGTCAGCTGTGTCCAATGCCCGTCGGGAGTAGGTTGCTTGTAGTCCCTGAATTGGGTGAGATCGATGTGAGGAGACATATTATAGGCCCACTGCAGCGGGTTGGTCCCGCGTTCGGTCGCCGGCCTGTTATTGGAATTGTTACGGCTGAAATCCAGGTTTGTGCTCAGGTTCAGCTTTTTAGAGACCTTCACACCCGAATTGATATTGAGCGTATTCCGGTAAAGATCAGAATTGGGGATCATACCCTTATGCGTCATATTGGCATAAGAAATACGGTAGTTGTAATTCTGAGAGCTGTTGGCAACCGAAACGCCGTTGGTAGTCGTAATGGCCGTTCTGACAAAATTTTTGACATTGTTCGGGTAAGATACAAGCGGGGTAGGAATCCTTTTCCCATTCTCGTCAAGCGGGCTGCTCCATTGCGGAGCTTCATACCCTTTATCAAGCTCAGCACCGAAAAGGGCACCTACTTCTTCCTGGATAAGGCTTCCAAGCGGGTTGGTAAGCGGGTTCCCGGAAACACTCTGCGGAATGGCCGAGTACTGACCGGGGCCAAACTTGGAGTGCCATCTCAGGAATTTATAAGGCTTGTCAAAAACAGTATTGGAGGTAACGCTTACCGTCATCTTATCCACTCCCTGTCCGCTCTTGGTTGTGATCAGCACGACCCCGTTACCGGCCCGCGACCCGTAAAGGGCGGCAGCGCTCGCTCCTTTCAGCACCGTTACATTGGCAATATCCTCAGGGTTAAGGCTGGAGATCGCGTTTCCGTAATCCACGCGGTTGTCGTTCCCGATCTGGGTAACGTTATTGAGCGTATTGGCTACAGGCACACCATCGATCACGAACAAAGGCTGGTTGTCATTGTTAAGCGAGGTAGCCCCCCTGATCACCATGCTGACCGAGGAGCCCGTGCCGCCGGTCTGGTTGATCGTAACGCCGGCCACTTTCCCTGCCATGGCGTTCAATACGTTCTCCTGCGATACACGGACAAACTCCTTTCCGTCAACCTTCGCTATCGAATACCCCAGGCTTCTTTCCTCTCTTTTGATACCTAAAGCGGTCACGACGGCCTCCTGAAGCATTTCAGCGCTTTCCACCATGGTGATATCCAGTATATCCCGGTTGCCTACCGTCACTTCCTGGGTTTCGTAACCGATATAGGAGATCACAAGCACCTGGTCCGGACTGTCGCCGATGCGCAAAGTAAAATTACCTGCCGCATCGGTAGTCGTCCCGGTCTGGGTCCCTTTAAGGAGAATACTGACTCCCGGAAGCCCCGAACCCTCGGTGTCGGAAATGATCCGTCCCCTGATATTGCGGTCAGCCGCCTGCTCCCCCGACAGGTGTACAGGATTCCGGGTCTTCGTTGCACCGGCAGTTACCGGCACCATGGCTAAAATCCCCATACCTATGGGAACGGCAGCCCCCAGGCAGATACGGAATAATCTTAGGTTGATAGATTTTCTTTTCATAAAGAACAGGTTTTTTAGCAAAAATAGGGAATACTCATTGTTATGTTTGCATACTATTTTAAGCGTAAAAAATACAGTACTTTTTCAGGTATGTTTACACTACTCGATAAGACTAAAGAAAGGCTACTCATCAGCAAAAAAATTTCAGAAGGACTAAATAAGCTATTTTCAGCACGGAATAAAGGAATATCCGCTAAACACGGAACTCCGTAGAGGCAGATGAAAAGAATGATGAATAGAAAATTCCAGATTATCACGATATTACGAGTATGGTTTTTACCGGCTCCGGATTACTTAAACCAGAAACTTATTCTTCTTAATTTACATTATTTAATATATAGTATATGCCTTATTTCCGGTATTTCCTTTATTTACTTTTTATTCTTCCCGCTGCCGGCCAGGCACAGGTTAAGCTGACTGACGACGGCGCCTGGTGCTGGTTCAGCGATCCCCGTGCCGCTTATTGGCATCCGGGCAAAAATGTGATCGTGACCGGGTGGGTAACGAAAGACGGCAGCGTGGAAGCCGCTTCGCTTGACCTCAAAACCGGCAGGACGGAAAAGACAACCCTCTATTCGAAACTCGAGGTGGACGATCACGACAATCCGGCTTTCCTCGCTTTACCCGACGGCAACATGCTGGCTATGTATACCTGGCACGGCGGAAAAAAGAGCGCCCAGGGAGTTATACAAAATACTACCCTCACCCCGGGAGATATAAAGAGCTTTGGGAAGCCTTTCGTTTTTCTTCCGAAAACGGAAGAGCTGGTCAGGACTTTTGTCAGGGAGACCTATACCTATGCCAATCCTTTCATGCTGAGCCGTGAGCATAACAGGATCTACTGCTTCGGAAGGTGGATCGGGTTCAAGCCCAATGTGATCACTTCGGAAGACGGGGGCAAAACATGGTCGGACCCGAAGGTGGTGATCACTTCCAAAGATCTTGACCTCAACAACAGGCCTTATGTGAAGTACTATTCCGACGGGATTTCGAAGATACATATGATTTTTACGGACGGGCACCCCGCTGTGGAGCCTCTCAACTCGGTTTACTATTGCTATTATGAGAACGGGGCTTTCTGGCGTGCAGACGGAAGCCGGATCTGTACCACCGGCGAGCTTCCTTTCCATCCTTCAGACGCCAGCGTTGTTTACAGAGCATCGGAAGAAACCGGCAAAGCCTGGATTTTCGACGTCACGGTAGACAAGGGCAGGCCGGTAGTAGCCTATACCCGCTACCCGACCGACACCCTGCACCATTATTACTATGCCCGCTATGAAGACGGCGCCTGGCATCACGATAAGGTTATCGAATCAGGCAAATGGTTCCCGCAGACAAAACCGGGCGGAAAGGAACGCGAAGTCAATTATTCGGGAGGAATGACCTTCGATCCATCAGACCCTTGCGTGGTGTACCTCTCTCACCAGGTCGACGGTCGCTTCGAGATCAGCAAAGCCGCAAGGGAACGTAATGGAAGCAGCTGGAAGATAACACCCGTCACCCGGAATTCAGAATTCGACAACGTTCGCCCGTTTATCCCCAGATTCCGGAAAAAAGGAGAAAAAAAAGTCCTGCTATGGATGCAGAACAGGAAATACATCCATTATACCGACTATGATACGAGTATTATGTATAAGATTATAAAGTAATAATAAGTAACCTAATACCCCTTACATGAAATTCATCTCCTTAACCTTCCTGTTAAGCTGCTTTCTGACAGCGGGGGCCTCCGACTGGAAAATAGGCCTCGGGAAACGAAATATAACCCCCTCCGAACCGATCAGGATGGGAGGCTACGCTGCCAGGAACCGTCCTTCCGATAAGGATGCCAACCTTACGGACCTATGGGTAAAGGCTATTTCGTTTACAGATCCTAAGGGCAACAGATCGGTGCTGGTTTGTGCCGACATCATCCGGTTTCCGAAATTCATCACCGATTCGATTCGGCGGCAGGCACAGGAACGATATGGCCTGAAGAAGGAGCAGATCGTGCTGAACGGCTCGCACACACATTCAGGGCCGGAAGTCGATGTGAATAAACTGAAGTATATGGCAACCCCGGAGGAACTGGGAGTAGTAGCCGCCTTCTCGCAAACGCTGATCCGCCAGACGGTCGAAGCTATCGGCGAATCGCTGGAGCGTCCTTTCGATGCGGTCATTGCATCGGGCAATGGGACATCCCGGTTTGCAGTTAACCGGAGAAATAACCGTGAAGGTGATATTGAAAAGCTTTCGGAGCTGAAAGGCCCGGTCGATCATAGCGTACCTGTGATCAGGGTAACCGACAAAAGCGGCCGGGTCAAGGCCATCCTGTTCGGATACGCATGCCACCCTACGGTGCTTTCCGGATACGAGATTTCGGGCGACTACCCTGCCTATGCCCAGGAAAGTCTCGAAGAAAAATTTCCCGGGGCGCAGGCTATGTTTTTCATAGGGGCCGCCGGCGACCAGAACCCGCTTCCCAGGCGTAGCATACCGCTGGCTATAAAATACGGCCGTGAACTGGCCCTCGCCGTAGAAACGGCTATAAAGAGTCCCATGCGGGAGCTTACCCCCAGCCTCTCTTTTTCATATAATGAGATAGACCTCAGGTTTGCAAAACCCGCGCCGGGGATAAAAGAGCTGCAGGCTATTGCAGCCGATACCGTCAGAAATCCCAACTGGATCGTAAGCCAGGCCAAAGTGCTTGCCGGCCAGCTTGCTGCCGGAAGATCTCCCGGAAGCTCCTACCCCTATCCGGTACAGGTATGGACGCTCGGCCAGTTGCCAATGGTCATGCTGGGCGGCGAGATCGTGGTCGAATACTCATTGAGAATAAAGGAAATGCTAGGAAGAGAAACTATTGTAATGGGCTACAGCAATGACCAGATGTCGTATATTCCTTCTCATAAAGTACTGAAAGAAGGCGGGTATGAAGGAGAGCGGTCGGCGGTTTTTACGACTCCCTGGCACGACGAAACGGAGAAGGATATACTGGAAGAAGTGAAAAGGCAGGCGCAACTACTGAAACCGGTGGTTGGCAACTGATCCGATCAGTAAAATAAATATTAAAATAATCATATAAAAAACTGCAATTTATTCACTAATAAAGATAATAGTAACAATAAAATACTATTTTGTTAATCCCCTCTCCTTCCGATACCTTTCCCTGTTTCCAAAAACTTTTGACAATGATTATTTGTTAAAATTTGGATAATAAAACATAAACATCTACTTTAGCTTAAGATTCCGGGTACGTACCCGGAAATTATCTAAACATCTATTCTGACCAATTTATCATGGCGACTAATAAGCAATCGAGACGAGACTTCCTGATTAGAAATGCGGCCGGCGGGCTTGGCGCTATCCTGGCTCCATCTATCGTTGCTGCGGAGGGGCTTTCAAACAAAACGAACCTGGCCTCCACCCTGTCACAAAAACCGGCTATCCTGGGCGGTACGCCGGCCTGGTCTGCTCAAAGGTGGCCTAAATGGCCGCGTTGGATACCTGAAACCGATGAACCGAGAGTATTGGAAGTGCTGAGGAGCGGAGTCTGGTCACGTGCCGGGGTTGTCACCGAATTCGAGAAAGTATGGGGAGATGCAATTGGGACCAAAAGATGTATTGCTGTGGTAAACGGAACCAACGCGCTGGTAACCGCCCTCTCCCAGTTCGGGGTAGGCGCAGGTGACGAAGTACTGGTTCCTCCGTATACGTTTATATCTACCGTTACCTCTGTTCTGAGCAATAATGCCATACCTGTTTTTGTAGATATCGATCCGCTGACCTACCAGATGGACCCGGCAAAAATAGAAGAAAAGATAACCTCCAGGACAAAGGTGATCATGCCGGTCCATATCATGGGCCTTCCCGTGGATATGAAAAGGATCAATGCCATTGCCAAAAAACATAACCTGATCGTAATAGAAGATGCCTGCCAGGCTCATTTCGCCGAAATCGACGGAAAAAGAGTAGGTTCACTGGGAGACGCCGGTTGTTTCAGCTTCCAGAATTCGAAGAACCTGCCCATCGGGGAAGGCGGGGCAATCGTATCCGATAACGACAACTTCATAGACAAGTGCTTCTCCTATACCAACCTGGGGCTTCCTTATGGCTCGGTAGCCGGGACAATCGGGACGGGCAGCATCAGGCAGGGTACCAAAATACGCTTCTCCGAATACCAGGCCGCAGTAGGGTTGGCACTTTTCAAACGTCTCGACCAGGAAACTACTATCCGCAACCAGAACGCTGCTTATCTGAGCAGCCTCGTAAAAGATATTCCGGGTATAGTGCCCCAGAAAGCCTATCCGGATACTACCCGCAGCGCATTTCACTTATACGCCTTCAGGTATAAAGCCGATGATTTCAAGGGACTGAGCCGTAATGATTTCATGAAAGCGCTCAGAGCCGAGGGGGTTCCCTGTTCTTCAGGATACACTCCTCTGAACACCCAGCCTTACCTGGCCCAGACATTTGAAACGCAAACCTACCGGAAGATCTATTCGAAGAAAGAGCTGGACATCAATACCTACAATAAAAATAACCGCTGCCCTGAAAACGATAAGTTGTGCGACGAAGCGGTATGGTTTACCCAGAATATGCTCCTGGCAGAAAAAAGCGATATGGAATACATTGCGGCTGCTGTCAAAAAGACGTATGACAACGCAGATAAACTAAAAGCATCTTTGAAATAATGAGGTCATTCTACCTTCTGTTTTTTGCGCTGACAGCATTCTTTCCGCCCGTTTTGCATGCGCAGAGCGGGTGGAAAGCCGGGCTTGCCCGGACGAAGATCACGCCTTCCGAAAACATGTGGATGGCGGGTTACGGGTTCAGGACCAAGCCCTCTGAGGGGACCGGGCAGGAACTCTGGGGGAAGGCGCTTGCACTGGAGGATGCCAGGGGAAACAAGTCGCTGTTCATCTCTACCGACATCCTGGGGTTTTCAAAGGAAGTGTCGGATAACGTACGCAGGTACCTGCAGGAGAAGCACGGATTGTCGAAAGCCCAGGTGATCTTAAGCTCCTCGCATACCCATTCGGGGCCGGTTCTATCAAATGCATTGGTCGATATTTACCCGCTGACAGCCGGTGAAGACGCTAAAATCGTCCGTTATACGGCTTTTTTCGAAAAGGAGATCATTAAGATCAGCGAACAGGCGCTGAAGGCGCTGAAGCCCGTCAGAATAGAGACCGAAAGCGGCATGGCACGCTTTGCAGTAAACCGCAGGAATAACGAGGAGGCGAAAATTCCGGAACTGTTCGAACTGAACGGGCCCAGCGATTATTCGGTGCCCGTCGTGAAAGTTTCAAATCCGGACAACAGCATTGCCGCGATCCTGTTCGGCTATGCCTGTCATTCTACGGTACTGAACGAGTACAAATGGTCGGGCGATTACCCGGGCTATGCCCAGGCGGAGCTGGAAAAGCAATATCCGGGTGCTATGGCCCTGTTTTTTCTCGGCTCGGCGGGCGATCAGAACCCGATGCCGCGGCGGGGAGTTACCAAGGCGCAGCAATACGGGAAAGACCTGGCCAATGCAGTAACCAGGGTGCTGGAAGAACCGATGAGAACACTCGCTCCCACCCTGTCGGTTGCCTACGATGAAGTCGATTTAAAGTTTATGCCTGCTCCTTCAAAGGATCAGCTGGAAAAGATGGTCCGGGAGAAATCGGGTTACGAAAAAAGCTGGGCGACACGAATGCTGGAAAAGGCAAAGAAAAATGAGCCCTTTATGACCTCCTACCCTTATCCTGTACAGGTATGGATGATAGGAGATCAGCCGGTTTTCAGCCTGGGAGGTGAAGTAACCATCGAATACACCGTCAAGCTCAAGCATATGTTCGGCAACAACGTCTACGTAGCGGCCTATACCAACGATGTAATGGGCTACATTCCTTCGCTTAAAGTCCTGAGAGAAGGGCGCTATGAAGGAGAGACCTCGCAGATGGTCTACGGCCTGCCTTCGAAGTGGCAGCCTTCCATCGAATCGGATATATTGGACAAAGCTTTCGAGCTGGGCACTAAAGTCGGGCTGACCATGAAATAACAAAACCGACCGGCATCAATAAAGTAAGAAAAGCTCCTGGTTAACATAAAACGGCATGAGTATAATCGCAAAAAAGTATTATTCCGGCTTTCCGAAAGCGCATGATACCTATAACGCCATTTCTGCAGCGAGTGACGGGAAGATTTATTACATCCTCTCCTCCGATTCCATAGAGGAAGGCGGTAAAATGTATGTTTTTGACCCCGGAACAGAAAGACCGGTGCTGATCGGGGACCTTACGGAAATATGCGGCGAGGAAAACGGGAAAGTTATCCCCCAGGGCAAAAGCCACGTGAAATTTCACGAAGCGGGCGGCAAGCTGTATTTCTCTACCCACGTCGGCTATTACCAGTTGATCGACGGTATGGACCGCCTGCCGGTAACTGCTCCCGAAGGGTATGAACTGTATCCCGGCGGACATATCCTCTCCTACGATCCGGAAAGCGGCCGGTTTGAACGGCTCGCCATCCTGCCGGATAAGGAAGGAATGGTATCGATGACGATGGACAGGGACAGGCTGCAGATCTACGGGATCACATGGCCCACCGGGCAGTTCGTTCATTTCAATGTACACACCGGGGAATTAAAAAACCTGGGCAGGATATCGGGTAAAGGCGAGGCCGGTACTCCAGGCGACGACTTCCGTACGCTATGCCGCTCTCTGGTGGTCGATCCGGGCGACGGAACGGTCTATTTTTCTGTAGCAGAGGGAGATATAATGAGCTATCATCCCGAGCGGGGCAGTATTGAGAAGCTGGAAGATGTAGACTTGCGGCTCGACTATTTTGGCAAATACGACCCTACCAGGCCGGGAAGTATGGGCTATAACTGGCGGAAGATTTTCTGGTACGGGAAAGAAAATGCAGCGTACGGCGTACACGGGAATTCCGGATACCTGTTCCGCTTCGATCCCCGGAACCGGAAGGTGGAAATAGTCGAGCGTATTACTTCGCTGCCTTCTCGGAAAAGCGGTATGTTCGACCAGTTCAGCTACGGTTACCTCGGTTTTATCCTTGGTCCCGACGGAGAAACCATCTACTACCTGACGGGAAGTCCGCTGTATGAAAACGGGCGACGCGTGAAAGGTACGGCCGAAATTGCGAAGGGCGCTGCCAGGGGGCTGGAAAACCTCCACCTGGTAACTTTTCACATTCCTTCGGGTACGTACACGGATCATGGAGCCATTGTATATGAGGATGGTAACATTCCCACTTATGTCAATTCCATAGCCTTGGGGCCCGACAACAGGATTTACACCCTGGCGCGCTTTGAACAGGACGGAAGAATAATAGAAGACCTGGTTGCATTCGATAACCCGGTTTAAGCCGGAACTACAAGCTACTCTGATCATTAACCCCAAATAAACTTAACTACCTGGAACCATGAAGAAGATTACTGATGAGATTCTTTGGCAACGGTACCGCGAAGCGGATCAAAGTGCCTTTACCGAGCTATCCCGTCGTTACTATCGAAAACTACTTCATTACGGCCTGAAATTCACCCCTAATGTACAGTTAGTGGAAGATGCCATTCAGGAACTTTACATTCATCTGTGGTTATACAGAAGCACGATCAACCAGACTGAATATGTGAAGTATTACCTGATGAAGGCCTTCAGGCATCAACTGTTCAAGATGTTCAGGAAACTGAAATCTACCGTTGAGATCGGCGAGATCAGCGAGTTATCCTTTTTTGAAAGTTCTACCGAGGATTCTTTCATAGAACTGGAAGCAGACAGACTGGCCAACCACCAGGTGCAGCAGCTGATATCTGCCCTTTCGCCGCGTCAGCAGGAAGTGATTTATCTCCGCTTTTTCCATAACTTAGGGGTCGAGGAAATCGCTTCGCAGCTTTGCATCAACCCGCAATCGGTGAGCAATATCATACAACGGGCGTTTCATAAAGTAAGAGAAATGTGGCCGCAAAACCCTGTGGTTACGTATGCATCCTAGACCAGTTTATTTATTTTACTGAATGACAAAAGTATACGGTATCGGTATAGTAGGAACAGGGCTTATCGCCGATTTTCATGCCCGGGCGATAGAGCAGATCCCGAATGCCCGCCTGGTGGGTGCCTACAACAGGAATACTGAGAAAGCTGCAGCCTTTTCGATGCGCTACGGCTGCAAAGTTTTCGAAAGTCTCGAAGAGCTCGTTGCTTCTACTGAAATTGATGTGATTTGTATATGCACCGCATCGGGTGCCCACCTCGAAGCGGGCCTGGCCGGTATATCGGCGGGGAAGCATTGCCTGATCGAAAAGCCAATGGAGATCACTGTCGAAAGATGTGACCAACTGATCGATGCCGCCCGGGAAGCGGGTGTACATATCGGGGTTATTTTCCCTTCGAGATTCCAGGACGTAAATATCCGGGTAAAAGACGCGGTTTCAAGGCAGAGGATAGGCGCTCCGGTGATTGGCAACGCTTATGTTAAATGGAACCGCAGCAAAGCCTACTACGATTCGGCTGCGTGGCGCGGAACCTGGGCCCTGGACGGGGGCGGAGCGCTGATGAACCAGGGTATACATTCGGTAGACCTGCTTCAGTGGTTTATGGGCCCGGTGAAGTCGGTCCATGCATTTGCGGCCAACAGGCGCCATACCGGGATCGAAGTAGAAGATACGCTCGTTGCCATTCTCCATTTTGAAAGCGGCGCATTAGGCACGATCGAATGTACGACTGCCGCCCACCCCGGCTCTTTCAAAAGACTGGAAATAATAGGAACCGAAGGCACTGCAATTGTTGAAGAAAACGACCTGCTGACCTGGCAGTTTGCCGGGGAAGAGCCGGAAGATGCCGGGATCAGGGAACAGCACGGCGGACAGCAGATTTCCAAAGGAGGTGTTGCAGATCCGGCCGCAATCAGCTTTATCGGCCATCAGAAGCAGATCGAGGATTTCCTGGCAGCCATAGGGTCGGGCGAAGAGCCCGTCATCAGCGGTGTCGAGGGTAGAAAATCTGTCGAGATTATCGAGGCTGTTTATAAGAGTGTGAAAAGCGGCGAAACGATAGTTTTGTGATGTGATGATGAGAAAAAATAAATTCCCCTACTTTTTTCTTCTAGGCATGCTGATCTCTGCATTCCGAAGTCCGGCTTGTCTGCATTCCGGTGGCCACGAGCATACCGCCATTGATGAATTTGAATGGCAGGCCGGTCTGAGCCGCCGGATCATCACGCCCCAGACAGACGTTTGGCTGGCAGGTTACGGTACCAAAAGAGCGCCCGAAGGGAAACTGCATGACATCTGGGTCAAAGTACTCGTACTCAAAGATAGCAAAGACAGGCGGCGGGTGCTGGTCACAACCGACCACCAGGGGATGTCCAAAACCATTTACCAGCGCCTGTACCGGCAGGTAAATAAGAAATTCGGTATCGACCAGTCGGCCTTTATGCTGACTTTTTCGCACAATCACTCAGGTCCATGTCTGCAGGACGACCTGGTGGATTACTACCCGAGCGATTCTGTCCAGCAGCAACGGGTACTCGACTATACGCTCTGGATGGAAGACAGGATCATCGAAGCTGTCGATGAAGCATGGAACAATCTCAGGCCGGTGCAGCTCTTCAAAGGAGAAGGCGTCTGCACATTTGCGGTAAACAGGCGGGAGAATAAGGAAGACCAGGTACCCGATATGATCCGCAATAATATTCCGTTTAAGGGCCCTGTAGACCATTCCGTACCCGTGCTGGCCATAAAAGCGACTGACGGAAAGCTGCTGGGCGTGCTCTTCGGTTATGCCTGCCACCCCACTACCCTGTCGCATAACCACTGGTCGGGCGACTATCCGGGCTATGCCCAGATCGGGATTGAGAATAAGTATCCCGGTGCCCAGGCCATGTTTTTCAATACCTGCGGCGGCGATCAGAACCCGCTGCCGCGAAGAACCGTAGAGCTTTGCGAGAAATATGGCGGTATGCTGTCGGATGCCGTACTGGCTCAGTTGGATACGCCATTGACCCCCGTTTCGGCGTCGCTCTCGACTGCATTCGAATATGTAAAGCTGGATTACGAGAAGCTGGCCACCAGGGAACAACTGGAACCGCTGGCTTTCGGGAGTGCGGCCATACAGGCACGCTGGGCGAAGAGAATGCTGAAGAAGCTCGACGACGGAGAAGTTTTCTCTCCTTATTATGAATATCCCGTTCAGGTATGGAAATTCGGCAAAGAGCTTCTTTTGATCGGTATCGGCGGTGAAGCAGTGGTCGACTATTCGCTGAGATTTAAGAAGGAGTATAAGAATACCTGGGTATCAGGCTATACGAATGAAATGGCGGCCTATATCCCTTCACGCAGGGTGTGGGAAGAGGGCGGATACGAAGGCGGGTCACACCTTGACGAATACGGCAGGCCGGCCTGGCGGTGGGCGGGAGATATCGAAGACCGTATTGCCGCGGCCGTCAGGAGGCTCGTTGAAAAGGCGGAACAGCAATAACTCCTCAGATTCTGTTTTACTCTACCGGCCAGTTATCCCAGCCTGGTCATACAGAAATTCAAAAATAATAAAAAGGAAAAATAAAAATCATAATTTGTATTTTTGTAACAACAGCACAATTTACAAATTATGATTTGGAATATAAAAGAGCGGCCTGACTTACTGAAGTCACTCATAGCATTTAAAGACAGTGAATTCATTAAGGTAATTACAGGTGTACGGAGATGTGGCAAAAGCACGCTGATGCTGCTGTATAAAAAGCATCTTGAAAATACAGGAGTAGCCGATGAGCAAATCTTGTATATGGCGTTTGAAGACTACTCTCTGCGGGAACTCCTGAATGCAGACAAGTTCTATGCCTATGTCAAAAGCAAGGTGGTGCCCTCAAAAAAAATGTATCTTTTGTTTGACGAGATCCAGCTTGTAGAGGGTTGGGAAAGAGTAGTAAACAGTTTCAGGATCAATTTCGATGCAGACATAACCCTTACCGGAAGTAATGCCCACATGCTTTCAGGAGAACTTTCTACCTTGCTATCGGGCAGATACGTTCAAATTAAGTGCTTTCCTTTTTCGTTCAGGGAGTTCATAGAAATAAAAGGGAGTAACGACTACAGGAAAATGCCCGCCTACTATAAAGAATATCTGCGGTACGGGGGATTTCCGGCGGTTGTACTTGCCGACGAATCGCTGAAAGAAAGTATTCTGTCGGGAATTATTGATACAATCATTTTAAATGACGTCGGTTACAGGGGTGGACTGAGAGAACCTGAACTGGTAGAGATGGTCATCGATTTTATGGCCGATAACATCGGTAATGTGATTAGTTCCACCAACATTGCCAATACGCTCACTTCCAATGGTTTCAGAATAACCCAACCGACTGTGGGAAAATACATCGGACTATTCAGAGACGCTTTTTTGTTTTACCAGGCAAAACGCTACGATATCCGTGGTAAGGAATATTTACGCGGCCAGGCAAAGTATTTTATTATTGATCTGGGATTGGCGCATCAGATATTAAGGAAAAAGACAGGAAATTTTGGACATGAGCTTGAAAACCTGGTATATCTTGAGCTGTTACGAAGGGGTTATACAATTGATGTAGCCCGATACGATGACAAGGAGATCGACTTCATTGCCAAGCGGATGGATGAACTTCTATACATACAGGTGGCGTTAGAGTTGCCGGGAAACTCTGCCCGCGAAACAGACAATCTGCTGAGAATCCCCGATAATCACAAAAAGATAGTGATTACTCAACGATTTGAAGAACGCGCGGAAATTGATGGAATTCCGATCATTCATATTATGGACTGGTTGCTGGAGTAAAACAGGTTTGTTCATAGATTTCAGCTATCACGATCCGTACATCTACTACCGGCATCAATATATAATTTTCTAAAATTGAGTATAAAAAGCTGCGGCCATGTATTATTCTTCTGACAGAATAGTCCCGGACCTCGTAAACATTTTTTATGGTAAACCGCAGGGAATTTATAAAGAAAGGTACGCTGGCCTGCTCAGCGGCTATGTTGGGAACGCTGCTGCCCGACGACTATAAAATTATCGATATCCATCAGCATACCGATTATGCGGGAAGATCTCATGAAAACCTGATCCGGCATCAACGTACCATGGGTGTCAGTCACACGATCCTCCTACCCGCAGGCACTCCTACTTTCGGCTCTTCCACACATGGAGGCAAGTCCAACGGGCTGCAGGTAAGGGCCACAGGCAACGAGGTTTGTATGAAGCTGGCCGAGGAGCATCCGGGAGAGTTCTATTTCGGTGCAAACGAAGTTCCCGACATTGAAGATGCGGACAAAGAGATAGAAAAGTACCTGAAAAAAGGTGCCAAAATAATCGGGGAGGTGAAATTCGGCATAAGAGCCGATTCCGATGCGATGTTCAGGATCTACCGGCTTGCGCAGGAGTATGACGTGCCCGTGCTGCTCCACTGGCAATACCAGATGTACACTTACGGTTACGAGGAGTTCCATAAAGTCCTGGAGAAATTCCCCAAAGTGAACTTTATAGGCCACGCTCAGTCGTGGTGGGCCAATATCGATAAACAGCATACCGACCAGTCTGTCCTTTACCCGACAGGAAAAGTGACGGCCGGAGGCATCACCGACAGGCTGCTGAGCGACTATCCGAATATGTATGCCGATATGTCGGCCGGGTCGGGGCTGAACGCGATCACCAGAGACGAGGAACATGCCAAAGGTTTTATAAAGCGCCACCAGGACAAGCTCCTTTACGGCAGCGACTGCAACGATTCGGAAGGAAAGGGAAAAGCATGTTCCGGGATACAGACCATTGAAAAAATAAAAGAGCTTTCACCCACCCCGGCGATAGCCCGTAAAATTCTCTTCGAAAACTCGAAGAAGCTTTTTAGAATTAATTAGGCGATTGTCTAATTGCCTCATTGTCTAATCGTCTCATTGTCTAATTATAAAATCAAATGAAAACACAAAACCGACGGGATTTCCTGGCCAAGGCGGCTGCTCTGGCAGTTACAGGAAGTGCTTTGCCTGGTGCGGCGATGTCGTTCGACCGTTCCCGGGCTTTGCCGGAGGAGGAGCCTCCCGTCCTGAAGTCCCTGACCAGCGAGGTAAAAAAGTACAGGAAGATCGACGCCCACGCGCACGTCTACTTCACAAAAGGAAACTTCGAGCAGGTAATTGACATAGCCGACCGGCTTAATATCGAAAAGCTGGTAATATCGCGTCCGATGGTGCCGGGGGGCAAGGGGGAGCCTTCTGAATTCATAGAATGCAACAACCTGGTCCTCAAGGCTATGAAGCAGTTTCCGGATCGCTTTTTCGGGCAACTGACGCTCAATCCCCAATATCCCAAAGAGTCGATGGAAGAAATCCAAAGATGCATAGGCGAAGGGATGATCGGGACCAAGCTCTACAACCACGTAAAAATCAACGATCCCCTCTTCTACCCTGTGATTGAGAAATTCATAGATCTGAAGATGCTCATCCTGATGCACATGGGGATCGGGATCTCTCGTATCCGGTACGACGCCCGGGAGCCCAAAGGGGTTTCGATCCCGGAAGACATGGTGGAAGCGGCGCAGCGCTATCCTGAAGCAAAATTCCAACTGGCCCATATCGGCGGGGGAATCGACTGGGAAGCCGCCTGCAAGGCCGTGATCGGGGTACCGAATATCTTTATCGATGTGTCGGGAAGCAACAATGCGGCCCATATGGTCGATTTCGCTGTCAAATGCGTAGGGGTAGACCGTCTTTTCTTTGGCTGCGACAGTAGCTATTACCAGGGCGTAGGCCATGTGCTGGGAGCCAATCTCACCGATGCTGAACGCGAGAAACTGTATTTTGGAAATTACAACAAGTACTTAAAGTCGATAGGAAGGAATGTTGATTGATGTAAACAGCTATATAGGCCACTGGCCGTTCAGGCGTCTTAAAGGCAACACCTGCAAAGAACAGATCGTACGTATGAACGCCGCCGGAATCGATAAGGCGGTCCTGTTTAACCTGAACGGTATATTCTACAAAAACGTCCAATCTGCCAACGACGAGCTTTTCGAAGCGCTGAAGGAAAACAGCGAGTACCGGAAGCGTTTTATTCCTTTTGCCACCATTAACCCGATCTACAGCGGCTGGAAGCATGACTTCGAAGAAAGTGTAAAAAAACAGGGCGTAAAAGGCATCCGCCTCTACCCTCTTTACCACGGCTACGAGCTCAGCAACCCGGCCTGCATAGAGCTGGCAAAAATGGCGAAAGATCACAACCTGCCGATTGCCATGGCTTTACGGATGGTAGACAGCCGCCCCAGTTCCTGGATGGATATCAGCAAGGAATGGGCGCTCAAAGACACCCTGCCTCTCATTAAGGCAGTTCCCGATGCAAAATACCTGATACTGAACCTTGCCAACAACTCCAATTTCGGAGCATTTGATAAGGACGAGCTTTCACTTGTGCGTAAAACGCAACTGCTGATGGACACCTCGGGAAGAATGGTGATGGAGCTATCTGATATGATGAAGAATTACGGAAGCGATAAATTCGCTTTCGGCTCTCACTACCCTATACTCGACCCGGTAACCGGACTGCTACGTATAGAAGCCTTGCGGCCGGAAGAAGCTACGAAGGAAGACAGAGAGAAGTTGTATTATAAGAATGCAAAGAGCTTTCTGGGGTTGTAAACTATCAATGAAAAAACTTCTTCTTACCCTGATCAGTATTTGCTCCGTGATCATATCCGGAGCTTTTTCAAGCCATGCGCTTCCCGCTGAAGACATTACGCCCAATACTTTTAAGGGGACAGATACCGAGCGCATTCTACAGGCGATTGCAAAGGCGGGCAGCGGTGGCACAGTGCGAATACCTGCCCGGAATGCTAACGGAACATCTGTATGGATGATCGATAAGGCTATCCTTCTCCCCGGCAATATCCGCGTTATACTGGATAACTGTACGTTGCAGATGTCCGATCAATCGCGCGATAATATGTTCAGGAGCAGCAATGTAGGAGAAGGGATTACTGATCCCAAATGGAATGAGAACATAAAGATCATCGGGGTTGGTTCGGTGGTTTTAAAAGGGGCAGCTCATCCGCGTTCCACCGGCGACGGCGGAAGGACATTGACCCTGGACCCCAAGAAGGAGCAGGACAACGGTAACTGGCGTGTCAGCTACGGCAGCGATGCCGGGAAAGCAGATCAGCGTCAGAGAGGCGACTGGCGCAATATCCTCATCCTTATCGCAAAGGTAAAAGGCTTCGAGCTCTCCAACATCAGGGTGGAAAACTCACATGCCTGGGCGATAAGCTTTGAAAGGACCTGGAATGCTACCCTTTCCAATATTCAAATTTACAATCCGGAGGACATCCTGATCGGCGACAGAAAAGTACGGACCTACAACAAAGACGGGATCAATCTCAGGCAGGGATGTAAATACTTTCGTATCGACAACGTAACGGGAATCAACGGTGACGACCTCATTGCATTGTCAAGCCTGAACGTGGCACCGGCGCTCACCGGTTCCAACGGTGCTATTACTTCGACTATGGTGACGTCGAGTATATGGTCAGGGCCGGAAGACGACACCGAGCAGGTATTTATCACCAACTGCCAGACCAACTATACCGGTGTGGCGATCCGGGCCGGTGACAGCGCCAGCATCCATCATGTTTATGTAAACGGGGTAGTTACCAAGGCGAGGCCTGACACACCTCCTCCCTATGGCGGAAGCCCCTATACCCTGCTGATCGGCGGGAAAGGATACGGTGATCAGTCGCAAAAGGGAAAGATCCACAATATTTACGCCATGAACCTGATAGGCGATGGTAAGAACCTGGTACTGATCGAAGCGCCGGTTGCCGATTGCCATATGATGAATGGGATTTACACGGGGAATGCTCCTTCCGCGATCACTTACGGTGTGCCGGCGGAAACGCTGCAGAATGTATCGGTGACGAACCTGGTTAAGACTAATTAGGAATGTCGTAGCCGTAATCCCGACAGACAACTAACACCTGCATGAAAACACGGCTTTCCTTCTACCGGATAATCATCCTGCTCTGTATACCGCTCTCTTGCCGGATCATTCCTGCGCATGCCCAGCAGGAACCTTCCTGGAGCTTTGTGAGCATACCCGACTTCCTGAATGTTGACGTGGGTTTTCCGGAACCAAAATGGGACGACGCCATCGACTTCACACTGGCCAGTATAAAAGGAGAAAATCCTGAATTCGTGCTTGTAGCGGGCGATATGGTCATGGGACGCTGGTGGAGGAGCAAAGAGCAGATAGAGTATATGGCTGACATTTACTACACTGCCTGGAAAGACCGTATGGACAAATTCGGCCTTAAATACTACGTAGCAGTCGGCGACCATGAACTGGGTGACAATCCCTGGCTTCCGGAAGGCAAAAAGCCAAAACGCGGGATGACCTGGGACTGCGCTCCTCTCGAGTTCCTGCCCTACTACGAAGAGGCTTTTGTAAAGCATTTCGATATGCCTCGAAACGGTCCGGAAAGCAAGAAAGGTATGGCTTATTTCGTGGAGCACAAGGACGTCCTTATGGTTACTGTTGACGTATTTGACAGAGACCTGATCGCCGGGCACGGGCAGGCAGACGTATCGGCCGACCAGATTGTATGGCTGGATTCCCTGCTGGAGGCGCATAAAAGTGTTCCTTTTAAGATTGTCCAGGGACATACGCCGGTAATAGGCCCGGTAAGGAAGCAGAATTCCAGCGGGATTATGCTGAAAGACGGCCGGGAGTCGGCCTTATGGAAAACCATGGTGAAGCACAGCGTAGATCTTTACCTGTGCGGAGAAGTTCATGCGATCACGTGCCTGGAGCAGGACGGCATTATGCAGATTTCTCACGGCGCACTGTTCGGCTATACTCAATACGCCAATTATCTCGCTGCCGAGGTGCACAACAACGAGCTCAGGCTTACGCTTAAAGAGATCCCGATGCGGCTGGAGGGCAGGCGCCTGCCCCAATCTGCTATGAACGAGCCACGCGAGTATGTGTTGATCGACCGCGAAGACAAATATCGCGGCTTCCGGATAGTGGGAGAAGCGGTACTGCGAAAGAAAGGAAACCGGAAAATCTTTGAAAATAAATCCGGTTATTTTCTGGAAACAGACAGCAGATGAGGTTGATATGTCAATCTATGCTCTATGGAATGGCTATATTTAAGAGAAACAATGAGTATAAAATTTTAGAATAATAGATATTGATATTAAAAATTCTTCTAAAGTGCTTCAAATACGAAAATTGCTAATCAATAAACTTTAATCTGCCTATGTAAAAAAGTTACCACAAAATTAATATCGCTTACTTCCGTACAAGCAGCCGGACATTGATTACGATACACTATTTACATCGGCTGCCCCTCCATCCGGCACAGGTACCCATGTTTCGGGGATCCTGGTATCCAACTATCAATTGAAAAGGCCATTAGCAAAATGCCTTTCTTTAATTGACCTTAAAACAAACAAGTCAAATGGACAAAACTACAGACCTGATCCGGGGGCTTTTCAAGCCCCGAAGGACGAAAGCCGGACTTTATGTCCTGGCTATGCTCGCCGTCTCAAATGCCTCCTACGCCAGGGAGGACGGCAGTATACCAGCAGAAAAAAATACCAGGCTGGTATCAAAAATGGCAATTTCCATAAAGGGCCGCATTACCGACGAAAAAGGGGAAGGCCTGCCGGGCGTAAGTATCCTGGTGAAAGGAAAAACCGTCGGAACCACTTCCAACCTGGACGGAACCTATGCGCTGGACGTCCCGTCTTCCAGCGACATCCTTGTATTTTCATTCGTAGGATATGTAACGCGGGAAGTGATTGTGGGGAATCAATCCACTATCGATGTACAGATGGAAGTTGATTCCAAAGCGCTCGACGAACTTGTCGTGGTAGGTTATGGTACCGTTAAAAAGAGCGATCTCACAGGCTCGGTAAGTACGCTGCAGGTCAGTGATATGGTGAAGGCGCCGGTGGGTAACTTTGCCGATGCCCTCGCAGGCCGTGCGGCCGGGGTCCGGGTGTTTTCCAATGACGGGCAGCCGGGAGGAGGCGTCAATATCATGATCCGGGGAGCCGGTTCTCTTACCCAGAGTACCTCACCTCTGTATGTTGTGGACGATTTTCCTATAGAAGGTCTTAACCCTTCTACGCTTAACCCGGAGGATATCGAATCCATCTCCATTCTGAAAGATGCCTCTTCGGCCTCTATCTATGGTTCAAGAGCTGCAAACGGGGTAGTGCTCATCAAAACCAAGCGCGGAAAAGTAGGCCGGCCCGATATCTCGTTGTCGACGTCTATCGGTTTCCAGGGGCAACCACAGAAAGTGGAACTGATGAGCCCTTACGAATTTCTTAAGTACCAGCAGGAACTCAACCCAAACCAGGCTACGACACTCGCGTATTTCAGGAACGGCCAGACGCTGGAGGACTACCGGAATGTAGAACCCATAAACTTCCAGGACCTGGTGTTCAGGACCGGGGCTGTTAAAATCTATAACGTTTCGGTCAGGGGCGGTAACGAGCAGACCAAATATTCGATTTCCGGCTCCGGCTTCGATCAGAGAGGGGTGATCATCAACACAGGTTATAACCGCTACTCCGGCAGGGTTACACTCGACCAGCGGTTGGCCAAGAATATCAATGTAGGCGCCACTGCAAACTACACCCGGGTGACGAATTTCGGGCAGCGTATCAACGAAGCCGGGGGGCAATCCAGTCCGTCTACTTATACCATGTTCCGTACCTGGGTATACCGGCCGGTAGCGCCTATCGGTGAGGAGGTTAACCTGATCGAAGAAGACGCTGACGAATCGGCAGTTAACAACTCCGACTTCCGCGTCAACCCATTCATCGACATGGAAAATCAATACCAGTACTATATGACGAATACGCTCGATGCGAACACTTATCTTAATGTAAATATCATTGAAGGGCTGACATTCAGATCGAACGCCGGTATCCGTCATATCGTCAGGCGGGATGAACAATTCTTCAACAGTAAAACATCTCAGGGGAGCCCGCACAACCCACTGAATGTCAACGGAATAAATGGCAATGTTTTAAATACATTCCAGTACGCGTTCTCCAACGAGAACACGCTTACCTACAAGAAGAGCTTCGGGCTGCATAATCTTACAGCGCTGGGGCTGTTCGGATTAAACGGCCTTAATACAAGCCTGAACGGCTTTTCAGGTCGTAACCTTCCGAATGAAAACCTAGGGATAGACGGGATCGACCAGGGAGAGCCATACAACCCGAGATCTTCCAACTCCAGGAATACGATGGTATCGTATGCTGCCAGGTTAGATTATACCTTTGCTTCAAAGTACCTGCTTACCCTTACTTACCGTGCCGACGCTTCGTCTAAGTTCCAGGATCCGTGGGGATATTTCCCGGGAGCGGCTGTCGGCTGGAATCTCGACCAGGAAGGCTTCTTCAAAAGGGCTTTCCCGTTTCTTTCAACTACAAAGATCAGGGCCAGCTACGGAAGTACCGGGAACAACCGCGTAGGCGATTTCGTCCGCTTCCCGAGTTTATCGCAAACACTGAGCGGCTATTCGTTTAACAATTCGACACCTATACAGATGGTAAACGTATCGAATGTCGGGAACCTGGGACTTCGCTGGGAGAAAGTGAATACGTCCGACCTGGGTATTGAGCTCGGAGCTTTCGACAACCGTATTACGCTTGAGGCCGACATCTATAACAAGTTCACCACCGATCTGCTGCTGAGCGCCCAGCTTCCTACTTCCACAGGGTTTTCGAGCGCTACTAAAAATATCGGAAAACTCAGGAACAGGGGTCTCGAGCTGACACTCAATACGGTCAATTTTGAAAAACGCAACTTCAGCTGGAGCAGTAATTTTAACATATCCTTCAACCGGAACAGAGTGGAGGAGCTCACTTACGGCCAGCAGGCTATTCTGACCAACGGGCGTTACGAATCGCAGTTTAACAAACCGCTTTATGTTTCGGAGATCGGGCAGCCCGCAGGACAGATGATCGGGTTTATATGGGATGGGAACTACCAGTATGAGCATTTTCATAATCCTTCGCCGGGGATATATATCCTGAAAGACGACGTGGCTACCAACGGGGCAGTACGTAATACCATACAACCGGGCGATATCAAATACAGAGACCTTAACGGCGACGGGATCGTCGACGACAACGACCTCACGGTTATTGGTCGCGGACAGCCCATCCATACCGGAGGGTTCAACAACAACCTTCGTTATAAGGGATTGAGCCTGAACGTATTCTTCCAGTGGTCTTACGGTAACCATATCTACAATGCCAACCGGCTTGCCCTGGAAGGAAACAGCAACGGACGTGCATTGGTCAACCAGTTTGCCAGTTATGTAAACCGCTGGACTCCTGAGAACCCGACCAATGAAAACTACAGGACCAGGGGACAAGGCCCGATCGGGTTTTATTCTTCCAAGCAAGTCGAGGACGGTTCCTATCTGAGGTTGAAAACCGTTTCGCTCGATTATTCCCTGCCCAAGGACTGGATCAGCAAAGCTTATCTGAAAGACCTGACCCTGACAATAGCCGCCCAGAACCTTCTGACCTGGAGCAACTACAGCGGGCTGGATCCTGAAGTATCTGTTTTGAATGCGGTATTGGCTCCCGGCTTTGATTTCTCCGCATATCCCCAGGTAAGAACAATCACTTTTGGCATAAGGGCGGGCTTCTAACCTAAAATCTGAAATTCATGAAAGCGAAATATTTTATTTTATCGACATTGATCCTGGGGGCGAGCTCGTGCAACGACTTTCTCGAGACTACCCCTACCGACTTCCTGAGTCCTACCAACTACTATCAGACCACTCAGCACCTGGAATTTGCGCGTGCCGGAGTCTACGATATATTAGGAAGCGGCAACATTTATGGTAACATCGGCCTGTACCTGCTTGCCTGGGAGGGTGATGAGGGTTATATGAACCGCGCCACTCTTACCACGGGACCGTGGAATTTTTTCTATTCTCCGGCCGACCCGTATGCTACCAACTTTTGGGGAGCTCTGTGGCAGGGGGTAAACCGTTCCAACGTCGTGCTGGCCAACCTGGACAGGAATCCTGATCTTGACATCAAACTGCGTGACAAGATCCGTGGGGAAGTACTTTTCCTTAGGGGTTACTTCTATTTTCTACTGGTTCAGTATTATGGCGGAGTACCGCTCAAGACTGAGCCGACTGCTTCGGTAAACGAGGTCAGCCAGGCCCGCAATTCGGTCAAAGAAATATATGATCAGATCATCGCGGATATGCAGGCGGCGGAACCGCTCGTACCCAATATTACCGAGCTCGGTTTCGGAGGTGCTGTGAGCAAATCGGCGGTGAGAGGTGTGCTGGCCAGAGTGAACCTGGCAATGGCCGGGCATCCGCTTCGCGACCAAAGCAGGTATGCCGAAGCCAAAAAATGGGCGAAGATGGTTATAGACGACCCGGTGGCCAATCATGCCATGAACCCGAGCTATCCGCAGATTTTCATGAACCTGGCCGGGGATGCCTATGATATCAAGGAGAGTATTTTCGAAGTTGAGTATTACGGGAATGGTCTCAATAATCATACCGAAGCGGCTAACCAGGGATGGATCAACGGGCCGGCTTCGCCTACCGGGTCGGCAACCGGACGCGCCGATTCCTATATAAGTATAACTGCCAAATTCTACAATATATTCGAACCGGGCGATTCGAGGAAATTCTGGAATACGGCGGGGCACTTTGCCTATACAAATACCCAGGTAAACGGCTCGAAGGACATGAGAGCCCTCCCTACCACCGAACTGGCCAAATATGCTATAAGGCCGGGGAAATGGAGGAGAGAGTACGAAAAATATACTCCTAAAATGGATACGAGAACGACTCCCCAAAACGTTCCTATTCTCAGGTTTACCGATGTACTGCTTATGTATGCTGAAGCCGAAAACGCTCTTAACGGACCTACGCAGGAAGTGATTGATATTGTCAACAGCGTAAGATGGAGAGGCTGGGCCAAAGGTGTGAAGTCGATTACTGTTACCAACGGCGGCAGCGGCTATTCCAGTACTACGCTTCCTGATGTAGTCATTTCGAATGGCGAGGGTGGGCAGCATGCCGAAGCAACAGCTGCGGTCGATGCTACCGGGAAGGTTACGTCTATCACCCTGAAAAGAGATCCTACGGGTGTTGATTTCTACCTGCACGGCAAATACTCTACCCCTCCTACCATTACCATACAGGGTGGAGAAGGCAGCGGCGCTACTGCAGAAGCCACGATCTATACGCCTGAAGACGCTAAGCTAAGTGCGGCTAAAACTGCATCGAAAGAAGCCTTTCATCAGGCCCTCGTAGATGAAAGAATGCGTGAGCTGAACAGCGAATGCCTGAGAAAAACAGACCTGCTCAGGTGGGGTAATTATGTTCAGACAATCAGGGACCTGGCCAACACCGCTCAGCAAGATGCACCAGGTACTTTTTATGCGAACTGGTTCGGCAATATCAGCGAGAGAGACCTGTTTATGCCTATCCCGACAGTCGAAATGTCTACTAACCTTTTAATGGAGCAAAACCCGGGGTGGTAATTTAACCTGTAAAAGAACTGATGATGAAACTGACAAAATTTCTTATACCGGCTGCGCTGATCGCACTATCTGCCTGCGAGAAAGATCTTAAGATAGATGCAGCCCCCGACTTCGACGTAACAGTAGAGTCAGGCAGCCTCAAAGCGGGCCAGCCCGTGAACTTTTCCATTAGCGGCTATGCCGATATTATCGCCTTCTATTCGGGAGAGCCGCGCAAGGAATATAACTTCAAAGACGGGAGGGTTGTCGAACTGGGATACAAAGGCGCCAGGCTGTCGTTTAACACCGGTGTCACCGGCGGCACACAGGCCAACCAGCTGTCCGTATTGATATCCAACGATTTCAACGGCGACTATTCCAGCCTGGCAAGTGTCAAGGCTGCCACCTGGGTAGACGTTACAGACAGTCTGACGCTGGCGGCAAACGCGACATTTGTCTCTGCCGGCTCACTGGATATCTCGCGCTTTACTGAATCCGGCGGCCCTGTCTACGTAGCGTACAAATACGTCACCCGTCCGCAGCTTGAAAACGGAGCGGCCAGGACCTGGATGGTGGAGGCCTTCAACGTAAGTAGCATTGAGACCTACAATAATGCTACGCTGCCTTTCATAAACCAGGCGTTCGCAGCGTTTACCATTGTAGACGAGGACAAGGTCAACACGCCTTCGAGGTCCACGATCACTACCACGCGCCTGTCACTGCTGGGAAATACTTACGAAGATCCGAACAGCGCGAAGTATGATCCGGAAAACCCGATCTACGATCCGGAAAACCCGATCTACGATCCCAGAAGCATCGAGTACGATCCTACTGCCGTACGTCCGGAATACGTCCCCTACAATCCGAACAACCCGTATAATGATCCGCTACGTGAAACCTGGGCGGTAAGCGCCCCGATCCGTACCGACAAGGTTGATTTGGGTCCGGATCGTCCGGTAGGCATCAGGGGGATCAGGAATGCGAAGCTGAATGAGTATGCTTATACTTTTGCTAATCCGGGGACTTACGAGGTTGTATTTGTAGGGACCAACGCTTCTAAAGACGATCAGAAATCGGTTATCAGGAGACTGAACCTGACCATTGCCCCGTAAAAAAGGTAAGAACCAAAAAAATCCATGGAGGCACGAAGGACACTGTTTTTTTCCTTCGTGCCTCCGTGGTAAAAACACCTTTCTGTTATGCTTCGCCTGACTACCTTTTCCCTTATTTACTTAATCAGCACCATCGCCTTCCCGCAAAATGCAGTCTATGGTGTGGGGGACGTATCGGAAGCGCAATTGCTCAAAACATGCGGACCGTTCCTTTCGATGACGGAGCAGGAACTCGCGGACATGGCGCCTGTACAGGGGGGCTTCAGGTTCTGCGGCAGCCCGGAAAGCGATACCGGCGCCCAGGAAAACAATATGGTATGGGACCCTTCACTCGGGTCGAAAGTAAAATGCAGGTACACCGGTACCCTGTTCCCCAACGACCAATATCCCGAAAACGGCTATATAGACGTAAAAACCCCGTCGGGAAAAACCCAGCGCTTTCATTATCACCAGGCGCCCGACGGCAAAAAGTACTGGTTTGAGTCCAGGAGATGGTACGAGCAGCGGATTCTCCTTGAGCAAATTGCACAGGATCTGGCAGCGCTCTACCGCATCGACCCTTCCAGGTACGAAGCTGCCGGAAAGCGGGCTGTACTTATATTAAAACGCTTTGCGGCGCTATACCCCGACTATATTATCAAATTTGACCATCCGGGTAGAGAGAAAATGTTTTATACCGCCGAGACCTATCCCGACGAAGTGGTAAAGCGCAAACATGATGCCTGGCGGCTTGCCAAATGGTCGTGGTGGGGCTATATGGACCTGTCTGAAAGGCTGCTCCTTGCATACGACCTTCTTCAGCATACTCCCCTTCTCACCCGCGACGACCGCACTCTGATAGAGCAGGACCTCTTTCTCCCGATGGCCCGGTTTGTCGAACCCTATGAAAAAAACCTTACACCTACCAATATGAATCCCACTACCTGGCGGGCACAGGCTGTGGCATCTAACGTGCTCGGGCTGCCCGAACTGGCCGAAACGGTTAAACGGGGCATTTCGCGCATGTTGAAAGAACAATTCTCACACGACGGCTTCTGGAAAGAAGCTACCGTATCCTATCACCGGCAGACTATATCCGGTCTGGCACAGGTATTCGCAAAACTGTATCCGTCGCTGGACGCCGCACAGAAAGACGAGCTGATGAAAAAAGAGCACCCCGACCTGCTGAAAGCCCTTGAATCCGACCATGCTTTCAGGCTCCCTAACGGTCATTATGCCCCGCTGAACGATACCTGGTCTAAAGATACCTATCATCCTCCCATCACCCGGTCGACTGCGCATTTGAAGACGGGGGTCGGGTATGGTGTACTGGGTATGGGCGAAGGAAGCGATCAACTCCAGGCCCATCTCAGCTTTAACGGCCGTTTCGGGCATGACCATTTCGCAAGCCTCAACCTCCTCCTGTTCGGAAAAGGAAAAGAGCTCGTTTCTGATCTGGGCTATACGCATACGAACGCCCGGTTATGGGCTACCAGCACCGCAGCCCACAACCTGGTAGTGGTAAACGGTAAAAGCCAGGAAAGCCGGAGCAGAACTTCCTACGCCGGTTCCGGAAACCTGCTGCTTTTCAATGCGACCAATCCGGGATTCCAGGTGATAGAAGCCGAGGCTGCCGAAAATTATAGTGAGGAAAGCGTTTCGACATACAAACGCGCACTGATCGCGGTGCAGGGCCCGGGAGGATCTCATTATGTAGCAGATATCTTTCATGTCGAAGGCGGCGAAAGAAAAGACTGGATACTGCATGGCGCCGCCGACAGCGCGCAGCTGCTTACCATAGAAAGTTCAAACGGCAGTGCTTTGAATTGGCAAAAGGACAAATCCCTTACTCCAAAAGGGTTCGTTTTCCAGGAAGCGAAGGGCATGACCAACTATCAATACTTGTGGGCACCCTACTGGGCTTACGGACAGTTCCGGAACATAGAGGGAACCGGAACGAACGAGCCCCTGGTGGCCACGTTCCGCTACAAAGACGAACCAGGTAAAGGACTTCGCACCTGGATAATGTCCGACAGATACAGCACAGTAAGCAAAGCGGAATCGTGGAGCATAAGAAATACCGCAGAAGACCAGAGCAGGCTCGACGACTATATGAGGCCGTCGGTCATCATATCGAGGGAGGGAAAGACTTCACGATTTTCAGCTGTTCATGTCCCATTTGACGGCAATCCTCCGATTGCGTCGGTGCAACTTATACACAACAATGCCAATTCAGCCGGCTTAAAAATTGTACACAACGACGGTACGACTGACTATATCATTTACCAGGATGGACCTGGAAAAACATCGTTCAAAGTGGCCGGAGAAACCGTAGCTTTCGACGCGCGGGTAGCTTTTGCACGGTTCAGTGCCGATAAGACGGTTCAGATGAAGATGGTTGAAGGCACTGGATTTACTTTTGGTAAAAGAAAGATCAGCGGGAAGACATTTTCCGGGAAACTCCTGAATGTAAACGGCAACCTGCTGGAGGTGGAGGGAAATGCGGTGTTATCGCCTGGCGAAATCCTGATTGTCGGGCATGGAAACGGGAGAACATCCTCCTTTCACGTGAGTTCCGTTACACAGCAAAAAGGAAAGAGCCTGATCGTCACCGAAGAGCCGCCTGTTTTTGACCTGGCTGAAAACGGCCTTCTCAGAAGAACGGCATTTCCTTTTTTCGAATTCCCTGGCCCGCATTATATAAAAACGAGTATTCTATCAGAAGGCTCATTCAGCCGATAGATTTTGTTACCCACCCCTGAATGTATGAACACAAACGAAGATAGCCTGTCACGTCGTGATTTCCTGTTGAAGAATGCCGCCATAACGGCATCGCTCGGGTTGGCCCCCGGATTGCTTTTCGGGGTGCCGAGGCAGCATAAGACCGCTGGTAGTTTTACCGATCATGGCGTAGCCTCTCCTATCGGGCAGCACCGCGGCATAGTAGCCGCCACCGACGGCGAGGGCAGAGACGTTGCGCTTGTGTGGCTTTTCGACCACCGTGGCGGGTATGCCCTGCTCATGATCGATGCGGAAACCGGGAAGAGCGAGCAGTTTGATATGCCGTTTTCACCCGGTGACGCCCCTTACGCCTCTATTCTTTCCGGTAAAAACAAATTTTACACCCTCTTTAAAGGATATTTTGTCGAATTCGACCCGGCGGAAAGGAAATTTACCTTTCATCATAAAACCAGTGGCGCCGCCATGTCGATGACGGAAGACGATAACGGGCTTATCTGGGCGGCTACCTATCCCGGGAGCGGGCTGGTCTCTTTCGACCCCTCCACCCGCGTATTTACCGACTACGGGTTTGTCCATAAAGAAAACTGGCCGCAATACCAGCGCTCGATAGCGGCGGACAACAAGGGGTGGGTCTACTTTTCCATCGGGTATACGTCGAGCCAGATAGTTTGCTTTAACCCTGCTACCCGGGAGACAAGGCTCGTGTTTGCTGAAAAAGACCGCAAGCAGGGGTCGGCATCTCTTTACAGGAACAAAGACGGAAAAGTGTACGGAAAATGCCTGGAATCGGATGAAAGCGGGTGGATCGCACTATACGAGGGCATGCAGGCTCCGGCAGGCTCGCATTCATTTGAACCGGTACAATACATTGCCGACAGCCAGAGCCTGTTTCACCGGCCTTTTAAAAGCGGCAGGCGAATCGAGGACCTCGATCTGACTACCAATACAATGAAAATCTCCGATCCGTCGGGGAGTACGCGCGAAGTGAAGTTTACCCACCAAAGCGAAGGTGCGATCGTCATGGGAGTAGCCTTAGGCCCTGACAAGACCATTTGCGGCGGCACGGCATTCCCTATGCGCCAGTTCAGCTTCAACCCCAAAAACGGGCAATGGACAAACCTTGAGGCATACGGCCAGTTCAATACGGTGGAAAGCGACGGGAAGCATCTTTACGTAGGCGGTTATCCCGGTGGCTTCCTGCTGCGATGGGATCCGTTAAAACCCTATACTGCCACATCGAAGGAAAGAAAGGGAGAACATAATCCCACCTACCTGGGTGAAGCAAAGCCGGATGTTTACCGGCCTTTCAGGATCCTGATCCACCCGGATAAGAGAACGGTTATTTATGCGGGCGGACCTGCCTACGGGCTGACAGGCGGCGGAATGGTTTTCTGGGACAAACCCACTAACACTATGACTGTTCTTTCCGATAAGGAGCTTATACCCGATCAGTCTACCATGAGCCTGGCGGCGCGGGGAAATGGGTTTCTTGTCGGCGGTACCACCACTACCCCCGGTACAGGCGGAGAAAAAAAGGCAAAAGAAGCATTTCTCTATATCCTGGATGAAAAAAGCAAGAAAATTGTCTGGCAGGAAGCCGTTTTTCCGGGCGTCCAGGGGTATAACGACCTGGTGCTTCTGCCCGACGGGAACATTGCCGGCTTTGCCGACAGGAAAGATTTCTTTGTCTTCGACCCGAAAGCGAGGAAAGTGATCAGGCATACCGATATAGAGAAGGAGCTTGGGCTCGGGAAAACGGTACTGGAACAAGGTCCGCGGATTTTTGTGAAGGGAGATAAAGGCCGGATTTACATCGTCCTTCAGAAGGGTATTGCCGAACTAAACCCCAAAACCGCTGCAATCAGCCTGCTCGGTGAAGCGCCTCAGCCTATCCGGGCCGGCGGGGCCTACCTGGATGGAGCCGTTTACTTTGTCTGTGAATCGCATTTGTGGAGTTTCAGAGTGAAGTGAGGTATGAAAGGAGGAAGGACACAGAGAACCACGGAGAAAAAAAGAGGGCCACAGAGGGCTTGCGCGTGATATCTCTGTGGCTCTCTGCATAACCTCCGTGGCCCTCTGTGTAACATTTTTCTACTGTAAATAGTGATATGAAAGAGTACATAAAAAAACTCTCTTCTAAGATCGGAGCAGAGATATTTGGGCTGATTCTTCTTGTCCTGGCTTCCATGTCATCGGCCGGACAAAGCAGGGCCGGTAATGAAACCAAAAAAGTAAGCCTTGCCAGGGCTTCGCGGTTGATAGATGCCCTGCCGGCAACCGATCCGTGGTTGCGTATGCCGGATGCCAGTACGCTGGCCTGGGGAGAGTCTTATCTGCTGCATGCCTTTATGGATCTCTACGAAGCTACCGGCGATACCTGGTACCTCAAAGAGGTAGCCTCCAGGGGATCGCGGCTCCTGGAGCACCGCGACGACCGCCGTGGGGTATCCGACGGCTCCGGTCACAGCCGGCCTGCGTGGAGTATGGGGAGTAAATATGTGGTAGCCGAAGGAGAATTAAAAGATAACAATGGCAATGTGGTGATCAGGATACGGTCTACTCCGTCGGCATACAACAATTCTACTACCGTTCAGGTAATCCCGGTAAGCGAAACCAGGTTTACGCTGCAGGTCCGGAATGAGCATTTCAAAAGGTACGAAACCTTCGCCGACCTGAGCTTGTCGGATACCGACGAAAGATTTGTAAAACAGGTTGTAGACGACCCGATGGCGCCTTATTCTACGCGTGCGGGCGAGCACTATGACAAAAAATCGAACCTGGTCCGCATTGAGTATATAAAGCCAGATGCAAAAGAGCCCCTGCCGGCGCAATTGGTCGCTCTTTCTCCCGTTCCGCTGGCTTTCACGGGCTACCTGGGTGTGATTTATTACCCGATGCTGCGTTTTTCAGAAACTGTGAAGGGCAATCCCCGGCTGAAAAAATTGCTTCCCTACGCAGAATCCTTTATCAGGGCAGCAGAAGAATCTTATGAAGATGCTTCACGCAGGCTTTGGAGGGAAGGCCCCAACCCGGGCGAAGGATACTACCTGATGTGCGAAAAAGGAGAATCTCTCCCCGCCGACAATGTCGGTCAGCCGTTTAACTACCTGGCCAATCATGTTTGCGTTCAGCTGGCACTACATCGTCTCACAGGCAGGCCCGAATACCTTGAGCGGTCAGAGAAAATGGTGAACCTCTTCAAAAACCGCCTGATTTACGACAGCGCCAAAGATCTTTATACGTGGAATTACTGGTATGAGCCTATGACCACTACAGGCTGGAAACCGGAAGACGATATTTCTTACAATGTTAAATTCTATGAAGGTAAGGCCCGCGTGGAGGATATTTCCCACGGCGGACATGATATCCATATGGTAATGGCAGCTTATAAAGCGGGGATAGGATTTGACAAAACCGATATAAAACGGTTTGCCAATACTTTTCTGAATAACGTGATCACACCCGACAGGAAAAAGATCACCCGGCTGGTCGATGGATCAGGAGACTACCAGGCTTATTTCAATGCAATTTACCAGTGGTTTACGCTGGCTGAAGTGGTTCCCGAAGTAGCCAAAGCCGGAAAAGAGATCTATGAGAACAGGCGGGAGGAAACGCTTCCGTTTACGGCACGGCTGCTGAAGTATAAATAGCAACGGGGAGACACGGCACATATACCATAAAATTTGTGTATAGATGAAACAAAAACTAGAAAGACGTGATTTCCTGAAAAAGTCGGCCCTCACCCTGGGAGCTACAGGAACCTTTGGCAATAGTGTATTGAATACCCCGCAGCTCAAAGGGGAAGAGATCTCTTGGGTAGAGCAGAACGGAAAAGTCTACGGTGCAAAGCCCGGACACCTGGGTCCGATCGGAGGTGGAAAGGACTATACGAAGATCCAAACCGGTGGCGACTACGAAGTCGACAGCTTTGAAACCCTGGTCGACGCCCTTTCCAAAGCCAGGTCCGGGCAAACTGTGTTTATTAAAGGGGAAACGGAAATAGACCTTACCGCCGATATCTATATCCACGATTTTTCCTTAGAAGTCCCCGGAGGAGTAACGCTGGCCGGCAACCGAGGACACAACGGCTCTGCCGGACCGCTCCTGACAAGCGATGCGCTGAAAACGCCGTTGATGATCAAATCTATGGGTCCCGGCGTAAGGGTCACCGGCATCAGGCTGAAGGGACCCAACCCGAAACGCTATATGCGGCATCATGGCCGCGCCTTCGGTGCGGAAAAGCTGGGTAGCTCGTATTACTACAAATTCCCGACTTCAAACGGGATCCGCTGCGAGTATGATGATCTTGAGGTAGACAACTGCGAAATATATGCGTTTGGCCATAGTGGGATCAGCCTGAGAAGAGGTACCGGTCATAAGATCCATCATAACTTCATTCACCATTGCCAGTATCACGGCCTCGGATACGGAATATCGCACGATAAGTCATCTTCACTTATCGAGTTCAACCTGTTTGACAGCAACCGGCATTCAATAGCCGGGACGGGCTCGGCGGAAAGCACCTACATAGCACGGCATAATATAGAAATGGGTATTGCTTCCAGCCACTGCTTCGATATGCACGGCGGCAGGGACCGGAAAGACGGTACCAATATTGCCGGTAACCGGATAGAGATTTATAATAACACATTTAAGGTACCAGGGCAACGGGCGGTTGTGGTAAGAGGCGAGCCTGTCGACACCTGTGAAGTATTCCAGAACTGGTTCTTTCATCACCACCAGCCTTCCGGCGCGGTGAGAGGCGAGGACCGGACCCGGACATTCGATAATATTTACGGCGTTACGGAAAAAAAGCTCATTTAAACTCCTGATACCCTTCTTCATGATCTATCGTTTAAAAAATATAGTGTTCTGCTTTTGGGTACTTCTACTCAGCATTTACGTGCCCGGACATGCCCAGCAGGCGCCCGACGGCCTGATTATTCCTCCCTTTAAACAGGCGCCTGAAAGAACGCCTGCCTTCCCGCTCAAAGACTCCCGCAGCCTGTATTCGGACAGCGATGTCGTGCTGGCAAAAAGCAACGTTGAGAAATATCCTTCCGCAAAGAAAATCATGCAGGATATCGTCAAACAGGCCGACTACTGGCTGGGGTTCACTGAGAAAGAAATCCTGGAGGCAATGCCCGACGCCCGGGTCCCCAGGGGATTCGACCTCTGTGCAAAAGGATGCCCTGTACACGGGGATTCGGTCTTTAAGGTTGGAGGGTTTTATCCCTGGATCATAGACCCGAAACGTCCTTTCAAAGTAAAATGCCCGATCGGCGGGGAGATCTATCCTGCCAACGACTACGCCGAACATTACCACAACGGGCTTGAAGACAAAGTAGAGGGCCGGTATGCCGACAACGGCTGGGGCTGGGTATCGCCCGAAGGCGACCGGTACTGGTTTGTGGCCCATGCCAATCAATGGACGTGGATGAACCACACGATCCCGGGCCTGCTTGCGCTTTCTCGCGCCTACCTGCTTACCGGAGATACGCGATACGCAGAAAGAGCCGGCTTCATGCTCTACCGCCTGGCACAGGTTTACCCGTCGATGGACCACGAAAACCAGTCGAGGTACGGCCTGATGGAAAAAATGAAAGGAGGCCGTTATTCAGGAAAAATTCTCAATAAGATATGGGAAACCCAGTTGATCAGGAACGTTGCCGAAGCCTATGATCATGTCTGGAACTATATCGACAAAGCCGCATCCCTACAGCGATACAGCGGCAAAACCGGCAAAGAGATAAGAGCTTTTATAGAAGCCAATGTGCTGGAAGACGGATTGGACGGTATCGCCGACGGCAGGATTGCAGGCAATTTCGGCATGCACCAGAATGCCATGCTTCACCTGCAACTGGTCCGTCAGCATGCGGGAAAAGACGAAGCGATCGAAAAGATGACCGAACAGCCCTCAAAGTCGATGGCTCATAACGGAATGCAATATGCACTTTACAACCAGGTATTCCGCGACGGGATGCCGCTTGAGTCGCCCGGTTATAATGCGCATTGGCTCAAAGAAATAGTAGATATTGCCGATGTGCTTAAAAAAGGTAATAAAAACCTGTTTGACAATCCCCGGATGAAGCGGCTCCTGGATGCCCCGCTCGACCTGGTTACACTGGGCAGGTACACACCCGACTGGGGCGACGGAGGATCGGCTATCGGCGGATTGACCGCCCGTTATCCTGATACCTACCAGACAGGTTACAATCAATACAAAGACAAGAGATACCTCTATTGGATAAACAAGTCGGGCGACGATAGCTTCAGCACATTCGGCTCCCTGTTTTCAGATGCGCTTCCGGCCGTACCGCCATTAGCCGAAGAAAGGGCCGTGGAGCCCCAGCAGTCGCGGCTTTTCGCCGGTTACGGGTTGGGTATCCTCAACAATGCGAGTGATAAAACAGCCCTGGCTTTTACCTACGGTATGCACTACTCCCATTATCACTGGGATTTCCTCAATGTGGAGCTTTTTGCCAATGGCCGGAAAATGATGCCCGACCTGGGGTATCCCGATGCCATGAATGCTTATGTGGCCCCGGTCTATACCTGGTCGCAGAACACCATATCGCACAATACCGTTGTGGTAGACCAGAAAAAACAAAACCGGAATCTGCCGGGTAAACTCCACGGGTTCTATTCCGGAAGCTTTGCACGCGCGATAGATGCATCCTCTCCTGCCTACAGTGAAGCATCCCGGTACCGCAGGAACCTGGTGATGGTCGATGTGGACAAAGACCAGAGCTATGTGGTCGATTTTTTCCACGTATCGGGAGGAAAACAGCATGACTATTCTTTGCATGGCCCTCCCGGGACGGTCATCACGGTTGATGATCAATGGACAGCCCCTGCGCAGGGCACCCTTGCGGGAGAATCTGTTGCGCTGGAAACCCTGTACGACGACGGGAAACTCCGGAATGAGGGGACAAAAACCGGGTATAGCCGGTATGGCGGTTCAGGCTTCCAGCACTTGTTCAATGTTCAGAAAAGAAAATCGGGGAGCGGGCTTATCGAGTACCATCATACAGACGATGCCTCTTCCAGGCTACGCCTTCATACCCTCACGCCTGAGTTGAGCGACCTTTTCATTGCCGACGCCTACGACAAACCCCGCGCCAGGAGCTACCTTCTCAAATACCTGATTGCAAGAAGAACGGCTAACACCAACACGCCCCTGACAAGTACCTTTATCAGCGTGATGGAGCCGTTCAGAGCTGGCGACGCGAAGATAGAAAATGCATCAGCCCAAAAACTGACAGAAGGCCCCGGACATTGTGTGGTGGTAAACCGGGGGCCTGAAACAGATGTGATTATTTACGACACCACTTCTTCCCTGAAGCAACTAAAGCTTTTTAAAATAGCCACGGATGCTGTTACCTCTGTAGTTACTTTTGACAAAGCCGGCAAGCCGCTCAGGGTATTTTTTGCCGGCGGCAGCTTCCTCTCAGTAGGAAAGAAAGCATTCAAAGCAGCCGGGCTTCAAGGCACGGTGGAACATACAGACCCTGAAAACGGCATTATAATAGTGAAGCTGGAAAAAGGATACAAGGGTCTGCCCGCAGGCGCTGAAGACCGGGTAGCCCATTTCCAAAACAGCTACAAGGCTACGGTTCACCCTATCCGGACGGCCGAATTGAAAAACGACCGGTTGGTTATCAGTGTCAAAGACGATCTGCTGGTAGGAAAACTAAGACTGGATAAATATGAAAACGGGTCTTTACAAACCGAAACAAGCCTGAGTTTCCAGAAACAATATAACGGAACAAGCCTTTTAAACGATAAATTTGAACCCGTTGGAAAGGTCGTACAACTAAACAACGGTAAGATCGAAATGACCGCTCCCCCCGCCCTGCCGCTAACCCGAAACCAGGTATTATGGCTTTCTAATGTAGGGATAGGAGATGAATTCAGGATTGAGCCGGTTTTTAATATGATTATTAAATAATGAGACGATGAGGCAACGAGATAATTAATTCTATGACCAGAAGAGATTTTTTGATAACAGGCGCTGCGGGAAGCCTGGCTTTTGCCGGCAGGACAGATCTGAATCCGGAGTCCGGACACAACAGAACAGTAGCCGATGATGAAACATTTCTGCATGTGAGGCCGCGTTATTATCGCTGGCATGTAAACGAGGGACAGGAGTGGACGGAAACTAACACCGGTTACGCCACACTGGACTGGAAAATACCGGTATCGCAATGCGCGCTGGTACTGGTGGATGTCTGGCAGCGGCATTATATTAAAGAACCGGAAGAACGGGCTGAGAAGATCATAGATGAGAACCTGGTTCCGCTTATAAAGGCATGCCGTTCAAAAAAGCTGGAAGTCATTCATGCTCCTGCTCCCGAAGCTGCACGGGTGCATCCCAACTGGATTAACCTGGATACCGGGCCGAAGCAGGGAAACAATTCCAACGAATGGCCTCCGAGAGAGTTCCGTCATCTCTCGGGGAGCTACAGCCAATACCGGCGCCCGGTTGAGCCCAGGGAAGCCGAGAGGCAGAGCCTTCCGCCTCTCAGGATCCATCCCAAAGCAGAACCGCTTCCAGGTGAAGTGGTCATTGCCACAGGCGATGAGCTTCACCTGTACCTTAAGAAAAAGGGAATTCTTTTCCTCTTTTTTGCGGGATTCAATACAAACGCATGTATCCTGAGCCGGGACTACGGCACTATAGAAATGAGCAAAAGAGGGTACCAGGCACTGCTGGTCAGGGATTGTACCACCGGGATGGAATCTTTTGAGAGCCAGGCTACCCTGGCCCAGACAAATGGTGCGATCCTGCAGCTGGAGATGTTCGGACAGTACACGGTTACTTCCGACGAAATGATGAAAGGATTTTCATGACATTTCCGGTATTGACGAAGTACCTGAGTATATAAATTACTCCCTGAGTATTAGATAGGTACCCGGAGCGCCTTTCCCTTTAAAACCTATTCAAGCAATTCCTATGTCCGAAACTTCACCTCCCAAAAGATTATTATCCATCGATACCCTGCGTGGCTTCGACATGCTGCTCATTGCAGGAGGCGGCACTTTCATAGTAAGGTTAAAAGGTAAAACCGGGCTTGCCTGGATCGATACCGTAGCAGACCAGCTCACCCACCCTGCCTGGCATGGCTTTACCTTTTATGATTTCATATTCCCGCTTTTCCTCTTTATAGCAGGCGTATCGCTGGTATTCTCCCTTGAATCAGGCCTGCAGAAGAATATGAGCCGTGAAACGCTCGTTAAGAAAGTTTTCAAGCGGATGATCATCCTTTTCTTATTGGGAATTATCGATAAAAATATCCCGACAGATGTTTTTCACCCTTCCAATATAAGGTTCGGGACCGTCCTTTCCCGTATAGGTATCGCCACTTTTCTCGGTGCGCTTTTCTATCTTTACCTGACACCCCGCCAGCGCTTTACAGGCGTGGTTAGTATCCTGCTGCTGTATTATGCGGCTCTTTTCCTGATCCCCGTGCCGGGCTACGGTGCCGGCGATCTCTCCTTCGAAGGTAACCTGGTCGGCTGGTTCGACCGCACTTTCATGCCGGGCCGGCTGCTTCAGAAAACTTACGATGAAAATGCGCTTCTGACCCAGTTTCCAGCCATGTGCCTCACTGTTCTGGGGACTTTTGCAGGCTCAAAACTACGCGAAACGACGTCGGACGGAACTGCGAAGGTGATCTGGCTGATCGGATGCGGGGTAGTTTCCATTATCATCGGGTTGGTTTGGGGAATGCATTTCCCGATCAACAAACACCTCTGGTCGAGCTCTTTCATCCTGCTGACAGCCGGTATGGCTTTTATATTCCTGGCCGTGTTCTACTACGTGATCGAAATATTGAAGTGGCGTCGCTGGACCTTCTTTTTCGAGGTCATAGGTCTCAACTCGATAGCTATCTACCTGCTGTACCGGTTTATCGATTTTGAAAAAACAGCCAAAATGCTTTTCGGCGGACTTTATAGCTTTACCGATCCCAAATGGCATGACGTATTCAGCGCGCTGGGAGCCTTGGGGCTTATCTGGTGGCTTATGTACTTCCTGTATAAGAAGCGTATCTTTTTTAAGATTTAAAATCGGGGCCTGAGGTATGTAGGGGAATCGCAGCCAATTATTTGTCATATAAGTAAAACAATGCCGTTTAAAACCCATTATTTTTACACAACCAACAGCAATTCACATTATTCTCAATCATGATTAACAAATCAATAGTGGCCGTATCGGCCATAGGAATGGTCATGCTTTATGCCTGTAGCCCCACAAAAAACGAAGAGACGTCTGAAAAACCTATCAAGCTGGTCGTTATTGAACCCGGTCACTTTCACGCTGCCCTTGTGCAGAAATCCACTTATGAGGATGTTGATTCCGTAGTACATGTTTATGCCTCAGACGGCCCTGACGTGAACTCTTACCTGAGCGCTATCGAGCGGTATAATTCCCGTGATGAGAATCCTACCAACTGGAACGAGCAGGTGTACAAGGGAGATGACTTTTTTCAGAAAGCCCTGACCGAAAAGGCGGGTAACCTTGTCATTCTTGCCGGGAATAACCGGGAGAAAACCGATTTTATCAAACAATCGGTCGATGCCGGCCTGAACGTGTTGGCCGACAAGCCCATGGCCATCAATACCGAAGGTTTTGAGCTGCTGAAACAGGCATTTGCGTCTGCCAAAGAGAAAAATGTTCTTCTGTACGACATCATGACCGAGCGTTACGAAATAACCAATGCATTGCAGCGCGACCTGGCCCAGTCGGAAGCCATTTTCGGAGAGCTCCAGAAGGGAACTCCCAAAGATCCTGCCGTAGTGAAAGAAAGCGTCCACCACTTCTTTAAACACGTTTCAGGCCAGCCGCTTGTGCGCCCGCAGTGGTTTTATGACGTGGAGCAGCAGGGCGAAGGAATAGTAGACGTTACGACGCACCTTGTGGATATGATCCAGTGGGCGGCATTTCCCGAAACAGTCATAGATTATGAAAAGGATGTAGTGCTCGGCGAGATGAAAAGGTACCCTACGAAACTGACGCTCGAGCAGTTCACAGCCTCTACAAAAGCGGAGTCTTTCCCCGATTACCTTACTAAGGATGTAGTCGATGGCGTGCTGAACGTGTATGCCAACGGAGAGATCAACTACACACTGAATGATATTCACGCCAAAGCAGTCGTAATCTGGAATTACCAGGCGCCTGAAGGAACCGGGGATACGCACTATTCCATCATGAAAGGCAGTAAAGCCAACCTGGTAATACGCCAGGGTAAGGAGCAGAACTTTAAGCCTGTGCTTTATATCGAGCCGGTCGGCAATAACCCCGAATACGAAGCACAACTGTCAGAGGCATTCAAGGCCGCTCAGGAAAAGTATGAAGGAATAGAGCTGAAGAAAATCGCCAAAGGCTGGGAAGTTGTGATCCCACAGAAATATGATACGGGCCATGAGGCTCACTTTGCCCAGGTGGCACAGAAATATATGAGCTTTCTCAAAGACGGGAAGCTCCCGGAATGGGAAGTACCCAATATGCTGGCAAAGTACTACATCACCACCCAGGCGCTGAAAAAAGCGAAAGAACAGAAGTAGATATTTTTACAAAAAGGAGGGCGGTCCGAACATCGGATCGCCCTCCTTTTTTTGCTATAAAACTTCTTACGATTTCTTAAACGTTGCATTGTTCACCAGCGGCCGGGCCCAGAACCCTATGCTCAGGATGTATCCCAGCGTGACAAGCAGGAAGAGCATACCGTTACGCAGACCTATCCAGTCACCGAGCGTGCCTACGATCAGCGGCATCACCGCTCCCCCTACTATAGCCGTGCACAAAATACCTGCAAAGGTACCGTGGTGATGCGCCACTGAGTTGAGGGCCAGCGAAACGATCACCGACCACATGACAGATGCAAAAAAACCTACGAGAGGAAAAGCCAGGATAGCCACCTCCGCTGGGCCGAAAAGTCCCGCAAGCAGCGAAAGTATGGCGCCTGAAGTAAAAATGATCAGCACCCGGCGGCTGTCCCAGATCTTAAGCAATAAAAGACCGAGCACGCACCCGATCGTAAGCAGCCCCCAGAACCACGACACTACCGATGCACCCGTCGTAGCGGCGCTCATCCCGTGATATTCCTGCAAAAACTGCGAAATCCAGTTGGCTACTCCCTGCTCGGTACCTACATAACAGAAAATACCGAGAAAATACATCCATACAAACTTATCTTTCAGGAGCTCTTCGAAAGCCTTGCCCGTATCGATCCTTTCGTCTTCCTTCAGCTCGATTCTCGGGAAATTGACAAGTCCCACAACGACTACCATAGCCAGGGCAATAACCGCGAAAACCCAATAGATGGAAACCCATTTGAGATCGGCGGTGACGAGGGATTCAAGCAGCGAAACAATACCACCGGTGCTTTGGCCGGAATGCACATTCGTAACCAGGTAGCTGTAGAGCATAGGGCTGATAAACGACGCTGCGCCGAAAAACAACTGGCCCATTACCGAAAAAAAAGCAAAGTTGACGTCTCCTCCCGCAGTCCGCAGAAGCGGGTTGATCACCACCTGTAGTATCGCCATTCCTATACCGATGAGGAAAAGCGAGAAAAGAGCAGTACTGAATACCGGGTTAAGACCAAAAGAAATTGCACCCGCAAATGCCAGCAGGAATGCCAGTACCATCATTTTCTTTTCGCCGTATTTTTCCAGCAGGATTCCTGCAGGGATAGAAGCAACTGCGTAGGCGACGAAAAGAGAAAAGGGCAGAAAACCTGCCAATCCGAGGCTCAGATCAAAGCTCTGGATAATGTCGGGGATCAACGGCCCCAGGACATTGGTCAGAAAGGAGATAACAAAAAAAATGAAAAAAATAAGAAGTACTATGGGAGGTATACGCATAATGATGTGATTTTCATACTTTAAGCCTGAAACCTGTTGTTTCTACTTATGATCTATCAGCGCCCCGGAATACTGGCAGGACAGCAGGGAAGCGCCCAGGAGGGAAATAGTATCGTCGACTGACTGGAAGATCCTGAGGCGCTTGAGTGAACCGGGATATGCAAACCGGCTCTCCATAACGGCCCGCATCTGTTTTTCGAAATAAGGGAAGGCCTTGGCAAGTGAGCCGCCCAGGACGATCGCTTCCGGGTCATAGGTATATACGACTGTCATCAGGGCATGTGCAATATGAACAGCGTATTCGTCCCACATCCGTTGCCCTGATGCTCTGTCGGTATCCATTTTGGAAGAAGCCTCGATGGCGCTGATACCATATTCCTTTTCAAAAAAGCAGCCCGCGACGTAATATTCTATATCATTGTCCAGGTAAGGCAGATGCCCGATTTCTCCCGCACCGCAGTTGACGCCCGCATAAAGCTGGTTATTGATGATAATACCCGTACCGATGCCCGTACCTATACAAATACCTACCACCGACTGGTAATTCTTCGCAAGCCCGAACCTGTGCTCTCCCAATACGAAACAATTCACATCATTATTGACGAAAACGGGTATCCCGAAGGCAGACTCCAGGACATCTTTCAGGTACACTTCTTTCCAGGAGGGAATATTGACGGCATTGTAGACAATTCCGTTGGCAGTATCTACTACTGAAGGCACACCGATACCGATATTCCCGACGTCATATTTTGTATAAGGAGCCAGAAAATCTAAAATCTGGGATAGTGTGTCGTCCAGGCTGTGTTTATTCTTCAGAATGATGGAAGTCTCGTCAGAGATTACTCCCTGGCTTTCCAGCCCTGCACGTATATTAGTCGCTCCTAAATCTACTACTATATTCATCTTGTAATCTATTCTCAAACCGGGACAGGACCGGCTCGATCCTGCTTTCAATAATCAAATGCGCGTTATAAAATAAATCTGTCTTGTTTTCTGTCAATTCCCGGCAGCTACAATGCTGCTTCCCCTGCCACTGCTGTCAAATGCCCTGACCCGGACACGGGAATTTACTTCAACAGGCCCGCTATACAATTGTGACGATGTTGTCGGTTCTGTTCCATCGGTCGTATAATAAATCTTTAATCCCGGCAGTTCTGTATTTGCCTTCAGGAGATTACCTTCCACGACAACTCCCGGCGCGGGCACCCTGTAGTTATACCCGCCGTTCAGGTAGTGTAATCTGGGCAGCTCGACCCTGGCGAGGCGGTTGGCAAAAATATTCCACTCTTCGTTGACCCGCTGTTTTCTCCGGGCAGCATCTTCTATACTCTCCCACGACCGTTCGGGCGCCCAGGCGCTTTCAGCAAAACCGATAAGTTTCGGCAGAACATAGTATTCGAGCATTTCCCTTCCTTTTACAGTTTCGCACCAGAGCTGGCTTTCTATCCCGATGATATTCTTGCGCGCTTCCGGCTTCAGCCTTTCAGCTCCTTTAAAGTCCAGAGGAGCACCCATAGCGGTGATAAACGTAGTTTTAAAATAGTCAAACGGTGCAAATTCCCAGTTGGCCCTGGTATCGACAAATCCTCCCCAATAGGCCCCGGGTTCTTTCGGGTTATTATTGTAGGCAAGATCCAGATAGAAATTGGTAACGTTACAAAGTACCACCGGATACCCTGCATTGGCCAGCCGGTTGCCCAGGTCCAGGTCGTAGAGGTTATTCCAGATGTAGGGAACGACACCCTGTCCGACAAACTCAGGGTTGGGGACATACACCCCTTCGCTGTTTTTTTCCAGGGCTACTTCCTCCCAGCCGTGTACTTCAAGCCCTCTTTTCTGAAGAAGAGGAAGCAGCTTCCGGAAAAAATAGATATGAAGATTTTTCGGATCTTTTATCGAAGGATCGGAAGCCATGAGATTCCGGGCAAGCGGGGATTTCGTCCATGCTCCTTCCGCAACCTCGTCGCCGCCGGTATTGAATTTCCGGAGCGTCAGCCCTGCTTCCTTGTACATATCTATGTAGGTGTCTACTACTTTCTCGTAAAACCTGTAAACAGACTCCCTGGCTACACTTACCACATTATCCTTATAAAACTGGGCCGACAGGTATTCCGATTCATCGTCCGGATCCACAAGCCGGTACTCTTCAGCCTCCTCTTTTTTCCCCTCTTTCATCAACCGCTCGTAGCGTACCTCCATTGCCTTTATAGCCGCCCGTGCATGACCGGGGAAATTCAGCTCGGGAATGACGGTAATATGCCTTTCTTTAGCGTATTTGAGGATTTCTATAAATTCTTTCCGGGTGTAATAACCGCTGCCATGCTTACCTTTTTCGTTAGGAAAAGGTCCTGAGCCGTAGGCCGGGTGAAGTGCATTTGCTTCCATCCCGGAGGTATGTCCCCGCTGTCCCCCCACCTCGGTGAGTTCCGGAAGTCCCTCTATTTCCACACGCCAACCTTCGTCTTCGGTGACATACAGGAGCAAATGATTGATCTTATAAAAAGCCAGTACATCGAGGACGCGAAGAACAGTTTCCTTATTCTGGAAGTTACGGCTGACATCAAGGTGCATGCTCCTGAAACCGAACCGAGGCGCATCCTGAACCGAAATCCCTTCAAAGACGGCCGAAGTGGCTTTTGACTGCCAGTTTTCAAGAGGGAGAAGCGCTACCAGGCTCTGGATCCCATAAAAAACGCCGGCGGCATCTGAGCCGGCAATTCTTATTCCCTGGCCATCGATGGTAAGGCTATATGCTTCCGCAGCGCTGCTACCTGCGCCCGCCGGATCAATGCTGAGCGAAATATCGGCCATAGCGGCCCCTTCTTTCACTTCCGAAGAAAGCCCAGCTACAGAACTGAACCTCTCGCCAAGATACCGGGCTTCACTCTCCAGTCCGGCAGCATAAGAAACTGAAAAGCCGTTTTTTAACGTAAATCCCTCCTTTCCCGGTTTGAAACTGACCGGAGTCGGGATGATCTTACCGATCTGTCCGGCCGGAACTTCATGCATTCCTTCATTCTGCCGGTAGACCAGGGCAGGCGAAAAGGGTTCCAGCTCATCGGTTTCGCCTCTCAGTAGCTGCTCTCTGGCAGTAAATTCCTCGATCACATAATCGGTTACCTGGGCAATCTCCTTTTCCTCCCCTTTATCGTCATAAAACACAAAATATAACCCGAGCGGAGCATCTACTTCCTTGATAATCCCTTCGATCCCCCAGTAGTTGATATCGATAGAGTCGCCGGGCGAAAGCTTAAACCCGTTTTCGGGCGACATTTTATACCAATCTCCATTAATATGCTTCAGAACAGCCGGCTGGGAAGTTTTAACGGGCAGTATCGACCGCGGCTGCATATTAAAAAAAAGCGCCCAGTTCTGATCGTTGAGCTCTTTGTCACTCTCATTCCGGATCCGGAACCTCGCCTCGAAGGTACTGTTGGGACCGGCAAAATTGCTGATCAGTTTCCAGGATATATGTATGGGTGTAGTGGTGTTTGCTTTTTCTTCTCCACCCCTTGTACACGCAAAAGCCAGCAGCACCAGAATTCCCAGAAACTTGATCTTAAATTTATATTCCATAAATATATAGCTGTTGGTTAATAGCCCTATTAATACTCCCGGGCGTATAAAAAATACCATTCCGGACATGTTGATTTATCCATGTTATTTTCGGTGGGAAAACAATGATTAAAAAACCTTAAATATACGCCAGGAGTCAATCAACATATGAGTTCCTTAAAAAGGCTGATATCTGTCGACAGTATGCGCGGATATACCATAGCAGCTATGCTGATGGTCAATTTCCCGGGAAATGAGGCGTATGTTTTCCCCACTCTGAGGCATTCTGCCTGGAACGGGCTCACCTTCACCGATATAGTAGCTCCTTTTTTCCTGTTTATCGTCGGCACCTCGATCGTACTTGCATTTGCTCCCAGGCTCGAAGGAGGAGCTTTAAAAGCTTCCTTTCACAAGAAAATAATATCCCGTGCGCTGAAGATTTTTGCCGTCGGCATGTTCCTTAACCTGTTGCCGGATTTCAATTTCGGGGATATACGGTGGACGGGTACTTTACACAGGATCTCGATCGTTTACCTGGTTTGCGCGTTCCTCTTCCTTTATACCAACTGGAAACAGCAACTATGGACAGGCATAGTACTCCTCATCTCCTACTGGCTGGCTATGACACTTATCCCTACACCGGGACACGGCAAGGTAATGCTTGAGCCAGGTGTCAACCTTGCAGCCTGGATAGACAGCCTTTACCTGCCGGGTAAGATGTGGCAGGGCACCTGGGATCCGGAAGGAATACTCAGCACATTCCCTTCTTTTGTAACCTGTATTACCGGTATGCTGGCGGGGAGGCTCTTAAGAAGCGGGCTGCATGAATACGAAAAAGCGGCATGGCTGATGATCGCAGGGATCGGCTCCTCAACAGGCGGTTACTTCTGGGGTCTGACGTTTCCGGTCAACGAAAACCTGTGGACAAGCTCGTTTGTGCTGGTCACATCCGGGTTTGCTTTTCTCGTCCTGGGCGCGGTATATTTCCTGGTAGACATCAAGGGTTATTCGCGCTATGCAAAGGCCGGCATTATTTTCGGATCAAATGCGATCACAGCCTATGTGCTTGCAGACATTTTTGCATTGCTTTTCTACCTGACCAGTTTCGGAGGAAAGTCCCTCAACATTCACGGTACCGACTGGCTGACGCGCATTGGATTTACTCCGGAGCTTTCCAGTATGATTTTTGCTGTTATTTTTGTAGGAATTTGTTTTTTACCTTGCCTATGGATGTATAGAAGAAAAATTTTTATAAAACTTTAATAGCATTTCCGAATCACTCTTAAGAACTTTTTATTTCAATTACTTTTTTATTCTTTCTTTAATTATCAATGAAACCAATTGTCCAGATTTCCCTTGACCTGACCAATATCGACGAAGCGCTGGAAACCGCTGCCCTTGCCATGCGGGCCGGAGTAGACTGGCTTGAAGCCGGAACTCCGCTGATCCTGGCCGAAGGCCTTCACGGCGTGCGTAAGCTGCGCGAAGCATTTCCGGGAGTGCCCATCGTTGCCGACCTGAAAACGATGGACGGCGGCTACCTCGAAGCCGAAATGATGGCGAAGGCAGGCGCTACCCATGTTGTAGTAATGGCCCGGGCTCACGAAGAAACTATCCATTGCGTAGTACAGGCCGGAAAAGATTATGGTGTGAAGGTCATGGGCGACAACCTCGGATGCGAGGATATGGTTGCAGGGGCCAAATGGCTCGAAGATCTTGGCTGTGATTACATTATTCATCATATAGGGTACGACGAACGCAGGGGGATCGCGGCCAGAGGTCTGCGTATGCCCAGCCCGCTCGACCAGTTGAAGGAAGTAGTGGGAGCAGTCAATGTACCGGTGCAGGCCGTAGGGGGGCTTACGCTCGAGCAGGCCATCCGCTGCCCCGAATTCGGCGCCCCGCTGGTAGTACTCGGCGCTCCTCTGACCATAGATGCCGATGCATTCAAAACAGCAGACGGGGACCTCGAAGCCTCACTGAGACTTATCTGCGAAAAGATACATGCTTACGGTGATGTAGCCGTTGGCGGTAGGTCGTAGATTCGCGTTGTAGATCCGCAAGGCCTTGCGGATCTACTATTATCCATTAAAAAAAAAAATTAATAATCATGAAATCAGCAGCAGTTGTAAACTATGCTCCTGAAAAAGGCTCTGTAGAGCTACGGGAAATAGAACGTCCCGATTTCGGAGATGACGATATATTACTGGAAGTTGCCAATGTAGGAGTGTGCGGCAGCGACCTTCACCAATGGACTGCAGACCATAGCTGGCCAGTCAATTACCCGGTAGTCCTGGGACATGAATTCGGCGGAATTATCCATTCTGTCGGGAAAAACGTCAAAGGCTGGAAAGAAGGCGACCGGGTGGTCAGTGAAACGGCGGCCATCATCGATCATAACAACCCGATGACCCGCCAGGGATTGTATAACCTCGATCCGACACGCAAAGGATTCGGCTACGGTGTTAACGGTGCGATGACAAGATTTGTACGTGTTCCGTCGAGGATCCTCCACAAGGTGCCGGACGGGCTTCCGTTTGAGCAGGCCTGCCTTACCGAGCCCTGTTGCGTAGCCTACAGCGCTGTAGTGAACAACGCACGTATCAAGCCGGGCGACCGGGTGATTGTACTCGGGCCGGGTACTATCGGTATTCTGTGTGCTGCTATGGCAGCGCTTTGCGGAGGCGACGTAGCTATTGTCGGACTGGAAGCCGACAAGGGAAGGCTTGCTATCGCCGAACAATACGGTGTAAAGGGAATAGTGGGCGATGCAAGCGAATGGGCCTTCGAGCGCGACGGGTTGGGTGCAGACTGCATCATCGACGCAGCCGGAGCCAGCGTCACTTTGAAACTTGCCTTACAATGGGTCCGCCCGAATGGCCATATTTCGAAAGTCGGCTGGGGCCCGCAGCCTCTGGGCTTCAACCTGGATCCTCTCGTTCATAAGAATATTACGCTCCAGGGTAGCTTCAGCCATAACTGGCCTATATGGGAGCGGGTAATTGCGCTTCTTGCAAGCGGTAAGCTGAATGTAAAGCCTATCATCGGCGGCGTGTGGCCTGTTACCGAATGGCGGGAGGCATTTGAAAAGATGCATCACGGTGAAGTCGTAAAGAGCGTTCTCCGCCCCGTATAACTCATGAGATTAGAGAGTAAAGCCATCATCATCACAGGCAGCTGCACCGGTATCGGCAAAGCAATCGCCAGGCGGGCTGTCGCGGAGGGAGCTAAGGTCGTCATTCACGGCCTGGATGAAGCTCCGGGCTTAGCGCTGGTCGCCGAGCTCGGTGATGCGAACGCCGTGCTTCATATAGAAGATCTGACCGCAGAAGGAGCGGCAGAACGACTGGTGGCTGCTGCTGTCGGCCGCTTCGGTAAGCTGGACGCCGTGGTTAATAACGCCGCGCTGGTCAAAGGATCCGATATTTATACCACCGACCTGCCGTTTCTGAGGCGCATCCTGGAGATCAATACCCTGGCGCCTTTTGCCATGATCAAGGCCGCACTCCCCTATTTAACCGAAACCCGTGGGTGCGTTCTCAACATCGGGTCTGTCAACGCCCACTGCGGCGAGCCTAACCTGCTGGCCTATAGCATGTCAAAGGGCGCTCTTCAGACGCTGACGCGCAACCTCGGCGATACGCTGAACAGGGAAAATCACGTCAGGGTCAACCAAATCAACCCGGGATGGGTGCTTACGGAGAATGAAATCCGCCTTAAAAGAGAGGAAGGTTTTTCGGACGACTGGGAAACCAAACTTCCCGATATAGTGGCGCCTGCCGGACGCATACTCCGCCCCGAAGAAATTGCAGCCGCTGCCGTCTACTGGCTTTCCGACGAAAGCGGACCGGTCAGCGCCCAGGTTGTAGAACTGGAACAGCACCCGCTTATCGGGCGCAACCCACCCAAGGACCTGAGCGTCTTCCTAAAATAACTATTAACATTTAAAGCCCTGAAAGGGCGCCATATCACAAATGCCGAAATTAGCCGCCTTTCCAAAGGCATTCATGCACGCGCTGTGCAAAGATGGTTCGATGAAACTATCAGAATGGATAGAATTAGCCGTTAAACTGGATATTGACGGCCTGGAATGGTACGCAGGATTCCTGGAAATGGCCGACGACCGCAACTGGGCAGGATTCCGCCAGCAGGTTGAAAGTCACGGGAAATCCATCCCCATGATGTGCTGTTCCCCGGACTTTACACACCCGGACCGCGAATTCAGGAAAAACGAGATTGAAAAGGAAAAGTTCTGGATAGACATGACCCATGCCCTGGGAGGCTCTTACTGCAGGGTGCTTTCCGGGCAGAAAAGGCCGGAGCTTTCGATTGAGCAGGGTATCGACCTGGCGGCAGAATGTATTGAAGAATGCCTGCCTTATGCGCAGTCGAAAGGCGTTACCCTGATTATCGAAAACCACTACAAAGACGATTTCTGGGAATATCCCGAATTTGCCCAGAAAATGGATATATTCTCAAGGCTCGTAGATAAAATCCACCATCCTAATTTCGGTGTGAACTATGACCCGAGCAATACCTACCTGGCCGGGGAAGACCCGCTTGAGCTGCTTAAAAGAGTATCTCACCGGGTGGTCACCATGCACGCGAGCGACCGCTACCTGAAGGAGGGAACCATCGAAGATCTTCGTAAAGAGGAAGGTGGGGCACAGGGATACGCCAAACGCCTGAGTCACGGGGAAATCGGCAAAGGGCTTAATGACTATGACGCTATCTTTACCGAGTTGAAACGTGTAGGCTTCGACAACTGGATCAGCATAGAGGACGGTGTTGATGGTATGGATCAGTTGGAGAGAAGTGTGGCGTTTCTAAGGAGGAAGATTGGGGAGTATTGGGAAGAATCGTAAATCGTATTCACACGGCAGCCCGCGGCCTGAGCCACGGGCTGCCGCTATTCCAGCAAAGCCCTGATCCCCACCGATTCATACAAAATACACCCTACCTTAATATCAGACCATCCTTCCCTAACCTTGTAGCTGTAAACAGGCTTCCCGTCTGTCAGTTTACATTCCAGGTGATATGTGTCGGCCTGCTCTCCGGCTATCTTCAATTCTGCCTTGCTTAAATGCGTGGAAATAATAAAAAGGGATTTTCTGAAGGCGCTGAGACCGCGTACCGTTTCCGATAGTATTTCTATCGCATCGGAGTGGGTGGTGCCGCTGAATATTTCGTCGAATACGGCAAAACAACGAAGCCCGGACCTGGCTCCCGTAATGATCTGTTTAAGATCCATCAGCTCAGTCATAAAGTGGCTGTACCCCTTTTTCAGATTGTCTTTATGGTTGACAGATACAAGGAAATCATCTACAACAGGAACAACCGCTTCGGAAGCCGGAACAGGTAACCCCAGATTTCCGAGGTAAACACAGGCCGAAACCGACTTCAGGAAAGTAGACTTACCCGACATATTGGCCCCGGTTAAAAGAATAACGTTGTTTCTTTTAACAAAATCGTTCTTTACCGGGTCTGCTAACAGGGGAAAGTAGCAGTCGGACAACCGGAGCTCATTTTCGGCCAGCTCCGGAAAATTGAAGCCAAGGTTGGGCATAGAGCGCGCAATAGATACATAGCTTTCTACCCAGGTAAGGTTTTCATAAAAGCGGGTGGTCTCCTTTTCTTCTCTTTTCCCTGCCAGCAGGTTGTTAACACGGCGAATATCTGACGGCGCCAGTTTCTTTGCCAACCATTTTTCCAGGAAATTTACCATGCCCAATGAGCCGGGAAAATCCCGCAAATAAACTATTTTCTCCTTAAGAAAAGGTGAAAAAGCCTCATCATCGATCTTCAGGAGAAAACTGCTTATCCTGTTCAAAAACAAAACAGCCTGTACTACTTTCCCTTCCAAAAAAGCTACATCCTGTGTTGTATTCCGGAAAACTATCCGCTTTAACCTGGTTTCCAGCGTTTCAACCTTATAATTCAGGAACTGGTACACTTCATTGAAATCGATGGCCGAATAGCTATAGGACTGAAGCTGTTCCCTTTTCGATGCCAGGATCAAGAGATCCTGCTGCCGGCTGCGTATTTCTTCTATAGTGAGCGGAAAACTGTAAAATATAGATCTGAGGCGTTCAAAGCTATGCTTATTGAGTGTTTTGTCAAAAAGTTTGGTCAACTCTTCCAGCTCCAGGTCTTCCGGTTTCTCCGACATGCTATTCATTGTTAATACTCATACCAATCCTGCCACAGGTGCTTCATTCTTTTCCTGATCTCCTCTTCACGGGCATTTTTACCAGGTTCATACAGACGGGTACCTTTCAGCTCCTCCGGCAGGAAGCTTTCCTGCACAAAATTCCCTTCATAGCTATGGGCATATTTATAGCCCTTTCCATAGCCTATCTGCTTCATCAGTTTGGTAGGCGCATTGCGCAGATGCAACGGCACCGGTAAATGAGCAGTTTTTTCAGCAAGAGCCATTGCATTCCCGATAGCCTCGTACGATGCGTTGCTTTTGGGCGAAGTAGCCAGGTAAATCGCTACCTGCGAAAGCACGATCCGGCATTCCGGGTAACCGATCGCCTTCACTGCCTGCATACATTCGTTTGCCATGATGATGGCAGTAGGATTGGCATTCCCGATATCTTCAGATGCCAGAATGAGCATCCGACGCGCGATAAACTCGGGGTCTTCGCCGGCATTGATCATGCGCGCCATCCAGTACAGCGCACCGTTGGGATCGCTTCCCCTGAGCGACTTGATAAAAGCCGAGATGATATCATAATGCTGCTCTCCCGATTTGTCGTAGCGCGCGATCTGCTTCTGGGCTACCTGCATAACCAGGTCATCGGTCACGACGATCTCTTCCTGCTCCCCCTGGTTGAGCACAACGAGCTCGAACAGGTTCAGCAGCTTCCGGCCGTCGCCCCCCGAAACCCTGAACAGGGCATCGTATGACTGTATGGTGATATTTTTCTTCTTCAACCATTCATCTTTCTTCAGCGCGCGATGCAGGATCGCCGTCAGCTCCTCCTTTCCGAATCCTTCCAGCACATACACCTGGCATCTCGACAGAAGCGCAGAATTGACTTCAAAGGAAGGATTTTCGGTTGTAGCACCGATCAGCGTCACCTGCCCTTTCTCAACAGCGCCTAGTAGGGCATCCTGCTGACTTTTGTTATAGCGGTGGATTTCGTCTATAAACAAAATCGGTGCAAAAAGACCGCTGGGCCTCGAAAGTACTTCCCTCAGCTCCTTCACGCCCGAATTGATAGCGCTGAGACTGTAAAAAGGGCGTTTCACTACTTCCGAGATCATAAGGGCCAGTGTGGTTTTTCCGGTACCCGGTGGTCCCCACAATATCATGGAAGGGATGATGCTGTTTTCAATCGCCCTGCGCAAAGGGCCGTTAGGGCCCAGCAGATGCTCCTGACCTATATAGTCGTCTAAAGTCCTGGGCCTTAGCCGCTCTGCCAAGGGAGCCGACCCCATTGCAGTATGCATAAAAGAGGCTGTCTAGGGAAGAAAATAATTAACCGGAAGTAAAGTTAATGTTTAGTAATGACCTCTCAGTAAATGTACCACTATAATGTTATCCAATATTTCGCAGATAAGCCGGTTTTCCTTATCTGAGTTGAGTATCACCTCATATGCTACTCCAGCTTCAGCCACTTCTTCAGCCCCAGCTCTGAAACCATTACCTGCTCGTATGGATCATTGAGATTTTCGATGCTTACTCCTTTACCGAAAGGCCGGCAGGCAAGCCAGTGCTTCAGGTAGTCGACGACCAGCTTTTCGGTATAGTGCCAGGTTCCGCTGCTTTTCATTTTTCGTTCGAAAGACCGGATTTCGTAGAAGAGGTAATCCCTGTTCTGCATGGCATAGTGCACCATCAGGTTCAGGATCCGGATCTTGGAGTAGTTCATGGCACCCAGCTCAGAAGCAGATATCCGGAGCAACCGGTTGATAAGTGCGAGTGATTCCTGGTGATTTTTCTTAAACAGGTAAGCCCGCGCAGTAGTAAACCACCATTGAACGAGATCCTGAGGCGGCGCCTGATCCAGTACAGCAGTTTGAAAAACCGGGATTAAAATATCATCAGGCCGGCTTTTCCGGGCCAGGTCTACATGTAAATGCAGCTCTGCCAGTAAAAGGGAGATTTTGATTTTCAGAAACCCGGAAGTAATATCCAACTGGTTCAGACGATCGATGAAATGAGGCATTTCATCAAAATAGCCAAAGCGCCTGAGCGTTTCCAGCACATCCTGGAGAAACCTGATATAACTCTGCGGGTCGGCCACCCATTTATGCAGGTGGACCTGGAAAAAATCGTCAAGGGCATAAAATGTCTTCAGACTTCCGTCCGGGTCGCCCGTCATCATAAAATAGACCGACTGAAAATGAAGATGTAGTTGCCCGGACCGGAAGGTATCTTTTCTCTGGTTCTGCACGGCCTGGTGCTCCTCAAGAACAATATCGTTCAGCTGGGCTGTCTGACGGGAATTCCTGACTACACCGTTTTTCCAGTACCTGCATAAGAGTATTTCATAGAGAGCGGCATGCTCCCTGGCAGCCTCTTCCTCTCTCATACCCTCCCTGACGCTCTCCTGCACCGCTACTACCCGCTCTTCTTCCCAATCGGCAAACTTTTGCTGTATGCCGTGATCCAGCTCAATACGACAGAACATCGAAAAGAAATACGGGTATCCTGCCTGCTGAGCAGATGCCTTTCCGAGTGCTATGTGACGCAATGCGGCCCGTGTGAAACCTTTCTGCAACAACAATTTTGCATTCGTATAACGCTCCCACAGCACGGTCTCCCTGTCGGTCTGCAGATGATACCTGTTTAATATACGCAGGAGCAATTTGGAGAGGTGTTTTCTGGTTATTTCCAGCCGGCTATTGTTAAACCGCTCTTTTAACTGCCTGTTGAGCTCCTCATCGAAGGCAGGTGCTTCTTCCAGTTGCCGGTAGAGTTCTGAATAGGCGGTGCCCGCCCCTCTTTCCTCCAGCTTGATACGGCAGTAACGCCTTTCGGTTTTATTAAGCGATTTAACCAGGTCGGACAGTTCTCTGAGAGAAAGCATAGAAATAGCCGGAATATATTATTTTATCAGATATATAGCGCTAAAAATAGAATAAAATGACATATAAATAAATATTAGAAATATCCATATTAATATTTTTTGGTGATATTATTCCCTTTAATTGACATACTTTTGAAGTACATCAACTGTCTGAGTTAAAATGTCGAACGACAAGCTTATCTATGTAGTCGGGAGCTCCAATACCGATATGGTGGTAAAATCAGAAAAGCTGCCGGCTCCCGGGGAAACCGTTATCGGGGGAGAATTCCTGATGAATCCAGGCGGTAAGGGCGCCAACCAGGCCGTAGCCGCCGCCCGTCTTGGAGGAACTGTATATTTTGTCGGGAAGACAGGCAACGATCTTTTCGGGAAACAGGCGGTGCAGCAGTTTAAAAGAGAGAATATACTGACAGATTACGTTGCCACCGACCCGAGGCTTCCTTCGGGTGTAGCGCTGATCAATGTTGACGGAAAGGGGGAGAATTCGATTTCGGTGGCCCCGGGCGCCAACGCAGCATTGACAAAGGCAGATGTCGACCGGGCATTAGCACACCTGAGACCCGACGATCTGGTGCTGATCCAGCTCGAAATCCCCGTAGATGTCGTTACCCACGTGATACATGAGAGCGCCCTGAAAGGTGTGCGGGTAATCCTGAATCCCGCACCTGCGCAGGAACTCAGCAAGGAAACGTTGTCCAGGCTTTACCTGATCACTCCTAACGAGAGCGAGGCCGAACTGCTCACCGGTATAAGGGTGAGAGACCTCACTTCGGCTGAAAAAGCGGCACATAAACTACGCGACGCGGGTTGCGATCATGTGATCATAACCCTCGGTTCAAAAGGTGCCTACCTCAGCTCCGGTGATATATCCGCCATTATCCCGGCCATACCTGTCACGGCCGTCGACACCACAGCCGCAGGCGACTGCTTTAACGGCGCCGTAGCAGTTGCGCTTTCGGAAGGCAGGGATATCCGTTCTACGGTTGAATTCGCCTGCAAGGCCGCAGCTATCAGCACCACGCGCATGGGGGCTCAGAGCTCTCTGCCAACACGTAAAGAGCTCGACGGCGTTCTGCTTGCAAAAGGCCGGTGAGACCCGTATTTCTAAATCTATAACCTCTTACAATATGTTTGTAGTCGAAAGCTATTCCCTCGCCATTTTCTTTTGTATCATCACGATGCTGTGCTGGGGATCATGGGCCAACACCCAGAAACTTGTAAAGGATAGCTGGCGGTTCGAGCTTTTTTACTGGGACTATGTAGTGGGCATCTTCCTTTTATCGCTCGTGGGCGCCCTTACCCTGGGGAGCACCGGTGAAGCAGGGAGGCCCTTCCTGGACGATCTCAGCCAGGCAGAAGCCGCTAATATCCGGAGCGCATTTACCGGCGGTGTAGTGTTTAATCTCGCCAATATCCTTCTTACGGCGGCTATCGCCTCGGCAGGCATGGCAGTGGCATTTCCTATCGGTATCGGTCTTGCGCTTGTGATCGGGGTAATCATCAATTATACCCTGCTTAATAAGGGGAATCCTGTTTTACTGTTCGCGGGCGTAGGGCTTGTCGCCCTGGCAATTATACTCAACGCACTCGCTTACAGCCATCTCAGCCGTGGAGGAGAAAAACGTTCGGTGAGCAAATGGGTTGGCGTTTCGGTGCTGGCCGGTGTGCTGATGTCGACCTTCTACCCTTTCGTAGCAGCGGGCATGGATCTTGAGAATTTTATTTCTCCGACAGCGGGAAAAATGACCCCCTATACTGCCTTTGTGGTTTTTGCATCCGGTATCCTGGTCAGCAACCTGCTTTTCAATACCTACCTCATGAGAAAACCCCTTGAAGGCAGCCCTATATCGTACAGTCAATATTTTGCCGGGCCGTTCAAAACCCACCTGGTCGGGATACTGGGCGGATGTATATGGGGGCTGGGCAATCTGTTCAATCTCATTGCCGCAGGTAAAGCCGGACCGGCTATTTCTTACGGCCTGGGTCAGGGCGCTACGCTTGTGGCAGCGCTCTGGGGCGTGTTGATCTGGAAAGAATTCAAAGGCGGCGGACAACGTGTAAACAGGTTGATTCTGCTGATGTTTCTTGCGTTTCTGACGGGGCTTGGGTTGATTATTCTGGCTGGGGAGTGACCTCCCCCCGCCTGGTCCCTGAGCTTGTCGAAGGGGGGGAGTCGTTTCTTAAATGCATTTTGTTCTGAAGAATGATCGGCAAATCTCTACAAGCTGACAGTCTATTATAAAATCATTATAAACTTTATTTATACCTTTATGAGAATCCCCTTACTGATTACCTGCGGCTTATTGTCCGGGCTGCTGATTCTCGGCTGCAGCCAAACTAAAACTCCTGACGCTGTTCCTGTTAAGCTTATAATGGATACGGATATCGGGCCGGACTATGACGATGTGGGCGCAATGGCCGTGATGCATGCGCTGGCAGACAGCGGTTACGTTGAACCGCTTGCCGTCATTTCCTGCAACATACATGAACTGACCGTACCGGTAATAGACCTCATCAACACATATTTCGGACGGGCTGACTTACCTACAGGTGCTCCCAAAAGCGGGAATGCTCCCAATATGAAGGCGCCGCAGGAGTGGCCGGAATTGCTGGTGGAAAAATACCCGCATACCATCAGGTCGACCACCGATGCCCCCGATGCAGTTTCGGTATACCGCCGGGTGCTGGCCGCACAGCCTGATACCAGCGTTACGATCGTCACAGTGGGTTTCTTAACAAACCTGTCGGCCCTCCTGGATTCCGAACCCGACGCCGAAAGTCCACTTAGCGGGAAAGACCTCGTATCTCAAAAAGTCAGGAGATTGGTATCGATGGCTGGAAAATTCCCCGAGGGAAGGGAGTTCAATGTCTACATCGATTCGACTGCTGCTGAAAAGGTTTTCAGCCAATGGCCTACCGAGGTTATTTTCAGCGGATTTGAAATAGGTCAGAAGGTAATAACCGGCCTTCCGCTCATCAACGACCCGTCGGTAGATACCCCCGTAAAAGCCGCCTATGCAAAAGCGCTTCCGCACTGGAAGTCGGACAGCCTCGGCCGTAACAGCTGGGATCAGACGGCTGTCCTGGTCGCCATTAAGGGCGCCGATCCTTATTATTCGCTCAAAAGGGGCCGTTATATATCAAAGGGGGGAAACAACGGCTGGTTCGACGATCCGAACGGCCCGCATGCTTACCTGACAGAAAAAATGCCGGTACAGCAGGTTACCGACATTATCGAAAGGCTTATGCACCATGTAAGGATGTGAGAATGTGTCCCGATAGCTGCTATCGGGACACATTAAAAAACTATCCGCCAAACAATCTGGCCCAGAAACTCTTTGTTTTCTTCTTCACTTCGCCGGCTGCTTCTGCGGCGCCTTCCTTCAGGTTACTGATGCCTTCGGCTGCCTCCCGCGACAGCTCGCCGGCTTTAGCCTTGGCTGCTGCAAGCTTTTCCGCAGCCTCTTCTTTCAGTTCTTCCAGCTCTTCGGCGGCTTTCGCTCTAAATTCACCGGCTTTTTCCCTGGCTTCTTCCAGTTTTTCTGCAGCTTCTTCTTTAAGGTCCCCGATTTTTTCCGAAGCTTTTGCGGCCAGCTCGCCGGCTTTCGCCCGGGCTTCGTCAAGCTTTTCTGAAGCATCTTCCCTGAGCCCGGCAATTTTTTCGGAGGCAGCCGCCGATAATTCACTTGCTTTGGCCTTAGCCTCGCCGAATTTCTCGGCCGCTTCTCCTTTCAGATCCTCCAGCTTATCGCCCAGCGCCTCTCTGGTATCCTGAAGTTTGTTTGCCAAATCATTCTTCTTTTCTTCGATAGCCAGCCCGGCCCGGTCTGCCAACTCCTTTGCCTCTTCCTTCAGTCCGCCTGCTGCCTCTTCGATGTTTTCCTGTGCTTCAGCTGCCTCAGATTTTAATTCTTCAAGCTTCTCTCCGGCAGCTTCCTTTAATTCGGCAGCTTTCTCCTCTATTTCTTCTTTCTTAGCTTCTACGGCCTGCTCAACGTGAACGGCAGCTTCAGATGCTTCTGGTTTCAGTTCTTCGACCTTCTCCTCTGCCGCTTCTTTCAATTCTTCGGCTTTATCCTTTATTTCTTCTTTCTTCTCTTCTATGGCCTCCTCGGCATTAGCCGCCAGTTCCTCTGCTTCCGCTGCTACCTCTTCGGCGGCTTCTTCTACTTTTTTTGCGGCTTCCTCCTTAAGGGAATCGTCACTGTTTGCGGGGGTATTCAGGTTTTCAGACATCTCGAAAAATTGATTAAAGTGCTATTGATTAGAGTTAGAAAGGCAGGCACAAGACTACCCCGGTTATTTAAGCTGGTATGCTGCTACGCTGTTTTTAGCAAAAGTAGGCACATACACAATCTTCTTCTGAGCGTCATAGCCTATATCCGCAGAGTTTGTACTGGTCTCCTTAGTATCCAGCAGCTTCTCCACTTTACCTTTATCCGTTACATAATATACAACGCCGATCCAGGCTGACACAATATACTCTCCGCGCTTCACTTCCTCGATACCATCGGTGCTCTTTTCCATTCCTTCCGCCAGCTTGACGGCTTTTTTGTCGCTCCCCAGCTTGTAGAGGCTTCCGCTGTCCAGGATAAGCAGATCTTTGCCAACTGCAAGCAAACCATTGGGACGCTCAACGCTGACATAGTAAAGCGAAGGATTATGATTCTTAATCAGGAATATATTTTTGGTCTGGGAGTCCGAAACATATACGTTACCGGACTTGTCTACCGTAACATCATTCAAAAACTTAGCCTCCGGAACGCTTATCTTGTTCTCTACTTTCCCGGTGGCGATATCGGCTACCACTACCTCGTCAAGGTCGGCTATATAGAGCTTGCCTTTATACTTCCCAAGCCCTTTAGGGGCATTGAGCCCTGTGATCCAGTCTGCATTTTTTATCTTACCGTCTGTACCCACCAGTGCTACGCCTCCTTTTCCGTCCTTTTCTCCGCCTTTTCCATCTATCAGGGAAACATACAATACCTGGTTTTCCTTGTCAAATAAAACAGATTCAGGCACCTGGAGCACTGCCTCCGTTTCCCAGAGCTTTTCAAGCGAATGCTGCGCTTTCGATTCAACCGATAACAGGGCAGAGAGCAATATAACCGCTACCCAATATTTCTTTGCTTTCATATCTATTGCACGAATTGTTTGAATAATAAGAACTTAAAACTATTCCTTTTGAATTATAAATAAAACAGTTAGCAAAAAAATAATATGGTCTGGCTATGCCCGTATCCGGAATGAGCTACACAATGAACGGCAAGAGAAATCACTTTAAAATCGGAGCCAGCTCCTGCTCATTTTCTTTCAGCCATACCGCTATCTCTTCTACAATCTGCCTGATCCCTATCTGCGGCGCCCAGCCTGTACGTAAAGTGACCTTTGTATTGTCGGTTACGTAAAGACGGATATCGGCCGTTCTGGTTTCGGGAACCGATTTAATAGGTATCGTATTGCCTGTTACTTCCCGGCATATCTTTGTCAGCTCCTGCAACGAAGCGCTGCTGTTCCAGCCGCCTCCTGCGTTGAAGATCTCCCCGTTGACTTCGTCTATATGATGAAGCTGCCAGTCAACAAGCCGGAACAGGTCTGCAACGTGAAGCATATCCCTGATCTGCTTCCCCGTACCTCCGTATCCGAAATAGCCAAGCTCCTGCCGGAAGAAATGCTTCGCGATCCAGAGCACCATCACACCTTGATCCACCTTGCCCATCTGCCACGGACCTGTAATAACACCAAAGCGGTCTATAACAGTTTTAAGGCCATAAAACTCGTTGTATTCCTGGATGATCAGCTCAGATGCCAACTTTGTCGTACCGTACAGCGACCGCGCTCCCGCCAGGGGAAAGTCTTCTGCAATACCCCGGGCGGATACCCCTGCCACAGGTTGCCGTTCCGCTAAAACGAAGCGGGTTTCCTCTTCTTCGAAGTTAAGGGTTTCGATCGTTCTGATCGGGTAAACCCTGCTGGTAGAAAGGAAAATAAAGTGGGCCTTATGCTTCAGACTGTAGTTCAGACAGTTGATAGTACCTACGAGGTTGGTATTAATGAGATAGTCGGGCGTGCCGTCCAGGCCAGCCAGCACAGACGGCTCTGCAGAGGCCTCTATAACGGCGTCTACCGCCGGCAGGGAATCGAAATCCTCCTTATTCCTGATATCGCCATGATGAAACTCCACTCCTGCCTCTTTCAGTCTTTTCAGGTTCAACTCCGAGCCTCTGCGTTTCAGGTTGTCGAGCGCCAGCACCCGGTAGGCAGGATAGGTTTGTTTAAGAGAAATGGCCAGTGAAGACCCTACAAAGCCGGCGCCGCCGGTAATGAGTATGTTCATGTGAAAGAATTATGTGTTATGAAATTCTCTTTAATTCTATCTGTCGCACAGGACGGATCACCAAAGGTACTTTTTCTATCTTTACCGAGCTACTGTCGAGGCCGAACCATTTATCTTCCGGCGTGGTAACGGATTTGATCGCGAAATAGGATTTCATCACAATCTGTTCAAGCCAAGGAAGGTCGTTTTCATAAGAAAGGAACCTCTCCAGGACTACGAAACGGAAATCGCCGGTGAGGTTCTGCCGGCTCAGCGACTCGTAGCGGCTGGTGATGTCCACCTCCTTATTCTTTACCATATCTTCCACCACTTTACGGAAATAGAGGTTAATTCTCTGTTCTACCCTGAAACCCAGCCTGAAGGTAACTTTTACGACATCATTAGGCGCGATGATATCTACCTTATACTCCATGGTATAGGGTTCGTCGACGGTATCGACATGTACAAACCAATAGATATCCGCCCGTTTGGGCCTCTTCTGGAAAATTGAAAAGATGACTTTGTTTTCTATTTCATCACGCCTCGAAGCGTTGGTCATAAAGATCAGGTGGGTCGTGTACTTGGGGATGCTGATGTCTTCGCTGAGCTCTTTCAGGTTAGGGATATGCTGATTCAGGTCGGTAAACTCTGTCAGCCGCAGCTTTATATAATATGCCCTCAGCCAGATCACCATGATCACCGCCAGCGACAGCGCCAGCAGCAGCGAAAACCAGCCGCCATGGGTAAACTTGGTGAGATTGGCCACCAGGAAGCTTCCTTCGGTGAAAATATAAACTGAGAAAAAGAGCGCGATCAGCCACTTATTAACATGCCTGACGTACAGGTAATACGAAAACAGCAGGGTATTCATGAGCATCGTCATCGTAATGGCCAGGCCATAGGCCGCCTCCATCCTCGACGATTCCCTGAAATACAATACCACTATCACACACCCTGCATACAACAGCCAGTTGATGCTCGGCACATACAGTTGCCCTTTCTCCGTGCTCGGGTAGAGCAGCTTTACTTTAGGCCAGAAGTTTAACCGTATCGCTTCCGAAATGAGCGTATAAGACCCGGTGATCATGGCCTGGCTGGCAATCACGGCAGCAACCGTCGCTATCAGGATGCCCGGCAGGAGAAACCAGTCGGGCATGATCTCGAAAATAGGCTTTCTTCCTGCCAGCCGCTGTCCGTGCTGGGCTATCAGCCACGCCCCCTGCCCGAAGTAGTTGAGCACGAGCGTCAGCTTTACGTATCCCCAACTGGCACGGATATTGCCCCTTCCGCAGTGCCCCAGGTCAGAATAAAGGGCTTCTGCTCCGGTAGAGCAGAGAAAAATGGCTCCCAGCAGCCAGAAGGAATTGGGAGTAGTGGCCAGGAAATGGTACGCATAATAGGGATTAAGGGATTTCAGTACCTCGGGATGATTCCAGACCTGGATCCCGCCGAAAAGTCCCAGCAATGTAAACCAGAGCAACATGATCGGTCCGAATGCTTTCCCTACCACCCCGGTTCCGAACGACTGGAGCAAAAACAAAAACGTAAGTATACCCAGTATGATAGGAAGCGTGTTAAGCCCGGGCAAAACGATATTGAGTCCTTCAACCGCCGATGCCACAGAAATAGGCGGCGTGATCACCCCGTCGGCAAGCAGCGCGCAGGCGCCGAGGATCGCGGGTATGGTCAGCCATCTGGCCCGTCGCCTGATCAGGGCAAACAGGGTAAGTATACCGCCTTCTCCTTTGTTGTCGGCCCTGATGACGAAGGTAACATACTTGATCGTGGTGAGCAGCGTTAAGGTCCAGAAAACGCATGATAAAGCGCCGTAGACCTGGTCTTCCATTATACGGCCTTTCCCGAAAATGGCCGGCATAACATACAGGGGAGAGGTCCCGATGTCGCCGAAAATGATACCGATCGCAATCAGCATTCCGCCGCTACTGACGCGATCTATGTCCTTACGTTCCATTTATTTATCGAAAACGGGCGAAAGTTATGCAAGCTGTCCGCAAAAAAGTCAATATATGCCGGTTTAATTTTCTGATATGGCGCTCCTGCGCAGGCCGACAGATATTTTTGCAGGCTTTTTTACAATCCTCCTGCATTATTGATCGTTCTCCGGTAAATATATTTCAGCCATTGATACATTTAGTAGATTTGTGATGATGAGGCAATGAGACGATAATTAATTATGATGAAAACCAGGTTATTGATTTTGATTTGTGGTATTTCGGGAATCCTTTCGGGTTGTGACTGGTTTGGCAATACGCCCAGCTTTGATGATGATTTTATTACCTACGTTATTAAGCCGGGCAATCATGAAGCAGAAAATACGACAGCAAGTATTGTCCTGCAGACATCCAATACGATGGACTTCCAGGCTATATTCGACGAATCGTGCAAATATGCTACTGTCGACCCGGGCAACATGCATGATATTAATAAGCTGATGGGATTCAGTGACTGTGGCCTTCACCATCACGGTTCGAGCGCGCGACTGGGGTGGAACTGGAATGAGGGACAAATACGGATCTATACCTATGTTTATTCCGAAGGGCAGCGGATACCGGAGAAATTACTGGGGGTGGCGCAGATCGGTAAAATTCATCGCTATAAGATCGAGATAGCCGGAGAACAGTACAGGTTTACCATGGACGACCACGTCGAGGTGGTTCCGAGGACATGCAACACCAAAGGAATACTCCCCTCCTATCAGCTCTTTCCTTACTTCGGCGGAGACGAGACTGCTCCGCAGGAAATCAGGATCAAAGTCCGGATGCTTTGAGATGAGGGAATTTTATATTCTTGCAAACTAAGCTTAATTTTGCTGCCGGTTAATACCTGAAGTAGCAGATGCAACATTCTTTCACAGAGGAAAACTATCTTAAGATCATCCATACGCTTTCCGGTAAGGACGGTATTGAGGTAAGCACCAGCGCTATTGCCGAAAGTACCGCTACCAGGGCTGCCTCTGTTACGGATATGCTGAAAAAGTTATCTGAGAAAGGGCTCATCAACTATAAGAAATACCAGGGAGTGACCCTCACCGGGCTTGGCGAAAACCTTGCGCTGAAAGTGATCAGGAAGCACAGGCTGTGGGAGGCGTTCCTGGTGGAAAAGCTGGGGTTCGGATGGGACGAGGTACATGAAATCGCCGAAGAACTTGAGCATATTTCCTCCGACATACTGGTCGAGCGACTGGATGCCTTCCTCGATTATCCGCAGTTCGATCCGCACGGCGACCCTATCCCCGACGCCAGGGGCAACATGCCGGATTCGGAGTACAAAAAGCTTTCCGAGCTGAAATCGGGCGACAAAGCCGTTCTGATGGCAGTACTGGATCATTCACAGCCATTCCTTCAATACCTCGACAAGACCGAGCTCAACCTGGGAATCGGCCTGGAGGTGCTGGAAACCAATGAGTATGACCATTCCTACCTCCTGCGGGTCGATAACCGCAAAGATTTGTTCGTCTCCGGTCAGGTCGCACGCCATTTGCTGGTTCAACCTTAACTTGTCGGAACGATGAAGTTGAAAATCCTCGACAAGTACCTGATCAAAAATTTCCTGGTCACCTATGTTTTCGTTTCGCTGATGATCACCCTGATCATCTGTATGATCGACTATACAGAACATCTGGACGATTTTATCAAAAGAAAAGCGCCCGGAAAAGCGATCTTATTCGACTATTATCTCAACCTCATTCCCTACTGGATTAACTTCCTGAGTCCTCTGATGGTATTCATTGCTACCGTCTTCTTTACGTCCAGGATTGCTGCCAGAACCGAGATTATTGCGATGCTGAGCACCGGCATCAGTTTCGGCAGAATCATACTCCCCTATCTTGCCGGCGCCCTCATACTCAGCCTGTTTTCCTTTTATGCCGTAGGCTGGGTGCTGCCAAAGGCGAATACGGTCAAGAACCAGTTTGCCGTCACTTATCTTAAAGACCAGTTTTACTACTCAGACCGGAACGTACACCTGACGATCGCTCCAAACGTATACGCATACATGGAGAGTTACAATAACGTAAGCAGCACGGGAAACAAGTTTACGCTCGAAACGATCGAAGGAAATCAGCTCCTGCAGAAGCTATCGGCCGAGAAAATCGTGTGGAACCCCGAAACCGAAAAATGGACGCTGAAAAACTACCGGGTCAGGGTACTTTCCGACCAGGGAGAAACGATCTTCTACGGTGCCGAGGCCGATACTACCCTGAACCTGAAGCCGAAGGATTTCGAAAATACTTACAAACTGTTCGAAAACTACACCCTGCCCGAGCTGAACGACTACATAGACCTTCTTATCAGCCGGGGTTCTGACGGCCTCGAAGTGTACCTGATCGAGAAGTATACCCGCTTTACACAGCCGTTTGCCATCATGATCCTAACTGCCATAGGCGTTATTGTTTCGGCGCGCAAAAGCCGCCGGGGTATCGGGCTGCAGATCGCACTCGGGTTTTTCCTCGCATTTACCTATATCCTTTTTTACCTGCTCTCCAAAGGAATTGCCGAAACGGGGAACATCAACACCCTGCTGGCGGTCTGGCTGCCCAATATTATCTTTTCCTTTATCGGTGTCGTGCTTTATAAAACATTGCCCAGATAAACGGGGCTCCGAAACCCTGAAATGTATGAAATTGTGCTACCTCATCGACAGAAGTCTGCCTTCCTTTTTTGAACGATGTTACCGAAAATGCTACTTTTGCAGAAAAACCAGATCCCTTGAAGAATCCACAGATTTCTATCGTAGCTCCACTTTATAACGAATCAGAGACGTTTCCACATCTTGTAGAAAGGCTTAACCGGCTGATGGACAACTCTTCTCTTTCCATTGAGGTCGTGCTGATCGACGACGGAAGTCGCGACGGTACAGCAGATATGATGAGGCAGGTCGCACTGGCCGATAAGAGATATCACTGTGTCTTTCTTTCACGCAATCACGGGCATCAGTTGGCATTATCCGCCGGGATGTCGGCAGCGTTGGGCAGCGAAGCGCTGTTTATTATTGATGGCGACCTGCAGGATCCCCCGGAGTTGCTTCCTGAATTCTACCACCTCCTGAAACAGGGAAACGACGTAGTGTATGCGGTCCGGCAGAAAAGAAAAGAAGGGTTCGCCAAAAAAACCGGGTATTACCTCTTCTATCGTTTGCTCAAATCGATCTCCTACATTGACATCCCGCTCGACAGCGGTGATTTTGCGCTCGTCAGCCGCAGAGTGATAGATATCATGAACAAAATGCCGGAGGAAAGCCGTTACCTGCGCGGGATCAGGTCGTGGATCGGCTTCACGCAGGTAGGATATCCCTATGAGCGTGATGAAAGAGCTGCCGGGGAATCGAAATACAGCTTTAAACAGCTTTTCCGTCTGGCCTATAACGGTATTTTCAACTTCAGCGAGTTCCCTATCAAATTTATGACCAATATAGGGGGAATCAGTATAATGATCGGGCTTATTTACTTTATTACCGTTCTGATAAAGAAAGTGTTCTATACCCAGGTCATCGAAGGTTTTACTTCCCTGTTATTTGTCATCATCCTTTTCAGCGGCGTACAGCTATTTGCGCTGGGCGTTATCGGCGAATATGTACTGCGTATCTTTTTCCAGTCCAAACAAAGGCCGTTATTCATCGTCAAAGAGGAAATCGTTAACGGTGATTACCTGAAGCCAGATGCTGTTTAACAATATACAGTTTCTCATATTCTTTATAGTAGTAACCACCGCCTATTTCAGCCTGCCGTGGCGTGGCAGGTGGATATTATTGCTGGCTGCGAGCTGCTACTTTTACATGGTTTTCAAACCGGTGTTCATTCTCATCCTGTTTGCAACCATCATAATCGATTATTATGCCGGCATCTGGATTGAGAAGGCACAGCAGCCGGGGAGGAAAAAAGCGCTGCTGATCCTCAGCCTGATCTCCAATATCGGGATACTTGCTTTCTTCAAATATTATGACTTCCTGGGGGAAATCCTCAACGATATAACCCAGTCGATTTTCTCCCGGAACATTATCCCGGCGCTGCCCCGCATTCTGCCCGCCCCGCTGGCCGAATGGTTCCTCACCGGGAACGGGCAACTGCTGCTACCGATCGGGCTCTCCTTCCACACCTTCCAGGCCATGAGCTATACTATCGAGGTATATCGCGGTCATCAGCCGGCAGAGAGGCATTTCGGTATTTATGCATTGTATGTTATGTTCTATCCCCAATTGGTGGCAGGGCCTATAGAACGACCGCAGAACATGCTGCATCAGTTCCACAGCTATTTCGAGTTCGATTTCGAAAAAATGAAATCAGGGCTTATGCAAATGGCTTTCGGCATGTTCAAGAAAGTGGTGATAGCCGACCGCCTGTCTATGGTGGTTGATCATGCCTATGCAGATCCCGACAGCCAGAATGGCCTTTCGCTTCTGATAGCAATGATCTTCTATTCGTTCCAGATCTACTGTGATTTTTCCGGTTATTCCGACATAGCCATAGGCTCAGCCCGGGTAATGGGCTTCAAGCTGATGGACAATTTCCGCTCGCCTTACGAATCCGCCTCCGTTTCCGAATTCTGGTCCCGGTGGCATATTTCACTGTCGACCTGGTTCAGGGATTACCTTTATATCCCCCTGGGCGGGAACAGGAAAGGGGAAATCCGGCGTCAGTTTAACCTTTTTACAGTGTTCCTGGTCAGCGGGCTCTGGCATGGCGCCAGCTGGAATTTCGTCATCTGGGGGGCTTTGCACGGAATATTCAGTATTGCCGGTGAATGGTATCGCAGGCTACTCAAAAAAGCAGGCCTCTTCTTTCCCGGCAACAGGCTGGTACGGGCTTTCAACGTATTGTTTACCTTCGCCCTGGTAACGCTTGCATGGGTATTCTTCCGGAATGTAAAGGCCCCGGTGAGCCAGGCGTTTCTGATCATCGGAAAGATATTCAACCTGTCGCTCGACAGCCCGGTTGTCACTCCGTTCAACTCCGTGGAGATGTGGTTTTGCGTGCTGCTGATCGTGATACTCCTGGTTAAAGAACATTATATGCCGGTTATTCCTACGAAAAACACTGCGGTATTTGTAGGGTTGTTTTTATTGCTGACCGTCGTCATACTGTTCTTTGGGGTATTCAACTCAAACCAGTTTATCTACTTTCAGTTTTAAGGGCGGCTTTCAGCTTTCAGATCACGGGAAACGGAAACCGGCAGTCTATAGCCTCTCAAATTTCAACTTAAGCCCTGACGGTCCGCAATAGAAAAAAAGCGAACCATCCTCCTGAAGATCGTAATTAGCTTCTTCACAGGGAGAGCAATCTATTAACTCACATTGAGGATTATCCTTTACCGGCGCTCCCGGCACTACGTCAAAACGGACGCCGTTTATAAAATAGTATGAAGGATCACAGCACCGCTTCAGACCCTTCCAATCGAGAATAACCCCGTCATACCTGACCATGATTTCATAGCCGCTATTTCCTTCTATTTCTTTCCAACTCCTTTCTCCCTCCAGGATGGTCTCGTGAGCTACGAGCGTCCATTTACCCTTCAGCCTCTCAATCCCCGGATAAGGGGTCGGGGTATCCTGGCCAGCCTGATCCTGATGGTCATGTAATCGATCATGAGTCCTACAATGAGTATGGACGAGGCTAGCAGAAGCGTTCCGACCCTGAGCGACGGGAAAAGAAAGCCTGCCGTTACTCCGCCGAGGAAAAAAGCCGCTATGATGGTGATGCGCAGCTCTATCGAAGAAATCAGTTTTCTCCGTTGTTTGCCCTCTCCTTTAAAAAAGAGCTGAGCCACTTCTATCCCCATATCGGTAAACAAGCCGGTCAGGTGGGTGGTGCGTACAACCGAATTGGAAATGACGGTTACGAGCGCGTTTTGCAGGCCCATTGCAAATAGCAGCGCACAGGAAACGCCGTTGGGATTCTGCCTGATATAATCGTAGCTGAGCGAGGCAATTACCGTCAGTATCACTATTTCTACCACTACCGGCACTATAAAAACATATTTTTCATTAACCCGGCTTGTCAGCTCAATCAGCAAACGGGAGAAAAAAGCCCCCGAAAAGAAGAAAAATATATAGAGAAAATAATTGAGCGCCTGGTGAAAGTCGGCGTATGTAGCCTCCTCTACCAGGAAGGCAAAATGGCCTGTTACATTTGTCGTAAGCCGCTGTACGGCCAGAAAGCCTACCACATTTACTACGCCTGCTACAAATGACAACAGTGACGCGATACCCAAGTTCTGCCGGAACTTCCTTGACTTACCTTTATGCCTGAACATGTTACTGAACTGAAAATCAGCATACTGAAACGCCGGAACGGGCTATCTGTTATCCCGGAAATGCCTTTCGTTTTACGACGGATCAAATGCGCCGCAAATAAAGCAAAATATAATGATATCCCTATCTTTGACGGAGCCGTCTATTGTATCACAACTTTTTTCACTATTACCTCCTCTTTCCGGGTAAGATACAGCAGGTATATCCCCGGTGACAAAGCGCTGACATCGATTGTAGCAGCACCCCGGATCTCACCGGAGAGCAATTCTCTTCCTGTAAAATCCGATACCCTGAATGCAGCTGTTTCCCCTATATCACCGGCCGGTTCCACTTCCAATTTCCCCCTGGCGACAGGGTTAGGATAAACCTTTACTGAGTATATCTGACCGGTCACGGACAATATGTAATCTAAACGGGATAATGTAACCACCACAATCCGGGAATAGGTAATACCGCCATCCAGGTCGACGATCCGGAGTCGGTAATAAAAAGGAATTAAGTCTTCACCCGATAAAGGAAGTGAAGAAATGGTATCGGTAAAAGAATAGCTTTTCCCGTCATCATTTCCCTCTTTTTTATCTACACTCCCGACTTTCGACCAGTTCGTCGCGTCAAGGCTACGCTCTATTTCAAAAAGGGACAAATTTTCTTCTATATCCGTCTGCCAGCTCAGAAGTACTACTTTTTCTTCTACCGCAGCGCTGAAACTTACCAACCTTACCGGAAGTGACTCCAAGCGGAATTCATAGGGTCCCAGATCAAGCTGTCCGTTTATCCTGGGGCGGTTATCAAGATCACGGTCCCCGAGGATGGCTTCCAGCCCGTTTGCATCTCCCTTATTGATAGCAGGACTGGAATCCTTCAGCCTGAAATTGTCATTTTCCGGGTCGACAAAGAGCGGGTCAGTATCTATATTCCCTTCACCGGGATAGCCGCCCTGCACAAGACTGTTTACAATCGATATCGAACCAGTGGCATTGTTGGGGCTCTCCTTGTTGTCTGATACCTTAGCCAGTTCGTTACCCCATATAATGCTATTTCTGACCATCACAGTACCGTTTAAATTGTTATGGATCAAAGCAGTAGGGCCATAAGCAGGGTCTCCTGAGTTTTTTGCCAGGGTGGAGTTGTAGACGTTGCAGATACCGCCGTAGTTAAAAAGTCCACCTCCATTGGCTAAACTACGATTTCCCGTAATGAGGCAATTGACTATTTCAGTATCGGAATCCCCACACACCACACCCGTATCATTTCCTCCCTCGTTCTGCGAAATGATGGAATTGCGAAGACGTGCAGGTGCTTCATATAGGTATATTCCGGTGAAAAGGCCTCTCCCTTCCGAAACAACCGTTCTTTCGATCATCGCAGATTTCGACTTGTTTATGAAGATTCCCCCGTTCATATTAGCTGTAATACTACAATCGGAAATGTCAACTTTTTCGGCATTGTAAATGCTAATACCGCTTTTAGCATAACCTGTTCCGATATTTGCTTTTATTTCACTTTTTTCGATACTCACATAATCGCAGTCATAGATTACAATTGCTCCTTGTTTGCCCTTATTTATTTTGCTTCCCTTTATCCTGATTTCAGGGCTGGACGTCGCTAACAATCCCCCTGCGGCCAATGCACTATTATTGCTGTATGCAACATTCTCAGAGAAATCACAATCAGTAACATTGACTGACGATCCGAATACATCTAACCCTACACCGCTATATGCCTCGTTTTTGGAGAAAGTACCACTCCTGTCCAAAACGTTTTTAACATCCGATAAAATAAGCCAACCCGTGTTT
>CAZLGW010000011.1:0-144657 GCA_964559125.1 uncultured Cytophagales bacterium
ACCTGCTGTCGGTCAAGCTGCTGGTAAATGATAAGAAAGCAGTTGTTGATAGTATAAAAAAAGATTTTAAGGTCATTAAAGCTGCTGGCGGGGTCGTTTACAGCAAGGATTGCTGCCTGCTGATCTACCGGAAAAAGAAATGGGATCTTCCCAAAGGCAAGCTGGACCGGGACGAGGGCTCCCGGGAGGCTGCCGTGAGGGAGATCAAAGAGGAAACGGGCGTAACAGGCCGATTGCAGGATAAGATCTGTACGACCTGGCATACGTATACCTTCAATGACGAGCTGGTTCTGAAAAGAACAAAATGGTTTGTCCTCGAGTGTATTTCAGATCGTAAGATGAAGCCTCAGGCCGAAGAAGAAATAGAACGCCTGGAATGGGTACCGGTCGGCCGGGCAAAATCTTACCTGGTCAATTCCTACAGCTCGATCCGATATGTTTTTGAGCGTTTTGAAGAGAAGCTTATTGAGCTCAGTAAATAATCACTGCACTGCCAGTTCTTCGGGAAGACGATAGGGGAGGAACTCATCGACATTCTGGCCATAACGGTACAAGTCGCGGACAATGCTCGAACTGATCGGGGCAAGATGCGGGGAAGTGATCAGGAAAACGGTCTCTATCTCCTCGTATACATACCTGTTTACCTGGGAGATAGCGTTCTCGTATTCGAAATCGGTAGTATTCCGGAGTCCTCTTAAAATATACCTGGCGCCCATCTCCCGCGCAATCCTGGCGGTAAGACCATCGTACGAAATCACCCTTATTCTATCATTACCGGAAAAACTCCCGGCAATGAGCTTCTCCATAATCTCGACAGGGAAAAACCTTTTCTTGTTGATATTAGTACCTATCCCGATGATGATCTCGTCAAAAAGAGTCATTCCCCTGGTCACGATATCATGATGACCTTTGGTGAAGGGATCGAACGAGCCGGGGAAGAGGGCTATTTTTTTCATGGAAAAGAAATTAATTAGAGAGCGTGGAGAAGAGCGAAGTACCTGTGATCGGCCAGGTCATAGAAAGCCTCGGGGTATTGGAGGTGCGCGGGCCTTCCGGCAAAGCGGATATGGGGTATAAAATGGGATAATTCTGCAAACAGGCCGGAAAAGGGCGTAGTTTCACCCGACAGTGTAACGCGTACGCCTTCGGGCAGATAGTCGAGTTTATTCAGGCATGAAAGTACAAAAAAAGTAGCTTCCTCGGGGTTTTGAAAGCGATAGCGGTTGCAGAGAATGAGCTTTTCGCGTTCGAATACCACTACAAAGAGGAAACCTTCATGGACGTGGATGTGAAAGCGGGGATCCTGTCCTTCGCCGCTGAGTGAACACCCTGCAATGAGTGCGTTTGTAATGTGCGAGAAGGTAATGTCCTGTAACGCGTACTGCTCCTGGAAGAATTCCCGCCAGGCCGAAGGCATCTGGAATACATTGTGGCATCCTAACGAGGGAAGAGCCTGGAAGAGGGTTTTATTCGTTCCCAGAACCGGGTGGCCCAACGTAAGCTGGAGGTAGCGGGAAGCATATTCTTTCCGGAACAACAACTCAGGTACCAGGGTAAAGGCGTCGGAGTTGACCAGTACATTGATCTTTTTCCATCCTGTTAAAGAAAGTACCGGGTGGTCGAAAACAAGGAGCCGGAGGTTTTCAAGGACTTCGGTGTGTGAAAGAAATACATCCGAGGCAAAGTCCTCCAGCCAAATACACTGTCCGCCGTTTTCACAGAAAAAACGGAACCTCAATTCCCCGATCTCAAGGTTCAGGGTGCTTTGATAGGCAATCTGCTGGTTGATGTTGCCTCCTGACACAGAGGCGGTCCTTACCCACCTTGTCCCGTTCTGTATGTTAGCTGTCGTACTCAAATCAGTTGCTTTTGAATGGCCGGCCAGTTCCGTTGGTCAAGAAGGTATCCGGCAGAAGTAACGGAGTGAAATACCGGGTCGACACACGATGCAGGGAGGTTCCTGATCTCCCCGATCGTCATAAACCGTACATCTTCGATCAACTGCCCGGCCGTACCAAGCTCGGGGTCGTTTCCTTTTACATAGCTTTCGCCGTTTTCGACGGAGGCTTCAAAGTAAAGTTCGATTGCGTGCAGCGGTGATCTCAGAAACTCACGCAAAAACATGAAACGGTCAATCTCGGCCCGTAGCCCGGTTTCTTCCGATATTTCACGTTTTACCGCTTCCCGTACCGGCTCACCGAAGTTTACACCGCCTCCCGGAGGACACCAGTACAACCCATCTTCCGTTAACCCCCGGTGACCGACCAGGAGTACCCTGTTATCTTTTACGCAAATACCGGAGGCTCTCACCCGGACCCTGTGCCCAAATGTGCTGATTATTTCATCGTTCATAACAGCCGACCGGCATTTAACGCCCAAATATAGCGACAAAGCGCAAACGGCCTGTTTCTTCAGGGGAGGATTGAGCGATAAAAAATCAATAGCTGCCTGAAATGTAGCTTTCCAGTGACTGGATCCTGTTCTTCTGCTCGTTGATAATGGCGGTTACGATATCATTGATGGAAATAATCCCGAAAAGTGTCCCGTTTTCAGTTACCGGCAGGTGACGGATGTGCTTCTGAGACATTATTTCCATACAATCCTCGACTTTCTGCTCCACATCCACGGTGATAACAGGAGAAGTCATGACGTCGCGTATCAGGGTATCTTTTGAGGCCCGGCCTTTCAGAATACCTTTCCTGGCATAGTCCCTTTCGGAAAAAATACCCGTGAGCTCGTTGTTTTCCAGTACTAAAACGGCCCCTATGTTCTTTTCCTCCATCAGTTGAAGGGCTTCGAGTACGGTATTACCAGGAGTAACATGCCACAGGTAGTTACGCACTTTCCCGTTAAGAATCTGTCTGACTTTCATAAGGCTTAAGTTAGTTGGTTTATATAGGAGAAATGATAAAGCCGATTTTTGATAGCTGAAAGCAATGTTTCCCGTACAAGTTAAATAATTGTTGTGAAAAGTTCAATTGGATTTTGAAGATAAGCGTTTAGATTCGCTTATGAGTTCAGAGCAGCTACCTTCGGCAGTGTTCGCTTCCCGTTTTCCTTTCAGGCCTACGGAAAGCCAGGCGCGCTTTTTCCGGCAGATGGATATTTTTCTGGGACGTATGTCCCACGAACCCGGGGCCTACGACTGCTTTGTCCTCAAAGGGTATGCCGGGACCGGCAAGACTACCCTGGTGAGCGCGCTGGTGAAATCTGCCGGAGCACTCGGTTACCGGTCGGTGCTCATGGCACCTACCGGAAGAGCTGCAAAAGTGATGAGCGGGTATTCGGGGAAAAAAGCATTTACGATCCACCGGAAAATATACCGCCTCCAGGATACCGCCGGCGAACGGATCGCGTTTGTCAGGCAGCCCAACTACCACAATCAGACGCTTTTCGTGGTCGACGAAGCGTCGATGATCAGCGATGATGCGGTTTTCGGTTCCCGCGGATTGCTTTCAGACCTGATAGAATATGTAAGGGAAGGAGAAAACAATAAGGTTATTTTCGTGGGCGATACCGCTCAGCTTCCACCCGTAGGCACGCTTCTGAGCCCCGCACTCGACCCGGTGTTTCTCCGGAAGAACTTCGGGGTAAACGTCATGCAGGAAGAACTGGTGGATGTCATGAGGCAGGCCGAAGCTTCGGGTATCTTGTGGAATGCCACCAGGCTGAGAGGAGAGCTGGGCCGCGGAACCCCGTCGGTGACGATCAATGTCAGGTCATTCAGGGACATGTTCCGTATGACTACCGCGAGGCTGGAAGACGGCTTAAGATATGCGTACGACAAATTCGGGGAAGAAAACACGATTGTCCTTACCCGTTCTAACAAAGATGCCGTGCAGTACAACCAGTACATACGTCGTATCATACACTTTGCCGAAGATGAGATCGATGCCGGGGAAAGGCTGATGATCGTCAGGAATAACTATAACGTACTGGGAGAAGATTCCAGGGCGGGATTCCTGGCAAACGGCGATTTTGTCGAGTTGCTGAAGGTTCGCCGGATGGAGGAGATGCACGGCTTTCGTTTTGCGGATGTTACACTAAGGCTTACCGACTATGACAGCGAGCCTTCGTTTGATACCAAGATCATCCTCGACACACTCTATATGCCCACGCCTTCGCTTCAGGCAGACGACAGCAGGAAGCTTTACGAGAGCGTGCTCATGGATTATGCCGGCATATCCTCCAAAACAGAAAGGATGGAAGCGGTCAGGAAAGATCCTTACCTGAATGCGCTGCAAGTCAAATTTGCCTATGCGCTCACCTGTCATAAGGCGCAGGGAGGGCAGTGGAACGCCGTATTCGTCGACCAGGGATATATCCCCGATAACGAAGTAAATACAGACTTTCTCAGGTGGCTGTATACGGCCGTGACCAGGGCTACCGACGAACTATACCTGATGAACTTTCATCAATCCTTTTTTGAATAAATTGCCCCTGGATTTATTTATCGGGGGAAAACCTTTAATCAGGCAGGTTGAAAAGTTTTACGGCTTCTTCATAAGATAACGGGCCGTCGGCTATACGGGCTGCTGCCTGGCTGCCGGGTACGATAACATAACGGTACTGCCCATCCGGCGCCGTCAGGTTTCTGCCCTGATCAGGATCTGTGCTCAGGAGGCGTACCTTCTTTTCCAGCAGTGAGTACTCAAGGCGTACCTGTGTGAGGTTGCTGGCCACAACATAGGGTAACGGGCGTACCTGGTTATCGTCCTGGGTCAGTTTTACATATACCATCACCATTCCCCGTTCGAGTATAGCCTGGTCGAGAGGGGGAGCTGCGATATCGTGCTGATACCAGACTACGCCGCTTCTTGTAGTCCTGTCCCACAAATTGGTAGTAACGGACTTCCATTCCGAGTAAATAACGTTGGCGGTGCCCGGTTCTCCCTGCTCACCCGGAGGGCCTTGCGTACCTATGCCATCTCTGCCGGCAGGGCCTTCCGGGCCTTCACAGCTTTGAAGAGCCAGGACCGTTGTAAGGAAAAATAAAACCTGAAATACTCTGAATTTACTCGTCATGTATGCCGTGAATAAAAAGTAATATAAGGCTGAAGACACCTGTCGTTTCAGCAACTTTTAAAAGGGCAGTAAATTTCTGAATTCCTAAAGACTTTAACAAAAAATGTTTCATATTTGAGTTTACGTAAAGGATGCCTGCCGATCCGGGAGACACCTTGTACGATCCTGGAAAAATTCATTAAAACCTCTGATGGCCGAAAAAAAACTTTTTCTCCTGGATGCAATGGCGCTGATTTACCGCGCTCATTTTGCATTTATCAAAGCCCCCCGCGTAACATCAAAAGGCCAGAATACCAGCGCGGTATTCGGGTTTACCAATACGCTCCTGGAGGTGCTTCAGAAGGAGAAGCCCACTCATATCGGGGTCGCTTTCGATACCTCTGCGCCGACATTCAGGCATATACAATACGAAGCCTACAAGGCGCAGCGGGAGGCGCAACCGGAAGATATTACTTTCGCTATTCCCAATGTAGTGAGACTGCTGAAGGCCATGAATATACCCTGTCTGACCAAAGACGGGTATGAAGCGGATGATATTATCGGTACGATTGCCAAAAAGGCGAGAAAGGACGGATTCGAGGTGTATATGATGACACCCGACAAGGACTTCGGACAACTTGTGGAACCTTCCTTATATATCTATAAGCCGGCTTTTCTTGGGAAGGGGGCGGAAGTCCTGGGAGTAAAGGAGGTGCTCGAACGCTGGCAGATAGAGAAGATAGACCAGGTGGTGGACATGCTGGGGCTGATGGGCGACGCAGTAGACAATATTCCCGGGATACCGGGCGTAGGCGAGAAGACGGCACAAAAGCTTATCGCCCAATACGGAAGCGTAGAGTCTCTTCTTGAGCATGCTTCGGAGATCAAGGGTAAACTGGGTGAACGGATAAGCGAGAACGGGCACCTCGCCCTTTTATCGAAGCAGTTAGCGACTATCGATGTCGACGTACCGGTTGAGTTCAATCCTGAAGACCTGGCGGTTTCTGAAGTGAACAGGGAGGAAGTAAGCCTGCTGTTTGACGAGCTCGAATTCAGGACGCTTCGCAAGAGAGTGCTGGGCGACGATCCGCTGCAACAGGATTACCAGGCTAAGCCTGTAGCTTCGAAAACACCTTCCAACCAGCTAGACCTTTTTGCAAGCCAGGCTCCTGCAGCTGTCGCAGAAGGTACAAAAGAGCTCCCCTTGGAAACCGAACCGGCTACACCGCTGCGGACCATTGCCAACACCCGGCATCACTACCATATTGTAGATACTCCGGCGCTTCGCGAAAGCCTTGTATCCTACCTGCTGATGCAGGACCTGATCTGTTTCGATACTGAGACCACCGATACAAATGCGCTGGATGCGGAACTGGTCGGACTTTCATTTGCCTACCTGCCCGGAGAAGCGTTTTATATACCGGTCCCTGCCGGTCGGGAGGAGGCGGCAGCGGTAGTGGCGGACTTCAGGCCTGTTTTTGAAAATCCTGCAATCGCCAAGGTGGCTCAGAATATCAAGTACGATATGCAGGTGCTGGCCCGGTATGGGGTAGAGGTAGCGGGTAAGCTGTCGGATACCATGCTGGCCCACTACCTGGTGGAGCCTGAGAAACGGCATAACATGGATATCCTTTCCGAGCATTACCTGCGTTATTCGCCGGTGTCGATCGAAACGCTGATAGGTAAAAAGGGAAATTCCCAGGGAAATATGAGAGATGTGGATCTTCCGGCCATTGCGGAATATGCCGCCGAAGATTCAGACATTACACTGCAGCTTTATCACAAGCTGATGCCGGAGGTTGATAGTAAAGGCGCCAGGAAGCTGTTTGAGGAGGTGGAAATGCCGCTGGTGAAAGTATTGATGGATATGGAGATGGAGGGCGTGAAAGTAGACTTACCGGCACTTCAGGAAATGTCGGGCGAACTGGAGGGGGATATCCGCAGGCTGGAGGGAGAGATATACGCACTTTCCGGTGGGCCTTTCAATCTCAATTCCCCCAAACAGCTCGGGGAAATACTTTTTGAAAAGATGCAGCTGATCAAGAACCCCAAAAAGACCAAGACGGGGCAGTATGCAACAGGAGAGGAGATCTTGTCGGGACTTGAGAATGAGCATGAAATAGCACGCAAGATCCTTGACTACCGCGAGCTGCAAAAGCTTAAATCGACCTACGTAGATGCGCTGCCTTCGATGATCAGTAAGCATACGGGCCACATTCATACATCCTATAACCAGGCTGTAGCGGCCACTGGACGGCTTAGTTCCAACAACCCGAACCTGCAGAATATTCCTATCAGGACGCCGCGGGGACGGGAGATCAGGCGGGCTTTTATTCCCAGGAACCCGGATTTCAGGATCCTGTCGGCCGACTATTCGCAGATTGAGCTTCGGATCATGGCGGCTTTCAGTGGTGACAAAACTATGATGGAAGCTTTCAACCAGAACCAGGATATCCATGCCAGCACCGCTTCAAAAGTATTTAAAGTACCTATGGAGCAGGTAACCCCTGAAATGCGCCGGAAGGCTAAGATGGTTAACTTTGGTATTATATACGGGATTTCGGCATTCGGGCTTGCCCAGCGGCTTGGGATTCCGAGGGGAGAAGCCGCCGGGATTATCTCGGCCTACTTCGAGGAGTTTCCCGCAGTAAAATCATATATGGACAAGGTTGTGAACGATGCGCGCGAAAACCATTTCGTGGAGACGATCCTGGGAAGGAGAAGGTACCTGCCGGATATTAACTCAAGAAACCAGACCAACCGAGGATTTGCAGAGAGGAATGCCATCAATGCGCCGATCCAGGGGTCTGCCGCAGATATGATAAAAGTGGCCATGATCAATATTCATGACTTCCTGAAAAAGGAAAATATGAAGTCGAAAATGATCCTGCAGGTTCATGATGAATTGGTTTTTGATGCCCACAGAGACGAAATTCCTTATCTCTCCGAAAAAGTGGACGAGCTCATGAGGCTGGCTGTTCCGCTGCCGGTCAAAATGGCAACGGGTATCGGTATAGGGGACAACTGGCTGGAGGCACACTGATTTTTCTTAACCGGTGGTAGATTTGCCGACATTAACAGAGATATGAATCACAGGGTTGTTATTACGGGTATCGGTATATATTCCTGTTTGGGCCAGGACCTTGAAACAGTCAAAAAGTCGCTGTACGAAGGGAAAAGCGGGATTATTCTTGACCAGTCGAGGAAAGATTTCGGATTTCGCTCGGGTCTTACCGGCTATGTGCCGGAGCCCGATCTCAAGGCAAGGCTTTCGCGCAGGCAACGTATCGGGATGCACCAGCCCGCGATGTATGCCTATATGTCTACTATCGAAGCCCTTGACCGTGCGGGGATGGATGCAGGTTACCTGGAGCGGTACGAAACCGGGATCATCTTCGGCAATGACAGTACGGCGGCTTCGGTTGTGGAAGCCATAGACAAGACTAAGGAGAAGCGGGATACGACCCTGATCGGGAGCGGCGCCATTTTTCAGAATATGAACAGCACGGTCAATATGAACCTTGCTACCATCTTCAGGCTGAAGGGCATCAATTTCACATTGAGCGCGGCCTGTGCTTCGGGCTCGCATGCGATCGGCATGGCGTTTCTTATGATCAGGCAGGGGCTTCAGGAGCGTATTATCTGCGGCGGAGCACAGGAGATAAACCCTTACGCCATGGCCAGCTTCGACGGCCTGGGTACTTTTTCACTCAGGGAAAGCGACCCGGTGGAAGCCTCAAGGCCTTTTGATAAAGACCGTGACGGGCTTGTTCCCGGCGGCGGTGCGGCTACTGTGATCCTGGAATCATACGAATCGGCAAAGCAGAGAGGAGCCCTGATCCTCGGGGAAGTGATCGGCTATGGCTTCTCATCCAACGGCGATCATATCTCGAATCCCGATATAGACGGGCAACTACGGTCGCTGACTATGGCGCTTCAGCAGGGAAATGTTAAGGCCGGAGACATAGATTACATCAATGCCCACGCCACTTCGACCCCGGTCGGGGACGCTTCGGAAGCCAGGGCGATTTATGAAATATTCGGAGACAGGGTTCCGGTAAGCTCCACGAAATCGATGACGGGCCATGAATGCTGGATGGCGGGAGCAAGCGAGATCGTTTATTCCATGCTCATGATGGAGGGCGATTTTATAGCACCCAATATCAATTTTGAAGAGCCCGACGAGGATTCTGCAAAAATCCGGATCGTAGCCGAAACGCACCAGGCAGGCATTGAGACATTTCTTTCCAATTCTTTCGGTTTTGGCGGTACCAATTCGACGTTGATAGTAAGAAAATGGAAAGGATGACAGGAGTCATTTTTTTAAAGAGCAGTCTTATTTAATTTCAAAATTCGTAAAAAGTGGATCATTATGGGAGCAAGGGATAACGAATATCATTATGCAACCGTGGTTGAGGCGATCAATGAACTGAGGAAGAAAGGATATACCCACGATTTCAACCTGGAGATCAATTGCCTGATCTGCGGAGCCGGTAAATTTACTGATGAAGAGTTTGACGTCGAGGAGGTCTATCGATACGAAGGGATGAGCGATCCGGCAGATGAGGCGACCGTTTACGGGATTGCCTCCAAAACGGGGATTAAGGGAATATTGGTAACGGGAAATGCGTCGGAGATAGACGCGAGATCGGTAAGTATTCTTAAAAAATTACATTACTAGCTGTATGTCTTTTGTTTTTGCCGGAAAGGTTTTTACCGCCGGAGCGATGCAGGAAAACTGCCTGATCGGTATAGAAGATGGGAAAGTTGTTTCCGTTACATTTCTGGAAGACAGTAGCCAGGCGCCGGACGAAGCCGTATCGTTTGATAACCTGGCTCCGGGCTTTATCGACATCCATATTAATGGTGGGCTGGAACATCATTTTACGCAAAATCCTACCGTTGAAACGCTTTGGGATATGCTATCGGCCAGCCGCGAAACAGGGACTCCGTTTATACTGCCTACCTGCGTCACCTCTCCGTGGGAGAATATCAGGGAGGTTGTCGCTTCTACCAGGAGCTTTATGAATGAGTTTCCCGACGCCGGGATATTGGGATTACATCTTGAAGGTCCTTTCATTAACCCTAAAAAGAGAGGCGCCCACATAGAATCTTTTATTCTGAACCCTGCAGACGAACTGCTGCAGTTTCTGAAGGAGGAGGCACAGGAGGTGATCATGATGCTGACGCTGGCACCCGAGTTCTTTACCCCAGATCAACTGAGTGACCTGAGTAGCTCGGGTATCATCCTCTCGGCGGGTCATTCCAATGCCACTTTTGCCGAGGCAAGACGGGCTTTTGGGAGCGGAGTTAATTTGTGTACCCATTTGTTTAACGCTATGTCAGGATTCGGGCATAGGGAGCCGGGGCTTGTAGGAGCGGTCTTCGAGTCGGAAAATGTATATGCGCCCATTATCCTGGACGGTATCCATTGTGATTATGCCGCTGCACGCATAGCTTATCGCCAGAAAGGAGAGAAGCTTCTGCTGATCTCGGACGCATTGTTCCTGGGACGGCAGAAAACCCGGTTTCAGTGGGGAGAATTTGATGCTACGCTCAAGGGAGACCGGTATATCAATTCGGAAGGTAACCTGGCAGGAGGAGCTATCTCCCTTCCGGAAGCTGTAGTAAACGCAGTGCGTGAAGTAGGGGTTCCGTTGGCAGAAGCTGTTGAGATGGTAACTCTGCGGCCCGCAGCAGCGCTCGGTCTGCAGGATAAGCTTGGCAAGGTAGCGGCAGGGTATCCTGCAGTTTTTACAGTATTTTCTGATGATCTGGCCTCGTTCAGGAGTGTGTCATTTTAGACATATTCCTGAAACGGACCTCCCTCAGAGGGGAGATAACTGGTGTTAATTTTAACAAGATTAGATAAGAGGACTAGTATTTTTCAGCAATACTTTGAAACTTTGCCTGTTTTAGTTGTGTTTCACCTGAAATAGTATCATTCCAAGAATTCTGAAAAGCTCTCTCTTGAACAAATCACAGGTATTTCAAACAATAGCCGAAGTTCATAAAAGGATTAATCCGTTTTAAGCTATGAAGTTAACTCCAATAGAAAAACGTAGCGGGCTGACGCGCGAAGAATTCATCGCTGAATATCTTAAACCGAAGCGTCCAGTCGTTTTCACTGACCTGGTCAAGGACTGGCCGGCTGTTCAGAAATGGACATTCGATTGGCTCCGTGAGACACACGGGAATATAGAAGTGCCGTTGTATGACAAGCACATCCACGATCCGGACAAATATTTCCAGCCGGCGAGGGTAATGTCGTTTGGTGAATACCTGACCCTGATCGAGCAGGGGCCGGTAGATCTGCGGATGTTTCTTTTTGATATTTTTAAGAAAGCGCCCGAGCTGGCAGATGATATACGTTTTCCGACCATTATGGACGGCTTTCTGAAAGGATACAAATATGTCTTTTTCGGCGGAGAGGGATCTATCACGGGATTGCACTATGATATGGATTGCTCCAACGTATTCCTGACTCAGTTTCAGACCAGGAAGGAGGTGATACTTTATGCTCCCGATCAGGGGCCGCGCCTTTACCAGCTTCCGTTTACTGTGATGAGCAAGGTCGATCCTATTAATCCTGATTATGATAAATATCCGGCCATGAAGGGCCTGCATGGCTATCACACCATCCTCAACCACGGAGAAACTATTTTTATCCCGTCGCTTTGGTGGCACTATATCCGTTACGTCGACGGCGGTTTCAGCCTGGCGCTGAGGGCAAACGATTCGCCGCTTACCTTTATGCGGGGCGCTTTCAACCTGGTACGCCACAAATTCGTAGATCAGGGCATGACCTGGGCGCTCGGGAAAAAGTGGCATAACTGGAAGCACGGCAAAGCCGCCGAAAACGCGCAACGGGCGATTGAAGAAGACCGCCGCATGGGAAAGAATGTGGATGAGGTAGCGGTATAGTTTTTTCAGGGTCAGTCAGTAATCCAGTCCTTGTGGTGCCAGCCGGCTTTCTGCACAGCGAGATCGGTATCCGGGTCGATCAGCAGTCTACTGGATTTCCCGTTGAGGCTCACATAGCAGCTTGCCCTGATCTCGGTATCGCCGATACCCGATTCGAGGTAAAAGGCATGTAAGTAATGAGCAAACTGCAGGATCATGTCGGGCTGGAAGCTCATCTGCTGAACCTGGCGCGGGGTCAGGAATCCGGAAGGGTTTACAAGGAACTCTTTCCCTGTTTCCTTTACCCTGACGAGATATTCAACAGTACCGTTTTTTTCCATCAGCATGATACGCCATGAAAAGCGGAAACCCTGCTCATGCCAGAGCGGGTTGCCCGGATATAGCCATGCCCTGAGCGGCATCAGCGCCTGGAATAGGAAGAAGAAAGCCGCCAAACCCTTCACTGTTACCGCGGGCGCCTGTTCTGTTACGATCGGCTGAAAACGCGGGCCGGGGAACAGGAGTGTCATGACCCTTCTATGCCAGTCTGCCGGGAAAAAGATAAGAGTAAAGACGCACATGAACCAGGGAAACATCCCGATCGGGAACAGCAGCGCGGTGAAGACATGGAACAGGGCGACAACAGGATAAATCCAGTGTCTCGTTTTACCGGAATATAGAAGAAAGGGAGCAGACAGGTCGAAAATCATTGCCAGCCAGCTCGTTGCGCAGGCAGTAAAGGGCTGGGCCAGCAGGCTGCCGATTACCGGCAGGTGAGCATTTGCCGAAAGCCATATTTTAAGCGGCTGGGCAAGGAACAGCCAGTCGCTTCCAATTTTTGCGATACCACCAAAAAAATAGACCGACCCGATCTGTATCTTCAGGAGGGAACTTGAGAAAGCTCCTGTTTTCCCTGCAGGCCGTTGTCTCCTTTTGTAAAGACAATCGAGTGACGCAACGGCATTCATGGGCATGAACGACATCAGGAACGACAGCAGGCTGATCAGGTAATAGTGATTAAGGTAGACCGTTTTATCCCAGAGCTCGGTGTAGGTGAAGAGCAGGAAAAAAAGTACGATGGCCGTCCTGAAAAAGAGTCCCAGCATAATAAGTATCGCCAGGAGCAGCAGAATATAATAAATGCCGTTAAGAAAAGGTTGTGGAGGAGGAGAGGCCCAGGAAAAGCCGTAATAGGAAAAAAAGAAAGCAGGTGTTTCGTAGAAGTCGGAAATCCAGCCTTTCAGGATGAACCGGGTGAGCGCGATGCTCATCAGAAGGCCGAAAGCGAAACGGAAAAAGGCCAGTGAATAAATGCTATTCCCTTTCGATGTCTCCAAAATCAACTGTTTTGAAGGGATCAATACTAAACCGCAAGCGTATTCCGGGCGGATAGACGGTGTCGGTATGAAGGATCAACAGCGCTTTTTCCCCACCTTTTTCCGCGCTTAAAACTATTCTCACGTAGTCGCCCAGGAAAGTTGAATTTTCAACTTTTCCTTCAAGTATGTTGTCCTGCAGGTGAACGGCTTCTTTCAGAATCCTGATGTGTTCGGGCCTGCAGAACAGCCAGGGCTTTCCTACGCGCTCTGCATCAGGTATTGCAGTGATACTGCCGAAAGCCGTCTGCAGGCCGGAAGTTGCCTCGGAGTAAGCGATGCAACTGTATTTGCCGAACAGATGAGCTACGTAGCCGCTCACCGGTTTTTTGTAGATGGTCTCAGGGGTGTCCATCTGCAAAAGCCTGCCTTGATGAATCACCGCGACTTTATCCGCCATACTCAGGGCGTCGCGCGTGTGGTGCGTTACCAGTATCGTGGTAATACCGGTTGCCTTTACTATTTTCCTGAGATCTTCCCGTACCCGCTCATGCAGAACGGTATCGAGGTTGCTGAAAGGCTCATCTAGCAGGAGAATACTGGGTTTGGGTGCAAGAGCCCGTGCCAGCGCTACCCTTTGCTGCTGTCCGCCTGAAAGCTGGTGGGGATATTTGCCGAGATCTTCGTCCAGCCCCGTAAGCGCAAGTGTTTCCTCGATGATCTTTTGTTTCTCCGCGGCGCTTTTCCCCTTCAGCCCGAAGCCTACATTGGCAGCGATGGTCATATGGGGGAACAGGGCATAATCCTGAAACACCATCCCGATATTCCGCTGGTAGGCAGGAACCGCCTTTTTGCCTTCGGAAATAACATTGCCCGACAATACGAGCAGGCCTTCGTCAGGATGCTCTAAACCTGCGATCGTTCTCAGCAGGGTGGTTTTCCCCGAACCGCTTTCCCCTACAAGAGCGAGTATGTGGCCTTTCTCTACTTCCAGGGAGACATTGTCAACAGCTTTGCAAGCCGATCCGGGGTAGGTCTTTGAAATATTCCGCAATTCTAAAACAGGAAGCATGCTAAGTGTCGTTTCTGATGATTCTGTTGAGCAAAATAATGGGCAGTATACCGGTCAGGATGACGATCAGTGAAGCGTTGGCCGACTCGGCGATCTGTTCGTTGGTTGCCATATCGAAAGCTTTCGTAGCCAGCGTATGGAAGTTGAAAGGACGGAGGATCAGTGTGAGCGGCAGCTCTTTTATCACATCTACGAAAACCAGGAGCAGACCTGCGGATATGCTTTTTCGGATCAACGGCAGATCTACGCGCCATAAGGTTTGCCATGAGTTATAACCAAGGGTCCTGGCAGCATCGTTGACATCCTGGCCGGTTTTCTGGAAACCACCGTCGATCGCGTTGTACCCTACTGCCATAAAGCGGACCGCGTAAGCAAAGATAAGCATGAACAGGCCCGAAGAAAGCAGAAGCGGGCCCGGCTGACCACTGATACGGAGCAGCCATTTATCGAAACCGATCACCGGGGCCATAATCCCCACTGCTATGACCGCACCGGGGATCGCGTATCCCAGCGATGCGATGCGCGTCACGTACCGCATCCTGTAAATTCCCGAAACTCTCACTGTATAAAGCAGTATAACTGCAAGGACAACGATGAGCAGGGACGAAAGTGAAGCCAGCAGAAAACTCTTGACCACGATAAGACCGAAAGTATGATCGAGTACCTTGTGAGCGGTTTTGACGGCCCAGTATACCAATTGTCCGAAAGGAAGTACGAAGGCGATGCCGGCAACCAAAGCGCAAAAAACTAAAACCGACCATTTCCCCGCACCGCTGAGGGGGAGCCTTACCGGCGGGGTTGACCGCCCGCTTTTGGAGGCCCATCTTTTGTTGCCTCTCTGGTAGTACTCCGCCCAGAGCAGCAACAGGACGATGAGGGTCAGTATCGATGCCAGTTTGATCGCGCTGTCGAGGTCGCCCAAGGTAAGCCAGGCCCTGAAAATGCCGGTTGTGAAAGTATTGAGGCCAAAGTACTTGACGGTGCCGTAATCATTGAGGACTTCCATAGATGCCAGTGCGATCCCACCTGCTATCGCAGGCCTGGCCATCGGCAGCGCAACGGAAAAGAAGGTGCGCCAGGGACTGCTGCCCAGCAACGCTGCCGCTTCCTGTACTTCCTTAGAGCTCGAAAGGAAAGAGGTGCGGGCGAAGAGATAAACGTAAGGGAATAGGGTAATGCTGAAGATGAAAACTCCGCCGGGCAGGTTCATCAGGTCTATGAGCGGTCCGGAGAGCTGCCATCCGGCCGTATTCCGGAGGAAGCTATGGATCGGACCGGTGTATTCGAGAAGACCGATGTAGCTGTAAGCCATCATATAGGAGGGAAAGGCCATCGGGAGAATGAGCAGCCACTCCATATATTTCCTCCCCGGAAACTCATAAGAAGACATGATCCAGGCGGCGCTCGTCCCGATCAGGAAGGTGCAGATCGCGACACCGCCCAAAAGGAACAGGGTATCTTTCAGGTAGCTGTCGACAATTTTAGGAGCTACGAGCTGCCACTGATCGCTGGCGGAGGTAACCAGGTGCGTCAGCAGCGTGAATACCGGCATGCAGACCAGGATCAACAGAACCGTTGCAGCCACTATCCAGCCGTTCCACCAGATGTATCTCTTCTTCAATATTTTATTGGTTTTACAGGAAGCTTACTGCTATTTCCACCCGGCACCTTCCATCAGGAGTACTGCTTTTTCATTGTTGCGACCGATGAGCGAAATGCTGGCAGTGTCTTTTTTGAAATCGCCCCAGCTCTGCAGGAGCCCGGGAAACGGAATGACAGGATTGGCAGGATATTCATAGTTCGTTCCGGCAAATACTTCCTGCGCCTGCTCACCTGAAAGAAACTCGAGGAACCTGACGGCATTTTCCTTGTTGGGGGCATGCCGGGTTACGCCTGCAGCGCTGATATTGATATGGGTACCGCGGTTTTCCTGGTTCGGGAACACCAGCGTAATACCTTCGGCAGCTTTCTTCTCTTCCTCGTTCTCGCTATGAAGCATCAGGCCGATGTAATAGCTGTTAACAATAGCAATGTCGCCTTCGCCCGCCGCAATGGCTTTCACCTGGTCGCGGTCGTTGCCCTTGGGCGACCGGGCAAAATTCGTGACCAGTCCCTGAGCCCATCCGGCCGTTTTTTCTTCACCGTTTGCAAGGATCATGGAGGCGGTCAGCGACTGGTTATAAACATGCTCCGATGATCGGACGAGGATCTTGCCTTTCCATTTCGGGTCGGCGAGGTCCTCGTAATTGAGAATCTGCCCGGCAGGTACGCGGTCTTTGGAGTGAACGATAATGCGCGCCCGGTAGGTCATACCATACCAGTGACCGGACGGCTCGCGGAATTGCCCGGGAATATTCCGGTCAAGAATTTCGGATTGAACCGGCTGTAAAAGTCCTTTGTCCATAGCACGGTTAAGCCTGCCGCCGTCGACAGTAATAAGGATATCAGCCGGTGAGTTAGAGCCTTCACTTTCAAGCCGCTGGATCAGCTCGTCGGCATTGGCATTGATCACGTTGACCTTGATGCCGGTTTCATCAGTGAATTTTTTGTACAGTTCGTTATCGGCCTCGTAGTGACGGTGAGTGTACACATTCACAACCTGTTCGTCTTTATTACCGCCGCAGGCCAGAAAAATTACGCCTGTAAAGAGTATCAGGGCAATTGAGCGTAGTGTTAACATATCGCAGATAAATTAGTTTTCAGATAAAATTTTTAAGCAGGTTAATCCCCATCATTATCGCTAAAGGTAAGAATAATGCCGAGGTGGTTGACCACATCGACCCCGATCAGTACCTGGAGCTTTTTCAGCGAGTTGTAAAGCTCTCTTACCTTTTCGGTCTCCTGCGTTATTGCCGCATCCAAAGGTAGGCTGATCGATTCTGAAACCCGGTCTATTTCGGTAAACTGGTCGGCGATAGCCTGGCTGAGCAGTTTATCTTCATACCTGGCATTCAATTGATCAAGAAGTGCGGAAAGGCCGGCTACCTTCTCATTGCCAAAGCATTTCTGTACCCCTGTTATTTCATTTCTGAGCAGCGCCAGGGAAGTGCCGCTCAGCCGGCCTTCGACAGATGCAGGATCAGGATTCCCGCCGTTTCTCATACCGAGCGGTACGGCGAGCCTTTCGTCCTTGATGAGATTTACCTGGCTTATACACTTATTGACCAGGATGCTCAGCGAGCTTTTGATATCCCTTCCGTCGGCATTGGTAAAAGAGGTGGCAAAGGGAGTATCCGTTCCTTTCCAGGCTTCCAGTATCTTGTCAGCCTGTTTTGCCAGGTTAGATGCCAGGGCTGAAAGGTACTCACGGCGTTTCTGAGACAAGGCAAAATCCCGAACGACAGAGTCACTGCCGGCGTTTTTATACAAAAGGTACTCTATCGCCTTTAACCCCTTCAGGCTGCTTCCTCTCGACTCGATATAGGCATCGTCTATAACGACTCCGGCACTAATGCTCTTTTCAATATTCGGATAGTGAACGCCCGGGTAATCAATAGCGCCGGATAAAAAATGATCGTCTATGGGGCCGAAAGAATAGGTACCGGCAACTTTCCATGATAAGGCGGCGTTCTGCCACTGGCGACGGGCCACTTCCAGCGATGTTTTATCAGGTTTTCCGGCAAATACTTTTATGGCGTCAAGGAGCGAATCCGTGCGTCCGGCAAAATCTTCAAAAGCGGGAAGGATCACCTCTTCGGTAATACTATCGAGTACGGCCCGCCTGTCGATGTTCCGGAGTTCTCTTTTGCTTTCCCCGCAGGAAGAAAGGAGAAGGCCGGCAACAAGTAAGATGCATAATGTCAGGCTCGTCCCGGAAATTCTATTTATAATTTTCATTTGCATAAAATTGGCAAATCGTTGATTTTCAATAGTTTAATTGGTAGCCACGAATACACGAATGTTTTCAATTCGTGTATTCGTGGCTACTTCATGTTTCTGTTCTCAGCTCTTCGGGACTTGCAGTCCCGAAGCAATATTATGTTGCCTGTCCCCTTATAACGACTCCAAAAACCGTATCATCAACTCACGCTCTTCTTTCTTAAGCATCTTAAAATCATTCTTAGCCTTTTCCGCTTCGCCTCCATGCCATAGAATGGCTTCCTCGATATTTCTTGCCCTTCCGTCGTGCAGGAAAAAAGTGTGCTTACTGACTGTCTTTTGCAGGCCTATGCCCCATAGAGGGGCTGTTCTCCATTCATTCCCGTTTGCCTCCCCGTCGGGTCTGTTGTCGGCGAGTCCTTCTCCCATATCATGGAGAAGAAGATCGGTATAAGGCCGGATCGTCTGGCCGGCCAGGTATGCCGGGGTAACGTCCCGGCTGGTTGTCATTTCGGGCCGGTGGCAGGAAGTACAGCCTGCCTTGTTGAAAAGCTCTTTTCCTTTCAACACCTCCGTATTTTCCCAATCGCGGCGTGCGGGTATGGCCAGGGTGCGGATATAGAAAGTTACATGCCCGAGAGCACTTTCTTCCAACTCAGGTTCTCCGCCGCCGGGCAACGAGGCATAGAGAGCCGCCTGCTTTTCGGATAGTGCTTCGGCAGGGAAAATGGACGAGGTAATACCTATGTCGTTGACAAAGGCGGAGGCGATCTGCTGCTCGGCCGTAGGTTCGTTTGCTTTCCAACCGAACTTCCCGATAGTCTTTTTACCCTGTCTCACGTCCCATATATAATTGGGCTTTCCCGAGATCCCGTCGCCGTCTCTATCGTCCGGATCGGCCTTTTCAAGGATCGTGCCTTCTTCCACGGCATCGAGTAGCCCTATCCCGGCCATATGGGGTGCTATTCTCGGGGAAATCATAAGGGATGGATGCATGGGGCCGTATGCGGGATTCTCTATTTCGTAGGAAGGTTTCCGCAGGCTGTAGGTCATACCGTCAGGATAGCTTCCGGGCTGTTCTTCATAAGAGATCTTCACCTTGCCTTCGGGAACAACCCCTGCGATGGATTGATGCTGGAGCTGTCCGCCGTACACCGGCTCCGGCACAACCTGCCCGGTATGATCATGGGCAGATAACCTGAAAAGGAGCGCCTGGGTAGGCTGTCCTGCACTGTTGAACGGCACCCCCCGCCCGTCACGTGCGTGGCAACTCGCACAGGCAGAAGCGTTGAACAACGGCCCGAGACCGTCGCGGGCGGTAGTGGAAGAAGGAGCCGCAACCCAGTTGTTCCTGTTAAGGGAATTCCCGATCTGGAATTTCCGGATCTCTTCATGGGTGAGACTGCCGAACGGTTGGCCGAAGGCATCTACCGATCTGATAAAGACCGTCCCTTCTTTTCCACCCGACAATTCCTCATCTTTTTCCGGAGATAAGCGCTGACATGCAATCTCGGTTAACAACAGTATAAAGGTAAGCCAGATGCTAATCTTTTTCAGGGACCACATAACCGGTGTTTTCCCTCTGAACTCCAAATGCGGAGCGGGAAGGAGATAAAGACAATAACACTATTCGTTTGTTTCAGGGATAACCAGTATGAGTCCTATCGCCTGTGCGATATTCTGAATTTCATCGGATTGCGCGCGCAGCTCCCTGATAGCAGCCTGGACTTTTTCGGGATGACGGATAATAGCCTGATCAAAAGGCGCCGGGATAGCTTCTGTCGCCGCAAGGGTTTTGGCGATATGATCGTCTATCGATTGGGACAACGCCTTGTCGTTCAGCGCCACGAGATCGGCAAACCCGGGCCCGTTTATTTCAGATCCATCTGTTCTTCTATAGCTGCCGCGATAGATGTTCTGAATTCCTAACTGGTTGTAAATGATATCAATATGAGTATTGTCAGAGAAGCAGGAGTGCTCATCTTCCTGGTCCTTATTTTCGAGGGCCACGGTCATCCGTTCTCCCGCAAGCTCTCCCTTACTTAGTTTGCCCAGACCCGAAAGTATACTCGTAAGTGAACTTTCGAGATTTTCCTTTTTTACAAAGGCCGACCGGTAGGGACTCCCGGGTTCCCAAGCGTCGCGGACTTCGGTAAGATGATCGACCAGCAGATCGGTAACGATCCGCAGGTAGGTCTTGCGTCGTTCGCCGTTGGGAGCGGTGGCGCCTGCACCCGTCAGATAGTCGGAATAGGGACGCTGCCCCGCGCTTTCGTCGTAGAGGTCCTGACCCCACAACAGGAATTCAATGGCATGGTAACCGATCTTAACATCGGCTTCACCGTGCACTTCATTTTCTTTGATCAGCAAATCGGCGGTGAGCTCGGGAAAATCGGCCGGATTATTGATAATGCCACCGTAAACAGGTTTCCCCGTCGCCTCGTCTATTACGTAGTCTATAAAATTTTCATCCAGGGGCCAGGCATTGATAAAACCTTCCAGGCCGTCTTCACCGTCAATCGGGCCGTCGTAGAAGCGGTAGGCCTCTGTTTGCAGGTAGGCCAGGCGCGAGTCTTTCCATGCCTTTCTGGCCGCTTCCAGCGTTTCGGCAGAGGGGTTATCCAGGAAAGTATGAACGGCCGAACGAAGATGTATTGCGCCATTAACGGCGTCATCGTAACTGGCGTAGACTATATCAGCATAGTTTTCCACAACTTTTTGCCCTAGCTGCTCCTGCTGGTTGGCACAGCCGCCGGTCAAAGCACCCAGAGCGAGAAAAAATAAGATCCTGTACATTACTGAATAAATTTGGAGGCCGGGGAGAAGCGCCTGCTTTCCCTGGCTAAACCTTAAAATGGAAGTGCAAAAATAGTCGATTACGGCGATAAATGATCAAATTATTGCGATATAATTTGTATTTATTCTAAATAGATAGCCTGAAGCGAGTTTGCTTAGCTGTTTAGGAATAATTTATTGTTCCGCCGGGTTTGCGGGATCATAAGGGTTGGTCAATACATCCTTATTCCTGAGCCAGACGGCCTGGTTGAGCTGTTTTGATGCAGTCATATTAATGGGTGCGGCTATAAGACCGGTACCGAGAGAGGTCCAGAAGAAGGGGCGCCAGTCTATCTTGTTCCGGTTAAGGAGCGCGTACAATGATCCGGCTGTGCCGAGAAGGGAAACAGCCAGGGCGATATTCCTGTTTCTCCGCGAGCGCAGATACAGTTCGAGACCGCCGGGAGAGACGCTGAACTCCTTCATCAGCAGCCTGTGGCCCGAATAGTAGGTGTTATTTTTAATGTATCCGTTAGTGCCGTAGAGGTAGATCGTTTTTTCGTTGTAGTCGCCTAACGAAAAAGAGTTGCTTTGAGCCATTATGCTGCCGGATGCGGCAAGGAGCAGGAATATTGCTTTGAAAAGGATTTTCCGGTATTGCATGATGGAGATGTGATGATGTGATCAGAACCCGGTATTTACCAGCCGGAGAATTTTGGGCAGGAAAAGGAAAAGCCCCGAAATTACGGCAGCTATGGCTGTTATGAGTACGGCGCCCGCGGCGAGATCCTTGATCTTTCCTATTACCGGGTGTTTTTCCGGGCTGATCACATCGCACAGCTTTTCAATGGCAGTATTGAAGGCTTCCGCAGCCATGACCAGGGCTATCTGGATAATAAGGATACACCATTCCGCCGGGCTAAGTTCCAGGTAAAAAGCCGTGATGACGGCCAGTATGCCCGCTATAAGATGAACTTTGGCATTGTTTTCATACCTGAAAAGGGAAATAAGACCTTTAAAGGCATAACCGAAACTTTTGAAGACTTTGGCCAGATCGGGCATTTTACTTCTTTTTCGAAAAAGCTTTCATCATAGCCCATTCCCTTCCCGGGTACTGGACCTTGAATTTTTCGAGACAACCCCTGTCCTGAAGCGTGATGTAGGCTGTTTTCCCGTTTGAGCCTCCGAAGCAGATATTGGATACCTTGGTGCCCTTGGTTTTAACGGTTCTTAAGATCTGGCCGGCCGGCGAGATCATCGCTACTTCAGCCTTGTCGTAACGGGTTACGTACAGGTTGCCTTTAATATCGCATCTCATCCCGTCGAGCAGTCCGTCCGGAAAAGAGATCAGCAACCGCTTGTTGGACAGGCTTCCGTCGGGAGCGAGATCGAACGCCCAGATATTGCGCTGGGTACTTTCGTTGACATAGAGTATTTTTTCGTCGGGACTTACTTCGATACCGTTGGTGGTACCCAGGTTTTCGGCAATGAGGCGGGCCTGGCCGGCAGGACTGACGTGCCAGACCTGGCCGGTTCCTTTTTCCCAATCGGGATCGGAACAAAATATATGGCCCGTCGTGGTGATGGCCAGGTCATTGGGTTGGTTCATACGGGACTCATGCACCAATTCGGTAACATCGCGGCTTTCAAGGTCGGCTTTCAGCACCTTATGGCCGGTGAAATCTGCAATGAAGAAGGTATTCCTGCTTCCGAAGCGGATGCCGTTGCCGGTACTGTTTTTAGGAAGTGTGATAAAAAAGCTGGTATTCCCACGCTTGTCGATCTGGGCGATGGTCCCGTCCTGGGCAAAATTGACTGCATAAACGTTTCCCTCCCGGTCGACCGCCGGTCCCTCGCAATTCTTGGTAAATTCACCCTGGGCAGTGAAGTCTTTCGTATCCTGGGCAGGGGAGGGAGTTGATACAGACAGGAAAAGGACAGGTAGAAGTAAATAGGTTGCGTGCATAAATTGAATAGTACTGTTTTTACGCGTCCTTCCATTTGATTACACAGCCGATAGCCTTGGTAAGGCTTGTACCGACCGGTTTTCCGGACAGCAGGTTACTGACGGCTTCTTCCGCATAGCGTCTTTTTACGCCGGAAGGATCCTGCGGGTTGTCGTCTATGGCGCCGATATATTCGACAATAAATTTCCCGTTATCGTTACTGAGGATAAAGAGGTGAGGCGTTTTGGTAGCGCCGAATCTCCTGGCTACCTCCTGGGTGTCGTCGGCGAGGTAGGGGTAGGAATAGCCCCTGGACAGCGCCCTTTGCTTCATTTTAGAGAAGCTGTCCTCTTCGTAGACCGTGGGGTCAGTAGGGTTGATGGCTACTACCGGGAAGCCGTCCTGTCTGAATTTCGTATCGAGGGCCTGTATCCGGTCTTCATAAGCTTTGGCGAAAGGGCAGTGGTTGCAGGTAAATACGATGATCACCCCTTTTCCGGAAGCATAGCTGCTTAAGGAGACAGCCTGGTCGTCTACATTTTTTAGTGTGAAATCCGCCACTTCGCTTTTGATCTGGTACCCTCCTGTAGACTGTACGTCGCGGGTGGTCTCCGTATAAGGCTCCTCCACCACACGGTGGTCGGACATCAGCAGCCCGATCCATGCCGTCGCAACGACCAGGCATGCACCGATTATCATGGCGGCTATGTACGGTGATATTTTGATTTTTTTCTTTTCCATGCTAATGTAGTTTGCTGTATATCTGTTATTTACGGGCTTAAGTCCCGGGAGGTTTCTCTTTGCGAATTTATCAACAAAAATATTTCTTATTTCGTTTCTTAACTGAAAGGCTATATACGATCGTATAAGGTATTGGTAAAAAAGCGTGCCAGCGCAGGCGCTGTCCGGGAGGTATTTCTCTTTTCAGGCTAAACAGAATTAAATAGGATACCGGGTTGTCTCATCACCCGATTGGGAAAGATAACGAATTTTATCTCAGCTTGATACGGGGAGTAAAGGATTTTAAATAATTGCCTGAAATTTGTTGGGGATTGTTTGATATTTATGTACTTTTGCGGCTCCAATTTCAATAAAATAAAAGTTTAACAAATCATGTACGCAATCGTAGAGATAGCAGGTCAGCAATTTAAAGTAGAGAAGGGCCGCGAAATCTTCACGCACAGGCTTGAAGGTGATGCGGACGCTGCACTTGTTTTTGACAAGGTACTTCTGGTAGATTCAGAAGGTAATGTACAGATTGGTGCGCCTACCGTAGCGGGGGCATCAGTTAAAGGTACGATCCTTGAGCACCTTAAAGGTGAAAAAGTAATTGTTTTCAAAAAGAAGCGTCGCAAAGGCTACAAAAAGAAAAACGGGCATCGTCAGCTTTTAACTAAGGTTCGTATCGACGACATTCTCGTTTAGGTTAAATCCGGGACTCATAAACTTATTAAACAGATATTATCATGGCACATAAGAAAGGTGTAGGTAGTTCAAAAAACGGCCGTGACTCCCAGAGCAAACGCCTCGGGGTGAAGCTTTTCGGCGGTCAACTGGCAAAAAGCGGAAGCATTATCGTGCGTCAGAGGGGAACCAGGCATAATGCCGGTAAGAACGTAGGTATCGGTCGCGACCATACCCTGTTTGCGCTTACAGAAGGCAAGGTGGTTTTCCAGAAGCGTTTTGGCGGGAAGTCATATGTAAGCATTGAGCCTGTAGCGGCAGAAGCTTAATATACTTTTTGCTTTTTGGAATCGGCCGGCGCGGATGGGGTACCCCATCCGCGCCGGCTTGTTTTTTATTGGCCGTATTTCTCCTTGTATTTCCGGTAAAGCCTTTTCTGCTTGTCATCCAGGTCTACCGCCGAGCCTTTTATAAAAGCCAGCTCGACAACATTGGTTTTCATGTCGAGCATATCTCCTTTCGTTACGATGAGGGTGGCATGCTTGCCTGTCTCAAGCGAACCCACGAACCGGTCGATCCCCAATATCCTGGCGGGATATAAAGTGACCAGTTTGAGCGCTTCTTCCCTGGAAAAGGAATCCGAAAATCCGGCTGCTGTTCCGGCCTGGTAGCTGAGATTTCTGACCCGCCACGATTCCCTGCCATAGCTGAGGGCGGTGATAACACCGTCTTCCAGCAATCTGCCGGGTAGGGAATAGGGTTGGTAGACGTCGTCGTCCTGGTGGTCGGGCAGACGGTGGACTTCGTTCAATACTACCGGCACGTTATTTTCTTTAAGGAAGCCTGTTACTTTACCGGCTTCCTTACCGCCTGCTATCACAACCCTGCCTATTCCGTATCCGCGGGCAAACTCTACCGACTCAATGATATCCCTGGCCTGCTCCGCCCTGATATACAGGTTGGCTTTTCCTTCGAAAACACTTTTCATCGCATGAAGCCTCAGATTAACGGCCTGCGGATCGGAAAGGGCATGATAAGCCCGTGCGTCGGAAAAGAACTGCTTCAGCTTCTCTATGGATTCCTGGCGGACTTCATTCCTTTTCAGGACAGACGAAAAATCACCGTGATTGAACGAGCGCGCAATGTAGGGAGGCCAGTTCAACCAGACCCCGTCGTCTTTCATGAGCACTGCGTCTTCCCAGTTCCAGCCGTCGGTATGAAATACGGACGACGTTCCGGAAAGCAGCCCTCCCTGTGGCGTAGCCTGTACGATAAGCACTCCCGAGCTTCTGAGCGTAGGGATTATTTCCGAATCGGTATTGTAGGCTATGAGCGCTCTTGCGTTAGGGTTCAGCGCCCCGACTTCCTGGTAGTCGAGCGTAGCGCGTACTGCCGATATCTCCTGCAGGCCTACTATCGATCCCATCGCGATGGTGCCGGGATAGATATGCTTCCCCGGAATGTGGATGATCTCCGTGCCTGCCCTGTCAAAAAGCGTGGCAGAATTGCCTATGGCGGTGATGACCCCTTTGTCAAAAACAATGACCCCGTTAGGAATAGGTGGTCCTGAAACAGGATGTATAGTGGCTCCTGTAAGTGCAACCGGCTTTGTCTGAGGCGGAGCAGCGGCCGGGTTCTGGGCTTCAACCCTGACAGCCGCGGCTATACAGCAGACGAAGAAAAACAGGAGGCGGTGGATATGAATGCGATGATTCATGTATGAAAGTAATTAGACGATTAGACAATTAGACAATTAGACCCGATCGCGGTCAGGATAGGCAATTAACGCTAAATGAGCAGGCTAATGATGGTTTTCTTCGTGGTCGTGATGCTCAGCGTGTTCACCGATAATATCTTCGCAATGCCACATCCGGGATCGTACGGATTGTGGTGGCTGGGTGCTGGCGCCGCCCGATTTGGCATCGAGAGATTTCTGGATCAGGCGGGCTTTTTCGGCAGACATCAGCTGTTGTCTCTGCCTGTCTTCCTCCCTGGAAAAATATACCTTCCCTTCGATGAGGGTGTACTCCGGGCGGGCATAGACCGATAGGGGATGGTCGTTCCACAGCACGAGGTCGGCGTCTTTGCCGGTTTTGATGCTGCCGATGCGGTGATCCATTCCCAGTAGCCTGGCAGGATTGAGCGTAACCATTTTTAAGGCTTCTGTTTCGGAAACTCCGCCGAAAGCTATGGTCTTGGCCGCTTCCTGGTTAAGTCTCCTTGCCATTTCCGCGTCGTCCGAATTGATGGCTACGGTAATGCCTTCTTTTGCCATAATCGCCGCGTTGTACGGGATGGCCTCCTTTACCTCCATTTTATAGGCCCACCAGTCTGCAAAAGCCGAACCGCCGATTTTACGTTTTGCCATTTTATCGGCAACCTTGTAGCCCTCCAGGATATGTGTAAAAGTATTGATCCTGAACTTCAGCGAATCGGCTACACTCATCAGCATATTGATTTCCGACTGCACGTAGGAGTGACAAGTGATGTGCCTCTCACCGTTCAGTATTTCGACAAGTGCGTCCAGCTCCAGGTCTTTCCGCGGCGGAACAACTCCTTTTTTGTTTTTAAGCTCGCCGTAAGATTTCCAGGTGGCTTCATATTCCTTCGCCCTGATAAAATGATCGTAGTATACCTGTTCTACGCCCATGCGGGTTTGCGGATAGCGGACCCTGACAGCTTCTCCCCAGTTGGATTGCTTGACATTCTCTCCTAATGCAAACTTGATGTACCGCGCCTCCGGGATCCAGAGCTTATCGGGCGATTCTCCCCATTTGAGTTTGATGACCGCGCTCTGGCCGCCTATGGCATTGGCCGACCCGTGAAGCAGTTGGCTGGTAGTTACCCCGCCAGCCAGTTGCCGGTAGATATTGACGTCATCCGGGTTGATCGCATCTTTCATCCTTACTTCTGCCGAGCTGGACTGGGATCCTTCGTTTACGCCGAAAAGCGCTATATGAGAATGTTCGTCCACAAGACCGGGCGTAAGATGCCTGCCCCTGGCGTCGACCACCCTGCTCCCGGAGGGGGCATTCAAGCCTTTGCCGATGCTTCGGATCTTACCGTCTTGTACGAGTACGTCCGTATCTTCCAATGTCCCTTCATTTTCCATTGTCCAGACAGTGGCATTTTTGAAAAGGATGGTCTCCGCAACAGGCAACTTCTCAAGCCCAAGGCCTACGAAAGGATAAACCGTCGGGGCAATTGACGGAATTTTCAGCGAATCGGGCGTATTTCCCGGTTTCACATACGGGCTGGTCCTGACGGCTTTCCATACCACTTTGTCTCCCCCGGGGAGCTCTCCGCTGCCGTCTATATCGTTTCCTCTGACCCAGCCGGTAAATCTTGAGACGCCGGTACTTTTTCCCGGCATGCGGTAGGTGAGGGTCAGCAGGTTGTTGTGTATATTGACGCCGGGAGTAACCGTAGCTGAGTCACCGAGCACAAGGTGATAGAGCGGTTTGTTAAGGGCTCCTTTTACAGACAATTTCCCGGTACGCTGATTATTGACAAAGAAATCATATTCTCCCCGCAGGTCCGGTACATCTGCCCCGGGCATGGCATAACGCTTACCCTGTATCCAGTTTTCATATAAGACTGTTTCTTCGTCGAAGATGTCCCCCGAAGTGACCAGGAAATTGGCAATAAGGCCTTTTCTGAGGCTTCCCAGCAGGTCGGACGCCCGGATAAACCTGGCCGGCGCCGCTGTGAGGGCTTCCAGGGCCTTTTCTCGCGAGAGACCGTATGAAATGGCTTTCCGGAGGTTGACGAGCAGGTCAGACCGTTTTTTGAGTCCGTGACTGGTAACCGCGAAGTCTATCCCGGCCTTTTCGAGCGCAGCCAGGTTTCCGGGGGCGGCTTCCCAATGCTTCATTTCGGCGAGTGTGACCACTTCTGCATCCCAGGGATCTGATACTTCGTAAGCATCGGGAAAGTTGACGGGGACGATAACAGGCGCTTTGCTTGCCTTTATTTCGTCGAGACGCTGATATTCATCGCCTCCTCCCCTGATAATGAACTGTATCCCGAATTCGTCTCCGACCTGGTCGGCTCTCAGGAGGGACCATTTGTTGCCGGCATCGAAAACAGCGGGTAGCGACCTGATCCCGGCCAGGGCTTCCAGCGACAGGTTCTGTTCTTTACTACTTCCTCCCTTTTCATACCAGTCGGTGTCATAAAGAGTCTGCCTCAGCAAGGCGACCGACCCCATAACGCTGTTGGGATAGTTTTGGGTCGAGCTTCCTTTGCCGAACGAATAAAAGGCAGCTGCATCCGTCCTGATCATAACGGTATTGCGCGGCTCGTTTGCCAGTGTAGCCAGAGCGCCGGTACCCCTGATGATACCGTCGGGCGTATGGGTAACGACACTTCCGAAACCTGTGTTCCTGTATTCGGCAGCTTTTGTTTCGTTTGTGGCAAACAAGCCGGCGGCTCTTCGTTCGGAATGGATAGCCTGGTTCCAGCCGAATATGCCCCTTTTATTGGATTCAAGCTGGGGAGCTCCGCCGGTACCCCCGCTGCTTTCGCCGGGGATAGTTTCAGGCACGCCGTAAGATGACTGCAGGTCTAAGAAAGAAGGATACAGGTATTTTCCTTTGAGGTCGTAAACGACTGTTCCTTTCGGTATGACCACGTTCCTGCCTATATCGCGTATGTAGCCGTTTTCTACCAGGAGCGTGGCGTTGGTAAGCCGCGTGGCCTTGTCTGCGATGATGGTGGCATTGGTAAATGCATAGAGTCCTGCCCGCTGGTCATAAGGGCCGTTCCTGGGAAAAGTCTGCTGGCCGGATGCATACCAGGCGCCCGGGCCGGCCAAACCAAAAATAAAAAGGAGAAGTCGAAGAAGTCCGGTTTTCATAGTGTCAGGTTCATTACCATTTAATGATAATGTATTCCTGCAAATTTACCAAGGAGGCAGCCTGGAAATTTACCGGTAGCGCCAGCGGGGATCCTATATTATTTGTTTGTAGATTAGGGGTCAGAGTCAGGAATTTATCCCGGGAAACAGAAGATCCGCCAGCCAATAAACGACCTTTATGATGAATGACTATGACCAGTATTATCTCGAGAGAAAGGAGCCGGTTAAAAGCTGTCTGCTGGCATTGCGCCGTATTATTCTCGGGCAGGACCCCGCCATAACCGAGACACGGAAGTGGGGTATGCCCTGCTTCTGCTATCATCAGAAAATGTTCTGCTATCTCTGGACCGACAAAAAAACCGGCGACCCTTATATACTGATGGTAGAAGGGAAATACCTGTACCATCCGCAACTGGAGCAGGGCGAGCGTTCGAGGATGAAGATTTTCAGGGTCGATCCCGGGGAGGATCTGCCTGTAGAGAGTATTGAGCTTATTCTTAAAGAAGCCCTGGATTTGTATCGGGAAGGGGTGATCAAGTTGCGGGGAAGGTAGGCGGCAGGTTAGCCGGAATTCACTGGTATGGAAAAAAAGTATTGAGATGTTGTTCTCTGTTTTGTTTTTATCATTGCATTAGATTCAACATCGGATCCGCTTTATTCTAACTGTCGCAATGTAAGCTATCAATTCCGGCTATTGTTGATTCCGGATACAACTCCGGGCTTCTCTATCGTATAGCCACATAATTAAATTTTACCTTTCTGTAAAGGTATGCAGTATTCCGCTGGGTTGATCCGCTAGGCGTCTGACAGGGAAGAATAGCGCAAACGCTGTACCTGGTCGTTAACTATGAATGATTTAAAAAAAAGTGATGAAGAACTGTGGCAGCTAGTCAGGGAGGATCACGAAAATTCGTTTAATCAGTTGATGGAACGATATCTGCCTTCATTAATTCATTATGGCAGTAAATTCTCCGATGACCGGGCGCTGGTTCAGGATTGCGTGCAGGACATACTGGCGGAGCTTTGGATGAAGCGGACACGTGAGTCATCTATTTTGTCCCTGCGGGCATACCTGTTTGCGGCTGTCCGTCATAGTGTATGCAGGGAAGCAAAAAAAGTCGGAAAGACCGGAATGCTCGATGAAAATGAAGAATATTCTTCATTTGAAGCCGTATTTTCAATAGAGGAGGCCTGGATTGCCGATGAGGCGGAACGCGAAAGACTGGGTAAGTTAAATCATCTGATTAACCGGCTGCCTCCCCGTCAGAAAGAAATCATATATCTTCGTTACTACCAGGGGCTTGAAAAAAATCAGATCGCGGAGGTGTTGAACATCCACTATCAATCGGTTTCAAACCTGCTTCACCGGACATTAACCGCCCTTCGAAAACAATTTACCGTATTGCTCTACATACTTTTAGCCTTGAAATGGCCGTGAGCCTCCAGGGCGGCGGCGCCCTCTAAAAACATACCGGCTTCAAATTTTTCTTCAAATTTTTATTTTTCTGATGAGTACGTTTAAGTGTCCGGAGACCCTTATAGGAAAAGACAATCTCTATGAAAGGTTGGACAGAGTACACATCCACCGATGAATTTGCAGCTGACGGCACATTCCGAAACTGGGTAGCGTCCGGGACTTACGGTCAGGAAGAACATCTGTTTACACGATTTCTGGCCAGAAACGCACATCTTATTCCCCTGGCCGATGAGGCCGCAGACCTGCTCCGGGTAACGGTTTTTCCCGGCGAAAAGCTGACTGATGAGGAGCTGAAGGCACAGGTGGAAGCGACTTGGGAAAAAATCAGGCTTAAGGGAAAAACAGGGGCCTTTCCTGCAAATCTGCAGCGGCGGCTCTGGTTCCGCTGGGCAGCGGCGGCAGTGCTGGCAATTGCCGGAGGCCTTGCCTTGCTCGAATATCAGAAAACTACAATCCCGCTCCGGGTATCTTCGGATTTTTCGGATCACCCGGACAATTGGGAAGTAATTACTAACCGGACGCCCGATGTGAGCCCCCTCAGCTTATCCGATGGCAGTATGGTCTGGCTTGAACCGGGTAGTGAGCTGCGTTATCCTGCCGCTTTTGTACCGGAAAAACGGGAGGTAGTATTGAATGGCGGGGCTTTCTTTGAAGTCTCAAAAAACGCCCGGCAACCGTTTTATGTAAAAACACACCATCTGGTTACAAGGGTAGCCGGGACCAGCTTCCTCGTCAAGACCCTGGAAGGTAACAAAGGTACGATCGTTCAGGTCCGTACCGGGAAAGTGCTGGTTTACAGGGTAGAGAGTGGAGAGGGAGAAGCCCCCGTTGCACTGGAGGCCAACCAGCAGTTGCGCGTAAACGGAGATTCCGGAGTATTGCTGGCGGAGTCGGTCAGCCAGCCGTCGGAGCTTTCTGAGCGACTCGATGAACACCATTTTGAATATTCGGACGTCCCTGTATCGTTGGTGCTTAACGCCCTTTCTGCCGCCTATGGCCTGTCGGTAGAGTATAATGAAGCTGATTTCCGGAATTGCCGGATCACTACCGCTTTAACAGACGAGCCCCTTACCGAAAAGCTGAACATTCTGGCGGAAACGATTGGTGCCGGAACCCGGGCCGAATTAGACGGTAATAGAATCCGGATCACGGGGAAGGGGTGTCCTTAATCTCATAAATCTTTTATACGCATGAAATAGCGCTTCATACAAAAAGAAGCCAGGAACTCTGACACTCCTGGCTTCGGGTCCCGTCTGAGTTGACGCTCAATCGCGTTCCGGGAGTGGAACGCAGGACGTAGTTTTCTTATGGTCTCTTACCAATTAAAAACATGAACAATTTTACAAAAAACTATCGACGGTTCGTCGGGAAGGCTTTCTATTTTATGAAAATTTCGGCTTTTCCCTTGTTTTTACTCGGCTGGCTGGCTACTGTATCGGCTGCTCATCCGCTGCTCAGTCAGGACCTTCTGGCCCGGCGGATCAGTATTAAAGTTGAAAAAGCACCGCTTAAAGAAGTGCTCAGGCAGTTGAACAGGCAGGCGGACATACGTTTTTCCTACAACAGCAAGCAGATCGATGTGGAGGTTCCGGTAAGCCTGGTATCTGCCAACGAGCCGCTCGGACGGGTACTGGAGCGACTGCTGACCCCACTTGGGATTGGCTATACGGTCTATTCACGCCTGGTGGTTCTCCGATCACCGGATCCGGGGAAAAGTATGACTGAGGCCGACTCAAGCAAAGTAGTTCCGCTTCCTGCCGAACAGACTGTGACCGGCCACGTGGCAGATGAAAAAGGAGAACCTTTGCCGGGAGTAAGCATTCTGGTGAAAGGTACGCAGCGGGGGATCATTACGGATACAAACGGGAATTTTTCAATCGATGTGCCGGACGTTAATGCGGTTTTGGTGTTTTCGTTTGTAGGATACATAACTCGGGAAATCGCCGTGGCTGATCAGACAAGACTGGATATCGTGCTGGAAGTAGATGAAAAATCGCTGGATGAGGTAGTGGTAGTGGGGTACGGGACGGTAAAGAAAAGCGATCTGACAGGGTCGGTGGGCTCCCTGAAGGATAAAGATTTTAACCAGGGGGTAGTGACAACCGTACAACAACTCATGCAGGGAAAGCTGGCGGGAGTACAAGTCATTCAGAATGACGGAAAGCCGGGAGGAGGAATTTCTGTTTCCGTCCGCGGTGTCGGCTCAATAAACTCGGGAACCGGGCCACTCTATGTAATAGACGGGCTTCCGTCGGAAAACATCAATTTCATTAACCCTTCGGATATCGAATCGATCGAAGTGCTTAAGGATGCTTCCGCGACAGCCATATACGGAGCCAGGGGAGCCAACGGAGTCGTGCTCCTGACTACAAAGAAAGGTTCGGCAGGGAAGCTCCAGGTTAGCTATGATGCATACGCAGGCGTACAGAACGTGATCAGGCGCCTGGGGGTTATGAATGCAGAAGATTATCAGAGAACAGTGAACGACCTGATCAGCGCCGGTGGAGGAGCTCAGTCGGAACGGGTCGCGGAGATACAGGACGGAGGCACCGACTGGCAACGGATGGTATATAACCAGAATGCCGTTATTCACAGTCATAACCTTTCGCTCTCGGGAGGAACCGGCAAGACCCGGTATTTCGTAGGCTTCAATCTGTTCGACCAGGACGGAGTGGTGAGGAATACCGCTTTCCGGCGCTATAGTACCCGTGTCAACCTGGAGCACAAAACCGACGAAAAGTTTGTAATGGGACTGAACCTGAGCGCTTCCTATATCAGGGACAGGAACATCCCTTCGGGCTTTGCTATCAATGAGAGCGGAGGCGTTCTGTATTCCGCCTATAACTACGATCCGACAGTGGCGCCGTATAAGGAAGACGGGACATACAACCTTTCTCCGTTTATGACCATGGATAACCCCCTGGCATTGGTATACGGGAAGAATACCTATATAGATCGCTTTAAAACATTCGGTACGTTTTTTGCAGAGTATTTTTTACTGCCGGAGCTTTCTTTTAAGGTGAATGTCGGCGGCGATATCAACACACATACCACAGACAGCTACGTTGACAGGACTACGATTGAGGGCAGGGCTAACGACGGGGTCGGTTCTTTCAACCGGTCTACCAATACCAATTTTCTTGCAGAAGGTCTTCTCAATTTCAACCGTACGGTCGGGATACATGGTTTGAACGCCGTACTCGGTGTTACCACCCAGCGTTTCTCTTCAGCAGACGTTAACGGAACCGGTAGAGGGTTTCCCAGCGATATTACACGGACTTACAATTTCGGCTCTGCTACTCCGACACTTTATACAATGGGAAGCTCAAAGGAAGCCAATAAACTGCTTTCCTACCTCGGGCGGGTCAACTATTCTCTCCTGGACAAATATCTGGTCACGGCAAGTTTCCGGATCGACGGGTCTTCGAGGTTCGGTGCAAACAACCGTTTCGGCTATTTCCCTTCTTTTGCAGCGGCATGGAAAATTGAAAACGAAACTTTTTTCCAGCCCCTGACCGATGTGGTCAACACCTTCAAGCTGCGTGCGAGTTGGGGCAGAACGGGTAACCAGGAGATAAGCAACTACGAGGCGCTGACCACCTTCGGCAACGGACCCGTATCCGTATTTGACGACCGGCAGGTCAAAACCTTTCAGCCCACCCGTATCGGGAATCCCAACCTGAAGTGGGAAACCACCGAGCAAACAAACATCGGGATCGACTACGGACTGTTTGGGAACCGCATACAGGGAACGATAGATTATTACAAAAAGGTGACGTTTGATATGCTGCTGAATATGCCCATTCCTACTACGACAGGCTATGCCTTCCAGAGGCAGAATGTCGGAAAAATTCAAAACTCGGGCTGGGAATTCGGTATTACTTCCTACAATTTAAAGACGCGGGCTCTTGACTGGACAACCCAGCTGACATTCAATACACTGAAAAATGTTGTACTCGACCTCGGCGGAGCGCCGCAGATTATCACGGGAAGTGCCGGTTTTTCAAACCAGATAGCCGTTATCAGGGAGGGGGCGCCGCTACGATCTTTTTACGGCTACCAGGTGGAAGGCATCTGGCAGGAAGGCGACGATCTCTCTCAAACCAAAGACAACGTGGCGCCGGGAGATTTCAGGTATAAAGATGTAGATGGGAACGGTATGGTGAATGCCGACGACCGACAGATCCTGGGCAATTCGTTTCCGGATATGATCTGGTCTGTGGGCAATACCTTCTCGCTCGGTAATTTCAGCCTGTACGTATTTTTTGAGGGGCAAAACGGTGTCAGCATGTTCAACGGCAATATGGCGGAGACCTATTTCCCGATAAGCCTGAGAAGGAACCGCCTGGCGGAACCTTTGCTCAACCGGTGGACACCCCAGAATCCTTCTTCGGTATACCCTTCGTTCGTAAATCCTATGGGGCAGGGGCAGAAATCGGTAAACAGCTATACGGTGGAAGATGCTTCCTATGCGAGGCTCAATACCATGAAACTTAGCTACCGGCTGCCTTTCAAAGGCAAGGTCTTCAGCGCTGGTACAGTTTTCGTAACCGGGCAGAATCTATATACCTGGACGCGCTATAAGGGTATAGATCCGGCTGTAAACCCTAACGGAGGCACCAATCTCCGGATCGACTTCAACGTCTACCCGCTTGCCAGGACCTTTATGGCCGGCTTTAATCTTCAGTTATAACCCAGGTAAAAGGTAATAAGATGAAATTGATTCAAACAATAACACTCATTATAGCCGGAAGTCTGCTCATCAGTTGTGAGCACTTTCTGGACGAACCCGTGTATTCCCAGCTTGCTCCGGAAAACCTGCTTTCTTCAGAAGAAGGTATCCGTAACGTACTGTATTCAGCTTATGCCGAAGCGGCCAATATGGCGGGAGCAAATTCCAAAACCGAGCTTGCGATGGAAGAATGGCCGACAGACATCATGTGGCAGACCGGGGGAGGGGAAAATGCTACTGCAGTGCCTTTTATTAATTATTCCCTGGATCCGGGGATAGGCATACTTTACAGCACACTGTGGGCTCCCTACTACCGGGCCATCCGGAATGCCAACATCCTGCTTGACAACATAGACCTGGTCAATTCGCCGAAAAAGGAGCTATTCAGAGCAGAAGCGAGATTCATCCGGGCAATTGCATATATAAAGCTATATACGGCATTCGGCCCCGTTCCGATACGACGGAGTGACAACGACCCTGTACAGATTCCCCGCCCTACAAAAGAAGAAATAGAGCAGTTTGTTGAAAATGAGCTGATTGAGAGCTCGTCCGGCCTGCCGGATCCGGGTAAGGAGGAAGCTTACGGCCGTGCGCATACCGGCGCCGCCTTTGCCTATCTGTGTAAATTCTATCTGAATGCAAAACAATGGCAGAAGGCAGCTGACGCTGCACAAAAGGTAATAGGAACCGGTTATTACGGCCTCCATGAAAGTTATTTCGATCTGTTCAAGGTCGAGAATGAACGCAACCGGGAATTTATCTGGGCAAAGCCGGCATTCCCAAGCGCCGACCGGGCAACTTCCAATGACTGGATGAACGGCGCATTCCCCGTCGGGTTCATCAAACACGAAAAGACCGGGCTGGAGTTCCGGAGCAATTGGGTGATTTTTGCATCGGAGTTCAGGCTGAGAGACAAATTCTATCTTTCCTTTGAAGCGAACGACAAACGCAAGGACCTGATCATCACAGAATTTGTTAACGCTGCAGGGCAGACCATCACGCTTTTGGGAAACGACAATACGCGGTCGTTCAAATACTGGCCTGACCCGAATGCTGTCGCCCAGGCTCACGGAAACGATATCCCGGCTATCCGTTATTCCGATATCCTGTTGTCGAGGGCTGAAGCGCTTGCCGAGCTGAACGGACCCAACCAGGAATCGATAGACCTGATCAACCAGGTCAGGTCGAGGGCCGGCGTGGAAAGCCTGTCTCTCTCCGGTTTCCCTTCTACCGAATCGCTCCGTGATCATCTCTTAAAGGAAAGAGGATGGGAGTTTTATTCCGAAGGCAAAAGAAGGGAAGATATGATCCGTATGGGAAAACTGATCACCGATGCCAATCAACGGGGAATATCCAATGCCCAGCCGTTCCGGGAGCTCTTCCCTATACCGCAGCAGGCGATAGATTCGGATTCGCAGCTGGATCAGAATACGGGTTATTAACAGAAACACCTGGTAACTTACTGCTATAAAACAGTTCCTGGATATGGGAATAAGGTATTTTTTTCTTTTCATAACACTGCTGTCCGTCACGCTGGTCAAACAGGCTAACGGACAGAAAAAGAGTAACGTTCAACCCAATATTGTCTTTATCTGTACCGACGACCAGGCTTACTGGACAGTCGGCTACGCGGGCAATAAGCAGGCTCATACTCCAAACATCGACCGCCTGGCCGGGGAAGGGGCTTTTTTCAGGAATGCTTTCGTGACCACACCTGTATGCAGCCCGTCCAGGGCCAGCTTTATGACCAGCCGGTATGCAAGCGAGTGCGGTATTCCTGATTTTATCCCCCAGCCCGGTCACCGGCTCTATGACCCCGGAAATCCCGCGGGGCTTGATACTGCAGCCATTACCTTTCCTGAGATCCTGCAAAAAGCGGGATATAGAACCGGGTTGGTAGGAAAATGGCACCTGGGCGACTGGACCGAAACGTCAGACAAGCGCTTTCACCCTACCCAAAACGGGTTTCACTATTTCATGGGGCTTACAGGCGGGGGAATATCGCCTATTGACCCTGTACTGGAAAAAGACGGAGTGGTACAGAAGTTCAAAGGACTTACGGACGATATCCTGACAAATGAAGCCCTGAGCTTTATAGATTCTGTTGGAGACAGGCCGTTCCTGCTCTGTCTGCACTACCGGTCGCCCCATACAGCCTGGTTGCCTGTTGCCGACGAGGACTGGGCTCCCTATGCCGACCTTGATCCGGAAATCCCCGATCCCGGCTATCCCGACCTGGATACCGGCAAAGTGAAGCGCCGGATGCGGGAATACCTGGCTAGTACGAGCGGTGTTGACAGAAATCTCGGGCAAATAATGAAAAAACTATCCGAGACCGGAATATCTGAACATACAATTGTCATATTTACTTCCGACAACGGTTATAACATGGGGCACAACGGCATAGAACACAAAGGAAACGGCATCTGGATAACGAAGCAAAAGCATCCTGCTACAACAAACCTTGCTGAAAACTCCAGGCCCAACCTGTATGATAACTCCCTTAGAGTCCCCGCTATCGTCAGGTGGCCCGGAGTAGTAAAGCCGGGAATGGTGCTCGATGAGCTTGTCACTAACCTGGACTGGTATCCTACACTGGTAGAAATAGCCGGCGGGAGCCTGCCGCCGAACCAGCCCGTCAGGGGCAGAAGCCTCATACCTTTACTGACCGGGAGAAAGACAGTTAAATGGGACAACGGATTTTATGGCGAATACAGTATGATCCACTATAGCAGGGCTTTTATGCGATGTTACCGAACGCCGGAATGGAAGCTCGTCAAAGACTTTCTCGATAGCAGCCGTGACGAACTCTATGATCTTAAGGCCGACCCCGCAGAGCGCCATAACCTTATCAGCTCTGATGCACCGGAAGCGGTCAGGATGATCAGGATCCTGAGCCGGCAGATGAAACGGAAAATGAGCGACATCCGGGATCCGCTCTTATATGGAAAAGTATTTCAATCTCCCCCAAAACCACAAACCGAGAAATGACAAACTTTCGATTTTGTATCGCCTGCGCAGTTTTTACCCTTTTAGCCGGACTGGCAGGATTTGCCCAAAACCTGCAAGGGCTCGACGGAACGGTAATAGCCCACCAGCCGGCTTCCACCAAAAAATATATCGGCTCTCCGAGCCTCGCCATATTGCCGGACGGAGTTTACGTAGCGTCCCACGATTTCTTCGGTCCGGAAAGCTCGGAATGGGTCCAGGCGGTCACACACATATACCAATCACGGGACAAAGGAAAGAGTTGGCAGAGAATAGCTGAAATTGAAGGTGCATTCTGGTCCAAGCTCTTTGTCCATCGCAATAGATTGTACCTGATGGGGCCTGACAGGCACCACGGCACACTGCTGATCCGAAAATCGGAAGACGGGGGAAAAACGTGGACAAAACCGGTAAACCGGGAGAACGGCCTTCTGCTTGCCGGTGAATATCATTGCGCCCCGACTCCTGTCATTGAGTATAATAACCGCTTATGGCGGGCAATGGAAACAGCACACGGACCGGTGAGGCAGTGGGGCAAACGTTACGGTACCTTTATGATGTCGGCTCCGGTAGATGCCGACCTTCTGAGGGCCGATAGCTGGACCAGCAGTAATATGCTCCCGTTTGACTCTACCTATTTGAACAGCAGTTTTACCGGCTGGCTGGAAGGGAATGCCGTACTAACTCCGGATTCGGGGATCGTAAACATTCTGAGAGTGGACGACAGGACTACGCTTGAGGAAAAGGCAGCGATAGTCAGGATTGACCGGGAAGGGAAGACCGCTTCTTTTGATTCGTCTAATGGTTTTCTGCCTTTTCCCGGAGGCAGCAAAAAATTCACGATACGATATGACCCCGTTTCTGAAACATACTGGAGCCTGGCTAATTACATTCCTTCGGAGATAAAGGCGCTTTATCCCGGGAAGAACCCGGCAAGTATACGGAATACCATGGCGCTCGCCACTTCCCGCGATCTGAAAAGCTGGAATATCTCAAAAGTTCTTTTGCAACACCCGGATGTTGAAAAGCACGGGTTTCAGTATGTAGACTGGCAGTTTGAAGGCGAAGATATCGTCTGGGTCTGCAGGACAGCAGCGGAAGACGGTTTGGGAGGTGCACGCAATAACCACGATGCCAACTTCCTGACTTTTCACAGGATAAAAGCCTTCAGGAATCTCCTGAAATAACAGCGCTTAAAATTTCCCGCATCTTCTCCGCCATTCCTCCCGGAGGGCTTCCCGCTCTTCGGGAGTGGCGTTTCTCATTCTTTCCCACGGGCTTCTCGGACCGAATCCCATCCTGCCGCGTGTGCCACCGCCCGGCCCCCGGAAGTTTCCGAACAATATCTTACACAGGACAAACAGGCCGACAGCCTGCCAGAAGCTGATGGTTTTCACACCCGTCAGTTCGGGAAGAATAGCGTTCCACAGCGACATGACCACAAAACCGGCTGCTCCCAATACAACCGGTATGATGAGGAGGAACAATCCCTTCCATTTTTTTCTTCCGCTGAATCGATCTGGTTTCATACAGATGCTTGTTGTTATACCTTATTGTGATACCTCCCTTCGGCTCCCTTCGACTACGCTCAGGGGGCCACTCCGGAAAATCCCTATATTATTCCAGAAAATCTCCGTATAAAGCCGATAAACGGTTACGGAGGTGCCTGACCGCATATCCTTTCCGGCTTATGATCGTTTTAAGAGGCTCGCCGCTGGCGTCGGCAATTTCCTGCAAAGTTTTGTTTTCCAGCTCATTTCCTATAAAAACGATCCGCTGCTTTTCAGGTAGCTCATCGAGGGCTTCCCTGAAAGTCTTCCAGAACGTCTCTTTGAAAAAGGATAGCTCCGGGTTGTTGCTGTCGTCGGCCAGGAGGACGTCTCCGAAGCTGAATTCACCGTCTTCATCATCGTAGAACAGGTCGTCGAGCAGCTCGTTTTTCTGCTTCCGGTACCGGTCGGTGATTTTATTACGTGCTACTCTGTACAGCCAGCCGCTGATGCTTTCAATCTCTTCGGGGTCGGTCAGGTTGCCCAGCTGGTACCAGACATCCTGCAGGATATCTTCCGCGTCTTCCAGTACTTTTACTCTCCCCCTGATGAAACCGAGCAATTGCATCCCGTACTTTTTAACGGTTTCCGGCAGGCTGAACGACCTATTTTCAGGCATCGATAAGGTCATTGAATGGTTCATGTCGTTTTCTTATCACTATCCGGGAAGACGAACATGCGCACATTTTACTTTAAAGATTCTCTCATACCCGCAGGGAAGCCCTGAATCCTCTTGCTCCGTAGTAGGAATCGGCGCCGTTGTGGTATATGAAGACCTGCCCGAACCTGTAGTCTCCGAAGATTGCCCCGCCCAGCTTCCTGATGGCAGGAGGAGTCAGCACCCAGCTCGAGGTCTTGGCGTCAAAGTGCCCCAGTTCCTGGAGCGCGCGGTATTCTTTTTCATCCAGTATTTCAACCCCCATTTCCGTAGCCATATCAAGCGCCGAGTTAGCCGGCTTGTGGGTTTTCCTGGCATCGAGGGCTGCGCGATCATAGCAGAGGCTTCTCCGGCCTTTGGGACTTTCCGCGGCACAATCGTAAAAGATATACTCGTCTGTTGCAGTATCATAACCTACCACATCGGGCTCTCCGCCGGTCTCTTCCATTTCGTTGAGAGACCATATCTTGTCAGTACTGGCTTCCAGTTTTTCCTGTACCTTCTCCCAGGCTATGTCTTTATGACGGTTTTTATACTTATTAAAGCGGGTTTTCAGGATATCGAAAAGCGCTTCCAGCCTCTCGGGCGGTAAAATTTTCTGCAGATTGCTCATAGTGATATTGGTAAAGTTGCCGGTTGTAAAGTTAACACCTATTTTTGCAGGCAGTAAGTATCGGTGGGATTTACCCATCTAAAAAAAATGATCTACGTTAGCAGAAAGGAACATTTCAACGCAGCGCACCGGCTCTATAACAGCAATTGGAGCGCTGAAAAAAACAGGGAAGTTTTCGGGCCGTGCGCCAATCCATATTACCATGGTCATAACTTTGAGTTGATCGTAACCGTAAAGGGGTATCCGGATCCCGAAACGGGTTTCGTGATCGACCTTAAAGCGCTCGGCGATATTATTAAGGTGGAAGTGGTGGATAAGGTAGATCACCGTAACCTGAACATAGATGTCGATTTTATGGAAGGGAAAATGGCATCGTGCGAAGTCTTTGTGATAGAAATCTGGAAGCTGCTCAAACCGGCCATAGAAAAGGTGGCCCCGAATGCCCGGCTCCACTACATCAAGCTGATAGAAACGCCCAAAAACTTCGTGGAGTACTATGGCGAATAGGTATGAAATACTATTTAATTGCAGGGGAACGATCCGGTGACCTTCATGGAGCTAACCTGATTAAAGGTATCCGGGAGAAAGACCCCGGTGCGGTAATAAGAGGATGGGGAGGAGACATGATGGCTGCCGAAGGCATGGAGCTGGTGAAGCACTATAAGGATACGGCTTTTATGGGGTTCCTGGAAGTGGTACGCAATATATTTACGATCAGGAAGCTCCTGAAATTGTGCCGAGAAGACCTGCTGGCTTCCCGTCCTGACGCCCTCGTACTGATCGATTATCCCGGATTTAATCTCCGGATCGCTGCCTTTGCAAAAACGCACGGTATACCTGTGCTGTACTATATCTCTCCTAAAGTGTGGGCCTGGAACGAGAAAAGAGCACTTACTATCCGCAGGCTTGTCGACCGGATGTTCGTTATCTTCCCTTTTGAAGTAGACTTCTACAGGAAATATGACTATGAAGTCGAATATGTGGGCAACCCGCTCATGGATGCTATTGCCGCTTTCAGGCCGGAGGAAAATTTCCGGGTACAAAATGGCCTTTCTGAAAAGCCGGTGATCGCTATATTGCCTGGAAGCAGGAAGCAGGAGCTCGAAGGTATGCTGAAGACGATGGTTTCTGTGCATGTCTATTTTCCCGGATACCAGTTTGTGATCGCCGGCGTGAGCAACCTCGACCGCAGTTTATACGAGCCTTATGAAAAACTGTCGGGGGTAAAGGTGATTTTTGACCGCACGTACGACATCCTCCATCTTGCGGAGGCGGCCCTTGTCACTTCCGGAACCGCAACCCTGGAAACCGCCTTGCTGAACGTGCCGGAAGTAGTTGTGTACCGCACCAGCACGGTATCCTACCAGATTGCCAGGATGCTGGTAAAGGTAAGGTATATCTCGCTGGTCAACCTGATAGCCGATAAGGAAATAGTAAGGGAGCTTATCCAGGACGATTTTAATGTGATATCGCTGGTAAATGAGTTAAAAAAAATTACGAAAGGAGGCGCCGGCAGATCCCGCATGCTTTCCGATTATGACGCCCTCCGCACGAAGGTGGGACCGGAGGGAGCCTCCGTGAAAACCGGGAGCAGGATAGTAGAGTGGACGACCGGCCGGACACAGCGTTAATCATTCGCTATTTTTGTATCCGGCAGGAAGGCCGGCATGATGTGTACGCGGACCAGGTATCCCAACAATACGCCCGTAAGATCTGCCACTACATCCCACCATTCAAACGACCTGCCCGTGCCCGAAGCTTCCTGAAGGAATTCTATGCCTAATCCCAGCGCAAACCCCGTCAGCAGAACGACAGCGACATTACTGCGCGTATACCCGGCAAAGAGAAAGGACCAGACTCCAAAGAGGACGACGTGGGCGAATTTGTCGAACCCCGGCATGACAGGCGCCGACGGCAGACCGGAAGGAGGCATAAGACAGGCTGAAACAATAAATAGAGTCCAGAGCAGGCAGGGCCAGAGGCGGAGAGATAAATACCTGACAATTGTAGTGATATAGCGGGTCATTATGTGATCAGGGTGCTGGGGGCGGTGGCGGCCCGATTTCAAATTCTTCGACAGGCTGCTCCGTGGTTTGCGTCGAGTCAGTAGCTGTCTCAGCGGTTTCGTAGTATAGGCAGCTTTTGTAATCTTTTGATACTTTGAAAGTGGGAACCGGGAAAGGCCCGGGCTCTATCCCGGTAGTTTTGTCGCGGTAGGTCTTTTCCAGGAAGCGTCCTACGATCGGCAATGCTGTTTTAGACCCTTCTCCCAGTTGAGTGGTGCGGAAATGAATGCTCCTGTCTTCTCCGCCTACCCATGCGCCCGTGACCAGGTCCCGCGTGACGGAGATATACCAGCCGTCGGAATTATTCGAAGTTGTCCCTGTTTTTCCTCCTATTTCATTCTTGTTGCGGAATACGTCAAATGCCCATAGTGCCCTCGACGTGCCGCCCGGTTCTTCCACTCCGCCTTTCAGCATATGCACCATCAGGAAAGCGGATTCGGGTCTTAACGCTTCATGCGACTCGGGGATGAATTCGTGCAGGACGTTGCCGCTCCGGTCTTCGATCCGCATAACCAGCACAGGGGTTGTAAAGCGTCCCTGGTTTACAAAAGCGCTGTAGGCGCCCACCATTTCATAAAGTGATACGTCGCTGGTGCCCAGCCCTATAGATGGTACCGGCGCAAGCGGGCTGTTAATCCCCAGTTTTTTTGCGTAACGGGCCACATTCTCCGGTCCGACTTTATCCGTCAGCGCAGCCGCTACAGAATTGACCGACTGGGCCATAGCTCTCCGGAGCGTGAGGTTCGCGTAGGTAAAATAGCCATTCGAGTTGCGCGGACGCCAATAGCTCTTCCTGCCGTCGGGGCCGGCCGGGAGCTCTTTCTGAAACGGCTGATCCGGCATCCGGTCGCAGGGACTCATGTTAAACGTCGTATCGTCTATCGCTGTGGCATATACAAACGGCTTGAACGTGGACCCAGGCTGTCGTTTGCCCTGCCTGACGTGATCGTACTTGAAAAATTCATGGTTCATGCCGCCCACCCATGCTTTTATATGCCCTGTATAAGGGTTCATTGACATAAGCCCCGACCGGAGGATCCGCTTGTAGTAAGCAAGTGAGTCGAGGGGGCTCCAGAATTCCTTTCGTCTTTCACCCGTCTTCCAGTCGTATACCATCATGGTATCCCGTTTATTGAGATACACCATCACCGAGTCGGCATTCCCGTCGAATTTTTTCTGAAGCGAGGCATATCGCCGTGTTCGCTTCATGGCGTCGAGCAGGAAGCCCCCGATTTCCTTTCCGTTGTCGTCGACCCAGGGGTTCTGGCCGCGCCAGTGCTCGTCGAAAACCCGCTGCAGGAATCTCATCCGTTCGATCATGGCCTCTTCAGCATATGCCTGCAGCCTTGAATCTATGGTAGTATAGATCTTTAACCCGTCGGTATAAAGGTCATAATCATTTTCCTCACCCCACTTTTCCACCTCCCTGATAACCGACGGCATAAAATAGCTGGCATAGGAATCGTCAAAAGTCACCTCGAAGTTTGTTTTCAGTGTGAGCGGCAGCGCGGTCAGGGAGTCGAGCGTGTTTTCGGGGAGGAAACCGTATTTGACCATCTGAGCGAGCACCACGTCACGGCGCTCTTTCGATCGCTTGGGGTTCCTGATAGGATTATAGGTGGTCGTGGCTTTTTGCAGGCCCACGAGCACCGCCGCTTCTTCGGCTGTCAGTTCTGAGGGCTCTTTGCTGAAATAGGTCTTGGCAGCCGTTTTGATGCCATACGTGTTCTGACCGTAGTCGACCGTATTCAGATACAGTGTTAAAATTTCTTCCTTAGTAAAGTTTCTTTCCAGCTTAATAGCTGTCAGCCATTCTTTAGTCTTGTAAATGACGGTCGAGATCCCGGGTATGCGTCCCAGCAACCCTCTTCCTTCCTGCCTCCTTGTCCTGAACAGCTTTTTGGCCAGCTGCTGAGTAAGCGTGCTGCCGCCCCCTCGCTCTGCATTGCCCGACAGGAGTGAAAGGGCCACCGATCCCATGGCACGGGGATCAATCCCTGAATGGGCATGAAACCTGATGTCTTCCGTCGCAATAAGCGCCTGTATGAGTACTGTTGAAAGGTCTTCATAGCTGACGGGCGTCCTGTTCTCAGTATAAAACCTACGCAGCAGCACGCCGTCGGCGGTATAAATTTCCGACGACTGGGCAACTTTCGGGTTCTGGAGATCGTCTATGCTCGGCATCTGTCCCATGAGCCACAGGAAGTTGGTTTCCAGGCAGAAAACATAGACCAGGAAAAAGAAAATACCTGCTGAAAAGAGCTGCCAAAGGCGTATAACAGGCCGGTAGTACTTCGATTCTCTGTCAAAAAGGCTGTTTTTCCATCGGAAATATGTGTTTCTGACCGGCTCATATTTCCCTTTCAGAACAAGTTTCAGAATGCGGGAAAGGCCTGCTTTTACCCTCGTCCGCAATAGTTTCAAGCTTTGGGAAATAAACGAAGTGAACGATTTCCAATACGCGTAAATACGCTCCATAGTCACAGAGTTGAAGAGAAAAAACCCTTCGCTTTTCCTGAAAATTCAGGTTGCAAATAACGTTAGGAAAACGTTCAGATAATTGTTTTAGGTATGTAAACTTTAACAGACCGGCAAATCGGCTACTTTCCGCCGAATACACGCCGGAAGAAATTCTCCCTGGGAGGCCAGCACGGAATTTCGTCGCTGATCGCTTTCCGGTAAATTCCCATAGAAAGACCGGCATAAAGCGAGAGTGCCTTAGGCTTACCTATGTTTAAAAGTCCTCCGAGATGATCGGTACCGAACCATACCGGCCCGGCTCTGCCTGCCAGTCCGATGCCGAACGACCTGTAATGGTTCATAAACGAAACAGGCAGGGATATTTCATACCAGCGATGTTCATACCGGGGTGTAACCGACAACAGCGACTCTGCCTGCATATTCCCGGATTTTGAACGGGTAATCGGTGAGGCAAACAGGGTATTGATGTAGAAATTCCCGCTATAGTTGTAGTCAATGCTGGCCTGGAAAGCCATGGGAAGCATGGTTTTGAATTTGGCCGGGGCTCCGGAAGGCATGCTTAGTGTGGTCTCCAGGGCCCTGTAGAAGCTGTCAAACCCGTTCCAGGGGTTGAAGCTGTTGTAGTTGAGATTGCCTCTCTGATCCTGAGCGGTCTGGCTGTAGTTATAAAAGGTATTGTGGAAGTTAAGAAAGCCGATATCAGTGAGTGAAACCGCTACCCGGTAGAGGTACTTGTTCTGACTCGGATCTCTGCGCGGGCTGCCCTGGTTTCCGAAATTATGGAAGCTGCGGATATTGGGGCGGGATTCGTACACTGCTCCGAGGTCGATCCCCCAGCCGCTTCCGGGCGCCGACCTGCCTGTCAGCCACCAGTTAGGATGCAGCGAAGCGCTGGTGACCCCGTCGTCGGTAGTGTAGTGGGTGGTGCCGTCTATTGAGCTGATCGAGACCATGTATCTCTGGTTATTCCATTCAGGGTCGGGGATGAGCGTGTAATCTGCCCGCTCTATGTTGATACGGTTTTGTGAAATACCGACAATACGTTTGGCTGTCAGGCCTACTTTTAAAAAGTCGGTTTCATTGTCCATGATCACTCCGCCGATCGTAACCGAATATTCGGCAAAGGCGTTAATTGCTAATTTTCCATGCTGAGCCTCGAAACGCTCACCGTGAAGAGTCGTATCCTGGGTACTTCCCCTGATCAGGCGGGCGAGCGGCTCGGTCGTCTGGCTGAGATTCATGAGCGCCCTTGTCCTGGTATTGAAGCTTACACCGTATTTTCCGTCTTTCAGGGATACCATCAGGGAAGGAAGCCTGATGTCGGCGCCTGTATTGAGGTATTTCAGGTTTCCGTTCAGTCGTTGCTCCAGGTAGCGCCTGGGGAAAACGATCTTACCTTCCTCGTTGCGATGCTCGTCAGAAACAGAGTTAGTGACAAACGCCATGAAGGAGTAAGGGGAATCCCATTTCACGTGGTTGTTGCCGAGATAGTAATTGAAGCCGGCAACATTGGCAAAGACACTGTATCTCGAATCGGCAACGAAAGCCGGGTTGTGATAAAGAGAATTGGTACCGGCATAATTACCCATGGCAGTTCCCTGCAAATATTGCCCCGCTACCGGCGTTGTAGCCAGGAGCAGAGAAAGAAACAGGCCATGTGTAAAGCGGATCATAGCGGGATGCCGTAATTGTGATCTTCTGAACTGCCAAATGTAGTCATTAGTTTTTGGAATTTTAAAAACTCTTTAATCCATTCTCATACCGGCCGATCTGCGCAGATGTGGGGCGAATTTCTTTATAAGATTTTGTGAGAGATGTATTTTGCCATATATTGTTTGTCAGAATAAAGAGGTTAAAGAATAATTGTATCTATGGTTGATAGATTTTCATTTTCCGGTTACAACATCGAAAATTTCTTTGATGAGATGTTTCATCAATCGGGGGAAACGCGTGAGGGTTATGCCTACCTTAAGGAAGCTTTCCAGGAGCTGACATTGGAGGAGCTGTCCAACAGGCAGATCGCGGCCGAGCGGGCCATGCTGGCAATGGGCATTACCTTTAATGTGTATTCTGAAGGCGAAGGCACTGAACGTACCATGCCGTTTGATATCCTGCCCAGAATCCTGCCCGGTAGCGAATGGCAACGCCTGGAAAAAGGGTTGAAACAGAGAATTGAAGCCCTGAACCTGTTTTTACACGATGTTTATAACGATCAGAAAATATTGAAAGACAAGGTCGTGCCGAGAGAACTGATCGAGTCGAGTAAATCTTTTTTAAAGCCATGCCTGGGGCTGACCCCACCCAAAGGGATCTGGTGCCATATTACAGGCACCGACCTGATCCGCGGGGACGACGGCGAAATGATGGTACTGGAAGATAATCTGCGCTGTCCCTCGGGCGTATCTTATATGCTGGAAAACAGGGAGCTCTCGAAGCAGATATTCCCGGATATACTCGCCAGGACGGGGGTACAACCGGTATCTGACTACCCGGCAAGGCTGCTGTCGATGCTGGAGCTGCTGGCGGAAAGACCCGATCCGACCGTTGCCGTGCTGACTCCCGGTATTTATAATTCTGCTTATTTCGAGCATTCTTACCTGGCGCAGCAGATGGGTGTAGAGCTGGTCGATTCACGCGATCTCGTGGTCGACGGCGGCTATGTGAAAATGCGTACGACCAAGGGATTTGAGGTGGTGGATGTCATTTACCGCCGGATCGATGATACTTTTCTCGATCCGCTGGCTTTTAACCCGGATTCTCTCCTGGGGATTCCCGGGATTTTCGAGGTTTACCGGAAGGGTAGGGTAGCCCTGGCCAATGCGCCGGGAACCGGTGTAGCCGACGATAAGGTGGTTTACGCTTACGTTCCCAGGATTATCAAATATTACCTGGGCGAGGACCCGATTATCCCTAATGTGCAGACTTACATCTGCGGAGAAGACGATGACCGCCAATATGTACTGGAAAATATCGGGAACCTGGTGGTGAAGGAAGCCAATGAAGCAGGCGGGTACGGTATGCTGATCGGCTCGAAGGCAACCCGGGAAGAGCACGACCTTTTCAGGAAGAGGATTCGGGACAATCCACGGAATTATATCGCACAGCCCACAATCTCCCTGTCAAGAGTTCCCTGTATTTTCAACGAAGGGGCGGAAGGGCGCCACGTCGACCTGAGGCCCTATGTGCTATATGGGAATGAAATACATGTTATACCCGGAGGATTGACCAGGGTGGCGCTCAGGAAGGGTTCGCTGGTCGTCAACTCTTCCCAGGGAGGCGGCGGCAAAGATACCTGGGTGCTGTATTGAGGGCCGGGGTTTTTGGCTATCTTTGCCCCGAAAGCAGGGCATACCGCCTCAATTCATCGTTCATAACTCATAATTCATCATTCTATAATGCTGAGCTGGTTTAAAAAGACCGCTTTCTGGGAAGGGGTTTCTTACCTGGTATTGCTTTTTATCGCAATGCCCCTCAAATATTTCTTCGATTCTCCGGCCATGGTGCGTTACGTAGGCATGGTGCACGGAGTACTTTTTATTACCTACGTTCTGCTACTGGTTTGGAACTGGTCTGACAGGAAGTGGGATTTCAGGAAGGCGGCCGTTTATTTTTTAGCATCCCTTTTTCCCTTTGCTACGTTCTGGGTAGAGAAAAAAGTTGCGGCAGAAGAAGCTACTATCGGGAAATAACGGATTCCGGTCCCCGCTCGGGTTACCCTTTTATTCACGCACGGAGGCTCTCCGGAGCCTGTCATTAATCGCCCTGCCCAGGCCTTTGTCCGGTAGAAGCTCCGCAATTATTGAAGAGGTGTCGGTGCTGTCGAGTTCTCTCAGGGCTGCAAAAAGGTTCCTGGCTGCCGCTCTGAAGTCTTTTTCTTCAGAAAGTATAAACTGGTTGCCTGCCGGAATGCGGGGGAGATAATCGCTGAAACGCAGATAAGAAGCATTTTCCGGGAAGCTCTGCCCTTCCTTGCCGATAAACAGCGGCTTTCGGGGTGCATAGTGGCTTTTCAACATACCCGGCGCCAGCGGATTTGACGAAGAATATGGACGGACGGCAACCTTACCGATCACTTCTTCTATTTCTTCTACAGGTACACCTCCTAACCTGTATATAGTGGGAAGCTCATTTTCCGGGAATCCGACGATGGTAGATTCCAGTCCCACGCTGCAATCGCCTCCGTCGAGGATATAAGCAACCTTTCCCGCAAGCTGGTCTTTTACGTGTACGGCTTTGGTAGGACTGACCTGTCCGAAGAGGTTGGCGCTGGGCGCAGCCAGCGGGAAGTCGAGCATGCCCAGCAATTCCGCGGTAAGCGGATGCGAAGGGATCCTGACCGCCACTGTGTCGAGCCCGGATGTAACCAGGTCGGGAATAACCGGCTTTTTGGGTAGCAGTATGGTGAGCGGCCCAGGCCAGAAGGTTTCGCCCAGCAGTAGCGCGGCAGGCGGAATAGCTTCCACAAAACTCCTGACCGCCCCAAGAGAGCCGGCATGTACGATCAGGGGATCGAAACCGGGTCTTTTTTTGGCTTCAAAAATCTTCAGAACTGCGTTCGGATCCAGGGCATTTGCGGCAAGACCGTATACCGTCTCGGTAGGAATCGCTACCAGCTCACCTGCATTGAGCAGATGGGCCGCTTTGGCCAGATCGTGTCCTATAGTTGTATTCAATTAATATATGAAAATATCGCCCTGCAATAGCTTTGGCATTTATCGATAGGATAACCGCTGTAAAATTAAGTAAAAAATAGTATTTTGAAGAAAGGGCTGCAGCTAACGATAAAAATCATTTTATAGTATTTTTTTTATATGATGCTTTTATCTGTCACCTTAAGTTTAATATATTTGTCAATTTTCCGGCCTGTATTGAAGAAAGGCGGGACGAAAGACGGCCGGATAGTGTTGGAACGGCCGTTCTGAACAGGAAAGTCGTCGGGAATACCGCTAATATCAAGTAAATAATCAGACTACATAAATGACAGCAAAGGAAAGCTTATTAAGATTGATTTCTGAGGGTATTGAAAGGGCTGAAAGCCAGGGAGTTTTGGTGGAGGAGATCTATAATGATCCGTCGGTGGAGACCGGCAAAAATGAATTTCTTTTTTTTATCAAGCCGGAGGTTCTTGATAAAAAAGGGGGAGTAAATATCGAGCGTGTTGTTAAGCTCATTCTCGGGAAAATAGAGGAGTTCGGTCTGACAATCCATAATGCGAGCGTCTTGTCAGCTAAATACCTGGATGCCCACAATATAATTGCGCAGCACTACGGTGTGATCAACAGCATCGCGAAGGATGCGGTAGGTAATATGTCGGAGGGGGCTAAGGAAAAGTTCCGCGAGATCTACGGTTCCGATGTTTCGGAGCTGAAAGTGCTGGGCGGGCTGGAAGTGATCAGCCATTATCCCGCATTCAATGCATTTTCGCTTGACTATATCTGGCAGAACCTGGAGAACAAAAAGCTGGCCGGCGGGACATACGCTGAAGTGATAAAGGTGGACAACGAAACACTCTATGTCATAAACGGATTTCATCCGCGTCAGCTCAGGCATTTTACCGAAGAAGGGAAATGCATAGTAGTCATGACCCTGTCGGGCGATCTTGACTGGTCGACGGCACGGGGCAGCTTTATAGGCGCTACCAACCCGGCAAACGCCGAAAGCGGCAGCATCAGGAAAAGCTTCCTTGACAATAAGGAAGAGCTCGGCCTTGCGGAGGTAGGGCAAGGCACCAACGGGGTGCATCTTTCAGCCGGTCCGGTGGAGGCGCTCGTCGAGTTGCGCCGGTATAATTCAGATTTCTCGGTACCGGGAGGAGAAAAAGATTTTACTTCCTTCTCTTTCGGAAAATTGCTCAGCGAGGCATTCGGAGAAAAGCTGGCGGATATAACAGGTAATATCAATGTCATTGTTGACGGCAAGTCGACTTCCATATTCGATCTCACCGAGGAGAAGAACAGCGATGAAGCTATTGCGCTGTTAAAGCAGGTGCTTTAACAGCCGGATCCGGTGGTGTGCAACCAGTAAATAAGAGGCCACGAATACACGAATTATGCTTTTTCATTCGTGCATTCGTGGCCATATCATGCCGGATCGACGGGAAATCTCAGATCAGCATACTGAACGGGTTTTCCAGGTACCCTTTAAAGGTCTGCAGGAAAGACGCCGCCAGGGCGCCGTCTACCACGCGGTGATCGGCCGAAAGCGTCACTTTCATAATATTGACCGGGTATACCGTGCCGTCTTCTTTAAAGGCAGCTACCTTTTTGATACCTCCGACAGCCAGTATGCATGAATCCGGGGGGTTGATAATGGCCGTGAATTCATCTACCCCGAACATGCCCAGATTGGAAACCGAGAATGTATTCCCTTCCCAGTCACTGGGTTGCAATTTCTTCCCCTTCGCTTTTCCGGCTAGCTCTTTTACCTCACCGGAGATAGCGGCAAGGCCTTTTTTGTCAGCGTCGCGGATCACAGGCACAAGCAATCCCTCATCTACGGCAACGGCTACCCCTACGTTGACATAATGGTAGCGGCGGATCTTATCGCCTAACCATGCGGAGTTGACTTCCGGGTGATGCTTCAGCGCCAGCGCGGCGGCCTTTACCACCATATCGTTGAACGAAATCTTCGCTGTGGAAGCTTCATTCAACTGAGGACGCAGCGCCATGGCCTTGTCCATATTGATTTCCATAGTCACGTAGAAGTGCGGAGCGGTAAACAGGCTCTCGCTCAGGCGGCGCGCTATGGTTTTCCTCATCTGCGATACAGGGATATCCTCGTATCCTCCGGCCGGAGCCGGTGCTGCGGCAGCCGGAGCCGTTTTGGCAGGAGCGGGAGCCGGGGTTTCGGAGCTGGCTGCAGACGGGACAAAACTGTCTATATCCCGTTTGACGATCCTGCCGTTTTCACCAGATCCTGTAACCTGCTTGATATCGATCCCTTTTTCTTCTGCCAGTTTTTTGGCCAGGGGCGAGGCTTTCAGCCTGTCGCCGTCTGCAGCCGGTGAGCCGGTGTTTTCCGTGGCAGTGGAAGCGGGAGTAGCGGAAGTTTCAACGGGTTTTTGTTCCTGGGCAGGCGCCTGGGGTGTTCCTTCATTCAGCAAAGCTTTATAGTCTGCACCTTCTTCCCCGATTACGGCTATGATGCCGTCTACCGGAACGGATGTCCCGGCTTCTACGCCCTGGTAAAGCAGGGTACCTTCATCATAAGCCTCAAGCTCCATTGTAGCTTTGTCGGTTTCGACCTCGGCCAGGATATCCCCTGACCTGACTTTATCGCCGACTTTCTTTTGCCACGAAACCAGTACACCTTCTTCCATCGTATCGCTCATTTTTGGCATACGGATCACCGTCGCATTGACGGAAGCTGCCGGTGCGGCAGGAACAGACGGAGCCTTTTCAGGGGCTGGAGCATTCTTTTCCTCCGGAGCTGTCTCCGCAGCGGAAGCTGCGGCGCTTCCGCCTTCAAGAAGCGCTTTGTAATCTTCACCCTCTTTCCCCACAACGGCTATGATACCGTCTACGGGCACTGAGGCTCCTTTCTCTATGCCGATATATAACAGGGTACCCTCTTCGTATGACTCAAGTTCCATGGTTGCCTTGTCTGTCTCTACGTCAGCAAGAATATCACCAACTTTTACACTGTCACCAACTTTTTTATGCCATTCCGCAATGACACCTTCCTCCATGGTGTCGCTCATTTTGGGCATTCTTATTACTTCAGCCATATTACGTTTAAAGTGTACTATTGAGTTAACGTGTCAGGATTCCAGGCAAAAGGTCCGCGACCTTTGCTCAGTTGCAGATACGCACCAAAATTAGCATAAAGCACGATATAACCGGTAAGAATGAAGTCAAAATAATTCATTCCGCAAACCTGCGGGGCATATTCCGCCTTTCAGGGCATAGCGGCAGCGCGGCAACAATGGGTATAAAGTCAAAGCTATTCCATTCTACGGTTTACTACTTGTAAAATAGCATATTAACGGAAAAAGAATTTTTAAACTCCTTTTTATTTTCTTAATTAGCAATTGGATCCGGCAGGAAAATGGTATCGCGATATCGTTGTTCTTGCGGCCTGACACGCTTTTTTAATTGTTTGATTCCTTGTTTAACTTCCTTTAACGTATGAAGGCTTCTGTATTCTGCCTTATTTTTTTATTTGTTCTTAATTATTCGGATCCGGCAAGCGGGCAGACCTGTACACCCAGGAGTACGTTACCGACCTTCTGTATCACTACAAACGGTTCGGCTGAGATACAGAAAGAAACTTATGTAAACGGGACCTTGAAAATAATCCAGGAAGATGCCCCGGAGGACTTGTACGACGGCACTATCCGGATAAGGGGCCGCGGAAATTCTACCTGGGGTTTCTCTAAAAAACCGTACCGTATCAATCTCGATGTGGAAGGCAGTCTTTTGGGAATGCCTGCGACCGCAAAAAATTGGGTTTTACTGGCCAACCATGCTGACAAGACGCTGATCAGGAATGCCGTAGCGCTGGAAATCTCGCGATATATTGGTATGCCCTACGCGAGCCCTTTCAGATTTGTAGATGTTGTTTTGAACGGCGACTACAAGGGTTCTTACATGCTGACAGACCATATGGAGGTAAGGAAAAAAAGGGTCGATATCCAGGAAGGGTATGGACAAAGTGTCCCGGGGGCCTACCTGGTGGAAATCGACGGTTTTGCCGATCAGGAACCTTTTCATATAACGACCAGTCGGGGGCTTATGGCTTCCATCAAATATCCTGATCTCGAAATGCCCCAGGATGCGGTCAGGGTCAATGAAATCCTGGCCCATATTAACGATTTTGAATCCCGGTTGTTTTCCGCTAATCCTGCCGATGGTCCGGGAGGATACCTTGAGCGGGTAGATCTTGAATCTCTGGTAAACTGGTACATCGGAAATGAAATTACCGGTAATTCAGATGCTTTCTGGAGCGTGTACCTGCATAAGAGAAGGTCTGATGACCGTTTTTTTCTTGGGCCACATTGGGATTTTGATATAGCATTCGACAACGATAACCGTATAAACAGGGCCAGGTATAGGCTGATGGCCGATGTGGGTCATTTTAAAGATTTCAGGCAATGGATAGTGCAGCTAAGGAAAGACGACGTGTTTATGGAAGCGGTAAAGCAGAGGTGGAATGAGCTGAAAGCCGAGGGGTTCAAGAGCCATATTCTGAATAAGCTGAACGAATATGCGGATCTCATGATATCGTCGGGCGCACAGCAACAGAATTTTCTGCGCAGACCTGTACTTAATACTAATGTGTATCTGGAAGTATTTTTAGCCCCGACCTACCAGGAGCATGTAGACTTCTTATATGATTATTTGTCTCACAGAATTGATTGGTTCGATAGAGAACTAAACGGACTTCCGTCTAGTTTTAACTACCGGATTGTGAATGCAGGCAGTAACAGGGCGCTTACGGTAGCTTCATCCGGAACAGGTGTAATTCAAAAGGATTATGTCGAAACTCCTGACTTTTTGTGGCAGATCAGGCCTCTTTCCAACGGCTTCTACCAGATTTATAATACCGGCAGAGACATGGCGCTGACTCGTGGCAGCAGTGCAGGGACGCAGCTTACACTTTCAACCAGCAACCCCGACGACCCGATGCAGCAATGGCGGATTACTGAGACATCCCAGGGGAAATATGCCATCGCTTCCAGATCCGGGAGCCACGGAGTTCAAAATCAAACCGGCTCTCTCAGCGATGACAGACCTATCCACCAGATCGATTTCAGGGATTATCATAACCATGAAATACAGGGCTGGCTGAATTCGGGCGATATCTCAAAATGGACTTTCACTGTAGTCGGAGAGGCGCTGCCGGTTAGTCTGGCTTATTTCGATGCAGCGCTTGCCGAAGGGGCCGTTCAACTGGACTGGCAGGTTGCGGAACAAGTTAACAGCAGTCATTTTGAGGTGGAGCGTATGGGAGCCGACAGACAAAAAATCATACTTGGGACGGTTCCTGTTGAGGAAGAGGCGGGTAGCATATATCGGTGGACGGATACCAATCCACTCCCCGGGCAGAATTATTACCGGCTCAAAATGGTCGACAACGACGGAAGTTTTAGTTATAGTAAAATTGTTTCTGTAAGGCACGATCCGGGGAAGCTTCTTTTAAAAGTTTATCCGAACCCGGCGGTGAACAAAGTTTCGGCCGATCTTTTTATGCCTGCACCTGCAGGAGGATATGCAGATCTCCAGGTCTATAACATGACCGGGTTGATGGTTTTCGAAAAGAGAGAGATGACCTCCTATGGAGTCAACAGTATTTCTCTGGATACGAAGGGGCTTTCTCCGGGGATGTATATCCTGAAAGTCAGGCATGGAGATTCTTCTGACGATGCCAGGTTTGTTGTCGTGGAATAAAAGACGGTATAGCCTGCGACTTAAATCCGCTCATAAGAGATAATTGTATCTGCCTGGGTCGGGTGGCCTGTGCATACCAGTACGCTACCCGAGGCGATATCTTTTTCGGTCAGAACCTCGTTGTAGTCCATCCTGACGCCACCGGCCGTACACTTCGCAATACAGGTACTACACATACCCGACCGGCAGCTATAGGGTAGCCTGATCCCGTTTTTCAGCGCCTCGTCGAGGATACTGTGATCATATGGGACGACCAGGTTATAGACCTGCCCGTTAAAGAGGATCTGAATAGGATAGGAGGTGGTGTCGACCACTTTCTCGGTTTCGTCATCGTCGTCCTCGTCGTTTTCGGGCGGGAGAAACGTTTCCCTTTTGATCTGCCCGGCTTCAAAACCCATCCCCAGGAGCGTGATCCGGCAAAGATCCATGTAAGTGACCGGCCCGCAGGAATAGAAAAGAGCGTCCTGCCTGTCGTAGACAAGGTGTTTCTCGACGAATTCTTCAAGATTAAAACGGTTCAGCCTTGCCCTGAGCAGGTTTTTATTATTGCTGAAAAGCCATATAATAGTGAGCCGGTCCGGGTAATCTGCTTCCCATTGAGCCAACTCTTCCCTGAAAGGTGCTTTTTCCGGAGAGCTGTTGCTGAAAACCAGCACTATCCTGGAATTTTTCTCCGTAACAAGGGCCGTTTTCATGATTGAGAAAAGAGGCGTAATGCCTATACCCGCGGCAAAAAGAAATACGGTTCGCTCTTTCAGGGGGGCGGGTTCATAGGTGAACAATCCCTGCGGTTCAAGCGCTGTCAGCAGGTCGCCTTCGCGGGTACGATGGTGAAGCAGCCGGGAGATCTCGCCGTTGTCCACCCGCTTGATGGTAATGCTCATGGGCTCATCTACATCGGGGGAACTACTGAAAGAGTATGACCTCCTTACTTCGCGGTCTCCGAAAAGGAATGAAAGCGTAATGAACTGTCCGGCTTTATAAGCAGGCGCTTCCCCCGCTGCAGGCTCCAGCGTAATGGTGATGTTGTCGCCGGGCCTGGGAATGATTTCCCTGATTCGTAAGAGATACTGCTCCATAGTAGTTGTGGTTGCAAGATAGGTCTTTTTGACGGCAGATATGCTATGGACGTCGCTATAGGTATATATAAAAAGAAGGAAACTGATTAAATTTAGGGGTAGGAATCAAAATGATAAAACCAACGTAAACGAAAGGAAAAGCAAAATGAGCACGATAGGAAGAGTAGCGCTGATAACCGGCGGATCAAAGGGGATCGGTTACGGAATTGCGGAAGCCCTCATAAAGGACGGTATTAAGGTCGCAGTTACCAGCAGAATACAGAAAAGTGCAGATCAGGCGGCATCCGCGCTTAACCAGATACGGGAAGGCTTCGCTATCGGGATAGAAGCGGACGTCAGGAACCTGGAGGCACAACAAAGAGCAGTCGACCTGCTGCTGGTAAAATGGGGGCGGCTCGATTACGTAATTGCCAATGCGGGAGTAGGCTATTTTGCACCGATCCAGGACCTTACACCTGAAATGTGGCATGAGACGATCGATATTAACCTGACAGGCGTGTTCAATACGATCAAGAGCACGCTCGAACCGCTAAAGGAGACAAGTGGGTATTTTATAACTATCTCCAGCCTGGCCGGAACCAACTTCTTCGCTAACGGCACTGCTTACAATGCCAGCAAATGGGGGTTGGTGGGCTTTACGCAAGCGCTGATGCTCGACCTTCGTGTGCAGGGAATTAAGGTTACGACTATTATGCCCGGTTCGGTAGCTACCTATTTCAACGACCACGAACCGACGCCGAAAGACGCCTGGAAAATACAGCCGGAGGACATCGGCCAGATCGTATCGGATCTGATTAAAATGCCAGCCCGTACTTTACCGAGTAAAATAGAAGTCCGCCCGGCCAATCCTCCTTCCAAAAGTTGAGGCTATAGCTTTGAAATGACCTGCATAAGCGCTTCCGGGCGGAAGAACAGGAAAATGGTCAGTACCAGTATAGAAATGGCCACAATTGTATCAGGCCTGCCATAACTGTGGGGGACAGGAAGGGAAGCGGCCTTCGGGACTTCGCTTTTGAAAAAGAGCAGGTAGGGGAGTTTCATGTAATAGGCCAGAGATATGGCGGCATTCAGGATTCCGCCTGCCAGGAGTACAAACATCCATCTCTCGCCGTCTGTTGTATATTTTTCCCAAAGTGCCGAAAAAACCAGCCATTTTCCGGTAAAACCTACGGTAGGAGGAAACCCGGCCAGCCCGACCATGACGATGGTAAGGGCTATTCCGCCTGCGACCCATTGACTGCCTTTCCCGTTAAACAGGCTGAAACTGCTGTCGGATTGCGGAGTGAAGCGGTCTATCAACAAGAAAGCGGACATCGACAGTAATACATAGGCAGCCAGGTAAAATACGGCCGTCTGAAATCCTGTATTGCCAAAGGCAGCAATACCTGTAATGAGATACCCGGCCTGGGCTATCGTCGAATAGGCCATCAGCCTCCTCGCGTTGGTCTGCCAGAGCGCACCGGCATTACCGGCGGTCATGCTGATCAGGGCGATCCCGCCGAGGATAGGGAGCACGCCGGCCGGTAAGGCGGCGACCACCCGGTACAAGGCGAGTAAAACGGCAATTTTAGGGACGGCAGAAAGAAAGGAAACGATAGGGGTAGGCGCCGCTTCGTATGTATCGGGTGTCCAGATATGAAAGGGTATCAGCGATAGCTTGAAGAGCAGGCCGCCGAGCATAAGTAATACCGTAACATGCAGTACCAGCGGCGATGCCTGAGATAGTGTGTTCCATACTTCGGGGCTGATATCGAGCGATCCGGTCAGTCCGTAGACCAGCGAGATTCCATATAGCATAATGGCCGAGCTTATCCCTCCGAACAGCAGGTATTTGAGGCCGCCTTCAGAGGCCTTCGGGTAGGGAGACAAACTCACCAGCAGGTAAGAACTCAGGGAGATCAGCTCGATGGAAAGGTAAAGTGTAAGCAGGTTGGATGCCATGCAAAGAAGGCCGGCTCCAAGTACGGCGCTTGCAAACAGGGCGTAAATCTCCGGCCGGAAGTTATATCTGAGGTACCTGGTATGGAACAAGGTGATAAGCCAGGCAGCAGCCAGCAGGATTCTGAAGAAAATACTTTTGTCGTCGGGCAGCATCATTTGCCCGAAAAGCATCTCCCGCTCTCCTGTATACCATTGGTTAACCAGCAACCCCAGCCAGATCGGCGCCCCCAGAAAGTGAAAAAGAGGAATGGACTGCCGGGTATCCTGAGGCTGATCCTGCTTGTGAAGAAAGAGCTCATAGACCAGTGCTGAAAGAAAAAAAACAACGAGAAAAAGCTCAGGAGAGATACCTGAAAGACTTTGACGGATATGTTGAAGTTGGTCGGGCAGATCCAAAACGATGTTTGCTTTTTCTGCAAAGCTAATTAAAGAAAGGCCTGAACGGACAGGATCAATGCGTTTTTTGTTTCAGTTGCCACCGTTTATTCGCCACGGTACCTGACGGCCAGCCCCCTCATACTGTACCCCTCGTAGTCTTTAGCCGTATAATACTGGTAATTGACATTTACCAGTGCGTCGGCCCCGATTTTCTGGGCCTTCATGACAAGCTGGGCGGTCATCAGGTTTTTGGCCTCTACGTTATTGCCACGCTCGAGCATTCTTTTTTCCTTTGTTTGGGTCTGGTAGGAGCGCAGGGCGTCTTCCCGGCTGATTTCCAGCCACTGGATTTCGGAGTAAGGCCGCTCGGGTGTCTGGTTATCGTAGTAGACGTCGAGAGGGAAGGACGTTTTCTGGCTGATCGGGATTATGCAGCCCCAAAGCGCAGCTGTCAGCAGGGAGAGCAAAACGGAATTGCGGGAAGGAATGAGGCGCTTCATGGTATTTTGTGAGATTACTGGTTGTAAATAGGCTGCTGATTATCCTCGTTCCTGTTTGTGTAGGACCGGACATTAAATATAACACTTCGGCGGGGAATAAAGTGCCTTTTTCCGGTGGTAGCTGATGCATGATTAAGTAGATAGCCTTCGAACGTCTCAAACTCGTATATTTAGAGAATATTATCACCGTCGTCTTATGAAAGCCCTTCTGAAATACTCGTTTTGCCTGTTTAGTACGCTATTCTCAGGCATACCTTCCCTTTTCGCACAACAGCCCGTTGATAAGTCTCTCCAGTCGCTCATGGAAAAATATGAGGCAGTCGGACTGGCCGTTTCCGTGGTAAAAAAGGGCGAAATAATTTATTCAAAGTCTTTCGGGAAGAAAAATCTCGAAACAGGAGAAGCCCTTACTTCAGAGAGCCTTTTCCGGATTGCATCCATTTCGAAATCTTTTTCTGCTACGGCCGTTATGCAACTGGTTGAAGCAGGAAGGCTGCGGCTTGATGACGATGTTTCGGAATTAATCGGGTTCAGGGTAAGGAACCCGGCATACCCCGAAGACCGGATTACTTTGAAGATGTTGCTTTCCCATACCTCCAGCCTCAACGACAGCCAGGGCTATTTCACACTCGACGTGATTGACCCGGCCATGAACGACAGCGTGCACAAATGTTACAACAGCTATCGTCCGGGGGCGGGATATCAATACTGCAACCTCAATTTCAACATGGTCGGAACCATCATCGAGCGGGTTTCAGGTGAAAGATTTGACCAGTATATCAGGCATCATATCCTGGAACCTCTCGGGCTTTATGGCGGCTATTGCGTCGATTCACTTGAAAAATCCAGGTTTGTAACTTTATATGAGTATGACCGCGCCGCAAAAAAAATGAATGCTGCCGCAGCTTATGCTTCAAGGAGTGAAGAGATACGCAACTATGTAACGGGCCGTAGCACCCCGATTTTCTCGCCTACGGGCGGTATGAAGATTTCGGCTCCCGATCTTGCCCGCTATATGACCATGCATATGAATATGGGGAAACACAAAGGAGGGAGGGTCATTTCTACAAAAAGTGCCCGGCTGATGCAAACCCCGGTAGAGAATGCCGAAGGCTACGGACTGGCGCTCGTGACATCCGGAAAGCTGATCGAAGGCTGGGAATTGAAAGGACATACAGGCTCGGCATACGGACTCTATAGCATCATGTTTTTCGACCCGAAAAAGAAATTCGGTATCGTAGCCATTACCAATGGCTGCAATGTGCCTGAAACCCCAGGCTTTAATGAACTGCTGGCGTCGGTTGTGAGAACTGTTTATGAATCCCTGATTGAATGAGGGAGGTGAAAACATTCTTCTATTATGAGACTTAAAAAAGTAATTGGTCGCCTGCTTTTTTTTATAGCCGGGTGGAGACTGGATATCGACGTGCCGGTGCATACTATTCGACGGTGTGTCCTGATTGCAGCGCCCCATACATCAAACTGGGATTTTTATTATGCCATTGCTGCTTTCTGGATGATGGGAGTACCCGTGCGCTTTTTTATAAAAGACAACTGGACCCGTCCCTGGTATGGTTTTATCATAAGAGCATTGGGCGGTATCGGCGTCAACAGAACGCAGCGTTCCAACCTGACCGGTTACGCGGTGCAGCTTCTCAGGGAAAGAACCGATTTGTATCTCGTCAACAGTCCTGAGGGGACCCGTTCCTATACCGAACGATGGAAAACAGGGTTTTATCATATCGCCGTAGAGGCCGATGTGCCTATCCTGCTGGGGTATGTAGACTACCGGCAAAAGAAAGGCGGCATCGCGAAAGTCGTCAATCATAGAGGCAGGAGCAAAGAAGAGGTGATGGAGGAAATCCAGGAATTTTATAAGGACAAGGTAGGGCGTTATCCTGAGAAGTATAACCCGAAAATCTATTAGGAACGGTAAGCTCACACCCGATACCTACCCGGCTTTCGGCAATTTGAATGAAAAGTTAGTTCCTTTTCCTACCTGCGACATAACGGTGATAGTGGTGCCGTGGGCGTTCAGGATGTGCTTTACAATGGCCAGTCCGAGGCCGGTACCGCCCAGGTCACGGGAGCGGCTTTTATCGACCCTGTAGAAACGCTCGAAAATTCTGGCGATATGCTCCTGCGATATGCCGGGGCCGTTGTCGCGTACCGATATGGTGTAGTTTTTTTTATCTTCTTCAAAAAGGACGACCACCTTACCGCCGTCGTTATTGTATTTGATGGCGTTGCTGACCAGGTTGACCATTACCTGGTCGATACGCTGCTTATCAGCCAGGACCCATACCGACGTCAGCTTATCCGGCTTCATTTTGAGCGTTACATCCCGTTGTTTCGCTATTTTTTCAAGCCGCTCGAAAATTTCGGTTGTCAGTTCCGCCATATTGACTTTTTCAGGGACCATGGTCGTTTCGCCCGATTCCAGTTGGGAGAGACTGACCAGGTCTTTCACCAGGATATCGAGACGCTCGAGGCTTTTGGCCGCCTTGACCAGGAATCGTTCCCGCACCTGCTCGTCGTCCATGGCTCCTTCCAGGAGGGTATGGATAAAGCCCTGCGCCGAAAAAACCGGGGTCTTCAGCTCATGGGAGACGTCGGCCAGAAATTCCCGCCGGAACTGCTCCATCCTGCGAAGCTCTTCAATTTCTTTCTGCTTGTTGGCTACATACACAAAAATTTCGTCGTTCATAGCCTTAATAGGATTACTGTTCTGCAGGAGCGCCTTCCTGGAAATCGAAAAATCCCGTAGCTTTAATTTGTGGATGGTCCGGCGCATCTTCTTGATTTCCGAGAAAACAAGCATCTCGATAGCATAATACGTCAGGAAGAACGAAGGAATAAACGATGCCACGCCTGCCGTAAAGAGCATAGTGCTGTTGGTCTCATCTATAAACGACAGGAAAGTGACGGTGATAAAAGAGATGAAAAGAGAAAGCAGGAGCGCTATGATTCGCGGACTTAAAGACATTTGCTAGACTTCATGACAGTATCCGGTGGCAAGTTAGTAACTCCTGGCCGGATTTGTTAAATTTAGCAAAAATGTCTGTTCCCAAATGAAAAGCCCTGTATTGATTCTGTCGGCAATCCTGATAATCGCTATTCATGTCGATGCCCGTCATGTTACGGCCAGCATTGCTGTTGTCGATATTACACCTCCTCTGGAAATGAAATATACGCTGGGCGGGTACGGGCAGCGTATGAGCAAACCGGCAGAAGGGGTTCACGACCCGATCATGGCAAAGGCGCTGGCGCTGAAGAAAGCAAATGAAAAGTACCTCATTATCACCATCGATATTCTTGGTTTGCCTTCCAATTTTAAAACTGATCTGCTGAAACGAATTGAAAAAAACGGTTGGAAAGACCGGAACCTGACTTTACTTCCGAGTCATTCGCATGGTAGCCTTGAAATGGCTTCCATCAACAGCAAAAATATATTTGGTGTCCCTCAGATTGGTATTTTCCAGCCCGAATTGCTCGCTTTTCTGCTGGATAAAATAGAAAAGCTGGTTTTAAATGCCGATCAAAACTACCGGGATGTCATAATTGGTACAGGCAGTGCAGAATTTGACGGGTTAAACCGGAACCGACGCGGCGAGAAGGTTATCGATAAGGAGTTGATCGTGACGCGTATTGACCTTACCAACGGACAGCCGCTGGCGGCATTGGTAAACTGGACTGCGCATCCCACATTTATTGGAGGCGCCGATATGCTGGTTTCGGCGGAGTGGCCGGGTTATCTGCAAACCGAAATGGAGAAGTCGATCGGAAATGGAGTAACTGTGATGTATTACAACGGTGCGGAAGGCGATCAATCGCCGGTATATGACAAGGCCATTGATCCCTATGAGAAAATCCGGGTTTACGGGAAAATGATAGCCGAAAAAGCATTGAGCGTATATCATACTGTTCGACCGGCAGCTGAAAACAGGCTGGCATATCATTATGAGGTAGTCGATTTACCGAAGCAGGTGGCACATCCCGATTTTATGAAAACCGGGGGCGCAGAGTACGGGCTGGATGAACAGTCTGCCGGGGTTATAATGGCGGCGATCGGTCCTGAAAAAGTCGGAATGGGTTCGGTCAGGATCGGTGATCTGGTTATCGTGGGAATACCCGGTGAGATGACGGCCGAACTGGGAATAGCAGTTAAGCAGATGCTGAAAAATAACAGGACAAAGTATGTCGCTATCGGCGGACTGGCAAACGAATGGATCAGCTATATTCTGGCGGAAGACAAATACGTGAACGGCGGAGGATATGAATCGAGTGTAAGTTTTTACGGGCCGGGGCTGGGGGAGATTATAAAAAGTGCCGCCATAGAGATTGCCTCACCGCTTACGAAATAGGATGTCTTTCATTTAAACATCTTGCCAATGATATTCCCGATTTCGACGAAGTCGCCGTGGCTGTTTACCGAGCGTTTTTCCCCGTCTTCCTCCTCAGATCCTGAATACGGGTATACCAGGAGGTAGTTTTTGTCGGAGAACCCGGCATTGAGAATGTCAGGAACGGTACGCATCTGGGGTGAATAGGAAGTCATCCCGGATTTTGCCATCACGAGGATCAGCCCTTCGTCGGTATCTACATCCTTCAGGATCCGCTCCAGCCGCGTCCACTCATGTACTATATTGAAATCGGCTTCTATATTAGCACGCCTGTGGATTCTTTTTAAAATGTCGATGCAGATCCTGCTGCTGCTGTAAAAGCTGAGCACAGCCCCGGAATTCCGCCCTATGTTCCATATCCTGAGCAGTGAATGAAAGAACCCGGGTTCGGTATGCGACATAAATGGCAGGATGACAACATGTCTCTTGATGGTGGAGATAGGCTGTGCCGCATGGTAAACCATGACATTGACATTCCCGTTCTGAAGATACCCGTTATAAAGGTTGTAGACAAAAGAGGGAGAGAATCCCTTGTTGTCCTGCAGACCGATAACAAGGTCGGAAACTTTCTTCTCTTTCAGGACATTGTTGATGCCGCTGATGACATCGTTGTCGTAACGCGTAAGTGGCTGGAGGCGAACATCCGAAGCAGCTGCGATATCTACAGCCGCTGCCAGGATCTTCTCGGCATTCTTTACCGAGGATTCATTTTTCTCCTCGTTAATCACATTGAGCGCGAATACCCTGTCGGTATTGGTTTTGGCCTTGATCATAAGCGACAGGTTGACCATTTTTTCAACCGTATCCTGGTGATTGACCGCCAGCAGGATATTCTCTTCTTCGGAGCTGTTTCCGGCCACTGTTTCTTCGTGATCGGCATCGGCTATTTTATTGGCATTAGCCATTGTAACAAACGACGCGATAGTACAGGAGACCAGGATCATCAGGATGCTTCCGTTCAGGACATGCTCGTTGAGAAGGCGCATCGGCTCCCCGGCCTCGTTTTCGGAAATAATGATGTTATATCCGACCATAACGGCAGCGAGCGTAGCCGCGGCAGATGCAGTGCTCAACCCGAAAATAAGCCCTCCTTCTTCCGTGCGGAGCCGGAAGGTCTTCTGGGTAGCCCTGGCGGCCAGGTATTTGGTACCGATAGCCAGTACCGTCATGAGTGAAGCGACTTTGATCGTTTCCCAGCTCTTGAAAAAAACGGTGAAGTCGATGATCATGCCTACGCTTATCAGGAAAAAGGGGATGAAAATGGCGTTCCCGACAAATTCCACGCGATTCATAAGAGACGAAGTGTGAGGAATGAGCCGGTTGAGGGCGAGGCCTGCCAGGAACGCGCCGATGATAGCCTCAACCCCGGCCAGTTCGGCCAGCAATGCAGCGAAGTAAATCATTACCAGCACGAAGATGTACTGCGAAATCCTGTCGCTGACCTTTTTGAAAAACCACCTGCCTATCAACGGGAACAAAAAGAGCACGGTTATTCCGAAAGCAAGTACGGAAATGCTGAGCCTGAGCCAGAATTCGCGGCCTACTTCACCTTTGGCCATACCTACCGAGATAGCCAGTACCAACAGCGCCAGGATATCGGTTATCATCGTTCCGCCCACCGTGATGTTTACAGCAGGATTTTTGGATAGCCCCATTTTGCTGACAAGAGGGTAGGTGATGAGGGTGTGGGACGAAAAAAGGCTGGCGAAAAGAAAGGAAGTCAGTTGGGAAAAGCCCAGCACGTAATACCCGCCGAGATAGCCTGCGATCAGTGGGATAATGAAAGTGTACATCCCGAAAGCCAGGCTCTTCCATTTGTTCTTTTTGAAATCGCCCATATCGATTTCGAGTCCTGCCAGGAACATGATGTACAGCAGCCCGGTAGTACCGGTAACTACGATAGCACTGTCGCGGGCAAGCAGGTTGAGTCCGTTAGGTCCTACGATAGCGCCTGCGATGATGAGGCCGAGCAGATGCGGTACCTTTATCTTATTAAGCAACAACGGAGCGCACAGGATAATGACCAAAAGTATCAGGAACTTCAGTACCGGGTCTTCGATAGGAAGCGATACATTGTAAATATTGGTTAATGTCATAGCGCTATTCTTTACCGGGGTTGCGGCTCAGTTCAACGTTAAACCGGGCTGTGCACCTGTTGTCGACCGATATTGTCCGTATGCCTCTTATTTTGTTTGGACTCAGATCGTTTAGCAATACGTTCATTATCACTTGCTTAGATGCTAATGAGTCGGTGCTGAAGGTCAGATGGATCGTCTTTCCGTTGAACGATGAATTATATACGCGAATCAGCCTGTTATTGTTGATTACTTTGGTTACCATCCGGGTAGAATCGCTTGAAAACAACCAGGTATCGTTACGCTGATCGCCGACTATATATTCCGGGCAGTTCGACTCCGTACATATTACTTTACTGTTCCAATTACCGGCTATTTCTTCAGGCCATGCCACGATTACACTCATGGTGTCTTTCAGGGCAAGCAGGCTGTCGCGCATTTTCAGCAGTGAAATGTATTCTGATTCCTTCATGGCAAATTGTTTTTCCTTCACGAGGAGGTTACGCTCCCTTTGGGTGAGCCTTGTCTCGCGCTCCTGGTCATAGCATCCGGTGAGCATTAGTGAAGGAGTGGCAAGGAGCAGGAATCTGAATGTTGTCATAGTCATGGTGTCGCGCATATCCGGATTAAAGATAATAGCTCATCTGGTGTGAGCCAAATTACACAAGTATAAAAAAGACCGCTTCGGGATAGAAGCGGTCTTTTTTATACTTGTGCTTAAAGTACCTATTTAGATGCTTTAAGTTCTTTAATCCTGGCTGCCTTGCCGTGACGGCCCCTGAGATAAAATATCCGGGCGCGACGTACTTTCCCTTTACGCAGCAATTCAATTTTTTCAATGCTCGGGGAAAGAATCGGGAAAATCCGTTCTACACCGATACCGTTGGAGATTTTGCGGACTGTGAATGTCTCACCGGCAGTATTGGGGTTACGGCGTTGAATTACAGTACCCTGAAACTGCTGGATACGCTCTTTGTTCCCTTCTTTGATCTTCACGTGTACCGAAACGGTATCACCTGCTCCGAAATCGGGGTACTGATCTCTGCGGTCTTCTGAAAGTGCCTCTACGAGTTTGATTAAATCACTCATGACGAATTAAATAGATTAAAACTGTGAACAGCCCATAAGCCCAGCGGAAAGGGTGGCGCCCCCTCATATGACTCATTGTGGGAAAACGAGTGCAAAAGTAATGATTTTATTTTAAATGCTGAGAAAGTGGTTGAAAATAAAACAGTTCTCGTAGAGAATTGTAGAAGTATTTGGATTGCCCGTACAAGAAATAAAAAAAATAAATAGGTTTGCTGTTACTTTCCCGTAATTAGAGCGTATTAATAAGTATATATCGGTCTACAATATTTGTCGATATTATTCTACAATATTATTTGCTCAACGTTATGGAATCCTTCTAAACCTGGCTGACCGCGGCTCAGGCAAAGAAAATTACAGGTTTTTTTGGCAGCGTGTCAGACAGGTTTAGATCGGTTTGCAACTTCCCCTCTCAGTACCTTCCGCAAGAAATCGTATTATCTGCTAAAAGTAGGGATCATTTTTCCTGAATGTGCAATTCTTTCTTAATTTAGCATTATTTATAACCAGGGTTTCTATGCCGGCGTTATCAATAATGCAGGTTTATCATATATGAAGTGGATCTTCAATAGCGTTTTTTTCCTTTTTTCGGGGATAGCGATTTTACTGGTGTGGAGCGGCCGCAGCAGTAAAGTCGACTACAATGCCGACGTAAAGCCGATCCTGAACAAACACTGTATCGGGTGTCATGGAGGTGTAAAGAAAGCTGGAAATGTGAGCTTTCTGTTCGAGGAAGAAATGTATGCGCCCGGGAAGTCAGGAAAAATCGCCGTCATAAAAGGGGATCCGAAGCACAGCGAGATGATCCGCCGGGTCCTTTCGGACGATCCGGATGAAAGGATGCCAAAGGATGCAGCGCCCCTGGCAGATAATGAAATTGAAATTCTGAAAAAATGGATCGATCAGGGAGCCGAGTGGGGAGTGCACTGGGCCTATAACAGGGTAGAAGAGCCGGAAATCCCATCGATACGGAGCTGGCGGAACCTGTTCGGCCTCCTGGGAAGTGACAAAAGGTGGGTGCAGAACGAAATCGACTATTTTGTGCTGGACAAGCTCAGGGAAAAAAAACTGAGCCAGAATACGGAAGCAGAACGTGAAATACTGATCCGGAGGCTGAGCCTTGATCTTACCGGCCTGCCCCCTGACGGGGATGAAGTGGAGGAATTCGTAGCCGATTCTTCTCCGGAAGCCTATGAAAAGCTCGTCGACAGGCTGCTTGACTCTCAGGCATTCGGTGAAAGATGGGCCTCGATGTGGATGGACCTGGCGCGCTATGCCGATACCAAAGGCTACGAAAGAGATGCTTCCAGGGTTATATGGAAATACCGGGACTATGTTATCGACGCTTTCAATAAAGATAAGCCGTTCGATCAGTTTACTATTGAGCAATTGGCCGGGGACCTTCTGAAGGGAAATGACGGCCTGCCTACCGACGAACAACTGGTCGCTACGGCTTTCCACCGCAATACCATGAACAACGATGAAGGAGGCACCGAAGATGAAGAATTCCGGGTAGCAGCCGTTATCGACCGGGTGAACGCCACATGGGAAGTCTGGCACGGCACTACCTTCGGTTGTGTTCAGTGTCATAGCCACACGTATGATCCTATCAGGCATGAAGAGTACTATAAGTATCTGGCATTCTTCAATAATACACGGGATGAGGATGTCACCAGCGAAACCCCGACGCTCAGGCACTATAAAACTGAAGACTCGCTGCAGGCTGCCGAGCTCCGCGATTGGGTGGGCCGCTATGACAAAAGACGGGCTGCGGACGTGTACCGTTTCCTGAAGGTGACTGAGCCTAAAGTCAACTCCCACGATTTTAGCATGGGTCCCCGCTCTACCCTGCTGGATTCGAAGTACCTCGGCATTCAGCATAAAGGTTCTGCGATAGCGCCTGCCCTTACCTTTACAGGAAAGGAAAGAATGCTGATTACTTTAGGTACGGGTAAGGAGGGGGCCAGGATCAGGTTTTACACCGACAGCACCCGTACCCTGAAGGTAGCTGATATAGAGGTACCTAAAACGGGAAGCCCGTGGCGGGACTCCCTCATGGTGATCAGGATCCCTGAGCTTTCGGGCAGACATTCGCTTTTCGTGGAAGTGGAGCACTCCAGGGCTCCCGAAGATTGGGTGTCTTTTAAATGGATAGCTTTCCAGGAGGCTTTCCCGGGGGGACCTGAGGGAGAAGACAAGGAAAAGGAGTATGCCCGATTGCTTTCCCGGCGGGTCCTTAACACGCCTGTTATGTGGGAGGGAGAGGGCGACCTTTTCAGGAAAACTCAGGTTTTTGAGCGGGGTAACTGGCTGGTAAAGGGAGAAGCCGTATCGCCTTCCGTACCGGCATTGTTCGACCAGTTGCCCGAAAGCTATCCTGCAAACCGCCTGGGACTGGCCAGGTGGATGGTGAGCCGGGACAACCCCCTTACCTCGAGAGTAATAGTCAACCGTTTCTGGGAACAGTTGTTCGGTCTGGGCATCGTCGAAACCCTGGAGGACTTCGGGTCGCAGGGAGCTCAACCTACCCATCAGGAGCTTCTGGACTGGCTTTCGGCCCGGTTTATGGATGAATACGGCTGGAGCACAAAAAAACTGCTTAAAACCATCGTCATGTCTGCTACTTATCGGCAGTCGTCTGAGATAACCGCCGAAAAGAACAGCTCAGACCCTGACAACAGGTGGCTGTCACGCGGGCCGAGGGTCCGTCTCGGGGCCGAACAGGTGAGGGATCAGGCTTTGGCGGCCAGCGGGTTGCTGTCGCACAAGATGCGCGGGCCTAGCGTGATGCCGCCGCAGCCCGACGGCATATGGCTGTCGCCCTACAACGGCGAAAAGTGGGTAGTGAGCGAGGGAGAAGACAAATACCGCCGCGCGCTTTATACTTACTGGAAGAGAACGTCTCCCTACCCGTCGATGACGACGTTCGATGCTCCCAGCCGGGAATTCTGCCAGTCGAGGCGTATCAGGACCAACACTCCCTTGCAGGCGCTTGTCACGCTGAACGACCCGGTTTATATGGAGGCGGCCGAAAAGCTTGCCAAAAAGATGTGCAGCTCATCAAAGATGCTGGACGACCAGCTTTCGGGCGGGTATTACTCCCTTACCTTTAAGAAAGTTTCCCCTGAAAAGCTTGATGCCCTGAAGAGAGTATACGGAGAAGCGCTTGCAGAGTTTAAATCGGACACGGCGCGTATAAGCGAATTTTTAACCTTTGGGGCCGAAAGAAGTCCCGAGGTGGCGGCAATGGCTCTGACAGCCAATGTGTTGCTGAACCTGGATGAAGTGATTACGAAAGAATAAAGCCTGTTAAAAGGAATCGATGGAAAATCTGGTAAAAGAACTTGCCTACCGGCAGGCTGAACAGCAGACCCGGCGTAATTTTCTCCAGTGGATGGGGGTTACGAGCCTGGGTGCGATCGGGCTGGGCCATCTTATGTCGGGATGCGGGAAAGGATCGGCCGCTCCGGTATCGGCGGAAAGCGCAGTCAACCTGCCGCAGTTTACCCCCAAAGCAAAGCGGGTGATCTATATCCATATGGCCGGGGCTCCTTCCCAACTGGAGCTGTTTGACTTCAAACCCGAGCTGACAAAGTATCATGGCGTCGATTGCCCGGCAGAATTCCTGGAGGGGAAGAAGTTTGCATTTATCCAGGGTGTTCCGAAGATGCTGGGCCCACAGGGGAACTTCAGGCAATACGGACAGTCGGGAGCCTGGGTTTCCGACTATGTCCCGCACATCAGTACGGTTGTCGATGAGCTTACTTTCATCAAGTCTATGCACACCGACCAGTTCAATCACGCACCTGCGCAACTGCTGATGCATACCGGGAGCGCACGCCTCGGACGCCCGAGTATCGGCTCCTGGGCGGTTTACGGACTGGGTTCGGAAAATCAGAATTTACCCGGTTTCATCGTGCTCACTTCCGGCGGAAAGCAGCCTGATGCGGGCAAAAGCATATGGGGCAGCGGCTTCCTGCCGACGGTATACCAGGGAGTGCAGTGCCGTACGGGGGGCGATCCCGTCCTTTATGTTTCCGATCCCTCGGGGGTTAAACGCTCCATGCGTCAGAAAACGATCGAAGCGATCAACGAGATCAACCGCAAAACATACGAGGAGGTAGGTGACCCGGAGATTCTTACCAGGATAAGCCAGTACGAGATGGCTTTCAGGATGCAGATGTCGGTGCCTGAAGTAATGGATGTTTCCGGAGAGCCTCAATACATACTGGATATGTACGGGGTAAAACCCGGGGAAGGAAGCTTTGCCATGAACTGCCTGCTTGCCCGGAAGCTAATAGAAAGCGACGTGCGTTTTGTACAGCTCTTTGACTGGGGATGGGATACCCACGGCACTTCTGCAGACGGAGCCATCGAGATAGGGCTGAAAAAGAAGTGCCGGGAGTCGGATCAGGCTACTGCTGCCCTGATCAAGGATCTGAAAATGAGAGGGCTTCTCGACGATACGCTGGTCATCTGGGCAGGGGAGTTCGGACGCACTCCGATGCAGGAAAACCGCAACGGACTGGTGTTGCCTTTTATGGGAAGGGATCACCACCTCGACGCCTTTACCATCTGGATGGCAGGGGGAGGAGTAAAGAGGGGGTTGTCCTACGGCGAGACTGACGATATCGGGTATTATGCAGTGAAAGACCGTGTACATGTCCACGATCTGCAGGCCACTATCCTGCATCTGCTGGGCTTTGACCACGAGAAGTTTACCTATCCTTTCCAGGGGCGCAACTTCAGGCTCACCGACACAGAGGGGCATATAGTAAAGGGGGTAATTGCCTGATTTACAGGCATTTTTTTATTTTCTCTTTGATCGCAGTTTCTTCGTTTGCCGACGGCAGCGCTTTGCCAAGCGCAGATTGGTAGTACGTGAGTGCTTTGCCGCAGTCTTCCTTGTTTTTGTAATAATCCCCCAGCAGAAGGTAGGGGAGGTAGCTTTCAGGATTATTGTTTATAAATCGCTGCTCTTCCGCCCCGGAAAGCGAAAAGGCCCATCCGGTCATGAGGTATTTGCGGATGTGGTTCGCAGTCTTTTTGAATTCTTCGAAGTTGCGGTAATCCGGTGTAGCCAGGAAAGGATCGGGTAGGAGGGATAATGTGGAATCTGTTGGGTGAGGTTCCGGCGAGAAGACTTTTTTAAGGTCATATCCTACAAAAGTGCCGAGCTGGTAAGGGTTGGCCGACACCCATAGCCTGCGCTTGCCGGGCTTGAAGACTATGCCGTGGTGGGCAAGCAGCTGGTTGATCGATTTCGGGTTTCCGTAACCGATGAACTCGTCGTGCATGCCAAGGGTATTCCTCAATATGGAAACGCTGTTTTGAAGATCCAGCGGAATGTTGTCGCCGATCAGTTCCTTCATGCGGGCCAGGCGATATCCGGAGTCGCTGTTTTCGATATTCACCTGGTTAGCTTTTTCGTTGCCCAGCAACCGGCCCTGGTAGTGATTGGAGCAGACGGTAAGCGCTGTTCCCGAATCGTAGACATCCATCCGGGAGGGCGTTTTTTCAATGATCACGGCTTTGTCTTCGGCGGCAGAGCCTATCAGCAGTGATTCGCTGACAAAGGTTTCGCGTCTGCCTGCTATTGCGACCGCTTCTTCGATGTTGGCTGCGTATTGCAGGATTTCCCGGGCGAGGATAGAGATCGGGGTTTTGGCCTTGTAAGGAATATCCGATTTAGCGGCGTTGAGTGTAATGGTAAGCCCTTTTTCGTTCATGCCCGACACTACTCCCGTAAAGCCGGCCCAGCCTACTGAGGCAAAAGCGTATCCGTCGTCCGGTTTCATGAAGAGGATGAGCTTGTTCCTGGCAAAGCCGTCGCCCATATTGAAGTCGAAGTTTCGGCCTATAATCAGCGAAGAGTCGGCAGAAAGATCTTTATTTACTGCAAAGGAAGTACAGCCCACCATATTCAGGTCGGTCAGCGCATGGCCGATATCGTGTGCGGCATGGTAGTTGAGCACGCGGTAGTAGGGTTTCCCTATAAAATTGAAGGTGTCTGAAAAAGACCGTGATATTCCGTATATTTCTTCGAGATTTTCCTGCTGTATATATTGGTCGATGTCCCGGTTGAACCAGCCGACGAAGTATTTCAGCCAGTTGAGTATGAATGGACCGGGGATCATGTTCCGGATCTGTTCGACAAACACATTTTCCTGCTCGTTGACAAGTTCTTTGGCAAGACGTCCGTAAATTACGCCCCGTTCGTAAGGTGCGCCTTCCAGGTACATTTCCCAGATCCCGTACCTGTTCTTACGAAGCCAGTTATTGCCTATACGGTAGTAGTCCGGCGAAACTTCCGTTCTCTCGGGGTCGATCCCGGAGTCGGCAACCTGCGGAGGGGAGAGGCTGATCCTGAAATTGAACCATATGATCAGGGCAACAGCCAGCAGCACGAAACCTGCGAAAAGCTTAAGAAGAAATCTTGGGAAGCTGCGGCGCGAACTCATCCGGGGATAAAAAGATTAATGATACGAAGTTAAACACAAATGAGAACATCCGGGTTTGTAAATTCGCGAAATATAGCTTTCAGAAAGAGAATATGCCATTAGCTTCGGAAAGGAAACTGGATGATGGTACGATCCTCGGGATCTGGGATATCCCGGAATCGCCGGAGTACCTGCTTTCAACCATCGTTCTTACCGGGGAAGAACAGGACGAGTTGCAGAAGCGTTCCGGTCTGCAGAAGAAAAAACAGTTCCTGGCTGCCAGGGCTACGCTTGCGCACCTGCTCGGGGAGCAAAAGCCTGTTTGTTATCTGCCGGGTGGCCGTCCTTTTATCCCGGGTAGTACGAAGCAGATTTCGGTTTCACACTCGGGAAATTACGTGGCTGTGGCGGTTTCAGCCGACCGGCCGGTTGGCATCGACATTGAGCTTATTCCAAGGAATTCGTTAATGAAGGCAAAAGGTTATTTTCTGAACGACGACGAACTGAAGCAGACAGCAGGCAGCGACCCGGTAGAAATGCTGCATGTGTACTGGTCGGCAAAGGAGGCGCTTTTCAAGTATGCCGGTAACCCGGAGCTTAATTTAAGAGATCATTTTTCAATAGGGTCCTTTCCCTTTTCGACCCAGGGAATGCTGAGTGCCAGGATTTTCGGGGCGCCTCAAACCGAACAGGTCACTTTGTCGTACTGGCTGGAGTCAGCCTATATTCTCGTTGTCACAGGGTATTGAATATTAAACGTGACATTATAGCCTGAAAATTTTACATTTGTTTTTTTTCATTAGTTCTATTACTTCTCATGTCTCAAAAAACTTCCTTTAAGCTTACAGAAGACTGGACATCGCTGGTTCTGGGCTTCATGATCATATTTCTTTTTCTCGGCGGGATTCAATTTGCCGCTCCTTCTTACAAATGGGCCGGTATGGCCGACCTGACGGACACCGTGCTCTCTTCCGGTAATCTCGGCAGGATCTTAATGCAGTTTGTGCTTGTTTACGTGCTCACTATCCTGGGGTATTGGCTGAAAGGAGACCCGGTAGTGCCGGTAGTCAAAGGGTTCCCGATTATCTATGTCCTGACCGTAATAGCGCTGATTATAGCCGGCAACAAAGTGATAAATGACCTGAACCTCGAAGCAGTCATCATCAGCCTTGCGCTGGGGCTTTTCATAAGGAATTTCCTGTTTGTACCTGAATGGCTCAAGGCCGCGCTTTCGACGGAGCTCTTTGTGAAAGTCGGTCTTATTTTATTGGGAACGACTATTATATTCTCCGATATTCTTAAAGCCGGGAGCCTGGGACTCATACAATCGCTGGTTGTGGTATTTTCGGTATGGTACTTTGCTTTCTGGGTATGCAAAAAGCTGAAAGTGGACGAAGACATGGCGTTGATGATCTCGAGTGCCGTCTCTATCTGCGGTGTTTCTGCGGCTATCGCTACTTCGGGAGCCATTGAAGGAGATTCGAAGAAGCTGTCCTACGTTATTTCAATGGTACTGATTACCGCCATCCCGATGATGATCTTTATGCCGATGATCGCCAACTACCTCGGGCTTTCCCAGGCGGTTACGGGGGCATGGCTGGGAGGAAGCATCGATACCAGCGGCGCGGTTGTCGCTTCCGGGACACTGGTAGGAGAGGAGGCGCTGAAAATCAGTACCATCGTGAAATTCTCCCAAAACGTTCTACTCGGTCTGGCCGCTTTCGCCATCAGCATATACTGGACTTACTCCAAATCTGCCGCCAATGCCAACGGGCATGTGGAAAAGCCTACTCTCGGTGTTATCTGGGAGCGTTTTCCCAAGTTCGTGATCGGGTTCCTGGCAGCATCCCTGGTTTTCTCCTTTTTACTGAGCGAGGAAACGGTTTCGAGCGTAAAAAGCGGTATCAAGAGTGTCCAGGGGCTTTGGTTTGCCCTGGCATTTACCAGCATAGGTATGGAAACAAAATTCTCGGAGCTCTTCAGCCAGGATAATAAAAAGCCGCTTTATGCCTTTGTAACTGCCCAGACTTTCAACATATTTATTACGCTTATACTGGCGTATTTCCTGTTCGGGAGCTGATACCAGCCTGAAGTCAGCAAGGATTTTTTTCTTGTTAGATCTTTTTTGTCCGTATAAATATCATAGCAATAGCGGTGGTCAGAACCCCCATTGCGAAGGCTCCGATGGTGCCTTGCTTTGCATAATTGGGGTAGTTGAAATAGGCTTCCGCGTCGGCTGTTGTTTTGTAATAACCTAGTTCTACAGAGCGTTTTATTACGTTTGGAAAATATTCGGGAGTGATGACATAAGAAGTTATCCATTGGGTCAGCGGACTTAGCAGTGCAATGATGGCCGAGAGGATAATTCCGGAGATCAGCCCCTGTTTGTAACTCATTTCTCCGTCGTAATAATTCTTCTTTTTGTCTTTCAGAGCCAATACCATCACCCATATGGCAGGGATAGCAAAAAGGTTAGTGAGATAAAGGTGGTAATCGATGTATTTTCCGTGTAGCCCGGACAGCTTTTCCAAAACCATCCAGAGCAGGGTCATTCCCGAAAAGATGAAGGCCCATTTAATTTCAGTTTTAATGCTTTTCATACATTTTTTGTTTTTCGTAAATATTCTTAACCGGATTAATTACTTGAAAGTGTTGTTTTAAAGGAATAGCTGCTTCTACCGGACGGAGCGTTGTTTATGAGAGCATCAACGTTATTTCAGTCCGAAACCTGTACTAAGGTATAATAATTGCTCAACATTTTCATCCAGTTGTTGACTTATCAGGTGCTTATTACACAGGGTGTTACAAATTTCCCCAACATCCTGTACCGGCATTGTTCCGGGAATGAGTGCAAATTCTCTACATATTCTTCTGCTGTGCTTCAATGACGGGAAACACCATGTGTATTTTCTTTTTTCAGCATGATCTTTTTAGCATCCTGAAATCATATACAGGCTGATTCCTTTTTTCAGAGCCGGATTACAAGCCGTATTTTCTGGTACCTGAAATTTTACTCAAAACCGATATCTTACTATGAAAAGCCAAGAGAAAATTCCCGTAGAATCGTTTCCTCCTCAGACCCAGCCCGTGCAGCCCGGGCTACAATCCGAAATGATGCCACTCTTTTCCTGGCAACCGACGATTCTACCTATTTTATCGGGCAGACCCTTCATCCGAACGGCGGGGTAGTAATTAACACCTGAACACACGTCGAAGATGAGAAAGTATTCAAAAAAAGCACAGGAGCTCATAGCGCGTATCATGCGCAGAAAGAAAGCCGGGAAGCTCTACAGCAGCAGCGGCGACAAGGTAACGGACGACAAGCAGGCGGTAGCGATCGCTATTTCCGAAGCGAGAGAGAAAGGCTATAAAGTGCCACCTGCCCCCAAAAAGAACGGGAAGAAAACCGTGCGCAGCGCGGAGAAAAAAGTAGACCGGAAGAACCAGTAGAGTGAATTATTGTAGCTTTTAGAAATTATTTCAGTCGCTCCAGCACGCCTTTTCGTTTCACGATATTTTTATAGTCCCATTGAATCTCTCTTGATTTTTCGAGCCAACGTTTTAAATTTTCCCTATCGACTTCATCAATTGAATTATAGAATACTGAGGCGTCTTTAAATTTGGGGCCTCTTATATTTAATAGCTCCTCGTCAAAGTCTGCTCCGCTCCAGAACATCAGCCTTAGTCCTCTTTTCTGTTTGCTGTAGCCCGTTACAGGGTTGCCGTCGAGAAACCATACCGGATGTCCGTGCCAGATCTTGTTTTCGGCTTCGGGGAGATGCGTGGTGATCTCTACTGCGAGCAATTCACAAATGACTTTGTATTCAGCTGTTTGTGAGCTGTTATAGTCCAGGATATCTTCCGAAATTGTTGCCATATGCCTTTTTACTTTTTCAGGTTTAACAGTAATTCGTCCAGGTTTTGGAAAGTCATTGCACAGCCTTCTCTGAATCCCATTGAGATCATTAGCTCAACATCTTCCCAACTATCGTGCTGTAAGGTTATGTTTACGGTAGTAACGCTGTTTTCTTCAGAGAAAATATTTGTCCATAGAGAACGTGGTTTTCCTGGTTTGCATTTCCATGCTCATTGCAGAATGCATCCAGCCATGAAACGAGTTTTTGAAGTTCGATTTTTTTGTAGTCTGCCTTGCACCAATGAATTTCGTTTTTAGGGCTATCATGTAATATAGCCATATGTCACCTTCTTTAAAGTCCAGTGTTTTGGTGTTGTTCCGGTAAGGTTTGGACGCCCACCATCATTGATCGAGCAGGTCGGGCTCAAGTTCCGTCCTCTTCCTGTAGCCGAAATGCAGGTTAGGGTCGAACCGTAAGTCGGCGATTTTGATTTCTTTTAATTCCGCTCCGGTCGCCAATGCGCCTTTTTTATACGCTTCTGCAAGAGCATAGCAAAAGCTTTCTTTGTCAGGATGTCCGTAGATGATGAGTATTTTAGCCATTCCCCTTAAAATCAATACAGCTTTTCAAGGCGTCTACATATGCTTTGAATTTCTTTACACCCAATGTAGTTATTTTGCAGGTCGTAAGCGGGAAATTTCCTTTATATCCCTTAATGATCTATTTAACGATGAAATAATCTGGATTATAACTGGGTTCCGACCGACCACATGTTTCCTCCGAAATCTCTGAATGTTGCCCGTCTGTCGGGGTCGCCCTCACTTTGCTTGGGGTGTTCAATTATTTCGCAGCCTGCTTTTACGGCTTTTTCAAATGTTTCGTCGACGTTGGGAACATAAACATGCATAACCAGATGAACCGGCGGAAATCGTTCTGATGAGTCGCCAAGCATGATAACAGAATCGTCAATTTGTATTTCTGCGTGCATGATTGTCCCGTCAGCCCTGTCATAGCGCCTGATTTCCTTAGCGTCAAAAATTGTTTTCAGAAGGTCGATCAGCCTTTGTCCGCCGTTGATAATGAAGTACGGCGAAACAGAGTTGTACCCTGTAGGTTTGAATTGTTGGTCCATATCTTTAGTTTTTTACATAACTATAGCGATCCAAGCCCCGGCTTATTATAATGACCCTGGTTTTAATGTCGCTTCACTATGTGTGTAATACTTTTTTAATTTGTTTGTAAGTCTTTGAACATTATGAAAGTGTCTACAAGTCCTAAATCCTTGTGTCGAAACCCGTTTGGCGTTGTGCCGATTATCTTAAATCCGAATTTCTGCCACAATTTAACAGCGACTTCATTTGTATTTACCACAATGTTGAACTGTATACCTAAATATCCTTTTTCCTTTGCGAAGCTGATTGAGTGTTCACAAAGAAGTTTGCCTGTCCCGCGTCCATGAAATTTCGGATTTACCATGTAACTGCAATTAGCGATATGGCTGCCTAAGTCAATTTGGTTAGGCTTGATAATATAGGTTCCCAGGATTTCATCATTGTCCACCGCAACAAATGTATCCATATAGTCGGCAAACCAATGTTTATGCAAGCTATCTTTTGGTGTGCTCGGGTCAAAGACATAAGTATCACCTGTTGAGATGACGTTTTTAAAGATGTCCCAAATTCTATTGTAGTCGTTTTGAATATCAGCGCGTCTTATATTCATAATATTGCATGTAATGCTTTTTTATTTATCATGTACAATGTAAATCGTCCCCTTTCCTTTGCCAACCATTGTAAACACCTGTTCGTCACGCAGGTATTGTAAATCTTTCTTTAGCGTACTGAGTTGTATTTCCGGGAAATGTTTTGATATGTCGCTTACTTTAACCGGCTGATTAGCAGTTATAAAATCCTTAATTTGTTTTTGCAGCTCATTCAGGTAACCACCTTTTGATTTAAATATATCATATTTTTTATCCAGTTTTTCTGTAAGGGTTTTTAAACCCTCCAAAAAGAAAATCAACCACTTATCGATACGTTCTTTTGGGATCCCTCTATTCTTCTGACCGGCCATTAAGGCTTCATAGTACTCTCTTTTATATTGCTCAATATGGTTTTCAAACGAAATATATTGAATGAAAATGTAGTCATTTTGCAACAAGCAAAGAGTTGTGAGTAGTCGGGATAGCCTTCCATTGCCGTCCTGAAATGGATGTATGCTCAAAAAATCATAAATGAAATTACCGATAGTAATGAGTGGATGAATGCTTTTGTCTTCCAGTTGTGAGTTTGTCCATTCCACCAATTCCTCCATTTCCGTGGCGACCAGTAAAGGTTCGGTAGTAGCGAAAATAGTACGTTGCTCGCCTGTCGGATAAGCAGCTACCACTTTATTGGAGAGGTGTTTGTAACCACCTCTGTGCCGTTCGTCCTTATGGCTGTATCTAAGTAAAAGTTGGTGTAACTGTTTAATGTAGCTTTCAGAAAGCTTGATATCATAATAATTGTTGTAGATAAGTTCCAGGACTTCGTAGTAGCCGATTACTTCTTGTTCATCCCGTGTTTTCAGCTTTGTAATTTTGATGTCGTTCAGAAGCTCCTGTACTTCCTTGTCGGTAAGTGTTGCCCCTTCAATCCTGGTAGATGACCCAATGCTTTCAATGGTCGCTATTTTTCGGAGCTCTTTCAAATAGCGGTTTTCCTTGTTCTCTACGATATTCCACTTGCCTTTAAAGCTGTCAATAGAACCTATGAGCTGTAATACCCGCTGGTTGGTGATAAAGTCGAAATCCAGCTTCCGGATGAATTTATCCATATCTTATCTGTATTTTATCCGAAAAGTGAATGACGCAAATATATGAGATATCTGTATAGTATCTGTATTTTATCCAAATACTTTAAATAGCAGACTAAAGTTAAATATTTAAGGGTAATCCAAAATTCTCATACCCCCATTTTCCCAACGCAAAAATCGCCCTAACTTTGCGCCATGATCGCGATTACTAATCTGAGTTATTACCTGGGCGACAGGCCCCTCTATGAGGAGGCCTCACTTCATATCAAGCCCAAGATGAAAATAGGCCTGATTGGCCTTAATGGAACGGGGAAATCAACGCTTCTGCGCATTATAAACGGGGAGTATCAGCCCGATGGCGGTACGATCTCCAAGTCGGGCGACTGTACCATCGGGTTTCTGAACCAGGACCTGTTGTCGTACCAGACCGACGATTCCATCCTTTCGGTAGCTATGCAGGCTTTTGAAAGGCAGAATGTGCTGCAGCGGCAAATAGACAAGATCCTCCACGATATGGAGGTTGACTACCACGACGATCTGGTGGATAAGCTGGCCCGCGTCCAGGAAGAGTTCGAAGCGCTCGACGGCTATTCGATCCAGTCCAAGGCTGAATCTATCCTGGAAGGCCTCGGGTTTTCGACCAGCGACCTGCAGAAGCCCCTGAGGGAGTTTTCGGGAGGCTGGCGCATGCGTGTGATGCTCGCCAAACTCCTGCTCCAGAAGCCTTCGCTTTTGATGCTCGATGAGCCTACCAACCACCTTGATCTTCCTTCTATCCAGTGGGTGGAAAAATATATCCAGAATTATGAAGGCGCTGTCATCGTGGTTTCGCACGACCGCGAATTCCTTGACAACGTGGCGGATAATATAGTGGAAGTGTCGGGGGCCAGGCTGAATCATTATTCCGGCAATTATTCTTACTACATTGAAGAAAAGACGCTCAGGAACGAGATTCAGCGGGGGGCGTTCGAAAATCAGCAGGCTAAGATCAGGCAAACGGAGCGGTTTATCGAGCGTTTCAAGGCTAAAGCCACCAAGTCGCGGCAGGTACAAAGCCGGGTGAAATCACTGGCTAAAATGGAACTGGTAGAGGAGGTGCTGGATGAGAATACGAAAGTGCATTTCCGATTCCAGTTTACCACCCAGCCCGGGCGCCATATCCTGCATCTCGAAAACGTTTCCAAGGCGTACGGCGATAAGCAGATATTAAAGGACAATACCATTTCGATCGAGAGAGGCGATAAAATCGCACTGATAGGGGCGAATGGTAAGGGAAAATCGACAGCGCTACGTATCGTAGCAGGTACGGAAGATGTGGAAGGGGCGCGAAGACTGGGTCATAATGTGGAATTTACTTTCTACGCGCAGCATCAGCTCGAATCGCTGAACCTGGATCATAATCTCATAGAAGAGCTGAAATATGCCAATCCTACCAAGACGGAAGCTTCTCTGAGAACAGTGCTCGGGTGTTTCCTGTTTACGGGCGACGATGTTTTCAAGAAGATAAAAGTGCTTTCGGGGGGTGAAAAATCGAGGGTGGCGCTGGCAAAGGTACTGCTTTCCCAGGCGAATTTCCTCCTGCTCGATGAACCGACCAACCACCTGGATATGCAGTCGGTCAATATCCTGATACAGGCGCTTCAGCAATATGAAGGCAGCTATATTGTGGTATCGCACGACCGCTACTTTGTCGAATCGATCGCCAACAAAATATGGTTTATCGAAGACCAGCAGATCAAGGAGTATCCCGGAACCTATGACGAGTATTGCATCTGGATGGAAAGCAGGACCGGCAATGAGGCTGCGCCTGCATCGCAAAAAACGGCTGCACCCAAGGCAGAAAATAAGCCGAAGAACGACGACGAAAGTCGTGCCCGGCGCAACCAGCTGAAAAAACGGGTTGACGAACTGGAGGAGGAGATCACCCGCCTGGAGAAACAAAAAATGGAGTGGGAGGCAAAGCTGGCGACGCCTGAGGTATACGGCGATACAGGTAAGCTCTCGGAAGCCAATAAAGCATACGACCAGGTAAAAAGCCGCCTGGAGGAGGTGACGGAAGAATGGGAGGCGGCTGTGGAGGAAGCGGAGTGACCCCCTCCTTCTGAAAGGAGGGGATGGGGGTAGTGACGTTAATTTAAGTTAACTCGTTTTTTGCCCCTTTATGGTAACGGATTAATCCTTACTTTTGTGACCGGACGTCTCAAAGCGCACTCTTAAATAAGAATGGCAAAAAAGAAGAAGATCGGTAGTTATCCCAACACGATGATCGTGGTAAGTCTTACTGCGGCGCTGTTCCTGATCGGGTTCTGCGGCTTGCTTGTGATCCAATCCAGGAAGCTCGTTTCACTCATTAAGCAGAATCTCCAGGTGACGGTTTTTCTCGAGAAGGACCTGGGGTCGGCGGAGCGGGATCGCATCTACCGGGAGATCCGTGAAAAGCCTTTTATCCTGCAGGGAGCCGACTCATCGGTCGTTTTTGTCTCCAAAGAGCAGGCTGCCAGGGAGTTTATCGAAGGAACCAAAGAGGATTTTACTACTCTTCTCGGCGAGAATCCTCTGCTCGACAGCTATCGTGTGAAAGTAGGCGAGGAGTATTTCAACGAGGAGAAACTAAAAGCTATACAGGGTCAGCTCGAGCGGCTGAAAGGAGTTCATGAAGTGGTCTACCACCAGGACCTGGCCGACCAGATCAACCGGAACATTTCGAAGATATACCTGGTGCTGGCGGCGTTTGCTATCGTGATGCTGGTAATCATCGTGATCCTGATTAATAACACGATCAAGCTTGCTATTTATTCGCAGCGCTTCCTGATACGCAGTATGCAGCTTGTAGGCGCTACCGATGGATTTATCCAGAGGCCTTTCCTGATGCACGGTGCATTGCAGGGAGTAATCGGAGGGGTTTTAGCCAGCATTTTCCTGGTGATCTTACAGCAGACGGCCGTTCGTAATATAGAAGGGCTGGTGGTGCTTCAGGAATATTCCAAGCTGGGCATCCTGCTGCTGATGGTTATTCTGCTGGGAGTCCTTGTCGGGCTTGCCTGTACGTACCAGTCTTTATCCCGCTACCTGCGCATAAGCCTCGACGACCTTTATTGATTTGATTTTAAGAACAGATCTTTTTGATCTTTAACCATAGTAAAATGGCTGATAAAAAAGCGTTTCCGTTTACTTCCACTAATTACAAGCTTTTGCTGGCAGGTATCCTGATTATACTTTTCGGTTTTTTCATTATGAGCCTCGATGGTGAGGAGTTCGGTTTCGGTTTCCTAGGACTTACCCTGGGGCCGCTTATCGTGATCGGGGGCTTTATATTCCAGTTTTGGGCCATCTTTAAAAAACCGGCTCAAAAATGAATTTCTGGCAAGCCGTAGTACTGGCTATTGTAGAAGGGGTGACGGAATTCCTACCGGTTTCTTCTACAGGGCATATGATTATTGTCTCGTCCTTCATGGGTATCGGGCATGATGAATTTGTGAAAATGTTTACTGTCAATATCCAGTTTGGCGCGATCCTGTCGGTAGTAGTGCTATACTGGAAGCGGTTTGTGAAAGACATCGACTTTAATTTTTACCTAAAGCTACTGGTGGCTTTTATCCCTGCCGCCGTATTCGGTTTCCTGCTCAACGACTGGATAGACATGCTGCTGGAGAATGTTTACGTGGTAGCAATAACCCTGCTGCTCGGAGGCATTGTGCTGGTGTATATAGACAGGTGGATCAACGCCCCGCAGGAAGAAAAGCCTATGAGCTTTGCCCAGGCATTTAAAATCGGGTTCTTTCAGTGTATTGCGATGATCCCCGGGGTTTCGCGCTCGGCTGCTACTATTATCGGTGGTATGATGCAGGGCTTCTCCAGGAAGCAGGCCGCAGAGTTCTCGTTTTTTCTTGCAGTACCCACCATGGCGGCCGCCGGCGGGTACAAATTGCTGAAAACCTACGATACCATACAGGCTGAGGATGTGAAGATATTGCTGATCGGCAATCTCGTGGCGTTTATAGTGGCTATGCTGGCCATTAAGTTTTTTATAGGCTTTGTGACGCGTTACGGGTTTAAAGTGTTCGGCTATTACCGGATAGCGCTGGGACTGCTGCTGCTTGCCCTGCTGGCTTCCGGTTATCAACTGGATATCGTATAGATGTGACTGAAGGCCATTCAAATACTACTCCCCAGCCCGATCCCGGAGAAGTAATACTGATCGACAAGCCACTCACGTGGACTTCTTTCGATGTTGCGAACAAGCTCAAAAGGGCCTGTAAATTCAAAAAGATCGGCCATGCCGGCACATTAGATCCGCTGGCTACCGGTTTGCTGATCCTTTGTACGGGGAAGAAAACAAAGGAGATCGATTTGTACCAGGCCCAGGAAAAGGAATATACCGGTACGCTGGTGTTAGGGAAGACAACACCGTCGGTCGACCTTGAAACGGATTTTGACGGAGAATATCCCGTAGACCATATACTATCAGGAACGAGGCTGCAGGATGCTGTAAAAGCGTTGACTGGTGAGCTTGACCAGAAACCCCCGGTCTATTCGGCGGTAAGGGTAGACGGGGAGCGTCTCTACAAAAAGGCCCGTCGCGGCGAGCAGGTGGAGGTAAAGACCAGGAAGGTCGTCATCCGCGAGTTTGAAATAAATACCCTGGATTTTCCGGAAATTACATTTCGTATCGTTTGCTCTAAAGGCACCTATATAAGGAGCATCGTCCGCGATTTCGGCGAGTTGCTCGAAAGCGGGGCTTACCTGAAAGAGCTGAGAAGAACGCGCATCGGGAGCTTTAACGTTAAAGAAGCCTGGGAGCTCGATACATTTATCAGACAAAAACGCGCAGAGCTGGGTTTACCCAATGAATAGCTCACGGCTTCAGCCGGGAGAAAATTGTATCCATGAAGATATATCATCATATAGAAGAGTTTACCCCGTTGGACAATGCCGTGGTAACCAGCGGAATGTTCGACGGCGTACACCTGGGACACAGGAAGATCATTGCGCGGCTTCTGGATGTAAGCCGCTCCTGCGGAGGAGAAAGCGTTGTCCTGACCTTCTGGCCTCATCCCCGTATGGTGGTGAGCGACGATAGCAGCGACCTCCGGCTGCTTTCCACCCTTAACGAGAAAGCTGCCCTTTTTGAGACCTTGGGTGTACAGCATTTGCTGGTGCTGCCGTTTACAAGGGCTTTTTCCGAATTATCGTCCGATGAGTTCATACGATCATTCCTGGTCAATGGCATTGGCACCAGGAAGCTGGTAATAGGCTACGATCATCGTTTCGGGCGTAACCGGGAAGGAAGCTTTGAATTTCTCAGAGCCCATTGCGGAGAATACGGCTTCCAGGTAGAGGAGATAGCGAGCGAAGACGTGGATAATCTCGCGATCAGCTCATCACGTATACGCACGGCGCTCCTGTCGGGCGAAATCGGGGAAGCTAATCATCTGCTCGGATACGAGTATGCGGTATCGGGTACGGTGGTAAAAGGTGACCAGATCGGGCGGACCATCGGGTTTCCGACTGCTAATCTTCTTGTCGAGGAAAGCTACAAGCTGATTCCACGCGACGGCATATATGCTATCAGGGCTGAATATGCCGGTCATATTTATAAAGGGATGCTGAGCATAGGGATGCGGCCAACGGTCGACGGCAAGCATCGCACTATAGAGGCCAATCTTTTTGATTTTGATAAGGAAATCTACGGAGAGCATCTTACGATCAGATTTTGCAAATATTTAAGGCCGGAAGAAAAGCTAAAGGGCCTTGAGGAGCTCAAACAGTATATCGAACAGGACAAAATAAATACGCTTCGTTTTTTTGATGGTCGTTGAACTGCTCTATATACTTACGATTCGAATACCACTTCATTAATTTGAGCCATTAGTCTTTCCAGTGCCAATGGATTCAACCTATTGTACCTCAAGCCATTCTTTGTCTTGATGTGTTTCTCCCGGACATAGGTGATCAAATGGCATCTTAAAGAGTATAGTATATAGTAAGAGATTTCATCTAATGGCCTCGGATGAAAATTTTGACAGGCCGTTTTTAATATAGTCCTCAGTCGGGATTGCTACTGATTCGTGTGATGATATTATCTTTTTTACAATTGCTTCATGCTTGTACAGTATTTTCCGTATCGCCATAATTGCTCTGTTCATTCGCATATCCCCTGCGGTAAATTTGTCTAAAGAAATACCCTCTACCATTTGAATCATCCGGAGTATCTCGGGGAGAAGTTCTTTGGCTCTCTCATAATCAATATCTCTGAGAGAAGAGTTCAGTTTCTCAAATTTCAAAGCAGCTTTTACCAGATTCCCAGCCAGCGACCAGCATTTAATCCTTATAAACAGCCACTCAAAAACTAATCCTAATCTTGTACCGGCAAACGGGATACCTTTTTCCTGCCGGGAGCCGATAGTGGATAGTGAGATATTGAGCGTCGGATAATTTAATGAATGGAGACTCATAATCATCTCTGGAAATCCTGAAAAGTAATTGTAACCTGTATTGCAAAGTTACAAACAGAGATGTCGATTATAATAGCTTATAGTAAAAATCAATAGCATATTACTGCTATTGCTGACCATATAGAGATTATTGATTATCAAATACCAACCCTTTTTCAAGCGAAGGAAAAGCCAGCCTAACTTTCCCACTATGCCCCTCGTCATCGCGCGTGTTGCTTCCGATCAGGAACAGCCTTTCTGAGACGGGCGCTATTCCCAAAGAAGCATCAAAAGCATATCGCCCCGTAAAATCGAAGTCGCTGCCGGCTTTAAGCACTTCCCTGGGATTGCCGTAGCATCCCAGCCACCAGCTTCCGCCGGCAAAGGCTATTGTCTGGATTCCCATCAGGGTATAGCCGCTTGCGAGAGTATGCCTTTTGAGGAAACGGAAATCCGTATCATACTCATACAGATAATTCTCAGGTGTGCCGGGTGGCAGCCCGCCGACCACGATAAACTTTCCATTGCGGTATGCAATCCCGCCGGCTCCGTGTACAAGCTCAGGAACAGGGTACTTTTTGACCAGCTCCAGCGTTGGGGCATCGAACTCGTACACCCAGGAATCGGCTTTGCCTGCAGGCTCGTTAAACCTGCCAAGGTTGACGGCTACATAGATTTTGCCGTTCCGGTAGCAAAGATCACCCTGGTGGGAGGGGGCGGACACCCTGCCGGTTATGTTCCCGGCGGCATCCGTCCTGACGATGGCGTCAGTCCAGCTCCAGTAAATATTGTTTGTATCGTCCAGGCATATCCCCTGTAAATGTCCCTTATAAGTACCCTCGCAGGTGACGCCTTCCGGATAATAGCGCAGGAAGATCAGCGCTGCGGGCTCGTCGGTATAAATCCGGTCAATGCCCGCTGCCAGTAATTTCTTCATTTCGACCGGATCGTTGACAGTCCAGGCCCCGGCGGCAAACCCTGCATCTTTAATTTTCTGTATTTTCCCGGCGGTGAGGCCTTTTGAATTGACGACCAGCGCCTCGAATCCTTTTTCACGCGCGATCCTGATATCCTCGTCGAGGTCTGAGTTGGCGGGCCTGTCCCAGAAGACCGGTATACCGGGTTCAAGCTCCTTTACCTGGCTCATATACTGCAGGTTGCCGTCGTTGAATCCTACAATGTGCTGTGCTTTCATTTTTCTTATTATCCCCATGGCTTCAGGAACACAGTCGACCTTGGGCTGTATGGAGATTTTTGTAGCCTCCTGTTGAAGAAATAAGGCCAGAACTTCTTCGAGAAGAGGCATTTGCAAGGGCGGACATTCGTTCAGGCTCCTGCCCGTTTGCTTTCTGAAGCCCGTTGCTACATCGAGCTTTTTGAGCTCGTCGTAGGTGGAGGCAGCGATTTCAAGATCTTTCTCCGCCACGCGCCCGGTACGCGCATCATGGGTCACGACCAGCTTTCCGTCTTTTGTCCGGAAAATATCCAGCTCGGCCCAGTCCACTTTCAAGGCTATCGCGTTTCTGAATGCCGGGATCGTATTTTCGGGAAATGAGCCGGAGCTGCCGCGGTGGGCTGTGATACCAGAATAATAGGCTGATTGCGCCGGGGTTTTCAGCGGCTGGATCAGCAATGCTGCAAAAAGGAAAAGAAAAAACCGGACGGTATTCATATCAGGCTGGGGGTTCGGGAAAAGAAAACGTATCAAATTTAGACAGTTAGGATTTGGGTTCAAAAGTAATTAAAGAGAATCGTAATCGCAGAAATGTATCTTAATCGCAGAAAAAAATCATAACCGCGGAGTACGCAATGTACGCGAAGAATGCGCAAAGTATAATTGTCAGACATTTTTATAGACTGCTTTGCGCAACTTTGTGCCCTCCGCGGTAAAATTAAGACAGCACCTAACAGCAAAGAAGCCAGGGGTACAGATGTAGACGGGGCGGGCGCCGATATTACCCGGTAAGGTGAGGGTGCATTTCTCCCGTTATTTGTATAATTTTGCGGCTTATTTGACAAGCTGCTGCGGCTTGCTGTTTCTCTAGTGAAATGTCGCCGCAGCCTGAAACAGCCAACATTGTATATGTCTTTGACCCAGGAAATAAAGAAGCGCCGCACTTTCGCGATTATCAGTCACCCGGATGCTGGTAAAACTACCCTTACTGAAAAATTGCTGCTTTTCGGGGGGGCTATCCAGACGGCAGGGGCGGTGAAGTCCAATAAGATCAAGAAAACGGCTACTTCCGATTTTATGGAGATAGAAAAGCAGAGGGGAATTTCGGTTGCTACTTCTGTGATGACTTTCGAGTACAAAGATCTTCTTATTAATATACTGGATACCCCCGGGCACAAGGATTTCGCAGAGGATACTTACCGTACGCTTACGGCTGTCGACAGCGTCATACTGGTCATCGACTGTGTGAAAGGTGTGGAAGAGCAGACAGAACGGTTAATGGAAGTATGCCGCATGCGCAATACGCCCGTGATCATCTTCATCAATAAGCTTGACCGGGAAGGACAATACCCCTTCGACCTCCTTGACGAGCTTGAAGAAAAGCTGAGCATACGCGTGCGGCCCCTGACCTGGCCCATCAATATGGGGAGCGCCTTCCAGGGAGTTTACAGCCTGTACGAGCAGAAACTCTATTTCTTCAAGATCAATAAGACCAAAGTAGAAGAGGATGTTGTTGAGATCGGTCTCAGCGACCCGGGGCTTCCTGCTCTTCTGGGAGAAAGGGATACAGCACAGATACGAGAAGACGTAGAGCTTATTGAAGGAGTTTACGACCCGTTCTCTGAGGAAGCCTACCAGGAGGGACAGCTGGCGCCGGTATTTTTCGGCAGCGCGATCAATAACTTTGGGGTAAAAGAGCTTCTCGACACTTTCTGCGAGATCTCGCCTACGCCGCAGCCCAGGCCTACAACCGTTAGGGAAGTAGCGCCGGAAGAGTCCAGGTTCAGCGGGTTTGTGTTTAAAATACATGCCAATCTCGATCCCAGGCACCGCGACCGTATAGCTTTCCTGCGGGTCTGCTCCGGGAAGTTTGAGCGCGGGAAATTCTTTCATCATGTCAGGCTGGACAAGAACGTCAGGTTTTCGAGTCCTTTCAGCTTTATGGCCTCAACGAAAAATGTGCTGGACGAAGGGTTCCCCGGGGACGTGATCGGCCTTTACGATACCGGCACTTTCAAGATAGGCGACACGCTCACGGAAGGGGAGGACTTTATGTTTTCGGGCATCCCGAGCTTCTCCCCGGAAATCTTCAAGGAGCTGATCAACCTCGACCCTATGAAATCCAAGCAGTTGGAAAAAGGTATCCAGCAGCTTACCGACGAGGGAGTGGCACAGTTGTTCACCCTCGAACTGGGAAATCGCAAGATCGTGGGAACAGTGGGAGAGCTGCAGTTTGACGTGATCCAGTACCGATTGGAGCATGAATACGGCGCCAAATGCCGATGGGTGCATATGAATATCTCCAAAGCCTGCTGGATTACCTCAACGGATGAAGCGAAGCTCAGCGAGTTCATCCGGCTGAAGGGCAACCAGATCGGCTATGACAAGGACTCTAACCCGGTGTTTTTAGCTGAATCGGAATGGATGATCAGGATGAATAAGGAAAACAATCCGGCGATACAGTTTCATTTTACTTCGGAATTCAAGACAGAGGGGGTGGTTTGATTTTACCACGGACATATAGGTTATCCCGTTACTTTTAGGTATTGCGTTCTACTCCGGGTTTACGAAGTATAAATTAAAGTACTTCGAGCTATTTCAGGGACGGTTTGCTAGGTGGAATGATATGATCGGCTGTAGTTTTCGGCCATCATTTTCGATTTCTATTTCACCTTTTAAACATCTGATGCCGTGACAGCAAGGTTATGAGACCGGGCAGTCCTTTGTACCGGGTTTGGGAAACGCGCTATGAAGGCCAGGGGTATACCGAAAACCTGGAAAGAGAGTAGGGACGTAATATCTTTAATCTTAAAAGGAAGCAACAATGAAAAAGCTATTTAAATCTCCGTATTTTTTTGTGGGCGCCCTGTTGGCAGCAGGCGGACTTACAGTCGCTATGAACGGCCATGACGACCATCCACTTGTGTTCGAGGAGTATGATGTTTCTCATGTGGATGGAACGGACTATGTGATAGGTACTCCTCCTTCCTGCAATACCGGGACCGCTGTAGCCTGTAAAATCAGATCTCCATTTGAGCCGGTTGAGGGGCGTATTCCAATGGGTTCTTCAGTACAGGAAACCAACTGGCGCGCGGAATAACGATCGCTGAAAAAGGAATGAACGTTTAGGGCAGGTATTTCTTTGAGATAGGTATTCTTAAAAGGAAGCCTGCCCGGGGTTCATTCTTCCATCAATACTTTTTTTAACCTGGTTACAAGCGAACCGGTCGAGCTGATTTCGTTAGCGAAGCCATTGTTAAAGATACGATGGATTTTGCCGCCCCGGTCTACAATCATAAATTTGGGACATCCATGGAAGCCGTAATGTGTAGTCCAGTCGTGGGCTACTCCTTTTCCTTCAGTATAAAGGTTGACTGCGTGTACCGATGTATATTTGCCGGAAGAAATACTTTTTTTCCATAGCGTCGGATTCTTGTCAACCGAAATGGAAATAAAGACGATGTCTTTTTCATCTTTAAGTTGTTCTTCCGCCTCCCTGAGTACATCCCGGTAGTACGACACACAAGCTCCGCATCCCGTAAACCAGAGGTCTATAAATGTCACTTTTCCTTTAAAGCTGGACAAGCTGACAAGCTTTCCGTCCGGATCCGGAAGAGAGAAGTCAGCAACCGGCATTCCCGGTAGCGTACGCACGATTTCGTTCAGCGCCCGCAGGCATTCGGGGTCGGTTATCAGCTCCTTAGCCCGCAGGTAGTTGCCATACAGATCCTCGTCGGGTATATCTTTTATAAAAAGCAGCAATAGCAGTGTATCCCTGAGGGGGGCTTCATATCTTTCAACAATTACAGAAAGCAGGTCGAAGGGTCTTGAGGCGGCTTTTTCCGAATACGCTTCGAAAAGCAGCCTTTCCAGCAAATAATTGAGGTAGTTTTCCGAGCGGCAGGCAACAGAGGCCGGGATCCCGGAGGTGATCAAATCGATACCAAGAGCAGCTTTTCCTTCTTTTATCCCTTCTCTGAGAAGTGAATCACAAAGCGAAATATGCTGTTGCGGCCTCCTGATGCGTTGGAATATCTCTCTTTGCTTTGCGATCAACTCGGCTTTGAGCATCTGGTACTGGAAATTACTGAGCGCTGCTTTCCCGCTTTCCAGTACTTCCAATGATGCGCTGATCTTGGGCAAGATCAGGTTCCTGCAATCGGTAGTGTCGGCAGGTAGCGGCCGTTTGGGGGGACTCAGCATTTTCTCCCAGATCGTATACTTTTCTGAGCCTGATCCTTTGAACTCATATTGATAGTCGATCAGGTAATTACCCGACAGGCCGGCGCTGCTGTGCCTTTTTGTGACAGATAGCGAGATGCTGTCGCCGGCTTCCCACCAGAAAGTAGGGGTTATTGTCAGAAAACGAAGATTGTTTTTCTCCCAGGCGCTGCCTGCAGGCGGGTTGGATTGTATGGCAAAATGGCCTCCGGAAACCGGTTCCCGGGTAGCGAAGCGAAAAGTGTGGGGTCCTGTTTTCTCAAAATACCGGATATCTTTTTCAGAATAGGGAGTCTGAAAAGCGCTGTTGGTAAAAAGGATGGAAAGGGTATCGATAGGAAGCCGCTCGTCGACCCGGACTGTAATAGAAAGGGGAAAAGTCTTTTCATTTGCTCCGGCCGGCACGCGACTGGAGCAAATGAAAAGGTATGCCAACACAGCTATGAGCCTGATTTTACCTTTCATTCTGTACGACATTGCTTAGCTGGATTTCAAGATCTGGGAAAGGAAAAACATAGCGCTTATCGTTGGGAGGCAGCGTATAGAGCGTATTTCCCGATTGGCGTGTGAGCGTTTTGGCAAATTTGGGATCCCGGTTCAGGCGGCGCAGATCCTCCCACCTGGTCTGACCTGTAAATGCAAGTTCTTTGCGTCTTTCAGAGAGTACGGTTTCCAGCACAACCTGGTTGTCCAGCGTATCCAGGGGAACAAAGGTCCCTGATTTGTAACGTTTTTCGAGAAGCAGGTTAAGGTCTTCTTTCGCACCGGAATAGTCTCCTTGCCTCGCCCTGCACTCTGCCCTGATCAGATATAGTTCGTTTACCGCCAGTCCGGCAAATGCGGTATTGTTTCCGGTATATCTACCGACAGGTTCGTGAAAACCGTTTGCATGTTTCCTGAAAAACACCGTTTTCCTGAGGTCGTCTTCATGATAGGAATCATAGAGTTCAGGCGCTGCAAAGGAGGCTCCTACCGCAGGATTGGTACTTGTTAAAGAGGTACACTCAGCATAAAAAATAAATTCGGGGTTTCCATTCTGAACACTGAAGGGAGGGAAGCGGTAGGTGCTCGAAGGACTGATGAAGTCAGAATTAAAGTCCAGTAATGTATTTTTTGCTTTGAGCGTAAGCTCTGCATATTCCAGAGTTTGCGGGTAGTTACCCATAGCCAGGTATACCTTGGCCAGCTGGGCGTGGGCTGCAGCCTGAGAAGGTCTTGAGGTAAACAGGGCGTTGACCGGCAGCAATGCGGCTGCTTCCTGCAGGTCCGACAATATCCTGTCATAAGTTTGCTGCACACTTGACCGGGGAAAGACCTGGTTCGGATCGGACGTCGCGCGGAGCTGTAACCCGGCGTCTGTAGCGGCAGTAGCAGGGTCATAGGTTTTGCAGAATAATTGAGCCAGGGAGTAGGTAGCAAAGGCTCGGAGAAACAATGCCTGGCCTTTGATGTTGTTATATTCCCTTTGATTGGCGGTCAGGCCAGGCGCATCGTCCAGACGCTCCAGGACAATATTGGCATACGTGATTTTAATATTTGGGTTAGAAAAATCTGATGACGCTGCACCCTCAAACAGATCGGCTTTCCATAAATAACAATTTCTTTCACTCAATGATATTGAATTAAGGCGGTCGTCCGGAATATGGAGATTGTCGGCGCTGACCTGTCCCAGAACGGAATGAGCGTCGCTGACAATATTGTTGTTGTCGAGCAGCGCCTGCAGGTCGGCTGCAGTTTTAGGGATAACATCTGCTTTTCTCCGTTTTACGTCGAGCCATTCGTCTATTTCTCCGCAGGACAGCAATAAAAGTGAGCCGGCTAGCAGCATCACTACTTCCAGAGCTTTTTTGATATTTTTCTCGGTTTTCATAGCAGAAAGATGTTTAGAAATTGAGTTTTAGCCCGAAAGCGGCGGAGACAGGCCGGGGCAGGTTGTGGCTTGTCGACTCGAAGGAAAGGTTGGTGTCGGGGTCGATACCGAGCCGGTTTGCCTTCCAGATAACACCCGGATTGGAGATATAGGCATAAATGCGGACGGAGCGTAACCCGGCTGCGGTTATGGCGGGGGAGGAGAGATCATAGCTCAGGCGGATGTCTTGCAGCCGTATATGGTCTCCTTTTTCGACCAATATTTCTGAAAAACGGTAAAAGGTACTCCTGTTGCTATTGGCGGGATATACAAAAGAAGGCACATCGGTAACGGTTTCGTCGCCGGGTTTACGCCAGCGTTGCACATAGTCCCGGTGACTGGAGCCCGATAATATATCCTGATAGTTTGGTGATGACGCCTGCCTCCTGAAGTAGTAACCCAGTTTGTAGGTCAGGTTGACAGAGATCGAAAAATTACGATAGGACAGGTCGTTGCGGAAAGCACCGAACAGCGTAGGAACGGAAGAACCATGAAAGATCAGGCTGTCGGGGTTGAAATTGTTGATGATGCCGGTATAGTTCTTACTAGCCTCTCCGTTGAGGTACCCCTGGGGGTCGCCTGTAGCAGGATCGAGTCCGGCCCACCGATAGGAGAACACACTGTACAGCGGGCTTCCGACGAGCCCGGCCCTCCCTGTTCCGGACCTGAAACTGCCGGAAGTTTGCTGAACGCTGAATTTTGTGATTTTGTCTTTTACCGTGCTCAGTAAAAGCGTTGGAGACCAGGTAAATCCTTTTTTAACAACCCTCGCTGAAAGACTGAGGTCGATACCGTGTGTCCGTGTCGCGGCGCCATTGGTATAAAACTGGTAGAACCCCGCGGAAGGGGCAAGCGGCTGGACTTCTATCAGGTCGTCGCCCGATTTGACATAATAATCGACGCTTCCGCTCAGCACGCTATTCTTAAGGGAAAAATCGATCCCGGTATTGAAGGTGCCTACTTGTTCCCATTTGAGATCCGGGTTGGGGGCGGTCAGGTTATGGATATATTGCGCACCGGTACGATTGTTGGTCAGGTATATGCCGGTAGTTTGGACAGAACCCTGGTATACATTTCCGCTGTACCCGAATGTCGATCTGAGTTTCAGGTAGGGCAGCCACCCGAATTTGTAGAAACTTTCCCTGCTCAGATCCCATGAGAGCCCTGTCGACCACAAAGGGGTAAACCGGTTGTTGGTATTGCCGCCGAATATGTTAGCTCCATCACGTCTCGCGCTGGCCGAAAGCGTATACTTGTCCCGGAAAGTGTAGGCGCTGTTTGCATAGTAGGAGATAAACCGGTTATTGAACCCTATGATATCTCCTTGCGGAGCGCTTATAATGCCGATAGATCCGGGGTTGACCGGCAGTATAGTGGAGAAATTAAGGGTATTTACGGCTACACCCAGGTTATTGTCGTAGCCGTATGAAGTACGAAAATAAGTTTCTGTGAGCAGTTGCCGTGCTTCTGCACCGGCCAGGGCAGTTACTTTGTGCAGGCCTCCGAACGATTTGTCGAAGTTTGCCTGTATCCTGAGGTTTTCGGAATTTGCGGTAGAATTATTCCGCATCAGGATTCCCCCTTTGGGTAGCGGATAGGTAAAGGTGCCGTCTTCTTTGCGTACGGAAAAACGGTTGATCAGGTTTCTTGTATAATAGGTACGATCACTTCTGTAGTCCCAATCATCTATGATCTGTTTTTCGTTCTGATAAAGTACTTCTACATTCAGAAACGGCCTGAAATTATACCTGAGGCCTGCCCGCAGCAGGAGGCTGTGGGTCTTTGAATATTTGTCGGCCAGGGAGGTTTCCTCCAGCGGGCGGAAACGCCAGTCCAGGAACCCCAGCGATTCCGTTTCAGCGAGGTAGTCGTCGCGATATCCCCTGACTGTGCTCAAAGGCGCGCTGTTTTCATCGGCTAAGGCGGCATAGGGAAAGATGTTCGCATACTTGCCGCCTACGGCCAGATACCCAAAGGAGTTCTGATGGTTGCTGTTAGTGGTTTTACTGTTGCTATAGTTGATGCCGGTGGTGAGCTCGAGCTTTTTAAAAAGCGTATAGGACATATTGGAGTTGAGGGTAAACCTGTTGTAGCCATTGCCCACCACGTTGCTGAGATTCCGGTCGAAACCGGCCGAGACCGAATAGGTGGTTTGACTGCTGCCGCCCTTCAGTCCGACGGAATACTGCTGGTTAAGAGCATTCCGGTATACATGGCGGAGGTAGTCGGCGCGGATGTCGGCCGATGATAGTTTGGCAATAGCGGCGTCATAAGCTGCTTGAGAAATAGCGCCGGATCTTTTCCGGACCAGTAGTTCGACGACAGGAGATACCGGGGGCCGGCTGGTCATGTTTGAAAGATCGGCATTGAAATACCCCGCATTGAATAATGTCTCTTCCACTTCTATATAGTGTTCTGCCGTCAGATAATTTCTGTCGCGGTAGACATCGGGTTTCCGGGTGATCGTTATATTGCTGTTGATCTCCACGCTGGCAGGCTTGTCCTTTCTGCCTTTTTTGGTGGTGATTACGATGACCCCGTTGCCAGCTCTCGCGCCCCAGATAGAGGCTGCTGCGGCATCTCTCAGGATGGTGACAGACTCCACGTCGTTGGGATTGATGTTGTCGAGCGAGCCCTCAAAAGGGAAATTATCGATGACGATAAGAGGATCCCGGCTGACCTGCGTCGGTAGCGCCAGGGTACTCTCGCCGCGTATCCTGATATTGAGATTCCTTTCGGCGAGCGCCGAATTGCTTGAAGAGGAACCGATCAGGAATACCCCGCTTGCTACTCCCTCCAGCCTGTCGAGAATATTAGTAGACACACCCCGGTTAAGGAGCTCGCTATCGAGGTTTACGAATGAGCCGGTTGCCCTTTCTTTTGGAATAACCTGGTAGCCGGTTACTGCTACTTCCCGAAGCTGCACCATATCCGGAGCGAGCGTTATTCGGAGCGGTTGCGTAAGGGGGAGGTGCAGAACGGTATCGAGCGTTATGTACCCGATGAAAGAGACAGCAAGTTCTGCCCGGCTACCGATACCATTAAACGTAAACGTACCTTTTTCGTCGGTGCTGACACCTTGCCGGGAGCCTTTAAGATATACCGATGCGCCAGGAAGAGGCTCACCATCGGTTTCGGAATACACTTTTCCCTGTAGCGTGAAGCTATCCTGGGCTAAGGACGGCAGCGAGGTGCACAGGATCAGCGCCAACAGGCCTATACCGAAAAAATGCGGGCATAGCATGCCCCTTTGGCAATAAAGATGGTTCATTGCTTAAGCGGTTTTTAGTTGAAGAATAAAAAAGGGCAGCTTTTACCGGGCCTGCCCGGCAGAACTACTCCGCCGGGCGAAACCGTATGAGCTTGCAGCCCGGCGTCATTGCGGATGACGAATAACCAGTGGGTAAAGTAAATGTTTGTTCATAAACAAGCTACTCCTATGCCCCGGAAGGCTATTGATTTGGAAATTCTACGATAGAAGCGGGTATAGCTGCTTCACTCAACAAATATAATAAAATACTAAACATAGCTATAGCTATGTAGATAAATTTTTTTAATACGGTTTATTCGCTTCTATGAGTTTACCTACTCCGATAGAGCAATATGTCATAGACAAAGTCAAGGAAAGAAGGCTGGCGCTGGGGATTTCCCAGAAGGAGCTGGCTTTTCTACTTGAGCTCTCAGAGGGGTATATAGGGCTTGTAGAAAGCCCCAGGACCGATGATAAGTATAGCCTTAAGCGTTTGAACGACCTTGCTAAGGTACTGAACTGTTCGCCCAGGGATTTTCTTCCCGAAAACCCTTTATAAAAAAAGGCCGCCCTTTAGGGCAGCCTTCTAAGATTTGGAGTATCTGATCTTAAAGTGTGAGGCTCCAGCCGTTGCGGTATTCGCGGTTTACATACTGGTTGGCCAGATCCCAGTTGGTAATCTTGCCCTGGGCGGCATCCCACAAAAGTTTCTTGCGACCATTGTACTTGTCGACGGTCCTTCTGCCTTCAGGATTGTCACGGAGCATCCAGGTGCGAAGCGCTACGTTGCCGATCAGGATACTTTCGGTAAATGGTCCTGCGTATTCGAACGGAGAGCTGGTTTCAGCATTTCCGTAGCCGGCAAGGCAGGCATCCACCCAGTTGAGATAGTGATCTTCGTTGGGTACCCTTTTAATTGTTTCGGGGATATTGACAAACTCGTTATCGCGTAGCGGGAGCAGACGCGGACGTGCGCCGTAGCAGTCTGCCATCAGCTTTCCTTTGGCTCCTATAAACAATACGCCTCCGTCGGAGTTTCCGAATTCTTCGCCTTCTTTCAGCTCTTCGGGAAGTTCGGGCAGGATCCCGCCGTCGTACCAGCTCACCTTCAGGTCGCCCAAACCGTCTTTACGCGGGTATACGAGATGAATATTAGTCGAGAACGGAGTCCAATCCGGGGCATTGTCCTGGGGACGAAGCGTCATGGTCCAGTTACCGGCCACACTTGCTTCTACCGATTTGGGGTAGTCGATAGGAAGGATCCTGAAGACCGGGTCCATGATGTGGCAGGCCATGTCGCCGAGTGCGCCTGTACCGTAAGGCCACCATCCACGCCAGTTCCAGGGAAGGTAAGCTTCATTATAAGGTACTTTGGGAGCAGGGCCCAGCCATAGATCGAAATTAAGCTCTTTCGGGATCTGGAATGTCTTATCGGTCGGTACTGCCTGCGGCCATACCGGGCGGTTTGTCCAGCAAAGTACGCGGTCAACGTGGCCGATAATGCCTGAATCGTAGATCTCTTTCATGCGGCGTACCCCGTTACCTGATCCGCCCTGGTTGCCCATCTGGGTAACTACTTTGTATTTTTTGGCAGCCTGCGTCAGTATCCTGGCCTCATTGATGCTGTGCGTGAGCGGCTTTTGCGTATATACGTGCTTGCCCAACTGCATGGCGGCGAGAGTTGCTACTGCGTGGGTATGGTCAGGGGTTGAAATAGAACAGGCATCGATATTGCTCTTTTCCTTGTTCAGCATCTCGCGAAAATCCTTGTAGTATTTCGCGTTCGGGAAATTCTTTCTCGATTCTACTGCCTGGCGGTCGTCCACATCACAAAGTGCTACAATATTTACCCTCGGACTCTTCGCAAACGAAGTGAGGTCGCTCTTACCTTTTCCTCCGACACCGATACCGGCTATATTCAACTTGTCACTGGGAGCTACATATCCTTTGCCTAATACATGCCTCGGGACTATGAAGAAAGCGGATGCCGCCAGTGAGGAGGCTTTGATGAAATTCCTCCTGGACGCAGCGCCCTTTTGCGTTGTTTTTTTAGAATGCTTCATTGTAAACTTTACTTGTGAACGTAATGACAGGGTATAATTAAAAGGTTATTCAGCAATTACTTTTTAATACTGAAAGAATAAAGCTAAAGACTACCGGATTCTAACCGGCAGGCCGATAATATATTTACAGGAGCATCGTACAGAAGGGGAGATGCTGCAGGAACCGGATGCTTTTGAGGCTTTTCTTCCCGATATGATCGCGTGATGGTTATATTTGCGGACAATAGGTATGCAGAGATAAAACGGCTATTAAAACCTGACAATGAATTGACTCTCCTTAAATTCTTTGCTAACCTTATTCCTGTTTTAGCAATATGGCCTGGCGGATTTACGCCGGCTGCTTTCGGGCAGTGGGCAGACCTGCCGAAGCCAGTTCATATCACCAGCGACCAGGGGCTGCCCCAGGCTTTTAACCCCGCAATCCTGCAGGACCGGCAGGGATTTATCTGGATGGCTACCCTGGACGGGCTATGCCGCTATGACGGGCGGAATTTCAAGGTATTCCAGCCTTCCTCACGCGGCCTGTCCTCGATTTCAAGTGCGGCGGTTATCGGATTGAAAGAAGACAGGGAAGGAGGAATATGGATTGTCACGGAAAAAGGGACCATCGACTATTTCAATCCTGGTAATGAAGCTTTTGAAAATATCTCACAGCACGCTTCCTTTCAAAAAGCCTTTCCCTGGAAACCGTATGAAGTACTGTACGACAGCAGGAAAACGCTTTGGATCGGCTTCGGGGGCCATGGACTCGGCTCATTCGACCGCCAGGGCCTTAAGACCCGTCATTTCCTGCATGATCCCCACCAGCCCGCTTCATTAGGTAATAACGACGTTTTCGGAATTCTCGAAGACCGGCATGGTTATATCTGGATAGGAACGGCAAACGGGCTCGATAGGCTGGATCCTGTTTCCGGGCGATTCCGGCATTACAGGCACGAAGAAGGAAATGCATCGTCGCTTCCCGAAAATAATATCCTCGGTATTTACGAGCGGCAGGACGGCACTATGCTGGTGGCTTCCGGACAATACGTTTCCCTTTTTGACCCGGAAAGAGGGGTTATCAGATCGTACAGGTTACAAGGAACGGATAAGACAGTTAGAGAGCCCGTCGTTATGCAGTTTGCCACCGACCTGGAAGGCAATGATTACTTTGCCCAGCACGGATACCTGTACCGGTTTCATCCGGCAACCGGGGTGCAGATGCTGACAGGCAATGCAGCTTCCGGCATACTGAGTGTTTATATAGACAGGACCAACGTACTCTGGCTCGGAACGGACGGACAGGGTGTATATAAATTCAACCTGATGGCCGCCGGTTTCAGGGCGGAGGCCTATGAAAAGAATTTTCACACAGACCTGCTTTCGAAGCACCTGGGAATAGCCCCTCCGGAGATGCCACAGCTCTCTCCGGCAACATCGCCCTACTACTTCAGGGCCACAAATGACAAGAGGGGAAGAACCTGGTTTAACACCGGGTTTACACCTTTTTATCGTTGGGATCCTGTAATCCGCCGATTGGATAAGATCCCGTTCCTTTTCCCGATACAAAGTCATGAGCCGGCTCCTCCCGTTCCCCTGGCGACAGATCCGGACGGTAAGATATGGGCGCTGTATGATCATACGGTCGCCTGGTACGATGAAGCAGCCCATACCTGGATAAAATTCCCTTTCACTCTCAATTTGCCCCGGTTTACCGGCGACCAGACCGACTACATGCGCCTGCTGCAGTTTGTGGTAGATGAACGGGATCTGTGGATCATTACCAACACACACGGACTGTTCAGGATAAACCGCGCGACAGGAAAAATAAGCCGGTATGCCCACAATCCCTCCGACACTTCTACACTCAGCAGCGACGCTTTATTCTGCATTTTTGCCGATCCTGAAGACAGCGACATTCTCTGGATAGGTACTTTCGGGAACGGTCTGTGCCGGTTTGACAAAACCACTGGTCGGTCACAGCGATTTACTGATGAGGACGGCCTTCCCAACAATGTCGTTTACGCTGCCATACCCGATGCGGGTGATTACCTGTGGCTGGCGACCAACAAGGGCGTGTGCAGATTCCACCGCAAGACCTTTGAAACCAAAACCTACACGCGGGCAGACGGATTGCAGGCAGACGAGTTTAACCGGTTTCATTTTCTTCATTTGCCCGACGACCGTATTGTCCTGGGAGGACTGGAGGGGATCACGGCCTTTTATCCCGGCCAGGTTGCTGAAGACGCTTTCGAACCCCGTATCGAAATTATCAGCATACAAATCAATAATGAACCGCTGCCACCCGATTTGTTACCCGGCGCCGTTCCGGTGCACCAGGCAAACCACCTGGAACTGGCTTCAGACCAGAATTTCATAACCGTAGGGTTTGCAGGAATGCAGTTTAACAACCCCGGGAAGATGCGGTTCCGCTATTTACTTGAAGGGGTGAACAGGGAGTGGGTGACCTCAGGAAACCCCGAAGCAATTTATACCAATCTGAGTCCCGGCTTATATACGCTGAAGTTAAATGCTTCCAATACATCGGGCAAATGGAGCCCGCACGTGCGTATACTGACCTTTCGTATAATGCCGCCGTGGTGGGCCGCCTGGTGGGCTTATATACTGTATGTATTGGGTGCCCTTGCGTTGGTCTACGGGGCGGTAAGGCTGTACCTCAAACAGAGGGAAGCAGTGCACCTGAGAGAAATCGATGAGCTCAAAACCCGGTTTTTTACCAATATCACCCATGAGTTCCGTACACCGCTAACGCTGATCCTTTCCCCGGTGCAGCAACTTAAAAAAGTGGCGAAAGCGCCCTCGGAATGGCTGAAGAACGAGTTCCGGTTAGAGCTCATTGAGCGGAATGCCCGGCAGCTGCTGCAGCTGGTCAACCAGTTCCTGGATCTCTCCAGGATAGAGGCCGGTACGATGGAAATATACCGGCAGTTGGGCGATCTTACAGAATTTGTGAGGCAATTGACGGATTCTTTCAGGGACCAGGCCCAGGGGAAAAATATCTCGCTGGAGTTTCATTCCGGTCTGGCGGAACAGCGCTACTGGTTTGATGCCCTCAAGCTGGAAAGCATTGTCTATAACCTGGTAGCCAATGCCATCAAATTTACGGAAGAGGGCGGCAGCGTCCGTGTGAACCTGGCAACTGCGGCAGGCGGAGTCAGTCTGGAAGTATCCGATACGGGCAAAGGGATTCCGGAAAACAAGCTGCCCCATATATTCGACCGTTTTTACCAATTGGATAATACCAGCACAAGAGAGCATCAGGGAAGTGGTATCGGGTTGGCGCTGATCAGGGAGCTGACAGGCTTGATGGGTGGCCATATCCGGGTGAAAAGCAAAGTGAACAGAGGCTCTGCTTTTACGGTATTCCTGCCTCTTGAGATGGCGGCGAAAGGAGATAAGGCGTTGTTTCAAAAGCGGGATTACCCTGAGCATCAGAACGGCATTTTGAAAAATCCTGTTCCGGGAGACCCCGCCCCGGAGACACCCGCAATAGTGCTGCTGGTCGAAGACAATAAGGAGCTTTCCGATTTTATTGCCGACTGCCTGCCGGAAGGCTACCGGGTGGAGCAGGCCTTCAACGGGCAGGAAGGTTTTGAAACGGCTATTGTCCTCATGCCCGATATCGTGATCAGTGATGTGCTGATGCCGGTAATGGATGGCTTTACCCTCTGCCGGCAATTGAAAACCGACCTGCGTACTTCGCATATCCCCGTCATCCTGCTTACTGCCAAAGCCTCGCAGGACAGCCGTATGGCAGGCTTGTCGGACGGCGCTGACCACTACCTCACCAAGCCTTTCCATCCGGATGAGTTGCTGCTACAGGTAAGCAACCAGCTCGAACAGCAACGTAAGTACAGGACATGGCTCCAATCGCAGTTCAGTGCCCTACCAGGGCCTACCGACGAAATAGCGGTTGAAAGCTCGGATCCTTTTATCGGGAAAATCTACGAGCTGTTGGAAGCCAATCTCGACAGCGCAGCTTACGATGTGAACCAGCTCACCACCGACCTCGGTATGCACCGCAGCACTTTGTTCCGAAAAATCAAAATACTGACCGATCTTCCGCCCAACGACCTGATCCGCAGCTACCGCTTGAAGCGGGCCGCGCAATTCCTCGGCAAAGGCGCCATGATCTCAGACGCCGCCTATAAGGTGGGGTTCGATAATCTCTCCTATTTCAGCAAATGCTTTCGTGAGCAGTTTGGCATGACGCCGACGGAATACGGGAAGCAGCGGGGGGAAAATTAATTACAATTTCCGGCTCCCTGCAACCTCAGCAACACAATCTGCAACCACGTTGACAATCCGTTTTATGTCAAAAAGCGTGATTTGGGGGAATTATTTTCCCTCACACAATGCGTACAGTTACTATGAGATTCTTTATTTTTTGTTTGTTAACAGGCTTTTGCCTGATGGCTGCTTCCGGTCAGGTGTATTCATACGCCGACAATCCGATCCTGTATGTAAAGATGGGGGGCAACGGCGATGGCTCTTCCTGGGCCGATGCTATGGGCGATATCCAGGCTGCCATTAATTCTCCCGGCGCAGAGCAGGTGTGGGTAGCCAAAGGTACGTATTATCCCGGGGGAGACGGGCTGAAAATGAAGAATAGCGTGGCCATTTATGGCGGCTTCCCGGATGATGACAATGATGCCGGGATGGAGGAAAGAGACTGGACGGCAAACCCCACGATCCTGCATGGCAATAACGAGAAAATAGTGGTCAATAATAGCTTCGCGGCAGGTGAGCCGCTGACCGCTTCCGCCATACTTGACGGGTTTACCATTACCGGTGGCAACAGTGGTTATGCCGGCGGGATAGCCAATCTGTATGCATCGCCCGTATTGAGGAACCTGGTCATTACCGGCAACGAAAGCGAAGGCGAAGGCGGCGGGATGTATAACTGGTATAGCACTGCCGCTTTGACCAATGTGGTCATTTCGGGCAATTCCGCGAGGGTAAGTAGTGGTGGAGGAATATACAACGAGGAATCCTCACCAACATTTACCAATGTGAGGATCAGTCAAAATTCTGCTAACAATAAGGGGGGAGGCGTATATAACCGGAATAGCTCCCCGCTATTTGTCAATGTGCTTTTTGACGGGAATACTTCGGGGGCTGAAGAAGGGGGGGGAGGAGTTTATGATGAGTGTTCTTCTTCAACGTTTATCAACGTAACGGTAAGCCGAAATCGAGTCATACAACTATTAGATCGCGCCGGCGGAATATACCTGGACAAAAGCTCTTCTGCCTTGATCCGGAACAGTATAATTTGGGGAAATATTGAAGAAAGGGGCAATTTTGGCGGAAGCGTTGGCGACAGGCTCGATCCGGCCAGCAGTCATAATATTATTGAGGACGAGGAAGGTACATACCCCGACCCGCAGTTTGTCAATCCCGCCGGAGGAGATTATCGTCTTTCCTTTTCCAGCCCGGCGATCGACGCGGGGATCAATGATGCCTTCCCTGGCCTGAACGGGGCAAAAGACCTGGCCGGTAAAGACAGGCTGTATGGCACAATGATCGATATAGGCGCGTATGAGTGGTGGGAGGGGCAACTACCTGTAACATTGGTGTCGTTTAAAGCGATACGGGAGGAAAACACTGTTCAGCTTTCCTGGCAAACGACCGAAGAAGTGAATGCCTCGCATTTCGAAATACAGCGCAGCGCTGACTCAAAAAACTTCGAAAGTATCGGCTCCGTAGCTGTAAAAGGCAGCGGTAAGTACACCTTTACCGATGCCCCCTTCGGCTATGCTCAGGGTGCGGCACTCTTCTATTACCGTTTGAAAATGATGGATCTGGACGGCACGTACGCTTATTCGGAGATCCGCTCTGTGTCCTTCAAAAAGGCAGGAAATGTCATTTCCCGGAACAAACTCTATCCGAATCCTTCGGCACAAGGAATGGTGATCCTCGAAACGGCAGACGCTCAGGCTGACCCGGCCATCAGGATATTTGACGGGCTGGGCAGGGAAATCCCGGCCAGGATCTCCGGCTCGAACGGGAGATACTTTATAGAAACTGCCGGCCTTCCTGCCGGGATGTATCATGTACAGGTGAAAAGCGCTGGCGGACAGCGGGGTATGAAGCTATTGGTTGAATAATAACGCGGTCCGTAACTGCGATTATATACAGTAACAAAACGTTTTATACCCTTATGAAAGAGCGATTTTCTACAGTACTTGCGCTGCTGTTTCTATGCATTTGCACGCAGGCCCAGACCATCCGCTATGTAAAACAAACTGCCAACGGTGGTTCTCCGAGCGCCAACGGCCTCAGCTGGGGCGCGGCCTCCAACGACCTGCAGGCTATGATCAATGCTTCTTCTGCCGGTGACCAGGTATGGGTGGCATCTCGCGTCAATATCCCTATCCGCAGTGCTAACAATATTACCGGCGTTCCGATCGTCAGCAGGTTTAACGCTTTTCTACTGAAAGAGGGTGTGAAGGTCTACGGTGGTTTTCCCGAAAATGGCGGAAGCTGGGCCGACCGTAATCCCGCAACGTACGTTACCACCCTTACCGGGGAGATGAATATAGGCGCAATCGAAGACAATAACGACGCCAACAATGCCTACCATGTAGTGTTAGCGGTAGGCGCTTCCGACTCTCCCCTTTCAGCCAATACCGTGCTTGATGGCTTTACCATTACAGGTGGGCGCGCTGATGATGCTTTTGGTATAGCGGTTAATGGCGAAGTGATTGACAGCAACCTGGGCGGGGGTATTTATAACCGCTATTCCAATGCTACGTTTGCTAATCTCGTCATTAGCGGGAATAAAAGCAATAATTATGGTGGGGGAGTGGCTAATGAGGGAAGTTCACCTAGCCTGACCAATGTAATTATTAGTGGGAATTTAAGCCGGAATGCAGGCGGAATATTAAATTACGAGTCATCCTCTCCGACCCTTACCAATGTAACGATATGCGGAAATGCAACGACCGGTGAATATGGCGGCGTCATATATAGCAGCTACTACTCCTATCCCCGGTATAACAACTGCATTATTTGGGGTAACAACACAGGAATGACTACAGATATGACTAGTAGTTCTTACTATTGGTATTGCCTGGTGCAGGGGCGTTACGATAGCAGTAGTGGGAACATCCCCGATACCGATCCGCTGTTTATAAATGCGGTTCCATACCAGGATGCTCCCACTACTGCCGGTAATTATCGCCTGGTAAGCAACAGCCCCGTTGTCAATGCGGGTAATAACCAGTACTATTGGGATGCAGTCAATGGCGGTGCCGGGCTTCCGCTCCCGGGAGGGATGGATCTGTCAGGAAATGCCCGCATTGTGGATCAGATCATCGATATGGGGGCTTATGAAAGCCAGGTTATTCGCGATATCATACCCGCTCCGGGCAATATTCTTTATGTAGATCAAAACGTAACAGGAGGAGATGGTAAAGGCGGCAGCTGGAACAACGCCATTACCGAGCTTGCCAATGCGCTGAAATATGCCCGATCACTGAATAATTACAAGTCAGCCACTCCGCTTAAAATCTACGTGGCCAAGGGTATCTACAATCCCCTTTACAGCGCCGACGACGATAGCTATCTTGCCAACGGTAACCGGTTCAATAGTTTCGTAATGGTTAAAAATGTGCAGGTATATGGTGGCTTCGACCCGGCGGCGGGCATTACCGAACTGTCGCACAATCGCATTCTCCCCTCTTCCGGACAGGAAGGGACAGTCCTTTCCGGCGATATCGGCGCAGCGGGTGAGAACGCGTATAGTGTCGTGATCGCTGCCGGCGACGTGGGCAGCGCCGGGCTCGACGGCTTTACCATCACCGGCGGGAATGCGGATCTCTCATCGGGCAGTATTACGGTCAATGAGCAGGTTTTTCAACGGAACTTCGGAGGGGGTATCTGCAACTGGAGATCATCGCCGGTCCTGACGAACCTGCTCATCACCGGGAACGCCGCCAGTTACCTGGGCGCAGGGATTTACAATTATTTTGCTACACCGATCCTGACCAATGCTGTCATCACCGGTAATAATTCTACGGTTTTTGGTGGAGGCGGTTATAACGTCGGCTCGGATATCGCGATGACCAACGTTACCATCAGCGGGAATACATCGGGAAATAACGGAAAAGAATGGTACAACGCTTCCGGCGCTCCCGTGGTCCGCAATACCATTATCTGGGGCAACGGCGTATTCGGGCAGCTGTCGGATACGCAATACAGCCTGGTGCAGAACCAGACGGAAGCGGGCAACCCGGGTTATTTTTTGGCAGGAAATGAAAACCTTCCTCCTGCTACCAACCCGCAGTTCGTCAATCCGACCGGAGGAGATTATCGTCTTTCTCTTTCCAGCCCGGCGATCAATGCCGGAAGCAACAGCGCCTACGGCAATTTGTCAGGCGCTAAAGACCTGGCCGGTAATCCAAGGCTATGGGGCGCTACTATCGACATGGGCGCTTACGAAAACCAGGATGGTTCGCTGCCGGTGACGCTGGTGTCGTTCAAAGCCGCGCAGCAGGAAAATACCGTTCAGCTTTCCTGGCAAACGACCGGAGAAGTGAATGCTTCCCATTTCGACATACAACGCAGTTCCGACGCAAAAAGCTTCGAAGGTATCGGCTCCGTAGCGGCAAAAGGTAGCGGCAAATATACCTTCTCGGACAACTCTCCCTTCGACTACGCTCAGGGATCGCCACTTTCAAGCGCAGCGGCGGCCGCTCTCGCCTACTACCGTTTGAAAATGATAGATCTGGACGGCACGTACGCCTATTCGGAAATCCGCTCCGTTTCCTTCAAAAAGGCAGGAAATGTCATTTCTCAAGACAACCTTTATCCGAATCCTTCGGCAAAAGGAATGGTGATCCTCGAAACGGCAGACGGCCAGGCTGACCCGGTTATCAGGATATTCGACGGATTGGGCAGGGAAGTACCGGTCAGGATAACGGGCCGGGGCGGGAAATACTTCCTGGAGACTGCCGGCCTTCTTTCCGGAATGTACCATGTACAGGTCCGGGACGGGGAAAAACGGCAGACTTTGCAGCTTGTGATAACAGATTAGAATACAAAGGCCCTCCATCCACACCTGTCGGCGCATACGGTAACGTACGCCCGACAGGTGCCTGTGTAAACTCCTAACGACCTCCAGGACCGCTACTGCCTCCTATGGAAGTTACCATCGCCGATGTAGTGAAGGAGGTGGCAGACTTCGTCCCCGGCTCGTAGGAACCGGAAGTATAAATCCCGAAGAAGTCTTCCGCTCCCGTTACAGCGCCGCCGGTATACAGTGAATACGTCTGGCCGGATTTTAGCTTGGGACTTGAAAACAGCATCGTGTTGCGGGTGATTGGTACGAGGAAAGTCAGCGCCTCCGTATTGTCGGAAGACACGAGGGAAATCAGCTGTCCGGCAGTGCTGCCGCTCATGACAACCGAATACTGGGTGCTCACCGACGCAGTAGGCATGCTGGTGTTGCCGCCAAGACCGAGCACTATACCGCCCGTGATTTTGAAAGTGCTTTGGTCACAATCGATTCCTCCTTCAGGGTTTTGAGCTCCTATGGCCAGTATTCTGCCCCCGGTGATGGTAATAGGACCGTTGCTGTCGATGCCGTCGTTGGAAGTGCTGTACGCGTATATGTCGCCGCCGTTGATATAGATGAACTTACCGGCATTGATGGCATCGTCGGTTGCCTTTATCTCGATCGTACCCCCGTTGATGGTCAGCACGCTTTTGCTTTCTATTCCTTCGTCTTTGGTGTCTATGACAATATGACCGCCGTTTATCGTCAGGTAGGGATCGATCTTATTATCAGTGTCGTAGGAGGCGGTTATGGCCTTACCGGTGGAGCTGATATTAATGGATCCGTCGTTAATGACAATATAGCCTTCTTCACACTGGATCCCGTCGTCGGTAGCAGTAATATCAAGAGACCCGCCGTCAATAATGATGGCGTCGTTGGCATGCAGGCCGTCTTTTACCGCTCCGGTTACCGTGATGGCGGCATCGATGATACGGATATAGTCGTCGCTGGCAATGGCATGGGCATAATTGCTTTTAACAGAGAGCTTGCCTCCGCCGGTGAAGATGAGCTGGCCTTCGGAGAAGAAGGCGCCCTTCATATCTTCAGATCCGCTCGCTTTGTAGGAGCTGCCGTCGGTAAGCTGGTTGTCCGAATCCGCAGCCAGTACTACGAAAACCCTTTTTCCAGACTGGATATTGATGGCCGGTCCGTCCGGATTGGTGATGCTGACTCCATTAAGGGACAGCTTAAACTTCTTGTCGCTGTAAATTTTGAGCGATCCGTCGGTCGTAGTCCCAGAAATATCATATTCGATCTCTGAGATAGTAGAATTGACAACTACATCTCCGCCTGTTTCCGAGACTTCAACGCCTTTCCCTTCAAAGGGATTGGTGATACTCACCGCGGATCCGAACCGGATCGTTACTTTGCCAGAAAATGTTGAATTTTCGATCAGGTCGTCGGGATTGGCGGCGGTACCTGTATCTCCTTCGGTTTGCCGGGATTCAGTGTCTGCGGTTGCTATCGTAACCGATCCTCCCTCATCCGGTTCAGGGAGTATCTCGTCATTACTCTGGCAGGAGAGAAAAACCGAAAGTATGGAAAAGACGAGAACCCTACGAAAATTATCCATGACTGCTTAAATTAAGTTTAGAGGTAAATACCCGGGATATATGACTCAGTACGTAAGCCGGCCGGTATCTGTTACAGGGCAACAGGTGGATATCGATGAACGAAGAGGTTTTATCGACGAACTGACGCATAAAAACAATGGCGGCCGGGCAATGCCCGGCCGCCATATGCAACTACCATCTATCGAAAAAAAACTGTAACTAAACTCTAAGCAAGTGTTTTCTGACTCTCAAGCCATTCGGCTACAAAACTGTCGTCAACCAGGTGCGGATAAGCTTTGGATACCCTCTCGATCTCCTCGGCCTGTCCCGGCGACAGGTCTTCTTTGGGGTTCAGACACCAGATCCCGTCGAGTAATCCCTGCCTGTACAAAACCTGGTGTACACCGGCAATACAGCCATGAAAGCTGTTAAAAGGGTCGAATATGGCCGCATTCATATCGGTTACCTCGATGTTGCGGGTAAAGAATTCGGATGCATCGGGGTAGCCCGCCGCTATCTGCTTTTTGATCTCTTCGAGCAGCCAGACCGCCTTCCCGGTCCAGGCAGCCCAATGTCCCAGCAAGCCGCCTGCAAACCGCTTGGTCACCTTTTCCCCGTTTACCTCGAAGCGGTATTCGGTTAGCAGGTCGTTGACGATGTTGTCGTCGTTGCCGGTATAAAGCGCTATTTCATCTTTCCTGGAAGAATTGCAAACCGCTCTGACCACGTCGATGGTCTGGTAGCGGTTAAAGGAGGCTACCTTGATCCCGTAGACATTGGGGATGTCGGCAAAGGCTTTCCAGAAATCGTAGCTGAACGCCCTTCCTCCGATAGAGGTTTGCAGATAAAACCCGAACACCGGTATCTCCCTGGCGATAGTAGCCACATGCTCAAGCACTTCTTCCTCGGTTTCGGTTTTAAAGGCAGCCATTCCCAGCAATACCATGTCGTAACCATATTTGCGGGCAAGCTGCGCTTCCCGCAGCGCCTGCCCTGTCTTACCGACCACGCCGGCTATTTTCAGGAAGGGCCTGTCGAGATTAGCGGCCTCCACTTCTTCGGCGGCAAGCCTGAGTACAGGCTCAAGCAGGTCATGCTCCGCATCGCGGATCTCGAACTGCGTGGTATGGACGGCCACGGCAATCCCCCCGGCCCCCGCTGCCATATAGTAGCGCGTAAGTCTTCTCTGCTTTTCTTCGTCGAGCTTACGGTCGGCGTTTAGCGCCAGGGGGTGAGCCGGGATCACGGTTCCCCTGTATAAAAGCGCTTTCTTATCTTCGTTCAGCATATTTGTGTCGTTTGTATAACTAGCTAATATTGTCCCTTACGTTCCTGGAAGTGAGTCGGTTTGTTAATCGTCTCCCCGCCTTCCAGAAGCCAGGTAGCGGTAATTTCAATCATTTGCTTGAGCGGTACCTTCGGATAGCCGAAGAGCCTGAACGACTCGGCGGCATTGCTGATCAGGGCGGTTTGCTGCGGTTCGCCGGTAAACTGCGGAGTCTTGCCGAATCTCTTGCCGAATTCTTCGGCCAGCCATTTTACTGAAACCATTTCCGGGCCGGTTACATTGAGGAGCTTGGGAGGAGAGGAGCAGTGCAGAAGCGACCGGATAGCGATCTCGTTGGAGTCGCTCTGCCAGATCACATTTACAAACCCTGTCGACACGTCGATCGGTCTTTCAGCCAGGACGGATTTTGCAATTTCCAGCAGCACGCCATACCTGAAATCGATGGCATAGTTAAGCCTGTACATCAGCACGGGTGTACCGTGTGTGAGGGAGAAGTGCTCGAAAATCCGTTCTCTTCCCAGGCACGACTGCCCGTATTCTCCCAGGGGGTTCGGCTTGATGTCTTCGCTGGCGCCGCCGGAACTGATGTCCACATAGGGATAGACATTGCCGGTGGAATACACCACGATACGGCTGTTTTTATATTTCTCGGCCACACGCCCGGGCAGGTATGCATTCATAGCCCAGGTATAGGCTTCGCGGTCTTTGGTACCGAATTTCGTCCCGGCCAGGTAGAGCACATTGGGGGCGTCGGGCAAGGCCTGCAATTGGGCGTCGTCGAGAATATCCGCCGAAATGGTCTCTATGCCGTCAGCTTCCAGGGATTCGCGGAGTCCAGCCTCGCTGAACCTGGATACTCCTGTTACTTTATTGGCTTTTCCTGCCAGCTGCAAGGCTTTTTTGGTAAGCCGGGCTATGCTCGGTCCGATCTTTCCGCCGGCCCCCAGAATGATGATGTCACCGTCGAGTTTGGATATATCCTGAACGAGCTCATCCGACGGTGCCAGAAACTGCTCCTGAAAGGTGCTGATATTAGTCATGAATACTTTGAAAAATAGGTTATTTTAAAAACAATTCGTTAATGTTGATCAATGCCAGGAAGATGATCAGGATAAGTCCTGCAAGTCCGGCAATCCTGGTAAACGGGGAATTGACCTTATCTCCCATGGTCTCTTTGTCGTTGGCGATGATATACATGGCGATACCGATAATGGGAACCACGAAGATGGTAACGCTCTGAGCGAACACAATGAGCTCGAGCGGCAGCTTCCCGAATGCCAGCGCCACACCGGCGCCAACGATCATCACGAGTGCGGTGAGGAGCCTGACAGGTTTGGAGCCGAAGCTGCTTCCGAAGCCGAGCGCATCGCTGAGGAGCGTACCGCCTACGGAGGCATTGCCTATCTGCGAGGAGAAAGCCGCGCCGAAAAGCCCTACCAGGAAAAGTGTGGCGGCGTTGTGGCCGAAGATCGGCTCAAGGGCTTTGGCCATATCCGAACCTGTATTGACGGTGAGGCCTTTCGGATTTAATACCGCTGCGGCACAGACAATGACAACGGCGCTCATGACTCCGAGCAGCAATACGCCTGTGAGGCTATCATTCCGGGTGTTTTTAAGGGCAGGGTTTAACCTGACACGCTCTTGTATGAGGTACGACTGATATAAGGCTCCTACGATAGAAAAGCAGGACGCTATAAAGGCAATGACCAGCCCAAGGGAACCCTCCGGAAGTGATGGTACCGCAAATCCTTCTATCATCTTTACCGGGTCGGGCTTAGCCAGCACAAACGTGGTGACAAACGAAAAAAGCATGAGCAGGATAAGGGCGATCATCGTCTTTTCCAGAACGGAATAAAACTTCCTGAAGAAGAGCAGGCTTACCGCAGCTATCGTACAGCCGATAACCCACGGGGCGGGCGAAGTGCCCGACAACTCTCCGAGCGCGATGCCTACACCGATGGAATTACCGGCCTGGAAAGATGTTGAAACCAGGAAAACGCATATTCCTATCACAATAGAAACAGGTTTTCCCCATTTCTTCCTGACGGTTTGCAGGAAAGAATCCTGGATGGTCGCTCCGATACGGGTAGCCATAGCGGTAAACACAGCCATAAAGAAAATGGCCACAGTGATGATCCACAACAGGTCGTAACCGTAAAGAGCGCCGAGTTTGGATGTAATAGTGAGCTTGCTCGGGCCAAAAACGAGCGCTGCGGTAATCAAACCGGGCGCTACGACCTGAAGCCACTTAACAAGAGGATTTGCGGATTTTTCCAAGTTTACTTTCTTTAGATTTTCTGGTCTTGTTGTAGGGAATTTCCCTAAATCTCGGGATCTGCCCAGTAGGTGCAATATGCATCCAGGAAGACAGGCCCCTTAAATAACTGGCAGCCCCCGCAGTTGCTTCCCGGCTGCCCGGGTATAAACAACTTGCAGTTTTCGCACAGGTTGTCCGGAATGGGCGATTTGTCTACGTAACCCAACGCTTTCCTTTTTTCTATCTCAGACGGCTCTATGTTGGAAAAATCCGTACACGGATCGCCTGATGGTTTTTCTGCAACCGGCGCTTCTGCCGCAGTCTTTTCTCCTGTTTGCCCGCTTTTATCGTTCCCGCCGCAGGCAGCCAGGACAGACCCGGCTCCAAGCAGCAGTACTCCGTTATTCAGGATGTCTGAACAGAATATCCGCCTGCTGATTTTACTATTATTCATGGTTATGTATTTGGAACAATGAGTTATCTTGGGAAATGGTTATTCCTTCAGCTTTTCGACGGAAGCCTTTATTGTACCGTCTACTTTGGAAGCCGTGCTTTCGATAGCTTTTGCCAGGGCAGGAGATTTTTTGAGTGCATCAGGCGCTTTCTTCAGTCCTTTCCCTATACCGTCGATAATGGCTTTCTGGGAAGAAACCCCGTAGCTTCCGGCTGATCCGAGCAAGGCAGTCAGTTCGGCTGCGTTTCCTCTTGCCGCGATCACATAGGCGGCATCTTCCAGGAACTTATTCCCGTCTGCGTTATCGCTGAAGAATGATTTTTTTGCCAGCAGGTTGACAAACGCCAGCGATGAGCCCACATTCGAGCTGAGCACGGCAGTGCGGTAGAGCGGCTGTGATGCATAGCGCCCGAGTATGGAGGCAAGCGCTTCCTGAACCTGGGCCCCCTGGAACTGTCCGAGGCTGAGTGCGGCCTGCAGCACCACCCGGTCGTCTTTGTCGTTGGCAAGTTCGAGCAGGTCGGGCAGGTTCTGGGCAAATCTCTCGGAAAGTATCGCACCATGGATACGAACGCCTTCGCTGGCATCTTTCAGGGCAGCTTTGGCCAGGGAGGCATCCAGCCCGCCAAGTCCGTCGATAGCATAAAGCGTGTGAAGCCTTCCTCTCGGGTCCTGGTGGGATGCAAACTGCTCTTTAAGGGCCGGCAAGATAGACTTATCCTGTCTTTCAAGGATCAGGCGCTGGGCGGTAAGCCTCCACCACTGGTTGGGATGCCCCAGGTATTCCACCAGTTCGGCAGTGGTTTTAGAGCCGAGGTTAACGTTTTTAAGGTCACGTTTGGCGCCGTCAGCAGGGAAGATGCGGTAGATGCGGCCTTTGTCGCTCCCTTTGGCAAAATCCATTTCTTCTTTCAGGTCGTCGGGGATAGACACAGGGGTTTCGATATGCTGCATGTACATATCTACCAGGTAGAGATAGCCGTCGGGAGCAGAATACAAAGTAGTGGGCCGGAACCAGGAGTCGGTAGAAGCCAGGAACTCGCGGTTTTCCTCGCCTTTGCCCCGGGTGGCTTCGAATTCAGCTTTCCCCGGGTTCTTTTTCAGGACTGTGCGGTGCACCAGGTTACCGGCAACCTCGGCTGTGAATATCGATCCGTAGTATTCTTCCGGGAATGCGTCCCCGCCGTAGTAAGTCCCGCCGGAAGCGCCGGTGAAGTGGCCTTCAGGCCATTCTGTACGGTTGAGCCCGAGTGAATCGTAATTATGCTGGCGGCGACGGCTGCGCTCGGCCCTCCAGTAGGGCGGAGGGGTTCTCTGGAACATGACATCGTCTTCGTAAATTTTTACGCTGCCCCTGGTGGAGGGTAGATAGGCATGTCTTTTGAGGTACCTGCCGGCTATGGGAGCCTGCTGGATATAGAGCGTATTCTGGGAGAAAAACCTGTTCCCCCAGTCGTCGATGGCAAGGCCGAACTGGCCATTGCCCGATTCGGTCTCGAATTTGTCGTTGTCGAGCCTGAAGCGGAAGTCGCCTCCTCCTACGTTCAGCTTTCCGGCTGAAGGATTGCTGGTCCTGCTTACCGATCCGGCCTGCCCGTTGTTGTTGGCGTAGATCCAGTTGTCTACCCCGAACCGGAAGCTGGTGATCTGGGCTTCGGAGTTACGGTCGAAGAAGCCGGTAAACAGCACCTCTTTGATGTCTGCTTTGTGGTCGCCGGTAGTATCTTTCAGGTAGAAGATCTCCGGGGCGGCAGCCACCAGGAGCCCACCTTTCCAGGGGAAGATGCTGGTAGCGCTGGGAAGCTTGTCGGCAAAAATCACCGATGTATCTATCTTCCCGTCGCCGTCCGTGTCTTTGAGGAATTTAATGAGCCCCTTGGGGTTGAGGGTGTCGGCCTGCCAGGGGTAGTCGGCCATTTCAACGACATATACATCCCCGTTCTCATCCATGATCATATCGACGGGCGACTGCACATGCGGCTCGGTAGCAAACGGTTCTATGGAAAATCCTTCTTTCAGTTCGAATTTTTTAAGTGCATCTTCAACCGACAGTCCTTCAGGATATTTAGGAGGCTCCTGGCAGGATACCATCGTCAGCAGGGTTGCCGCCACAGGTAATGCGGTGTAAAGGCGGGTGTTTTTATTCATGTCCGATTTGTTAATTAAATATTGAGTTGCGGTCTTGATTTGAATATGATTTTTACTTTTTTGGTTTCCATTTTTTAGGTAGGGAAAGCGACCATACATCGTTTACCAGGGGAGGGGTCATGCCGCCGGCCACCCAGAGCTTGTCCTTGTATACGAAAGTTGCATGGGCATGCCGTTCTTTCCAGGTAGCCTGTCCGTCTCCGTATTTTGCCCAGTTCACCCCGTCGCGGCTATACCACGCGTCGTCCCAGTTTTTGGAAGGGTTGTTTGACCATCCGCCCAAAACCCAGATATGATCGCGGTATATGGCCGTAGTAAACCAGAGACGTTCATGCCAGGGGCCATTTCCGGTAAGCTGTTTCCAGTCTTTCCCGTTTTCCGAAACCCACACGTCGTTACGCGCTTCATAGGTAGGCGTATAGTTTCCGCCGCCCATGAGGTATAGCTTATTGCGGTGGGCTATAACCTGGTGATAGGCTCTCGGAGCCCATGCCGATGAGGCTGCAACCTGCGTCCAGCTTTTGCCGTCTTCAGAAACCCAGATGTCGTTTTTAAGGCTGGAGTTGTCTCCAAAGTAGTAGTTCTCCGTACCTCCGAACAGCCAAAGCTTTCCCCTGAACTCTACCAATGCCCCGGCGAGTCTGGCCGACCATGGCGCTTTTCCCTCTGCCTGCCAGTTGATACCGTCAGTTGAAGACCAGATTTCATTTCCTGCTTCATGCCCGGGCAGGCGGCCGTTATACCATCCTCCCATCATCCACATCCTGCCCTTGAATACGGCAGCCATCGGGAAATCGCTGTGTTTCCAGGGAGCGTTTTCATTGATCAGCTCCCAGTCTTTCCCGTTGTGCGACCGCCATATATCGCGCGGGGGGGCTTCATCCGATCTGAACCAGCCGCCGAGTATCCACATCTGGTCTTTATAGACAAGCTGGGCCTGCGAATCTCGCGCGCGCCAGGCGGCCGACGGGGTTTCCTGCTGCCAGGAAGGAGTTTGTGAAAATCCGGGAATCGCCGGTACCAGCGCCAGAATAGCAAGGGTAAGTGTAGTTCCCAAAGTTTTTAAACCGGCACGCAGCATGTTTATTCCTGTTGTTTTTTTATTTTTGATCAATGTTTCAATTCGCGGCCCAGGTCAGCGCGTTTACGATCAACTGTCTGAACTGAGATTCGGAAAAATCCTTCGGATACCCCAGCGAAGTATAAAAAACTTTTCCTCCGTAGTCGTTCTTCCGGGTCCAGGCCGCAGGCTCTTTCACGTTAGGCGTGCTTCCGGTCAGGATTACCTCCGCCTTGGGATCAATCAGGGGACTTACCAGGTAGGTTGACCCGCTGCTTTTCCATGGTTTCGGCGAAATACCTTTCAGGATCGGATGCCCGGCATTTTCCGGTTTTACTTCTACGAGAGTCCCCAACGGCTCAGGTTCATAGCCTTTGTTCTCATGTCCCAGGATATCAGCAACAAATCCCCACCAGGCCTCATGTCCTTCAACTGCCATTTTCCCTCTAACAGAGAATCCATGATTGGCCGTCCGGATACCCACTACAGGCTTCCCTGATTTGATAAAAGACTTTATTTTTTCCATCTGGGCATGTGGAAGCGCCACCCGGCGGCAGAATACGACCAGCACATCGGCCTTATCCAGGGCATTCAGGCTTTCGAAGCGGAAGCTCTCATGGTTACCGCTACCCTTTAAAACCGTTGTGTTGAACAACCCGGCTTTCTGCAGGCTGTCGGCAAAAGGCGGAATAGTGATGTGGGCCTCGTAGTTGAGAGGGTCTTCGCTGATCAGGAAAACAATATTTTTTCTTTGTCCAAACAGCAAATTGACGTTCAAGAGACTGACAGCCAGGATAAAGATGATCAGGAAGGAGCTTTTTGGGGTAAGTGATTTGAAATGTTTCATGATGTCTACTTTAAAACTTCATCGATTTTCTTATAGGCCAGTTCCCGGACTTCCAGCGGGAAATCGTGGCCGGCGTCGGGGTAGTGGACTTCCATACGGTCATTTGCCTTCAGTAATTTGTATACAAGGCGGGCGCTGGCTTCTCCTTTCTTTATTCCTTCGACGTTAAAATTGCCGTCGTTTACAGGGGAATTCGAGAAAAAATACCGGGGGGCTATAGCAGCGATGACTTCGTCGAAATTGAACGGCATGCGGGCCGGATCGAGCCCGAACCGGTCGCGCACCAGGGGCATGTAGCGGTCCTGCGCCCAGGCGCCTAGCTTGCCGCCATATCGTTCGGTAACACTCTTGCCTGCGTCGTAGTATTCAAAAGGGGTCCAGCCGCAGCTGGAGACGACGATCTTTACCCGCTCGTCGAATGCCCCCAGGAACATGGCGGTATGCCCGCCCAGGGAGTGGCCGATAGCGCCTATTTTTCCTGCGTCGACATCAGGTCTGGACTGCAGGTAATCGATACAGCGGATGTTGTTGAAAACAGACTGCATGACGCCCGACTCGAACCGGTCGTTGGAAAAGTCATGCCCGGTAAGCTCTCCGAAACTGGGATAATCGGGGGCAAGCACAATATACCCGCGGTAAGCCAGCTCTGTAGCGGTGGCCCGGTTGGGACCGGCTGCCGAGCTGTCGGTAAGGAATTTTCCTTTGGCCCCCGTGCCATGCAATGCGATCACGGCGGGAACCCTGCTCCCTTTCGGGAGATTGTTAGGGATATACAGTAAGGCGGGGACTATTTCGCCGGGATAAGATTGCACGTGTATGGTATACCTGTCGAAAAGCCTGCCTTTCAGCGTATCAATAAAGGTAATTGTTGGAGCAGGCAGGTCTTTCATGTCGGGCAGGGGGCCTGTGACCTCCTGGATACCTGCAAGGATCTGCATTCTCTTCAGAGGCCAGTCGCCTGCCTTTTTAATACTCTTTACAGTTCCTCCGGATGTCTTGTATCCGAGTATTGCGGGCGACTGCGCCGATGCCCGGATACATCCGGCGATGTACAGGCAAAACAGTATAATTTTAAAAGGTACGCGCATTGTATCAGGGCATAAGCCGGAGAGAGCCTATTTATTTTGAGTTTTTGGAATCCTGACAGTTTCGTTCAAAAGTCTTGCGGCAGCCTCGATCAGGATCAGACCTGCGTCGTCAGCGCCTACCGTACCCGATTCCATTTCATATCCTCCCTTGGCTTTTTCGCCGGGAGGGGCTACATAATGTACGCCGTTACCGTTTGAATAGCCCAGCACGAGCGTATGGGGAAAGGGAGACCTGCTACGGATGGCAGTTCCCATATCCGTAAGCGGTTCGCCCGGGAGCGTAACGATCGCCAGCGGCCCGATGGAAAGGGCCTGCACTTCGGCCATGACCAGGTCATCCCCGATTCTCTTTTTCCCTTTTTCATCAAGCGGTAAGGCGGCTTTGGCTCTCCTGACAACGACTGAGTCGGTAGCCAGCTGAACACTGAGATCGAAGGCGCCCCTGGCTCTTTTGGCTATTCCCGCACCCATTTCATTGACGGCCTCACGCCCTCTCCTCCACGGGTTGATATCCCCGGTAGCCCCCTGCAGGAATATGGCCTTCCCTCCCAGGGTAGCCTGGACCTGCTTTGTGGCCTCTCCCGGCCAGTCGGCAGAGATCTCGTCCGAATAAGGATAGATCGATACCGAGTGTACGGACATATGATAAATGGACACGATGTTTTTTCCTGCTGCATCCCTGAAAGAAACCAGGCTCATGGTCCTGTCTATCGGGCCGTAGTTGCTGCCGTCGGTAAGAACATCGGGATTATAGGCCTCATGCTTGACGCTGTACCCTTTCGGGATGCTGTTCTGAAGTACACCCCATTTTGGCCTTACCGGCCTGCGGTTGTTGGCATAGGCCGATATGTCGGCTTTCCCGATCCAGATAGTAGCCGGTTGAAGCTTACTGTCAGCTTCCCGGGCTGCCAGCACCACGTTGTCGAGCAGTTTCTGCATCCATTTCTTAAACGGGGGGTGATCGTTCTGCGCCGGCATGTACCGTATTGCCCACCAGGTATCGTCCTCCAACCCCCGGTAGCCTTTTTGATAGACGGGCGCCCAGGGAGCAGAATGCGTGTGCGTGGCGCTTACCATGATGTTGTTCTCCGGTATTTTCAGAGCCGCACCAACGGCCTTACGGATCTCATGTGTAGCAGATTCGCCGGCATCTACCAGGTCAAGGCTGACGATAACGCTTTTGGAGGCGCCGTCGCTGATCACGAGTACTCTTGTCAGGAGCGGATCGTTTACTTTCGGGTACGCTTTGCCGGTTATCCAGTTTTTAACGGCCAGGTCGGGTGTGATATCCTTTTCGCCATACCCGACGGAAAGGGCGACATTCCCGGAAAAAGCAAAGATGCCTGTGCAATGCACCAGCAGGGTTGCCAATAATATTCTCATCATTTATAATTCATCATTCAAAATTCATAATTCTCTGAGCGCCTGGTCAATAAACCGGTATGCCTCCTCACGAGCCTGCTTTGGGAAGCTATGATCGGCATCCGGGTAAATCACCTGTAGTTTTTCCCTGGCGTTCAGGAAACTATATCCCATTTGTGCGAGCCAGATACCCTCTTTAACGCCGTTGACATCAAAATTTTTATCCCCGACAGGAGAAGAGGAGAAAAAAGCCCTGGGGGCGATAGCCTGAAGCAACTCGTGAAACTCGAAAGGCTTTCTGCTTCCGTCGAATCCATATTTTGACCAAAGCGGCATATACCTGTCCTGGGCGAAGGGACCGAGGCGGCCTCCGTATTTTTCTTCCGCTACCGGGCCGATGTCATAGTAATCGAGTAGGGTCCAGCCGCAGCTGCTGACGGTTACTTTCACGCGGGTATCGAAGGCAGAAAGGAAAATGGCATTGTGCCCGCCGAGCGAATGGCCGATAGCCCCGATCCTGGAGCCATCCACAAAATCAAGCTGCTGTAACAGGTCGATACAGCGGATATGGTTGAAGATGCCCTTCATTGTGCCGGATTCATAATCGTCCGCGCCGAAATCGTAGGGAACGGCGTCTCCGAAACTGGGATAGTCAGGAGCAATGACCACATACCCTCTTTGTGCAAGCTCTTTTCCATACCCCAGGTTCTGACGTGATTTTTCATAGGAGCCCTCGCCATCTACGCTTTTTTTACCGGGCATATCCGTTTCATGCAGCGCCAGCATGGCCGGCAGCTTTCCGCCCGGCCTGGCCGAAGCGGGTATATAAAGGTAGGCAGATACGATCTCGCCGGGTTTTACAGTGATACGGATATTGAGGCGCTTATAGTCGGCTGTTACGAGCGAATCGATTACTTCGAAAGACGGAGCAGGCAGCTTTGTGCGGGGCAGCGGGCCCATTACCGATTCCATCCGGGCATTTACCTGCGCCCGGTATTTATTCCAGTCGCCGGGCTTTTTGACCGTATAGGGAGCGCCATTCGCATCTTTGGTCACCAGTACAGGCTTCTCTGCAGGCTTTTTCCCGCGCAGCACTTTCTCTATTTCGGTAGTGAGCGATTCGGCTATAAGCCGTTGCCCTTCATCGTTGGGGTGCAGTTGATCTTCAAACAAAACCGCAGCCGATTGCCCGCTGGTGTTATGGAAATGTTCAAAAGTAGCCTGGTTATTGACGAACCCGGTTTTATACCGCTTCGCCAGCTTTTTGACTTCAGCCACGTATTCCATCAGGCGGTCGTGCAGGAAGTCCTGGTCTCCGGGCCGGTAGCCGTTGGTAGCCATTAAAATCACCCTGGTCCCGCGGGCCTGCAGGGTTTCGATCATGAAGCTCATATTGTTGCGGAACTTATCCAGCGATATCCTGGAAGGGTCGCCCTCTTTTTTGGTATCAATGTAAGCATCGTTGGCTCCGAACCCGATGATAACCAGGTCGGGGTTATGGTCGAGTACCTGGGCCTGGAACCTGTCCTGGGCATGTGCAATGCGTGCAGTAGGCTTATTGTCGATCCTTCTGCCTGTATGGCTACCTCCCACGCCGGAATTGATCACGACGGCGTGAATCCCTTTTTCCCTGAGCAGGTCGGGCAGTCTCTGGGCAAAGACGCGCTGAATAGTCTTTCGTTCGGCAGTGATCGAATTGCCGAAGGCTACGATTTTCAGGGGATTTTCAGCGGTCTGCGTCCTGCCGGATACGGGAATGCACAGGATCAGCAGCCAGGCAAAGGCAGCCCCCCGGAGGATATTCTGTGATAGGAGAGATGTCATAACAAAAGTAAAGAGAGTACTGTTGCAACTTTTCAGTGACCGAGTGACCATTCGATGGCGTTTTTGAGCAGGGTAGTAAACTGAGTGTTTTTAAAGTCGTCGGGATAGCCGAGCGCCGTATAAAAAACCGGGCTGCCGTCGGCAGTTTTCCGGGTCCAGGCGAAGGGCTCTGTTACATTTACCGTACTGCCGGTCAGAAGGACCGTCGCGATAGTGTCAATTAACGGGGCGACTTTGTATACCTGCCCGTTACTTCGCCATGGCTGATCGGGGTCGATACCTCTCAGGATGGGATGCCCGGCCTGCTCCCGGATCACCCTGACATCCGTTCCCAGTTCTTCCGGCTCATACCCCCGGTTTTCACAGCCCAGTATTTCGGGCACGAAACCCCACCAGTCCTCGTATCCTTCGGCTACGGTATCCCTGACCGAAAAACCATGGTTGGCAGTCCTGAGGCCTATAAGCGGCCTGCCTTTTTTAAGGTAGCTTTTGATAGCCTGCATCTGCTCCGGCTTCAGGGCAAGCCGCCTGCAGAATACCACCAGCAGGTCGGCATCTTCAAGCGCTTCCAGCCCGGGAAAATGATGCGCTTCGAGCTTTTCGCCTTCCCCGAGAAGAACGGAAGTTTTGTACTGATGCTCTTCCGACAGGCTCTTCGCAAAAGGCGGAATGGTCTCGGTAGCCTTATAGTTGAGCGGATCCTCGCTGATAAGGAAAACGATGTGAGGAACGTGTTCCGCTTCGCCTGGTTTTTGCTGGCAGGAAAATAGCGCAGCAAAAAGAAGTATGATAAAGAGATAAGATTTATTTTTCATTAGACAATTAGACAATTAGACAATTAGACAATTAGACAATTAGACAATTAGACAATTAGTCCCGCCCCGATAGTTATCGGGGATCGGAAGCGATGATTTAATTCATAATTATTTCAACACTTCTTCGATAACCGACAGGAGCACCGACTCCGATTGGGGGGCTACCAGGGAGACCCGCGGCAGGGTTTCATATCCACCTTCGGAATAGGAGATTTCGGTGCCGATGTATCCCTGGCCGCCTTCTCCGTATCCGGCGGTGCATATTTCCTCACCCGGGCGCATTTTCTGGGCGTTTAGCTGGTATTCGACAAAGATCTCGGAGGGGAGGTGCAGCAGCTTGCTCTTACCGAGATGCAATGCGCTCACATTGATGCCGGAGCCTTTTTCCTGCTGTCTCAGCCATGCTATTTTCCTGGCTGAACTGAAACGATCATCGGCAGTGAAGTTGATGCTGTCTTTCAATACGGCAACGAGAGAGTCTTCTTTCATAAAAGATGCGATCGGGAGCTGCACCTTTTTGCTTTTCCAGTGAACGTCTGAAGGGGTTTCGAGCTTCTCAGCGGTATTCCAGGCTTCTTCCATCGCTTTTTCGATACGTGATGCCAATACCGGCCGGTTTTCAGGGCTGCCGTCATTATACTTGCCGGCAGCCACGTTTCCGGCCGCACCTATGAAGAAAACCTGCGGAGTGCCGGTTTTGGTTTCCCTGGCCCGTCTGGCCATGCCGATGAATTCGGCTGTCACATCTCCTTTACCGTAGTGGCTTTGGGGATGGGTAGCATAATAGGACAGCGTTACCAGCGGTTTATCTCCTCCCCAGAAGGTGACGCTCTTTAGCCAGGGATCTATCACCCCTTCGGGGGCGGCGATGGATGCGCTGTCTTTTGTAAAGCTGGGCCTTACGATCTTTACTTTCCCGTCTTCTCCGAGTATGCGCCTGTTGGAGGCTACTTTCTCAACCTTGGCTTTCCCGGTTGAGATATGGGATACGGGCTGGAGGTTTTCCAAGGATTGGGTAAGCGCTGCGGTTGTTTCGTCCATGACCCTGCGCTGGTAGGCATTGTCGTGCCGGGTACCGCCCAGACCATGTTCTTCCATCAGTTTTTCGGTAGAAAAATCGCACCTCGGCGCGTCGTGCTGATGCAGTGTGTGTATGGTAACGCGGTCGGGAGTGGTGCCTGCGGCCTGTGCGAGCTTTTCCGAAAAATACTCCATTCCTTCGTTGGAGAGCAAGATCCAGTCGACAGAAGCGATTACCACTGGCGCTCCGGCTCCGGTCAATACAATTCCCCTGGCGCTGAGCGAGTCGGTGATCGACCTGGCCGGGACGTAGGCGACCGGGCTGCCGATGGGAGGAGTGGCGTCAGCCTGGAAATAGGCAACGCGGAGATCCGGTTTTTCTTTGCAGGATGTAAATAGCAGCGAGGAAAGTAGCAAGGCTGCCAAGAGTTTGATACTTTTCGTTTTTTGGATGTGTTTCATTTCATTTTATTTAAATAAAGGGTTATCAGCTATTCCAACACTTGCCCTATAACTGACAGGAGTATCGATTCGGATTTCGGATCCACCATAGAGACGCGCGGCTGGACTTCATACCCTCCCTGGGTATAGGCGATCTCCGTGCCGATGTATCCCTGGCCGCCTTCTCCGTATCCTGCGGTGCATATTTCTTCACCCGGGCACATTTTTTGTGCATTCAGCTGGTATTCCACAAAAATCTCGGAAGGAAGATGTAATATCTTGCTCTTGCCGAGGTGCAATGCGCTCACATTGATACCGGCACCTTTTTTCTGTTGTCTCAGCCAGGTGATCTTCCTGGCTGAACCAAAACGCTGATCGGCTGTAAAGTTGACGCTGTCCTTCAATATGACAAGAAGGGAATCTTCCTTCATAAAAGTGGCAGGCGGGAGCTGCACTTTTTGGCTTTTCCAGTGAACATCGGAAGGCGTTTTGACCTTCTCCGCGCTACTCCAGGCTTCTTCCATCGCTTTTTCGATACGGGAGGCCAATACGGGCCGCATTTCGGGGCTGCCGTCGTTATATTTTCCGGCAGCCACGTTTCCGGCGGCCCCTATAAAGAACACCTGCGGGGTACCGGTTTTGGTTTCCCTGGCCCGCCTGGCCATTCCGATGAATTCGGCCGTTACGTCCCCTTTGCCGTAGTAGCTCTGGGGATGTGTGGCATAGTAGGAGAGGGTTACAACGGGTTTATCGCCTGACCAGAAGCTGACGCTCTTTAGCCAGGGGTCTATCAGTCCCTCGGGGGCGTTGATGGCCGCGCTGTCTTTTGCGCTGCTGAATCTTACGATTTTCACTTTCCCGTCTTCTCCCAGGATACGCCTGTTGGAGGCTACCTTTTCAACTTTTGCCTTCCCGGTTCCGATATGGGACACGGGCTGAAGGTTTTTCATGGCGCGGGTCAGCGCCAGGGTCGTTTCGTCTATTACCCTATGCAGATAAGTGTTGTCATGCCGTGTACCTCCCAGCCCGTGCTCCTCCATAAGCTTTTCGGTCGAAAAATCGCACCTGGGTGTATCATGCTGATGCAGCACGTGTATGGTGACGCGGTCGGGAGTAGTGCCCGCGGCCTGCGCGAGCTTTTCGGAAAAATACTCTGTCCCTTCGTTAGAGAGCGTGATCCAGTCGACTGATGCGATCACGACCGGCGCCCCTGCTCCGGTTAGCACGATTCCCCTGGCGCTGAGGGAGTCGGTGATCGACCTGGCCGGGGCATAAGCGACCGGGCTGCCGAGAGGCGGAGTGGCGTCAGCATGGAAATAGGCAACGCGGAGATCCGGCTTTTCTTTGCAGGATGTAAACAGCAGCGAGGAAAGCAACAGGGCTGCTAAAAGTTTGATGCTGATGATTTTATGGATGCATTTCATTTGAATAAATCAACTATTTGTGATTTTGAATATTTGATTGATAGCCACGAATGCACGAATACTTTCAATTCGTGCATTCGTGGCTATTTTACTTCTTCGATCCAAAACAAAATACCGACCTCTATTTTCACTGCAATACTTTTTGAATGGCCGATGTCAGGATAGCCTCGGCTTCGGAGGTAGTCATGGTTACCCGATCCTGGACTTCGTAGCCGCCCTGGCTGTATGAAATTTCCGTACCAATGTACAATATGCCGTCATCGCCGTAAGCGGCGGTACAGACATGTCCGCCGGGTTTCAGTTTTTGGGCCGCAAGCTGGTATTCGACAAAGGGCTCTCCTGGCAGATGGAGCAGCCAGGTATTGCCCAACTGAAGTGATGTGACGACCAGCGGAGACCCGTTTTTGTTTTGTTCCAGCCACGCAAGCTGCCGGACTGCGGCAAAACGGTTAACATAATTGTCGGAAGTATCGGCTATGATAAGCCGTAGCGTGTCGGCTTTAAGGTGGTCGCCAAAGGGAAGTGAGAGGGGTTCCGATCTCCATTGGATTACTTCAGGCACTTCAAAACGGGTGGTATTGGCAAAAGCCTGTTCCATCGCATTCATAATCCTTTCTTGCAGTAGAGTCCGCATTTCAGGGCTGCCGTTGTTGTATTTCCCGGCCGCGATATTGCCCGCAGCTCCTATGAAGAAAACCTGCGGTACTCCCGTTTTCTCATGAACGGCGTTACGCGCCAGCCCGATGAATTCCGGATTGACATCGCCTTTTCCATAATAGCTCTGCGGATGTGTGGCATAATAGTTGAGGGTCACGATCGCCTTGTCGTCCTCACCGCTGAAAGTGACGCTTTTCAAAAAAGGATCTATCAGTCCTTCCGGGGCATTGATGGCGGCGCTGTCCCTGGCACTGCTAAACCTGATGATCTTTACTTTCCCGTCATCTCCCAGGATCCGGCGGTTGGAAGCTACTTTTTCGACCTTTGCTTCCCCGAAACCTATCGTTTTGACCGGCTTGAGGTCTGAAAAAGCCGAGGCGACGGCATCGGCGGTACGCTTCATGCAATTGTCGAGGAAACTGAGGTCATACTGCCGTCCCCCCAGCCCGTAGGCGGCAAATATTTTTTCTGACGTGGCGTCGCACCAGGGCGTATCATGCTGATGGACGGTATGGATGCTCACCCTGTCGGGAGTGGTATTTGCCGCTTTGGCCAGGTAAGACCGGAATTGTTCCATCGATTCATTGGAAACAGCGATCCAGTCCACCGAGCAGAGCACGACAGGTTGTTGCCCACGGGGAACCACCACAACGCCCCGCGCACTCAGCGAGTCGGTTACCGACCGGGTAGGGGCGTAGGCCACCGGGCTGCCGATAGGTGGCGTCACGTCGGCCTGGAAATAAGCTACCTTCAGTTCGGGACCGGTTTGACAGGAGCTGATAAACGCAGCCAGCAGACCGGCTATCAGCATGTGTAAGGTTCGGAAATTCATAAAGAGGTTTGCGAGTTAGGAGTTCTGATGTTATTAATAAGCACATTGGTGCCGCCGATATACCCATCCGATGAACTCCTTTAGCCGCTATCCGATCTCTATACTCAATTCCCGGCCCATTTCAGGGCGTTTACAAACAACAACCTGAACCGTTGTTCAGTGAAATCAGTGGGATGACCTAACGAAGTGTAGAAAACCTTCCCTCCGTAGTCATTTATCCTTGTCCAGGCTACAGGCTCCTTTAGATTGGGGTTGCTACCTTCTAAAAGAACGACGGATTCCGGATCGATCAGGGGGCTTACCCGGTAGGTGCCCCCCTGGCTCTTCCACTCTTTTGTTATTGAAATTCCCTGTAATATAGGGTGCCCGCCATTTGGAGTGTTCAGGGTAATTACGGTTCCCAGTTCATCTAAGTCATGACCCTTGTATTCGTGCCCGAGTATATCGGGGACAAAGCCCCACCAGCCTTCATGTCCCTCTACAGCCAGCTTCCCTCTTACTGAAAACCCATGATCGGCAGACCTGATCCCGACCACGGACTTTCCGGATCTGATATAGGATTTAATCTGGTCCATCTGCTGATGAGACAGCGCCGTGCGTCGAAAGAAGATAACTAATACGTCAGCCTTTTCTATGACTTCCAACCCCTCAAATCTATAGCTTTCATGTTTGCCATGTCCTTTTAGTACGGTAGTTTTAAATAACCCCGACTTCTGCAAACTGTCTGCAAACGGTGGTATGGTGATCTCCGCGCTGTAGTTGATCGGATCGTCGGAAATCAGAAATACGACATGAGGGATCTTAGTGCGTGTCTGGCTCCATAGAGGCAAACCGGAAAATAAATTAAGGGTTAAGATCAGGCATAGCAAGCCTTTACTAGGGTGTAAGGTGATTTTCATTTTCTTCTCCCGGATTTAAACTGGTTGCACTAATGCAATTTAATAAGCACACTTATGCTGCCGATATACCTATCCGATGAGCTGCTACCTTTAGCCATCGTACAATCTGGGGGCCCGGTGAACAAAGTAAAAGTCCCGGATCCTGTTCTGTAAAGAATCGGATCCGGGACTTTTGCTTCTTCCTGTTTTATACAAATTGTCAAATGGCCTGATTTTCAACCATTCAGCAATTAAATGTTAATTATAACCCGGATTCTGTGCAAACGGCGCGTCAATATTCAGGTCAATCTGTGCCTGAGGGATCGGCCAGAGCACGTTATGAGGCTTCATATTAGCTCCGGGGATCATCGGGTTGTCGTTGTACTTAAGCGTCCTTTCCAGCAGCTTGCCTACACGGCGCAAGGTGACGAGCCGCCATTCCTCGCCGTACAGTTCCCGTACCCGTTCGTCGAGAACATAGTCTATATCAAGCTGATCAACCGTGGCAGGGGTAGCTTTGGAACGGGCCCTTACCCGGTTCACATCCTGGAGCGCCAGGTCTTTCTGGTTGGCGGCCAGGTAGGCCTCGGCACGCAGGAGCAGAGTTTCGGCAAAGCGGAGCGCATAAAAGTCTTTATGGGTTGTTCCGCCACCGGCGCGGTTGGGCTCGAGGAAATAGTTTTTAGGATCCAGGAATTTGGTATGAACCGGAAACAGGTTTTTGGTAGTATCCAGCATCAGGTTAGGCCTGGCAGGGTTGTACAGGCTGAAATCGATTTTCTTATTATGATACTCCGAAGCCGGATTATCATAGTAGAAGTCACGGATGATATTGTGGGGTGCATTGCGCATATCGATATTCCAGTTGTCCTTCCAGACATTGTAATAGACCAGGTTGGTTCCTCTTACGTTCGCTGTTCCACGGCTCAGGATATCGGAGTAGCCGGTGTGAACGCCGTTGAAAATCGTACCCAGGTAAGCCTGCTTCCCATCTGGAGTAAGGCCTATATCGAAATACCTCGGGCCGAAGATATAGGCAGTTGCAACTCTTCCCCCTCCCTGGATATCCGGTTCGCACTGGATGACCCACATCGCTTCCTTGTTTTCGTTAAGATTATGGTTTTGATAACCGAAAAGATCGTAATAAGCATCGCCTGATCCGAAGATGTCATTGCCCAAACGGGTACCGAAACGCTGCGTCATCAGGTCATAGCCTGCGCTATTGATCAGCCTTGTCAATGCTTCTACTGCAAGATCGGGTTTCTTTTGTTCCAGGTAGACTTCCCCAAGGTAGTGAAGGGCAGGGCCTTTGGTGATACGACCGGGCGCCGCTTCCCTCCCGCGATCCGGAAGGTGTTCAGAGGCAAATTTGAAGTCCTCTGCCATCAGCTCATGGATGGAAGCGACAGGATCTCTTGTAAAGTCTGCCTTTGCTGAATTTACAGGACTGCTCAGCAAGGGAATATCGCCGTAAGAAGAAACCAGGTACCGGTAGGCAAATGCCCTGAAAAATCTTCCTTCGGCTATGTAAAGATTCTTGCCGGCCTCACCGTCCTTAAAAACCGAAGGATCGGCCAGGCCTACCTTTTCGATCAAAACGTTGGCCCATTGAATAATCTGAAAACCGGTATTCCAGGTATCTACTACATACCTGGTAATCGGCGTAGCATCTTCGTAGCTGTTCAGGTAGGCAACCGACCTTGCCGGGTTTTCCCCTACATAACCCACGTCGCTGCCGTGCGACTGCCAGTTCATGGTACCGAACTCTCCGAAAGAGTAGTAAGCTGCCCTGACCCTGTCATGAAGGGCGGTGATACCCTGTAAGGCTCCCTGTTCAGTCAGGTAGGCGTTGTCGGGAGACAGAAAATCCTTTGGGGTTTCTGTCAGGATATCGTCATTGCAGGCAGAAAGGCACATCACCGAGCACATCGCCAGGCCTGCAGCTATTTTTTTAAAGGAAATTCCTGTGTATTTCATGAGTTTAGAGTTATTCATGATTTTCTGTGATTATCAACACTAAAAACTAAAGCGGACGCCTCCTACGAAGTTTCTCATCAGCGGAACATCGCTTATGCCGGTTTCGGGATCCCATCCCTGCCATTTCGTCCATACATACGGGTTCTTGGCAGATACATAGAAGCTGCAATTGGATAGCTTCAATGTTTGGAGCATCGAAGAGCTCAATGCATAGCTGAGCGATACGTCCTGCAGCCTTACAAAACTGCGGCTCTGGTAAATACCGCTCTGGCGAGGCGGGTTGTTGTAGATCCCTGTTGTATTTTCAGTAGGTGCATCCGGACGCCAGTAGGCATTGATCAGGGAGTTGTTCATCCGCTGCGGCATGTAGTAGCGCGGGTTGATATTGTCGGCATTGTCTGCCATGTAATACCCGTTTCCGCCTTGTATCGAGTTGAACATGACACTTAGTGAAAATCCTCTGTACGACAGCGTATTGGTGATTGCGAAACGATAGTTAGGCTCGCGGTAGCCTATTACGGTACGGTCAGCATCGGGTGTGATCTGGTTGTCGCCGTTCAGGTCGTCGTAGCGGAACTGCCCCGGGAACCAGCCGGCATAGGGGATCTGCTTATTGAAGAATTCCTGCTCGGTCCACACGCCGCCCGACATCCTGTAATCGTAGATGGATGAAATAGGCTCACCAACAAACCACCCGTTACCGGGATCCGCATCATTGCCATTGCCATATAGCTTGGTGATCTTGCTGCGGTTGAGCGAAAAGACAAATGCAGTTTCCCATTTCAGGTCGCCTGTCATATTTTTAGAATTGACCAGCAGGTCGATACCCTTGTTTTGTACCCCACCGATATTGGCCCATACATCAGGATAGCCGGATGCTCTTGGAAGCTGCCTGCGGACTAGTACGTCACGGGTTTGAGAGGTGTAAAGGTCCACAGCACCGGTAATGCGGTTATTTAAGAATCCGTAGTCTACGCCGAGGTTAAAAGATCCCGTGGTTTCCCAGCTCAGGTTGGAGTTGCCAAGTGTAGAAGGGAAGAGTCCTACCGCTGGTGATTCACCGTACACATAGTAGCGGGTGCCCATACGCGAAAGGCTGGAATACCGGCCTATTCCCTGGTTTCCGTTTACACCATAGGAAACTCTCAGCTTGCCGTAGTAATTGCCTGCTCCGCTAAGAGCCGCTTCTTCGGAAAATACCCAGGCTGCCGATAACGAGGGGAAATTAGCCCATTTGTTGTTGGCTCCAAAGCCTGAATAACCGTCCCGACGGAAAGTCCCGGTGAGGATATACCGCGAATTGAACGAATAATTCAACCTTGCCATCAGACCTATACTGCTTTCATCCCAGGCGCTGCTTTCTACACGGGCGATAGTGGCAAGGCCCATGTTGTTATATCCCAACACCTCGTTGTCAAAACCCTGTGCCGTTAGCGTAGAGGCGCTACCTGCCCTTTCCTCGCGGGTATACAGCAAAGTAAGATTTATGTTATGCTTGTCAAACGAGCGGGTGTAGTTGACAATGTTATTGAGGATCCAGTCCTTATTCTGGGTCGGGTTTTTAGTGGCCAACCCCCTGTTGGAAACACCCTGAGGAGTATTGTAATTATGGTAGGTGTTGTTGTTGCCGAAGGCAAACCGGTTGTTGAAATTGAGGTCGTAGGACAGACCCGGTATCCAGGGTACATCGATTTTGGCCCTTCCGGTCATCTGGAGTTGATTAGTCTTGTCCGAGTTATTGATGTAGGTATACACCAGCGGATAAGGCTGGAAGAGTTCTCCACCCAGGTAAATATCGTAGTTGGGCTGTCCGATATAGTTGTTGGCAAGCGGACTGGCTACGCGGGCGTTGGCAAGCGATGCCGGGATACCCGATTCATCAGTGTAAGCATAGGCTGAGTTGAAAGTCAGTTTCAGCCAGCTGTTGACGTTGCTTTCGAGGTTAGTTCTAAGTGTCAGGCGTTTGAACTGGTCGTTGACCTGTATGCCGTCAACATCGGTATAGGAGCCTGAAACGAAGTAGTTCAGCTTTCCACCACTTTTGCCCGACATGTTCAGATCGTAGTTGCGGATAGGCGCCCTTCTTATTACGGCATCCACCCAGTCAACCTCTCTGCGGGCCAGATAATTGTCTCTTTCTTCCTGGGTAAGCAGGTAGGAAGCCACCAGATCGCGGTTGGTTACGTCGGGCCTTACGGGCCTGCCTTCAGCGCTGGTCGGATTGGTGGCGTACCAGCGGTAGACCTGGTCTTGGTGTGTGTAGTCCACCAAACGGACGGCAAACTCTTCTCCGTTCATGACCCGCATCGGGTTGTTGGTCATGCTCTGAAAACCATGATAGGTATTAAAGGAAATGGAAGGCTTGTCGGTTTTTCCACTTTTCGTGGTGATAATAATCACACCGTTGGCTGAACGTGAGCCGTATACAGAAACTGCACTTGCATCTTTCAGAACATCGATTGTCTCCACATCGTTGACATTGATATCTGCCAGCGATCCGTTATAGATGATATCATCGATTACGATAAGCGGGCTGTTGGAAGCCGAAAGGGAGTTTTGTCCGCGGATCGAGAAAGAAGGTTCAGCACTGGCCCCACCCCTGTTTTCGATGTTAACCCCGGGAGCGGCCCCGGTCAGCGCCTGCATGATGTTGACGTTGGCCTGGTTTTGCCTTTCCTGCATGTTTACTCTCACAACAGAGCCGGTAAGGTCACTTTTTTTCATGGTACCATAACCCACTACCACGAGTTCATCGAGGGCTTTGGTGTCGGATTCCATCCGGATGTCGATGACAGATTGGTTGGTTACGGACACCTCCTGGCTTACATACCCCACAAAGGAGAAGACCAGTGTTACGTCGCCGTCGGCGACGGACAGGGCAAAGCTCCCGTTTGCATCCGTGACGGTCCCCTGCTGGGTTCCCTTGACGATAATACTTACACCAGGTAATCCTTCTCCGCTTTCATCCGATACCGATCCGCGGATTTCCCGGGCAAACACTGCAGACCGTCCTGCGGGTACTTTCAGGCCTTCGAGGAAGGACTGCTTCTCTTCGACGGCCTTTGGTGTAAGCAATATCCTTCCGGAAAGTACCTGGTAGGAGATTTCGAGAGGATTCAGCAGCATGTCGAGGGTTTCGGAAAGAGACTTACCGCTTACATGAAGCGATACCCGCCGGTGCGCCCTGATGGTCTTCTGGCTGAAGGCAAATTTAATATCTGCCTGCTTTTCGAGTAAGGTCAGGATGCTCCTGAGTTCGGTCCTTTCGACATTGAGCGTGACGCTCCTGGCCAGCAATTCCTGCGCGGATGTCCCGCTTGCCACCGCTGTAACGGTGAAAATCACGAGAATAATAAACTGTGTCAGTGAAATTTTCATCAGCATGAAGAGGTGTGAGCACCTTTTTGCTTTCTTTTTTTCCATAATTTTAGATGTTTCTGTTTTTGCCAAAAAATAGGATCCATTGCTACCGCTTGTTCACCGGGCAAGGATGAACGATAAAACGCGGCAGCTTTTGAGGCGCCGGGGTGGTGGTGAGAGACCTCCCGGCGCTGTTTTTTCTCGATCTCCTGTATTTGTGTCTACATAGGCTTGACTTTTTAGTTGTTTTTTACAGGGCGTTTTCTGCGGATTTTCTCATTCGCAGCCAATACCGCTTATTAATATACGAGTACCTTTTGTTTCATACCGGGCCCCTACAGACTTACAAACCAGTTCGAGCGCATCGTAAAGCGCCAATCCGTTGATATCGCCGGTAAAAGTACATTCCTCCAATCCCTCGTGGGACAATACGATCTCTATTCCGAATTTTTTAAATAGGAGAGGAGCTATGTCCCTTATCTTGTCATTATCGAAAATCATCTCGATAGCAGCAGGCGCCTGAATGGCGACCGGTACTTCCACCACGCCGGTCAGCAGATGGCCGTTTTCGGGGTAATAGGTGACCCGCTGGTTGGGTGTAAGCACTACGCCGCTCTGAGTTTTAGGCAACGTATTCTCCGGGTTTTTGTCTTCGCCGGTGCTTTCAAATACCGATACCTTCCCGCTTACGACTTCCACTTCCAATGATTTGTTTTTCTGATGAGTCCTGATCCAGAAACTGGTACCCAATACCTGCGTGACGAGCTTGCCGTTGTGGACCAGGAAGGGGCGTTCGGGATCAGGGGCGATTTCAAAAAAAGCGCCGCCGGTGAGCATGACCTCTCTTTTTTCTGCCTGGAACCGCTCCGGGTAGTCCAGTGTACTGCCGGGCAAAAGTGTCACCTGGCTGCCGTCTCCGAGCAGTACCTTGACAGGCTCATTGCCGTCATTCATTTTTTGTATCCGGTCGGGCAGTTTCATCGAAACCGTATTGCGCTGTTCCACCGGCTTTTCCGGCCGGTAAAAGTTCCAGGCCAAACCCACGCCTATCAGCAGCATCGCCGCAGCTCCTGTATAAAGCCAGGCAAGCGTCGGTCTCCGGCTTTTTCTTTCCGGAAAAAGCTCCCCGGACTGCAGGTCGGTCCGGATATTGTTCCATAACTTATCCTCCAGCAGCATCTTCTCCTCATCTGATAGCCGTATATCATCCCCTTTGTGTAAACGGTCGTACCATTGATGAATCTTCCGCTGTTCATCATCGTCGCATTCTCCCCTTACGTAGCGACGCAACAATTCATGTACCTGTTTTTTATCCATCCGACTGTTTCGGTCTGTCCTTCCCTTAGGGAACAATTTATATACCCCGGCAATATTAAAGCCGCAAATTTGGGTCTGATCCCTAATGTAGATAGGAAAACATTTAAAAATTTATATTATAATAGTTGTTATCTGTGAATATTCTTTGATATGTCCAAATATCAAGCGGCCGGAGGCTTCTACTTCAGGCCTAACCATATCGCCAGGATCAGCGTATCGCTCAGGTAAACGCGCAAGTACCTTAAAGCTTTGCTCAGATGATATTCAACCGCTTTTTCGGAGAGTTTGAAATGAGCGGCAATTTTTGATACCGGCCAGTGGTGAAAGCGGCTGAGACGAAATATCTCTTTCGATTTTTCCGGTAGATCCTCCAACCCCTTGTCGATAGTTTCCAGGAGGTCGTTGAAGAATATGGTCTCTTCCGTAGTTGTATCTTCCCTCAGGCTCAGATCTTCCAGGCACTCATCGAAGTCGTCGAGCAGGATACGGGACCTGTAATAATCGATCGTTTCGTAACGTACTGCCGAAAACAGGTACCGGTTGAGATCGGTAATAGCGAGCGCTTTTCTTTCTCTCCACAGCCTGGTAAAAATGTCCTGGACAATTTCTTCGGCAATTTCCTTCCGGCCTGTTTTCCGGTATACCACCCGGTACATCGGGTACCAGTATTTCCGGTAAATGCTACTGAATGCCGCTGCATCTCCCGACCGAAACGCCTCCAGCAATAGGGAGTCCTTTTCCTGTTCCATGCTTTTCAAATCAGTAGCAACATTAAGTCCGTTTCAGCTCCCGGTACAGAAAGGTCCGGTACCGGTTGTCAAAGATAGATAATACAGGAGTTTGTGTTGTTTTCTACGTATAAAAATCTGTACATTTTAAACCTGCATAACCCCTGAGTATCACCTCTGTGCAGTAATGATCCGTTGTTAAGGCTGCGGATACTCATTCTTGAGGTCCAATTTTGTCTGATTGATAGTGATGTGTCCTTCTCTCGATAGCTGCCGTATTGAAATGTGCCCCGGAGGACTGCGGATTCAATTTCTGTTTTCAGATGTTGCTACTTTGCCTTAACTTCGTAGATAAGTTTAGCTCCTGTTTTCAAAACATCGGAATGCAGGGCGACCGGTAACCATAAAAACTGATTAGCACATTGATCTCAGATTTCGGCCAGATTTTCCTTTTCCTGGTAGGGGCTACCGTCCTCATTTCGGTAGTCCTGGGGATTTCAGCGTTGCTGCGGGTAAAAAATCCGAACGACGAGAAACTGACAACCTACGAGTCGGGGGAAGATCCGCAGGGAAATGCCAACGTACAGTTTACCATGCGGTTTTACGTAGTGGCCCTGGTATTTGTGCTTTTCGAGGTAGAGTTGCTGTTTATTTTTCCCTGGTCGGTGGTTTTCGGCGACCGGGAGCTGATAGCGGTAACCGGAGGTTTGTGGGGATGGTTTGCAATGGCAGAGATGACTGTATTTGTGCTGATCCTGGTCGTTGGCCTTGCTTATGCCTGGAAAAAGGGCTACCTGGATTGGGTAGTGCCGCGTGTTCCGGTTTTAAGCGTCAGGTCGCCTGTCCCGATGGAGCTGTATGAGCAGTTTAATGCCCGGCAGAAAGAAAGCAAGCCCGCAGGCAGGAAGCAGGATGATTAAACCGGGTTTATTTTTTGTGATATGGTCGAGCGTATAAAAACCGGCGACGGAGGAATAATACTCACTACCGCCGAAGACCTGGTTAACTGGGCCAGGTTGTCTTCTCTCTGGCCGATGGGTTTTGGTCTGGCCTGCTGCGCCATAGAAATGATGGGTGCATATGCTTCTCATTTCGACCTGGAGCGGTTCGGGGTTTTTCCGCGTCCGTCGCCGAGGCAATCGGATGTGATGATTGTGGCAGGAACTGTCACCTTTAAAATGGCCGACCGCGTGAGGAGGTTGTACGAGCAGATGCCTGAGCCTAGGTATGTCATTTCCATGGGAAGCTGCTCGAATTGCGGCGGGCCTTACTGGGAGCACGGCTATCATGTGGTCAAAGGGGTCGATCGTATTATTCCAGTCGATGTATATGTGCCGGGGTGCCCGCCCAGGCCCGAGGCGCTTATCGGGGGATTCCTGAAGCTCCAGGAGAAAATAAGAAAAGACCGGCCTTTTGCGCCTAAGCTGGCGCTCGAGGTAGAAAATGAAGGCCATCCTGTTTAACAGATCAGAATATGCAATTTGGTGAGATCGTATCGTCCCTTGCAGAAGAGTTTGGCGAAGAAATTGTAATTGCCGCCGACGAAGCCGCTATTCAGCCTTATATAGAGGTGTCGGCCGGAGAAATAGCCTCAGTGTGCCGTTTTCTTTTTGAAAATCAGGAGCTCTTTTTTGACTACCTGGCCTGCATGACCGGTATCGATAACGGGCCGGAGAAGGGAACAATGGAGGTGATCTACCATTTGAATTCTATACCGCTGGGACATAGCCTGGTTATCAAAGTGACGATAGAGCGACTGCCCGGACCGGATCAATTACCCGTGGTTCCGACCGTGAGCGATATCTGGCGCACGGCCGACTGGCATGAGCGGGAGATATACGACCTGTTCGGGATCAGTTTTGAGGGACATCCCGATATGAGGCGTATCCTTATGCCTGCCGATTGGGAAGGATTCCCGCTGAGGAAAGATTACCAGGAGCAATTGTATTATCATGGTATAAAAGTTGCATATGAAGACCGGGATGACCCGGGGTTGGAGCATGGATAAGAACGAGTAGTATAGTATATTTCCCGTCAGTATTCAGACCAGTTTCAATATTTCTCTTTAACTTGGTTGCAAACCAGCATCTATGAACCATTTTATTTTCTCATTACTGCTGACCGTTTTTGCCCTGCGGCCGGTCTATGCCCAGCAGGATTCTGTGATCATTAAGGGGAAATTGCTGAACCTGAGCGGCCGGCTGTACCGGGAGGCACCGGGTATCACATTTTCCAGGAATAACATACTGGCCCCGTCAAGCGAGCTGTCGGTAAATGCGGCTCTGCAGCCCGACGGCAGCTTCCGCGCATCCCTGCCGCTGGCGGCGGCTTCGGAGGAGATTTACCTGGATTACGGCGGAAAGGTATTTACCACTTTCCTGGCAAAAAGCGGCGAGGTAGAGATCACATTCGACGCCGATTCGATGTTTAAAACGTCGAGATTATTCAGCTTTAAAGGCGTGAATGCCGGCGCCAACAACCTGTATCCTTATTTCCTGGAACAGGAAAGCCGGCTTTTGGAATCCAACAAATCGTTGGGGAGCAATTTCCGGCAGATATTCATGAACCAGGGACTGGCGTCTGCCAAACAGAGCCTCCTGCAGAGGGCCAACCTTCGCCAGCGGGCACTGGCTTATCTTCTCAACGAGGGCAGGCAGTCGGGCGAGCTTACCGAATGGGTCAACTCCCTGATAGAAGATGAGAGCGCTACGTTCCTGATGGAATATTCACTGGATAACTTCAATGAGCTGAGCGCGGGAGACGATATGGATGTAAAGCGCTTTGCAACCTCGCCTCTTACTTACCAGAAAGTGCTCAGGGCCAACCGATTCAGGGAATATGCGATGAGAAACAGCGCTGTGAAAGCCCCGGCGGCCAGGAGAAATTCCGGGTCTCTCCCGGTAGATAGGATTGCAGTCCTGGTCAGACAGTATGTGCCTGATCTTTCGCAAAGTGAAGAAGATAAGCTGAAGCTGATCATTGAAAAGAAAAATGTGGATAAACAGGAGCTGGATTTCCTGAGCGGTGTTTATAAAAGGGGAGGGGAGAAGCTGACTACCATTGCTAACTTTGAAAGATCGGCGTCATTGCTGAGGGACGCTTACGAAGGTCCGGCGCTCGAGTTCCTCATAGCGGCATCTTTTGTCGAGGATTTTTACCGATATTTCCTGTCGGAGAAAAAGAACCTTTATGAGCATATCAGGAAAGGAATGTATAACCAGAGTCTGAAATTATCGCTCGACGAGTTATACCGGATGGATGTAAAGGACAGCAGCGCCATTAAAAAAGCTCTTAGCACCACGCTGGGCAAGGCGCCTGTGGAAGTGGCGCCGGGAATCCTGATGGCCGAGAGTACCCAGAACGGCCGTAGCTGGCTGGATGAGACGCTGAAGCTTTACCAGGGGCGTACCATTTACGTGATCAACTGGGACGTCTATAACGACTTCAGCCGCGACGACATGGAGAGTGCCGGCTTCCTGAGGCAGCAGCTACCCGCAAACGTATTGTTCCTTTACCTGCATGTTGCCGATCCCGAAAGGCCCCAATCTACAGACCGGGAGCTTAACGAGGGGGAACGGACGCTCTGGAAGCAATACGCGGTACGGCATAAGCTGGAAGGTACCCACTTATTCCTGGATGCAGGGCAGGTGATGCAGCTCGGGGTGCGGACTCCTGCTATCCCGGGCACCTACTATATCATCAGGCCCGACGGCAGGTATCATAGCAGGAATGCGCCCTCTCCCCAGAAGATCGGAGAAGCAGCCGATGCGATTTCCGATGCCGGCAGAAAATGATATTTGGAAGAAAAATTACCCGCAACCGATATTTCAAATCAAACCACTATGAGTAAAAAGAAGTCTACCTCCATTGAATCTCAGGCAGCGGGCAACACAGAGCCTGGTGCTGCACCGGCCGACGGCCATATCAGCCGGTTTACCGATATGGATATACACCTCTTCAGAGAGGGTAAGCATTACAAGTTGTATGAGAAGCTGGGTGCGCATGTAATGGAGCATAACGGTAAGATCGGGACTTATTTTGCCGTATGGGCGCCCAATGCCGGGTATGTATCGGTGATAGGTAACTTCAATGGATGGAATAACGGCTCCTGCCCAATGAAAGTCCGGTGGGACGGGTCGGGTATCTGGGAGACGTGGATTCCTGATGTGGGCAACAACGAGGTTTATAAATATTTCCTGGTGTCGGGTACAGGAGAGCATCTTGAAAAGTCCGATCCCTTTGCTTTCTGGACAGAGGTGGCACCCCGCACGGCGTCTATAGTGCGCGACACTTTCTACGAATGGCACGACACCGAATGGATGCAGACAAGGGCGGAAAAGAATGCGCTGAATGCCCCGATATCTGTTTACGAAGTACACCTTGATTCATGGAACCGGGACCCGTCCAACCCTGACCGCCATCTTACCTGGAAGGAGATAGCGGCGCATCTTGTGCCCTATGTAAAGGAAATGGGGTATACCCACGTGGAGTTCATGCCGGTGATGGAGCATCCGTACCCGCCTTCCTGGGGGTACCAGATCACGGGATACTTCTCCTGCTCGTCGCGCAACGGCACCCCGCAGGAACTTATGTATCTTATTGAGGAGCTCCACAAGGCCGGTATAGGGGTTTTCCTGGATTGGGTACCGAGTCATTTCCCGGGAGATTCACACGGGCTCTACCGGTTTGACGGGACCGCACTGTATGAGCATGAAGACCCGAGACTGGGGTATCATCCCGACTGGAAAAGCTATATTTTCAACTACGGGCGGTATGAGGTCTGCTCTTTCCTGATCAGCAACGCACTGTTCTGGCTGGATCGTTACCATGTCGACGGTCTGCGTGTAGATGCGGTTGCCTCGATGCTGTACCTGGATTATTCCCGCAATGAAGGAGAATGGATCCCCAACCGCTACGGAGGCCGTGAAAATCTGGAAGCGATCTCTTTCCTGCGGGAAATGAATACCGCCGTATATTCTGCTTTCCCCGATGTGCAGACCATAGCCGAAGAGTCGACCGCTTTCCCGGGTGTATCGAGACCTACCTATGTGGGAGGGCTGGGTTTTGGTATGAAGTGGATGATGGGCTGGATGAACGATTCTCTCAAATATTTCGAGAAAGATCCTGCGTTCAGGAAATGGCACCAGGACCAGCTGACTTTCAGTCTCGTATATGCTTTTTCAGAGAACTTCATGCTTCCGTTGTCGCACGACGAAGTGGTATACGGGAAGAAATCTCTGATAGAGAAGATGCCGGGAGATAACTGGCAGAAATTTGCCAACCTGCGGCTGCTTTTTACCTATATGTTTACGCATCCGGGCACTAAGCTGATGTTTATGGGCGGGGAATTCGGGCAATTTGGCGAATGGAACTTTGAAAACAGCCTGGACTGGCACCTGCTGGAATATGATGGCAACAAGGGTGTTAGGGAGTGCGTCAAAGCGCTTAACCGCCTTTACAGGTCGGAACCGGCATTATATGAAAGGAGTTTCTCGCCTGACGGCTTTGAATGGATAGATACCCAGGACCGCGAAAATTCGGTGCTGGTGTATTCCAGGAAAAGCGGGAATCCTGCCGACGACCTGATCATAGTGCTTAACCTGACCCCCGTTCCGAGGGAAAAGTACCGGGTAGGGGTACCGGCCGGGGGAGAGTGGAATGAAATTTTCAACAGTGACCGGGGTGAATACTTCGGAAGTGGTGTTACCGGTGAATCTTTGCTGAGATCGGAAGATGTGGCGTGGCACGGAAAGGAAGCTTCGGTACAAGTAGATTTGCCGCCCTTGGGAGCTGTAATTATTAAAAAGTAGGTAATTATTATATACTATCTAAAAGGTGAAATACGCAACGTTGTCATAGATTTATGACGGTATTTGGATAACTTTGAGGCTTAGGAAGATTAAACACGAGAATGAAATCACTTTTTTTGTTTGTTGTTCTTTTGATTTTTGCGACAGTAACAGGCAGTCATGCGCAAAGGATATCGAGGGTTAATTATGGCATTGATGTCGGAACCGGCTTTGCCCCGGATATCTTCACCCCGTCGCTCAACTATTACCAAAACCTGAGCTTCGGTAGTTTCAAGTACGTGAGTATCGGCTGGACGGGACGGTTTTCAGGTAATATTATCGGCGGAAACCCGGTTTTGAAAACGATCGGAAATCCAAAGGAGGAGGATGAGATAAGCCTGAAACAGATAGCGGTGTATAACGCTGCTTTTGGGGTGACGCTAAACTTTAACTTTGATCATATAGAATTCGGGGCGAATGTCGACCTGCTCAACCTGTCGGCCGGGAAGACATCGAATGTGCTTTATAAGATAGCAGATCTGCAGAATGCTACCGACTCGATCCGCAAATTCCACAACCAGCTTGTGACGGCCTACCCGCAAATGGCCGGTTTGCTGCCGATTGCCACGAAGAAGAGTTCCGGGAACAGCGAGGTATATATGCGGCTATGGATTAACCAGGAGATCGGTATTAAGGTAGGATATCAGCTTGTGAACGTAGTTTTTAGTACGCAGGATCCGCTCAATAACGGACAAAAGCGGTTTGTCAATCAATATGGCATGCCTTTTGCGGCATTGTCGTTTCATATACAGAATTAATCCCGGATGCCGCGTAGTCTCCTTGATGCCTATAAAATTAATCTTTGGAAGGGTCGGTTAGAACAGAACGGAAATGAGGTAAGAAGCATAGAAGAACTCTTTGCCAAATATCGTTCCGACGGTTCGCTGCTTTTTGGCCTGGTCAACGTTGATGCGGTAAGTCCTGAGGGAGAAAGTCTTCTTCCGCTCTGTTTCATAAAAGGAGAGGTAGTTTGCGTGCTGGTCTGCCTGATAGACAGTGAAACAGGGCAGAAATACCTGGTATTAGTGCGGCAGAGACGGATTTGTGACGGTTCGCTTACTTTCGAGCACCCTGCCGGGATGCTGGACGACGAGCCGGATCCTTATGTGGTGGCTGTCAGGGAAGTTTACGAAGAAACGGGCATCGCGATAGATCGCAGCCGGCTGGTGCATCTCAATCCGGGCAGGCTTCTTTTTCCTTCTACGGGGACGAGCGATGAGGCGATGTACCTGTTTTACACCGAGCTTGAGTTATCGCCGTCAGAGATCCGGTCGCTGCACCTGCAGCGCCGGGGAGAGGCGTCTGAAAATGAGAAGATCTTCACCTATGTAGTCCCTTTCGAAGAAGGATACAAGCTGATTACCAACACCAACGGCCTTTTACATTGTTTCATGTACCTGGCAGACACGGAGGACTGGGAGCTATTGAAAAAGCTTAAGTATACGGGCATATAGCGTATTTTATTTTCGTTTCCGGCTTTTTTTGAAACGATTAACATCCTATATTTGCACCCCGTAACGCGCCCGTAGTTCAATGGATAGAATTATGGTTTCCGGTACCATCGATAGGGGTTCGAATCCCTTCGGGCGCACGAATAGGGTTTTCGGGAGAAAATCCTATTTTTTGTAAATTAAATATCCTTTCTCTTTCATTTCCAGGTGATTATGGGAGAATATATCCATCATAGTGGGTGTTCGATAAATACCATTTTGTGATGTGAACTCTCATCTACTCTGGTATTGTGACATCTCCGTCGAAGTAAAAAGCTGTCTTGTTTCGAAGAATGTAGTCTGCTATTTTTTCTGTAATATTTACTGTGCTGTCCAATTTGTAAAACCGGGAATCAAGATCCTCAAAGTCCTCATCTAGTTTATCCAGAGCATTTTCTCTCTCTTCTCTATCGAAACTCGGTCTAGTTTTAAACCGGTTAGACGATTCTTCAACAATTTCCTTTCCCTCCATTAGCCCGATCAGCTCAAAGCCGTCCATAGCATCCTCCCAAACAATACCCGTCGAATTGGAGTAGAATTGAGCATGTCCACCATTATTAACTTCGGCCATGTACCACATCATTGCGAAGACGGCTCGTTGATGAAAAGAGAATGACTCTAAGTCCTTTTCATACTTCTCTTTAGAGTCATATATGCTTACTGTCCACCATAATGGATCAATTACCTTCATCGGGTCACGTGTTTCTATTACCTTGTCATCAATTTTAATATGTTTCTTTATCATTTTTGTCTCGGTTTGCGAGTTGCAGGAAATTGTTAAGCAGCCTAAGAGGATAACCGATAAAAATTGTTGCAATTGGCTCATAAAATAACGTATAACTCCTTTATTGTTCAAACGGATCATTGAGTTCTAAAGGAGGGGTAAAGCGGATTGTGTGATTGGCGAGTACATCGATTCTTCTGGGATGGAGGTATTTGAATACGCGCATACAGGTATTGGTTTGAGAGGGAGATCGTGCTTATATATAGGTTGTTTAAGCCTAGTCGGTGGTATCCAGCATTTACAATAGACTATGGATCATTATTGATATCTAACTCAATGGGGCCATCCTAAACACTTGCTAATTAGTTGCTTATATAAAAATGGCCCCTTTGTGGCCCCTTTGGCCCCTTTAAGGCCCTGATACTTCTCTGCGCCGAAATACATAGGCGGTGCCTTTTCCCGTTGTACCCATTTTATCAATCCATCCCTCTTCGATCAACTCTTGCAACTCCCTTGTAGCAGTACGTTTTGATACCCTTAGGAGGTTTTGATA